>JBKBPR010000002.1:0-580875 GCA_046293135.1 Alphaproteobacteria bacterium | reverse complement strand
AATGGCAAAGCAAAAGTTTGAGCGGAACAAGCCGCACGTGAATATCGGAACGATTGGTCACGTTGACCATGGTAAGACGACGCTGACAGCGGCGTTGACGAAGTATTTCGGCGAGTTCAAGGCTTATGACCAGATTGACGGCGCGCCTGAAGAAAAGGCACGTGGTATCACGATTTCAACAGCGCACGTTGAGTATGAAACCGATGCACGTCACTATGCACACGTTGACTGTCCGGGTCACGCTGACTACGTGAAGAACATGATCACAGGCGCGGCACAGATGGATGGCGCGATCTTGGTGGTGAATGCGGCTGATGGCCCGATGCCACAGACTCGCGAGCACATCTTGTTGGCACGTCAGGTTGGCGTTCCTGCGCTGGTGGTGTTCATGAACAAGGTTGATCAGGTTGATGACCCTGAATTGCTTGAGCTGGTTGAAATGGAAATCCGTGAGCTGTTGAGCTCTTATGAATTCCCTGGCGATGACATTCCGATTATTTCCGGTTCTGCTTTGGCGGCGATGGAAGGCCGTGATGCCGAGATCGGCGAGAACAAGATTAAGGAATTGATGGCGGCTGTTGATACGTATATTCCAACACCGGATCGTCCGAAGGATCGTCCGTTCCTGATGCCTGTTGAGGACGTGTTCTCAATCTCGGGCCGTGGTACAGTTGCGACTGGCCGTATCGAGCAGGGCGTTGTGAATGTTGGGGATGAGGTTGAGATCGTTGGTATCCGCCCGACCCAAAAGACAACAATCACAGGTGTTGAGATGTTCCGCAAACTGCTTGATAGCGGTGAAGCTGGTGACAATATCGGCGCGTTGTTGCGCGGTACGAAGCGCGAGGAGATCGAGCGCGGTCAGGTTTTGTGTAAGCCTGGTTCTATCACGCCGCACACGAAATTCGTGGCTGAGGCTTACATCCTGTCCAAGGATGAAGGTGGCCGTCACACGCCGTTCTTCACGAATTACCGCCCACAATTCTACTTCCGTACAACGGATGTAACGGGCGAGTGCATTCTGCCGAATGGTACAGAGATGGTGATGCCTGGTGATAACATCAACAATCTGGAAGTGAAATTGATTGCTCCGATTGCGATGAATGAAGGTCTGCGCTTTGCGATCCGTGAAGGCGGACGTACTGTCGGCGCAGGCGTCGTCTCTAAAATTATTGAGTAATCTCTCTGATTTTTGACCATAGAATTTAAGAAAAAGCCCGTTTATACGGGCTTTTTTGATGATCGCCTCACTTAATTTTATAAATAATTCAAGCCAATCACGAATTAACAATAGATTTATCATGGGGCGCACCACATATTAAAGGTCATGGAAAAATCAATGAAAATCGCAGTGATCGGAAGTGGAATATCAGGGCTGGGCGCAGCCTATCTGCTTTGTAAAAACCATGATGTAACACTGTTTGAAAAAAATACTGAGATTGGCGGTCATAGCCGCACAATCGATATCAATGCCCGTTCAGTTAAAACAGAAGCACAAAAATCAATTGCGGTTGATACGGGATTTATCGTCTTCAATGATTGGAATTATCCGAACCTTATGGGTCTATTTGCGCATCTTGGAATTGCCTATGAGAAAAGCGATATGTCCTTTGGAGTCAGTGTCCAAAATGGCTGGCTGGAATATAGCTCCAGCGCCATGTTTGCGCAGAAAAAAAATATGATAAGGCCGCTTTATTGGGGCATGATTGCCGATATTTTAAAATTCAACAAATACGCCCCTGCCTATATCGAAAAAGATAGTGCTATTACGCTTGGGCAATGCCTTGATGAGCTGAACATGGGAGCATGGTTCAGGAATTATTATCTTTTGGCGATGGGGGCGGCAATCTGGAGCAGCCCGATTGAAAGCATCCTGAAATTTCCAGCCAAAACCTTTCTGAGATTTTTCAAAAATCATGGCCTCTTGAGCGTGAATAATCGCCCACAATGGTACACGGTCAGTGGTGGTAGCCGCAATTATACGCAAGTGATTGAAGAGGCCTTAAAATCAAAAGGCCAGATACATAAAAATTACGCCGTACAAAAAGTGATTTGTAATCCTGATAAGACGATCAGCATTATGGATCAATCTGGAAAACATAACATATTCGATCAGGTTATATTTGCCTCTCACGCCGATGAGGCGCTCACAATGATAGAAACGCCGACCCCTCAGGAGCAAAATATCCTTGGCGCGTTCCGTTATCAAAGCAACAAGATTATCGTGCACTCCGATGAGAGCTTTATGCCGAAAAATAAAAATTGTTGGTCGAGCTGGGTCTATTTAAATGACAATGCCATTGATGAGAAGCCCTGTGTTTCACTGTCATATTGGATGAATAATTTACAAAATATTGATCCTGACTATTCGATTTTTGTGACGCTTAACCCTGATCGCCGCCCACAAGAAGAATTGATTTATGATGAGTATTCTTTCACCCATCCGATTTTTGATCAGCCCGCAATAGAGGCGCAAACGCGGATAACCGAGATCCAGGGGCAGCGCGGCTTGTGGTTTTGCGGCGCTTATCAGCGCTATGGTTTCCACGAAGATGGCCTATGGAGCGCTATCAATGTGGCCAAAGCTTTGGGGGCTAAAATTCCGTGGCAATAAAATCACCCCAAATCTTACACGCCAAAGTTATGCATGGACGTTTATTTCCGCGTAAAAACGGGTTCTCTTATAATGTATATAATATCGCCCTGCCGCTGTCACAACTCGGCGCAATGCCACTCAAGCACAACCGTTTTGGTTTGCTGAGTTTTTATGATCGAGACCATGGCCGGCGTGATGGCAGCGCGCTTGAGGACTGGGCGCGCGGCATACTCCATGATCATGGCCTGACAGAGCGCTGCGACGGGGACATCGTGCTGATTTGTATGCCGCGCGTTTTGGGGTATGTGTTTGACCCTGTAAGCTTTTGGCTCTGTTACGATAAGCAAGATCGTTTGGCTGCAGTTTTGTGCGAGGTGCATAACACATTTGGCGAAGACCACACCTATTTGTGCAGAGCCGAGCCTCAGCCCAATCAAGATAAATCAGGAATTGAGCCACAGCACATCATGAGCGCCGAAAAGCTTTTCCATGTTTCACCATTCTTGGAGCGCGAAGGCCACTATAGATTTCGCTTTGATTCCAGTGATGAAAAATTCTCGGTCTGGATTGATTATTATGATGCGCAGAGCCGTAAAAAACTGGTCACTTCGTTGATTGGTCATTATGAGGAAATGACCCCCAAAACGCTCCAATCCGCTTTTTACAAATATCCGCTTGTAACATTCAAGGCTATATTTTTAATCCATTGGCAGGCTTTCAAATTGATCGCAAAGGGGATAAAATATATTCACAGACCTGCCCAAATTCAGCCCAAAATAAGCTCTAGCGATAAAATTAAAAAAATTTAATTTTTTTGAAATCGTCAATTCAAAGAATAAGGAATACATTAGATAGATGATAAACACGATTATCAAAGATCAATTCTATAAAAAACTTGAAACACTTGAATATGGACGCCTGACGCTCAAAACGCCGGAGGGGAAAGTAGAAGTGTTTGAAGGGCGTAATAGCGGTGAAGCTGCCGATATTGAAATTCGTGATTGGCGTGTTGTCTCGAACATGGCGCGTAAGGGTGATATCGGTTTTGCCGAAGATTATCGCGCCCAAAAATGGTGCAGCCAGAACCTCCCTGGCCTTGTCACGCTTGGACTACAAAATCGCGCCGCCTTTCAGAATTATGTTTTGGGAAAAACTTTTGCCCGTACAATCTCGATGCTCTCTTATTATTTACGCCTCAATACACTCCAAGGCAGCCGCAAGAATATTCACGCGCATTACGATCTCGGCAATGCGTTTTATAAGCTCTGGCTTGACCCAACCATGACGTATTCTTCGGCTCTGTTTCATAATGAAACCGATACGCTCGAACAAGCGCAGCTTAATAAGTATGACCGCATCATTGATACGCTTGAGGCGCAATCAGGCTCGATTTTAGAGATCGGTTGCGGCTGGGGCGGAATGGCTGAACGCGCCATACAAAAGGGTGATTTTGATATCAAGGGCATTACCCTTTCGCCCGCGCAACAGGAATTCGCCCAAGCACGATTGGACGGCAAAGCCAAAATCGCCCTTGAGGACTATCGCCTACAACAAGGCACATTCGACCGCATTGTTTCGATTGAAATGTTTGAGGCGGTTGGTGAAAAATACTGGCCGACCTATTTCAGAAAGATCAAAGATCTTTTGAACAAGGACGGTAAGGCCGTGATTCAAACCATTACAATCAACGAGCATGACTTCCCCAAATACCGCATGGGCGGGGATTTCATCAGAACCTATATTTTCCCCGGCGGCATGCTGCCGTCGCAATCTGTCTTTCAGCGCGAGGCAGAAAAAGCAGGGCTAAAAATAGCAACGCCGTTTTATTTTGGCCAAAACTATGCTGATACGCTCATGCTATGGTTGCAAAAATTTGATACGCAGCGCCAAGATGTTCTGAATCTAGGTTTTGATGAAGGCTTTATCAGACTTTGGAGATTTTACCTCGCCGCCTGTATGGCCGGATTCAGAACAGGCCGAACCGATGTTATGCAAGTGGAGATTGCTCATGCGGGATAATCTGAAATCGAACCGTCCCCAAAAACGGATAAAAAATATTGTGCGTATCGCCTGCGCTTTAGCGATGCTTGGTATCGCTCCGGTCTATGCCAGTGAATATATCGGCCTGCATGTCCCGAACGCCCAACCTGTTGGTGAAGGGCGGCTGCGCGTATTTTTTATGGATGTTTATGATGCAACATTATTCGCGCCCAATGGCCAGTTTAAGGGCGATGAGCCCTTTGCCATCCGCTTGAATTATCTGCGCAATATCACCAGCCAGCAAATCTCCGATCGCTCCGCTGAAGAAATCCGCAATCAAGGGTTTCGTAATGAGGTCAAGCTGGCCTCATGGCATAGCAAAATGCGCCGGATATTTCCCGATGTGAAAAACGGCACAGTGCTCACAGGTATCTATACAAAAGAGGGCGTGAGTATTTTTTATCTGGACGGTAAAGAATCAGGCCGTATTACCGACCCTGATTTCGGAATTTATTTCTTCAATATCTGGCTCGGTGAAAACACCAGCGCTCCAACGCTGCGCCGCCGATTATTGGGAGCATTATAAACGAACAACAAAACAACCAAGCCCTTTATTGGAAAGGCAATTTGCGTGAAAAATTTTATCAAACTTTCAATTCTTATGGTGAGTATTATGGTTCTCAATGCGTGTACAGGCCCCAATCTAAAACATTATGAAGGCACAAAGCCTGAGCTGGATATCAAGGAATATTTCACAGGCCCGATCAAGGCTTGGGGCGTTGTTCAAGACTGGCGCGGCAACGTAACCCGCAAATTCGATGTAACAATGGTTGGTTCATGGGATGGCGATATCGGCACGCTTGATGAGGATTTTCATTATTATGACGGCAAGAGCGAGAAGCGCATTTGGACGATACGTAAGCTCGAAGACGGGCGCTATGTCGGCACAGCGGATGATATAATCGGAGAGGCACAGGGACAGTCTAACGGCAATGCCGTGCGCTGGAAATACCAGATGGATCTGGAGGTTGATGGCCGCACATTCCGCATTACATTTGATGATTGGATGTTCCTGATGAATGACGGAGTGCTGATCAACCGCTCCTATCTCAAAAAATTCGGTTTGACTGTGGCCGAGTTGACCATCTTCATGCAAAAGCAGGATCAATAAAACAAAGAAAAACAAATAGATCAAAACGAATAGAGCAGAACAATGAGTCCGAATAACGGCAAAACTTTCTGGATTATCGGTTGCAGCACTGGCATTGGCTATGCGCTTGCCGAACACCTTTCGATGCAGGGTGCGCATTTAATTCTATCGGCGCGCTCAAAAGACAAGCTTGATGCGCTCAATGAAAGATTGGGCGGGCGGCATTTGGTCGCAGCATTTGACATCGGTGATGCACGGTCTACACAAGAGGCGTTTACAGCCATTCAAGGCCAGTGCGAAAAAATTCACTCCGCGCTCTTTCTCGCGGCGAGCTATTCACCGCATAACGGACAGCGCAAAGCAATCAATGAAATCCATGACATGCTGCGGATCAATCTCGGCGGCGCATTCAACATGATTGATGTAATTGAGCCGTATTTTGAAAAGCAAGGCTTTGGCCAGATCGTTCTTTGCGGCTCGGTTGCGGGTTATAGAGGCCTTCCCTTCGGCCAACCCTATTGCGCGACCAAGGCCGCGATTATCAATCTGGCGGAAAGTTTAAAAACCGAGCTGCGCCCGAAAAATATTGATGTCAAAGTTATCAATCCGGGCTTTGTCAAAACACCGCTGACCGATAAAAACAGCTTCCCGATGCCGATGATGATTACTGCGGATAAAGCCGCCGAAGCGATTGCCAAGGGGCTAAACCGTTCGGCCTTTGAAATTCATTTCCCCAAGCGCTTCACCTACCTGATGAAGCTTTTGCACATCATGCCGAACTGGCTCTATCTCACCCTTGCCAGAGCGATTAAGCCTTGAATGAGATAAGAATAAAATGAAAGTGTGCAGATGACCGCAGCGCTCCGCCTTATCCTCGGCGACCAGCTTTCGCACAATATTGCGGCGCTGAAAAACTGCGATAAAGAGCGCGATATCATTCTCATATGCGAAGTCTGGGATGAAGCGACTTATGTTCGCCATCACAAAAAGAAAATCGCTTTTTTATTCTCGGCGATGCGTCATTTTGCTGCGGAGTTGACAGAGCAGGGCTACCGCGTTCATTACACCAAACTTGATGATCCTGAAAATGCAGGCTCGTTTAGAGGTGAGCTTGCGCGCGCGATAGACCTTTATAATCCGCAAGAAATTATAACAACCTTCCCCGGAGAATATCGTGTTCTGCAAGATATGATTGGGTGGGAATCTGAATTTTCTCTACCAGTTACGATTTTGGAAGATGATCGGTTTTTATGCTCTCCTCAAGAATTTGCGAATTGGGCGGATGGCCGTAAAGCTTTACGTATGGAGTTTTTCTACCGTGAGATGCGCAAAAAATTTAGCCTTCTTATGAACGGCACAGAGCCGGAGGGCGGGCAATGGAATTACGATCCGGAAAACCGTAAACCGCCCAAAGGCAAGTTGAGCGTTCCCCCGCCATTTTACGCCCCTATTGATGCAATAACGCAGGACTGTCTTGATCTGGTCGCAAAACGTTTCCCCGATCATTTTGGCGATTTGGAACCATTTCATTTTGCCGTCACCCGTCAAGATGCACTGCAGGCGCTCGAACAGTTTTTTCAAGAGCGCTTTGCCCTGTTCGGTGATTATCAGGATGCGATGATTGAGGGTGAGCCATGGATGTTTCATAGCCATATCAGCTTTTATCTGAATTGCGGTTTATTGGATCCGCTTGAGGTCGCGCGACGTGCCGAAGACATTTACAAACAAGGCAAAGCGCCGCTTAATGCCGCTGAAGGATTTATTCGGCAAATTATCGGCTGGCGTGAATATGTGCGCGGAATTTATTGGCTGCGTATGCCTGATTATACGGCGCTGAACGCTCTGGATGCGCGGCGTGATTTGCCATGGTTTTTCTGGTCGAGCGATACAAAAATGAATTGCCTCCGACAATGCATCACCGAAACAAAACAAAACGCATACGCCCATCATATCCAGCGTTTGATGGTCTTGGGAAATTTTGCGCTGATCGCGGGGCTTGATCCGAAACAGGTCAATGAATGGTATTTGATCGTTTATGCCGATGCGTTTGAATGGGTTGAAATGCCCAATGTCACAGGGATGATTTTATTTGCCGATGATGGCTATCTCGCCAGCAAACCTTATGCGGCCAGCGGCGCTTATATCAATCGCATGTCGAATTACTGCAAAAATTGTGCCTATAACGTTGCGGAAAAGAATGGTGAAAAGGCCTGCCCGTTTAACTATCTGTATTGGGATTTTTTCCTGCGCCATCATGATAAATTTCAAAAAAATCCAAGGCTCGGACACAGCTATCGTACACTATCAAAAATGAGCGCGGAAAAAATCGCAGCGATCAAATCAGATTCACAAAAATTCCTGAACGATATAGCACCGCTTAAAACTCATGATGAAGAAATCTGACCTGCCCGAAAAAACTTGCGCAATCTGCAAACGCCCTTTTGCATGGCGCAAAAAATGGAAATCTTGTTGGGATCAGGTTAAATATTGCTCGGAACGCTGCAGGCGAAATTCAAAAGATAAAAACCAGATTTCTTAACCGTTTGCAACCACGCTGCCGCCATAGAAATACCAGCCCAGCCCAACAACGAAGAGATAGCTGCCATACAGCCCATGTTCAATCGTCACCAGCGCGAGCGATTTGGTTTTGAGATAGGTCAGTGCAAAAATCAAACCTGCAATCAAACTTAAGGTCGGCGCAACGGGGTTGATATAAAGCACATGCGCATAGGCAAAGATAATAGCGCTGGCAACCACCATTTTCATGCCCTCGCCAAAGAAGCGTTTATAACGCTCAAAAAAGAACGAACAGAAAATAAATTCCTGCGGCAGGGCTGAAATTAAAGTATAAACGACCACCAAAACCGGAAGGAAATAAGGCCGCTCCAAAAACAATTTGAACATGCGGTCGGGATCATACCAATAAATGAACACGGTCATGGCGATACAGGCCAAAACCCAGCGCAGCAAGATCGGCTTCATATTCTCCCAATTCACCGCCTTCCACTTCCATAGCTGCCTCAAATGGTCCTTATAAACATAGCGCAGAATGAAAAAGCCATAGAGCGCTGCGCCCCACAAAAACGAGAACATGAACGGCGCGGATTTGGTATAAATAATATAGGCTGGCGTTAATATACACAGCAAAAGAAATTCCAGCGCGATAAAGCGCGGATTGAGAAGAATATTCCGTAAAGCCTGATTCATGAAAATATCGCCGAAACTCTTGTTTTTACAAAATATATATGTATATATTTCGCTTACAACCCCCTATTTCAAAGAAAGATAGAAAAAATGACGAATAATTCGACTGCGGGTAAAGTCATTAACATCAAAACCGGCTTGGCGGAAATGCTCAAGGGCGGCGTGATTATGGATGTCGTCACGGCGGAACAGGCTAAAGTCGCCGAACAGGCCGGAGCGATTGCCGTTATGGCGCTGGAGCGCGTTCCCTCCGATATCCGTAAGGCTGGCGGCGTAGCGCGGATGAGCCCGCCGGAAATTATAGAAGAGGTCATGAAGGCCGTTTCTATCCCTGTCATGGCGAAATGTCGTATCGGTCACTTTGCCGAAGCGCAGATTTTGCAGCAAATCGGCGTTGATTTCATTGATGAATCCGAAGTGCTGACTCCAGCAGATGAAGAATTTCATATCAATAAGCATGACTTCAAAGTGCCGTTTGTTTGCGGCGCAAAAAACTTAGGCGAGGCGCTTCGCCGTATCGGTGAGGGCGCGGCGCTGATGCGCACAAAGGGCGAGCCGGGCACAGGCAATATCGTTGAGGCAGTCCGTCACATGCGCCACATCAATGCGCAAATCCGCAAGGTTGTGAATATGGATGAATCAGAACTAATGACCGAAGCCCGCGATCTAGGCGCGCCGTATGAGCTTTTGAAAATCGTGCGTGAGCTTGGCAAACTGCCTGTTCCAAATTTTGCAGCGGGCGGGATCGCAACCCCTGCCGATGCGGCCTTGTGTATGCAGCTTGGCGCGGAAACCGTTTTTGTCGGCTCGGGTATCTTTAAATCGGATAATCCTGAAAAATTCGCCAAAGCCATCGTCAAAGCAACCGCACATTACAATGATCCGGCGATTGTGCTGCAAGCTTCAAAAGAGCTTGAAGGCGTGGCCATGCGCGGCACAGAAATATCCGAGCTGGACGAGCCGATGAAAATGGCCAATCGCGGCTGGTAAAAATTGTCAGTATCAAAATATCACATAAGCTTTATTGTTGCGGCTGTGTTTTTATTCACAGCTGCAACAAATGTTTATGCATCAACAAGTTCCGTTGGTTCTCCGAATGTAAATAAAGGCGAGGGAGAATTCAGTTTAAGGTCGTCCTATAGCTTGGATTCAAAACAGGATTCACAAGACAGGCGTTTTAGGAGTCGTGCCCATATAAGATATAATTTCAGCGATCTATATGGCCTTCAAATTGTCGTTTCACAAGACAAAAGAAAAGGCGACTCTTATGAACATGATGGTATTAAAATCGAAAATCGTTTTCATTTTATAAAGAGCAAAGAAAGCGGTTTTGATCTTGGGGTTCGCGCCAGCTACAATTATGAAGATGGTGACAAAAAGCCGGATTCGCTTGAGTTTGGTATATTTGCCCTTTTCAAAAACTCTGAAAATGAATTGCGCCTTAATCAAATTTTTTATCATGATGTGGGACAAGACTCAGAAGATGGCATATCCACGCAAACCAGAGTGCAATACACCAGATCTCTCGGTAATAGCTATCGCGCAGGTGTTGAGAGTTTCCATGATTTTGGGAATTTATCAGACAATCTTAAGTATAGTGAACAATCACATAGTTTTGGACCTGTTCTAAAAGGAAAAATCACTGATACAACATCGTTTGAAACAGGTTATAGAGTTGGCTTATCCAACGAAGCGTCAGATCATATTTTTAAATTGTTTTTAGCATATTCATTTTAGGAAAATAATGAGCGTACAAAAACCAAAACCAACCATCGGCTGTCTTGCCTTGCAAGGGGCGGTTGATTTGCACAGGCCGCATATTGAGGCTTGCGGGGCTGTTTTTCGTGCTGTCAAAACCCCCGCCGATTTTGATGCTGTTGATGGTTTTATCCTCCCCGGCGGTGAGAGCACAACCATGCTCAGGCTGATTGATGTTTTCGGTCTATGGGAGTCTCTGCAATCCAATTTTGCGCATAAACCTGTCTGGGGAATTTGTGCGGGCACAATCCTGATCGCTCAAAATGTATTGGTGAATGATAACCTTTCCTCCCGCGATCAAAAATCCGATCAAAAAGACACACAAAAATCCTTTAATCTTCTGCCGATTTCCGTCCTGCGTAACGGCTATGGGACGCAGCTCGAAAGTCGTCACACTGAAATTTCGGGCTATACGGTGTCCTTTATCCGCGCCCCTGTCATTCAGGCTGTAAGCGTCCAAGATAATAAGACAGAAAATTCCGAAATTGAGGTTTTGGCAGAATATGACGGCGCGCCCGTTTGGGTGCAGGGTAAGGGCACGCAGGCAAAATACATGGCCTCGACCTTTCATCCGGAGCTAACGCAGGTCTATCCATCACCGATGCATCAAAAATTCGTTGATCTGGTTTCTTCTGCGGCGCAATAATATTCGCTTGAACCGAATAACGCCCTGACGTAAAACAATAATATGACACGTTATATCTCCACACGCGGACACGGCACGACAAAAAGCCAAGTCGAAGGTACAAAGCCTAAATCTTTCGAAGATGTTCTTCTCGAAGGCCTAGCGCCCGATGGCGGCTTGTATATCCCTGAAAGCTGGCCCGTGATGGATCAAAAAATTCTGGAGCGGCTTGGCGGCCTGCCTTATGCCGATGTGGCGATGCAGGTCATGCTGCCCTTTATCGGCGACAGTATCAGCCATGCCGATTTGCGTAAAATTCTGGCCGAAACCTATGAAAAAGACGTGTTTCGTCATGCCAGCGTGACCCCGCTCGTGCAAATTTCTCCCAATATCTGGCTGATGGAACATTTCCACGGCCCGACCCTTGCTTTCAAGGATGTGGCGCTGCAGTTTCTGGGGCGTGTGTTCGATCATACCCTCAAGCGCCGCAAGGAACGCATCACCGTTGTTGGCGCAACCTCTGGCGATACAGGCTCGGCGGCAATCGAAGCCATACGCCATTGCGAATATGCCGATATTTTCATCCTTCATCCCAGAGGGCGCGTATCCGAAGTCCAGCGCCGCCAAATGACCACGGTTAACGCCAAAAATGTCTATAATATTGCCATTGACGGCACATTTGATGATTGCCAGAACCTCGTCAAGGCCATGTTCAATGATGTACCGTTTCGTAAGGGCATGAATCTCTCGGCGATCAACTCCATCAACTGGGCGCGGATTATGGCGCAAGTCGTCTATTATTTCACAGCCGCGCTGGCTTTGGGCGCTCCAAGGCGTGAAGTGTCCTTCAGTGTTCCGACGGGGAATTTTGGCAATATCTTCGCTGCTTATGTGGCTCGGCAAATGGGTGTTCCGATCAAGCGCCTCATCATTTCCACCAATAAAAATGACATTCTCACACGGTTTTTTGAAACCGGAGAAATGAAGCTTGATCACGTGAGCCCGACTTACAGCCCTTCAATGGATATCCAGATCTCCAGCAATTTCGAGCGCTATCTTTTCGACCTCATGCAGCGTGATACGATTGCGCTCAACGGGGTGATGAATGATTTCAAAAAGAACGGCAAGTTCGAGCTTGGCCAAGGCCACATCAAAAAAGCGTGGGAAGAGTTTACGGCTCTGCGCTGCACGGATGAGGAAACGCTCAAGATTATGCGCAATTGCTATGCTGAAACCGGCATCATCATTGACCCGCACACCGCTGTCGGGCTGCACGGCGCGCTCTCGGTCAAGGATGATCCTTCCATTCCGATTGTCGCGCTGGCCTGTGCACATCCTGCGAAATTTCCCGATGCTGTCGAAAAGGCCATCGGCATACGTCCGCCCCTTCCCGATCACTTATCTGATCTTCTGGAGCGCGAAGAATTTTTAACGGCGCTGCCGAACGACCTGAAAAAACTCGAAGCCTTTATTCAGTCAAAATCGCGCGTATAGCACCTCTATAAAAAAACCAATAATCAGGGATCATATTTTACAATGACACATATTGAACTCAGCACTTTGAAAAACGGATTGCGCATTATTACCGATACCGTGCCTTCGGTCGGCTCTGTTGCGCTTGGCGTATGGGTCGGGGTCGGCACACGCAACGAAGATATGGCCTATAACGGCGCGGCGCATATGGTTGAGCATATGATGTTCAAGGGCACAAAAACCCGCAGCGCGCTCGATATTGCCGAGCAAATCGAAAATGTCGGCGGCTCAATGAATGCGTATACCAGCCGCGAGATTACCAGCTATCACATGCATCTTTTATCCGAAGATGTGCCGCTCGCCCTTGATGTTCTGGCTGATATGCTGCGCAATTCGGAAATGCCTGATGTTGAAATTGAGCGCGAACGTCACGTGATCTTACAGGAAATCGGTATGTGTCACGACACGCCCGATGATCTGGTTTTTGACAATTACTTTGAAACCGCTTATCCCGATCAAACCCTCGGCGCGCCGATTTTGGGACGCAGCGATATTATCAGCTCCATGCAGCGCGATACACTGCTCGGCTATGTGAAAAAGCACTATACCCCCGCGACGATGTTCATTTCCGCTGCGGGCGCAATCGATCATTCCAGCTTTGTGAAGATGGTGGAGGCCTTGTTCGGCGATATGAGCAGTGCCGAGGCCTCAAGCTATAAAGAAGCGGCCTATCTGGGCGGCGAAAACCGCAGCGAAAAGGAATTAGAGCAAAGCCATATCGTTCTGGGCTTTCGCGGCATTTCCCGTATGAACAAGAATTTTTATCCCGCGCAGGCCTTGGCCAATATTCTGGGTGGCGGTATGTCCTCACGATTGTTCCAAGAAGTGCGGGAAAAGCGCGGTCTGGTCTATTCCGTTTATGCGTTTCATTCGGCCTATCGTGATGACGGACAATTTGCGATTTATGCCGGAACGGGGCCTGATGATCTGCCCGAGCTTATCCCCGTTATCTGCGATGAGCTGGTCAAAATTTGTGATGATGTGACAAGTGAAGAGCTGGAACGCGCCAAAACACAAATGCGGGCGGGGCTAATTATGGGGCGGGAATCGATGATGACCCGCGCCGATCAACAAGCCAAATTCTTGTTATTCCGTAATGAAAAGCTTGATATTGATTTCCTGCGCGGCCAAATCGAAGCCTTGAATATACCCGCAATCCAATCGGTCGCCCGTCAGATTTTCTCCTCAAAACCAACACTTGCTGCCTTGGGGCCGCTCAAAACGCTGGAGCAATACGAAAAAATCTCTGCACGGTTCTCGGAACGTATGGCGGCCTAGCAATTGTGCTTACTTATTGATAAGAACGAGATTGATCGAGGCTTATAAAAGAGCTGTGCGCGCGACTCTATGCGCTGCCGCCTGTGGCTGATAGCATAGCCGGATCAATCCCAAGCGCTTTTACAGCCATATCCCATTTCACATCGGGATCGGGGTTAAAGACAATATCGGGATTTCCATCCGCAACCAGCCACGCATTTTGCTGTAATTCCTGATCAAGCTGGCCGCTCGTCCATCCGGCATAGCCCAGAATAAAAAGGCTTTTTTCGGGCGCGGTTTCAACCACCGCATCACGCAGCGCATCAAGCGTTCCCGTCACAAAAAACTGCTCATCGACCTTTACCGTATCCTTGCGCACAAAATCATTGGAATGCAGCAAAAACCCGCGCGCGCCCTCGACAGGGCCGCCATGCATCACCGTGATATCAGGAATTTTGATCTGATCTTGTTCACGGCCTTTGAGGATTTCAAGCTGTTCCAGAAGCTCGGAAAACTCAAGCCCCGGCAGCGGTTGATTGACGATCAGCCCCATCGCTCCCTGCGCATCATGGGCGCAGATATAAATCACCGATTTGTGAAAACGGAAATCCCCCATCCCCGGCATGGCGATCAATAATTTCCCATTCAGATATTGCGGCTTGTCTTTCATAGGCTTAAGATTACATCAATATATATCAAAATAGCAGTATTTTTGTTGCGGATGAGCGATGCGCCGATTTTCTTTCCTTCCCACTTCCATTTGCCTGTTTGTGTTTATCTTTACAATGGCCTTTGCTGCGCCGTCCTTGGCCATTGAAAGCCCATGGAGCACGCAAGACGACATGCAAATCCGCTTGCTCGGCTCGAATGATGCTTTGAGCCGTGAGGCGGGCTATCGCGCCGCATTGCAGATTCGCTTGGGCAGTGGTTGGCACACCTATTGGCGCAGCTCCGGCGAATCTGGCCTGCCCCCACGATTTGACTGGAGCGGTTCTGGCAATCTTAGCGCGGCTGAAGCGCTTTTTCCCTTCCCCAAACGCTATGACGAAATGGGTATGACGACCTTCGGCTATGAGGGTGATTTTATGCTGCCCTTGCTCATTCAGGCTGATGATAAAACCTTGCCCGTGATACTGGATCTGAATTTAAATGCGATGATTTGCCGCGATATTTGTATTCCTGTCACATTCCGCTCGCAGCTTGAAATCCCCGCCGAACCACAAGAAAACTCAATGCATACTCCGCTTATCATCCATGCCCATTCCAGAGCGCCGGCGCAGGGCAATATCAACACACTCAAAATTGAAAACACCACGCTGACCAAAGATAAACTAGCCATCGCCACTTACAGCCAGCGCGGTTTTAATCAGGCTGAATTGATCGTCGAGATTGACGGCGTAGCCTTGGCCAGCGCGGCCACAATCGAGCAGCGCGGCGATAATCGCAATGAAGCCATCCTCAGCCTTGATATTCCTGAAGATATTCGCGCGCTCTATGAGGATGCAGAAAGCCCGTTTGCAGGGGCGGACATTATCCTCTCGCTCAGCAATGGCAGGGATGCGATTGAATACCGCATTAATGGACTGTAGTAATTCACTCGGCTATTTCTATTCCGCCATATTCAAAATGCGGGCATAGCAGGCCAGTGTTTCAGCATTGATCTTTTCTAGCGCAAATTTTTCTTCGGCGAGAAGGCGGCTTTGGCGTCCCATCTCTGATCGCAGCGCTTGGTCACTGAGCATTCTTTCCAAAGCGATCGCAACGGCGGGAACGTTTTTAATCGGCACGAGATAACCATTCACGCCCTCACGCACCGTTTCGCGGCAGCCTGTATGATCAGTTGTGATGATTGGTCGTCCGCTCGCACAGGCCTCAATCAAAACGCGCGGTACGCCCTCACCGTAATAAGATGGATAAACAACAATATCCGCCGCCGCAAGACAGGCGGGCATATCGAAAACCTCCCCCAGCCACTCCACATATGGCGCAGCCTTGAGCAAGCCTTGCATCTCCTGCGCGGTGATGGCTTGCGGGTTATGTGCGGTCAGCCCGCCGGCAATTTGAAATTTTACATTTGCGCCCTTTTGCTGCAAAATTTTGGCCGCTTCGAAGAAAATATGGACACCCTTTTCGCGCACCAACCGCGTCGGCATCAACACGATAGGCGGGGTATTGTTCGGCGCGGGCTGGGCGATAAATCTCTGCAAATCAACGCCGGAGCTAATCACCAAATAAGCCCGCGCGGGATCAGCATAGGATTTTGCAATCAACAAATCCCTGTCATCGCTGTTTTGAAAGATCAGATGCGCGGCAGGGTGTTTGAGCGCATATTTCAAGAACGGCGCAAGCAGCCATTGCAGCGCCTTGGGCTTGATCCCCTCCGAACGAAATAAAAACCCAAGCCCCGCAATCGTATAAAGCCGCTTTGTTGTCGCGGGCGTAAACAACGCCGCAAAAGAAAATAAAAAACTGTATTTCAAAGTGACGACATGGACGATATCAGGGTTTTGCGACCTTAAAATCTTGCGCATATCCAAAACGGTTTTGATAAGGCCGAACGGATTGAATTTGCGCTTTGGTTTTGAAACCTTAAATATATCCGAAAAATTCTTGCGCAGAAAATCAAGCTCTAACGGCGGTATGTCAGATGTGGCAATAAGCCCCAAACGCACCGCATAGCCCTGCTTTTGCGCCGCCAAAGCCAGCGGGATACGGCTTTTATGATCCTGATAATCAAAAATATAGAGCAACTTTTTTTCCATGCGCTTTACGGCATCCATTTTTGTTTCCAGCTTTGGAACATCAAAACACTCCAAAGCTTTTGCGTGTGATTGCCCTGCCCATTAAGATGAGCGTGCCATATTTTTTGCACCATAGCAGCGTTCAAAATCCCGTCATGTGCAATGGCTTTAGCGTCCAAAAGCGTTTCCGCCCAATCGCGTAAATCACCGCGCAGCCAGTCGCCAACGGGCATCGTAAAGCCTTGCTTCGGCCTTTCGAATAGCGCTCTGGGGACGTGCCGCGCCAGAATTTCCCGCAAAATCCACTTGCCCTTGCCGTGACGAATTTTAAAGCGTTCGGGCAAGCTCCAGCTCACGGCGAATATTTTTTGATCGAGCAGCGGCGCTCGCATTTCCAATGAAACCGCCATACTGGCGCGGTCGGCCTTCACCAAAATATCATCGGGCAAATAGCCGAGCGTATCCCATATCATCATTTTTTCAGCAAAGCTCAGATGCTCCAAATGCTCCAGATTTTCGGCGGTGGAATAAGTGCCGCCCGCATCACCCGCATCGCCATAAGAGCTGCCACCATCGCCATCGCGTCCCAGCAATATATCATCCGTATCAAACCAGGTACGGCTTAGGCGCTCATAAATATCGCGCTCCTCATGCAGCCCGAAAATATCAGCAGCCTTGTGAATGCGCGTTCCGGCGCTCGGCAAAAACGGTAACATCATATCCCAACCGCGTGTCGGCATCGTATGCATCGCCGCCGCTATTATATGTTTGAGCGGCTTTGGCAAATACCGCGTCCGCGCCCAGATTTTAGGCCCCAGAACATGGCGATTATATCCGCCGAACATCTCATCACCGCCATCACCCGATAGCGCAACCGTCACTGACTGACGCGCAAATTTGCTCACCAGATAGGTCGGAATAGCCGATATATCCGCAAAAGGCTCATCAAACATCGAGGAGAGATGCGGAATAACATCAAGCGCATCTTGCGGCCTCAGGATATGGGCGTGATGATCCGTTCCCAAATGCTGCGCGATTTTTGCGGCGTGATCGGCCTCGTTAAAGCCTTTGACATCAAAGCCGATCGTATAGGTCTGCACGGGCTTGGCGCTATATTTTTGCATCAGGGAAACGACGAGGGAGCTATCAATTCCGCCCGATAAGAACGCGCCCAGCGGCACATCGGAGATCATGCGCTCCTCAACACACGCCCCGATCAGCCCTTCAATATGCGCAATCACATCCTCATCGCTTTGGCTATGCATATCCGATTGCAGCCGCGCTTGAGAAAGCACATCAAGCCCATCCCAATACGGCTCCATCTCCGAAGATAAATCGCGGCCGGCTTCAAATTGCGAGAACGCGATTTTCAAACGATGTGCGGGTTTCAAGCTCCAGACATTTTTATAGATCGTATAGGGCGCGGACATAGCGGAGCTGCGGAAATATAGCGCCAAAGCCTTGGGACAAAGCATTTTTGCAAATTCGGGATAGGCACAAAGCGCTTTCAGTTCTGAGCCGAATACCAGCGTTTTTCCCGCCCAGCCGATATAAAGCGGCTTTTTGCCCAAACGGTCGCGGGCGAAATGCAAAACGCGCTCCTGCCTGTCCCATAATGCAAAGGCAAACATACCGTTGAATTTCTGCAAGGCTTGGTTCAGCCCCCATATCTCGATCGCGGCCAGCATCACTTCGGTATCTGAACGCCCGTTAAAGGTGATATGCGCTTCAAGCTCGCGGCGGATCGATTGGAAGTTATAAATCTCGCCATTAAAAACAATCATATAGCGGCCTGATGGCGATTCCATCGGCTGCGCCCCGTCATCGGAAACATCAATAATCGACAAGCGGCGATGCCCCAATACGCAGCCAATGTCAGGGTCTTGCCAAATACCGCCCCCGTCAATCCCGCGATGGCTCAATGCATCGGTCATTCCCCGCATATGTGCGTGAAGCTCGGTTTTGGAATATTTGCTCTGAAGGGTCAAAAAGCCCGCAATGCCGCACATGAAAAATTTATACTATTCGGGTTAAAGTGATATTATATATAGGTCATACTATATATCAGGTGAGAACCTTACAGGAAACGAGTTCATAAATGAACATTGATTTATTATTCACGCAAGAGGGCGAGGCTGGGCTGATCACCAGTGAAAACCTCGTCAAAAAGGTGGCGGGCGTTCTCTTTGATACCGAAAGCGCGATTTTAACGCTCGAATTTGCGGATATGGATTATATGGATCTCAATATCCCTGTGGAGGAAGAATTCGCGCATTATCTCGACCTTAACAATATTATCCATATCGGCGCGGTCAAAAACAATCATATCGGCCAAGCCTATCAAGTGCCGCTGATGTTCAGCGATGATCCCTATCGCGCCGAAATGATGGGCATGCAAGTCAATGATACGCCGCTGGCGCAATTCGGTTATTTCATCAAACAATGTATCGCGGGTCAGCCCGTCTTCCGCGAAGATTTGGGTGATGAGGATACGATGGGCTGTATCTTGGGCGATGCCAGCCCCTCCGCGCTCGAATTTGCGCCGCATTTGGCGCGCCGCTATGCGCAGGAAGTTCGCCCGACCGCTGCGCCGAGTATCAACGCGCCGGGGATGGGGCTTGGCAGTGGCAGTAGTGGAAGTAGTAGTGGCGGCGGTAACTATTCTGGCGGAAACCGCAGAGCCGAAGGCTCGAATTATGGGCGCGGCAATACAGGCAGACCGCTCACGGGAAAACCGCTGAATAAGCGCGGCTCACAACAAGACGATCAATAAGCGCTGCTCTCGCCGATATTTTTTAGAGCCATTAAATCGCTTGATAAGCTATCTCTTACTCAGCCGCAGCCGCAGGCGGCTTTGGCGCATCACGAACCGCGCGCCATTTGGCAACATTGGCATTGTGTTCGCGTAAAGTTTCGGCAAAAGCATGCCCGCCCGTTCCGTCAGCAACCATATAGATATAGCTATGGCGCTCCGGATTCAAAACCGCTTCAATCGAAGCCTTGCCGGGATTACAAATCGGTGTCGGCGGCAAACCTGCATATAAATATGTGTTGTATGGGGAATCAAACTCCCAATCGCGGCGCGTCATACGGCGGCCGAGAGGGCCTTCTCCACCTGTCTGCGGCCGACCGCTTACAATTCCGTATATAACCGTCGGGTCGGATTGCAGGCGCATCCCCTGCCGCAAACGATTGAGAAACAACCCCGCAACCTTTGGGCGCTCTTCGACCTTTCCGGTCTCTTTCTCGACAATCGAAGCCAAAATCATAACTTCTTGCGGTGTTTTGAACTGAGGAATGTTGTGACCATGTAAACGCCACGCCGTTTCCAAGATCAAATCCATTTCCGATTGCATTCTCTCCAGAACGGTTTGTCGGTCTTCGCCCTTGATGTAGAAATAAGTATTGGGAAAAACACTGCCTTCTAGCGGCGGCATGTGAATTTGACCTTCCAGTCCGTCAACAGCATTCAAAATATTCATGACCTCATAGGAGGTTACACATTCGGGAATCGTAAACTGCCGCTGAATAACGCGGCCGGACTGAAGAGCATAAACAACCCCCTGCATGCTCAAATTCGGCGTAAGCTCGTATTCACCTGCTTTTAGAAATATCTTATTATCAATAAATTTTTGTCCGATCTGAAAGATCATCGCATTGCGAATAATGCCCTGTCGCTCCAATTCATTTGCAATGCCCGTAACCCCGAGGCCAAGAGGTATCTCAATACGAACAGACTCCTCAAGCGGGCCGGAACGCTTATACTCATAAATAATCCAATATCCTCCCGCCAGAACGCAAAAAACAACTACCGTTAAGCTATAAACAAAAAAATTGAGAATAAGGCGCGTGGATTTTTTCATAGAAACCAGACTAGCAAAGATTGACTATGCCCATCAATCACAATCATTTTTATTGAGCGGCGCTTTGATATGACAACTTAAACCTTACGAAACACCAGTGAAGCATTCGTGCCGCCAAAACCAAAGGAATTCGAAAGCACAACGCCCACCGATTTTTCCTTCGCCGTTTTCGGCACAAGATCAATCCCTGTGCAATCGTCGGACGGATTATCCAGATTGAGCGTTGGCGGCAAAACCCCTGTTTCCATGGCTTTGAGTGAATAGATCGCTTCCACCGCTCCGGCCGCTCCAAGCAAGTGCCCGATCGCCGATTTCGTCGAGGACATCGCCATCTTGTCCAAGGCATTGGCAAAAAGCCGCTTTACCGCGCCAAACTCAATCCCGTCACCCACGGGGGTCGATGTGCCATGCGCGTTGATATAATCAACATCCTCGGGGTTTAGCCCTGCGCGTTTCAGCGCCGCCTGCATCGCCCGATATCCGCCATTGCCATCTTCGGACGGGGCGGTGATATGGTGCGCATCACCCGATAAGCCATAGCCGATCAGCTCGCCGTATATTTTCGCGCCGCGCTTTTTGGCGTGTTCATATTCTTCGAGAACGACAACGCCCGCGCCCTCACCAATCACGAATCCGTCACGGTCGCGATCCCAAGGCCGTGAGGCGCGCTCAGGCGTATCATTATAGCCCGTTGTCAACGCCCGCGCCGCGGCAAATCCCGCCAAGCCCAAACGGCAGACTGCGCCCTCGGCGCCGCCCGCAATCATCACATCAGCATCATCAAAGGCAATCAGCCGCGCCGCATCACCAATCGCATGCGTGCCTGTGGCGCAAGCCGTCACAACGGAATGGTTGGGGCCGCGAAAGCCGTATTTAATCGAAACATGACCGCTGGTCAGGTTAATCAGGGCCGCCGGAACGAAGAACGGTGAAACGCGGCGTGCGCCCTTTTCGTTCATCAAGGTTGAGGTTTGATAAATTGTATCAAGCCCGCCGATACCCGAGCCGATCAGAACCCCTGTGCGGTTTTGCTGCTCTTCGGTTTTGGCCTCAAAGCCCGAATCCATAACCGCCTCATGCGCGGCGGCCATACCATAGGTAATGAAAACATCGGTTTTGCGCTGCTCTTTCGGCTCGACATAGATATCGGGATTAAACGCGCCATCTTGCGGGTCTTGCGAATCGGTTCTTGGAATAATGCCGGCGATTTTCGATGGGATATCGGATACATCAAAACCCTCGATCTTGCGGATACCGCTTTTCCCCGCGGTGATAGCCGCCCAGTTATGCGCAACCCCCATCCCCAGAGGCGATACCATTCCCATTCCCGTTATTACAACACGGCGCATTTACATTTCTCCCGATTAAAAAACTAAGTCACTCAATAATTTTATATGTCAGTATAATTTTATATCTCAGTATTCCAGTGCCAAACCCTGTGCCATGCTTGGCGCTGATATATACCAATATAAAAGCCCGCTTATATGGCGGGCTTTGATTGTAGTATGGCTTATCGTTTCTTCAAACCTGTTTCAGAAAAACCGCGAAATTATTCGCCGGAATTTTCTTCGATGAATTTAACCGCATCACCGACAGTTTGAATTTTCTCAGCCGCATCGTCAGGAATCTCGACATTGAATTCTTCTTCAAATGCCATGACAAGCTCGACCGTATCAAGGCTGTCCGCCCCAAGATCATCAATAAAGCTCGCTTCAGCCTTGACCTTACCTTCATCCACGCCAAGATGCTCAACAACGATCTTTTTCACGCGATCAGCAATATCACTCATAATTCTTCCTTATCTTTTTTAGTGTTAATGACTATTTGCATTGTG
This sequence comes from Alphaproteobacteria bacterium, assembly GCA_046293135.1. Taxonomy (GTDB): domain Bacteria; phylum Pseudomonadota; class Alphaproteobacteria; order Micavibrionales; family Micavibrionaceae; genus UBA2638. The sequence continues at coordinate 558,334 of JBKBPR010000002.1, read as the reverse complement.
TTTTGCAGGAACAGAACTTTATCAGGTCATATGCGCAATGCAAGAATTTTATTTTCAGTATCACAGCTCTTAAGCGCTGCAAAATTCTTTTTTACCCTGTAATTCATCTGAGATGTGGATAAGACTCGAAAAACAACGCTCTGCGCCATTCTCAAGCAAGGTTATTTTATGGGCTTCAGGATCGTGATGTGAGCCGGTATAGCCCCAAACCCGCATATTTGCGGCTACGCCCGCCTGAACACCGGCTACGCTATCCTCTATCACGATCACGGTTTTCGGCGGCGCTGCGCCCATACCCATAAGCGCGGTCATTTGCGCCGCTGCGAATAAAAACAGATCCGGCGCGGGTTTGGCATTCTCAACCTGAATTTTGGTAAAAATACGACTTTCCGTTCCGCCGAAATAATCATACAGCCCGGCAAGTTTGAGGCTTTTAATCACGCTGGAGCGCTCACCATTCGAGCCTATACATATCTCAAAGCCTTGGGCGAGGGCGGTTTCAATCAGAATATCCGCGCCCGCAATCGCCGCAATCCCTTGATCCATTTGCGCCTGTGCGCGGGCTACATAAAGCTCCGAAGTCATGATGGCGCTCAAATCCACGGATTTTTCCAGCTCGACCTGCCTGCGGATTGCGCTCAAGGTCAAGCCCGTAAAGCGCTCCAGACAGGCGGCGGGCGTAAACTCTCTATAGCCCTGCTCAAGGAGCATATCGGATATAACCGTGTTATACAGCAGCTCGGTATCGACCAACGTGCCGTCGCAATCAAAAATAATCAAAGAGGTCATACGCCCAAAACCGCCAAAGCCGTTCAATTATAGCCATCAAATCATTACCATGCCGCCATTGACGTGGATGGTTTGCCCCGTCACATAGCCCGCCTCATCAGAGGCCAGATAGACCGCCGCCGCCGCGATATCGCTGCTTTCGCCCATTTTGCCCGCGGGGATTTTGGCGTTGATCGTTTCTTTTTGCTGATCGGTCAGCGCCTCGGTCATGGCGGTGGCGATAAAGCCCGGCGCGATACAGTTGATGGTGATTCCGCGGCTGGCGATTTCCTGCGCCATCGCCTTCGACCAACCGATCACCCCCGCTTTCGAGGCGACGTAATTGCATTGCCCCGGATTGCCCATCACGCCGACCACGCTGGAGATATTGATAATCCGCCCCCAGCGGCGCTTCATCATACCGCGCTGCACCGCCCGCGCCAGCTTGAATGTCGCGCTCAGATTAACGTCCAGCACCTCTTGCCATTCCTCATCCTTCATCCGCATCGAGAGGTTATCGCGGGTCAAACCAGCATTGTTGACCAGAATATCAATCTGCCCCATTGCTGCCTCGGCGGCTTTCACCAAGGATTCGATGTCTTCTGGATTGGACAGGTCAGCCGGCAAGACCGAAACCCGCGCCCCAAGCTGCGCCGCCAGCTCATCCAGCTTGCCCTTGTTGCGGCCTGAAATGCCGACATGCGCGCCTTGCGCGTGGAGCGCCTTGGCGATTTCCCCGCCGATTCCGCCCGTTGCGCCCGTGACCAATGCTGTTTTGCCTGTGAGATTGAACATTTGATAGTGCTCCTGTTGTTCTTAAAATATAAAGGATCGATATTCAGGGCGAAGAGTACGCGAAGTATCGGAATCGGATCAAGTGTTATTGATAAATTTGGGTGTTTCGCCCCACTCGCCCCACTCTCGCACTTAAAGTGGGGCGAAAGGTTTATGAGATATTTCAAAAGGTTACGGGAACTTCGCCCCACTCGCCCCACTCGCCCCACTTGTTTTTCCTGATCCGCATATATTTTACATAATGCAGCACTGAGGAAGGTGAGAATGTGTAGAAATATAAAGCCATGGTGGTGCTGAAAGTGGCGTTGGTGACATTGAAGTGTTGACATTGGGGTGGGCGGTGACAGTAGTCGTGGCTGGCGCTTTGAAGGAAAGGTAATCTGTTGCATTTACTACTCCTTTGTTTTGTTAACCACCAAGATTTTCATTGTCATCCCCGCGGCTCTGCGCAGCAGAGCTTAAACGGCGGGGATCTGGGAAAATTATAGTGGCATAAAATATAAAATCCGGATGCCCGCACAAGGCGGGCATGACGGCTAATATTGTGTTTCACCACAGAGATGAAAGAGTTTAAAAAGAGGGCACGGAGATTGTTTTATATTCAATAAGAAACTCTGTGAACTCTTATAACTCTGTGCCTCTGTGGTAAAAGACATGAGATCCCTCGACTACGCTCGGGATGACGGTATAAGCCTTGGTGTCTTGGTGGTTTAGATTTCTGGATTACACGGACAAGCCGTGTCATGACGTTGTTTGATTTAGGCGCAATTTTTCCCTGAACCAAAACTATAATATGACTAAATTCCTATATTGTCAAGCGAATAAGTCCAAAACCCAAACTCCAGACCGAAGCCCTAAACCCTAAACCCTAAACCCCAAACTCAAACACACCCACCCCCCCGATTTAGGGGCTGGCGCAATCGCAATCATGGTTTTATAATCCCCATCAAAACAAAAATATCGCAACGATCTTAAATTCTAGAATGGAGTAAAATCATGTCACGCGCGTTGATATTTCCCGGCCAAGGCTCACAATTTATCGGTATGGGCAAGGAATTGCTGGAGAGCTTTGCCGAAGCCCGCGAGGTATTCGAACGCGTTGATGAGGCGCTGTCACAAAAGCTGAGCAAAATTATCCTTGAAGGCCCTGAGAGTGACCTGAACCTCACCGAAAACACGCAGCCTGCCTTGATGGCGGTGTCGATGGCGGTGGTTGAGGTGCTCAAAAAACAAGGCGGGCTAGAGGTTGCCGATATTTGTAGCTATGTCGCGGGGCATTCTCTGGGCGAATATTCCGCCCTGACCGCCGCGGGTGCGCTGGAGATCGAGGAAACCGCCCGCCTGCTGAAAATTCGCGGCCAAGCGATGCAAAAGGCCGTTCCCGTTGGTGTCGGGGCGATGGCGGCGATTTTGGGGCTGGATTTCGAAGACGTCAAAGCGATTGCCGCCGCCGCCTCCAACCACGAAATTTGCGAAGCGGCCAATGACAATTCGGTCGGGCAAGTCGTGGTCAGCGGCCACAAAGCCGCAGTCGCGCTGGCGATTTCACTGGCGCAGGAAAAAGGCGCAAAACGTGCGGTCGAGCTGCCCGTTTCCGCCCCGTTCCATTGCGCCCTGATGCAACCCGCCGCCGAAGCGATGCGGGACGCCCTAGCCGATGCGAAGTTAACCGCTCCCGCCGTGCCTGTTGTTGCCAATGTGACGGCGAGCGCGACACAAGACCCCGCCGCCATTCGTGATTTGCTGGTCAAACAGGTCACCGGCACTGTCCGTTGGCGGGAATCGGTGATGTGGATGGCGGGCGCGGGCGTGACCGAGATGGTCGAGCTGGGCGCGGGCAAGGTGCTTTCCGGCCTTGTGCGGCGAATTGAAAAGGATGTCGCCGTTGAGAGCGTCTGCACCCCCGCCGAGATTGAAACGCTGATCGCGGCGTTGAAATCCTGACCGCCCCCCTTGTCATTCCGAGCGTAGTCGAGGGATCTCATAGATTTGCGCCGAGATCCCTCCACTCATGGCTGCACCACTTGGCCTGAATGACATAGAGCATTATTTTCAAGAAAAAGCTTGATTTCCGCTTTGAATTGGCTATAAATTGCCGCTTTAAACGAAACCCTTGCTGGCAGCCTTGGCTGTCGGCTGTTCCGAAAAAGGCCTGCGAAATCATCTGATTTCAAGGGCTGTAGAGCAAAACAACCAAAGCTCTAACGGAATAAACCGAAAGGAAAAGCAATGCCTATCTATGAAACCGTGTTTATCACGCGTCAGGATTTGACCGACTCTCAGGTCAAGGAACTGACAGGTGATTTCGAAAAAATCATCAAAAAAGAAAATGGTAAGATCCTCAAGACCGAGCAATGGGGCTTGAGAACTCTGGCTTACCGCATCAATAAAAGCCGTAAGGGTCATTATACGCTGATCGAAAGCGATGCCCCCGGTGCAGCGATTATCGAGCTTGAGCGTAATTTGCGCCTCAACGAAGATGTGATGCGCTTTTTGACCGTCAGACTGGAAGAGCCTTCTAAAGGTCAATCCATCATTCTGGACAAGGGCGGCCGCAACTATGACAATGATGAAACATCCAGCAAAGAGGCAGCATAATCATGAGCGCAACCGATTCACCAACCGTAAAACGTCCGTTTTTCCGCCGCAAGAAAACTTGCCCGTTCAGCGCGCCTGATTCAGCGCCTATCGACTGGAAAGACGTCAGAACACTGGGCCGTTATGTTTCCGAGCGCGGAAAAATGGTTCCAAGCCGTATCACCTCCGTTTCCCAAAAGAAACAGCGTGAGCTGGCCAAAGCAATCAAGCGGGCGCGTCAAATGGCTTTGTTGCCGTATGTCCGCCACGACAATGAAAGATAAGGAAGACCGATCATGGCACAAACACAAATCATTCTTCTTGAGAAAGTGGACAAACTCGGCAAGATGGGCGACCTCGTCACCGTGAAGCCGGGCTATGCCCGCAACTACCTGATCCCGCAGAAAAAAGCGATGCGCGCGAGCAAAGAAAACATTGCTTACTTTGAAGCGCAGCGCAAATTCCTTGAGGGCGAAAACGACAAGGCCCGTCAAGAAGCCGAAAAGCTGGCCAAAACTCTGGACGGCGTCAAGGCTGCGATTATTCGTCAGGCCTCCGAAAGCGGACAGCTTTACGGTTCGGTCACAAGCCGTGACATCGCCGATCAGGTGAACGAAGCCGTCAAGAACAAGATCGTTGATCGTTCGATGGTTCGCCTCAATGACAACTTCAAGTCTATCGGCCTGTTCCCTGTTGAAGTGGCGCTGCACCCTGAAGTGATCGTAACGGTTACTGTCAATATCGCACGCTCTATCGAGGAAGCCGAAACGCAAGCCAAAACAGGCCGCGCTTTGATTGCCGATAACAATCGTGACGAGCCGAAAGCCAAAGCCGCTGCACCTGCCGCTGCTGCTGATGCTGCTGGCGAAGCCGATGACAATCTCGAAGCCGTTCTGGAAGAAAGCGCGTTGATCGCCGAGAAGGACAAGCAAGCCAAAGCCGCAGAAAAAGCCGCCGAAGATGAAATCAAGGCTGCGAAATCTGCTGAAAAGGCTGCCGCCAAAGCAGCCAAGAAGGCGGCTGAAGCTGCTGCTGAAGCTGAAGACGGCGAAGGCGTAACCACAATCGGCGGCGACGCTGAATAAGTGAATTTAAGTATAAATTAGAATGGAATAACAGGTTCATCCCCGTTATTCACATCACCGAAATCGAGAAAAGCTAGCGGTCATGAAAATGATTTGCTAGCTTTCTTTTTATGACAGCCAGCACATCCGTTTCCTACGCCTCATTGAGCGAAAATGAGCCCGCGCCAAACCCTGCACCGCAAGGCGCTATGGGTGGCGCTTCCGAGCTATACCGTACCCTGCCGCACAATCTGGAGGCCGAGCAAGGGCTTTTGGGAGCGCTGCTGATTGACAATCGCGGCCTTGAGAAAATCTCCGATTTTTTGAAAGCCGAGCATTTCTTTATGCCCGCCCATCAACGCATTTACACCGCGATCCACACGCTGATTGATCGCGGTCAGAATGCCTCCCCCGTCACGCTCAAGGGCTATTTCGAAAAAGATGAAGACCTTAAAACCGTGGGCGGCGCAGAATATCTCGTCGATCTGGCAGCCAGCGTCATCAACATCATCAACACCGAAGATTACGGACAAACGATTTACGATTTGCACATGCGCCGCGAGCTGATCTTGCTCGGCGAAGAAATCGTCAATGAGTCTTTCGATATCAAGCTGGAGGCCGATGCCACAAAAACGCTGGAAATGGCCGAAACCCGCCTCTACTCGCTGGCCGAAAGCGGTACGTCACGCGGCGGTTTTGTCACGCTCCGCGATTCGGTGATGACCGCCATCGAACTGGCCGAAAAGGCCTATAAATCCGAAGGCCATGTCACCGGCGTCACTACTGGATTGCGCGATATGGACAAAAAGCTCGGCGGATTCCAGAACTCCGATTTGCTGATTCTGGCGGCCAGACCCTCAATGGGGAAAACCTCGCTCGCCGTCAATATGGCCTTTAACGCCGCCAAGAAATTCGCCGAAACAGGCGGCAAAGAAGGCGGACGGGTCGGATTTTTCTCGCTGGAGATGTCCTCCGACCAGCTCGCCACCCGTATCTTGTCCGACCAATCGGGCATTTCGGGCGATGCCATCCGCAAAGGCAATTTGCGGCAGGAAGATTTCCGCAAATTCGTTGAAGCCTCGCAAGTTCTCACGCAAATCCCGCTATATATCGACGACACCCCCGCCTTGACTATCGGCGCGGTGCGCCAGCGGGCACGGCGATTAAAGCGCCAATTCGGGCTTGATTTGCTGATGATCGACTATCTTCAGCTCCTGCGCGGCAACGGCTCGCGGCAATCGGCTGAAAACCGCGTGTTGGAGGTTTCGGAAATCACCCGCGGCCTCAAAGCCATTGCCAAGGAGCTGGGCATTCCTGTGATTGCCCTCTCGCAGCTCTCGCGCGCTGTCGAGCAACGGGAAGACAAACGCCCTCAGCTTTCCGACCTGCGGGAATCCGGCTCGATTGAGCAGGACGCCGATGTCGTTATGTTCATTTACCGCGAGGAATATTACCTGTCCCGCGCCGAACCCGAAGTCGGCACTGAAAAGCATCTGGAATGGCAAGACCGCATGGGGCGCGCGCATAACATCGCCGAAACGATTATCGCCAAGCAGCGTCACGGCCCGATCGGCACGGTCAAGCTGTATTTCGATTCCAATCTGACGCGCTTTAGCGATCTGGATATCGCCCATTCCGGTGATTACGGCGATTAGGGCGATTGATCAACAAGTAAAAGCGAATGAAAGCGTGAGCCGAACTGTGAATCAAGCCACATCCCCAGCCTCAGCCGCCGCGCCGCAAAAACACCGCCCCTATGCGGGACAATTGACAATTGATCTGACCGCGCTCAAAGCCAATTACAAACTCTGTCAACGCCAGGTCAGCGAAGGGGAAGGGGGCGCTGGTGATGGTGAAGATAGCACTGATAGGAATTCACAAGCCGCCATAGCCAGCGCCTGTCAGGTTGCCGCCGCCGTCAAGGCCGATGCTTACGGGATCGGCATGATCGAGGCTGCGGGCGCATTGCATGAGGCGGGCTGCAGAATATTTTTTGTGGCGACACTCGATGAAGCCTTGGCTTTGCGCGGTATTTTCAAAGATACAGATGTTACGATTGCGGTGCTGAACGGGCTGCAAAAAGACTGCGAGGAAATTTTTGATTTCCATTCTCTGACCCCTGTTTTAAATGCGCTGGAGCAGGTTGAAAGCTGGGCGCAATATTCGAAACGCACCAGACCGTATTTAAAGTCAATCATTCATTTTGATACCGGAATGTCGCGGTTGGGATTGGACAAAACCGAACAAAAAATCCTGCAAGGTAAATGGCCGGAGCTGCAAAACTGGATTGATCTGGATTACGTTATGAGCCATTTCGCCTGCGCTGATGAGCCTGATCACCCTCTGACAGAGCAGCAATTCGAGGATTTTCAAAACGCTACGGACTCTTTTATATTCACAAAGAAATCCATTGCCAACTCTTCGGGAATTTTTCGCGACCGCCGTTTTCATTGCGACATGGTGCGCCCCGGCATGTGCCTATACGGGTTGAACCCGACCCCCGACATTGCCAATCCGATGCAGCCTGTTGTGCGGCTTGATGTGCCTGTGTTGCAACTGCGCCGCGTGCAAAAGGGCGAGTCGGTCGGCTATGGCGCGAGCTGGGTTGCTCAGGAGGATACCGATATCGCAACGATCCAGCTCGGCTATGCGGACGGGTTTTTGCGCAGCTTGAGCAATAGCGGGGCGGTGTATTGGCAAAATATCGCCTGCCCCATTATCGGGCGCGTTTCGATGGATCTGACGATGATTTCGCTGGCGCATATCCCCGCTGCCTTGCGCCCGAAACCGAATGACCGCGTTGAGGTGATCGGCCCAAACCGCACGCCCGATGATATTGCCGCCGAGGCGGGAACGATCGGCTATGAAATTCTCACCAGCCTCGGACGCCGCTATCAACGGGTTTATGTGTCTTGATATGATAGCTTTTTAGCGCGTAAGCAGCGCTTGCAGCTCCGCCTTCAACGCGGCAAATCTTGCGCGGTAGTGCTCTGGATTATCAATCGCCGCCCCGCCTGAAACCATCCGCGCACAGGGCGGCAGGTCAGAATCCGCAAGCGGCGCATATTGGCCGTAAACCTCCTCCGGCAGGCGAAAATCCCACCATTCCTGCGGCAAAAGCGTGAGCGGCGTCTTCAAAAGAGCCGCAGCCCGCTGCATCGCCGTATCAAGGATAATACGGTTTTGCCGATGTAGCGGCGCAAGGCCGTGATAATCGCGGTGGGCGGGATTATGTGCGGGGCCGGAATCTTCCGCCAAATGGTCGAACACCGTTCCCATATCAATCAGCGCGGCGGCGGCTTCGTCCTCAAGCCCGATATCAATCGCCATCGCGCGGGGATGCGCGCCCGCTCCCGCGGGGGATAACAGGCGCGGCGGGGAGAGCCAATGCGGATTGGCCTTGACGATCTCGGCCTCGGCCATCAGCGCTTGCGCTTCGGTGGTGCGCAACCCGTCATAGAGCACGAAGCGATAGGTTTGATGGGTTTCTCGCAGGATCAAACTTGCGAGCAGGACAATCCGCGCCAGATCGCCATGTAGCCACAGCGCGGCGGAATCCTGATAGATTTTACCGAAAATATTGGGCGGGGCGGCGCGGCTATAGGCCAGCTCCACCCGCAGCGGAAAAGCATCCGCCGCCAGATCAAGCGGCAAAAGATCATCAAAACTTATGGTTTTCATACGAATTTCTGCATAATGGTATGGACGGATGCGGGCAATTTTACTACTGTGCAAATCTTATGAGACAAATAGATGCTCGTAAAATGATTTTTTAAGCTGAAAAACCGAATAACCAAAAAACCGAAACAGAGCAGAGAGCCGAGAGCAAAGCCAATGAGTTCCGTTCAAACCGCCAAAAGAATGCCCGTTATATCCAATATTCTCGATGCGTTTCAATCGGTCGGCCAGACGATATTGGGATTTTTCGCCGCTGTCGGGCGGCTTAGCGCCTTTGTCGGGAAATCGGTCGCGCATTGCTTTTTGCCGCCGTACTTCCCCTCGCAGCTGGGGCGGCAGCTGATTGATATCGGTTATTACTCGCTGCCCGTTGTCGGCCTGACGACGCTCTTTACCGGAATGGTGCTGGCGCTTCAGAGCTATACAGGCTTCACCCGTTTTAACGCCGAAAGCGCGATTGCAGCGGTTGTCGTGCTGTCAATCACCCGCGAACTGGCTCCCGTTCTGGCGGGATTGATGGTTGCGGGACGGATCGGCGCGGCGATTGCCGCCGAGATCGGCACAATGCGGGTCACCGAACAGATTGATGCACTGACCACGCTCTCGGTTAATCCGTTCAAATATCTGATCGCGCCGCGCGTGATTGCCGGAACGCTGATGCTGCCCATATTGGTGCTGATCGGCGATATTATCGGCGTCTTCGGCGGTTATCTGGTGGCGGTGTATTCTCTGGGCTTTAGCCCTGGGGCATATCTCACGCAGACCTGGAACGTCCTTGAAACCATGGATGTCGTCTCCGGCCTCGTCAAGGCGGGGGTGTTCGGCTTTATTGTGACGATCCTGGGCTGCTATCACGGTTATAACTCGGCGCGCGGGGCGCAAGGGGTCGGCGCGGCAACAACCAATGCGGTTGTGTCCTCCTCGATTCTGATCCTGATCTTTAACTATACCATTACACAGATGTTTTTCTCATGAGCCAAAACGATCACAAAACAGATAGCAAGACCGCCAATACCAACAACGAAGCCAAGATTGCGCTGCATGGCGTGAGTAAAACCTTCGGCTCTTCGAACAGAGTGCTGCAAGGCGTTGATCTGGAGGTCAAGAAGGGCAAATCGCTGGTAATTATCGGCGGTTCCGGCACAGGAAAATCCGTTACGCTCAAATGCGTTTTGGGGCTGATCCACCCTGATTCCGGCTCGATCAAAATTGACGGTCAGGAAACCGTGGGCATCAGCGCCGGAGAGCGTGATGCGTTGATGCGCAAATTCGGCATGTTGTTTCAGGGGGCGGCGCTGTTTGACTCGCTCAAGGTCTGGGAAAATGTAGCATTCGGCCTCATACAAGGGCGCGGCATGAACCGTAAGGAGGCCTATGACATTGCCATGGAAAAGATTGAGGCCGTCGGATTGCGCCCCGAAGTCGGTCACCAGCTTCCGGCGGAACTATCGGGCGGTATGCAAAAACGGGTCGGCCTCGCCCGCGCGATTGCCGCCAATCCCGAAATCATTTTCTTTGATGAACCGACCACGGGGCTTGACCCGATCATGGCCGATGTGATTAACAACCTGATCGTCAAATGCGTGAAAAACCTTGGCGCAACCGCGCTTTCAATCACGCATGATATGGCCTCGGTACGCAAGATCGCCGATGAAGTCGCGATGATCTATGAGGGCAAAATCATCTGGCACGGCGCGGTGAAGGATCTTGATAATTCCGGCAATCCTTATGTTGACCAGTTCATTCATGGCCGCGCCGAAGGCCCGATCACAAAAAACGAGCCTACCCCGCTCAAAAAAGCGTCCTAAGTTATTTTCAGGTTAAAGCTTCCCTTGAAACGCCGCATATATTCCAGTTAGTTATTGTAATTGCGGCCAAGCTTATTTAAAACATTGGGACGATGCGCTATCTCTGGTACGGATTTTTGGGACTAATTTCGCTGGGCTTTATCGGCCTTGTCGGCGGCGTGGCGGCGATTTTTCTCATGCTTGGCCATTTCAGCAAAGACCTGCCCGATTATTCCCAGCTGCAAAATTACGAACCGCCGATTGTCACGCGTATTTATGCCGGAGACGGGCGCTTAATGGCGGAATTTTCGCGGGAGCGGCGGGTTTTCGTTTCAATTGATAACATCCCCGATCTGGTCAAAAACGCCTTTATCGCCACCGAAGACCAGAATTTTTACAGCCATAACGGCATTGATTACAGAGCGATTGCCCGCGCGGTGGTCACGAATATCAGGAATTTATCGCAAGGCCGCAGGCCTGAGGGCGCATCAACGATCACACAGCAGGTCGCAAAAAACTTTTTGCTGACCAATGAGGTCAAAATGGAGCGCAAAATTCGTGAGGCTATTTTGGCCGTAAGGCTCGAGCGTGCGCTCACCAAGGATAGGCTGCTGGAGCTGTATCTCAATGAGATTTATCTGGGTGGCGGTACATACGGCGTGGCGGCGGCATCTTTGCATTATTTCAACAAGGCGCTTGATGAATTGGATGTCGAAGAAGCGGCATTCTTGGCGGCTCTGCCGAAAGCGCCGAACAATTATCACCCGACCCGCCGCACCAAGGCCGCGACCGAACGCCGCGATTTCGTTATTCGCCGTATGTTAGCCGAAGGACACGTTACTGCCGCGCAGGCGCAAGAGGCGCTGGCCAAACCGCTTGAGGTCGTGCGGCGTGATGAGGATAATTTTGTGCGCGCCCCTTATTTCGCCGAGGAAATCCGCCGCGAACTGGCACAACAATATGACGAGGAAGGCCTGTATATGGGCGGGCTGGCAGTGCGTAGCTCGATTGATCCGCGTTTGCAGGAAATCGCTCAAGATGCGCTGCGCAACGGCCTGATTGCCTATGACCGCCGCCATGGTTATCGCGGGCCGATGACGCGGTTGCCGACCATGGCCGACTGGCGCGATCAGTTGCGCAATATTGATAAGCCCAGCGAGATTATTGATAAATGGGATCTGGCCGTGGTGCTGGAGCTTGACGACAAAACCGCGAAGATCGGGTTTATCGACAAGCCGCAAGGCTCGCTTGCCCTAGAAAAGGCCAGCTGGGCGCGGAAATATCTCGACCGCGGCTATGCGCAAGGCCCAGCCATCACCTCGCTCAAGCAGCTTTTCGAGCCGGGCGATGTGATTATCGTTGAGAATATCGATGCCGAGAAAAATGCCTATGAGCTACACCAAGTGCCCGATATCCAAGGCGCGTTGATTGCGATGGATCCTTATACGGGGCGTGTTCTGGCGATGCAGGGCGGCTGGGCGTATAATTACGGCGGATCGGAGTTTAACCGCGCCACCCAAGCCAGACGCCAGCCCGGATCATCGTTCAAACCGTTTATCTATGCCGCCGCGCTGGAAAATGGTTTTACGCCTTCAACGCTTATCCTTGACGGGCCATTCGAGATTGAGGACAGACCCGGCAATATCTGGCGACCGACCAATTATTCGAATAAATTTTATGGCCCGACCCCGTTGCGCGTTGGTGTGGAAAAATCGAAAAACCTGATGACGGTACGGCTGGCGCATCATATCGGGATGGATACGGTTGTTGATTATGCTCACCGTTTCGGCGTCATGCAAAATATGCAGCCGCATCTGGCCAACTCGCTGGGCGCGGGGGAGACGACATTGCTCGATATCACCAGCGGTTATGCGGTATTCCTCAATGGCGGCACGAAGATTACCCCGACCTTTGTCGACCGTATTCAAGACCGCAATGGCCGCACGATTTTCAAACATGACCGCCGACCTTGCCCAAATTGCGGTGATCGCATTCGCTGGCAGAACCAATCCGCCCCCGAGGTTATTGACGAGCGCGAACAGATCATCGACCCGCGCACCGCCTATCAGATGGTTTCAATCCTTGAGGGCGCGGTACAGCGCGGAACGGGAGCGGCTTTGCGCTCACTCGGTTACCCGCTCGCCGGAAAAACAGGGACAACCAATGAATCCAAGGATACATGGTTTCTCGGCTTTTCGCCTGAACTAGTGGTCGGGGTTTTTGTCGGCTTCGATCAGCCGCGCTCAATGGGGCGACGCGAAACCGGATCATCGGTTGCCGTGCCGATCTTCAAGGAGTTTATGGAGCACGCTTTGAAAGATACTGCGGCGCTGCCCTTCCGCATCCCGCCCGGCATCCGCCAAGTCCGCGTCAATGCCGAAAACGGTATGCGCGCAAGGCCGGGGGATACCAACACAATCTGGGAAGCGTTCGTCAGCGGCACAGAGCCGACCGATGAGGTGTTCATGCTCGGCGATCATGGCATCACCCGCGTTTCGAGCATCCCTTACGGCCCGATGATGGGCGGTGGTGGCATGGGTTTTGACGGCGGCTATAATGAGTTCGGCGGCTTTGACGATTTTGATGGCGCTGGCGGAATGGGCGTGTTTGATGGCTTCGGCAATTTCGAAGACGCGCCGATTATTCCCTCCGGCGATGATAGTGCCACCGTCGGCACGGGCGGCATTTATTAGGGACGAACTCCCCGCCTAGATTGGTAAATTTGACAGTCTGGTTATTATTTATCATAGTGCCAATTATATGGCTGAAATCATAACACCAAAATTCACGGAAACAGCACAAAATCGGGATTTTCAATTCGCGCCCGATTTAAAAGCCATGAGCGCGATTGTCGCAGAAATGTCAACCAAACACGCTTACATCAGAAGCCTCGGCGACTGGCGCAGCAGCGGAAAAATGAGCTTTGGAGAACCGCATCGCTTTTTGGTCTTCTCATTCCGCTTTGATCCTGAATATTACGGACTTGATGAAACGGCGCGGCCAACCATTCAGACAGTCGACGCTCTGATTGATGAGATAACACAAAACCCCAATGAAGTGCTGCTGGCCGTTACGCGGCTTGATCAATCCTTTGAAAAACAATGGCCGCGAGAGTTGGCTAGCGCGGATATACAAGAGCTGGCCGCCAATCCCGTTGAGTTGAGATTTCAAACCACTGAAAGCGTCGTTTTGGATTTCCGCCGCGAGCCTTAATGGTGGTGGTGGCCGTCCTCATCGTCATCATCATGGCCATGGCCGCAACCACAATTATCACCATGAACATGACCTTGCGGGAGTAAATGCCCGCCCGTCATAAAGGTTGTGCCGTATTTCAAACGGTTGAGCAGCGCGCTATTGCCACCGCTCTTTGCTGCGTTTTTTCCGCTAGCGGATTTTTTATCCTTGGCGTTGTCAGACTCGCTCATATTCAATTCCGATCTGTTGTTATAATGCTCTTCAAATCCTTCGCCGCTAAAAGGTGCGGCGAGGAAGGGTTTAGTGTTACAGCATTGCAGCAGTAAGCGGGCTAAAACTAAGCCGCTGCCGCCTGAGATTTTGCGCCTGTTTTGGCGCGCATTTCTTCGGCACTTGCGACCATGTGTTTCAGCGCGTCTTTCACTTCCGGCCAGCCGCGAGTCTTCAAGCCGCAATCAGGATTGACCCAGATTTGCTTGATATCCAGCACCTTGGCCGCCTTATCGAGCAGCGCCGTCATTTCGGTTTGTGAAGGGACGCGCGGCGAGTGAATATCATAAACGCCGGGTCCGATCTCGTTCGGATATTTATAGGTCACGAACGCATCGAGCAGCTCCATTTGCGAGCGCGATGTTTCAATCGAGATTACATCGGCATCCATCGCGCCAATCGAGTCAATCACGTCATTGAACTCGGAATAGCACATATGAGTGTGGATTTGCGTTGTATCCTCAACACAACAAGAGGTGATGCGGAAATTCTCAACGGCGTTATCAAGATATTCCTTCCAATCCTCACGGCGCAGCGGAAGCCCCTCACGGAATGCGGCTTCGTCAATCTGGATCATGCGGATACCCGCCTTTTCAAGATCAGCAACCTCATCACGAATGGCCAGCGCAATCTGGCGCGCCGTATCATTGCGCGGCTGATCGTCACGCACGAACGACCATTGCAAAATCGTGATCGGCCCTGTGAGCATGCCTTTCATGATCTTTGGTGTTTGCGATTGTGCATATTGCGACCATTCGACCGTCATCGGTGTCGGGCGGGAAACATCGCCGAAAATAATCGGCGGCTTCACGCAACGTGAACCGTAAGACTGCACCCAGCCATATTCGGAAAAGGCAAAGCCCTTGAGCTGCTCACCGAAATATTCAACCATGTCATTGCGCTCCGGCTCACCGTGTACCAAGACATCCAGACCAATTTCATGCTGGAAATCAACAACCATTTTAATCTCGTCCTGCATTGCCTTTTTGTAGTCGGCCTCGCTGATCGCGCCTTTTTTGTAATCAGCGCGGGCCTTACGAATTTCAGCCGTTTGCGGGAAAGACCCGATTGTCGTGGTCGGGAAAGCAGGCAAATCAAGCGCCTCATGCTGCACCTTTTGGCGCTGCGCGAATGGTGATTTGCGCGTTTTCATCTCGGGCGTAATGACGGCGGCGCGTTGCTCCACCGCCTTATCATGGATACGGCTTGAGGATTTCTTCGCCGCTTGCAAGGCGCTGGAATCAGCCAAAGCGCCCGCAATGGCTTGACGTCCTTCGGTTGCGCCCTTGGCGATTATGACAATCTCACCGACCTTTTGACGCGCAAAAGACAGCCAGCTTTTCAGCTCGGCATCAAGCTTGGTTTCGCTTTGCAAATCAACGGGGGAGTGAATGAGCGAGCATGATCCCGCCACAAAAACCTTATCCTGACCAAGCGTCGCCACAGCCTTTTCAACCATATCCAAAGAGGCGGACAGGTCGTTCTTCCAGATATTGCGGCCATCCACCACACCAAGCGATAGCACCTTATCACCGATCATGCCCAAGGCCTGTTCGATGTCGCGCATCGGATCATTCGCGGTTGTATTGGCGCGGCCTGTATTGCGGCAAAGATCGATATGCACGCCGTCAACGGGCAGGTCATAGGCAATCTCCGCATTCTCGCGCAGGCTTTCGAAATAGGTCGCCACAAGAATTTTCACGCCGGCTAGTTTTTGAAGCTGGGCATAGGCGGTTTGAATAGCGCCTTGGCCGATCTCGCACAAATCAAGCGCAAAGACAGGCTCATCAATCTGTACCCATTCCGCACCCATCTCGGCCAGCTTGGCGAGAATTTCATTGTAAACGGGGATCAGCTTTTGCACGAAATCGACATGCTTGAAGCCGTCATATTGCGGCTTACCGAGGAAGGCGTAAGTCGCGGGGCCGATCAGAACAGGGCGGGTCTTGATGCCCAGATCAAGTGCTTCCTTGAATTGGTCGAAAATTTTCGTTGAGGATAGTTTCGGGCTCATCCCCTCTTCGAATTCAGGCACGAGATAATGATAATTCGTGTCATACCATTTGGTCATTTCCATGGCGGTCACATCAACGCCGCCTTGCTGACGGCCACGCGCCATCGCAAAATATGTATCCAGATCAATCGCCGCGCCATCCCATTTATAACGTGAGGGCACAAGGCCGAGCGTGCAGGTCATATCCAGAACCTGATCGTAGAAAGAAAAGTCATTCGACGGAATATGCGCCAAGCCTTGGTTTTTCTGGAACGTCCAGTTTTCGGCACGAATAGCGGCTCCGGCCTTGAGCAGTTCTTCCTGAGAGCTTTGCCCCTTCCAATAAGCTTCGACAGCTTTTTTGAGTTGGCGCATATCGCCGATACGGGGGAATCCTAGATTGGTGGCCAGTGCCATGGGTGTCTCCTAAAAAAATGCGAATGAACATTATTAATAACGCAGTATTAGAGCGCAGTGCAGCAATCTTTGCAAGGCTTATTCATAAAGCCAAGACTAATATTTGAAGCCTGATATTTTTTAAGCCGCGTGTTGCTTGAGCGTATAGCCCAGCGCCTGACAGGCTTCGGTTGTGATCGCCGCCTTATTCAGCGTGTAGTAATGGATATGATCGACACCATTGGCGGCGAGATCCTCGCTCTGCCCCGTCAACAGATCAACCGCAATCTTGTAGCCATCCTCGGCGCTGACATCTTCAAACCGCGCATGCAGCCAATCCGGCACGCTGGCCTGACAGCGCTTGGCAAAATTACACATGCTCGCAAAATCATGGATCGGCAGCAGCCCCGGCACGATCGGCGTTTGAATCCCCGCCGCTTCGCATTGATCGCGGAACGCATAAAACACATCATTATCAAAGAAAAATTGGGTAATCGCCCGCGTTGCCCCCGCATCGCATTTTAGCTTCAGCGCTGCGATATCGGCTTCCAAGCTCTCCGCATCAGGGTGCTTTTCAGGATAACAGCCAACCGAAATCTCAAACGGATGGCGCGCAACCAGCCCCGCAACGAAATCGGACGTATACTGAAAATAGTTCTGATCGTTATCAAGCGGCCATTGCAGATCCCCCGGCATATCCCCGCGCAGCGCGACAATATGGCGGATATTCTCCACCCATAATTCATCAACCAGCGCATACATCTCGTCCTTGGTTGTATTGATAAAAGTCAGATGCGAGGCAAGCGGAATCCCGAACAAATCCCGCGCTTTTTTCAGCGTTTCAATCGTTCCCGCCCGCGTTGTGCCGCCCGCGCCATAAGTCACCGTCATATAATGCGGATCAAACCGCGCCAGATCGGTCATCGCCTCCCACAGGCTCTCAGCCGCCTTATCGGTTTTGGGCGGGAAAAATTCGAATGAAATCGTCGGCTTGCTCATATCTATATGCTCCTAAAATACGCTTTACGGCGCTAAATAACCCTATCCTTTTTAACATCATGATGTTGCACCGCAAAATAATTTTCCGCCGTTCATCAAAAAAATCTTGGAGTCTTTGGCCTTCGCGGTTAAAAAGGATGCAAACAACCTTTTCAGCCGATTGAAGAACACAGATGACCAACACCGCCACCGCCGCCCCGCTGTCCCAAACCGCCACCCATCACGATCATATCCTGATCCTTGATTTCGGCTCACAGGTCACCCAGCTCATTGCGCGGCGTGTGCGCGAAAGCGGCGTTTATTGCGAAATCTGGCCGTTCAATCAGGCCGATATCGCCAAGATCAAAGCCTATAGCCCCAAGGGTATTATTCTGTCGGGCGGGCCGTGCAGCGTCACCGAGAAAAACGCTCCGCGCGCGCCGCAAGAAATTTTCGATATGGGGCTGCCGATTTTCGGCATTTGCTATGGCCAGCAAACCATGGTGCAGCAACTCGGCGGCGTGGTCGAGGCGGGCGAATCCGAAGGGCGCGAATTTGGCCGCGCCTATGTCGATGTCATTGACGATTCCCCCATCACCAAAAATATCTGGGAAAAGGGCGCGCATGAGCAAGTCTGGATGAGCCACGGCGATCACGTTGCCAAGCTGCCCGCCGGATTCCACATTATCGGCAAATCCGCAGGCGCACCCTTTGCGCTGGTCGGCGATGATACGCGCAAATTTTACGGCGTACAATTCCACCCCGAAGTCGTGCACACCCCGCATGGCCGCGAGCTGCTGAAAAACTTCACCCACACCATTTGCGGCTGTAAGGGCGATTGGACGATGAAGGCCTTCAAGGACGAAGCCATCGCCAAAATCCGTGCCCAGGTCGGCAGCGGCAAGGTCATTTGCGGATTGTCGGGGGGCGTTGATTCCTCCGTCACCGCCGTTTTGTTGCATGAAGCCATCGGCGAGCAGCTAACCTGCATTTATGTCGATACCGGATTGATGCGCGCGGGCGAGAGCGAACAAGTCGTCACCATGTTCCGCGATCATTACAATATCCCGCTGATCCACGAAGATGCGGGAACGCTGTTCCTTGAGGCGCTGGAGGGCGTGAAAGACCCCGAAATCAAGCGCAAAATGATCGGGCGGCTGTTCATTGACGTGTTCGACAATTGCAAAAAGCGCGTCGGCGGGGCGGAATTCCTCGCCCAAGGCACGCTCTATCCCGATGTGATCGAAAGCGTGTCCTTCACGGGCGGGCCGAGCGTCACCATCAAATCGCACCACAATGTCGGCGGCTTGCCGGAGGGTATGGAGCTGCAACTGGTCGAACCGTTGCGCGAATTGTTCAAGGACGAAGTGCGCGATCTAGGGCGAGCTTTGGGTATGCCCGAAGATTTCATCCGCCGCCACCCCTTCCCCGGCCCCGGCCTCGCCATTCGTATTCCGGGCGAAATCACCCGCGAAAAGCTGGAAATTTTGCGCAAGGCCGATACCGTCTATCTGGAGGAAATCCGCAACGCCGGATTGTATGATGCGATCTGGCAGGCCTTTGCGGTGCTGCTCCCCGTCCAGACGGTCGGGGTGATGGGCGATGCGCGTACCTATGATTTTGTCTGCGCCCTGCGCGCCGTGACCTCAACCGACGGTATGACCGCCGATTATTACCCCTTCGATCACGAATTTCTGGGGCGCGTCAGCACGCGAATTATCAATGAGGTTAAAGGGATTAACAGGGTTGTCTATGACATTACCTCCAAACCCCCCGGCACAATCGAGTGGGAGTGATTTATTTGGAAGAAAGTACTAAACCAAATAAAATCACCAGAGGCAATGCTGGTCAATATTTTACGGCTGGAGAATTATCCAAAAGAGACTTCATTGCTTCAATCACACTAGGAAACTGCCCTGCTACAGATATTTTATGTAGCAACTTGGATGCAACCAAATTTGTTCATATTCAAGTTAAAACATATGTATTAGGCAGCACCAGAGTAATGGTTGGTAAAAAATCTGAAATTAATTACGGCCCAAATTTCTTTTGGATTTTAGCAGGAATACCTTTAGCAGATACAGATAAGGATAAAGACTGTGAATACTACATTATACCATCGAAAGTAATTTCTGATACTGTTAAAAAAAACCATAAAATATGGGCAGAAGGCACAGGAAAAAATGGTCAAAAACGAAATGGAGAGACATCTGCCAGAATAGTCTTTATTGGTGAAAAACAAGCTGAAAAATATTATCAAGACGGTTTTAATTTTTCAGAATATAAGAATGCTTGGGGTCTAATAAAGGATAAACTGAAGTAATTTTGGTGTTACCCCCCTAAAACGGGCAATCATCGGTAAAGTTTATCAGCATGCCGCCTTGCGGGTGCGGGATGCTCAAGCTTTGGGCGTGGAGGCACAATCGCGGCGCGGCGCGGAAAATATCATCCGGCGCATAAAACGGATCTCCCAAAATCGGATGGCCGATTGCCGCGCAATGCACGCGGAGCTGGTGCGAGCGCCCCGTAACGGGTTTCAGCTCCAGCCGCGCCGCCGCAATATCCGCGGCCTCCGCCCCCTTATTTGCCCTATCCGCCCCATACATCAAACGATCCAGAACGCGCCAATGCGTTTGCGCGTTGCGGCCATGTTCATGACACACCATTTGCCGCGGGCGGTTCGGCCAATCACAGCGTAGCGGCAGCGCGACCTCGCCCGACTCCGCTTCGGGGTGGCCGCTGACCAGCGCGATATAGGTTTTTTGTGTGGTGCGCCGTTCGAATTGTAGACCGAAATAGGCCTGCGCCTTTTTGTGCCGCGCCATCAGATAAACGCCCGATGTTTCCATGTCGAGGCGGTGAATCGTCAAGGCTTCGGGATAGAGCGCCCGCGCGCGGCTTTCCATGCAATCGGCCAGATCGGCGGTCTTCCCCGGCACGCTAAGCAAGCCCGAGGGCTTGGAAAACACAAGGCAATCCTCATCCTCATAAAGCAATCTTAGAGGGTCTTGCGGCGGGGTATAGCGCTTTGCCGCCAAAACAGGCGCGGAAGAAGAAGGCGCGGAACTCGTCAAGATTGCAGCGCCCGTTCGCGTATCCAGCCCTGAAACATATCCATCGCCTCTTCGTGCGAAAGCTGGGTATACAGGGCTTGCTCCTGCTCCTGATTGGTAATGCCCTGCCGCACTTTTTCCTCTGACTGGCGCACGGATTTAATCTCGTCATGGGAAAGGCCGAAATAAACCTTGCGGATGCCGACGGAAATAATCAGCGCCTTGCCCATCATCGTCGGTTCGCTGCTGACATATAAGATACAATCCTTCAGATCGGCGCTGTTCAATGTTTCAGCGGCGCGGCGAATTGCCATGACCTCGGCATGCGCGGTGGGATCAACGCGCCCCATACTGCCGGCGACGCCTTCGCCCAAAATCTCGCCTTTTTCATTGGCAACAATCGCGCCATAAGGCCCGCCCTTGCCCGATTTGTAGTTTTTCTCAGCCAGATCAATCGCGCGTTTCATCAAATCTTCACCCGAAAAGCGGGTATCGATGCGCTGTACCGCGACGGGTGAAGGGTTAAACCCACGGCGTTTAAGGATATGGATTGCAGTATCGACAAGCCGCTGCGGCTGGATCGGCTTTTGCAGTAGCCTCTGCACACCGAGTGCGCTTGATTCAATCAAAAGATCACTGGAATCATCAGCCGTCACCACCACAACGGGGAGATCAATGCCCTTGACGATCAGATATTTCACAAATTCAAAACCGCCCGTCGGCGCCATATTAATGTCAACAATCGCGAGATCGACGGATTGTTTTTTGATAACCGCAATGGCCTCATCGCCGTTGGCGGCCTCCAAAGTCGTAAACCCTTTATCCGCAAGGATCTTAACCATCATCTGACGGCTGACTTGGTTATCTTCAGCGATAAGTACGGTGATAAAGCCTGTTTCTGCCATGTTATTGACCTTAAATTCTTGATGTTTCATGCTATCATAAAAATAGTTAAAATATAGAATGTAATATTCACTCTTTAGAGCCATTGGAATCGGTTATGAAACAGCAAGAAAACCATAGAAATTCCGAGCGCGGCAACGTGATTTTTATAATTTTAATCGCCGTTGTGCTATTTGCAGCCTTAGGATTTGTCGTTAGTAACATGCTGCGGGAAGGCACACCCAATGCGATTAACGAAGACCGCGCCCGATTGCTGGCCTCCGAGATCATGGATTATGGCCGCACTTTGCGCCAAGGTGTGCAAAATATGCGTATATCCAATGGCTGTACCGATACGCAAATCAGCTTTGAGGTCACGGCCTTGGCGGGATATGCGAACGGCACGAATACCGCTTGCCAGCTCTTTCACCGTGCGGGGGGCGATGTGAATTACATCCCGCCGACGGCCGATGTCACCACCGCGAACTGGATCTTCACGGGCGCAAATGATGCCCTTAATGTCGGAACAACCGCGCCTGACCTGATCGCGATTTTGCCCAATATCCCGCTGGCCGTGTGCAATGCGATCAATACCGCCTCAGGGATTACCAATTTGGGTGATGATTCAGATATCAGCTTCGCGCAATTCACCGGAACATATGCCGCGACCCAAACCATCGATTTTGCGGACGGAAAAACCACCGGATGTCTAAACCATCACGATTCCGGCGATAATTACTTCTTCTATCAAGTCTTACTCGCGCGTTAGGGATAGCTTTTCAACGTATCTAATCCGCCAAAAACCCGCCCGATTGTAATGACCACAACATCGCGTAATGCCCGTTCTTGCGGCGGATCAATTCATCATGCGTGCCGTCTTCGATGATCGCGCCCGCATCCATGACGATAATCCGATCCATCAACCGCAAGGTCGAAAGACGGTGCGCAATCGCAATCACGGTTTTGTGTCCCATGATGTCTTCGAGCGCATCTTGAATGGCGTGTTCGCTCTCGCTATCAAGCGCGGAGGTTGCTTCATCAAGGATCAGGATCGGCGCAGGTTTCAAAATAGCGCGGGCAATGCTGACGCGTTGACGCTGACCGCCTGAAAGCTTGACGCCGCGCTCCCCGACATGAGCCTCGTAACCCTTGCGCCCGCGATTATCCTCCAGCTTGAGAATAAACTCATGGGCATTGGCGCGCCGTGCCGCTTCCTCGATTTGCTCTTGTGTCGCATCGGGGAAACCGTAGGCGATATTGTCACGCACAGAGCGGTGGAACAAATAGCTGTCTTGCGTCACCACGGTGATATGGCGGCGCAGAGAGTCCTGCGTGACGTCGGCGATATTTTGTCCCGCCACCAGAATTTCACCGCGCGGAATATCATGCGCCCTGACCAAAAGCCCTGTCACTGTGGTTTTTCCCGCGCCGCTGCGCCCGACCAGACCGACCTTTTGCCCTGCGGGAATATCGAGAGAGAAATTCTCCAATATCGGCCCGTCCGTGCCCACAGCCTGCCCGTAATTGAACGACACATTCTTAAAGGCAATATCGGCCTTATTGTTTTCAATCTGCAAATCAGGCGCGTCTTTTTTATCAACGACCTTATGCGGCTTGGCGAGCGTATCGATTGTGTCCTGAACACGGCCAAGATTTTCAGAAATCCCTGAAACCTCGAACATGATCCATCCACTCTGGAACGTAGCTTGCAGCGCCATCGGCAAGGCCATCGCCAGCGCCGCAACACCGATTGTGCTATCAGCACCGCCATTGGCGATCAGCCATAGCCCCGCCAAAGTGGTGAAAATCAGCAGCAGGGAGTTAAGAAAATCAATCACGAGACTCATCTGCCAGAACGCCATATTCATGTGGCGGAAGCTCTCGGAATGCTTTTCGAGTTGCTTAACAATCCGCGCATCCTCATATTTCACACGCGCGAAATATTTCGCCGGCAAGGCGTTGGTGAGGCTATCAACAATCTGCCCTGTGAGCATACTCATATCCTCGGACATCACCGTTGAGCGCTGCTTGACCTTCGGCACGAAATGCCAGAGCGTGAGAATGTAACACAACAGCCAGATAATCAGCGGCAAGGCGAGTATAAAATGGACATACGCCATAAAGCTTAGATTGCTGATTGTATAAACCGCCGCGAAAAACACCGATCCGATAATCGATTTTGTTGCATCGCGGACGCTCACCGCCTGAATGATTTTATTGGCGATCCGCCCCGCAAAGTCATTCTGGAAGTAGCTCAAAGACTGATTGGCGGTATACCAAAACAGCTGGCGGCGAATAAGATTGCCGAAATGCGGGGTGAAAATCAGATCGTAAAATCCGTGAATAAGCCCAATCAAAAACTGACGGCTCAGCATCAGAACCAACCCGCCGAGCAGGAACGCAGCCTCGTATTGCCCACGCTTGACCAGCTCCCCGACATACCAGAACATCACGCTGCTGGTAAAGGCGATCATCACCTCAAAAGCCAGAATACAGCCCAGAACGACCTTCACCTGCCGCAGGAAAAACCATATGAATGCGCCGAGCGTATCGGGCAGACGCGGAATACCTTCGGGCGGTAAAGAATCAACCTTGGGCGCGAATTTGCGCTCTATACGTTTTAAAATATTTGTAATCCATCCAAACATAACAAATAACCTTTATAGTGTCCGATAAAGGCGGGCAGGTCAGATTAAATAAGAGGGAAATCTATCTTGCCAGCCTTTTTCTAAGAGAGGCTGGCAAATCAAAAAGAGAAAATTCAGCCGAAAAAAGAACCTGTATCAGAAAGCGCCGCAGCGCCCACATAGCGCACAAGCCCTGAATTGACAGGTGTTTGCGCCGTTGGGCTTAACTTTGACGTTTCAATTTTGTTGATAAAATTATTCATCACACAATGCTCTTTATTACTTTTTCGCGCACTCTATTTTTTAAAGCGCGTATTTCACTATAGGCAGAAAATAAAACAGATTACAAACTTTTTGTGCAGCGCATATAAACGCGTATGGAAAAACGAGCTTTGAGGCTGCCCTCCCTAACGATCAACCGTTTCGGATTCATCCGTTTGATCGGGGCTATCGGCCTCTGCCGAAGGGGTTGCAGTTTCGGGCTTGGCGAGCAGCGGAACTTCGCGGCGCTCATAGGCAAAGGTCAAGTCTTTGCCGTTATAATCAATCGTCACCACCCCGCCATCGACCAGAGCGCCGAACAGAATTTCTTCGGCCAGCGGCTTTTTGATCTGCTCTTGAATCACGCGCCCCAATGGCCGCGCCCCCATCGCCGGATCATATCCCAATTTGGCCAAATGCTTGCGCGCCTTATCGGTCAAATCAATCGAAACGGCACGATCCGCAAGCTGGGCTTCGAGCTGGATGACGAACTTATCAACGACGCGCTCCACCGTTTCAGGGCGTAAATTCTGGAACGGCACAATCGCATCAAGGCGGTTGCGGAATTCGGGCGCAAAGGCCTTGGTAATGGCTTCATTATCGGCATAGCTCTCGCCGTGATCGCCAATTTCACGGCCAAAGCCGATCGGTGATTTCGCCAGATCACTCGCCCCCGCATTGGTCGTCATAATCAAAATGACATTGCGGAAATCGATGGTTTTGCCGTTATTATCGGTCAGCTTGCCGTAATCCATGACTTGCAACAGAATATTATATAGATCGGGATGCGCCTTTTCGATTTCATCGAGCACCAAAACACAATGCGGGTGCTGGTCGATTTTATCGGTCATCAAGCCGCCTTGCTCAAACCCGACATAACCCGGCGGCGTACCGATCAGGCGCGATACGCTGTGGCGCTCCATATATTCGGACATATCAAACCGCACCAGCTCAATCCCCATGGTCTTGGCGAGTTGCTTGGCCACCTCGGTTTTCCCGACACCTGTAGGGCCAGAGAACATATAAGAGCCAATCGGTTTTTCAGGGTCGCGCAGCCCCGCCCGCGCCATTTTAATGGCATCGCAGAGCATATCAATCGCAACATCCTGATCATAAACAAGGGTCTTGAGATCCTGTTTCAGATTTTTCAGCGTTTCGCGGTCATCGCTGTTCATCGTTCTGGCCGGAATACGGGCAATCATACTGACAACACCCTCGATATCGGCCTTTTCGATCACTTTTTTGCGCTGCTCCGGCGGGACGATCATCTGCGCCGCGCCGACCTCATCGATAATATCAATCGCCTTGTCCGGCAATTTCCGATCACCGATATAACGCGCGGAAAGCTTGACCGCCGCCTCAATCGCCTCATCAGTGTATTCTATATTGTGATAGGCTTCATAATAGGTTTTCAGCCCCATCAAAATCGCGATTGCATCGGCCTCGCTCGGCTCTTCGACATCGATTTTCTGAAAACGCCGCACCAAGGCGCGGTCTTTTTCAAAATAATTTCGGTATTCCTTATAGGTCGTAGAACCCATACAGCGCAGCGCGCCGCTCGAAAGCGCGGGCTTCAGCAGGTTTGAGGCATCCATCGCTCCGCCGGAAGTCGCCCCCGCCCCAATCACCGTGTGAATTTCATCGATGAACAAAATAGAGCCGTCAATTTTCTCCAGCTCCTGCAGCACCGCCTTGATACGCTCCTCGAAATCACCGCGATAGCGCGTCCCCGCCAATAACACGCCCATATCCAGCGAGTAAATCACCGAGTCTTTCAAAACATCAGGCACATCACCATCGACAATCCGCTTGGCCAGACCTTCAGCGATGGCGGTTTTACCGACCCCCGGATCACCGACATAAAGCGGGTTATTCTTGGAACGGCGGCACAGGATTTGAATTGTCCGCTCAACTTCACGCGCGCGGCCAATCAACAGATCAATTTTCCCCGCCTGCGCCTTTTCATTCAAATTGGTGCAATAGGCATCAAGCGCGTCCGAACCTGTTTTGGTGGCATTCTTATCATCTTCATCAGCGCCGCGCGGCGTTCTTCCCGAACCGCTTTCATTGCCTGTATTGGGCACTTTGGCGATACCGTGCGAGATATAATTCACCGCATCAAAGCGGGTCATGTCTTGTTCCTGCAAGAAATAAACGGCA
Source organism: Alphaproteobacteria bacterium (assembly GCA_046293135.1). Lineage (GTDB taxonomy): Bacteria > Pseudomonadota > Alphaproteobacteria > Micavibrionales > Micavibrionaceae > UBA2638. The sequence continues at coordinate 531,850 of JBKBPR010000002.1, read as the reverse complement.
TGGCTTTCGCGCTCGGAAAACAGCGCCACAAGCACATTTGCGCCCGTCACCTCATCACGGCCTGACGATTGCACATGAATGGCGGCGCGCTGCAAAACCCGCTGGAAGGCTGTTGTCGGCTTGGCCTCTTCAACCTCCATATTGATCAGATAGTTTAGCTCGGTTTGCATATAGTGATCGAGCTGCTCCTTGAGGTCAGGGAGCGAAATTCCGCAAGAGCGCAAAACCGCCATCGCATCCTGATCCTCGCAAAGCGCGTAAAGCAGGTGTTCGAGCGTGGCAAATTCATGATGCCGCTGGGAGGCTATGGCCAGAGCTTTATGGAGGGTCTGTTCAAGATTGCGCGAAAGCATATTTTTATCCTATCACCAAATCACGATAAGGTCACCGAAAATTCCGTAACCGCCCGTTATTCCTTTTCCATTGTGCATTGCAAGGGCTGCTCATTCTGGCGGGCGTAATCCATAACCATCGCCACCTTGGTTTCGGCAACCTCATATGTATAAATCCCGCATACCCCGACCCCGCGCCGATGCACATGGAGCATGATATCTGTGGCCTCTTGTCTGGTTTTGTTAAAAAACCGTTCGATCACATAAACAACAAATTCCATCGGCGTGTAGTCATCATTCAGAATTAACACTTTATACATGGCCGGTTTTTGAGTTTTGGGACGAGTCTTGAGCAATACACCCGTTTGTGCATCGGGATTATCGGGCGTGTTATCATTTTCCCCGTGATTGTCATCGCCGCCTTGATTGTCATTACAAACGGGTAGCGGATTGTGTAGGTTTTTATTTCCTACTTTTCGCCCGCTGGCGGCCTTTTCAGCTATAACATCAAGAACAGTGCACATTTCTATAATTTTAGTGCAGCTGGGGCGGAAAATCCAGCGTTAAAGACAAATTTAGCAAATGCCGTTTAAACGGGCGGCGGCAATAAACGCCTTGCTTCACGGATAGAAAAGTCAATTTCCTCACGGACAATATGGGCAGGTAAAGTCCCGAAACGCATCCAAGGAAGTGGATCAACAGGCATCATAAAATCCATGTTCTGCACAATGCCTCTTTCCTGCGAGGCAATTTTGTAAAGCGTTTGTCTTGCCTGATTGAGCTGCTGGGGAGCAATTCCGCACTCCCGCTCAATAGCATGTCTCAATTGCGGCAAAATACCTTTGCTGATGACATGTAGCGCTTGGTTGGCATCCATTGCCGTATGCAATCGGAACTCGTTCTTACTGGCAAATTTTTCGGCAAGCCTAAGCGTATTTTCAGACATATCTCGGTCAGAGGACTGTAGAAATAATCTCAAATTACTGACATTTGATTGCAATGTCGCATATAAGAACAGAGCCATAGTCCTGCGCCGTGCCTCGTTATGCTGATCGTTTCCCTCACCAGCGCTGATAACACTATCCGCAGCAACAATAAGTGGTTCCCAAAAGGCATTTTCCAAACGTTCGGCCATATCCGGACCATAAGGCTCGACCATCAAAGATTCGACCTGCCGTGAAAGTTTGGCACTGGCGAATTTTTCAACCAGCCCCAATTGCGCTTGGGAAAACCTGAAATTGCGAAAGGCATCATGAATGGCAGGCATGAAGTAATGCGCCTGATCTTCCGTCATATCAATGATATAACGCGCCACATCATCTAGTGTTTCAAGATAAGGTAGGTTGCTGTATTGCACAGACTCTTTTGTGATAGTATCCAATAAATCCCTGCTTAATTTTTTGCTATTTTTTTTAAATCTTAGCGAATTTGAAAAAGCTTGGCAAATAAAAACCCCCGCCTGATCTAAATCAGGCGGGGGCTCAAGCTATGAAACTCTATAGATTAGTGCAAAGCTCTATTAAGCTGCCATTTTGTCAGTGGCTTTTTTGATGCTTTTTGTGAACTGATTGTTGATCGGCTCGATAGAGTCATTCAGGATTTTCGTGCTGATTTCTGTGATTTTTGTCGCACCGGACATAAAATCTTCGAAATTCGCCTGAGCAATTCTGTTTTGCACTTCTGTGAATTCATTGAGTGTTTTCACGCTCAAAACATCTTTCATGAAGCGGCTTTGTCTTTCGGCGGCATCTTGCGCCATAGACATGCTCAAACGCATCACCTCTTCCAGACCTTTTGCAAAGATCGTTGAAGACTTGATAACGGCTTCAATGTTTTCACGGCTGGCTACAGAAGCATCCTGCGCCAGTTTATCAAATTGATTTTTACCTTGTGACATAACTTTCTCCATATTCATTGTGTTGGGATTAAATGGTTTAAATTGTGAAATATTCGACGCCCCGCCAACAGATTTCACTGCAGATTTAACAGCTGCTTTTGCCTTTGGAGAGGTTGCTTTTTTCACACTCTTTTTCACTGCCTTTTTCACAGTTTTAGTAGTCTTTTTTGCAGCAGGTTTAACCGCTGATTTTGCTGCTGTTTTCTTCACGGCTTTTTTGGCTGCTGTCTTTTTCTTAACAGACTTTTTCGCCGTTTTTTTAGCTGTCGCCTTCGTAGCAGGCTTTTTAGCAGCTGCAGTTGCTTTTTTCTCCGTCCCACTCACTGCAGATGAGGCCGCATTGGGCGTTTGCGCAGATGTAGAAGATGCGGAAGATGTAGACGGTGTTATCGCCGGAACCGACTTCAATGGTGTAGGCGTTGTTTTTTCTTGTGCCATAATTTTGTATCCTTTTTTCACTATCATATGGTGCTTTTTTTAAACTTAAAAATTCTCAAATTTTAAGCGAGAAAAATATAAATGATTCTCATTTTGTTGCACCACACAAAAATATAGAGCCCGCTAAAAAAAGTCAAGTATTTTTTGCATTGCACAAAATTGCAAAAATAGCAAAAAAACTGTAACTTTATTAGGATCAAAATTCGACAAACAATCCGATTTTTTTGTATAATTTTAAGATAAGCTCTATACCTTCCCTTCCAAAATATTGTAGAGTTTTTCAATAATGAATGTTTAATTTGAACCGGATCGATATGGCTCCAAAATTCTATAACAGCTCGACCCTTGTTCGCGACACAAACCAGCATCCGGCGCGGCCTATGAACGCTCCATTGCGGTTATGTCTGTATAGCCTGCTCAGCGTCGCTTTTGTGCTGAGCTTGATCGCTCAAGCCTATGCCAATCCACAAAGAGCTGCTTCCAGCTCGAACCCGCGTTATGCCTCAATCGTTATTGATGCGCAAACCGGCGCTGTATTGCATGAGCGCTATGCCGATAGTATCCGTCACCCTGCCTCTGTGGCCAAGGTTATGACGTTAATGCTGATGTTTGATGCCCTCAATGCGGGGCGCGCTGGATTAAAAGACCGCATTAGAATTTCCGCCCATGCCGCCGGAATGGTTCCGAGCAAAATCGGCCTGCCTGTCGGCGCAAGCATTGCGGTTGAGGATGCCATCCTTGCCCTCGTTACCCGCTCGGCCAATGATATTGCGGCGGCGATGGCAGAGCATCTGGGCGGCACGGAAAGCAATTTCGCCCGCATGATGACAACCAAGGCGCGCGAGATCGGTATGCGCCATACAACATTCAAAAATGCTTCGGGGCTGCACCATCCGCAACAGGTTACAACCGCCCGCGACCTTGCCATTTTGACCCGCGCAATGATTTACTCCTATCCGCGCCAATATAAATATTTCTCGACCCGCAATTTCACCTTTCAGGGCGTGGCTTACCGCAACCACAACCGCTTGATGGAGACCTATCCGGGGATGGATGGGATGAAAACAGGCTTTATCAATGCGTCAGGATTCAATCTGGCCGCCTCGGCTACTCGTGGTAATCACAGACTTATCGGCGTTGTGATGGGCGGGCGCACGACCCAGACCAGAAACGCCCATATGGCCAAATTGCTCGATGAAGGCTTTGCGACATTAAGGCGCGGCGCGCCGCCAGCGCCAAGGCCGGGCGTAGAGCCGCTGATCATGGCCGGTATCCAGCCTGTTCCCGTCCCGCCTAGAAAGCCGGGGGCAAGCTCTATGGATGCCCAGAGCATTGCGGGGTTGAGTGCGATTGCGCCCGCCAGCGCCAATCCGTCAGCGCGTATGGCTCACTCGGCTCAGAGTGGAGGGTTACATCCATCAGAGCAACGCCAGTTTGCTGCCTATAAAGATGCTATCGTTGAACAAGGCGATAGCAGTGCTTCAGGCGTTATATCCTCAAACGCCCAAAACATCTTGAGAGCACCACCATCTGTCCAGCCAGCACGAATAAGAGTTCCCACGCCTTCCGCAGAACCATCTACGCAGCAACAGCAACGACAAGCTGCTTTACAAAGTGGCAACCGTGATAATCTCTGGTCAGTGCAAATCGGCGCATTTTCCAATCGCTCTCAAACCGATATTGTACTGGGGCGTGCTGTTCAACAACTTCCCGAAGATTTGCGGATGGCCCAGCCTATTATATTGCCAATGCAGCGGGATAATAATTGGATATATCGGGCGCGGCTCGTTGGCTTCACGCAAACCGAAGCGCACCGCGCCTGCCGCTATCTGACCGATTGCATCCCAGTGAAGCCGTGAACGTGATGTCGATGCCCCGTCACTTTTCACACCAAACAATCAAGCGCAATGCAGCAACCTCCCCAAATCAGCGGGGCAATATCATTTTCATGGTGCTGCTGGCGATTGCGCTGATCGGGCTTTTGACCGTGGCCATTCAACGTACGGATAGCGGTGATGCCTCGAATATCAGCGGCGAGACTTTGATGATCCGCGCCAGTGAGGTCCAGCGCACCGCTTCGGAAATTGAGCGGGCGGTCATGTATATCATGGAGCGCGGCAATGTCAGCGAGCGCGATTTGCGGTTCGCGATCCCGACCGATAACAGTACGGAATACGGCGATATTACCAGCCAACCACGGCGCCAAATTTTTCACGCCGATGGCGGCGCGGCCAATTATCCAACCCCGCCTACAGGCGTTCAAAACGCCGTTGCGCCATGGGAGTTTTATGGCGGAACGCGCATTCCGGGCGTTGGCACAAACCGTACCGATCTGATCGCAGTACTGCCGAATGTCACACTGCAATTTTGCGAATTGATCAACCGCCTGAACGGGCAAACCGACTCACAGCCAGCCGAGGATGGTGCGGGCTGTATCAATCAAGGCGCAACCCAGCGTTTTGGTACAGAGTTTTTTAATGATGCCACACCCAATACCCTCAATGATGCGAGCTTTACCCGCACCCCCGCGCTGCAAGCCTGTGTGCGCTGCCCCGCTGATGGCGGAACATATCATTTTTATCACGTGCTCTATGCGCGATAAAAAATAAAGCACGCGACATTGCAATCCCAGCGCAAAAAAATATTTTAGCAGGGAACTTCTATTATTCCTGAATGCGGAAGGCCGTTGGCTGATCTTTCATCAAACGTGATACTTCGCGGTTCACGGGCAGGCTATAATCAAACGCGCCCAATACGCGCCCCGTTGCCCGCTCCACCAAGCGCAAACGGATATCGGCATGACTGCCGCCTGGAAGATATGTTCCACTGATGCTAACGCCCTCATTCGGCGCAGGGATTGTTGCGGGCGATGCTGTGCGAGGGTTACGGTCATCTGTTAAATGAACACGATAACCAAGCTGAGCAAAACGTACACCGACCTGTTCACTGACCAGCGTGCCGAATGGCGAGGTCATCCCAGTATTATTGGCGTGTAATAGTGGTTCTGGCACAAGCAGAGTCGTTCTCTTGTCAATCGTCGCTCCTGTGATGCTGGAGAGGTAATCAGCAGCGGCATAATTGCGCTCTTGTAAATTCACATCACGAAAGAAAACATATTCATTGGTTTGCTGTAAAACCTCGGAAACGGCTGTGCAGCCTGCCAGAAAGAAAAGGGCTGCAAAAACAATATAGCTATGTCTGCGTGTTTTTATCACCAGAATGTCTACTTAGCGATTATGCTCAAATGCCGTTGCCCTGCGCGATTGAAAAGGGGAATCATTTCCGCGCCTGTAGCCATACATCGGGATATGATAAACACCTCGGGCGCTGGTTGTAACATCCTCACCCGCAATCAAATCAAGAACAATGATCATATTTTCAAACTCACTGTAGCGCCTGTGATAGCGACCTTGATTGTAATCATCATTCAAATTGCCAAAATCAATATGCTTGCGTAGTTTTTGCGGTTCATCAATTGAATAGACCAATACCGATGTATCTTCATTCGGCTCACTGGCGATTCTATAACCGCGTTCACGAACCACTTCCCGCAAAGCATGGTCAAATGTAGAATTTTGACCATTGTGATTTCTTGCATTGGCTATATAGAGGGTACTTCCTGCTAAATCCGCATCTTGTTCAATCTGGGAAAACAATTGAAGAGCTCTATCGCGCATACCTTCTATCACATGCTCATTCTTCTCGGCGCTATATGTGTAGCCGATTGCCGTCGGATCAGGAGACGGGGGAGATTTGTATAAATCATTGTGATAGCTGTAACCGCTAGGAACCGCTGATGGCCTCACGACATAATTATGACACCCCGCTAAAACGAGAATCAATAATAAAGGTAAAAAGCTCTTAAGAGTGGTATTGCGCATCATGCCTATCCTTAGCGGGACAAATTAAATTCAGCCATGATTCTATCAAGAGTTTTCCAATCCGTACAGAGCGATTATTTCAGCTTTAAGTCCCAGCTTGAGAAATTTCAGCGCTAAGGCGGCCGCTTGGCGAGAGCCAGCATAGCACAGCCGCGCCCGATGGCGCGGAAGGACAGCGGATTGATTTGAGATGTAAATAACCTTTGCGGATATTCTCCATCACCGCCGAGCGACCATATTGTTCGATTAGTGATTCCAGTGATTGCGCCGATTCAACCGTTCCGAAATATAATTCGCATAGATAAAAATCCTGTAGCATAGAGCGCTCCCCCTCTTTTTTTGATTGAAGCTTTTAGAAACTATTAATGTGGTTGATGAAAGTGATAACGCAGAAATGATAGTGATAATCATTATCATTTAAAGCGCTATAAAAGTCAACATCTTGTTTTTAAAATTTTGATGAATACTAAATATGGTGTTTTGAAAGGCTGCAAGCCGTGAGCACCGACTCTAGGGTCGAGAGCCTAAGCCGCTTCGGAGTTGATCTTCTTGATCGAGCCTGTCGTGCTGTGACCTTCGAAGACCGATAGCGTTCTGACCGCCCCGCCATAGGCTTGAACATGCGGGGCTTCGGGGATTTGCTCAATCTTATAATCGCCACCCTTGAAGTAAATATCGGGCTGGAGCTTATCAATCAGCGCGCAGGCGGTTTGATCTTCCGTGGCCGTTTTGCCGCCGAACAGCACCACCATATCAACACTGGCCAGAGCCCCCAACACCGAAGCGCGGGAATCCTCATTATGCACCGGACGACCCTCACCCTTGAGCGCGCTCACCGATAAATCATTGTTCAGCGCCACGATCAAGCGATCACACAAGCTGCGGGCTTCGTTTAGATAAGAAACATGGCCGTGATGCAAAATATCAAAACAGCCATTGGTAAAGCCGATTTTAAAGCCGCGGGCGCGCCAGCGGCGAATCTGCTCCAACGCCTCATCAGCATCACAAAGCGGGGCTTGATAATGCCGCGAGAGATTTTGCAGCGCGGAAACAGGCGTGACTGAAACCTTGGCCGCCAAATCACCAAGCGCAGCTTCCAGCTCCTTGAAGCGGATCGGCGCAGTGCCGACCTTGGACACCGCAATCCCTCCGGCCAGATTGGCCAAGGCCGCCGCCGGAACAATATCCGCCCCCGCCGCCAAAGCCGCGCTGAGGGTTGCAATCACAACATCGCCCGCGCCCGACACATCAAAAACCTCCCGCGCAGTGGTGCGGAAATGCACGGGGTCATACCCCGCATCATTTTTTACAACGCTCATCCCATCGGCGGAGCGCGTGGCGACGATATAAGCGAGGTCACATTCTTGCGCGATTTTCTTGGCTGCCGCATCAATATCCTGATCGGTTTTGGTCGGCATTCCGCCGCTGGCCTCTGCCAATTCCTTACGGTTGGGCGTGACCGCATAAGCCCCCGCATAAATCGTGTAATCCTGCCCTTTCGGGTCAACAATCACGGGAATTGAGTGTGAGCGTGCCTGATCGATAATGTGGCGCAAAATATTACGGCTGAGCAATCCCTTGCCGTAATCAGAAACCAGCACCGCCGCCATGTCAGGGAGAACAGCGTTGATTTTTTCTATGATCTGCGCCTCCAGCGCTGCTGAAACAGGCTCTTTCTTCTCAAAATCACTGCGCAGCAATTGTTGATGACCGGCCAGATAGCGGGTTTTAACAATAGTTGGCCGCGCCGGATCACGAATAAGCCCTGATGGATCAATGCCAAGGGCTTTGACCTCTTCCGCAATCATACGGGCTTCGGCATCATCCCCCGTCAGCGAGACGATATGCGCTTTTGTCTTCAGCCCCGCGAGTGACGCAAGAGCATTGCCCGCCCCGCCGAGCATTTTATCCTCGCGCATGATCGAAAGCACGGGGACAGGGCTTTCGGGCGAAATCCGCTCCACTGTACCGTAAACAAACCGATCGAGCATAATATCACCCACCACAAGAACAGGCTTATCCTGCATCTTGTTTAAAACCGCGTTCAGCTGGTCGGGGTGAATATCGTGCAAAAAGTGCTCCGTTTGGGTCAAAACAGCAAAAAATTAAAAATTCTGCCCTTTTATGCCGTTTTGTTAGGAATTCGTCAATATTTATGAGGTTATCATAGCGCTAGGGGTTAAACAGAAACTATTTAAAGTACGGAATAGAAACGTGGGTTCACAAGACGGCAAAAACAGGCAGGACATCATTCGAAAGGGTGGCATTTTTATCAAGATAAAATCTTATCTTGAAAGAAATCGTATCGGCGAATTGATGGTTATGAAAGGCCTCATCACACCGGAAAATCTAAAACAAGCACTACACTTACAAAAATCACACGGAAAACCTCTCGGAGAAATCCTTGTGGAATTTGATTTTATATCTCCTCAGCAGCTGCAAAAAACACTTTTCAGACAGCGTTTCTTAAAGCTTGCGGCCGGAGTTATTCTTTGCACAGCCTCGCTCTCGGCGTTTTCATCTAAGAGAGTGATGGCGCAAAATATTCCTGATGTTCCCGCAAAAATTGCTATCTCGGCCAGTGCGCATTTCTCAGCGGTTGCGCCCAATCATGCCTTGTTCGGGTCAGATGAGAAAGAAAATCGCAACATAAGACCATTCACCAAATGGACGGAGATGTTTGATAAGTTTAATAGACAGCTCCGAACCGAATCTGGCCAGCGCGAAATTGAAAACTGGCAAGCGCAACTTAAACAATTTAAAGACTTACCGCTGAAAACCATGGCGCAAAAGGTCAATGAGTTTGTCAATGAAGCCCGCTATATCACCGATCAGAACAATTACGGCATGAGCGATTATTGGGCAACACCGATTGAGTTCCTGCAACGCGGTGGCGATTGCGAAGATTTTGCGATTACTAAATACACTGCGCTTCGGATGCTTGGCGTTCCGGAAGAGCGTTTGAGAATTGCAATCGTGCATGACAATATCAAGAATATCCCGCACGCCATTTTGGTGGTCTATGCCGATAGCGGGGCTTATATCCTCGATAATCAGGAAAAGCGGATGCACAACTCAGCGAATTTTGATCGCTATCGTCCGATCTTCTCGATCAACCAGCAAGCCTGGTGGATGCATACAACGCCGCAGGCAACCGTATTGGCCAGCGCCCGCTAAAATAAAATCTTGGCTATAGCGATATCGCAAAATTCTTCTACATGAAACGTAAGTTAAGGTGGTGTGAAATCACTCCACCCAAGCGATACGCAAGATATTCGTTGAGCCGGGTGTGCCGAAGGGCATGCCCGCCGTCATAACAAATTTATCACCGCTTTGCGCAAAGCCGCGTGATTTGATGATCGCGCCGGCATGGGTTGCGGGGCCTGTAAAGTCCTCAACCGTTTCGGGCGCATGAATGCCATGCACACCGTAAGACAGGCTCAAGCGCCGCGCCACGTTATAATCAGGGGTCAAGCAAGCAATCGGAACATTCGGCCTTTGCCGCGCTGCCCGCAACGCTGTTGAGCCGGACATCGTATAGGTCACGATCACCCGCGCATCGATATCCTGTGCCACGTAATAAGCGGCGGTTGTAATGGCATCGGACGGATCGCCAACTGTATCAGGATGCATGTCTTCCATGATTTTCGCATAGGTTTCATCCATTTCGGTGCGGCATGCGATGCGATTCATCATCTCCACCGCCCGCACAGGATAAGCCCCCGCCGCCGTTTCCGCCGAAAGCATCACCGCATCAGCTCCATCATAAACAGCTGTTGCGACATCCGAGGCTTCGGCTCTGGTCGGGCGCGGATTTTCAATCATCGATTCCAGCATTTGCGTTGCCACAACCATCGGCTTGCCGCGCTCCCGCACCGCGCGGACAACGCGCTTTTGCACCGAAGGCACATCTTCGGGCGGAATTTCAATCCCCAGATCACCGCGCGCCAGCATCGCCCCGTCAGCCAGATCAAGCAGTTCTTCAAGGCAGGCCAGCGCCGCGGGCTTTTCAATCTTGACCATCAGCGCCGCCCGCATTTTCCCGTTCGCCCCGCTCATCAACTTGCGGGCTTCGGCGACATCTTCGGGGCGCTGGACAAAGCTTTGGGCGATCCAATCCACACCCATATCGAGCGCGGCGGCCAGATCCTTGCGGTCTTTTTCGGTCAAGGCGGGGATGGGAATAATCGCCCCCGGCACATTCAACCCCTTGCGATTGGACAGTTTCGTGCCAGAGAGGATTTCAACAATCACATGATCCTTGGCCGATTTTTTAACCCGCGCCCGCACCTTCCCGTCATCAAGAAAAATCAGCGCTCCTTCCTCAAGAACGCCCAAAACTTCAGGATGCGGCAGGCTCACACGTTTTTCATCCCCCGCCGTCAAATCAAGATCAAAGCGGAAATCCTGCCCCTCGGTCAGGGTGATTTTGCCATCGACAAACTCCCCGATCCGTAATTTCGGGCCTTGCAAATCGGCGACAATCCCGATCGGGCGGCCATGTTTTTTCTCAACCGCGCGGATATTATCAACCAGATTTTGCAAATCTTCATGCTTGCCATGGGAGAAATTCAGCCTAAATGCATTTGCGCCGGCCTTGTAAAGCGCCTCAATCTGTTCTTCACTTTGTGAAGCAGGGCCTAAAGTGGCAAGGATTTTGGTTTGACGGAAGATGTTTTGTTGCTGCTGCATGAGATGTGCCTGAATGCCTAGGTAATTAAGTGCTTGAGTGACTGGTTGACTGGAATGATGAAAAATGCGAAACACTTCACAATTAAGAATATATGGTATTTCAATCGCCGACAAACCGAATTTCATCAAACATCAACGTCAGAGCGATCAATTTCAATCAAAATCAGGAGTCATTGTTATGCCGCGACTTACAAATTCAATTACATCTTTTAACTCGCATGTAACACATGCGCAGTCATCTAAATTCGGATTTTTGATTATACCGATCGCAACGGCACTTTTTGTTTTTCCCTGCGGGAATGCCAATGCACAAGATAATGCATTTGACTCAGGGTTAAATTATCTGACAATCCAGCAGCAACAACAAGCCGCTCAAGCGCAAGAACGCGCCCTACAAAATACCAATGACCCTTTCCGTCCTTTTGAGGGATTAAGCGATTCAGCGCTTAGCCCAACAGGTCGCGCCGTTCCTGCACGTGAACTTAACGCCCTTCCCGATGCGTTGAGTATCGGCGACCAACGTGCAACAATCCGTGTTCAGGACGGGCGTATTATATCCGAAACACAGCACGAATTGAACAACGCCGAAACAGAATTTGAAACTGGCACAAATGTACAACCACAAACTCTTGATGCGCAAATTCAAGGTAGGAATATCCAGCCTGATAGTCCTGATAGCTCTGGAAATAAAACAGCGGCTAAGCCGCCTCTTGCCCCTCAAAACAGCAATGTGGACATTGGCCGCGCGGCGGTGGTCGATCGCTCACAGGGCGCAAAAATCAATATCATCTCCAACACCGATACTGGCGTAAAGTTAGGGCAATAAAGCACACCCCTTACTCTATATTCTATCTCAAGCTTTCTGGTCAGAACGGCCAGAAGAACGGGATAACCGTCACGGCTACAACCAGCATCAAAAGATTCATCGGAATACCGATCACAAGGAAATCCCTGAATTTATACCCCCCCGCGGCATATACAAATGTATTGGTCTGGTAACCGATCGGAGTGGCAAAGCTGGCCGAGGCCGCAAACATCACCGCAACGATAAACGGTCTGGGATCAAGCCCCAGCGTGGTCGCCAGCCCGATCACCACCGGAGTCATAACAATCGCCACAGCATTATTCGTGACCAGCTCCGTAAGAACAGAGGTCAGCAGATAAACAATCGCCAGAATAATCACAGGGCCGAAGGGCTGAACGAGCGTAACGGTTGCATTGACAAGAACCTCCATCGCGCCCGAATTTTCCATGGCGGCGCCGATTCCGAGCATTCCGAAAATGAGCAGCAATATACGCCAGTCAATTGTTTTATAGGCATGTTCAGGGGTAACGCAACCCGTGATAATCACACCGACAGCCGCCAAAAAGGCCAGACCCGCAATCGGCATAACATTAAACGTGCTCAAGATGACCACAAGCAAAATCGCCGCAATCGCAATCGGGGCGCGCTTTGTATCAAAAGAAAGTTTGCGGTGCTGCGATGCATTTGTAATCGCTTCATTTTCAAAAATCTTGGCTATTTCCTTTTCTGGGCCTTCAAAAATTATCGCATCATTTTCCCGCAAAACCGTATTGCCGATATCGCCGGTAATATTGGTATCACGGCGATGCACCCCGATCACAAAACAGCCGTAGCGGCGGCGGAAATGCAGATCCTTGACACGGCGACTAACCATATTCGAACCGCCAAAAAGAACCCCCTCGGCCACGGTGATTTGTCTGGCTGGGAAGGCTTCATTGTCGGTTTTGCGCTCAGGATCAAACTCAATACCGATAAATTTTTTCAGTTCCAAAAGTTCATCTTTATTGGCCTTGAATAGAATCCGATCACGCGCTTCAAGCGGAATATCACGAAGGGTTGAAACCTTCTTCGGCGCTGGCGCATCTTCACTGGCGGGGTTATTCATAAGATTTGCCAAAAACGCACTAATCGCCTCACTGATCCCATAGCGGTTGCCCTGCTCCTTGCGGACAAGATCAATAATTTCGTATTCCTCATTTTCGGTGAAGCGAATTTCATTGAGCGTTTTGCCGATAAGCGGGGAGTCAGGGCTTATAATAGCCTCAGCAACAAATTGTTTCCGCAATTCGGGATCGTCAATTTCATCAATCGGCGGGGTGCGCTCCGGCAATAAAAATCGCGAGGCAAAGGTTAGATAAATCATCCCCGCCATCACCATAAACATCCCCGGTAATGTAATTTCAAACATTGTGAATGGCGCTTGTCCGGCGCGCTGGGCTACACCGTCCACCAGAATATTGGTCGATGTACCGATCAGCGTACATGTTCCGCCCATGATCGCCATATAAGAGAGCGGTATCAGAAATTTCGAGGAAGATTTTTTGAGCTTATTGGCCATTGTGATGATGACGGGGGTAAGAATAATCACAACAGGCGTATTGTTCATAAAAGCCGAGACAACCATCGCAATCAGCAATAAAAGCAGAATACCTATCTTGTCGTTTTTATCCGACAGATTCATCAAATATTGCCCCATCGCATCAATTACGCCCGTTCGGTCAAGCGCGGCGCTGATAATAAACATACAGGCAATCGTGATCGGCGCGCTGTTCGAAAAAACACCGAGCATATCATTCGTACTGATCGCTTGAGCGACCAAAAGCGCACTCATCGCCACCAAGGCGACGATATAGGGCGGTACACGCTCGCTGACAAAGGCGATAAACGTCCCCGCCAAAACTGTGAAGGTGAAAATGAGATTAAAATTTTCAAACAGGCCAATTTCGGGGAGTGTCATTGATTTTTCGATTTCTGAAAGTGATAGATTGTGTCTATTATAGAGTGTTTTAAGGTCATGAAAAAGTATAAATGTGACATGGGAGCAGAAAGAAAAAATATGATCAAAAAATCAAAAGACCATCTTGAAACAGTTCAGGAAGGCTATATTGCGCACATGCGCTTTGCCCTTGTGATTGCGGGGATGACGGCTTGGGCAACAATCGCGCTGATTATTCATGCTTTTTTGCCCGCCTACCATCAAACAACAGGATCAAAAATAATTACCAAAATTTATAGGGTGATTGAAGAAAGGCAACACGCGCATCCACATCACCACGATAAAAATTAAAACACTATCCAAAAGAAATAACCATGAGAACACGAATAGCCGTTATCGGCGGCGGGGCATCGGCTGTAAGCTTTTGTGCATTGAGCGCAAAACGGCTAAATAATTGTGATATTACCGTTTTTGAAAAAAACGACGATATAGGTTTAGGGCTGGCTTATGCCCCAAAAGACCCGTATTTCTTGCTCAACGTCCCCGCTGCCAAAATGGGGCTATTTGCGGATAACTCCAGCGATTTTTACCATTGGCTTAAAAGTACCGCCGCACAACGGGGCGCATGGCACGAAAAACTTGCGCATAAATCGATTGAGGCGACAGATTTTGCGCCGAGAATGCTATACGGGGCATATTTGCAAGATAGGTTTGAAACCGCCATCAAAATAGCGCCAGAACGAGGCAATACGCTAAAAGTTCTGCAAAAGGAAATTTCAAAAGTTTCGCCGATAGCCCATGATACAAAACACAAGCTTAAGCTTGAAGCGCAAACTGGCTATATGGATGAATTTGACGTTGTTTTATTGGCAACAGGCAATAGCCTCCCAAAAAGCCTACCGATTATCCACAAAGCCGAGGCTGAGGCTGGTGTTTCTCAGGCCTATCCCAATCCTTATCACGCGGAATTTTACAACAAAGCTTGGGGTGCGGACGATCATATTATCTGTATCGGCACAGGGCTTAGTATGGTTGATGCCGTCCATGTTTTAAGCGAAAAAAACTACCAAGGCCGCTTTACGGCAATTTCGCGGCGCGGCTTATTGCCCTTTGCGCATTTGCCGAAAACTGCACAATACACTGTTCCATCACCGTTTTTAGAGGTCGATACGATGCCTGAAAAACTCTCCGAGTTGATACGGTGCATCCGGGAACACCTGTCACAAAATCAAGAGGGAGCGGCGTTGCCGTGGCAAATTATGCTCGACTCATTGCGCCCTGTGGCCAATACGCTATGGCATAGCCTGTCCGCGCAAGACCAAAAACGTATGATGCGCATTATGCCCTGGTGGAATGTCGCGCGGCACAGAATCCCAGATTACGTTCATAAGAAACTCATGGATATGCAAGCGTCGGGGCAGTTGCAGATTGTCAAATCCCATATTGAAACCATACAAATACAAGTGGCTGAAACGGGAGGGATAGAAAAAAAGCCTGTAAAAGAGCTTATAGAGGTTACATTGAAAAACGGTGGCCTTATCAAAGGCAGCGCCGTGGTGAATTGCTCAGGCTATAGTTATAACGCCGCGCCGCTACAAAAAATTTGTTCGGATATACCGTTAAGCACCCATTGGAGCGGCTCATTACAGGCGGCGAGCGCGCAAAGCCTAAAAGTTTCTCAAGAATATCCGATATACGCTATCGGGCCGCTACTCTGCGGCGCGGAATTCGAGAGCACCGCAATACATGAAATTCGCTCACATGCCGCACTTTTGGTATCAGAGTTGCTGGAAAAGCAAGGGTAAGAGCTATTCGCCTAATAAATCAGCATCCGTATTTGCAAATCCGAAAATAAACAAAGGCAAAATTCCATCAAAAGGAATTGAACAGCGCCGCGCTTTCGCCTATGTCATAGGGCATGGAATTTTCCGCCGCCGCAGAGCAAATCCGAAAAATAACGGAGCGTTTATCCCGCGCCGATATTGCGTTTTATACTTTGCCCGCGCTAATGGCTTTGCTGGTGATCGGTACGCTGGCGCAGGCCGATATGGGGCTTTATCAGGCACATAAAACCTATTTCGCCGCCTTTATTTTTTGGGTCGGGTTTGTGCCGCTGCCCGCCGGCTATACGCTGCTCGGGGTTCTAACGCTCAATCTATTGCTCAAATTCCTGTTTCACAGCGAATGGAGCTGGCGCAAAGCGGGGATTATCCTTTCGCATTTCGGTGCTTTAATCCTTTTGCTCGGCGGGCTTTTGACGGCCTTGAGCGCGCGCGAAGGCTTTATGATTTTGGCCGAGGGCAATCACAGCCCGTTTGTCTATGACTACCACCAGCGCGAATTGATGGTATTTGAGGGTGACCGCCTGCTCCACCGCATTGATTTTGACCTGCTGCGCCAAGCCAGAGGCGGCGGGGAGTTTACGAATTTACCCTTTGCCTTCACGGTTCTGGATGTATGCGAGAATTGCGAGATTGTCGCGCCAAACGCGGATGAGAGCGCCGAAAACGATGATATGGCCGAAGCCGCCGCCCAAGAGCAAAGCGGCTTTCAGCGGATGGTGCGGCTTATGCAACTCAAGCCCAAAGCATCGGAAAAGGAAGCCGAAGCCAATCTGGCGGGGGTCACCTTCCGTTTGAGCGGATTGCAAAACCCCGCGCAAAACGGCTCCTATATTGCCTTTGAGGCGATGCCGCAGCCGATTGAAATCACGCATAATGACAAAAATTACAAAATCATTTTCGGCAAATCCCAACGCCGATTGCCGTTCTCGATAAGGCTGGATGAGTTTGTAAAACAAACCTATCCGGGCACGGATATGGCGCGCAGCTATCATTCCGATGTCACCGTTCTGGACGGTGAAGCCGCGTGGCGCGCACGGATCGAGATGAACGCCCCGCTGCGCTATAAGGGCTATACGTTCTATCAATCCTCATTCGATCAATCGGGCGCGTTGGATATGAGCGTGCTGTCGGTCGTTGAGAATAAAGGGCGGATTTTCCCGTATCTGGGAACGCTGGTGATCGGTTTGGGCTTGTTGCTACATATCGCCCTTATCTTCGGATTGCGGGAGCGTAAACAGCCATGACAAACCGCAGATCTCATCATTACGGCCTTTTGATTATCGCACTTTGTGCTGTTTTTATCGTTGGACTGAGCGGGTTTGCGCGACAAGCCTCCGCAGCGGATACAAAACAAACCGCATCCGCAAATTACGAATTGACCGATTTTTCAATCCGGGCATTCGAACGCATCCCCGTCTTGCACAATGGCCGCCTGAAACCGCTAAAAAGCTTTGCCGCCCAGCAAGCCCGCCAGATTACTGGATCGGAAACCCCGCTTTCCTACAGCGCGGCGGAATGGCTAGCGATTGTGATTTTCGACCCGTCCGGCGCCGCGGATATTCCGTTTATTGAGGTCAAGGGCGAGGCGCTGCAACGGCAATTCGGCCTCGAAAAACGAACCGCGCAAAATCCGCGCAACCATTTCAGCCTAGCGGAAATGTTCGACGGGGTGCGCCATAGCGCAACGCAAATTCCGGCTCTGCTCGCGCTTGATGCCGATACGCTCAGCGCGGGGCAGCGCGATTTTTTGCGCATCCATGAAAACATCCTCCAGCTCACAGCCCTGATGCGCTCTTTGTCATTAATCTTGCCGCTGGATGTGGATGTGCCGCAGGAGTTTGGGTCGCTTTTCCCTGACGATGCCCCGCCTTATTACCTCGCGCTCGCCCATCTCGAAACCCAGCTTTTGGAACGCGCCGAGGCGATTGTGGCGCGGCGCGGCGATGACCCGCAACGTTACACGCTCGAAGAACAGCGCCTGACGACATTGGCCTTTCAGCTCGAAGCGGTACGCAAAGCGGCGGAGGGCAATTCCGCCTTTGCGATTGTTCCCGTAAGCTGGGGCGCTTCAGCCAGCGCGACGACGGCAAATGGCGCGGCGGCACTCGATTGGCGCGCACCGTGGGATTTAATCCAAAGCGGTTTGGGCTCGCCTGATAGTGCGCAATATCTTTCCATCTGGGCGGAGATGGCCGCCGCCTTCCGCGCACAGGACAAAGCCGCGTGGCAAAGGGCAAGCTATGATACGCTACAAGTTGCTGTTTATAGAGGCTATATCAGAGAACTTGCCTTTGAATTGGAAATTCTTTACAGTGATATTCACCCCTATCAATGGGCGCAAGGGTTTTATGCTCTGGCGCTGTTGCTTCTGGTTTTTGCGGCCTTGAGACAGGGCAAGCAAAAGCTCCAAGAAAAGCGTGATATATTTTCCAGCCGCATTACAGCCGCCGCCATCCTGATTGGCGTATTGGCGGTTTTGATGCATGGCTTCGGCCTTGCCGCGCGTGTCATTATTCTGGAACGTCCGCCGACGGGAACGCTCTATGAAACGGTGCTGTTTGTATCGCTGATTTGTTCCTTAAGCGCCCTGAGCGCCTATATCATCAGCCGCAGCGTTATTATTTTCAGCGCGGGATTGGCGGCGGCGCTCGGATTGCTGGTGATTGCGCCCGCCATTATGGGCGAGGGTGAAAATCTCGAAGTTTTGGCCGCCGTGCTGAATACAAATTTCTGGCTGGCCACCCATGTCACCATTATCACCGCAGGCTATGCGCTGTGTTTGATCGTATCGGGAATGGCGCATTTTTACATGCTAATGCGGCTCTGGCGCGAAAAATCCGACCGCTTGTTGGTCGGCCTATATAAATCCGTACACCGCGTTTCACTGATCGCACTGTTGCTGACCGCCATCGGCACGATTTTGGGCGGTATCTGGGCGGATCAGAGCTGGGGACGGTTCTGGGGCTGGGATCCGAAAGAAAACGGCGCGCTCCTGATCGTTTTATGGCTGATCTGGTTGCAACACGGACGCTTGAGCGGGCATATCCGCGATTTGCCTTTTATGGCGGGGATCGCCTTTTTGAGCGTGATTGTCGCGCTGGCATGGTTCGGTGTGAATTTGCTGGGGGTCGGGCTACATTCTTACGGTTTTATCAGCGGTATTGCTTGGAGGCTGTTGATATTCTGCAGCGCCGAAACCCTTATAATCTCTGTTTTATGGGCTTTGGCGCGGTATCAGGATAAAATTTTTGGCATGGTTCGGGCGAATAAGAAAACTTCGAACAAGGAGAGCAATAGCCATGATCCGTAACGCTATAATCCTTGCCGTGGCCGTGATCTGCGGCTTTGGCCTTGCTTACCTGATTGAGGCCATGCCGCAGGGCGGCAATCAAGTCCCTCCAGCCGCTTCAGGTAGCGGGCAAAGCCAGAGCGCCGCCCCAGCCAGCCAGAACAGCGCAATCGTTCCCGATTTTTCCTTTGTGCGTTTCGGCAATGACAGCAATGCCGCGCCGCTACAAATATCTGATTTTCGTGGGAAAACTGTGGTGCTGAATTTTTGGGCGTCTTGGTGTCCGCCCTGTTTGGTGGAGTTTCCGCATTTCCTGAAACTGGCCGAGCAATACCCCGATGAGGTCGTATTCATAGGGCTTTCCAGCGATCATGACCTTGCGGCTTTGGAGCGGTTTTTGGCCAAAATGCGTACGGAGCACCCCACCGCTATGGCGCAGGATAATGTGCTGATTGCGCTTGATGACAATGGCGGAATTACGCGCGGGATATTCCAGACCTTTCGCCTCCCTGAAACAATTCTGATTGATCAGAACGGGGTTATGCGGGAAAAATTGATCGGCGCGGATTGGGATTATGAGGATTTGGAACGCAAAATTATGGCTTACTGAAATTTGACAAGCGCCTAAATATTATGGTAATTGTTTTTGCATGACAGTGATACCTTTCAGAGCCAAGACAAGCGGGATAGAAGCTGCACCGATAGCTGAGTCTTTTCATGGCGCTTCTAAGCCCAAGCCCAATTTTGAAGATCCGCATTCCCGTGATTTTCCTGATGAACCAAAATATGATAAGCGGCTCTGCGGCTTTCTGACATGGGATGAGGAGGCAAAGCTTATCCGTTTGGCCACATCGCATCACCTTAAAGTGAATGTGCATGAAAATAGCATCTATTTATCACGCCGCTATGACCCGAAAGATCATGAAACTGCGGACAGCATCCATATTTTAAGGCCGACCCGTATGCCATATATTTCTGTGGCCGAAATTCAGGTGGAACCTACAAAAGCCGGTTTTAAAAAATCGCAATATAAAATGGCCGATGAAGAACAGATCATTACCAGCGCGAGTTTCACAAGCCTAATGAGCAGGTTAGCAAGGCATTTACAGACCGGTTCACCCGACTTGCCGGAGCTTGATTTTTGGCGATAATCCCTGCGATGTTTTGTTGCTGAAAGATAAAAATTCGACTATATAAGATATTCGACTTATATCTTTGTTATTGATAGTAAAACGATTTTATCTTTTGAAAAGCATAAAGAGGCAGTAGATGAAAAAGGGAATGATTATGATTGCGTTATGCGGGTTCGTCCTTGTGAACTTCACCGCTTGCGGCAATACCGTAGAAGGCATGGGGCGTGATATGGAGCGCACAGGCCAAAAAATACAAAATGCGTTTTAATGTTTTTGATTTTAATGTGACACAGTTAGGAAGACCTATGAAATACGGAACTCTTTTGGCGGCGACAGCCATTTTGGTAACAAGCGGAGCAATGGCTCATGCGGAAGATAGCTTCGGCTCACGATTTGGCAATGCCGCACCAAACGCCCTTGAAAGTGACTCGCTGATAGGAGGCTCTGAAGGTATAGAGCTTTCAGCCGGCGATTTGTACGAGCTATTACAAATTGAGCCCGCAGCGGGCGACGAAGACGAGCAAAACAATGAAAGCGCCGAGGCTTCTGACGAAACAACCGCGGAAGAAGTAGAGGCCTCAGATTCAGATGCCGAAACGCCCATTCCTGAATCCGATCAATACGGCCATTGGTCAGCGGAAGACAGCGATGACAGTGATGACAGCGAGGCTGACGGCTCACCTTTGACAGATAGCGACGGTACGATTGATGCCTCAGCCGGAAGCGAAGACGCTCTTGAAGAAGCGGAAGGCCATATAGAGGCTGAGGAGGAAGTTGAAGAGTCTCAGGAAACAGAAGAGTCTCAGGAAACCGAGAATGCTCCCGAAGATGATGGTGAATTAGAACAAACCACCGAAGAATAACCAATTTTTATGTCGCCCCATTCGCCCCACTCTCGATGTTAAAGTGGGGCGAAGGCTTTATTAAATATTTCAGTAAGTTACGGGCATTTCGCCCCACTCGCCCCGCTTGCCCCACATGTTTTTTTGATATTTTCTCACTCTAATGAAACAGTAACTTAGCGGAAAGCTCCGAATAGCTCAGGGCGCAATTCTCCCCCTGTATAAAAACCAATATATGAATAATTTCCTATTTTGTCAAGGAATTCTTATAGACTTGGCTCGGAATTCCTTCACGCGTAGCTGCCCCAAACGGTCAGAATGACCGCTCATAGTGTCATCGCCTGAATTGCACCGGCAATTCTAAGGCGATCTATGAGTCTGCACACAACGGTTGAGTTTGATTTTCACCACAGAGATGAAAGAGTTTTAAAAAGAGTGCGCGGAGTTTTTTTAGAAAAACCTCTGTGACCTCTTATAACTCTGTGCCTCTGTGGTTGAAAATGAGATCCCTCGACTACGCTCGGGATGACGGTATAGGCTTTCGTGGTTTGGTGACTTAGGTTTTTGGATTACACGAACAAGCCGTGTCATGACGAAATTTTTTGATGAAACGCGGTCAAGGCTTGCCGCTGTCTTGCCTCACAAAGCGGCATATGATAGTCAGAAAGGGTATAAATTTCGACCTACATCCCATCTTATTCATCTTATTGAGCCAACGAGAAAGCCCAGCATGACGCAGACCGAGAGCCCAGCGCAGCCAGCAGTAACGCAAGCACAATCCCGAAATAAAACAACGCAAGATATCCTGACGACCCCGTTTGTTATCGGGCTTTGCCTGATTATATTGGCCGCCACCATCGCCCCCCGCGCCCTATCGTTTTTACCCGCTGTGGCCGGTGTTTTGGGCTATGTGTCTTATTGGATTATTGACCGCAAACGTCCCGCTATGTTCCTGCCGCCGTTTTTGTTCAGCGCAGCGATTGTGACATTAGCGGGTTTAAGCGCGATATGGGCGGTGGACAGCGCCGAAGCGATCAACCGCAGCTTTAAAACGGCGCAAATTTTATTCTCAGGCTGTTTTTTATTCTCCGTCATTATATTAATGGGGCAAAATTTCGCGCTCAAACTCATCAAGGCTCTGCTCTGTCTTTTGCCTCTCTGTTTGGCTCTGGTGGCCTATGATCTTTGGTCGGTCGGCGGCATCCACGGATTTATCAGAGGCAAAGATTACGGCGGTGCATTTAATCCATCCCACCTTAATCACAATGTGATTGTGGTGACGATGATGGTGTTTCCCGCCTTGCTGGGCGTACAGTTTTTACGGGCGAAAGAGCCTGATAACCGCCTGATATTCCTGCTTATGGCCTTGATTGTCGGTATCGGCGCGTATCTTATTTATCACACGCAAAGCCAGAGTATGCAGCTTGGGTTTTTGGCCGGCGCCATCGCCATGGCATTTTTCCCCGTCAGCATAAAATGGGCGTGGAGGGCGCTGTTTCTGGTGATTTTGGCTCTCAGCCTTGCCGCACCATGGGCGGTGCAATATGCGTTCAATGAAATGCTGCCGATGATCAAAAGCTCGGACTGGCTCAGCAACGGCTATGCCCCGCATCGATTGGAAATCTGGGATTTTATCGCGCGCAAGGTGATGGAGCAGCCTTGGATCGGCTTTGGCATTGAGGCGACCAAGGCCATTGAATTTGACTCCCAGCGCCTGTTCCACGCCGATAATACCGTTTTGCATCCGCATAATTTCGCGATGCAAATCTGGATTGAGTTCGGTTTGCTCGGGATGTTCGTGTTTAAATGGCTTCTGGCCTATTTGTTGATCGGGTTAATGGCGCTGCCGCCGCGCTCCAAAGCCTTGGGTCTGGGCGTTTTTATTGCTTTGCTCTCGATTGCCGCAACGGGATACGGACTGTGGCAGGGTTGGTTTTTGGGGCTTATGATCTTTATGATGGCGCTGGTTCTAGCTTTTGCGGAGTTCGAGAAGGCTCAAAACTCTGGTGATAACGCCGCATAAGCACCTCATACCCTGCGCAAATCATTTTTGCTTTGCATATGACGCGGCCAACGATTATAGTTTTAAGGCTTTGAATTCAAAGCAACATAAAAGAAAAATGTGAATTCAATAATTTAAGGATCGGTATGTATAACGATAACAACTGGAACGCCGTACAAGGCGATGAGCTTGCGGGATTTCTCGATCAGATCAACCCGATTGACGGTAAGTTCAGGGTTTCCGCTGAATCAACCGAAGTGCATTGGCGTATGTTGCCGTTCTATGACAGCGTGGCGCTGATCCGTGTGCGCGATCCGAATTGGGTCAATAAAAAGCTCAATATCTATTACCTGACCGATCAGGGCAATCTATTCCGCTTGAACGGAACTTCACCACCGATCCATGAAGTCAATGCCAAAGCGCCCGTGAAAATCACCGAGGCCAATGTCATGGAATATCTGCGGTTTTTCTGCTTCTTCGTGCGCGGCGAGGAAGGGCCTTTTTATGTTGCCGAAAGCATGGAAGACCCGAATATGCCGCAGGAAATGGATGAGGGCACACGCTCCGTCATTGAAGGCACAGTGCGCGCCGCCTCATTCGAGGGCATGAACGAGCAAGGTCATTATCTGTGCGAAGCGGTGGTGTTCTATTCGAACGCGCTATTTATCGCCAATTTCGCGGTGCAGCCTTCGGGGATGATTGAAATGCTCGATGACGAGCCGATTGCCGCTGATCTTCCTGTGCGCGTTGATCGCCCCGTCGCTTAGGGTTTTCGTTAGATTTTAACTTTAAAAATCTGTGCGTGTCGCTGAACGCGCCGCGTTTAAAATGTTTTCGTGTCGCTGAACGCGACACTTGGCAGAGCGATTATTATTTGTTATCATTTTTCTCGTGACGTTCGTCACATTCGATTGACCAGAATTCATGCCTTAATTCACGAAACCAAGATTGTTGACAGTGATGATCTTTATGCGGTTTTTGACCAAAAGAACCACGATTGTAACCGGATTGGCCGCGCTGGCCGCCTTTATCGGTATGGGCGCATTTGCCTCCCACGCCCAGACCTCCGGCGTGTATTTCGCGGGCTATCTGGGTTTGAGCAAATTCGGCGAGCAGAAATTCTCCGATAGCGCCACCGCCTCCAGCGGCAAGCTGCGCCTTGAAAATAGCGGCACGCTCGCCGGCGCGTTGGGGCTGCGCCTTGGCCCGCAAATCCGCGTTGAAACCGAACTATCCTACCGCAATCCCGATATAAACCGCATCAATACCAATGGCGGCAGCTTTGCCGCGGGCGGGAACATGAAATCATGGACGGGCTTGCTCAATGTCTATTACGATTTTGACACTGGCACGAAATTCACCCCCTATCTGAGCGGGGGATTTGGTTTCAGCCATGTTTCGGGCGAGCTGACCAGCGCCACCACCAATCAAAGCTTCAGCGATAGCGGCTATGGGCTGGCGTGGCAGGCCGGAGCAGGCCTGAA
The DNA here is from genome assembly GCA_046293135.1 of Alphaproteobacteria bacterium. Classification (GTDB taxonomy): domain Bacteria; phylum Pseudomonadota; class Alphaproteobacteria; order Micavibrionales; family Micavibrionaceae; genus UBA2638. The sequence continues at coordinate 507,275 of JBKBPR010000002.1, read as the reverse complement.
ATACCGCCCGAAGGATAATATGGCCTATACATTCGGCTATCGCTATCTTGATACCCGCGACCTTGATCTGGGCAATGTTAAACTCGATTACAGCGGCCACGAATTTCGCATCGGGCTTGAATATGATCTGAACTGGCGCTAGATTGCGCCCATCATGCCGAAAACACAAAACCGCGCCACAGCCAAAACCGCCAAAGCGAAAAGCACCGCCGCATCGTCACAGAACTATGATGTGATTATCAATGGCGGCGGGCTTGCGGGATTAACGCTGGCGTGTTTGCTGGGGCAAGGCGGTGTCCGCACCGCCGTGATTGAAAAAGCCGACATCAAAAGCGGCGCGATGAGCGGCGATGAACGCACCACCGCGATCTCTTACGGCTCGGCGCAGATTCTGGCCAAGGCCGGATTGTGGGTGTCGCTGGAAAAACACGGCTGCCCGATCCGCGATATTCACATTCTGGACGGCGAAAGCCCCGTATTGCTGCGGTTTATGAGCGGCGAAGTCGAGGATAAGGCCTTTGGCACGATCATTCTCAACCGCACCATTCGCCAAATTATGTTGCAGCGTCTGGCCGCACTCACGGCTTATGTTGATATCCTCCCCCCCGCCAGTATCAGGGATTTCAACCTCTCCAGCGATCAGAGCGCTATGGACGTTCATTTGCAAAACGGCGATACGATTCACGCAAAATTGCTGGTCGGCGCCGATGGCCGCAATTCCTTCCTGCGTGAAAAGCTGGATATTCCTGTGCGCCGCAAAACCTATAAACAACAGGCCGTGATCTGCATTATCGGCCATGAACACCCGCATAATAACGCGGCGATCGAGCATTTCTGGCCCGAAGGCCCGTTTGCTATTTTGCCGATGCGCGATCAGGCGCAGGACGGGGCGCGGGATGAGGCACAAGATGGGTCTGGCAATAAGGCCAGCAACAAATCCGACAATGAGAAAAACAGCCCGCTATATCGCTCCTCCATCGTATTCACCGAACACCAAAAACGCGGAAAACCCTCATTGACGGAGCTTGACCGCGCCGCTTTCGAGGCCGTGTTGCAAGAGCGCGTCCCCGCCCAATATGGCACAATCCGTATGATCGGCGAGCGCACAGCCTATCCGCTCAGCCTCGTTCACGCCGCCCATTACATTGAAAACCGCGCCGTTCTGGTTGCCGATGCCGCACATGGCATTCACCCGATTGCGGGGCAAGGCCTCAATTTGGGCTTCCGCGATGTTGACGAATTGGCGGCGCTGGTGATCAAGGCGCAGCAGGAGGGCGGCGATATCGGCAGTTTTGCGCTGCTGGAAACCTATCAACGCCGCCGCAGACCCGACAACACCGCCATGGTCGCCTTTACCGATATCATGGTGAAATTATTCTCGAACAATATGCGGACAGCGGGGTTTGTCCGCAAGATCGGGCTGCGGGCTGTTGCGGCTCTGCCCCCCGCCAAACGGTTTTTCATGCGCCAAGCCATGGCCGATCGCGGCGGTAAGCCATAAGAATAAGAAGAAAAACAAATGCGCGGCGGGCATTTAAAGAATTTTTGTAGAATGTGTTTGACATTTCCCCGTAAAGGCAGCTATAAACTGGCGCTTAGGTTTATATAGAGATTACAAAATAAGGATCGCGAGATATGAAACGCACATTCCAGCCCAGCAGATTGGTTCGCGCCCGCCGCCATGGTTTCCGCGCGCGTATGGCTGACCGTAACGGTCGCAAGATTTTGGCACGTCGCCGCGCCAGAGGCCGCAAGGTTCTGAGCGCTTAATCGTTCCTCATACATAAAAGGCACGCCGTTATGCATGCCACACAATCCCAGCGCGCTCGTCTTCAGACACTTAAAAAGCGCGCTGATTTTCTTTCTATTCAGAGCAAAGGCCGCAAATGGGTTTCCCATGGCCTGACCCTTCAGACCCAAAAGCTGGAAGAAACCACCCCAAATCAGCTCTCTTCCGATCAGCAAGGTTTGCGGATCGGTTACACGGTGACAAAGCGTACGGAAAAATCAGCCGTGAAGCGCAACCGTATCAAGCGCCGTTTGCGGGCGGTGGTTGCCGATATTCTGAGCATTCATGCCGCCGACGGGGTTGATTATATTCTGGTTGGCCGCCCGTTGACCGCCACGCGCCCCTATGCCGATTTGTGCAAGGATTTGATCTGGTGCTTGAAAAAGCTTGAATTGTATAAGGATGACAATGCTCTCCCAACTCTCCCGCGTGGCGATTAAGCTTTTGCAAGCCCCCGTTTATTTTTACCGCTATGTGATTTCGCCATGGCTGCCGAAATCCTGCCGCTATCATCCGACCTGCTCGCGTTATATGATCGAGGCGCTGGAAAAACATGGCGCAGTGAAGGGGCTTTATCTGGGTATTCGCCGTGTTTTAAGCTGTCACCCTTGGTCACGGCGCAATTATGATGATCCTGTGCCGTAACGCGGGCAGTGAGTTTATTGCGCAAGGGGAGTTTACTATCGCCCCCAAGGCGTTTATAAACGGGGACAAAATAAGCGTATAATTTACAAAAACAAAGCCGAATATTCGGTTTTCAGGACTTGGAATTCAAAAACTCAGGACGATAATAGCCCATGCAAAATAAAAACAATATGCATCCTCATGATATTCGCAATCTGATTATATTCGGGATTGTGTCGATCTCGCTCTGGATTCTGTTTGAGATGTATGTCTTGCAGCCGCAAAAGGAGCGCATCAAGGAGCGCCAGCGCATTGAGCGGATGATTGCCGAAAAAGAAGCCGAAACAGGGATTGATATTTTGCCGCGCGTTGTGGTGCGGGAGCGGGATTCAGTTTTGGGGGAATCAGGGCGTATCCAGTTTGATAACGGCGTGGTCAAGGGCTCGATCAACCTACGCGGCGGGCGGGTTGATGATCTGGCGCTCAAGAACTATTTCCAGACGCTGGGCGGCGATGAGCATGTGATTATCCTTTCCCCGCGCGATACCGAATATCCGCGCTTTGTTGATTATGGCTGGACGTCGCGCGATGATTCAATTCGTGTTCCCGATCAAAATACACGCTGGAATATTAGCGGCAATCCCGAGTTGAGCCACGAAAATCCGATCACATTGATATGGGATAACGGGCGCGGTTTGGTGTTTGAGCGCGTTTTCTCGCTGGATGACAATTATATGTTCACCGTCGAACAACGCGTTATCAATACCACCGCGCGCGCGGTGCAGCTCTTCCCCTATGCGTTGATTACGCAGACGGGGCTGCCGCGCGAATTCACGAATATGTGGATCATGCATGAAGGCCCGATCGGCTTTATCGGCAATGAGCTGTTGCAGGTTAAATATGATGAATTACGCAAAGATCAGCGCCGTGAAAAGACCGCTGATAGCGGCTGGATCGGGATTACCGATAAATACTGGCTGACCAGCATCATCCCGCAGCAAGGGGAAACAGCGAAATTCCGCTATACCCATACGCAAAACTTGCGTGACCCTGACAAAGGCCGCTTTCAGGTCGATTATACCGGCAGAGTCATCGAAATCCCCGCCGGTGAAACGGCCTCGACAAGCTCAAATCTTTTTGTCGGCGCGAAAGAAGTTCTGGTTCTAGATGCCTATGAAAACGCCTTGAATATCCCAAAATTCAATCTGGCCGTTGATTTTGGCTGGTTCTGGTTTATGACGATGCCGTTTTTCTACCTCCTGCACTGGATCGGCCTATATGTCGGGAATATGGGCGTTGCGATTATCGTCCTGACGCTGATTATCCGCATGATGGTTTTCCCGCTGACGAATACGTCTTATCGCTCCTTTGCGAAGATGAAAAAAGTATCGCCGCAGATTATGGAGCTGCGCGATAAATACGGCGATGACAAACAAAAGCTTCAGCAGGAAATCGTCGCGATGTATAGCCGTGAGGGCGTCAATCCTATGGCGGGATGCTTGCCGATCCTGATTCAGATTCCGATCTTTTTCTCGCTCTATAAGGTGTTTTTCGTCACGATTGAAATGCGCCACGCGCCGTTTTTCGGTTGGATTCAGGATCTTTCCGCTCCCGATCCGACCTCGCTTTTCAACCTGTTCGGCCTTCTGCCCTATGATGTGCCTGCAATTTTAATGATTGGGATTTGGCCATGTTTGATGCTGATCGGGATGCTGCTACAGAAAAAACTCAACCCGCCGCCGCAAGATAAATTCCAGCGCGATCTGATGAATATCTTCCCGTTCGTGATTGTGTTTATTATGTCGAAATTCTCCTCAGGCCTTGTGATTTACTGGACGTTCAGCGCCTATATCGGCATTGTCCAGCAAATGCTGATCATGCGGTCTTTGGGCGTGCCGATCTATCTGTTCGACAAAGAAGGCGCACAAAAAGAAGCAGATATGAGCAAAGCGCTCGATAAAGGCCCTGATATTCATCCGCTGGTCGAAATGGCCGAAGATGAGGTCGAGGACGCGCTTTTCGGTGAAACGGGCGAAGACGGTGGTAAGCCGCAAGACGGAAAGTCTGAGAAAGCCATCACCCCGCCCAAGCGCAAGCGCAGCAAGAAGAAAAAATAACCCATGACCGCCGCGGAAGATGAATTTACAGCCTATGAGATCGAAGAGGCGCGCAAATTATTCTCCGGCGCGTGTGACTTCATGCTCGGCGTGGCGGGTCTTAAACAGCTACCACCCGCCGATATGCCTGAGATTACCTTTGCCGGACGCTCGAATGTCGGCAAGTCCAGCCTGCTCAATGCCCTGACAGGCCGCAATACTCTGGCGCGCACATCCAATACTCCCGGACGGACGCAACAGCTCAATTTCTTTAATCTCGGCGGCCAGATTTATATGGTCGATATGCCCGGCTATGGCTATGCCAAGGTATCGAAAACCGTGCGGGAGGACTGGAACGGGTTGATCCGCAACTATCTGCGCGGCAGGCCGAATTTGCGCTGTGTTTATATCCTGATCGATGCCCGCCACGGACTGAAGGAAAGCGATCACGAGATTATGACGATGCTCGATGAAACGGCGGTGTCATATCGGATTGTCCTGACCAAGGGCGATAAATGTCACCCGAATGAGCGCCCCGCTCTGGCTGAAAAAGTTGAAACAGCGCTTAAAAAACATGCCGCCGCTTTCCCCAAAGTGCATTTTACCAGCGCGATAAAAGACGAAGGGCTGCCCGAACTACGCGCCCTGATCCGCCGTTTTACCGTCCAACAATAATCGAATAGAACGAAAACATCGTTGCATCACTGTTGGAAATGCACAGGCTGAAATTCTCGCCGCAACCGGGGCATAAGGCCGCCGTTAAATTGTTATTGGTGCTGGTATCAATCAAAACATCAGACAAGTTTCCGCCCGTTAAGGCAGGGATGGCGTCGCTTCCGGTGATTTTGCGGTTAAGATTGCGGCAAATATCAGGGTGAATTTGATGCGCGGTCAGGATGATATCTTCCGCCACGCTGGGTGTCCATTCCACATTATTGAATCGCCCCATATACCAGCCAGCGGGCGGGGTGGTGGAGCTTTGTGAAATGGCCTCAGCGGGGAGTTGACCGGGGGTTAACCCGCCGCCATCAGGATGAAATACCTTCATGATATGGCGCGGCGGTTCGGTTTCAAATCCGGCCTCACCAGAGCGGGCGAAGCTGAGATTTTCAGCGCGCAGATTCTGAAACAGCATTTGATCGACCGACGATTTTGCCTGCGCCGCATAAGAAGTGATTTGCGTGGCCAGCAGTTCCACCCGTTCGGCATTGAGCGCTCCGGCTTCATTGGTGTCGGTCTGGCGCATCAGCGTAAAGCTTAGCCCCGCAAACAGGACAATCGCAACCAGCACGTAAATTAGGGCATTTCCGGATTCGGGATTTGTTTTCATTCCGTCACATCTTTTGCTAGGCTTATGATTCTAAAACGACAAAATTATAGTATCACAACATTTTGCTTTAAAAATTATATATGAGTTATAGCGATGATTGAACAGATGAATATCGATTTTATGACGGCGATTTTGGGCTTTGTCGCCGGCGGCACGGCGGGCGCGTTGATTGCGGGGATTTACGGGTTTCGGCGCATTATGTCGCTGGAGCGCCGCAATGCCGAGCTGGATTCACAGTTGAAATCGGAACGTACGGCGTTTGAAACCATGAATGCCGAAATGAACAATCGTTTTCGCCTGAGCGCGCAAGAGGCGCTGGAAAAATCGAGCGAGCAATTCTTGCGTCTGGCTCAAGAGCGCCTGAAATCGGTGCAATCGGATAGTGCGCATGATCTGGACAAGCGCCAAAAGGCCATTGATTTACTGGTCAAGCCTGTACAAGAGCAGCTTTTGGAGCTGGGCAAGGCACTGCAAGCCGCCAAAGGCACGGATGAGGAGCTGCGCAAGGATTTGCGGTTCTTGAGCACGGAAACCGCCAAGCTGGTCGGGGCTTTACGTGATCCGAGCGCGCAAGGGGCTTGGGGTGAATATATCCTTGAGGGTGTTTTGCAAAAATCAGGGCTGATCAAGGGCATTCACTATGACACACAGGTCAGCTTCGAAGGCGAAAATGGCCGCCAGCGCCCCGATGCGGTGATTCGTATGCAAGACGGGTTTAACATTATTATTGATGCCAAAGCGCCGATCAATGAGCTGACGCAGCGACTATCCGAGAGTTTGAGCGAGGACGACCACCAAAACCTGATGAGTGCCATGGCGCGGCAAGTCCGCAGCCACGTTCAGGCTTTGAGCAAAAAAGGTTATTGGGAAAATCTCGATAGCCCCGATTTCACCGTGCTGTTTTTGCCCTCCGAACAGGTTTACAGCCTTGCGCTGCGCGCTGATCCCAATCTGGTCGATTACGCCAATAGTCACCAGATTATCATCGCCTCCCCGACCTTGCTGATGTCGCTGCTCCGCGTCGTGGCGATGAGCTGGCGGCAGGTTGAGCTTGCCCGCAATGCGCAGGATATTTCGGCGCTGGGCGGGGAGCTGTATAAGCGCCTGCTGGTTTTCACCGATCACATGGGCAAGATCGGCAAGAATATTCAAAGCGCAATGAATGGCTATGATGCGGCGGTCGGCTCGCTTGAAAAATCGGTCTTGCCCGCCGCGCGCAAAATGCAGGAGCTGCAAGGCAAAACTGCGGAGAAGCTCGAAGATTTGAACACGATCGAGCGCTCCCCGCGTATGCTCAGCCTGTCTGAAGAGGATGAGCGCGAAAAACGCCGCGCTTAAGAATTGCGCCTAAAAGCTGAAAAATTAGCCCTTACCAAACACGTACACCTAACGTACAAGCGTACGCATCTGCTCTTCCAGCTGCGGGCATTGCGGGGCGTTGTTCATGCACAAAACCGCCCCGACAATCAGTTGATAATGGCTCTGATCGGGTGTCACGCCTGTTTTTTCCGACACTGTATACATACCGTTGACGCATTCCGTAAAGGCGCTGCGCATGGCATCGGCGGGAAACTCCCCTTGCGTGGCGGCGGTCGAGGCGGCGCAAGTTTCCTTGATTGTTTCCAATTCCTGCTCATGCCCCGCTTCCTTGACCTTAAGAGCGTAGTTGATCGCCATATCCTGATTGGAAGCAGACATCGCCCGCAAACAGCTTTGTTCGCCCCAATTTCCGGGACAGGCCTTTGAGATGGTCATGGCATGGCGGATAACGCCCTGATCGAGGCCTTGAGCTTGTCCTTGCGGCGCGGCGGCACTTTGCGCGAACACAGTATGAGAGGCCGCAAAACCGCCATATCCTGTAATCAAAAAAGCGATGAATAATAATCTCTTGGCTGTTTTGGAATGGCGCATAATTTTTCTCACTTTCATTTATAATAATGTTTGCAATGGCGTAATGTGTGAATGGCCGAGACTAGCATATTTTGATCGTCTTGCCATATGATTATTGACCGCGCAGCTGAAACCCCTTACATCAAGAGCTATGAGCATTTATAAAATTATCAGCATTCCCGACCCCGTCCTGAAACAGGTTGCACAGCCCGTAACGGCAGTGACCGCCGATATTCAGGCGCAAATGAAAAAAATGCTGGAAACGATGTATGACGCCCCCGGAATCGGCCTTGCCGCCAATCAGATCGGGCTGCTCAACCGCGTGATTGTGATGGATCTCGCCGACCGCGAGGAAGGCGAGGAGGCCGCGCCGTACCTCATGGCCAATCCCGAAATTATCTGGGAATCCGAGGAGCGCAGCGTGATGCAGGAAGGCTGTCTATCCATTCCGCAGCAATATGCCGAGGTCGAACGCCCCGCCGAGGTGCGCGTCAAATATCTCGATTTCAACGGCAAAGAAGCGGAAATGGAGGCTTGGGGGCTGCTATCCCATTGCGTCCAGCACGAGATTGATCATTTAAACGGGGTTTTATTCATTGATTATCTGTCCTCTCTCAAGCGCAATATGATCCTGAAAAAGGTCGAAAAGCTGCACAAGCAAGGCGGCTTGATTTAAACCTGCCGCGATAACAAAAGCCCATATTTTCTTTGAATTCTATTCATTAAAAGCGTACGCTTTTAAAAAAATAAGGAAACAGGGGCATCGTCATGGTAACAATCGAATTTAATCATTCCGCCGAGATTATTGATTTCCAAAAATATTATAAGGCGCGCCATAAAGGAAGTGCAACGCTGACCCTGGAGAGCAAATCCTCCGTGGGTGAAGCCGTTACGAAAATGATGCAATCATCTATGGCTTTGCAAATGCAGGCCATGCGTACGGCCTCGACCATGCAGATGGCTTTTATGCACGGTCTGTTTGCTATGGCACATAACAGCTTTAACCGCGCGGCGGCACATGCGACGGCTCACACGCCTGAAAATAAGCCGATCCCGCATCTAAGACTTGTCAGTGATGTCGGGCTTGATTAATCTGCCTGCATGGATAAGGCAAGAACACCCGAAAAAATAAACGTGACCGCAGACATTTTGGAGCGCAGGAAAAAACTGCGGGTCGGGTTTATGGGCACGCCTGATTTTGCCCTCGCCGCATTCAAGGCGCTCGTCGAGGCAGGGTTTCATATTTGCTGTACGTATTCGCAACCGCCAAGACCGAAAGGGCGCGGCCAGAACGTACAGCCCTCCCCCGTACAGGCGTACTCCGAAGCACAAGGCATTCCCGTTTTCACGCCCAAAAGCCTGAAAACACCCGGAGCACAAGCCGAATTCGCCGCCCATAATCTTGATATCTGTGTCGTTGCGGCCTATGGGCTTATCCTGCCCGAAGCGGTATTGAACGCGCCGCGCCTTGGCTGCTTGAATATTCATGCCTCACTTTTGCCGCGCTGGCGCGGGGCTGCGCCGATTCAATATGCGATCTGGAAGGGCGATGCACAAACGGGCGTGACGATCATGCAAATGGATAAGGGGCTTGATACGGGGGCGATGATTGCCAAGCGCGCAACGCCGATCCTTGACACAACAACCGCGGCGGCGCTGCATGACACGCTCGCCCTGATGGGGGCGGAGATGATTGTGGAAACGCTGGATATATTGGCCAAAAATGGCCAAATCAGCGCTAAGTCTCAGGATGATAGCCTATCGAACTATGCCTCGATGCTCAAAAAAACCGACGGGCTGATCGATTGGGCGGAAGATAGCGCCGCGATTGATCGGCAAATCCGCGCCCTTAATCCTTGGCCGGGGGTCTGGGCTTATACCAATGGTGTACGTCTTAAAATCCTGAAGGCCGTACGTGTCGCGGATGCCGATTTAAATCTCGCGAATACGCCAAGTGCCGCTACGCAAAACGGGGAGATTTTAAACCGTGCGGGAGTGGTGAAGTGCGGGGCGGGGTATTTGCAAATTCTCCAGCTCCAGCCTGACGGCAAAAAGCCGATGGATTTTGCTGCCGCGCTCAATGGCGGTTATGTAAGGGTTGGCGATCATTTCACCGCCGCGCCGATAGAGGGCGCTGGCCAGAGTGCCGTACGCGGCGCTTAAGACAGATATTTTGGACAAACAGAGATGCAGAGATGGAAAATTATAATCGAGTATAACGGCAGCGGGTTTTCGGGTTGGCAAAGGCAGGCTGATGGGATCGCATCCGTGCAACAATCCATCGAAGAGGCTCTGACAAAATTTTGTCAGCAAAAAATTATCCTTCATGTTGCGGGACGTACGGATGCAGGCGTACACGCGCTCGGGCAGGTCGCGCATTTCGATCTTGATTATGGTGATCGTCCGTTGGAGGGGTTTGATCTGGCCAAGGCTCTGAATTACCACCTCTCGCCCTTGCCAATATCGATTGTACACGCTGAGAGAGCTGCGCCCGAATTTCATGCGCGGTTTCATGCGGTGAACAAACTCTATCGCTACCGCATTGTTCAACGCTCCGCCCCGCCCGTTCTGGAACGCGGCCTTGTCTGGCACTGCAAGAAAAAGCTGACTGCGGCGGCCATGCATGAGGCGGCGCAATGCTTGCTCGGCCATCATGATTTTTCAACCTTTCGCGCCGCGGAATGTCAGGCGAAATCGCCGATGAAAACACTGGATCGGCTTGATGTCGCTGAGCGCGACTATGATGCCTATGGCGGCACAGAAATTATCATTGAGGCCGAAGGGCGCTCATTTTTGCATCACCAAGTCCGCAATTTTGTCGGGGCGCTGGCCTTGGTTGGTGAGGGGAAGTGGAGCGCCGCCGACCTTAAAGCCGCTCTGGAAGCGCGTGACCGTACAAAAGGCGGCCCAACCGCGCCGGCGGACGGACTATATTTGGTGCGTATTGATTACCCGCAAAGCTAGGGCGATACATTGATGGAGTCTCAAGATTTTCAGGCTTTTTACCGCGTTGTTGTGTTCGTGCCGAAAGATCATGCCGCCACATTTCGCACGGCGATTGAGGAGCATATTCCGCCCCTCATAGAGCCGCCTGCCCCCGTTTTCTATGACCGTGTGCTGTGGTGGTCGGAAACAGAGCAGCCCGCCGCAGACGTTATAATCCAAAGGAATTCGGAGCGCTCGGATATCGAAAGTATTGCGGGAACAGAGCAATTTCGGGCATTGCACGGCGCAAATCCCGCCCAAGGGCAAATCGGAGAAACCGCGCAAACCCCCGCAATCCGAATGGAATTTTCCTTTCCCGATGATGAGGCAGCTTTGTCAGCCTTTATCCATACCGTCCTCCGCCCCGCCCACCCTTGGGAAGAGCCTGTGATTTACGCGCATAGGGCTTTTTTTCCGAAAAAATAGTGCTATATGTTTAGGTTAAAAATTATTATGAAAATAAACTTGCTTTTTTCAGGAAAGTTTTTTATAGTCCTCCGCAACAAGGAGAAATTGACATGAAATATCATTCCCTATCGGTTCTATGCCTGAGCTCATTTGCGTTTTTATGCGCTTTGCTGATTTTTACCGGAACGCCGCGCGAGACCTCCGCGCAGACGCTTGACCCGTATTACACGACGCTCAACCAGTATAACCGCTTGAAGCCGTTGCAAAATCCGCAATGGCGGCGCTTCAGCGATGTGCAAAGACACCGCGTCACCGATAGCGGCAATCGCGTTGTCGGCAATGTACAAGATATTCTGGTCGCCCCGAATGGCACGATTAATGCGGTTAACACCAATTTGAACCGCTTGCAGATGGGCACGATCAGCCTGAATTACTCGCAAATGCAAATGCGGACAGGCAATGATTCTTATATCCTTGGCATGGATAGTGCGCGGCTACGGGAAAACTCCGCCATGCTGATGGCCAATATCGAAACGGCATCGGGCAATGGTGCGGACATTCTTGCGCTATCTTCACTTATCCGTGCTGAAGTTGAAGCCGATGATGGCCGCCGCCTTGGCCGTGTTGAAGAAATTTTGATGACCAGCCGCCGTGACCGCGCCGCCGCTTTGCTGGTGAGAATTGACTTCCGCTCCGTGCGTTCCAAGAGCGTGGCTATTCCGTTCTCATCCGTCGATTTCGAGCCTTTCGGAAACGGCTATAAAATCAAGCTGGCCGACCGTCAGGCCGATATCATTCTTGATTACGCCGCAAAGATGTAAATTTTAATTCAGAGGCTTGGGGCGCTTATGCCCCGGCCGCTTGTCTTACAGATTTTTAAAGAGTGCCCTAAGGGTAATTTTACCTCTTAAAGAAAATACTTCTCCAAAATCCGCGTATAAATTTGTGTCAGCATCTCAAGATCGGCGGTGCTGGCATTTTCATTGATCTGGTGAATGGTTTTGTTGACCGCGCCGCATTCAATCACGGGGCAATATTTGACGATAAACCGCGCATCGGACGTGCCGCCGCTGGTGGTATAGGCTGGCCGCTTGCCTGATATGTCCTCAACCGCATCGGCGACAATTTCGCTCCACGCGGCGGGCTGGGTGATAAAGCTTTCGGCGTTGCCTTCAAAGTCAATCTCGTAAGCCTCACCGCAGCCATCAAGGATTTCAGTGATTTTCTGGATCAGGCTTTGCTTGCTCCAATTGTCATTGAAACGGATATTGAAAACAGCCTTGCCGCTGGCGGGGATAACATTGCTGGCAGGGTTGCCGACATCAATCGTGGTGATTTCGAGATTGGTCGGGCTGAAATAATCATTGCCACTATCAAATTCATAGCGGCTGAGCGCATCGAGCAATCTGACAAGGCGCGGCAGCGGGTTATCGGCCAAATGCTGATAAGCGACATGGCCTTGCTTGCCGCGAACACGCAAAACGCCATTGAGCGAACCGCGGCGGCCAATTTTGATTTCCTGCCCGATATGATCGGGATTGGTCGGCTCGCCCACCAGCGCCACATCGGGAGTATGGCCGTTTTGCGCCATCCATTCCAGTACCTTGACCGTGCCGTTGATCGCCTCGGCCTCCTCATCCCCCGTGATCAGCAGCGAGATAGAACCGCCGAAATCGGGATGCGCCTTGATAAATTCACTGGCGGCAATCGTAAAGGCAGCCACCGAGCCTTTCATATCGCTCGCGCCGCGCCCATATAGAGTGCCGCTTTCATCAATATGCGGAGTGAACGCCCCGTATGTCCATTGATCTTCCGCCCCGCTCGGCACGACATCGGTATGCCCCGCATAGCATAAATGCTTTCCGCCCTGCCCGTATCGCGCAAAGAGATTTTCTATGCGCGGCTTGCAATCATCACCGCCGCCAAAGGGTAGATCAAAACAGGCAAAGCCCGCAGACTTGAGAATATCCTTCAGCACCGCCTGCGCCCCTGCATCATGCGGCGTCACGGACGGGCACGCTATAAGGCTTTGGGTGAGGGTGATTGTTGGGTGCATTGTCAAATCTCAACACTTAATATTTATCACAAGATATCAAGCCGAATTAATCCCGCAGCAATTCATTGATGCTGGTTTTCGAGTGGGTTTGTTCATCAACACGTTTGACGATCACCGCACAAGCGAGATTGGGGCCAGCAGAGCCATCAGGCAACGGCTTGCCGGGGAGTGTCCCTGATACAACCACGCTATACGCCGGAACGCGGCCCTGGAAAATTTCACCCGTGGCGCGGTCGATGATTTTGGTTGAAGCGCCAATAAAGACCCCCATCGACAAGACCGAGCCTTCCTCGACGACAACGCCTTCGACAACTTCGGAGCGTGCGCCGATAAAGCAATTATCCTCGATAATGGTCGGGCCTGCCTGCAATGGTTCTAACACGCCGCCAATCCCGACACCGCCCGATAAATGGACGTTCTTACCGATCTGGGCGCAAGAGCCGACCGTTGCCCATGTGTCCACCATCGTACCTTCATCGACATAAGCGCCGACATTGACAAAGGACGGCATCAACACGACATTTTTGCCGATAAAGGCGGAGCGGCGCACTACGCAATTTGGCACGGCGCGAAACGCGGCTTCTTGGAAACGCGCGGCATCCCAGTTGTGAAATTTGCTATCAACCTTGTCATACCAGCTTGAGCCATCCGGCCCGCCAGAAATAAGCGCCATAGGGTTCAAACGGAATGAGAGCAGCACCGCTTTTTTAAGCCATTGATTGACATGCCATTGCCCGACCGCCTGTTTTTCAGCAATTCGCAGCTGGCCGCTATCAAGCATATTCAAAGCCTGCTCAACCGCATCGCGCTGCTCGCCCTTTGTGGCGGGGCTAAGTGTATCGCGCGCCTCCCATACGGCATTTACGATTGTTTCCAAATCACTGTAATTTGCGGTGGTGCTGGCAAGGGCGGTCATATTTTAAAAACTCCGTTTAATGATGTGATACATAGTATAAAGCCGAATATAAAATTGCAGCGCTGCAATCTTCTCGACTTCATCATGAATGCGGTTAAAATACTGCGTTGATGATTTTTAGCAAGAAAAAACAAGCTTTTGTAATGCGCCAAACTGATAATCCGACCATTCATACGTCTGTTCATCCAGCTATGCATCCAGCCCCCCATGGGGCTGTTCATGAATGCCGTATCGCATGGAACACCCTTTCCCCGCCGCAATGGGAGGAACGCTTTGCGCGGATCAAACGCTCGAATATTTTGCAATCTTACGCCTATGCGCAAGCCATGTGTCCGCGGCTTTCCATGCGCGGGCGCTGGGGGCTGATCGTGATTGACGGCGCGGAGGCGGGGTTGGTGCAAATTCTGGAGGCTGATTTTGCGCGCAAGGCCTTTCACGCCATCACGCTTGATCGTGCGCCGTTGTGGTTTGAGGGCTTTGGAACAATCGCGCATTATGAGGCATTCTTAAGCGCATTGCTGGAGGAATTTCCCAAACGGCTGGGGCGGCGTTACAGGATTATTCCGAATATGCAAGATGATGCGGCGCTTAAAGCACTCATGACGCAAAAAAGGTTTCGCAGTGCGAGCGGGCATTATGAAACGCTGTGGCTGGATCTGGAGCAATCCGAAGCGGCGCTGCGCAGCGCTTTGAAAAAGAACTGGCGCGGTGTATTGTCCAAGGCCGAACAGCACAGTGATATTGATATACGCTGGAGTTTCAACCCCGATGATTTACAAACGCTTTTGCTACACTACGTTACTGATAAGGCGCAGAAGGGTTATAACGGCGCCAGCGTAAAAACAATACGGGCTTTGGCGCGGGTGATGTTGCCGCAGCAAAAAATGCTGATCGGTCATGCACTTAAAGATGGGCAGAGCGTGGCTTGTGTATTATTATTGCTGCACGGGCGCAGCGCGACCTACCAGATCGGTTGGACGGGCGAAGACGGACGCAAGCTAGGCGCACAAAATTTGCTGCTGTGGCGGGCGGCGCTCACGTTAAAAGAGAATGGTATCAGTGATTTTGACCTCGGAGGAACGAATGATGACACAGCCCAATCGGTTAAACAGTTCAAGCAAGGCATGGGCGCACAAATCGTTGTTACGGGCGGCGTGTATCGCTAGCATCGGGCTGGGGGTATGCGTAAGCGCTGCCCTGATGCCGCTTAAAACCGCGCAGGCCGCTTCGGAAAAAATCCAACAAATGGTTTATGATGTATATGCGGGCGGGTTTCACGCGCTGCAAGCCGAGGTTACGATTGATTACACCCAACAAGGCCGATATTCGATTTTTATGGGCGCGCAGACCTATGGGATGCTTGGACGGCTCGCGCCCTGGAACGGTTCGTTCAATAGCGATGGTTGGGTGCTTGCCGAGCGCTTGCAACCCGAAAAGCACCAATCGATTGCAACATGGCGCGGCGAAACCGAAACCAATACCTATCTTTATGGCCGCGATGGAAGCTTCATCAGCTATAGTGTAGAGGAGCATGACAAGGCTAAGGAAGTCAAAGAGGTCGAGGACGAATTGACCCAAGGCACGATTGATGCCTTTACCGCTGGGTTGGTTGTATTCGAACAAGTGGCGGCGGGCGGAAAATGCGAAGGTTCGTCCGAGGTTTTTGACGGCAAGCGCCGCTTTGAGCAAATCATGCGCGATCAGGGCGAAGAGGAGCTAAAATCCTCGCGTTATAATATTTTCAAGGGCAAGGCCAGAAAATGTACGTTGGAAATCAAGCCCGTTGCAGGGGAATGGCGCGAAAAGCCGCGCGGCTGGATGTCTATTCAGGAGCAAGGGCGCGAGCGCGGCATGATGCCGACCATTTGGCTGGCGCAGCTGGCCGCTGACTCTCCGGCTGTTCCTGTCCGCATTCAGGTCAAAACCGCGTTCGGTACGCTGTTTATGCATCTGGCGGAATATCGCAGCGGTGAGAATATTGTTGTCGCCGATCAGCGCGGGCGTTAAAACATTTAGATGCTTAGATGCTTAGATATTTGGATAATTAGATATTTGTAAAAAATAAAACACCAATTTGTAATGTTGTAATTAAGAAACACAATCGCCATGCAAAATCTTCCTCTCTCTGTAGTCATTCTCGCGGCGGGTATGGGAACGCGGATGAAATCCGACTTGCCCAAAGTCATGCATACGCTGGCCGGACAGCCGATGATCGCAATTTTGATCGAGCGTCTGCGCGCCGAAATGTCCCCCTCCCCCGAAAAGATTATTGTGGTAAGCGGCCCCGAAATGGAGGGGCTGCGGGCGCTTGCAAGCGCCTATGGTTGTGACAATGTAATCCAGCAGGAGCGCCGCGGCACAGGTGATGCGGTTAAGGCGGCTCTGCCCGCGCTCGAAGGGTTCAAGGGCAATGTACTGATCCTTTTGGGGGATGAGCCGCTGGTGCCGATTGATGTCCTCGCGCATATGGCCGCGCATGACAGCCCCTCTGTTATGGCGATTATTCCGCCAGACCCGACAGGGCTGGGGCGTGTTGTGATGGATGAGGACGGGCAGCTTGAGGAGATCGTCGAGGAGCGCGATTGCACCGAAGACCAGCGCGAAATTATTGTTTGCAATGGCGGGAATTTTTGCGTGCCGTCGGTGAAGCTGGCCGAATGGGTGAACAAGATCGACACCAATAATGCGCAGGGTGAATATTACCTGACCGATATGCCGAAAATCGCCGCCGAAGACGGTATCGGCTTTGATGTATTCACCGTGCCGATTGATCATGTCTGGGGTGTGAATGACCGTTTGCAACTCGCCGAGCATGAGCGGATTTTCATGGATATGCTGCGCGATGCGCATATGCTCAACGGCGTGCGGATGATCGACCCGCAAAGCGTTTATTTTCATTATGACACCAAAATCGCCGCGGGCGTTCTGATCGAGCCATCAGTCTTTTTCGGTGCGGATGTCCGCGTTGAGGACGGCGTTCATATCAAGGCGTTCAGCCATATCGAGGGCGCACATATCGGCAAGAATACAACCATCGGCCCTTTTGCCCGCCTGCGCCCCGGCAGCGAAATCGGCGAGGACGTACGCGTCGGTAATTTCGTTGAGATCAAAAAATCCAAAATCGGTAAGGGCGCAAAGATCAATCACCTCGCTTATGTCGGCGATTGTTTGATGGGCGAGGATGTCAATTTTTCCGCGGGTGCAATCACCGTGAATTTCGACGGCTTCAGCAAACATGAAACCGTGATCGGCAAAAATGTGATGATCGGCTCGAATGTTAATCTGGTCGCGCCGCTCAAAATTGATGATGGTGCGTTTGTTGCGGCTGGGTCAACGATTACCGAAGATGTTCCCGCCGATGCGTTGTCGATTGCACGTGAAAAAGGCTCGATCTATAAAGGCTGGGCGCATAAATTCCGCGACCAAAAGGGCAAGAAAGACTCGGCGTCATAATTTAAGCCCCAGACCCTCTAGACCCTCTATCGTGAAACAAAGCGTAAGACAATGTGATTGGCCTTTTGCGCCGTAGTTGCTAGTCTTATTGTTGCGAAGCTTGTTTTGTTTTATCACTCTAAGGGAATGATTTTAAGATGTGCGGAATTATCGGAATTTTGAGCAATAATGATGTCGCCCCGCGCCTTGTCGAAGGGCTGCGGCGGCTCGAATATCGCGGTTATGATTCTGCGGGAATTGCCACGCTTTCAAATGGTCACATCACGCGGATGCGCGCGCCGGGCAAGCTTTCCAATCTGGAACAAAAGCTTGAATCCAGTCCGCTAAGCGGCACAGTCGGGATCGGTCACACCCGTTGGGCAACCCATGGCGGCCCGACCGAAGACAACGCCCACCCGCACGCCACCGATAAGGTCGCCGTTGTGCATAACGGAATTATCGAGAATTATGCCGCGCTGAAAGAAGAGCTGGAGCAAGCGCAGTTCCGCTTTGAAACCGAAACAGATACTGAGGTGATTGCGCATTTATGTACTTTTTATCTCAAGCAGGGCATGAGCCCGTATGATGCCGCCAAGGCCACGTTTGACCGTTTGGAGGGCGCTTATGCGATTGTGATGATTTTCTCCGGTGAGCATAATTTGATGATCGGTTGTCGTCACGGCACGCCTTTGGCGGTGGGGTATGGCGATGATGAAATGTTCGTGGCCTCTGATTCTTACGCTCTCGCGCCGCTGACAAAACGCATTTGCTTTCTCGAAGATGGCGACCGCGTTTATGTGACGCGGCAGGAAGCCAAAATCACCACCAATGATAACAGTCCCATCGAGCGCCCCATTCGCATGACCTCGCAATCGGGCGCGACAACGGGCAAGGGCGAATATCGCCATTTCATGCTCAAGGAAATTTATGAGCAGCCCGCCGTGATCGGGGAAACGCTCAACTCCTATATCCACCCGTCAACGGGTGAAATTTCGATGCAACCCGATATTGCCGCAGCCTTGGCCGCCGCACCGCGCCTAACTCTGGTTGCTTGCGGGACGGCGTTTTATGCCTGTATGGTTGCGAAATACTGGTTCGAGCAAGTGGCGCGTGTTTCTTGCGAAATTGATGTCGCTTCGGAGTTTCGTTACCGTGAAGCGCCGATGCCAGAAGGCGGGGTTGCGATTTTTGTATCACAAAGCGGGGAGACGCTCGACACACTCGAAGCCCTGCGCTATTGCAAGTCGCAGCAGCAAAAAATTATCTCGATCGTCAACACAATCGAAAGCACGATCGAGCGGGAATCCGATCTTGTGCTGCACACGCTGGCGGGGCCTGAGATTGGCGTTGCCTCGACCAAGGCTTTCACAACCCAGATCACAACTCTGGCCTGTATGGCCTTATCGGCGGCGCGGTTGAAGGGCACATTGTCCGCCGAGCGGGAGCAGGAAATCGCCGAAGCCTTGCGCCATGTTCCGACTATGGCTGCGGAAATTCTCAACCACGATCAAGCCATCCAGAAAATCGCAAGCGATATTATGGCGGCGCGGGATGTGTTGTATCTGGGGCGCGGCGCGATGTATCCGATTGCGCTCGAAGGCGCTCTCAAGCTCAAGGAAATTTCCTATATCCACGCCGAAGGTTATGCATCGGGCGAGATGAAACACGGGCCTATCGCCCTGATTGATGAGCATGTGCCGATTGTCGTGATTGCGCCCGCCAATGATCCGCTATTTGAAAAATCGGCTTCGAATATTCAAGAAGCGGCGGCGCGGGGCGGTAAGATTTTTCTGATCTCCGATGCGCAAGGGGCGAAAAAACTCGAAAAACTTGCGACATGGACGATTGAAATGGGCGCGGTTGATCCGTTTGTTGCGCCGATTTTATACGCCCTGCCCGTGCAGCTTTTGGCCTATCATGTGGCGGTGATGAAAGGCACGGATGTCGATCAGCCGCGCAATCTCGCCAAATCGGTGACGGTGGAATAGGTGTAATACAGGCGCTTGGCGGCCTGCATTATATTATTTCTTCGCGTGAGTTTTAAGCGTAGAGCGTAGAGCCTAGACGACCCTAGCGCAATTGCATGACCAGCGTTGACCAGTTTTCAATATCAAACCTGTTTTGCAGCGTGAAGCCCTGCGCTTCATAAGCGCTTTGCACATCGTGGGCTTGTGAGACCAGCGTGCCGGAAAGCACGACATAGCCAGGCGTATCACAGACCGCCCGCACCGAGGCCGCCATGTCAATCAGCGGCGCGGCAAGAATATTGGCTAGGATCAACTCATACGGCTTGCGGGCAATGACCGCACTATCGGAAAACCCCTCACCCGTCAGGCATTCCATGCAACCGCTTTTATCCGATACGCCGTTGAGTTTTTGATATTTTTGCGCGACACGCACGGCTTCGGGATCGTTATCGACCGCCAATATCGGCGCTTGCCAGAGCTTCCACGCCGCAATCGCCAATATGCCCGACCCTGTACCCATATCCAGAATATTCCACGGGCAAATGCCCCGCGCCTTAAGCTCTAACATCGCCTGAATACAGCCGCGTGTTGTGCCGTGATCGCCCGATCCGAATGCGGTCGCGGCATCAATCAGAAGCCCCGTTTGACCGTTCGGAACATCGCCCTTGAAATGCGAGCCGTAAATAAAAAACGGGCCGATTGAAAAAGGTGGGCTGGCCTCATAGCTCAATTCCAGCCAATTTTCATCAGGCACGGCTTCAATCGTGAGGGCAGGAAGGGGCGGCATTTCGGGCGCATAAACCGCGCAGTGAATATGCAACCGCGCCGTTAAATCGGCCTTATCCGGCAATTCAGAAAACAGCCATTCGGCAAGCCAAGGATTATTTTCGCGGCGGTCTTTGCGGATAACGCTATTGGCAATCGCCAGATCGTCAAAGGCGGTGACAATCTGCGCGACATCGGCATCGCGCCATTCTTGGGGTATCGTAAGCTGCGCTCTATACAAAACGAAAAGGTCTTTTTATTTTTTCTTTTTCACGGGCTTGGCCACAGGTTTTTTCGCCGCTACTTTCGCCACTGGTTTTTTTGCAGCGGGTTTTGCTTTAGGAGCGGGCTTTTTTGCGGCAGGCTTCGCCGCTGTTTTCTTTGCGGGTGCTTTTGCCACAGGCTTTTTCACGGCTGCTTTTTTCGCTGCTGGTTTCGCAACCGCCTTCTTGGGAGTCACCTTGGCCGCAGGTTTTTTCGCCGCTGGCTTGGCAGCGGACTTGGAAGGCTTAGCGGGCTTGGCCGTTGCCGCTGTTTTACCCTTGGCTTTATTATCCGTATTTTTAGAATTTCCTGACTTTTTTTCAGTCTTTTTTGTTATTTTTTTTTCGGCGCTGATTTTTTTTTCGCTTTTCGTCGGCTTTTTTGCTGACGAATTGGCTTTGGCTGATTTTGCCTTGGCGCTGGAGGCTTTGGACACCGGAGGGCTATCTTCCTCCTCCTCGTCCATATCGGGCTCTTCTATCTCATCAACCTCTTCGAGGTCGTCAATATCATCAGCATCTGGTTCGAGATCATCAAGATCGCCGATATCATCATCGAGATCCATCGCATCATCATCATCGCTGTCATCATCACCCTCATCAAGATCATCAAGGCTGAGTGTGTCATCATCCTTAATGATAATGTCGTCCTCGTCCTCATCATCGTCCAAACGGCGTGAGATGATTTGATCATCGGCAGTGTCATTGGAAGCGGCGCGGCCACGTCTGGATTTGAGCTTAATCTCACCAGTAAATTCTGTTTTGCAGGACGGGCAAACGATCGGGCGTTTATTGAGATCATAAAAACGGTTACCGCAATTGGTACAAATTCTCTTTAATCCGCGTGGGTCGATTTGAGGTTGGGCAACCACGAGCAATCTCCTTATTTACTGCACTGTCACTTGCATTTATGCACTCTAAATTGCTGCATGATTTTATATGGCTTGTCAATCACGCTTTCGCTTATAAATGCCATAAGCCCGTGAAAATATCGATAACCCCGATGAAAGCCATAGACCGCGCAGCCGTATCATTATAAGCTATTCACGCTGAATTTTTTTATTTCGTATAGTTCATGCGGGCTATATGAGGAACATAAGGATTAAAGACCATGGAAAAATCTGTTGTAATTTGCGGTTTTAAGCGCTCCCCAATGCATTTTGCGAATAAGGGCGAGTTGGCGCGGGTGCGCCCCGATGATATGGCGGCTGCGGTTATCAAGGCGCTGGTTGAGGATACCAAGGTCAAGCCCGAAGATATCGAAGATTTGCTGATGGGCTGCGCCTTTCCCGAAGCCGAGCAAGGTTTTAATATCGCGCGGCTGGTCGTCAATATCGCCGGATTGCCGATTTCGGTTGCGGGCGCAACGCTCAACCGATTCTGCGGCTCTTCCATGAGCACAATCCACATGGCGGCGGGCGCGATTGCGGCCGGTGCGGGTGAGGTCTTTATCGCCGCAGGGGTTGAATCAATGAGCCGCATTCCGATGGGCGGGTTTAACCCGATGCCCAATCCAGCGCTTTATAAATCCTATCCGCAGGCTTATATCTCGATGGGTGAAACGGCGGAAAACCTCGCCAAAAAATATGATATTTCCCGCGCCGAGCAAGAACGCTTTGCCGTATCCTCGCATCACAAAGCGGCACGCGCCGCGCTGTCGGGCGGATTTGGCTCTGAAATCGTGCCGATCGGCGAGATCAAGGCGGATGGCACAATTCGTCCGGATTCCTCTACCGAAAAGCTGGCGACACTCTCTCCGGCCTTTGACAAAGACGGCACAGTAACAGCGGCGACGTCCTCGCCCCTCACTGACGGCTCGGCGGCGGTTCTGGTTGCCAGCGAAGCTTATGCCGACAAGCACGGCCTGCCGAAACTGGCGCGGATTAAATCGATGGCGGTGGCGGGCTGCGCTGCGGAAATTATGGGCATCGGCCCCGTTCCCGCAACCAAAAAGGCTTTGGAGCGCGCGGGTCTATCGGTCGGCGATATTGATATTTGGGAGCTGAACGAAGCCTTTGCCGCGCAAGGCTTATCGGTGCTGAAAGATCTCGGCGTTGATGAGGCCAAGGTCAATTTGCATGGCGGGGCGATTGCCTTAGGGCATCCGCTCGGCACATCGGGCGTGCGCATTACGGGTAAGGCGGCGAGCCTGTTGAAATCCGAAGGCAAAAAATACGCCCTTGCGACCATGTGTATCGGCGGCGGTCAGGGCATCGCAACGGTGCTGGAAGCGGTTTAAAACTTGTTCTTACAAGGTATTGGTTTATAACGTCATCCCGAGCGAAAGCGTGATAGCGCTGAAGTCGAGGGATCTTGGGGATTTGTTTCGAGATTCCTCCGCTCATGGCTGCGCCACTCGGTCGGAATGACATCTAAGTTTTAGATAAATAATCACCCAAGAAAGCCAGCCAGCCAGTAATAGAGCGGGATACCCAGCGCAATATTAAACGGGAAACTCAGCGCCAGCGGCAGCGCGGTATAAAGCGCGTCATTCGCCTCCGGCAGCGCGATTTTCAGCGCCGCGGGAACAGCGATATAAGAGGCGCTGGCACACAAGGTTATAAACAAAAACGCCTCTGAATGACCAAGGCCGATCATCGCGCTTAAACCCAGCGCAAAAACAGAGCCGATCAGCGGCATGGTAAAGGCAAAGCTGAGAACGGACGGCTCGATATGGCTGAGCGCTTTGAACTGGCGGCCAATCCGTATCCCCATATCCAGCAGGAAAAAGCAGAGCACGCCCTTGAACGGATCAACAAAAACCGTTGTCAAGGTCGACAGCTCCTTATCGGGCGTAACAGCGCCGATCAGCATCGAGCCAAGCAACAACACCATCGTACCGTTCAAAAAGACTTCGCGGGCGATATCACGCTTGCGGCGTTTGGTGGCCTTATTGCCCAAATGCGGCGCGGCCAGCAGCAAGGCGGCGAGAATAGCCGGCGATTCCATAAAGGCCAAAAGCGCTACAAACTGCCCCGATGCACCCGTTCCGGTCTGGCTACGGAGAAATTCCCCCGCGGCGATAAATGTTACAAGGCTGACCGAACCGTAATGCCCCGCAATCGCCGCCGCATCAATCGGGCCGATCGTTGAGGTTTTGCGCAGCAGGCCGTAGCCGATGAAGGGGAGGATAAACCCCGCCGCAACCCCGACCAAAATAAGAGTGATAAACGAATCGGGGATCGGTTCATTGGTGATTGCCATGCCGCCCTTCAGGCCGATAGCGGCGATCAGATACAGCGCAAAGCCCTTGGCCATAATGGTGGGGATTTCGAGATCGGAGCGCACCAATCCAGCAAATAATCCCAACATGAAAAACATGATGATCGGAGATTGCAGATTGATAAGAAGCATATCCATGAACCGAAATTATATTCGGGATGACAGCATAGGCAAGAACATTATATGATTGTGTCACTGAAATTTTTAAAAACCAGACAAAAACAGAAACACAATCAGCAAAGACCAAAAGGCGAATAGATATGAGCATCAACAAAATTGCAGTGATCGGATCAGGAGTCATGGGCAGCGGGATTGCCGCGCAGATTGCCAATGCTGGATATAATGTGGTTTTGCTTGATATTGTACCGCCCGATCTTGAGAAATTTGGCGGTGACAGGAACGGCTTTGCCAAAAGCGCGATTGAGAAAATGCTCAAAACCGACCCCGCGCCGTTTATGCACAAATCCAACGCCAAGCGAATCACGGCGGGCAATCTCGAAGATGATCTGGGCTTGCTCGGTGATTGCGACTGGATCATTGAGGTTGTTCTTGAGGATATAAAGGTCAAGCACGAAACCTATAAAAAGATTGATGCCAACCGTAAGAAAGGCTCGATCGTGTCTTCGAACACTTCGACCATTCCGCTCAAAAACCTGATCGAGGGGCAGAGCGCGGAATTTGCACAAGATTTCCTGATTACCCATTTTTTTAACCCGCCGCGCTATATGCGCCTGCTGGAACTTGTGGTCGGTGAGAAAACCCGCAAGGACGCAATTGAGGCAGTGCGCGAATTTTGTGATATCAAGCTCGGCAAAGGCGTTGTTGAATGCCATGACACGCCGGGCTTTATCGCCAATCGTCTGGGCGTGTTCTGGCTGACCGCCGGAATCAATGAGGCGATCAATCTCGGCATTTCCGTCGAGGAAGCCGATGCCGTAATGTCGCGCCCTGTCGGCATTCCCAAAACGGGCGTGTTCGGGCTGATTGATCTGGTCGGGATTGATCTGATGCCGCATCTTTCAGGCTCGCTGCTCTCAACCCTACCGCAGGAGGATGCCTATCGCGCCTTGTTCAAGGATTACGATTTCATTCACGGGATGATTAAGGCGGGCTATACGGGGCGTAAGGGCAAGGGCGGATTTTATCGCCTTAACCCCGATGGCAGCCGCCAAAAACAAGCGCTGAAAATCAACGCTTCAAGCTTTGACGAAGGCCAATATCACAGGGCTGAAAAGCCCGCAATGCCCTCGCTCGAAGCGGGACGTAAGGGGCTTCGCGCTGTTGTCGAAAGCCCTGATAGCGGTGGACGTTACGCGTGGGCGGTGCTTTCGCAAACAATGGCCTATGCCGCCGCGCTTGTGCCTGAAATTGCCGATAACATCCGTGATGTCGATGAGGCGATGAAGCTTGGCTATAACTGGAAATCAGGGCCGTTCGAAATGATCGACCAGCTCGGCGCGGGATGGTTCGCAGCGCGGCTGAAAGCCGAAGGCTTACCCGTTCCCGCCTTGCTCGAAAAACTGGGCGAGGGAACATTTTACAGGATCGAAAATGGAGTGCGGCAATATTTCGGCACGGACGGGGTTTATCACGATATTATCCGCCCCGAAGGTGTGCTGCTGCTTTCTGATTTGAAACTCTCCGCCAAGCCCGTCATGAAAAACGGATCTGCCAGCGTTTGGGATATCGGCGACGGGGTTTTATGCTTTGAAAAAACCTCGAAGATGAACACATTCGATGAACAGATTTTCGAGCTTCTGGGGCGCGCAATCAAAACGATTGGTGACGGGTCCGGCGAATATAAGGCGCTCGTGGTCTATAACGAAGCCGCACATTTTTCCGCAGGGGCCAATCTCGGTCTGGCGATGTTTATGATCAATGTCGCGCTCTTCCCGCAAGTTGAGGAATTCATCGCCGCCGGACAAAAAGCCTTTATGGATTTGAAATACGCGCCGTTCCCGGTTATTTCCGCGCCAAGCGGTATGGCCTTGGGCGGCGGGTGTGAAATCCTGCTCGCTTCCGATGCGGTTCAGGCACATGCCGAAACCTATTGCGGCCTGGTTGAGGTCGGAGTTGGTTTGATCCCTGGATGGGGCGGCTGTAAGGAGATGATCTTGCGCAATATCGAGCGCGAGCGCGCCAAGTTCAAAAAAGACCTCGGCAAAATTGACAAGGACAATCTCTGGTTCTCCCCCGATACCACGCCGATGGGCGCGGTACGCAAGACCTTTGAAACAATCGGTACGGCGCAAGTTGCCAAATCAGCCCAAGAAGCCAAGGATATCGGTTATTTCCGCGAGACAGACGGCATTACCATGAACCGCGACCGCTTGCTATATGACGCAAAAATGCGCGCCTTGGCGATGGTTGAGGTGGGCTATGAAGCGCCGGAGAAAATCGCCGCTGTGCGTATGCCGGGGGAAAGCGGGCGCGTTGCGCTTGATCTGGCCGTTGCCGATCTTGCAAAATCCGGCAAGGCTACGCCCTATGATATTGTTGTGTCAGGCCATTTGGCCGAAGTGCTGTGCGGCGGCTCGGCTGCGGATTGGACAAAGCCGATCAGCGAAGATGATCTGTTAAAGCTGGAGCTTGAGCAATTTGCGTATCTTATCCGCAATGAGGGCACAATGGCGCGGATTGAACATATGCTCGATAACGGCAAACCGCTGAGAAATTAACGGTTTTTTACGAGTTTTGTTCTACACTTCACCATAGAAAAGACCAGATTTTTAAAGGTCAATTTAAGGTGAAACGGTTTTATTGATGCCAATCAATTCCGCAGAACTAAAAGAAACGGATATCCGCGCAAAATTCCAGATCAAAGATTGGGAATCGCTTGTTGCGCTGGGTGAAAACTTCGCCCAAACCCTGAACGAAGAAAGCCGTGCGACATTAAACCGCGAGGTTATCACGATAGGCCTGATCGCACCGACACTAAGCGGTAAGAGTTCTTTTGCCAGAGGAGTTTATAGCGGGCTGGGCAGTGAATATAAGCCATTACAAATGGCCATGATTGCCGTGAACGGTTCTTGGGATACGGACACAGAAAAACAAGGGCTAATCCGCCATTTTGATATGGCCGTACAGCCCGATGAAGATGATCCGGATAATTTCCCGATGCATTGGCGTACATTGGAACAAGGGCTGGGCGCAAACGGCATTCAAATCGTTGAACATGCCAGAAAATTCAGAGATCCGATTTATTCTTGTATCATCGAGATTGATAAAACCGAAAACACTGATAATTTTGAGCGCGTTCTCACGGTTTATGCCGATGATGAATTTGCAAGCACACCCGCGTTTCGATCATTTTTGGCCGATAGCGCGCACTATGCTCTCCCTTTAACCCGCAAGGGCGATCAGGACTATGACCACCCCGATATAACCCCTTAAAGTCGCTATTTTTATACAGCTTTTGTAGCGATAAGCACCAAAAGCAGCAAATAGGCTGCGTAAAGGGATAAAAATACACCGCCCTTCCAGCGGGATATAACCCATCCCCACCGCGCAAAAATCATCAGTAACGCAGTGATGCCCAGCATAATCCAGATATCCAGCTCCATGATCTGCTCAGGGACGGCAAAGGGATGTAAAATCGCGGTAATCCCCAAAATGCCCAAAATATTATAGATGTTCGAGCCGATTATATTGCCGAAAGCTATATCGGTGTTTTTGCGGAACGCCGCCATAGCCGAGGCCACAAGCTCGGGCATTGATGTTCCGATCGCAACAATCGTCAGGCCGATAATCGTTTCGGAGATGCCGAACAAACGCGCCAGATCAATCGAGCCATCCACGAGCAATTTCGCGCCGATAAAGGTCAAAATCAGGCCAAATACAAATTGCCCGAAACTGAAAGCCAAATGCTTTTGCGGCGGTTGGGGCTGCTCTGTTTCTGGTTGAGATTGGACTGCGCCTGAATCAATTATAGATCCGCCAGCCGTTTCAACGCCGAGCAAAGCGGCTTTGTTTTCTCTCAACTCCAGCACAATACAGGTCACGATATACGTGATCAGCGCGGTCACAAAAACAAGCCCCATCCACAAGGTCATAGCGCCCAAAAGGCAAACACCCAGATATAATAGCGTTGCCAGAACCATAAATGTCCCGTCGCGCCGAAAGGCTTTTTGATCGCAGGCTAAGGGATAAATCAGTGCCGCCACCCCTAAAATCAGGGCGATATTGGCGATATTTGACCCTACGACATTGCCGACAGCAATCCCCGGCTGGCCTTCAAATGTGGCGAGAATAGAAGTCATCAGCTCTGGCGTTGATGTGCCGAAACCAACCAGCGTAATACCGATCAAAAGCTCGGACATACCAAGGCGTTTGGCGATATTGATCGCGCCGCTGACCAAAAGATCACCACCAAAAAAAAGCAGCACGAGGCCGCCGAGAATAAAAGCTGTCATGAGCATGGGGAAAGTCGTTTCTCAAAATTGTTACAACCCTATGGCTGCCTTTTGATAATATCAGATTTCAGGGCATATCTTCCATATGAATTTTTTTGCTGAAAAAGGCAGGCGTTTTCGTTTATAGTACTATCAAATCTTCAACAGGGATAAAGGCATGAAAAAAGACAAATGAGTCTTTTTGTGCCATAGGGATACAAGCTGCGAATGCTGGATGTAAAAAGTCTTTCTTATAAACACGCGCTTTGCTCTTTGGATATCAGGGCAAAAGATCAGACCTTTGCTTTGGGCGCGGCCTTTGCCGATGCGGTGAAAAAGGATTGGAGCGATCCCGCTTCGGTGGCGCGGATTGATAAAGTCGCTATAATCGCCTTGAAAGACTCAGGGAAATCCGTATTTGTTGGAGGTATTAAAAGCGCCCTACACCAACCTATCAAGCTGGAAGATAAAACATATTACCCTGATGGCGCGCAGCACGGAAAATCCCATCCGCAAGCCCTGTGGTCAACTATTGAGGCCGGATTGCTGCGCCATGTCGATGCGGGATATGCCGCGCATTATTTCACGCGTATGCTGAATGCCTATCGCTTTGATTATCTGGAACGACAGAAATCAGGCGGGGTTGATATCATTGAGAATGCCAATTATCTGCGCGAAAATGTTGAATTTGATGTGGCCATTCAAATTGATAACCGCCGCGATTTGGGGGCAGAGGCAAAGAGGGTTCATATTTTCGCCACCACGGAATTTCAAAAACGTGCAGGGTTTCAAAGCTTTCTTGCGAGGGCGCAGGATATCTGCTCCGCCCTTGAAATCGCATAACATTTTGCTTTCTAATCTTTTTACCCGCCCCTCTTAATTCTAAACTGAGCTCTTTTTAAATCCTGCAGATGTGCTAGATTTATAAAACCATGATGACGCATATCGATATTTACTGTGAGCGCAATGATTTCACCTTCTGGGCGGAGCCTGTGAACGCCCTCACCAATGCTGCGTTTTTTGTTGCGGCGACCTTGGCTTTTATACTCGCAAAGCGCGAGAATGCCTTAGGCTGGCAAACATCTCTCCTGATCGCCCTGATCTTTGCGATGGGGGTGGGGAGTACGCTGTTCCATACATTCGCGCAAGTCTGGGCGATGTTGATGGATGTGCTGCCGATCCTTGCCTATCAGATCTGCTTTATCGTGCTTTATAACCGTTATGTGATCGGCTTTAAATGCTGGAAGTCCACCGCAATTCTGGTCGCGTTTTTTGCGGCGATGGGTATAGCGATGCAGCTGCCGCGTGAATGGCTTAACGGCTCGCTCGAATATGCGCCCGCCTTGATTTTCGTGACGGGATTTGGTGTTTATCACTATTACCACGCCGCCCGCGAGAAATTCGGATTGCTGCTGGCGGCGGCAGTTTTCACGGCTTCGGTCGGGTTCAGATCCGTTGACATGGCCGTGTGCGAGGTATTCCCGCTCGGCACGCATTTCCTGTGGCACTGCCTCAACGGGCTGGTGTTATACCTCACCACCCGCGCCTTTATCCTCAATTACAAACGCGCTTAAAAAAAAGTCGTGTTTTTAACCGCTGCTTAAGCTTTTGTTTACGGGGTCTTAAATCTTTTCGGTTAGGCTTAGCTCATGTTTTGGTCGAAAGAAAAAAACAACTCGGACAAACAAAAAAAGAAGCCTGTTCAAGGAAAAGCGCTTCAGGTTGATAGTGGGGTTCATCAGGAAAGTGCGAATAGCAAAAGCCAGCGTATCCGTGAGGAAGCGCTGGCTAATGCACGTTATGCGCGGGCGGAAATCGGGGAAGAAACGCTCAATAAGATTGCAGCGCTGATGACTCAAAAGCAGCAATCTAATATGGAACAGGCCAAGCGCACCATCGCCGAACAAGAGGCCGACCGCGTTGCAGGCGAAATATTATTGATGCTTGAAGACAAACATTAAGGTCAAATCAAAAAATTCAGCTTTAAAATGCCGTCTCATCCAGCGCCATCAGCGTATCGGCGCCGGCCATCACCATTTTAAATCTTGAATCCGCTTCGGGCAGCATCCGCGCCATGAAAAACCGCGCCGTGACAAGCTTTGATTCATAAAACCCATTGCGGCTTTCATCGCCCTTTGTCTTGCCTTCCAGCGCCGCCTTGGCGAGCAAGCACCACATATAGCCCATGGCCACCAACGCGAATTGCCGCAAATAATCAACTGAAGCCGCGCCCGCCTCATCAGGGTTTTTCAGGCCGCGCTGGGCGATAATCGCGGTAGATTGCTGCAACTTCATAAAGGCCTTGGCGAGCGGAAACACAAATTCGGCCAGAGCCTCATTGCCTTGATTTTTTTCAATGAATTGCTGGACAGGGTGGAAGAAACGGCGCAGCAATCGTCCATAGCCTTGCGGCATTTTTCGCCCGACCAGATCCAGCGCCTGAATGCCGTTTGTACCTTCATAGATCTGCGCAATCCGCGCATCACGGACATATTGCTCCATACCCCATTCGGCAATATAGCCATGGCCGCCATAACATTGCTGCATATCGACCGCGATCTCCAGCCCCATATCAGTCTGATAAGCCTTAACGATCGGGGTCAGCAACGCCACAAGATCATCGGCGCGTTTGCGCTCCTCGGCGCTCTCATGATGCTGCGAAATATCAAGCTGCATGCCCGTCCAGTAAGCGAGCGCCCGCGCCCCTTCCGTAAAGGCTTTGGCCTTCATCAGCATCCGCCGCACATCGGGGTGAACGATGATCGGATCAGCGGGTTTATCGGGTGATTTCACGCCCGTTAGGGAGCGCATCTGCAAGCGGTCTTTGGCATAGGCCAGCCCGTTCTGATAGGCGATTTCGGCAATTCCCAAGCCTTGCATCCCAACGCCGAGCCGCGCCGCATTCATCATGGTGAACATGGCGCGCAGGCCTTTATGCGGCTCTCCGACCAGCTCGCCGATTGCCTCGTCAAAATTCATCACGCAGGTTGAATTGGCATGAATACCCATTTTGTGCTCAATCGAGCCACAGCGAACGGCGTTACGCTCCCCGAGCGTTCCATCAGGATTGGGCAGGAATTTAGAAACAACAAAAAGCGAAATGCCCTTAACCCCCTCGGGCGCATCGGGCAATTTTGCAAGCACCAGATGCACAATATTTTCGGTCAGGTCATGCTCCCCCGCCGAGATGAAAATTTTCGTGCCGGTGATTTTATATTGTGTGCTTCTGGCCTCGTGTCCGCTGCCCTCTATCGGGACGGCCTTGGTTTTAATCAACCCCAAATCCGTGCCGCAATGCGGCTCTGTCAAACACATCGTGCCCGACCATGTGCCTTCAACCAGCTTGGGCAGGTAGAGCGCCTTTTGCGCCTCCGTTCCGAAATGGTGCAGCGCTTCATATGCGCCTTGCGACAGACCGGGATACATTCCGAACGACATATTCGCCGAGCAAATCAGCTCCTGCATCACCGTATTCAACAGCGTGGGCATGCCCATACCGCCGAATTCAGGATCAGCCGACAGGCCGCACCAGCCGCCCTGCGCGAACATATCATAGGCCTCTTTAAAGCCTTTGGGCGTGGTGACAGTGCCGTCCTCGTAACGGCAGCCCTCCTGATCGCCCGATTGATTGAGCGGAAATAAAACTTCGGCGCAGATTTTACCGCCCTCGGCAATAATCTGATCCATCAGATCGCCCGAAAGCTCGTTAAATTTTTCAATTCCGTTCAGGCTTTCGGCGTTCAAAACCTCATGCAATACAAAGCTGATATCATCAATCGGAGGGGTGTAAACAGGCATAATTCAGCGACCTTAAACTATGTTGATTAGAGTGACGTTTTAAATTCTCATCACCACACAAACTACTTTATATAGTGTAGCGCAAAATTGCATTTGGCGGGATAGTTAATTCTTCCAGAAATTGACACAAACAAAGATTTTGATTAAACGTAATGAATAATTAAACAATAAAACAGGGATGCTAAATATATGGTTCGTTACCCGCTCACAGATATTGATATTCTATATAATCCTGATCAATCTTCAGAGCTTAGACATATCAATGAAAAGCATCCCTGCCACCGCGCTCATTTAACGCGGGGCGACCATCGCGGCAACGTAAAACCGTCAATCCGTATGGAGTTCAACATTTCAGCGGCGCAGGCGCAAATACTCTCAAGCGCATTGACACATATTCAACATAAAATAACCCAAGAGCGTGACGATCACTTTACCCTGCATTTGGAGGGGGCGGGCAATATCATCCCTGCATTAAAGGCCATATTCAAACGCCGTCAAGATGGCAGCATCGGCAGCGAGTTAGAAAACAGCCAAGCATCAAGCGCACAGCCTATGGTCGATTCTGATATGCAAAGAGCGATCGCCCATGAGTTTAGTGACTTTATAAGATTGGGCGCTTAAAAGTTTAACGACGCTTAAGGCCGAAACGCACAGCTTTTAACGATTATCCTGCACCAGCGGATCACCCTCTAATACCGCGCGGCAATCCAAACGCCTTGCGCGAATTTCGTTTTCAATATCGGGGTTTTTCTTCGCCCCCGCCGAGCGGTAACACAACGTATCACTGCTCATCCGTGACGGGTCGAGAGAGGGTCGATTATAGCTGTTATTGCCGCAGCCATAAAGAGCGAGCGATAAAGCCACCAACCCCGCGCCCAGACATATATTTCTTATGATCGTCATTTTAAAAATCCCCTATACTCGAAGCCCGTATGCTTGTAGCCCTAAAATCTACCCGATATCGCGCATCAGGCTCACGGCAAATCCCGCCGCTTTGAGCTGATCGACAATATCATGCACGTGACCGAAATCCCGCGCCTCAATCACAATATCAAGCTCGGCACGTTTCAGCGACACGGTCTGCATCATGCGCTGGTGAATAACCTCGATCACATTCGCGCCGCCCTCCCCGATAATGCGAGAGATATTCGACAATTGCCCCGGCGTATCATCAATTTCAAACCGCAGGCGGGTAATACGGCCATCACGCACCAAACCACGCATAATCAGCGTTGAGAGCAAGCGCGAATCGATATTTCCGCCGCACACAACCAACCCGACTTTTTTGCCCTTATAGGCCTCAAGATTATTCTGGATCACGGCCAGCCCTGCCCCTGCTGCGCCCTCCGCCACCAGTTTTTCCATCGAAAGGAAATCAAATACCGCGCTTTCAATCTCTTGCTCACTGGCGCTATCAATCTGTTCCACCAGCGTGTTAATCATCGCGATATTGGCGGGGGATGGTGATTTGACTGCAATACCCTCAGCCAAGGTCGAGCCACCCGTAACTTCAGCCTTGCGCCCCTCGCGCTGGGCTTTGACGGGGTCGTATAATGCGGCCTGCGCCCCGATCACGCGAATATCGGGCTTCATGGCCTTGGCCGCTGTTGCAACCCCTGCAATCAACCCGCCGCCGCCAATCGGCACAACAATACAATCAAGATCGGGGTGGTCTTCAAGCATTTCCGCTCCGAGCGTTCCTTGCCCCGCGACAATCGCCGGATCATCAAAAGGATGAATAAAGGTGAAATTCTGTGCCTCCGCCAACCGCATGGTTTCGGCCACGCCTTCATCAAATGTCTTCCCGAACAAAACCACCTTCGCGCCGAAGGCTTCTGTGCGCTGGACTTTGTTGAACGGTGTACCGAGCGGCATAATAATCGTTGCGGGGATACCAAGCCGTTTGGCGTGATAGGCAACGCCTTGCGCATGATTTCCGGCGCTGCACGCAATCACGCCATTCTTGCGTTGAGCCTCGTTCAAGGTCAAAAGCTTATTGAGAGCGCCGCGCGCCTTGAATGAATTGGTGTATTGCAAATTCTCAAGCTTGAGATAAAGGTCAATCCCCATTTGCAGCGAAAGCCGCGCCGCATGGACGGTCGGGGTGCGTAATGTTGCCGAAGCGATAGCGGTCTGTGCGGCCTGAATATCTGCAAATGTAATGCTCATAATTTACAATCTGTTTTTGAATTGAATTTTCGGTTAGCTATTATTGTCTTTTAGCTTCAATACCATAACCTAAAAAAATGACTTCTCCAACCAAGCTGTGGTTAAGCTTTTGAAAAAGATTGGCCTATATCGGAATTCTTTGATAGAATCAGTGTAACAAAGCTTCCTTCAGAGAGGATCTCTCTTGAATTTCAGAAAACACCGTTTTCAAATTCTACCTCAGGCGATGATATTGCCGTGCTGTGCCGCTTTGTTACCCTCTCCCCACCCCGTTTTTGAAACCTGTGCCTTGCCCCGCAATTCTGCGGCAGGAGGTGTATTATCATAACGGATCATCCTTCTCTTTAAAATCTTGCAAAGGAGCCTGCCATGTCGAAAAAATCCCGTAAAGCCCGTAATGCAACACAAAACAAAAGAGACAATGTCGTCCACACGGTGTTTGATGATCCGAAATTTTCACAAGGGCGCGACGGAAAACGCAGCGGACAAGGCTGGCATCCGCTTGATGAAGAAATCGATGCAGGACGCGATAAGAAATTCATAAAAACCATCAAGCCGCGCTCCAAGGGGCAAGAGGTTCTGATGAAGGCGATCAAGGATCATTGCTTGACCCTTGCCATCGGCCCCGCCGGATCGGGAAAGACCTATCTGGCGATTACCGCCGCGGTCGAAGCCCTTGAAAAAGGCGAAGTCGAGCGGATTATCCTCTCCCGCCCCGCCATGGAGGCTGGTGAATCTCTGGGATATCTCCCCGGTGATATGCATGAGAAAATGGCGCCCTATCTGCGGCCTTTATATGACGCTTTGGGCGACCGTATGGGCGGCAAGAAGGTGCGTTCTTACATCGAGGAAGGCATCATCGAAATTGCCCCTGTCGGCTTTATGCGCGGGCGGACGCTCAACAATTCCTTTGTGGTAATCGATGAGGCGCAGAACTGTACCTATGTTCAGCTCAAAATGCTGCTCTCAAGGCTGGGCTGGCATTCAACGATGGTGGTAACGGGCGATCCGAACCAGACCGACCTGCTGCCGGAGCTTTCAGGGCTGGATAAAATCTCTGACCGTTTAGAGCCGCTGAAAAATGTCGCGGTTGTGCGATTGGGGCAAACCGATATCGTCCGCCATCCGCTCGTCGCTGAAATGCTCGATGTTTTGTAGGCTTCAGGTCATAACTATCAGATAATGTCCTAATTTCGCGGCTGTTTACGCAAAATTAAGGTTTCTCGGCTAATTTGGTAAAGCAAAATTGCTTAAAGGAGCTTTACCGGCTGTGTCTGATTACTCTGAAAATTCTACAAATTCTTCGAATCCGAATGGATCTGGCGCTCTGATTTATTCGATTCATCTGATCACCGCCGAGATGAACGGGACAGATGGCCAAGTTTACAATCATATCCGCTTCCGCAATCATTTGGGGCAGGATGCGCTGGCCTTTCACGGTATCGCCGTTCCGCGCGAGATTGACGGATCACGCGCCCTGCGCTGTGTGATGACCCCGATTCATGGTGAGGGGCTACCCTCCGCGCAATTCAAAATCGTGCATGAAGCCTGCCTGTTTGAGGGCAGCGCCGAGGACTATCTTAAGAAACTCGCCAATGCGGGCGAGGCTGCGCATTTTATCAATCAACAAAATTTAACATTCAATCCCGAAGATGATAACGGCGAAAGCCCGAATTCCGTCGCCCATACCTTAATCAAGGCGATGGGTTTGGATATGCCTGAAATGGCCGAGCAATTCTGGGCGCCCGGCCATGCCCGCGTCATTCTTCCCAACAATTGGAGGCCTGTTCATGTCTAGTCCACAATTTATCGTTCAAGAAGTTCTTCCGGCAATTCAAGCCGCTTTATCACCAAGTGCGGTTATGGCCGAAGCCAGCACAAGCGCACCGAATATAGCACACTATGATCCGAATACGGCAGTATTCCAGCCTTTAACGGCAGGTCAAGAGCTGCAAGCGGATCTCGCTGCAAAGCCAACAGCACCAACATTCAGCTAAAGATCTTCCCTGTACGTTTAGAATTAAAGTCATAGCAATAACTTTTCTTTCAAAGTCGGTTTTGTTTTCACAAGACCGGCTTATTTTTATTGTGTATTGTTATCACCGCATCACATCACCCTCAAAAAAGGAGTACATGACATGACAATTATCTACACAGCCAAAGCCGAGGCCACAGGCGGGCGCGACGGTCACGCCAAAACCGATGACGGCAAGATTGACGCCGCCCTATCCCTCCCCGGTTCAAACGGTGCAGGGACGAATCCGGAGCAGTTTTTCGCCGCCGGATATGCCGCCTGTTTCGGGCAGGCGCTCAAGGCAATGTCGGATAAGGAAGGGCTGAAACCCGCCAAGGTCAGCGTTCACGCCACCGTAAACCTGCATAAGGGTGATGACGGGTTTAAAATCTCCGTTGCACTGGATTCTTATCTTGAAGGGCTATCACAGGCCGAGGCTGAAAAAATCGTTGATCTCGGTCACCAGATTTGCCCCTATTCCAAAGCCACACGCGGCAATATTGATGTGGCATTGTTGGTGAATGGCACAGCTTTCAAGCAAGCAGCCTAAGGGTAAAAACGAACATTCCCAGCTTTTTACTGACCCGCTTTTAGCCGCTCGATTTCCGCACGGGCGGCTTCAAGCTGCTGCTCCAAAGAGGCCAATCTGGCAAGCTGCGCCTGTTCGGTCACATTCGGATCAAACAACATCATCTCCAGCTCTTTTTTCTCAAACGCGCATTGCGCACGTTCTTTCTGAATTTGCTGACCCAAGCTGGTAATCTGACGTTCCGCCTCGTTAAAACGCATCGTTGCCGTTTCCAAATTCCAGTTGTTCGAAGAAACCTCAAGCCGCTCTCTTTCCGATGCCCGCAAAGCAAGTTTCAATTCAGCATCGAGGTTTTCTTTTTGCGCCCGCAGAACTTCCAGCTCCTTGCGCAGCTCAGACATTTCATTGCGTATAGCTGTACCGCCCGCGCCCCCAGCTGTGCTATCACTGAATTGCGGCGGCACTGCGGGTGCTGAAGACACTTCACGCACATTCGTAAAATCAAACTCGCCGCTAGCACTTTGTGTTGTTACGGATGCTTCTGGCGTCACATAACGCTCGACCACCGGTTCCGGTGTCATCACCGTTTCCACAGGCGCTTCAAAAGTGGCTTGTTGAGGTTGCTGAACTTGTTGCGCAGGCATCTCAGGCGATCCATCACCGATAAAATCACGAAGAGCATCAACCAAATCATCACCTTGTAAATTTTCGATCGGTTGATTTGGAGAATTTTGCGCTCTTGAAGGCGCAGAAACCTGTTGCGCCGCTGGGCTTGGGGCGGATTCGGCCATAAAAGCAGGGCCAGGCGTAAGAGTATCTTCAATCATTGCTTGCGGAGCAGATGGCGCAGCGGCCGAAGGCCTTGCATTGATACAACTGTCAAATGCAGCCAGAGTGTTGGCAAATCCTGTCAGAAAAAAACGGAATGTATTCCCGCTGATTTTAATATCAAACGCATTGGCCGAGCGCATGGTATTGAAAAAACCATCTTGATTGTTAAAATTCACCACCAAAATTTCGGGCTTAAAAGCGCGAGCCTGTAATTGCGCCGTATTTTGTCCGGGAACAGAAATTTCTACGGCCAAGCGCTGGCCGACTTCAAAAGCCTTTTGACGAAAATCAATGCTCAACGCTTCGATTTTACCGCCCTTTCCCTGTATCTGTACAAAAAAACCGTTATTATATTCAGTCATCATCAAGCAGCGTTGCTCTCCCGCTCCGCTGGCTGACATTTTAGAAACATCCCATGCCGCAACAGGGCTAAATGAGGGGACAGACGCGTTCGCATCTTTAGCAGCAAATCCGGTCAACGCAATGACCCCGACCAAGGCGCATAATCCCAGAATATGCCTATATTTGCGTTTCATGTTTTTGCTCCCGATGCTCTTATGCAATTTGATGAAGAATATATACCCTCTATTTTTAATGGAAGCGCCGAAGAACCACAAGGATTTTCAAGCTGCGCATCTTATACAAAGTATGATAGAATCATCTTTATGAGCTTAGACACGATTATTGCCCGTATTGAAAAAAAACTGAAAATGGCCGCCCATATCAAAGCAAGGATAAAGCTTGATTTCGGTGATGATGGTTTGTTGCTGATTGACGGAACGCAATCTCCACCTGTGATTACACAGGAAAATGGCGAAGCCGATACAACCTTTATCTGTCCGATCACCGTATTTCAGGGGATTTTGGACGGCACACAAGACCCAACCATGGCCTATATGATGGGACGGCTCAAGATCAAGGGCTCAATGGGCATTGCCATGAAGCTCAATAGCATCCTTGAGGATTAATTCCAAATCAGCTTACGTTTAAAACCTGTAATTCACGCCCGCTGCCAAAATCGCCACATAGCCTTCTGTATCGGCGCGGAATTGTGACGGGTTGGCATCGATATTACGTCTGAGATTGATCTTCTCATCCGCAACATTGATATAGGTCGCGGCAAAATCGAACGACCATCTGTCATTGAGCGTATAAGTCGCCCCACCGCTGAACCAATGGCGATCACCATCGGGCGTACGGCTGGTGCGGAACTCATCGACGGTCGGGGTTTCATCAAATTGATATCCGGCTCGCAATGTCCAGCTCTCACTGGCTTTATAATCAAATCCAGCGGAAAACGCCCATGTGTTTTGATAGCCCTGCGGGATTGTCGAAAGCGTTGTTCCTGCTTGGTTTTTCACATCAATACGGTTAAACGCGCTCCAGCCGAACCATGTCGCCGAGCCCATCAGCGTCCAGCGGTCATTCAAGTCATGCGCCACGCTGAATGTCGCAATATCAGGCAATTTCAAATCGGCTTTCCCGACAATATCGGTTGTGAGCGCAGGAACGCCCGTGCCCTCAATCTTCAGGCGGCCTTCGAGCTTTTGCGTCATTTTCGAACGGTAATCAATCCCGATCCGCGTTCCGATAACAGGCTCAGCCAATACGCCAAGCTTCCAGCCATAAGCAATCGAATCCCCATCAAGCGTTTGCAAACCTTCGGTTGCACCGAAAATATTATTCTGCAGCTTGGCATCGGCATATTGCACAATCAAAGATGCACCGACAGAAAGCTGCTCATGCGGCTTAACAGCGATACTTGGGGCAAAATCAATGGTTTTCAGCTCGGTTTTGGTCGAATCATAGCGCCCGAACCAGCCATTATTATATTCACTGCCCAAGCCGAACGGCGCTGAAATTCCAAAACCCAGCCACAAATAATCGGTCATTTGCTGCGTTATATAAGCATTCGGCACAGGAGTCGGATCATACGGATTCCCGCCATCTCCGGAACTCGCTGGCGCACCGGCCGGAAGCGTTGTGCCTGTGTCTTTCATCTTTGCGCGCGGAATAAGCACATGCACACCAAGATTGGCATTGCCGCCCTCAAGATGCGTCATCCCAGCAGGGTTGAAAAACAATACGCTGGCATCACGCGGCTGCGCTGCCGATCCGGCAAAGGCATTGCCCAGACCTGAAACCGATTGCTCCTGAATGTAAAATCCTGCGGCGCTCACAGAGTTTGCAAATGACGATACGGCCAAAACCGATAGGCCTGAAAGAAGCAGAAAACGTGAGGCAGTGCGCATGATAATATTCCTCCCTGATGAGTTTTAATGAAGAATATTTTAAGCGTTACTGAAAAAAAAACCAGCAATTTGTATTTTGCATTGCAGTGTATGCAATTATTAAATTTACGCTTTTCGTTTCAGACGAGCGGCAAAAAATCCGTCAGTTTTGTGGCGGAGCGGGGTCAGGCGCATATAAGGTGAACCAATCCCGATCTCGGGATCAATTGGCTCAACCACAAATTCATCGCCATGGGCTTTGAGAAAATTTTCAATCTGCCGCTCATTTTCTTCGGGCAACAACGAACATGTCGCATAAATCAGCGCACCGTCAGGTTTCACCAGCGCATACGCCCGCTCCAGAATCTCAGCTTGCAACACGGTTAGCTCCTCCAGCGCGGGGCCATAGCTATTCCAACGCATATCGGGGTTGCGCCGCCAAGTGCCGCTGCCGCTGCACGGGACATCCAGCAGCACCACA
Source organism: Alphaproteobacteria bacterium (assembly GCA_046293135.1). Taxonomy (GTDB): domain Bacteria; phylum Pseudomonadota; class Alphaproteobacteria; order Micavibrionales; family Micavibrionaceae; genus UBA2638. The sequence goes on along the minus strand of JBKBPR010000002.1, from coordinate 467,088 downwards.
TCGAATTTTTCCTTTTGTCGCCGCAGCCATTTGCGGTTCTTTTCATCTTCCAGACTTCTGACCTCGACGATATCGGCAATCTGGGATTTTTTGTAACGCTGCCGACCTTTTTCAAGGCGGCGCGTATCATTGTCCATCGCCACGATACGGCCTTTGCGCTGCATGATTGCGGCCAGCGCCAGCGTCTTTCCACCCCCGCCCGCGCAAAAATCCAAAACCTGCATCCCCGCTTTTACGCCGCATAAATGTGCGATCATTTGCGAGCCTTCATCCTGAATTTCCGCCCAGCCCTTTTGGAAAACTTTCGTGCGCGAAAGATAAGCTTTATTCTCGCAGCGTAAGCCGTAAGGGCTATAAGGCGTTTTGGCGGTTTTCACCCCGTCTTTTTCAAGCGCGGCCATAACGCTGGCACGGTCACTCAGGAAGACATTCACCCGCAAGTCAAGCGTTGCCGGCTCTAACATCGCTGTCATTTCGCCGTAAAATTCTTTCCCGAAATAACCGCGCAGGCTCTCCGCATAAAGCGGCGGGCATTCGCAGACCACATCTTCGGGCATATTTTTGTGACGGATGGAATCATGGTTTTTTTCAAACACAGCGCCCAAAAAGCTCATCTCTTCATCATTCAACCGGAACGGCGCATGGTTCGAGCCGTCAAACAGATCCTTGAGGCGGCTGAGCGGGGTTTGTTCAGCCAAAACGAGATAAAGCAAAACCCTATTGCGCGGGGTATCGGTGATATTCAAATGCGTACACCACCAGCCAAGCCGCGCATGATGGCGTGTGCAAGCATAGAGCTTTTCGGCGATAAATGACCTGTCTTTTGCACCGATATAACGCCGCGTACGCATATAATCGCCGCATACCGTATCCATCGGCAGGCGCAATTCCTGCGTCTTTTGCAAAAGTTCGATAATGGCCTGAATGCGTGCTTGTGGTTTCATGAGGGGCAGTGATACAGGATAACGCTGATTTTGGCTATCTTTATTGTTGTTATGAAGATTTCATCTCTCAAAATCAGATCATCAAAAAACCCGGCGCATGGCGCAGCCGGGTTTCTTGAATTATTGCAGTAATTTTTAAAAATTACTCTGCAGCGTCGTCTTCTACTGCTTCTTCTTCAGCAGCTTCAACGATTACACCATCAAGTGTTTCCACTGTTGCGCCATTCTCAAGCGTGTGAACGCCGTCAGGAGCAGGTGTTTCAGAACCGTCTTCAGCAACAACTGATACGTTTGTGCCTCTGACGCGGATGTGTGTACCATCGGCCAGCTTTGCATCAACTGCGTCAACAGCGACTTCTGCAGAAACTTCTGCGGCTGCATCATGGTCATGAGCATTTGCTTCAGACACAAGAGCAGGAGCAGCCAAAAGGCCAGCTGCAACAGCCATCATCAAGTATTTTTTCATGTTAGTCTTTTCCTTGTTTTGTTTAAATTTACGCGAAACCAATTCCCGCGTAATTTCAACTAGGGAGAATATGGCTTTTCTATGCAATATCAAGGGGGTGTAACAAAAAAAATTCCCTTGATTTTTTTAAAATACCTCATGCAGTTTTAGAAACTAGCCCTCAACCTTGTAATTCGGAGCTTCACGGGTAATCGTGACGTCATGAACATGCGATTCGCGGTATCCTGCCCCCGTCATGCGCACAAACTGCGCTTTTTCCTTCATGACAGGAATGGTCGGAGAGCCGGTATAGCCCATCGCCGCCTTAAGACCACCAACCATCTGGTGAATAACGCCGCTAATCGGGCCTTTGAACGGAACGCGCCCCTCGATTCCTTCGGGAACGAGCTTATTGGATTGGGTTGTGCCAGCTTGGAAATAGCGATCCGCCGAGCCTTTGACCATTGCGCCGACCGATCCCATCCCGCGATAAGACTTATAAGAGCGGCCCTGATACAAAATGACCTCACCCGGCGCGGCGTCCGTTCCGGCGAACATAGAGCCCATCATGGCGACATCCGCTCCGGCGGCAACGGCCTTGGCCAGATCACCGGAATATTTAATCCCGCCATCGGCGATCACAGGGATTTTCTTTTTCGCGCATAGCTCGGCCACATTCATAATGGCCGTCAGCTGCGGTACGCCGACCCCCGCCACAACGCGGGTTGTACAAATCGAGCCAGGGCCAATCCCGACCTTAATCGCATCCGCTCCGGCCTTGATAAGGGCTTCAGCGGCCTCGGCTGTGGCAACGTTTCCGGCCATAATCTGCATGGAGTTGCCGCGCAATTTGCGGATATTCGCAACCGTATCCAAAACGGCGCGGGAATGGCCATGCGCCGTATCGACGACAACCAGATCAAGCCCCGCCGCCATCAACGCTTCGGCGCGCTCAACACCGTTTACATCACCCGTCCCGACCGCAGCGCCGCAACGCAAGCGGCCTTTATCATCCTTGGTCGCATGCGGGTAGAGCTTTGATTTTTCAATATCCTTAACCGTGACAAGGCCGATGCAGCGCTCCGCATCATCGACCACCAGCAATTTTTCAATGCGGTGCGTGTGCAGGAGTTTCCGCGCCTCATCTTTATTCACCGTGTTATAAACCTTCACAAGGTTTTCGGAGGTCATCAGCTCCTTGACGGGGATGGCGGTGTTATCGGCAAAGCGCACATCGCGATTGGTCAAGATGCCGACCAGCTCGCCATTGTCCTTGGTGACGGGAATGCCCGAAATGCCGTAGCGATCCATCAGCGCCAGAGCCTCTTCCAGCGTTGCATCGGGGCGAATAGTGATCGGATCGACAATCATCCCCGATTCAAAGCGCTTCACACGCGTGACCTGTTTGACCTGCTCTTCGACGGTCATATTGCGGTGTAAAATTCCCATCCCGCCATTTTGCGCCATGGCAATCGCCATTTCATATTCGGTCACCGTATCCATCGCCGCCGATAGCAGCGGGATCGTCAGGCGAATATCGCGGGTCAGATTGGTGGAGGTATCAACATCGGCGGGCTGAACCTCCGAAGCTCCGGGGATAAGCAAAACATCATCAAATGTTAAAGCTTCAGGGATATTGGCAGGGGATTTTGAGAGTTTTGTCATGGCGCAAATTGTCTTCTGTCTTGTCTAAGCGGTTCTTAGAAGCCGCAGGTTTAATTTGCAGGAGAGTTATAGCGGAATTTTTACAAATGTAAAGCAAAGCTTGACAAAGAATATTAATTTTATGTAAAAAATTTATATGTTGGGAAAAATATTCAAATCCGTCTTCGGTGCAGAACAAGAACCGATCCTCGCCAAAATTGATCGCGAGGTATTGAATTTTGCGCAAAATCTGGAGGGGGCATTGCGCACAACATTGTCGGGCAATATCATGGCCAACGCTATACCAATCATTATTCCCGTCCGCTTTACGCTCGAAGATTGGTATGGAATTGTGGCGCGAGAGCTTCAAGCCTTAAAAGACAGTGATCCTGATCGATTTGACGAGATTATGAACTCACATTTCGGTATGGAAATGCAGGATGACCCCGCCGATGACCCCGATATTTTGAACATTGATCTGGGTCTTGATAACGGTGAGCCTGATACGATTGATTATTTCACGGGATTTGAAAACCGCCCGCTGATCAGCTGTGTTCGCACAACCAATAGCGCTGAAAATTCTCTTTAAAAATCATTTGGATCAATATCTGGATATTGAGGGTAACAAAAAGGAAAGCTGGGTGTCATCAAATACACGCCTTGCCTCGCGCTCGACCAAGACATCTGTAATCTCTTTTTTCTGCTGCTCTAATTTTCCGTCGACAACTCTATAAACGATGCTATCCGCGCCGGGAATTCGATATTCTTCATCTAAAAGCGGAGAATAAACCCTCCATATCCTTTTCAAGCTCGGCGGCCAGATTTGCAGCTGCACTCTATACTGATAAGCATAGCTTCTCCCGACTCTGATTACATCGTCATTCGATTGCCTCTCGGCTTTTCTTCGAAACTCTTCTTGAATATCCTGAAGCGTTACGCCCGATGGAAACACGTCATGCATCTTTTAACCCTGTCTCAAATTTATTTTATTGATAAAATTATGTAATAAATAACGTGCAGGAAGTCAAACACTTCCACTTCCCTCTAGTCTCAGACGAACAATCGCCGCTAGCCGCGAAAGCCGGTAGCAACCAGATATTGCTCGGAGCTTTCCTTGCGGCTGGCGGGGGGTTTGATATGTTTGATCGTTTTGAAATCATGCTTCATATCGGCCAAAAGCGTATTTTGCGCGCCGCCCTGCAAAACCTTTGCAATAAAAATACCCTCAGGCTTTAAAACCTCGCGGGCAAAATAATACGCGGCCTCGACAGCCACCATAATCCGCAAATGATCGGTTTGTTTATGCCCGGTGGTATTGGGCGCCATATCGCTCATCACCAGATCAACCAACCCATCGCCGCCGATCATCTCCTTAAGCGTATCGGGCGCGCTATCATCCATAAAATCAAGCTGGATAAAATCAACGCCCTCAATCGGATCAATATCCAGCAAATCAATCGCCACGATTTTCTTACAGCCCTGTGCCGCCGCGATTTGCGACCATCCCCCCGGCGCAGCGCCCAAATCGACAACGACCATATCCTTACGGAACAACCCGCCGAGCTTTTCGGAAATCTCCAGAATTTTAAACGCGGCGCGGCTGCGATAGCCATGCTTTTCCGCCTCATTCACATAAGGATCGTTCAATTGACGTTGCAGCCAGCGGGTAGAGGAAGTTTTCCTGCCCTTGGCCGTGCGCACTTTACTTTTGGCTTTGTTTTTTGACATGGCGCTCACAATAGCATGATTATCGCGGTTGAAAAGAACGCCATGAAAAATATCGAAATCGAGGCGGCGACAAAAATCGCGCCGCGCGTACTCGGCGAGAAATAAACCATTATCAGATATAGCGCATAAAAAATACTATAGGTCGCCAAGGCGCGGTCATAGGCGCTGGAGGTCATAATATTCGTAAACCCCTCGGTAAAGCCGATCTCGCGCATCAACTCGACCTGAAGCCGCATCATCAACATGCTGGAAAGGAAAAAGCCGATTGTGAAAAGCCGCTGGTGCTTTTTCACGATAATCAGCGCAATCGGAATCCAGATCAGGTCTATCCATTGATATATGAAACTCATCGGTCTATCTTACTCTATGAATATCGGCGCTGTCAGGTTTTTTCAGCCGTGATATGATTTTGTGAAAGAAAAATGCAATTGCAATGGTTTTAAACCGCAACCGATATGATATCAGCGTGATAAACATGACGCGGGGACAGAGGCTCTCCATGCGGTCCTTGATTTTTATATCCCTGTTTTTACTAACGCTTGTTCATATCAGCGCCGCCTTTGCGCAAGGCCGCTCTTCACCGATCATCATCCGTGACACGGAGATTGAAAAAATCTTGCAGGAATGGGGCGCGCCTTTGTTACAGGCCGCGGGAATGCCGCCGGAGAGCGTTAATATCGTTCTGGTACAAAGCCCCGATTTGAACGCCTTTGTTGCGGGCGGTAGCAATATTTTCTTCTTCACCGGCCTTATTGAGCGCACAGAAAATCCGGGGGAGTTGCTCGGCGTTTACGCTCACGAATTGGGGCATGTTGCGGGCGGTCACTTAATCAGCATGCAAGGAGCGTTGGAGCGCGCCTCTTTTGAAAGTATTTTGGGCATGGTTTTGGGGATCGGCGCCGCCATCGCCACCGGAAACGGGGAAGTGGCCTCAGCCGTGGTTATGGGCTCATCAAGCATGGCGCAGCGGCGCTTTCTCTCGCATAGCCGTGTCAATGAATCCGCCGCCGACCAAGCCGCAATGAGCTTTATGGAACGGGCGGGCAAAGATCCGAGCGGTATGGGAAGCTTTTTAAGCAAGCTGGAATCCGAAGAGCTGCTCCCCTCACATCAACAAAGCGAATATGTCCGCACCCACCCTTTAACGCAAAACCGTATTCAGGCCGTTCAGGCGCGGGCGGAAAAATCCCCTTATTACAGGCAGGGCTGGCCGGAAGAATGGGTTGAGCAACATGCCCGCATGAAGGCGAAAATCCTTGCCTTTACCAATCCGGGGCGCGTGCCGTGGGTCTATAGTGACAGCGATCGCTCAATCGCCGCGCAATATGCCAGAGCCGTTGCCGCCTACCGCGAGAACAATATCGACCGCGCTATCAGGGCGATTGATGCCTTGATCGAGGCCGAGCCGAATAACCCCTATTTCCTTGAGCTGAAAGGACAAATGCTCGTTGATTTCGGGCGGATTGATCAGGCCGTTCCCTATTACCGTCAGGCCATCTCGCTGCTGCCCGATGCGCCGCTCATCCGCATTGCCTATGCCCACGCCCTTATGCAGAGCAGTGGCGGTCAGGCATCGCTCAATGAGGTGATCGAGAATTTGCAAAGGGCGCTGGTGGTGGAAAGGCGCTCGGGCCATGCCAATCGCTTGCTGGCCACCGCCTATGGCCGCAATGGGCGGGAGGATATCGCCAGAGTATATCTGGCCGAAGAAGCTCTGTTACAGCGCAATTTCGATTATGCGAAACGGCAGGCCGAAAGCGCTTTACAAAGCCTCGAGCCGAATTCCCGTGAAGCCATAAAGGCGCAGGACATTGTTGTGTTTGTCGATTCCCAAAAAGGGTTGGGAAATAGCAGAAACTGATTTATGATATGCAACGTTTGAATTTTGAAATGTTTTTTAATCGCAGGAGACCACATGCCTAAACGTCAGAAAAAATCAGCCTTTCACCTTGTTTTGCTAAGCGCTGTCGGATTGGGCGCGTTGTTCGCCTCCAGCTATTACATTTCCGGCAATGCCAACGCCCAAGACCAAAACGCGGCGGATAGCAGCGCATCATTCTCCGAAACGCAGCGCGGCGAGATTCAACAAATATTCCGTGACTACCTGATGGAAAATCCTGAAATGATTTCCGAAGCGATGATCGCCTTGCGTGAAAAGCAAGAGCGCGAAATGGAGGAAATGACTCAAAATAAACTCAAAGAATATGCAGAGTTTTTCCAATCCGATGATGTGCCGTTTGTCGGAAAGAAAGACGGCGATGTCACGGTGGTTGAGTTTTTCGATTATAATTGCGGCTATTGCAAACGCGCCTTCGAAGATGTTCAGGCCTTGATCGAGCGCGATGATAATGTACGCGTTGTCTTTATCGAAATGCCGATTTTGGGGCCGACCTCATTCACCGCGGCGCAATGGGCTTTGGCCGCGCATAAACAAGGCAAGTATTTTGAATTCCATCAGGCCTTAATGGAGCACCAAGGCGGCAAGGACGAAGCGCAAATGAAAGTGATCGCCGAGCGTTTGGGCTTGGATGTCGATAAGATGGCCACTGATGCAAAAAGCGATGCTGTTCAGGAGCTTCTCGGAAAGAGCATTGGCGTTGCGCGGGATATGGGCATTCAGGGAACACCCGCCTTTATCGTCGGCGATCAGGTCTTCCGCGGCTATATCGGAACAGAGGCGCTGATTGACAGCGTGAAACAAGAGCGCGGATAAAATCAGTCGCCGCGCCGCGCTCTAAGCACAAATAAACGCGTCAACACAAACGAGGGATCGTCCAATGGTGTTAAAAGCATTTTATGCCTTCTTATTTGCCCTATGCGCCTATCTGGGCTTTCAGGTTTATGACCTGTATTCCGCGCGGCAATCGCTTACGAATATTCCGGAGCAATACACAATCGGTTCGGAAGATTATGACCTGACAGTCGTCAAGTTCATGAATTACAGCTGTATTTATTGCCAGCAAGCCCACCCGATTATCATGGAAGCCATAACACTTGATGCCAATGTAAGGCTCGCGCCGCGCCCATTGCTCTCAAGCGATCCTGACGGCAGTGCCGCCGCCATTATTTTCTATGCCGCCGCCAATCAGGGAAAAGCCGCACAGGCGCATAACTATCTGATGCAAAACGGCCAGAATTTAACGCGTGAGCGCCTGACCGAAATCGCCGAAGCGCTTGAGCTGGACGTTGACCAGTTTGTCAGTGACATCGATTCCAAAGACACCCATAACAAGGCTATTGCCAATATGCGCGCTTTGGCAAGGTTGGGCGGGACGGGCGTTCCAACATTTTTCATCGGGCCGAATATCATGTATATGGCGCAAGAAAGAATGCCGACCGCGCAAGACTTCCTCAATATTTTCGAAGAAGCCCGCGCCTCACGTTAGGGTTATCCCCCACCTCTCAGACCTCAAGTCTTAGACCTTTAGGCCGCTGATTTTTTCTCGGCGACTTGCTCTTGATCCTGTTCATGTTCCTGACCTTGGCCTTGCTCCTGCGCGGCGACAAAATCACGCACATCTTGCGTAATTTTCATCGAACAGAATTTCGGCCCGCACATCGAACAGAATGAGGCATGCTTATGCCCTTCCGCAGGGAGGGTTTCATCATGCATTGCCCGCGCCGTATCGGGATCAAGCGACAGATTAAACTGGTCGTTCCAGCGGAATTCAAACCGCGCAAGGCTCAACGCATCATCGCGTTTTTGTGCGCCCGGATGCCCCTTGGCAAGGTCGGCGGCATGAGCGGCAATTTTATAGGTAATCACGCCCGTTTTCACATCATCGCGGTTGGGCAAGCCCAAATGTTCCTTCGGCGTGACATAGCACAGCATCGCCGTACCGTACCAACCAATCTGCGCCGCGCCGATGGCGCTGGTGATATGGTCATAGCCGGGGGCAATATCGGTTGTTAACGGCCCCAAAGTATAAAACGGCGCTTCGTAACATTCCTTAAGCTGCTTATCCATGTTCTCCTTGATCAAATGCATCGGCACATGGCCGGGGCCTTCGATCATCACCTGCACATCATGCGCCCATGCCTTTTGCGTCAGCTCGCCCAGCGTTTTCAGCTCGGCAAATTGCGCGCGGTCATTGGCATCCTTGATCGCACCGGGGCGCAGCCCGTCACCCAGCGAGAATGACACATCATAAGCCTTCATAATCTCGCAAATCTCTTCGAACTTGCTGTAAAGGAAGCTCTCGCGGTGATGCGCCATGCACCATTTCGCCATGATCGAGCCGCCGCGCGACACAATCCCCGTAATACGATCCGCAGTGAATTGCACAAACGGCAAGCGCACGCCCGCATGAATGGTGAAGTAATCCACGCCCTGTTCGGCCTGCTCGATCAGTGTGTCGCGGAAAATATCCCAGCTCAGATCCTCGGCAATACCGCCGACTTTTTCGAGCGCCTGATAGATCGGGACAGTGCCGAGCGGCACAGGGGAGTTGCGCAAAATCCACTCACGCGTGTCGTGAATATCGCGCCCCGTTGACAGATCCATAATCGTATCAGCGCCCCACCGTGTCGCCCAAACCATTTTGTCGACCTCCTCACCAATCGATGAGGTGACGGCGGAGTTTCCGATATTAGCGTTAATCTTCACAAGGAAATTACGACCGATAATCATCGGCTCGGATTCAGGGTGGTTGATATTGGCGGGAATAATCGCGCGGCCTTCGGCGACTTCCTTACGAACGAATTCAGGCGTAATAAAATCAGGCAAATTCGCGCCGAATCCTTCCCCGCCCTTGTTGTTGTGAACGGCTTCCCGCGCCTGATTTTCACGAAGGGCAATATATTCCATTTCCTTGGTGATAATGCCTTGACGGGCATAATGCATTTGCGTGACATTTTGCCCCGCTTTGGCGCGCAACGGTTTTTCGGGCGAGGCGGGGAATTTTTCATGCTTGATCTTGCGGCGCTCCAGAGCGGCTTCGTCCTTATAACCATTATCCATCGGCTGGATTTTACGGCCTTCAATTTCTTCAATCCCGCCGCGCTCCAAAATCCACTCACGGCGAATTTTCGGCAGGCCGCGCATAATATCGAGCGCCGCCGCATCATCAGTGTAAGCGCCGGATGTATCATAAACCGTCAAGGCCTCGCCGTTCGACAGGGCGATTTCGCGCATCGGCACATTAAGCTCACCGATATAAACCTTGCGCGAGCCGCTGATCGCGCCGCGTGTAACATGGGTTGTGGACGGGCAGATATTCTGTTCGGTTTTGGACATGGTCTTTTTCCTGATATTGATGTGTTTGGGTATTGGATATTTAGATATTTAGATAGCTGGATGTTTGGGCTATTGGATTACTTGATATAGCTCTCGGCATGCAGCTCCGCCGTTTCAACGGTGATGGAAATATGCTCATCAAGCGCCACCATGCGCGCCGTGGCGGCCAGGGCTTCGGCCATCGTTCGGCGCAACGCATCATCGCGCCCAGGCATAAGCTTCAGGCAAATATGGATGAATTTATCGTGACATTTTCCCGTTCCGACAACCGTGGCCTTCACGGGGATGGCGCGGGTTTTCACGGCTTCTTCCTTGATGGTGTCTTGCTGTATCAAAGAGCGGTGCAGCTCAATCGTCAGCTTTTCAACATCAAAATTCAGATGGTCGGTATATTCAACAATGATATGCGGCATCGCGCTGTTTTCCTTTCCCTACGCTGGTATGAACCAACAGGTTCTACGGGTGTAATCTCAGTCCGCAGCCTTGGCGCTAAACACCGGAACCGCCGCAGACACCCCGAAGGTTATACTTTACATTTACTCCCCGCACACTTACATATCTTAGGAAATTTGACAAGCAGGAGATAACGAGATGCCATTAAAAAACAGAGTGCTCAGAACGGCTATTCTGGCGCTGGTCGGGATTGCGATTGGCGGATTGATTGCGCTTTATCAAATCAATCAGGAGCAAGGCGCGGCCACCGTGATCGTGCAGGGCGAAGGCATCGCTATCGAGCCGATGACGGGCGTCCAGCTCGGCGGGGATTTCACCTTGATCGACCATAACGGCAACTCCGTCACACAGGCCGATTACGCCGATCGTTTCAAGCTGATATATTTCGGCTTTACCTATTGTCCGGCGATTTGCCCGACCGAGCTGCAAAAAATGGCGCAGGTTGTAAACGCACTGCCGGAGGATATCTCCGCACAGATTGCCCAGCTTTTTATCACCGTTGATCCGGAGCGCGACACGGTCGAGGTCATGCAAGATTATGTGAGCCTGTTTCATCCGCAGCTCATCGGCCTAACCGGTTCCGAAGAGCAAATCAACGCCGTAAAATCGGCCTATAAGGTCTTCGCCACGAAGGTTGAGGATGAAACGCTAAGCGATTACACCGTCGATCATTCAAGCTTTATTTATCTGATGAGCAAAGACAATCAGGCGCTGATGATCTTCCGCATGCAAGATGACAAAGAGATGATGACCGAAGCCATCGCGCGGATTGTCGGCGCTCAGGCGGGTTAGAAACGCTATTAGCGCTTCCCACTATATCAAGACACAAAAAAAGCCGCCGAAAGCAGAAAATTCGGCGGCTTCTTCGTTTTGTTTGGAATGCGGAGCGATTTTTCACCTTCGAAAATTCGCCCCACCCCAACATGAAACTTATAAATCTTGATGGGGCAGCGTTTTGCCAAGGCTGAGATAAACAGCCCTAGCCTAACTAAGCCGCCTCATCTTTTTTGACATCGTCTTTTTTAACTTGGCTCATATCGGTCATAGCGCCGATTTTCTTGCCGTAATTGCCGGCAAAAATATCATTCGAGAACACCTCTTCCCAAGCGCCCTGTGTGGAGGCTTTGGAATATTCGGTCGCACGATTTTCAAAGAAATTCGCGTGTTCCGCACCATTGAGCATCTCGTCCATCCATGGCAGCGGGTTTTTCTCAAGACCTTCATAAATCGGCTCAAGATTGAGCTGCTGCAAACGGCGATTGCCGATGTAACGGATGTAGTTCTTGACCTCAGCCGGAGTCAGGCCTTCAATCGCCCCCATCTCGAAACACAGGTCAATAAACGCATCTTCAAAGCCGATAATCGTGCGGCAACAATCGGTGATTTCTTCTTTCAGCTCATCATCCCAGATATCGCGGTTTTCATTGATAAAGGCGTTAAATAGCTTGATCATCGACAGGCAGTGCAGCGTTTCATCACGCACCGACCATGTCACAATCTGCCCCATTCCCTTCATTTTATTGAAGCGCGGGAAGTTCATCAAAATCGCAAAGGATGCAAAAAGCTGTAGCCCCTCGGTGAAAGCTCCGAACATCGCCATTGTCTTGGCAATATCGCGGCGCGATTTCATCGACGCATTTTGCATGTAATCAAACTTGTCCTTCATTTCCTTATATTTCAGGAAGGCTTCATATTCGATTTCAGGCATGCCGATCGTATCGAGCAAATGCGAGTAAGCGGCAATGTGTACGGTTTCAATATTCGAGAACGCCGAAAGCATCATCTGCACCTCAACAGGGCCGAAGACCTGTGAGTAATGCTTCATATAGCAGTTATTCACCTCAACATCCGATTGCGTGAAGAATCGGAAAATCTGTGTGACGAGGTTTTTCTCGGAAGGGGTCAAATTCTTTTTCCAGTCGCGCACATCTTCGGCGAGCGGCACTTCTTCGGGCAGCCAGTGAATGCGCTGCTGCGTTAACCATGCTTCATAGCACCAGGGATATAAGAACGGCTTATAAACATGGCGCTCGACCAGCAGAGGGGAGTTGGATTTTTCGATATCGGATATAGCAGACTGTGCCATGGCTTTCTCTCCTTCGTGATAAGCTTTACGTGTGATCTCAATACTGTGAAGTCAGTGTTACTCTAGCGGGCTTTGCCGATTTTCCGAGTCATTTCAAAAATATAACCGTGAATAACGGGGATAAAATGGCGAAAGCCCTAAAAGAAGTATGAGCATATTTGGTGCTCATAAACGTGATTATATACTATATGTAGTGGTTTTCAAGCTCAGCTGTATAAAAAAACAGGCTCTATGCACAATTATTGCAGCGGCCATACAGCTCGGCATTCCAGAACGCCAATTTAAAATTGCGCTTATCGGCCATCTTGGCGAGCGAATCGGGAATACTGCACAAATGGATTTCCTGTACGGCGCGGCATGATTCGCAAATCAGGAATTGCCCGCCATGGTGACGGTGATTTTCATCACAAACAATATACGCGTTGAGCGATTCGATACGATGCACAAATCCCGCGGCGCTAAGGGCCTCAAGCGCACGATAAACGGTCGGCGGTTTGGGGTTTTTGATATGTGCGCCCAAGGCTTCGAGTATTTCATAGGCCGTCAGAGGCTTTGCCGCGGTCAACATAATGTCCAAAACCAAGCGGCGCGGCGCGGAAGGGCGCAGTTTCTGCTCCTTACAATATGTATCATAGGCCAAAAGCGTGTCACTCATCATTCAATGGTATAACAGAAAATAGCCGCAGGCTGTCAATCAATTCAATATTTGACGCTTCTTTAAAAATACCTTAAGCATATTTTATGCGCGTGTTATTGATCCGGCATGGCCAATCCGAAGGCAATGTTGATTATAAAAAATATATTGAAAAAGGCGATCAAACTATCGGTCTGACGGATATTGGCTGGCGGCAGGCCATTGCTGCGGGCGAGCATCTCGACTCTTATTACCAAGATACACAAACGGCTCAATGGCCGTATATTTTCTTAAGCGCATATCAGCGCACTCACGAAACACTATCGGGCGTTTTGCATGGGCTCGGCAATGCGCGTTTTCCCGATACGCCGATAATCCACCACGACCCGCGGTTGATTGAACAGAGCTATGGGGCTGTTCCGCATCTCAATAAACCTGACGGAATTCTGGATTGGCAAACCGCGGCGCAGTTCAACCGCCTGTCCTTGGCCATAAGGGATAAAGACCCGTTCACGGCGCGGCCACTCATGGGTGAATCTCGCAAAGATGCGTTCTTGGCCGTACAAAGTTTCATGGAGGGTGCAATGCACCGTGCCGACCTCGCGGGTCATGATGATATGGTGATTGTTGCGCATGGTCATGTGATTCAGGAATTTTTACGCGCCATGCACGCCTTGCCGATGACGGCGGATATTCTGAAACCCGGCAATTGCGATATCTTTGAATCGCGCGGGAATCTCGGCCATTGGACAACGCGGCGTATTTTCGATGGGGAGGCTATGCAGCCGATTCACCAGCCGCTCTTCACGGGCAATCATAAATTCAGCGTTACCAATTTACCGCCTGTGCCGGAACGGATTTTAAATCCGCCTCCGCCTGCCGCGATAGAGGTTACGGATCAGGCCGCCGCAGCAGCAGAGCCGCCGCCTCTTCCCGCCCCGTCGTCCGAACCACAATAGAGCCTAATCAAGCCAGAGCACAGCGCGAACCAGCGTTCTTACTCCGCATCAAACAACGTCAAAAACTGGCCGTAGCCTTCTTTTTCCAGATCATCCTTATGAATGAATTTCAGCGCGGCGGAGTTGATGCAATAGCGCTGGCCGCCGCTCTCAATCGGGCCGTCATCGAAAATATGCCCCAAATGCGCATCGGCGGTGGTGGATCGCACTTCGGTGCGGCTCATGCCGTGGCTGTCATCTTGGAACTGTGCTACCAATGCGGGGTTGATCGGCTTGGTAAAGCTCGGCCAGCCTGTGCCGCTATCGAATTTATCGGTTGAGGAAAACAGCGGCTCACCGGAAATGCGATCGACATAAATCCCCGGCTCTTTGTTGTCCCAATATTCGTTTTGAAACGGCGGTTCCGTACCGTCATGCAATGTCACATAACGCTGCTTTTCCGTGAGGTGCGAGGCATCCATCCCCGTATTGGTGGTGTTTTTCATTTCTGCTTTGGCCATGATTGAATATCCTGCTCCACTAAGGGCGAGTATTAGCGCCGCAATTGTGAAAGTTTTACGCATTATTCATTTCCCTAAAAATTATAAATATAGAGGTATTTTTTTGAAAGGGTAGTGGGGCGGTATTTGGAATCAAAAAGCCCTCTGAAGTGAGGGCTTTTGTTAGGGTGCAAATATCGCTTGAATGATTATTCTCCGCCGGGTGCCTTCTCTGAAGGGCCTAGATCGGAAAATAACAACAGCCGGCTGATATTTTCAAGCTTTCAACTCCGTATCCTTACGGGGGAGTACCTTCAAAAACTAATCTACAGTTTCAAGGCAAGAATTCAAACGGTAAAAACGATTGTTTCCTATTTCCACTTTACCCAATATTTTCCCCTTTTGGCTATTTAATCACAAAGTAGATTTTTGTGCATTCATTGGGGATTACCAAAAATTTGGCCATAAGAGCCTCCTTTCTGTAACTTTTTACTGACAGGCCAGACATTCCTCGTATTTATTTGCTTCGCCGAGTTCGGGTTCGCGGTTTGAGGGCGGCTCTCCGGCTTGAGCGCGTTTCCATGATGCATCGGATTCTGCGCGCTGGATCGACTTGGAGCGGCAATAATACAGCGACTTGACGCCTTTTTGCCATGCCTCCCAGTGAATGCGGTGCAGGTCGGATTTATGCACATTGGCGGGCAGGAACACATTCAAGGATTGCGCCTGACACACAAACGGCGTGCGGTCGCCCGCATGTTCGATCAACCAGCGCTGGTCGATCTCAAAGGCGGTCTTGAACACATCTTTTTCTTCCTGCGAGAGGAAATCCAGATGCTGCACCGAGCCTTCATTGGTGAAGATCGAGCTCCAGATATCATCGGTATTATGCCCCTTTTCCTCAAGCAATTTCGCCAAATAATGGTTCTTGACGGGGAACGAGCCCGAGAGGGTTTTATGCGTAAAGGCATTGGCTGCATTCGGCTCAATCCCCGGCGAAGCGCCGCCGCAAATGATCGAGATCGAGGCCGTCGGCGCAATCGCAATCTTGTTGGAGAAACGCTCCATAATGCCGTAATCCGCAGCATCAGGACACGCGCCGCGCTCATGCGCCAGCTTGATCGAAGCATCATCGGCCTGACGCTTGATATGTTGGAATATGCGGCGATTCCAAACCTTGGCCATCACCCCTTCCATCGGGATCATTTTTGATTGCAAGAAGGAGTGCCAACCCATCACGCCCAACCCGACCGAACGCTCACGCATCGCGGCATATTTGGCGCGCGCCATGGAATCGGGGGCTTTGGCGATAAAGTCGGAAAGCACGTTATCAAGGAATCGCATCACATCTTCGATAAAGGTCGGGTGATCCTTCCACTGTTCGAAGGTTTCGAGATTGAGCGAAGACAAACAGCACACCGCCGTACGGTCATTGCCCAAATGGTCGCGGCCGGTCGGCAGCGTGATTTCCGAACACAGATTGGACATTTTCACGTTCAATCCGGCCATTTTGTGGTGATCGGGAATCGCATCATTGACATGATCGATATAGATAATATACGGCTCGCCCGTTTCGATACGCGCTGTCAGCAAGCGAATCCAGAGGTCACGCGCCGAAACCTTATCAACGACGTGGTTGTCCTTCGGCGATTTAAGCGCCCATTCCTCATCATTTTCAACGGCCTGCATGAATTTATTATTCACCAATACGCCGTGATGCAAATTCAGCGCTTTGCGGTTCGGATCGCCGCCCGTGGGTCTGCGAATCTCGATAAATTCTTCAATTTCCGGATGCCAAATCGGCAAATAAATCGCCGCAGAACCGCGGCGCAAAGATCCTTGTGAAATCGCGAGGGTCAAAGAATCCATCACACGGATGAACGGCACAATCCCCGATGTTTTGCCGTTGCGGCCAACCTTCTCGCCGATGGAACGGACATTCCCCCAATAAGAGCCGATACCGCCGCCCAAAGAGGCCAGCCATACATTTTCATTCCACAATGATACGATGTCTTCAAGGCTGTCATTGGTTTCATTCAGGAAGCACGAAATCGGCAATCCGCGGCTCGTTCCGCCATTCGACAAAACAGGCGTAGAGGGCATAAACCACAGCTTGGAAATGTAATCATATAGACGCTGCGCATGTTCGGAATCATCACCGTAATACATGGCCACGCGGGCGAATAAATCCTGATAGGATTCCTCAGGCATCAGATAGCGGTCTGTTAAGGTCGCCTTGCCGAAAACCGTTAAATTCTCATCACGCGCCCTGTCAATTTGCACACGATTACCACGCTCCATTTGCGCTACGTCAAACATGAAGTCTTCTCCTAGATATGAATTGAACTGAAATTTAGAATTTAGCTCAAGATTGTTATTTTATGGAAGTGGGTAGATGGCGAAACATACTACCCATAGCGTTTAAGCATCTTAAAGATACTACATCTCGTGGGTGATGAACAATATGACCTTATTCCTATAAAACCGTTATACACCCGTAAAAGGTTTGATTTTAAACCGAAAATCGTAACTATCCATTTTTTCACAGCCCTGAAATTGGTAATTTTATTGCGCAAAAATCATCCAAAACCGCCGATATTTGGAAAACCGGACACAACATAACGGCTGCAATTTGTCTGAATTTGTTCTAATTCACGGGTGATTCACCATGATTCACTGGTGATTCTTAACCGTGATTCTTTGTAATTTCAAAGCGATAGCGCTCGGTGATTCTTATCCATGCTCTCTTTCAAATTCATGTCACCCCATACAAAGCCCATAGCCGAAACAAGGATAGACATTTATTCACCCGCTATTGTGGCGGTTTTCATGGAAAATAAGATTGTAAACCCAAATTGCTACCCTATCTCTGGCCACAATTTTATAAAAATTATCCTTGATTTCATAGGAATTAAATCATATTATGGATTTGGTTCAGGGGAGAATTACGCCTAAATCAAACCGCGTCATTGCACGGCTTGTCCGTGTAATCCAAAAACCTAAAACCACCAAGACACGAAGATACCAAGTTTTTCATTGTCATCCCCGCGGCTCTGCCTAGCAGAGCTTAAACAGCGGGGATCTGGAAACGCTTATTACCATCAAAAAAGTGCGGATGTCCGCACAAGGCGGGCATGACGGTTGTTCTCAATTTTTACCACAGAGATGAAAGAGTTTAAAAAGAGGACAAGGAGTTTGTTTATATTCAATAAGGAACTCTGTGAACTCTTATAACTCTGTGCCTCTGTGGTAAAAGAAATGATATCCCCCGACTACGCTCGGGATGACGGTATAAGCCTTGGTGTTCTTGGTGTCTTGGTGGTTCAAAATATCTCAAATCCCAAAAAACAAGTGGGGCAAGCGGGGCGAGTGGGGCGAAATACCCGTAACCTTTTGAAATATATAATAAACCTTTCGCCCCACTTTAAAACGGAGAGTGGGGCGAGTGGGGCGAAACTTTATAGATACATAAAACCAAAGAGAGCTGCGCTTTTAAACCAGCTCGAACAGGGCATCGATCTCAACGGCAACGCCCAGCGGCAAGGACGGTGCGCCGACGGCAAAGCGGGCATGTTTTCCGGCTTCACCAAGCACCGCCACCATCAAATCGGATGCGCCATTGACCACCGCGGGATGATCGGTAAAGGCGGGCGTGCAATTCACAAACGCACCAAGCTTAACGCAGCGCTTGATCTTCGACCAGTCACCGCCGATAGCCGCATCGACCTGCCCCAGAATATTGAGGGCGCAAGCTTGCGCGGCGGCTCGGCCATCCTCGATTTCCAGCCCGTCACCCAAACGCCCCATATGCATTTTCTCACCGTTCAGGAACGGAATCTGTCCGGCGACATAAATATGCTTGCCGCTGATAACATAAGGCACGTAATTGGCAGCAGGCGCGGCGGCCTTGGGCAATGACAATCCGAGTTCCGAGAGTTGTTTGTGAATATCCATGTCTGTGCGCCCTTGAATTCTGAATGGTTGATATGGTGAATACGCCTAATACTATAAGCGCGAAAATTTCTTTGTAAAGCGCTGGCCGCTCTGCCATAATTTGCGCACGCACACTGCAAATCTCTTGCCTGCCCGCGTGTTTTATAATAGGTAGGTGGGAGCATCAATTCAGGATCAAACTCATGGGCTTACTGAAATATCTTGGCGTTTTATCACCCGCGCATATCGGGCTGTTCACGATGACATCGGGCGGCAAGCTTGTTGGCGAAGATCAGCTTGGCAACAAATACTACACCGCCAAGCCCCGTGCGGGATATAAGCGCGAGCGCCGCTGGGTGATTTATAACGGCGCGCCCGATGCCAGCAAGGTTCCGCCAGAATGGCATGGCTGGCTGCACCATCAGACCAACACCCTGCCCTCCAATGATACGGACTCCTTCCGCCGCCCATGGCAGCAGCCCTATGCGCCGAATATGACCGGAACGGATCAGGCCTATCGCCCGCCGGGGCATATCCTCAAAGGCGGGGAGCGCGACAAGGCCACCGGCGATTATGAGCCGTGGCAACCGCCGGAATAACAAAACACCTGACTGAATAACCGAAACAAAGCGCCCACCGCGCTTGCAACCGTTATACCTAATAGCCAATTATTCAACCCATACCCATACCCATACCCATGCACAAGAATAAATCCGCAAAGGGTTGATTTTTTTGAGCTTATAACCCATAAAGTTAGGGATTAAAAAACGCGGCTGTCAGAAATACAGTGATAGAGCTGATACAAACGCGTTCCGGTCAACAACCAGCGGAGATGAAATCCATATGAAACGCAATGTCCTTGAAACCCTCCTCGGCGCTCTCGTAATTGTTGTTGCGGCCTTTTTCCTGTTCTTTGGCTATAAAATGGCCAATGTCGGCGCGGGCAGCGGGTTTATCGTCCATGCTGATTTCTCCGGTATCGGCGGCCTCAAGGCGGGTGATGATGTGCTCATCAGCGGCGTCAAGGTCGGAACGGTCACAAGCGTTCAGTTGATGAAAGACACCTATCTGGCGCGGGTTACCGCCTCACTTGACGGCAATATCCAACTTCCCACCGACACTGTCGCCCTTATCAGCAGCGAAAGCCTGTTAGGCGGACGCTATCTGGCGCTGGAGCCCGGCGCGGATGATGACATGCTCTCAAGCGGCGGCGTGATTATTTACACCCAAGCCCCACAAAACCTTGAGCAACTTTTGGGGCAGTTCATTTTCAGCATGCACGGCGCGGATGACAAAAAGCAGCAATAAGCCCAAGCCCCGCCTATACGTATACCCATACGTATATTCGGCGCTTTTGGCCGCTTCTCTATTCTTGTTTCTATTGCTGCCCTCCACCGCCGTATTGGCGCAAATGGAAGACCAGAGCTATGTCAGGCTGCAATCGCTCGACAAGATCACGGCGCGGACGGAAACTTTTGAAGCGCGGGTCGGCTCAACCGTAAAATTCGGCCCACTTTTTATCAAGGTGAATTCTTGCCAAAAATCTTCCCCGCTTGATAAACCCGAATCCGCCGCCTTCCTGCAAATCTGGGAAATTGACGAAAACCGCGAAGCGCAATGGATTTTCAGCGGCTGGATGTTCGCATCCTCCCCCGCGCTTTCGCCGATGGATCATGCGATTTATGATGTCTGGGTGCTTGATTGCTATTCCGATGCCCCCGCCGCCGCTGCGCAAAATGACGGCACTGAAGATGAACAAGCTGAAAGCACGTCTAGCCCAGACTCCGCGCAAGAGGAAGGCGTTTACGATGATTTCGGCGCGGCCGATGATGAAAGCATCGTTATTCCCGCGGCGGAATAAGGGGCTGCTCTGTATGGGCTGGCTCTGATTTTATGCTTCTAACGCCCTGCGCTGCCCGCATTTCCCAATACTGATTTAATATATCCGCCCCCGCCACGCCGCTTTGGATAAAATCAGCCTTTTGCCCCAAAAGCGGCGCCAAGCGCTGGATATAGTCTTTATGCGCAATCTCATAAACGCCGAATTGTTTCAGATGTTCGTTGATAAATTGCGTATCGAGCAGCTTAAACCCACCGCGCCAAAGCCGCGCCGCCAGATGCACAAGACAAATCTTGCTAGCCTCAGTGCGGCGGGAAAACATGCTCTCGCCGAAAAACGCCGCGCCGATCGCCAGCCCGTAAAGCCCGCCGCGCAGCTCGCCACCTTCCCAAAACTCGACACTATGGGCATGGCCATCATGGTGCAGCTCGGTAAAAACACGACGAATCTGATCGTTGATCCAGGTTTCGGGGCGGGTTTCACTGCGTTCGCCGCACGCCGCGATCACCTGCCCGAAGGCCCGATTGATTGTTATATTGATATTCTCGCTGCGCGCGGCTTTATTGACCGATTTTTTCAGGCTTTTTGAGATATAGAGATTTTCAATATCAAGCTGGCCACGCTGCTGCGGGCAAATCCATTGCACATAGGGGCTGCCCGCATGATAAGCCATCGGGAACACACCCTGCTTATAGGCTTCGATTATCAGCTCCGGCGTTAAAACGAGTTGCATAAGCCCATTTTATCATGGCTTTGTCTTTACGGCGCGAAAATTATTGTTTGGAGGCAATACTGATAAGATCAACCTTGAGAGGCTTTTTTCTCAGCGAGTTTTTTCTCCAGCCAGTGAATCGTGTAATCTCCGCTGATGAATTCGGGCTGGTCGAGAATCCACAAATGCAGCGGCATTGTCGTTTTCACGCCGTCCACCACCGTTTCCTTGATCGCGCGTTTCAGGCGGGCAATGCATTCGGCGCGGTCGCGGCCATGAACAATCAGCTTGCCGATCATGGAATCATAGTAAGGCGGAATTGAATATCCGCTGTAAATCGCGCTATCAAACCGCACGCCCAAACCGCCGGGTGCGTGGAATTGCTTAATCATACCGGGGGAGGGGGTGAAGTTCTCTGGATCTTCGGCATTGATACGAATTTCAATCGCATGCCCGCGGAATTTGAACGGCTTTCCGTCCAGCTTAACCGATAGCGGCAGGCCTGCGGCGACGCGGATTTGCTCCTGTATCAGGTCAACACCGGTAATCATTTCCGTCACTGGGTGTTCGACCTGAATGCGGGTATTCATCTCCATGAAATAGAATTTCTCATTCTCATAGAGGAATTCAATCGTTCCAGCGCCCAGATAGCCGAGCTTACCGACGGTTTGTGCGGCGAGCGTGCCGATTTCCTCGCGGAGTTCCTCACTCAATACGGGGGAGGGGCCTTCTTCGACCAATTTTTGATGGCGGCGCTGGATCGAGCAATCGCGCTCTCCAAGGTGAATTGAGTTACCATGGCTATCGGCAAAGACCTGAATTTCAATGTGGCGCGGCTTTTCGAGGAATTTTTCCATGTAAACCGTATCATCGCCGAAATTGGCCTTGGCCTCGCGCCGCGCGGTGTTATAGGCCTCGGTAAAATCCTCTTCGCGGCGAATAATCTGCATCCCCTTACCGCCACCGCCGGATGCCGCCTTAATCAGGACAGGAAAGCCCATCTCCTTGGCGAGCTTAAGCCCGTCTTCCGCGCTCTCCAGCGCGCCTTCCGACCCCGGAACAACAGGCAAGCCAAGGGCGCGCACTGTTTTCTTGGCGGTCACCTTATCGCCCATTTTCTCGATCAGCTCGGCTGAAGGGCCGATAAAGGTAAAGCCATGCTCGACGACCATCCGCGCAAATTGCGCGTTTTCAGACAAGAATCCATAGCCGGGGTGAATAGCATCCGCCCCCGCCAGCGAAGCCGCGCTGAGGATCGAAGGGATATTCAGATAGCTGTCCCGCGATTGCGGCGGCCCGATACATACCGATTCATCGGCCAAACGCACCGCCATTGAATTGGCATCGGCTGTGGAATGCACAACCACGCTTTGGATACCCATTTCACGGCACGCCCGTATAACCCTAAGGGCGATTTCACCGCGATTGGCAATCAGAATTTTTTTGAACATGGGCGTTTCCGGCTCTGGTCTGGTTTTATTCGTGTGCTTATTCAATAACCATCAGCACATCGCCATATTCAACAGGCTCGCCGTCATTGACCATGATATGCGTAACAGTCCCTGATTTTTCGGCCTTGATCGGGTTCATCACCTTCATCGCCTCGATAATCAGCAGCGTATCGCCCGCCTTTACGGTTGTGCCCTTGGACACAAATGGCGGCGCACCCGGCTCACCTTGCATATAGACCGTTCCCACCATCGGCGAGGTAACCGCACCCGGATGAGATTGCGCCACAGTCGCCGAATCCATCGAGGCCTGTTGCGGCACAGTCGGATCGGATGGCATTGACAGCATATTCATATTGGCCGGAGCCGTCGCCACAACCGTCCCGCCGCCACGGCTCACACGGATAACCTTATCGTCTTCGGCAACCTCGATTTCCGTCAATCCGGTTTCATCGAGAATTTTGGCCAGTTCCTTGATCGCAGTATAATCTATTTTCATTTGTGTTTTCTGGGTTGTTGATGATTGTCATTGATTACAAAACCTTTGACAAAAAGTCAAAGCATGATGCATTTCAGGCCGCTAAAAGTTCTGTAAGCTTTTCGAGCGCCTCCCCGTAACCCGCCGCGCCCTTGCCGCTGACATGAACGGAGGCGACAGGCTCGATATAGGAAAAATGCCGAAACGCCTCACGCGATTTCGGCTCGGAAAGATGCACTTCAGCGACCAGAAGCCCCGTGAGCTTCAAAGCATCGTGAATCGCCACCGATGTATGAGTATACCCTGCGGCATTGATCAAAATCGCAGCATATTTGTGAATAGCGCCGTGAATCCACTCAATCAGCTCCCCTTCATGGTTGGATTGCCGAAAATCAATCTCAACCCCAAGCGCCAGCGCCTTTTCACGGCAAAGCCGCTCAATATCAGCCAGTGTTTGCGTGCCGTAAATCTCGGGCTCGCGCCGTCCCAACATATTCAGATTGGGGCCGTTTAATACCAATATGGATCTAATGGTGGTCATGATGCTGATGATCTTCGCTTATCTCTTCAGGGTTTACGCCTTCTGGCTCTGAAGGCTCTTCTGAAAGTGTCTTTGTCTGTTGCTTTTCCTGTGGCTGCGGCTGCGTGCCGGCTTGGATAATCGGAACATCAACGGAAACCGCGCCCGCCCTTTCAAATTCAAGCGTGAGCGGGATTGTTTCCCCCTCGATTAGCTGACGGGTCAAGCCAATCAACATAATGTGATCGCCGCGCGGCTTTAAAACCAGCTCCCCGCTTTCGGAAATCTCCAGAGCCTCAACCTTGCGCATCCGCATCACCCCGTCATCTTCCTGGATATGGGTGTGAAGCTCAACAATTTCCGATACATCGGCGCGCGCCTCTATGATACGGTCACGGCCACCAGCATCAGCGCCAGCGCCGTTTTCATCATTAGAATCGGCGGCATCGCCCGTATAGCGCACCGTAAAGAATATCGCGCCGTGACGTTGCCGTTCTGAGGTCGCAAACGCATAAGGGTTTAGGATTTCTACATTTTTGCTATACGCTGAATCCGCGGCTTCAGCGCTCAAACCCGCTGCGCCCATCATAATAGCCGCAGAAAAAGACAAAAATCCGAATATCAGAAAAATTAGCCCGCGCATCAAAACTATCCTTAAAAAGTAAAGTTTAAAGGATGGTGGACCCGAGCGGGATCGAACCGCCGACCTTTGCAATGCCATTGCAACGCTCTCCCAGCTGAGCTACGGGCCCTTAAGAAAAGGATTACGCACTTAAGCAAAAAAATGTCGAGCAAGCAAGCAAAAAGCAAGAGCGCAATTCGGTCAAATTGCGCTCTTATCTGTTTCAATTGAATATTATGATTGGTTAGGACTATTTTTTGAGCAAATCCCGTATCTCGGTGAGGAGCACTACATCCGCTGGCGGCTTTGGTGGCGGGGCGGCCGCTTCTTTCTCAGCCTCTTC
Organism: Alphaproteobacteria bacterium; assembly: GCA_046293135.1. Classification (GTDB taxonomy): domain Bacteria; phylum Pseudomonadota; class Alphaproteobacteria; order Micavibrionales; family Micavibrionaceae; genus UBA2638. The sequence continues at coordinate 442,584 of JBKBPR010000002.1, read as the reverse complement.
GCGCAAAGCCATATCCTTGATGCGGTTGACGTTCTTGACCAATAAGAACACCACAAAGGCGATAATCAAGAAATTGATGATCGCATTGATAAACACGCCATAGCTCACAACGGCTGCGCCCGCATCTTTGGCGGCCTTAAGCGATGCATAGCTTTCGCCGTCAAGGGCAATAAACTTATCGGCAAAATCAACACCGCTGGTCAAAACCCCGATAAAAGGCATAATCAGATCACCGACCATAGAATTCACAATCGCAGTAAAGGCCGCGCCCATAATAATCCCGACCGCCATATCCATGACATTGCCGCGAGCAATAAAATTCCTGAACTCTTTGAACATAAAAAACCTCATTTGATGAATTGATTAAGATGATCCACTCAAAGAGATTTAAGCAAAACAATCAAGCGAAACAAAAGCCCATGAAAAAACCGCCCACAAATCATTCGGGGCGGTTTTATAACTGTAAAATTTAAGTTATAGGACTAACGCCTATTAGCTTATTAGTCGCGGCTACCCAAAAACTGTAGCAGGAACTGGAAGAGCATGATGAAATTCACATACAGGCTCAACGCGCCCATAACGGCCAATTTCGAATTGGTCTGGCCACCATGCGCATAGCTGTAAGTTTCCTTGATGTTTTGGGTATCCCAAGCGATCAGGCCTGTGTAGATCAACACACCAATCGCGGAAATCGCCATGTGCATGACAGGAGATTGCATGAACAAATTCACAACAATCGCCAGCAGCAATCCTATAACGCCCATCCGCAAGAATGCGCCCATAGAGCTCAAATCTCTCTTGGTGGTGTATCCCCAAATCGACATCGCGGCAAATGTTCCGGCCGTAATGAAGAAGGTCTTCACGATACTGGACGGCTCATACACCATGAAAATCACGGACAGCAAAGCACCCCACAGCGCTGAAAAGGCTACGAAGCCCATAACCAGCGACTGGAATGAGGATGTACGCACACGTGAGGGGCTAAACAGCATCATAATACCGATCATCGGCAAGGCCATAATCGCCAGACCGATCATCGGGTTTTGCGCCGCCATAACAAAAAACTGCTGCGCTGCCGGCATTTGCGCGACGACGTAAGCTGTCAGACCCGTAACGCATAGGCCGAGCGCCATGATGTTATAGACGCTTTGGAAATGCTTTTGCAGTCCCGCGTCAAATGTCGTTTCCTTCACTTGGGTAAAGGTCGAGCGGTTCTGTTGTTCCATAGTACTAAACTCCTTTTGTAAAGTTTTGGTGTCAAAATAAAATCTATTAACTAATATAGTAAATTTTACCACGTTTCCAAGAGAAATCGGAAAAAATCGGTATTCATTAAATTCAATGGCACAGCCCTTTAAATTCCATATTGTTTGACAATAATCACGCTGCTTGCTAAGACAGGATCATTCAATAAAAAATATACAGGGAATATACGATCATGACTCAAGCGCCTACCGCTGACTTTAATGCACAAAACCAAGATGCCGAACAGCTTCCTGTTTGGGATCTTTCGAAAATCTATCCGTCTTACGACAGCCCGGAATTTGAAGCTGACTTCGCTAAAATGGAGACAATGATTGCTGATTTTGTGAAGAAATATGAGGGCAAAATCGGAAGGCTCAGCGCCGCAAAATTGGCACAGAGCTTGGAAGAAGATAGAGAGATCGAAGATTTATCCGGAAGAATATTCACGTATCTTTCTCTAAAAAAGGTTCAAAATAACGAGCTTTACGAGGGCGATCTCAAAGCCGCCCAAAATAGAGCGAGCCCATTGTTTTCATCGCTGGCTTTTTATGGCCATGAGATCAAATCTCTCAAAGAAGACCGATACCAAAAATTGGCCAATGATCCGGCTTTAGAAAAATGGAAGCAAGTTCTGGATTTAGCGCGCAAGGGTATTCCCCACACGCTTTCATTAGATTTGGAAAAATATTCCAGTGAGCTTAGCCCGCTTCAAGATTGGGTTTCCGCCTATGGTAGCCGCCTTGTTGAGTTGGATTTCCCTTTCGAAGGCAAAACCTTAAAGCTCGGAGAGGTTTTAAATATCTTCACAAATGATCAAAATAAAGAGCGCCGCGCTGCTGCCCATGATGTTTTTCAAGCCGTTATGCGAGAGAATGAGTGGTTTTTTGCCAATGTTCACAACGCAATCATCAGACAAAAATCCGTCAGCAATCATTGGCGAAAATATGATCAGCCATGGGATTCACGTCATGCTTCCAATAATATTGAGCCGGAAGTTGTCGATGCGCTCGAAAAAGCGGTAAAGGACAGCTATGCCCGCACCTCCCACAGATTTTATGCTTTAAAAGCAAAGCTCATGGGTCAGGATCATCTCGATATCTATGATCGCAACGTTAATATTTTTGAAAAGCCAACAGGCGAAAAAATATCATGGTCTGAAGCCAAAAAAATTGTCCTTGAGGCCTTTGCCAGCTTTTCACCTGAAACTCATCAAGTCGCCGAAATGTTTTTTGATAATGGTTGGATTGATGCGCAGCCGAGCAAACAAAAGCAAGATGGCGCTTTTGCTCATCCCGGCATGGCCAGAACCGATCACCCTTTTGTCATGGTCAATTTTGATGGTACGGCCCGTGATGTAGCTACGCTTGCCCATGAATTGGGGCATGGCGTACATCAATATTTGGAAGCGCAAAATGACAGGGCTGTTATCCACACGCCACTAACCCTAGCTGAAACCGCCAGCGTATTTGCAGAGATGCTGACATTCAAATCCCTGCTCGCCAAAGCGGAAACGGACGACCAACGGCGAAAAATGCTGTTTGAAAAAATCAATGACATGATTAACACCGTCATACGCCAAATTTCGTTTTATGACTTTGAGAAACGAAACAATACCCAATTCAAAGAATCAAACAGACCGCTCTCAAAAGGTGATCTGGGCAAAAATTGGGTTGCGGCGTTACAAGACAGCTATGGTTCAGCCATTCCGCTCAAGGAAGAATACGGCGCAACATATGGCTACATTGGTCATTTTGTAAATACACCGTTTTATGTTTACGCCTATGCATTCGGGGACTCTCTGGTAAATGCGCTCTATCAAGTCTATGAAGAAGGTCAAATACCGGAACAGGAATTCAAAGACAAATACGCCAAAATGCTGGCCGCGGGCGGCACATACACGCTTGATGATCTGAAAGCCGATTTCGGACTGGATGTCCGTGATCCATCATTCTGGAACAAGGGGCTTAGCATGATTGAGGGCATGATTGATGAGCTTGAGGTTCTTTGCGAGCCACTTTTGGAAGTCAAGTTACAACAAAGCGCTGCCCCAAGCGCTCCCGACGCACCAAACGCCTAAATATATTTCTCAATGAAATAAGCAACGCAAGTCGCCATGGTTAACCCCATGGCGTTTTGCTTTTCTCCCGTCTTGTGCGGGTCAGCCATGGATTATTATCTTTTTGCTGGCAATAGCGCTCGGACTTCACAACGGGCGGCAGGCTGGCGACATCGGGAACAATCTCCCCCGAAATCGCGGAAATTGCACGAATACGCGCATCAATCGGCGGATGAGTGGCAAACATACCCATAAACGGCCGCGCATTTTCTATACACATCATCGCGATGTCATCGGTCGTTTCGGGGATACGGTCACGCCCCGCAATCCGCATCAAAGCGCGCATCATTGCCGAAGGATTTTTTGTCAGCTCAACCGCGCCAGCATCAGCCATATATTCCCTGCGCCGTGACAAGGCAAAACGCATCAGCAGTGAGGCCATATAGCCAACCCACAGTATAGCCGCAATCACCAACATCACGACAACGACATTGCCGCGATTACGGCTACCACGTGAAAAAAACAGGCCATAGCGAATATTACTCCAGACAAGCTGCGTCGCAAAACCGATCATGCCCGTGAAAATAATCGTAATAATCAGCAATCGCACATCACGGTTGAGAATATGCGCCAGCTCATGCGCCAGAACCGCCTCCAGTTCATCTTTGCTGAGCGAATTCATCAAGCCGCGCGTTACGGTGACGGTAAAGGATTTTTGGTCAATCCCACTGGCAAAGGCATTTCTGGCGTGGGTTTCAATGATCTCCAGACGTGGGGTCGGGATGCCCGCGGTGATGCTCAGATTTTCAAGAAGGTTATATAGCTCAGGCTCTTCCTTGCGTGTCACGGGGTGGGAGTGCGAAAGCTTCCTGACCATCTTTGTATGCGAGAACCACGCAAAGACAAACCAAATCGCACAAACCGTAACAACCATCGGCCAAAAATCATAAACGATTGTATTGGCATAGCGGACACCATCGGGCGTACTCATCGCGCCGAAAATCAACCCACACGCCCAGAGCATCCCGATCAGCAACACCGGATACATCACCAGCAGCACCATGGATTTCAGGTTATTGTTCCAGATATGCGTTTTTAGCCCAACCGCTGCGATTGCCATTTTATGCTCACCAAATCATTCAGGTCAGAAAGGTTAGTGACGACACTAAAACTTCACTTCCGGTGGTTTTTCATGCGCATCACGAACGGAATCTTCAATCTCGAAGAACTCCTCTTTCTTGAAGCCTAAGCTTCCCGCAAACAACACAGCCGGAAATTGCTCAACCGCTGTATTCAACTCGGATGTCGCATTGTTAAAGAAGCGGCGCGCTGCGGCAATCTTGTTTTCAATATCCGATAGCTCGCTCATGAACTGGCGGTAATTTGTATCGGCTTTCAAATCGGGATAATTCTCCGCCACTGCGAAAAGATTCAGCATCGCGCGCGAGAGCATATTTTCAGCCTGAATCCGCTCCCCGATATTATCACCGGCGCCAGCGCCCGAAGCATTGCGAACCCCTGCGCGGGCATTGGTCACATTCTCCAGAACCGTTTTTTCATGCGCGGCGTAACCCTTAACGGTTTCCAATAGATTGGGAATGAGGTCAAAGCGCTGCTTGAGCTGTACGTCAATATCAGCAAAGGCCTGTTTGCGTGTTTGCCGTAAGGCAACAAGGCGGTTGTAAATAACAACGACAAAAAACGCGATTGCGCCCAAAATCCCTAATAAAACCCAAAATTCCATTTCCTTGAATCCCTCTATAAAAATTAAACCGATACGGTCATGCCCAAAACATAACAGCCAATATAGTAACAAATATTGATCTCAATACAAAAGCAGAATACCCTTTGAGAGAAAAAATTATTACAGAGCATAATGTCCTTAACCACATCCTCACAATTCGCCGCTGTTATTGAAACCGGAACAGATTGGCGCGATATTTCCAAAAAAGTCCTCGAAAAGCTCGAAAGCGCGAGAACCGAGGGCGATTCTTTCAATATCGGTTTTTTATATGTGAGTGATTATCTCTCGGACAATCTACAAAGCATTTTAAGCCTGTTTCAATCGGTTTTGGGCATTGAGCATTGGACAGGCTCGGTTGCGATGGGGCTCTGCGGCAATGGCACAGAATATATTGATGTTCCCGCCATTTCCGTGATGATCGGCCATATCCCGCAAGAGCATTTTTGCCTGTTCCCGTCAATTTCTGCATCCAGTGGCCCGATGGCCGCGGCCGCAACCGCACTGTCGCCGCTTCCCGCCTCAGAAATCGAATTTGATACAACCGGCGAAGATGATGACGCGGCCAAACCATCCAGCGCTCTGGAAAGCTGGCTGGGGCGGCATGAACCGATGATGGTGCTGGTTCACGGCGACCCGATGATGCCACGCAATCCATTTGAATCGCTTTCGCATATTGATGATGTAACGGGCGGATATATTGTCGGCGGCTTGGCCTCCTCCCGCGCAGAGCATAATTATATTGCCGGAGCAGTGCGCGATAATGATATCGGCGGGATCGCTTTTTCGCAGGATATCCCCGTTGCCACCGCCCTGATGCAGGGCTGTAAGCCTATCGGCGGGATACACACAATCACCAAATGCCACGAGCATAGCGTTCTGGAGATCAACAACAAACCCGCCCTTGATGTGCTCAAAGACGATATCAAGGCCATGGCCGAAATTAAAAAGCGCGAAGCTGAAGAAAACAAGGCTCTTTCAAGTAAAGGCGGGGATGGAGGCGAGGAGAAAATCTCACTTCCGCCCGAAGAAACCATCGTATTCCGCGGTGAGGTTCATGCCGCCATCCCTGTATCCGGCTCGGATCAAAATGATTTCATGGTGCGCAATATCATTCAACTTGATGAAGACACCAAAGCGATTGATATCGCGCAAATACCGCAGGTCGGGGAGCAAATCTTATTCGTGCACAGAGATGATGAAACCGTGCGGCAGGATTTATCAGCGGGGCTATGCCGCCTGCACGCCCGCATCCAAAAAGATTACGGGGAGTTCTCGCCCAAGGCGGCGCTTTATATTTCTTGCGTTGCGCGGGCATTCAATGATTTCAAGCACAAACCCGATCATGACCAAGCCTCTGAAGACAGCACAAATGACAATCACCCTGATTATGGTGGAGAAATGGCGCTTGTGCGCGAGATTATCGGTGATGTCCCGCTCGCCGGATTTTACGCCAGCGGCGAAATCCACGCCGGACGGCTTTATGGCTATACGGGGATTCTGGTGCTGTTTCTCTAGGCCTCACAAAACCCTCAAAAACACTGAAAAAGAATAAAATTCGAAAACCCATTGCGCATATATAGCGAACACACTACCTTAATAAGGAATGTGATACTCACTGATCGCTTAGGAGCATTTATGACCCATATCTTACGGCTCACAACTTATATCGGCGCAATCGCGATACTCGGCCTTACAATCTTATTCGGCTTTGGATTAAATTCAGCGCCATCCCTTGCCCAAAGCGCGCAAACACAAGCGCAAGCGACAACAAATCTTCCAAAACTCCCTGATCCGATCCAAAATCTGGTCAATGAGGGAGCACAAATCCGCTATCTTGGCCGCGATTACGGGGTTGATGCATGGCTTACGATCAAAGCCGGCGTTGAGCAATATTTTTACGTGCTCCCCGATCAAAAGGCCTTTTTAATGGGCGTTATGTTCGATGAAACAGGTAAGCTTGTCACCGTTGAGCAAGTCAGCCGCCTGCAAAACCAAGGCGATGATATTTTGGATCTTTTAAAAGAAGATTTTACGCCACAATCATCCGACTCCCCTCTGAGCGGCCCACGTGAATTTGAGTTCAAATCACCATCCGAGCAGCTTTTTGCAGATATAGAAGGAAGCAACTGGTTTCCCGTCGGGCAATCCGGCGCACCCATTATGTATGTGATCGTTGATCCACAATGCCCGCACTGTCACAGCATGATACAGGATATGCGCACCAATTATATTGATACTGGCCGTGTACAAATGCGTGTCATACCAATCGGTTTTCGCGACGAAACACGAGCGCAATCGGCTTTTCTTCTGGCCTCGCCCAATCCGCAAACACGGCTTTTTGAATATCTGGACGGCAATGAAGACGCCCTTCCTGCACGAGCCGATATTAATCAGCAAGGCGTTCAGCGCAATCTGGCCTTGATGCAAACATGGAAATTTAACGTCACACCGATGACCGTTTACAGAGCAAAAGACGGAAGCATAAAGATTGTACGTGGTCGTCCCCAAGACATTCCTGGCCTTGTCGCCGATCTCGGCAGCAGGACATAGTGTAATAAAACCATGCTATGAGCTTAAATTTCTATCAAAACAGATTTGCTGTTTGAACATAGCCGCTTATACCCATATAATAGGATAACTTTGGCAAAACCCTATCCATGGCTATTGTCTATAAATTAGAGTTTATTAAAGACGGTTATTTATTCTTATGGCCCAGCGAATTCTTTATCTCGCACAAATCATCGAAAAAATCGGCGCGCCTTTGCTAGTGTCGGTTTTGTCATCAATGAGTACAAACGACCCGTCCTCGGCCTCGCCCGATGAGGCTATAAAGTCAGAAGCCCATAAGATTGCTAAATTGCTGGGAAAGACCGTTCAGCTCAGTATCGAGCTTGGCCATATTGTTGAAATAGACAAATCCGATCCGGCGCAAATTGAATCCCTTCGCGTTGCGCTTGCTGGGCTTTCCGGCCCTATGATTGCCTCACTCTATAGCAATACAGGCCGCACGCCTGCAGAAGCGGATCTCAAAAAAATGAGCGGCGCGCTTGAGGCCGTGATGACATTTTCAGATAATTTCAGCCCTTCGGACGAGAGCACTACAAGATTAAAAACGCTTCAGGCTGATGCGCGCCCTACTGATCATCATCAAACCAATCTACAATATTTACAGGCCTTCGTTCCCGTTGCCGATGCCATTGCGGGGTTTTCTTTCGGTCAAACCGAAAAGAAAATGATGCAAGATGCAGCAGAAAAAATTAACACCAAGGCACGTCAACTTTCGCAATCCATCGCCGACAAAGCACCCTCAAGCCTTGATATTGAGGCGCAGAAGCCTCTCACCCTTGCGCTTGTAAAGGCGCTTGCCGATATATTCACACTTTGCCACCGAGCAGAGATGAAAAAGATCATGGCTTTGCAAGACCCCGATATTTCAGCGCAAACAAACAGCCTTGCCTCTCTTTGGGACAACTTTGAGCTTCGGGCAGCAATGCTGGAAACATTAGCGGATCACTTATTTGCAGGAAACATCGCATCTTCGGCGCAGTCTAGCGGAAATAAAGTCGCATCACCCTTATCACAACCGCAAAATATTCCTAATGCTGATGCCGCAACAACAACCGGCGCCCCTGCGACAATGCCGCCAGCACCACCACCCCCGGCACAACCCCAAATCCAAGCGCCCCCAGCACAACAACAAGCACCACCCGCCTCATCGCCCGCAGCTACAAACCCAATGTCAATGTTTGTCAAACCGAAAGCTGACGATTCAGGGGCAGCGGCGCAACCTGTCCAACCGACTCAAGCCCCACAATCACAAGACTTGCCTCAGCCTCCTCCGCAAGCCACACCGCCGCAAACAACTCCACCCCCTGCAGTAGAAACGCCTCCGCAATCGCAAGGCCAAGGCCAAGGCGAGCCCCCTCAAGAAAAATCCGCGGGCGGCAATCCGATGTCTTTCTTTAAATCCCCGCCAAAAGAGGGCGAGGATTCATAATTTCCTTGAAGAATCTTAAAAAAATATCGCATAGTTATTATAACAAAGCCTCAATCAAAAAAACTTGATATAGATACATCATGGCCGCCAGTAAAATTTTAGCCGCTTGTTTAATGCTAGCCTCGCAAACCTATTCTATCCCGCCAGCCGTTTTGGTGGGAATATACAAGGCTGAAGGCGGGCAAATCGGACAAGAAGTAAAAAACACCAACGGTTCTTATGATTTAGGCCCGATGCAAATCAATACAATCTGGCTACCGGAGCTTGCCCGCAAATGGGGCGTCAGCGAGGCCACGGCCCGCAAATGGGTGCGTGATGATGCTTGCACCAATGTCGGAGTTTCGGCATGGATACTGCGACAGCACATTGATGAAACGCAAAGCCTATCAACGGCTATTGCTTATTATAACTCCAGAACCCCGCATCATGGAAAACGGTATCAAAATCGTGTTATTAATATTATGAAAGACAATGGGCTGGTACGAAGTCACCGTTAGAGCCAATTTATTTGAAACTAACCCAAAATTAGCATTGTATAAAAATTTCTACCCGCTTGTAGAAATATAAAACAGTGTTTAGTCTTGATTCGATATATAAATTTCTATAGCACTAAAATTATAGCTCTATTTTTTAGGATTTTACCGAGCATGAAACATACAGCATCCTCACCTCTGGTTTTATCGCTTATCATTTTACTCTCCGCATGTACGCCCGGTGTAACAAAATTTAGCGGCGATGCGCCGCAGCTTGTTGCGGCACCGGATAGTGTTTCGGCAATGCTTGCAGACGCTGCAGATCGTGCTTCCACAGCGCTGGAGACCCTTGCGGCGGTTGAATATGCCCGCTCTCCCGGTATCCCTGTTTCAACAATCGATGATGCCCCGATCGAACTGCGCCGATCTATCACTGTAAATTGGGTCGGGCCTGTTGAGCCAATTACCAAGACCTTAGCTGATCGCGCAGGATACAATTTCATGGTTATTGGCAATGCTCCGCCAGTTCCAACAGTTGTGTCTTTAGATGTACAAAATAGACCAATTGTTGAAGTCCTCAGAGATGTTGGCCTACAGCTTGGTTTACGCGCCAACCTGAGAGTTGATGCAAACCGCCGCACCGTCGAGATTCACTACGCGCCTGTCACAGGGATTTCCAGTGGGAATTAAAATGATATCGCTGAATTTTTTGCAACGTCGCCATCAAGAACCTTCAAAAAAAATTGAAGTCTCCAAGCTATTATTGAGCATGTTTTTTGGGCTTATACTGGTCGCATCATCATTTCACAGCACTCCGGCTTCGGCAGAGCCGCCACCGCCGCCATCGCTCAATCACATTATGAATGTGCAACCAACCCAAAAAAATCCGAGAGATCCTGGCCTGCCGATTGATATCCGACAAGAAGCTATTCGCGAGGCCGCTCTATCTTTTGGTGCACGCGCAGGCTTATCGAGGCGCATATACGAAATCAGACAAGAGCTAAACTATCGTGCTCGCTATCTGGATAAAGTTTTTGACTTTTCCCAGCTCTTAATTCCGGCTCCATCAGGCCTTCTTATTGAGCCCCCGATAGTTTCAAGCGGTGAAAATGCCATGATTATCGGTGCGACAGGCCAAGAAGCCGCGGTTTCAGACAGAATTTACAATATCTCTGCAAATGCACGGATTGTTTCAACACCAAGAACGTGGCGCGTTTATTTAGAGCGCGCATGGGGTGATCCGGAACTTCCCCCTGATATCCTCTTGCCTGAAAATCGTGAAGAGCGTGAGTTGTGGATTGAGCTTGTCACGCGTGGTTGGGAGTATGGCTACGCACAAGCCAATGATATTTTTGAAGCCGACCTGAACCGCCTTGTGGCTGATTATCAAGGCATGGTACGTTATCGCCTGCTTCTAGCACAAGGTATGATTTCCGCGCCTTATGCTCTTCAAGTTGATCGTGGTATTACCGGCGGACCAAATGAAATGCGCATCGGTGACCGTGCTGTTCAAATTACTGGTGTTCCCCAGCTCATTACAGGATCGGAACAATGGCAACCCGCAAGCCGATAAGCCTTGTAAAAGCAAAAGATGCACAAGCGGCAACCTGGCCTGATGAGCCGAGTCGTTTCACTGAAGATCATGTTGATCCCTTCATTATGTGGTGCGTTAAGCAAGGCTCCTCTGATGTTACAATTCAATCAGACAGGCCCGTATATAATGAAATTCATGGAACACTATACCCTGGAACTTTCCGTAAACTTGATGCTGCGGATATGGCCATATTCCTAACCAAAATATATGGCCCTGAGGCTCAGGCTCGCCTCGCATCTGGTCGTGACCTTGATGTATCCTACGAAATTAGGCCTGACCGCTATTCCCGTATACGTTTTCGTGTGAATATTACGGCCATTCTTTCAAAAGGACGCGATGCTGCTCAGATTACCATGCGTGTTCTCCCAAGCGAGCCGCCGACCATGAAGGACCTCGGCATTGAAGAACAAATCACGGATAATTGGGCGCCGCGTCAAGGAATTGTTATTATTACGGGCCCCACCGGATCCGGTAAATCTACACTCCTCGCGGCAGGAAATCGCATGCTTTTGGAAAGACCGCGTGGTTGCGGCAAAATGTTGACATATGAATCGCCCATTGAATACACATACGACACAATTAACAGCCCACGCTCTTTGGTGTCACAAAGCGAAATTCCCAGACACCTTCCTGATTTTGCTGCCGGTGTCAGAAACGCTCTAAGACGAAAGCCTGAGATTATTCTTGTCGGAGAGGCACGGGATCGTGAAACAATTAACGCTGCTATCGAAGCAGCGCAGACAGGCCACGCCGTTTACACAACGACACACACAATGGGTGTTGCAAGTACAGTTCAAAGAATGATCTCTGTTTACGATATGGAAGAGCGGGAAGAGCGGGCAATTGCTCTTATGGAAAGCTTGAGATTGATTGTTACGCAAGCTTTGGTTCCTCGTGAAGGCGGTGGCCGTATTGGCGTGCGGGAATGGATGAAATTTCCTGATGAAGTTCGGGAAAAGCTTATGGATATGAGCTTCACAAAATGGCCGAATGAAATCCAGCGCATGATTAATCAGTATGGTCAAACCATGGAACGCTCTGCCGAAATTATATATGAACAAGGCAAAATTGACCGTATCCATTATCTATATCTGGCCTCAAGTACTGGCGCATAAATACCAAACACACCTTTTTGCCTCTCAATTACGCAAATATCTTCTCAAGATTTATTTCTTTTTAATAAGATTAAAGCTATGATTTAAGCTGTGTCATTATTGCATAAATCGCAAGGAGCGCCGCCATGGCAAAAGAAATACAAAATATTAAAGAACAGTTAAATTGGCACTGGCGTAACAATATGCGGACAGTACGGTTTTTTGCGCTTGATGCTCGTGCTTCACTCTCTTTCATGCTTCTTTTGGTCTACGCGAGAACATCTACATTTATCCTTTGTATTATTGTTACAGCCATCTTCATGATATTAGAGAAAAAAGGGCTTACATTTCCCGCAGCACTTAGAAGCCTTCGTGTTTGGTTGGTTGGCTATGAGCGACCAGGTTGGGCCGGGGTTCACAAAAAAAAGCTTTTAGACCGCGGCTAATCCAAGATATTCGGCATAATTTTTATAATTTATGGTAATTAAAGACTTGTAATCTGAATGGCTTTTCGTTAATGTCTTGTTTTTAAAATATCAATTCACTAACGGGGGCAGCTTATGCTGAATTACACCAAGTCTTTGGCAAAATTAACATTTTTAAGCGTTTCGACTATTTCGATTTTTGCTGCAATAAGCTCTGCAACTGCCGGATTTGAATGGGTTCCGGTCAAGCGCGAATATTCGCCTCCATCCGTTACAACAAATGAACCAAACATCCAAAGCGCTCCCGTTACAGCTGTTGAATCTGTATTTGACGATGCTCCCGCTGCGGTTGAAAGCCTTGATCAAAGCGATCTTCAGATTCTTACGGAACAAAATCCCCCCATGACAATCCGCAGATCTGCAATCAGGCCAACACCAGAGCCTTCAAGCCAAGTTATAACGCCTGCTCCTTTTGAACAAGCCTTTGAAGAAAGAGTTATAGAACAAGAACAAAGCGCTATCTTTAATGCCCCTCCACAAATTGAAGAGCAACCTGAAACTGCCATGATTCAAGAGCCACTGGAACAAGAGCTCAATAATGAAGCTCCAATCGCGCTCCATTCACATGAAAACCAATCACTAGACACAATCTCTATATCTGAAAATAAAAGCACCGATGTGAAGCAAGTTGAATTATCTTGGGAATCCCCTTCTTTGGCCGCTCCTGTAGTCTCCCAGCCGGCTATGCAACCTGCTGTAATCTCCCAGCCTGAAGTATCAGAAACTCAGCCTCTGCAAGTTTCTCAATACGAAACAATTTATGGATTTGGATCAGATATGCCTCTTGCAATTGCAATGCAGCAAATTATCCCGGAGGGGCACGCATACTCCTTTGCGAGATCCGTTAACCCCGGCGTTCGAGTGTCTTGGGAGGGCGACAAATCATGGAATATAGTATTACAAGAAATGCTAAAGCCTGTAGGACTTGAAGCACGCATCTCAGGCAATACTGTGATTATTATCAAAGCTGAAGAAACGGGTACATTATCTTCCAGTACATATAATAATACCGAATCTATGCTTAAAATTGAACCTGCAGCAGGTGAAGTAACTGTCACGACAGAACAAGAAGAATCAGCTCTTTCACCTGTAGTCGAGCAAGATGCCGCTGGTGCTATTGAAGAAGTCCAGTCCACCCCAACTTCTGATATAGGAAATGTAACAAGTTTGGAGCAACAAGATAATAAAAGCTATCGTGTTGCTGCGCTTAGTATTCCTGCAGATCAGAACAACGCTGCTTATAATGAAAAAGATATACTTAAGCCAATCAAAAAAGATGCAAATACAACGGCCACAACTGATATTAAAGTGGGTAAGTGGAATGCGCAAAAAGGCCAAAACATTAGAAAGATTTTATACAGCTGGGCAGAACGCGAAAATATTCATATAGTTTGGGAAGCTTCACACGATTTCTTGCTTGAAAATGATGTAAATGCGAATGGTGACATCAATGATGCTATCATTGCTCTATTTGAAACAGGCATGCCACAAAGCAACACTCCAAATTTCCGTATCATCGACAGAGCAATGAACTCTGGGAAAGTCAGTCTTCTGATTGTACAAGACCCAGCCGCACCATCAGCAACTTTATAAGACAGCGCCGCAGCACAACCCCCGCCTTAGCTTTAAATAAAGTTCACAAGGCTGAGCTGCTGCGTGAGTGCCGTCACCCGATAAGACGCCTCCAGAGAGACCTGTAAGGCATTTATTTTTACGGCAACTTCGTTCAGATCAACATCCTCAACATCGGAAATCACATCTTTTGCCAAAGCACGTTGATCACGGTTGAAATTCGCAGCATCATTGAGCCTGACCCGCGCCATTTCAAGCTGTTGGATTTCCTTATCAATTTCCTTGAGCGCATTGCTCACCATATTGGTCACAACTTGGAACACTTCAAGGAAGTTATCAAGCTGCTCCTCAAGTGTTGCGCCCGGAGCGCCATTTTCAACTGGCATATCACCGAATGTATAAGGCTCGTTATAAACATCCGCAATCGGCGGCAAGTTGGGGTTTTTCAGGAATGAAACAGCAACCATTATATCGCGCAGCCCCTGACTATTGCCGAGTGAGGTGTAATTAACCTCCGTCTGATCGTTTATCCGCGCAAACACATTGCCAGAATTCCCAGAGGCCAGCGCCGAATTAAAGCCGACCACCGTATCGGTAAACGCATCGGGATTGGCGCCCGTGGCCTGACGCTGCGTTAAATCAGCAATAAAGTCAGCCGTCGAAATTGATGTTGGCGTACCTTCATTTTTCCAATTCAAGATGGCATTGCTCATCGCCGTATCGAGCGAGCCCGTATCAATCAGCGGCTTATTGAGCGAATCC
The DNA here is from genome assembly GCA_046293135.1 of Alphaproteobacteria bacterium. Classification (GTDB taxonomy): domain Bacteria; phylum Pseudomonadota; class Alphaproteobacteria; order Micavibrionales; family Micavibrionaceae; genus UBA2638. The sequence continues at coordinate 427,562 of JBKBPR010000002.1, read as the reverse complement.
GCGCCTGCAAATAAATAGCGGTCGCCATCGCGGCGATTGATCAAATCTTGCATAAAGCCTTCAATATTACGGGCAAAATTTGTCATCGTGACAAAATCAATATCCATATTGCCGGAGCTGAGGCCGATCGGCGTGGTTTCAACCCCGGGTGTTAGCGGATCATCCTGACGGATATACTCCCCCTCCTGATGCGGGCTGGATTTTGAGAAATTAATCAGAAACGCGCGCAGATTTTCCGATTGTTTGCGAAACTCCTGCAACGCCGCAAGGCTTTGATTGATGCGGTTATTCGCCAACGTAATATTGGTATCATAGACTTCCAACGACTTGAAATCGGCGCGGGCGCGTTTGGATATAAGGACATCGCTCCCCAATCCCGAAAATTTATCGGTCTTTTTATTTGTCGAAAGCTGAAAGCTCAACAGGCTGAAATTCGCCTGAATATTTTTAATCCGGCCAATCTGCTCCATTGTCGTTGCAAGTGTTGATATGCCTGCCATTTTCTTTACTCCTCATACATTCTGACACGTCTTTTCGTGTCGTTTTTACCTTTATTGTTATCTGTCGTTATCTTTCAAATTTCCGAAAATCTAAAACGCATTTAAAAGCTCCTGAAACATCTCGTCCACGGCCTTGACCACACGGGCGGCAGCGGAAAAAGAGGTCTGGTACACAATCAAATTCGCCAATTCCTCATCAAGATTAACACCCGATTCGTTCAACAATTGGGTTTGCAGCACATCACGCAAGGTTTGCTCATCTTCCTGCGCATTACGGATGGAAATGAGTGTGCTTGATTGCTGGTTAATCATTTTTTGCGCAAAATCGGTCAAACGCGTTGCTCCGACAATCCCCGTTGAGATAGCGGCATTCGGCCCTAACAGACGGTCACGGAAAGTCAGGTTGATCCCTGACCCTGTCGAAGTTTCCGATTCATAGCTGACCGATGTCACGGGCGAAGTATTCGTAATCACCCCGCTATTGATACTATATGTCCCAAACAGCGCCGAGGTAATATTAACCCCGTTGTCAATCGTTGTACGCACACCCGCAGCAGGCGGAGAGCCATACCCCGCGCCATTCACCGAGAACGGCCCGCCAATAATTTTTATATCACCGCCGAAGCTCTGATTGATAAAACCGTCATCATCACCGGGACGCAGCTCCAGCACATCACCGTTCAAACGCACCGCAAGATTACCAATCCCTTGCAATTTGGATATGAGGGTTGCAGCGGTATCGCCCGGCTCAATTGTAATACGGACGGGCGAATCATTGCCGACCTGCACATCAAAATAAGGATGATTAACGGCATTGGTTGTGCCCTCAAGCAAGCCCAGATGCGTTAATCCGTCCTGCCCCATCCCGTTGGGGATAGAGGCATCAATTGTAATATTGGCAGAACTGCGGAAAACAATCTCTCCATTCGGGCCAACGGCGGCGCTTGCATTCAATCTGGAATCAGGCGCAGCCAAGGCAATAAGATCATTGATATGATTAACGATATCCTCGGCGGCATTCGCCCCAGTTTGCGGCACAGCGCTCAGATCAATGGTAATTGTGAGCGGCGAGGCAGCGGGTACAAGCCCGGGCTGATCAAAGGTAACGGAGAATTGATCATTCGGGTCATCGAGCAAACCGCCGGCCGAGCCAACCAAAACATCAATCGCGCTTAAGCCGCCCGGCCCGTCAGGATCAACAAAGCCCGATAATGTCCGCGCCGCCGTGACACTGTTACTGGTGAACAAGCCGAGCCATGATTGCAAATCAAGCCCGCCCGTATTGACCAGATCAACCTGCGTGTCTGGGTTATCATTAAAAGCCTGCTGATAACTCACACTGCCGAATGTGAATTCAATGACGCGGCGGATAACCTCGTTCGAGCCGCTTTGAATAGTCGCACCATAAGTTCCTTTTTGCACAAGCGAATTATCATTCAACACCGCCTGATTAACCCGAATTTGTGAAGAAAACCCAAGATAGCCAACGGCTTGCGGCGGGTTCAGTGATGGGTCTGGCGGGGTATCATCGGGGATATTACCCGTCGCATCGGTGAACAATCTCAAACCCTGCGTATCAAAGCGCAATGCCAATTTATGCGCCAGCTCATCAAGCTGGGCGAGTTGCTGCGGGAAATCACGGTCACGCAACTCCAAAAGCCCGCCAATTCTACCGCCCAGATTTCGCTCGGTAATATTGATAGCGGTCGGGGAGGTTGCGGCATCGCCCGAAAAATTCTTATCAACCACATATAATCCGGCAGCGGATACAGGATAATAAGAACCCGCCCCCAGCGGCGTCGGACGAAATTCGATTTTTCTGGCGCGAATATCGGCCAGCTCAACCCCTTGGCGGGTCTGCACAACCATCACCCCATCGCCGCGCACAAAAAAGCTGATATCGATCAATTCGGCCAGCTCCTTGATCGCCTCATCGCGCTTATCTTCCGTCACGGCTGTGCTGCGGCCAATACTCAGATTATTCTGGATTGTGTCATTCAGATCCGCGATTTGCTCAAGCAGCTGATTAACCCGTGTGATGGTCACGGCCAACTCATCTTGTGCATCATTGCGGGAGCGCATAATAAGATTGCTCAGATCATTGATTTTTTGGGCGGCAACAACAGCGCGGTTCACCGTATCGGATTGCGCGAAGCTATCACCGGGGGAATCCGAAAGCGCCGAGAACGAATCCTGTAGGCGCGATAATTCCGCCGCAACGGAAAGCTCGGCCCTTGGGTCACCGTGAAATTGCTCAATCCGAGAGAGATATTTATTCCGCACCTCAAGCATACCGACCGCGCTGACCTGCGTCCACAGGTCACGCCCCAGATTAAGGTCAACCTTACGGATAATCGTTTGCCCCAAAACTCCGACGGCCACGCCATTATTGACCTGCGCTGTTTGCGGCAAAATTTTCCGTGTAAAGCCAGGTGTGTTCACATTGGACACATTATTGGAGATAACGCTGATTTGCTGCTGCGCGACGCGCAATCCTGATAAGGCGGCATCCAGACTGGACAATCCCATACTCTATACCCTTTGCATCTGTGAAACAGTTAAAATTCTTCTGTTTTCACATCTTGCAAAAGCAATGCCAGTTTCAGGATATTGATCTATGTTTGGAAATTAATTTCCGGTCGGGTCGAGCGGTAAGCGATCTGCTGAGACTTCCAATATTTTGGCATTCACTCCGCGAACATGCTTTTCCAATTGCTGCTCAACAAGCACAGAGATCAACATTTCTTGCCGCAACATTGATTCAAAACGGTCTCGGCCATGCATCAACTGAAACGCCTCTAACGTAGTATTGATACGATCCACGTTCGCTGGCTTGTCATATAAATTTGTGTAAAAAGTCGGATGCTGAAACATTCTTTTGGTTAAAAATTCCATCTGCGCATAATAACTTGGGCGCTCCCCCATTAACTCATTCATTTCATCATTGGATAGGGGTGGGTCAAAAAATGTTTGTAATAGAGATTTCATATGTGCGGGGCCAGTCACATTGGCATTAACAGTGCCAACAGGTGACTGAGCCTTCATACCAACAATATGGGCAAAACTTGCATGAGCAACATTATATTTGCTCATAACACTTCTTGTTGCCAAATAAAGCTTATAATTATCTTCAAAACCTTGCCTATACTCCACAGCGCTCGGTAAGTCCGGCACTTTTGGCCAATAAAGATTTTTAGCCAATGCCACAACATCTTCATAGTCTTCCGTACCTTGACGATTTGTAAGGTCAATCTCAAGAGTTACAGGCATATCAAGTGTTCGGAAAAAATCTACATCTTTATTGAAGCGCTCGCGCCTTTCCGGAGGCCCTGTCGGACTAGAAGGCATTGCATTTCGACACAATTCCCACAAGCCACCAGCAAAATCATTCGGATTACAATATACTCTTCGGAATTGCTCAATCCGTGCTCGGACATCAGTCGTTGCGCCCTCAGAAGAACTCATATGAAATTTTGAGCGATAATATTCATGTAACGTATTGTTAAGTGCCTTTTTAGAAAAATTAGCGTGTGTTTCTGTATGGGAAATATTTCTTATAAACGAGCCAAATTGGCACATTTGCTGACTTGGATGGTAATCCTTATGCGCTTCGGCCACCAAACTCCTAAAGGTTCTTTGAGCCTCCATTTGCTCTTTCGCATCAAAAAAGCCGCCGATCGCTTTCATTTGTAACATCATGACAGCTGATAATTGCTCGGTCATTTTCATCAATGGCTGAACAATATTATATGTTACTGTACCGGGTTCCGTTCCTTGGATATGCTCATTCATTCTTGGCGCATCACAAGTACTTGGTCTAAAAATACTTTCTCCATCAATCGAGCTCAGGGATCGATCGCAATTATACTCATGAATACGTGGATCATAGACATTAACATCAGCGCTCGTCGGGCCGCCACCAACACCGATAACAACCTCTAAAAGCGCAGGATTTATAACCGAATCGTTCAAATTAAAGCCCGAAAAAGCTATACGGAAGCTTTGCGGGTTGGCTCCCAAATCAGAAACGCCCGATAAGCTCAAAACATCCGAAAATAAACCGGCCCAATCTGTTTTTGCGCGTTTGATTAGATCACCGTGCTCAATCGAGACATCTGAAAACTGCTCTAGACCACGGACATTTACACCCAACTGTCCTCGATCCATATGATTTAAAAAGCGTAGCTCCAAGGGTGCGGCTTCAAGCCCCGCTCGAACGTAAATAGACTCATAATATGGCTGCATCGGGGGCAATAAGGCGCGACCATCAGATCCGGCACGCGTCGAAGAGCTTAATACTGAGGATTGATTCTCTTTAATAACACTGCCCAAATACTCGCCCTTATAAACAATCTCTACAAAAACAGGGCTGTTAGGCTCTAGACCGGATAATATCGTAGGATGAAATTTTAAAAATTCCTGATTTGAAAAAATATGCCCGCGTAACTGAAAAGCTATTAACAAAGCAGTAAGCGTCAGCCCAAGTGCAAAAGCACTGAACAAAAAGTATTTATAATTGCCAAACCTAAAAGCTTGCATCTATATCTTCCTAATCAGGCCCCGGGATGTCAACTTCACCCGTACTGCTCACAACATTCAAACGGTTTTCAACACTATCCTGTAAATCCATTACAGCCAATTCCAGCAAAACAGACAGAGATGCCTCACTACGCAAATAGCTTTTAAACATATCGAATTTTTGCATTAAACCAATTGCCTGAAGAGCGACACCTTTCCGCAACACGTTCGCGGGCTTGTCATACAGATTTGTGTAAAACGTTGGGTTTTGATAAATTTTCTTTGTCAAAACCTCCATTTGCGCATAGTAGCTTGGATCCTCGCCGATCATTCGGCCAATTTCAGCATTCGCCTGATCGACACTGCCTGGCGCATCTGGGTCAACAATACCCAAATCCCTTAATAGCGCCACCAAATAATCTCTAGAGCCTGCAGTCCCAGAGCTTTTCATGCCGACGATCGCATTGAAAGAACTTTCAGCAACCGATCTCTTCGCAATAATCGAGCGCATATTCATATATGTTTTCTGCATATCCGTCAGCTGCGCTCCAACACGGCCATCTTCAGGATGAGACAAATGCGAAGCTGCAGGGCGTATAAAGACATCATGCGAATATAAATTGCTCGCCAGAGCAAGAACATTTGTAAACGCTTGAGATTGATCTGAACTTGTAAGATCTATGGATTCATAAGTTCCTGCTGCTGTAGCACTTTGGTTTTCTATAGTAAGAGGAAAGTCAACTTGGGAAACAAAATCTATGTCCCTGTTAAACTGATCTCTTTCCTGAGGCTCCCCTGTATCGCTGGATGGGGGCGCTCCTGTGCACATGTGCCACAAGCCATTGTTATGATCTCTAGGGTCGCAGAAAAGTACTTTAAACTGATTAACCCGCCCTATCTTATCGTGATCAGGGCCAAATGTTGCACTATAATTTGGTCCGCCAAGCTGACGCGTCAAAGACCTTTGAGAGAGCGCCTGAGCGACAAGTTCACCTCTACGTTCAGAAGCAGCAAGGCTCTTTGTTGCGCTTCCAAACTCACACATTCCGATGCTAGGATGATAATCTTTATGCGCTCTCGCTTGAAGCGTTTGAAACAACCTCTGTGTTTCCATTTGATGCTTGGCATCAAGAAAAGCACCAAAAATTTTAACTTGCGACATTGCTACAACGGTTAATTGTTCCGTCATAAGCATCATCGCCGGCAAAATATTATCCTCGAACAAAACAGCAATCATCCAGGTCTGCTGGGCGTTAAACTCCGCATCAAGATGATTGTTAATGACATCAACTGTACCTGAACCACCAGCGAACCACTGATCATCATCGACACCCAATATAACATCATTATTACAGCTACAGCATGCTTGAGCCGTTTTTGAAGTAAAGAAAATCGGCACAGAGGCAAATAATAGTAATACAATCAAATTTTTTAAATACGATCTCTTCATTGTCTATCTTTTCCCCGCTAATCCGAATTGCGTATAATGGAGATCTTTCTCCGATTCAAGGTAACTGGAAAGCAAAACTGATAGTAGCATTTCATGCCTCAACTCGCTCTCATAAATTGCTCTGTCCAACATTAACTCTATAGCATTCAAAGCGGCCTGCTTTCGTTTTACATTGGCCGGTGTGTCATAAAGATCTGTGAAAAAATCCGTATTTTGGAAGATCTTTTTGCTCATTGCTTCTAACTGCCCATAATAGCTTGGATTGAGACCATAAATTTCCGTAATCTCTGTTGCGTTCAACCCCATATCACTCATAATTGCCCTAAAAAATGATGGGCTTTCACCCTCTCCCGTTCCAGAACTTTTCAAGCCTACGATTGCATTGAACGTATTTTGCGCAACGCTTCTTTTGGCAATTACAGAGCGTAGCTCCAGAAAACCTTGATGGCTCGACCTTGCGGCAAAATAACCAGTGGCTTTTGAGGTGGTTTTATGGCCGTATAAATTTTTAGAAAGCGCCATGATATCAGCCTCATCAATAGTCGCCCCTCTATTTCGATAATCGATATTAATATGCCTGCGCGAATCAACCAGCCTTTGATAATCCACATCAATGTTTAAACGTGTAGGACTTGCCAACCCAGCATTACAAACACCCACAAGTCCACTTTGTGCTCCGCTCCAGCTATTATCCTGCATTGTACAATATGTTGTCCTAAACTGTTCCCAACGCGCACGCATATCCTCATCAACGCTTGCGTAGGCGGCACTATTATTTGCATTGCCGAGCCCTCTATCTAAAACCGCTTTATTTAGAACGCCTTGGGTAAAGCGGGAGCGCATTTCAGAATGCGCCATAGAACGAACATTGGTTCCGAAATAGCAAAAGCTTTCACTCGGGTGATAATCGCGCGCCGCCTCATTTTGCAACTCATTAAACAGTCTTTGCGTTTCCAAATGCAGTTTGGCATCAAAAAATTTGCCAACAATATAAACCTGAAACATGCCAACGTTTGACATTTGTTCGGCCATCAACATCAAAGCGGTAACAATCATATCAATCATGAAAGGGCGGCGAACAATCCATTCCCTATGGCGATGAAAGCTTTCCCTCATATGGTTCATCATATTAGTTTCACCGCGCACGTGGTGAGCGCGAACATTCTGTTCGGCAGCAGCTGTATCGCCACAACTGCAATTTCTTGTACGAATAAGACAGCAGGGCGGACATATTCCAAAAAACGGAATACAACATCCCGCGTCAGCAACACTTGGCCCAGGTTCGGGCCGCGGTACGGTATTCGCCGCTTTTGATTCAACGGCACCAAAGGCAAAAAACACAACAAGCAAAACCAAGGCAATCAGCCCCTTTTTCTTGTTATTATATTTTTGCCTAGCTTCAATCATATTATCGGCTCATCGCATTAGAAATTCTAATTATATCCGCATTTACTTTTTCAGCGCCATCATGAAGCTTTGTCGACAGCAAAACTGAGATCGCCATCTCCTTTCTCAATCTGCTTTCAAACATAGCGCGATCAACCATTAGCTCAATTGCCCGAAGCGCCACAGACGTTCGAACAACATTTTCAGGCTTATCATAGAGATTCGCATAGAATGTCTGGTTTTGGTAAATTCGCTTCGCCAAGAGCTCTAGTTGAGCATAATGACTTGGGTGCTCACCAATCAAACTGCGAATTTCATCAACATCATCAATACCGAGCCCATTAAATATAGCCGCAAGATACTGAAATGTATCAGCAGGAGATGTATTTGCCGTCCCCGCAGTTTTCATTCCCACAATAGAAAGAAAGCTATTTTCAGCGACATTTCTTTTCGCCGCTATAGACCTCATATCCAAATATTGCTTCTGTGCCGCCGCAGCCTCTAACATACCCATATTTGACATCAAAGGCTTGTGCCCATATATGTTGCGTTTAAGCGCAATAATATCCTGCTCCGCAAAGCTTGCCTCCTCGGACGTCAGGTCTTCATCGCCTCCGGTAAAATCAATCTCAATAGTTCTCGGTAATTCCACAAGCCTGCCAAAGTCCACATCAGCATTAACGCGAACACCATCAGATGTGCTGGAATTACATGCTGGCTGTAAACCTGTTATTGATGCCCGATCTTCAATCCAGGCATTATCGGTAACGACACAATAATTATCAGTAAAACTTGTCCATCTCGCTCTTAGGTCTTCATCGACAGACAGGCCTGACGCGCTGCTTCCTTGACCAGTTTGCCTAGCCAATGAAGCTCTATTCAAAGCCATTTTATTGAAGCCACCACGCATTTCCGAGGCTGAAAAGCTTCGAACATTCGTTCCAAACCAGCAAAAATCCTGACTCGGCTGATAATCTTTGATTGCCTGAGCTTGCAGCCTTTGCAAATCCCTTTGTGTTTCAAGCTGAATTTTGGCGTCCATAAGACTGCCAACAGCAAGCATTTGATACATGCCTACTGCGGAAAGCTGCTCGGTCATCATCATCATTGCCGGAAGCAGATTGCCGATAAAAAATGTTTCTATAATCCACTCTCTATGAAGCTCAAAACGTTCTGACATGTAATTTGTAATTTGTGATCGGCCAATATTATGATGCCTCTGAACATTCGCTATGGATGTGGCGCAGTCAACGGGATGACACAACCCACAGGGGCACGAGCCACAAGCTAGGGCAGCCCTAGGAAGCCAAGCCGAAAGAATTAGAGCAACCACCACGAAAGCTAGAAAAAGCCTGCAGAGCTCTTTAAATCTGTTTTTTTGAATTTTTATCATAACTTTAGCCAAGTACCGTAAATTTTATTTTAGCATAAAGTTCTTGAAAATACACATTTGAAAATACAGAATTTTTAGAATGAAAATTTATTGACACTTGTATGATTCGATTGTTTCAAGCAATATGGTTACGAAATTAAAATTTATTGGTTAATATTCTAATATATTCACGGTTAAAATGTCAGAAAATTCAGCGCAGGCATCAAAAGAAAATCAAGCTGCCAAACCTTCTGTAGGCTCAAAAACCGCACCAGGTGCTGGCAACGAGCAAGCAAATGAAAAAGTTGAGGCTACGGGCTTAGGCAATGTTGTTATTCGCAATGAATTCTACCGTGATGGCTATCGTAGCCTTTTACGCCTCGCTGTGCTCCAATCATTAATAATAATCGGGCTTCTTGGCGCAATGTTTTTCGTAATACAAATTCATCAGCCTGAAAATCGTTATTTTGCAACGACAGAAGATGGGCGCCTTATCCCGATGGTTGCCCTAAACGAGCCAAATCTTAGCACGCCCGCCCTGATGTCATGGGTTGCCCAGGCCGCAACAGAGGTTATGACTTTCGGATTTAATGATTACAGGCGTCGCTTACAAGAGGCCTCCCGTAACTTCACGCGCCGTGGCTGGGAGAGTTTTACTTCAGCATTGCAGCGTTCACGTATTATTGAAATGGTTGAGGCCAATCAACAAGTTGTTACCGCAGCGCCTCAGGGAGCGCCGGTTCTTGAATCAGAGGGTATTGTAGCAGGTCGCTATCAGTGGGTTGTGCAGCTTCCTCTGGTTGTAACCTATCAATCTGGTTCGCGAACACGAAGCGATAGCCTTTTGATTACCGTGGTGGTTGTAAGGGTTCCGCGCCTTGAAACGCCAAATGGAATTGGTATTGAGCAATGGATTGCCGTTCAACGATAGGGTGCTTTTCGGATTATACGCTCGTCGCCATAGCCAACTCTCGGCCTTCTTCCTGTGAAGAATTCACAGAAATATTTATTTTCTTTAGTGACACGCCTCGGCGAACACCGTATTCTTTTTATGATTTGTAACTATTATTAAAGAAATGTTCCCAATGATGAACAAACCTTTAGGTTCTATTAGAAGCCAGAATATACTTATGTTCACCGCAATTGCCACACTTGCAATGGCTGGCCTCAGCTTCCCGGCAAAATCACAAGATATTCCGAACTTTTCAGTTGATGAGGCCTCGGGTCTGCCTGCTGGCCCAACTATGTCAGGCGCAACACCGGGATTTGGAGCGGGCCCTGAAGACGATATTTTTGGTCTTGATGATAGCTTTGACTTTGAAAAAACACCCCAGCAACTTGAGGAGGAGATTCGTTCTCAGGCCTTCAATGCCGCTTTAGAAGGAATGCTTCCACTGCGTCCGGAAGAGATCCGTATTTTGCTGGAACGTTATGATAGAACTCAGGAATCTGTCGTAACTCCTATTTATCCTGACCCAAAGCCCCTCAGTGTTGTAGAAACTTTGGCAATGGATCCGGGAACGGAGCCAACAAGAATTAAAACGGCTTTAGGGCATATCACAACTCTAAATTTTATCGACATAACAGGCAAGCCGTGGCCGGTTCAATCTCTGTCCTGGGCAGGCGATTTCGAGGTTATGCAGAATGTTGGTGATCCGGAAAAGGGGGAGAATATTGTTAGGGTATCCCCAAGAACAGAGTTTGCTCGGGGCAATATGTCCATAAAAATGATAGATTTGGATTCCCCGATAATAATTATGCTTACAACCGACCGTGATGAGGTTCATTATCGGTTTGACGCCACCGTTCCTCAAAGAGGACCCATGGCTGAAATCCCCATTATTGATCGCGGAATCACATTAACGGCCGGAAGATCCGATATATCTGATATGTTACAAGGTATAATGCCGAACTCAGCACTTAAGCTAAATGTTTCAGGCGTAGATGGAAGAACAACTGCTTATTCGTATAATGGCATGACTTATTTAAGAACGCCGTTAACGCTTTTATCTCCAGGTTGGAACAATTCTGTTGCCTCTTCCGATGGGATGCGTGTTTATGAGTTACAAAGTACACCTGTGGTTTTGCTTTCTGAAAAAGGAAAAATGGTCAGGGCGCAACTTTCAGATCGTGAGGATTTGTTAAATGAGCAATAATGATCTTGATAATGACGATTTCGAAAACGATGGCTTTGAGGGCTTCGATGACACAGAAGAATCTTCGGGCTCTTTGGGTGAGCTCATCCAATCAAACCCAATGGTTAAGGTCGGAATTATCCTCGGTGCCGCTGCCATTATATTTGGTGTCATTATCCTTTTTGGGGGAAAGCGGGAGAGGGTTACCCCATCCGCTATGGTTAGCGCCCCTGAAATGACGGTTGCGCCGGGAACAGAAGATGCAAGCCTGGCTTATATTGAAGCCATTCAAGACGTAAATCAACAAAACCTTGAATCCGCGATGCAGGGTCAGGGCAGTGCCATTCCCATCCCAATTGAGCCGCCAGGTGCGCGCTTGGAAATCACTCCACCACCCACAGATTCTGAAGACCCTCTGCAGCGATGGAGAAGGTTGCAAGAAGAGCGGCTTCAAAGAGAGATGGAGCGCAGAGAGGTTATTGAGCCTGCTGCTCCGCAAAATGATGCCAATCGTCAAAATGCTATTAATGCGCTCGCACAGGCCATGTCATTACAAATGCAATCTGTTCTAGAGCGGCAAGGTCTTTATATTCTTGACCAACGCGTGGTTACAAATCCGGATATATACAAAATTGATGACGAGGGAGCGGGTGGACAACAACCAGGCGCGGGTGTTGATGACCCATTGGAAGAAATCATTATAGTTCCGGCCGGTCAAATTCTTTATGCGCAATTAATCACTGAGGCCAATTCTGATGTTCCCGGCCCTGTTTTGGCTCAAATTGTTTCAGGTCCCGTTGCAGGCAGTCGTATCTTAGGAACATTTGCAGTCCAGGAAGAGCTTTTGACCCTACAGTTCAATACAATCGTTATAGATGGCAAGAGCTATCCCATGCAGGGGGTAGCGCTAGATCCGAATACAACTCTTCCAGGGATGGCAACTGATATAGATAGACGGTATTTCCGTCGCATTATCTTGCCCACGGCGGCAGCCTTTATTGAAGGGGCTGCGTCAGTATTCGGTGAAACAGGCCGGACGACCGTAAGCGTTTCAGGTGATGTCGTGGCTGAAGAAACGACCGCCTCAAAGTTAAGAGATCAAATAGCTGGAGGTGTTGAAGAAGCTGGCTCTCAGCTCAGAACCATTCTGGATGAAATGAACTCAAATGTTCAAACGCTTGTAAAAATTCGTGCCGGAACCCCCATGGGAGTCCTATTCGTCGCTCCGCTTACGCGTCCCGCCACCGCCGAAGACTTCTAGTTTTAAAATGACTTACTTTCTAATCGTAAATATTTATGATAGCTTTTTTCATTATTAAAACTTAATTCAAACAGAAGAATTTAAGAGAGTCCTACATGCAAGATCAAAATGATCAAAAAAATGAATTCGATGACCTTGATTTTGATGACGATCTTCTCGATCAAGATTTTAATGATTCAGAAATCATAGGAGAGCAAGATTTTGCAGATCTAGACGATAACGATTGGGCTGAAGAGAACGAAGCACCGAGCCTAACTGCAAAAAAGTCTTCCAAGACATCATCAAAGTCTTCCTCAAAACTTATACTGCCAGCTTTAGCGGGCGTCGTGCTGCTTGGCGGCGGCGGATTTATTTATTTGACACAATTCGGAGGCCTATCTAACTCCAATCAAGACATACAAGATGCCTATCTTTTGGCTCAACAAGAAAGTGAAATAAGCCTAATACCTGTTGAGGAAAGTATTGAGAGTACTGAGCTGACTCAGAATTATGATGGTGATAGTCCAGTTTTTGACCCCAATACTCCCGAAGAGGAGCTTATATATCATCATGACAGCACTATGCCAGAGCCAGAATTGGATCTAGCCAGCCAGCCGCTCACACCTTTTCCAGAGCAATCTCTTGAAGAGGTTGGGCTTCAAGAGATTGAGCTTCAAAATACAGAAACTTCAGATACCCTTCCCCTTGAAGACATTGGGCTTAATGACCTTATGCTTTCTGAAGCAGAGCCTGATTTACAGGACATGGGCATACAAGCAACGCCAGATGAGAGCAATCTTGAAGAAGATATTTCGCTGTCATTGGACTTGCAAGCGGACGACCCTGTGAGCCTAGTAGATGATTCACTTGGTGTTGAGCCCATAGCATCTGTAATAGATAGCTCTCATGACAGCCTTTTGCACGGCAGCGATGAAGGCAACTTAGTTACAGATGCACCAGGCCCTGATGCACTTGAACTTCAAAATCAAATTTCATCACTAGAGCGTAGCCTGTCTTCTAAAGATAGCGCCATTGCTCAGCTAAACGATCAAATTAACGCACTACAAGAAAAAATCGCATCCCAAGAAACATTGTTATCAGAAAAAGAGCAAAAAGTTGCTAGTCTTGAAAAGGAAGTGAAAGAGCGTGAGGCTGCCGCGAAAAATGAAGCTCAGAGTAGTATCAGCCAAAAACCTGAATCTACTGCCACAAATACACAAACCCAGAATACCGCTACGATAACTCCACCTGCCTCTATTGCATCAAAGCCGAACGTTCCGTCGCAGCAGAGCACACAACCAGTAACACGCTCCGCACAATCTCAAACATCAGGAACAACGTGGCAGCTTCGCTCCGCACAGCCCGGTAGAGCTTATGTTGCGCGCGCTGACTCTAATGATGTCATTATGGTCGAAGTTGGCAGTACCCTTAGTGGAGTAGGCCGTATAACAGAAATATCAAATGCCACCGGTCGCTGGATTGTAAAAGGAACTAGAGGGCAAATTAATCAATAGGTAGATATAAAAAATTAATAAACTCTTTACCTTTATTGTTCATAATTAGACAGTAGAAAAGTATTTTAGATAAATTTTTTATTTTTTGTAGATAACAATTTATCTGATAAAATATCTTTCATAATTCTATGGCGGGCATGAACATGAAAAATAATAATAAAATTCACTTCTTGTACACTGGTATATTTATATCTTTGTCTTTTTTATCATTCATTTCCCCCGCATTTGCTGCCGCCACCATAACAACCGTCGCTCAAAATGCGACTACATCCGTTGAACTGCTTCCCGGACTTATCACAGGCCTATGCTATATTTTTGCTTTGGTGCTTGGTGTTACAGGAATTCTTAAGCTTAAGGATCACGTTGAAAACCCATCACAGACACCTATAAGAGTTGCAATCATTCGATTTTTTGCTGGTGGGGCGCTTTTGGCTTTGCCAATTGTGCTGGAGGCAGCAACAAGAACCATCGGCGACCCAACAACAACTTTCGGATTTAGCGCCGCTGTTTCCGCCTTTACATCGAACCTTGGCGGCATCACTGAAACTCCTACCGGTGGTGATGCTATTAATGAGACTTTACAAAACATCGTATTAAGCATACAGGGTGTGCCCGGAATTGTTACGGGTGTTGCATACTTATTGGGCTTGTTAAGCTGTGTATTGGGTGTTTTAAAAATTCGTGACCATATAGAAAATCCGGATCGTGTCGAACTTAAAGAAGGTGTCATCCGGCTTCTGATCGGTGGAGCAATGTTTGCTATTCCAACCGTATACCTCGCTGCACAAAACGCCTTTTTAGGAGACGGATCAACTGTCGGCGGAACAATCGGTACAATTATGCCGACGGCGGGTACATATCTTGCCTCTGGCTTTGCCGGAGACGGCTTCGCGACATGCGCTAGCGCTGCCGATGGCACGCTAGGAGCAACAATGTGTAACCTTGTACAAAGAACAGGCGCAACCCCTGCTTTTCTAACTGCTTTGTGCTATCTTTTTGGCCTTGTTATAGGTGTCTGGGCGCTCTTAAAAATTCGCGATCACGTTCTTAACCCCCAACAAGTTGCCATTTGGGAAGGTGTAAGTCGACTTATTGTTGCAGGCGGCTTTTTTGCCATGCCCTATATTGCTGGCGCCTTAAATAACTCCATAATCGGGGGCGACGCCTTTGCGGGTGCATCATCTCTTGGATACACATGGAACAGCTCAATTGATTGCTCCGGAACCGCAGATCGGGCATTAGATACTGCCATGAGCTGCTTTGTCCAAAATATTATGGCTCCAATACATGTTCTTTTTGGTCACTTTGCCTTTATTGCTGGTCTTGTGTTTATCATGATCGGAATTACCCGGATTATGAAGAGCGCGCAAGACGGCGCGCGGGGCCCTGGCGGACTCGGGACCTTATCGACCTTTATAATTGGCGCTGTGCTTATTTCTTATAACCAAATCATTATGGTCGTCACCAGAAGTATTTATGACGGTCCAGCATCAAATGCGGCTCTTCGATACACTGAAGGCATGACAGAGGCAGAAGTTCAGCATGTTGAGAATGTGATTACCGCTATTTTGCAATTTATGCTGATTATAGGCATACTTAGCTTTATTCGCGGTTGGTTCATCCTTAGGTCTGTTGCCGAAGGAAACTCCCAGGCCTCTATGATGGCGGGCGCAACACATATTCTCGGTGGCGCGCTCGCAATTAATCTGGGGCCACTTTTAAGCTCGGTTCAAACAACCCTGAACATCACCACCATTGGTATTGGCTTCACTTCGTAATATTTATCTGCATATCGCCACATTAAATATGGCAGAAATGTGGCAAAAATTTGCAAATTCTCAAAAATTATGATAGATTATAATTAGTGAGTGAATATAAATTCTTTAGGAGACTGACTATCATGTTTAACATTAAAAGACACTATTACAGCGTTGGAGCCGCCTTGACGGTTGGAATGCTCTCTGCATCCCAAGCGCAAGCTGCCAACAATTTCAGTACAATCGGTAGCAATATTATCGGATCTATCGCCAGCTTGCCGGGCCTTTTAACAGGTCTTGCCTATATGTTCGGTATTCTGCTTGGGGTTCTCGGGATCATGAAAATCAAAGATCACGTTGAAAACCCATCACAGACGCCATTGAAAGACGGTGCAATTCGCCTGGCTGCCGGTGGTGCGCTTTTCGCACTTCCAATCGTGTTTGAATCAATGTTCGAAACCATTGGTGAAGGTGCCAACGCCAGCGCTGCAAAGCTTAACAAAGTCAAGTTCAACGTAGAATAATGAACACTCTACCCATTATTGGGCATCTCAAGGCCCATTGGGAAGGACAAGCCAAGTCATCAAAGAGCCGGACACACATCCGGCTCTTTTAAATTATAGCCCCCCCCCCCCAATAATAAATATGGCAGAAATATGGCAAAAGTTTGCAAATTCTCAAAAACTATGATAAGCTATAATTAGTGAGTAAATATAAAATTCTTTAGGAGATTGACTATCATGCTTAAAATTAGAAAACACTATTACAGCGTTGGAGCCGCTTTTACGGTTGGAATGCTTTCTGCATCCCAAGCACAAGCTGCCGCCGCTGGCGCGGCCAACAATTTCAGTACAATTGGCGAAAATATTATCGGATCTATCGCCAGCTTGCCGGGCCTTTTAACAGGTCTTGCCTATATGTTTGGTATTCTGCTTGGGGTTCTCGGAATCATGAAAATCAAAGATCACGTTGAAAACCCATCACAGACGCCATTGAAAGACGGTGCAATTCGTCTGGCTGCCGGTGGCGCACTTTTCGCACTTCCAATCGTGTTTGAATCAATGTTCGAAACCATTGGTGAAGGTGCCAACGCCAACGCTGCAAAGCTTAACAAAGTCAAGTTCAACGTATAATAATGAACACACTACCCGTTATATTGGGCATCTCAAGGCCTATTGGGAAGGACAAGCTAAGTCATCAAAGAGCCGGACACACATCCGGCTCTTCTGAGTCCTCTTCAAAAATATCCAATGATTTAAAACAAAAAATTTTCGAGCGTGACAATCATTGCTGTCGCGCTTGTGGCTTTACATCTCAGAAATATCAGGAAATTCACCACCTTAATAATAATAAAAATGATCTGCGTGAAACAAATTTAGCCACACTTTGTATTTTTTGTCATCAGTGCTTTAACTTGGAAAAAGTCAGCGTTATGCGCTCGGGCGTCTTAATATGGCTGCCTGAAATTACACAAGAGCGCCTGAGCCATATTGCCAGAGCAATATATGTTGCCCGTATATCACAGGGGCCTATGGCTGAAGCTGCCAGAAAAACACTTGATATACTAATGGCACGGCGCGATGAGGTCAAAAACCGCCTTGGTACAGATGATCCATATATATTATCTGAAGTTTTGAGAGATTACTTAGGCGAGAAACATTACCATATACGTGACAAAAAGCTCTCAGGCATTAGACTCTTGCCCCTAGACAGAAGAATTATAAAAGAAGCCGATCTGGAGTTTAATCAATTCCCGCAAATCTTAGCATACTGGCGTTCAAAATCAGGGCCTTTCGGAGGAAAAACCCCACCACAATGGATTGGGCTATATCAATCTATAGAAAAATCAAAATAGCCCTCTTTAAGGCTTAACTCACACAAGAAAGCTAATATATTAATTTCTGCTAGACTTTATATATGCTATGTTAGAAGATATCTTTTGATATAAAACCTTCTTCTATGCTTGTGAAAAATGGATTTTCTTAAAAAGTTTGTCTTGCCGTTTCAAAAAGGATTCAAGCAATCAATTGCATCCTTAATAAATCTTGAAACCTCAGATAACGAAAACACCCTTGTATCTATTGATGGCTCGCTTATCAGCTACATAAAAGTGCATGGCAGCAAGCAGATTATTGGCGATGAAGAATATAAAAAGATTATTGAAGCCGCGACCATCAAAGTCGGTGCGCGTTTTGACCGTCAGGGTCATGCCATGCAAGTTTATTTTGCGCGCGATCCAAACAGAATCCGTAGAGAATTGGAAAGCCTTATCCGTCCTAGCCGTATTACAGCTATGAGCTGCGGGCTAGAAATGGATGACCTTTTTGACGAAAGAATTAACCATCTAGAGCGTTTTCTTACACATGAAGAGTGTTATTTCGTTCTATGGACAAGGCCATCTGTACTTACAAAAAGCGAAAACGAGCGCTCTAAAAAAGACGCACAGGAGCGGGCAAAAGATTGGCCAACCTCTTCAGAAGCCCAGTACCCCCTTGCGGCACTAGATCCGCTCAGAACACGCCATAAAAGTTTTATCTCATCTATTAGCTCAGCCCTACAAGAGCTTGGAATTAGTACAACGCTATTAGAGGTTCATGATGCCCTAAATACTGTTCGAGGCAATATATTTCCGGATCGCGCAAATGAAAACTGGCGCCCATGCTTACCGGGAGACCCTATCCCGCCAAGAGTACCCACGAGCAAAATCGATCTCTCTGATATTTTATGGCCAAATCTTCCGAACCAAATTGTAGCAGCTGATGCAAAAATCATGGGGCAGTCTATTGTAAAAATAGGCAATATGCTGTGGGGCGGCGCTGACATGACCCTCGGTCCCATGGATGCAATGGCTTTTCCAGTCTTACTCAATCGACTTGTGGATGCTGACATCCCTTTCAGAATCTCCTTCCTAATAGAAGGCGGTGGGGCAGAGGCTACAACATTCAGAGCATTTGCCGCTACGATGATGGGCCCCACAAACGCCGTTAACAAGCAGATTAAATACTCATTGGAAGGCCTTCAGGCTATGGCACGAAGTGAGCCTGTGGTTACATTCCGCTGCTCATTTGCCACATGGTGCCCTGTTGAGAAAAAAGATGCAATTATTGACCAGCTTTCCGTTCTTGTTCAAGCCGTAGAAAGCTGGGGCTATTCTCAGGTCAGCGAATTTTCAGGCGATGCTATTGAATGTGTGATGTCCTCAGCCATGGGCATTATGTGCGCAGGCACTGCCCCCATGGGCGTTGCCCCAATGTATGAAATCGTGAAACTACTACCATGGCAGCGTCCATCAAGCCCGTTCCAGCAAGGGTCGATGTTATTTAGAACACCTGATGGAAAAGTCTGGCCATATCAAACAGGAACAAACCTAACCACAACATGGTTTGATTTGATTTTTGCCCAGCCGGGAGCAGGTAAATCCGTACTATTAAATACCCTTAATCTTGGCACGATTCTTAGTCCTGGCTTGAGTAAACTGCCCTATGTCGCGGTTATCGATATTGGGCCGTCCTCATCAGGTCTGGTTTCACTAATTAAAGAAGCGCTCCCGCTAAACCGTCAGCATGAGGTTGCCTATTACAGGCTACAAATGGCCCACCAATATGCCATTAATCCCTTTGATACACAGCTTGGATGTCGTTATCCCCTGCCTGATGAGCGCAGCTATCTTGTCGAGCTTATTACGCTTTTATGTACGCCCCCAGGATACGATAAGCCTTATGACGGTATCCAGCAGCTTGCCGGACTTGTTGTCGACGAAATGTTTCGTTGGCGTGATGATAAAATGGCAAATGCTGAGGCACGCCCCTATCTACCGCGTCTTGAATCAGAAGTTGATGAGGCCATTCAAAAATTTAATATTCATTTGCCTGCTGATCCCTATTGGTGGGATGTTGTTGATAAGATGTTTGACCTTGGTCAATATCACACCGCAAATCTAGCACAGCGCCATGCCGTCCCAACCCTGAACGACTCAATCACAGCTTCGCGCCGCCCACAAATCCGAACCCTGCTCGAAGAAACTTCGGTCGGGTTTAGCTCAGAATCTGTCATTAACGCTTTTGAACGTATGGTTACTTCCGCCATTCGCGAATATCCCATTCTTTCTTCTGTAACCCAATTTGATATTGCCGATGCGCGTATCTGTTCTCTTGATTTGATGGATGTCGCCCCACAAGGGGACGAAACAGCAGACCGTCAAACCGCTATCATGTATATGTTGGCACGCCATGCTCTTGTACGCTCATGGTGGATGGGTAAAGAGGCTCTCACACATATTCCGCAACGTTATCAGGAATATCATGAAATGAGTCTCCAGCAGATTTCAGAGTCACCGAAGCGTCTTTGCTATGACGAATTCCATCGTACCAGTAAATCCAATTCTGTACGGTCGCAGGTTATTCGTGACGTCCGCGAAGGGCGAAAGCGCGGCGTTCAGATCGTTTTAACCTCGCAGCTTCTTGACGATTTTGATAAAGATATGGTCGACCTCGCAACCGGAGTATGGGTTTTGGGTACAGCTATCTCAGATAAGGCGGTTGACGATGTTCAAGAGCGCTTTGGCCTTTCCGAAACAGCGCGCCAAATTATTCGTACAAAGCTGACAGGCCCGAAATCTATCGGTGCGCCCTGCTTGTTTGTTCTTGGCTCGACAGATGGTCGCTATGAACAGCACTTGTACAATACACTTGGACCTATTGAGCTTTGGGCACTCTCAACCTCATCTGAAGATGTTGCCATTCGCAATCGTGTTTACTTGAAACTTGGTGCAAGCCGCGGCAGACAAATGCTTGCAGCAAGCTTCCCGGGGGGTAGTGCGCGTAACGAGATTCGCCGCCGCGTTTTAGCAAGAAGTGAGTCGGGCTCTTCAAGGGGCGCTATGATTAGTGTTGTAATTGAAGAAATTGTTCAAGAAATCGTTGATACAAGCAAACTGGCGCAAAAAGCAGAATCAGCATCTCGTATTAAAGTTAACCAAGGATAAAGAAGAAAACGTAAAATGTTTTCCGTTATAAAGCCCAAAGATCCAGCTGAAGCCGCAAAGAAATTAATGCGCGCAAAAAAAGCTTTACGGCGAGAATTATCGTTTGAAGAAACGGGCGAACGTAAAATCAGCCCTATGGCGCAAAAAAAGATAGCTGAGCGCAAAAAGCAGTTTAAGCGTTATGGTATAGGTGCTGGCTTTTTATTATTAATCCCGCTGGGCTTTTGGTTATTTAAACCATTTGAGCAAGGAATGGATTACGGTATTTGCAAAACCTTTATTGAGCTCATAACACCTTTCCCTCAAAGCATATATTATAGCGAAGTTGTGAGCTTTAACGATTCAATCCGCGTATGGTACTCTCAAAATGATCCATTCGGACAATATCGCCTTCAGGCGGTGCAGTGTTTTTTTGGTCCACATGAACAATATGGAATGGGATTAACGCGCGTTACAATTGGCCGAAGAGAGATAGATCCGGAAATCGTTCAAAAATTCAATAATGCGCTGCCTGCAATCTTCGCCTATCCGCCGGATCTGGTTTATCCGATACCGCTGCCGAATGATCCGCGCGATCTTCAGTTTGATTTCGAGCGCTTCAGAAAGAAAATTCTGTAATCATTGATTTTCTATTCTGCATTCACCTTCGGCAGCAAAGCCCAATAGCGGCCCTGTGATTTCATATGACCTGCGAGAATTTCAGCCTCTTCGCCATAGCCCCAAAACACATCACCGCGCACCGCGCCGCGAATAGCGCCGCCCGTATCTTGCCCCATCATAAGGCGCTGCAGGGCTGCATGCCCCTCCATCGGCGGCGCAATATCAACCCATATCGGCAAGC
The DNA here is from genome assembly GCA_046293135.1 of Alphaproteobacteria bacterium. GTDB lineage: Bacteria > Pseudomonadota > Alphaproteobacteria > Micavibrionales > Micavibrionaceae > UBA2638. The sequence continues at coordinate 405,865 of JBKBPR010000002.1, read as the reverse complement.
CATAGGGCAATAAAGAGCGGTCAATCGCCAGTGAACGCAGCGGCGTTAGCGCGATATTCTCCCCGCCAATCGGACCTTCGCCCTCAAGCTCGACAAAAAACACATAAGATTTATTCGTGTTCATAATCTCATCGGCCTGACCGGGATTGGCCTCAAGCCAAGCGCGGATGGATTGCATTGAAACCGTCTCGCGCGTTAAATGCTCACGCAAGATCAACTCGCGCCCGATCGCATAATAAGGATGGCCGTTTTGTCCGGCATAGCCAACGCGCATTGTTGTGCCATCCTCCAGCAAAACCCGCCCTGAGCCCTGAATTTGCAAGAAAAACGCATCAACCGCATGATCAACCCATACCAAAACATGGTCTTCATTCTCATGCGGCCAGTTGCCGCTGACAATTTCGGCGCGGCTCTCATAGGGACGCAGCGCCCCGTCAGTCACGCGCCCCGCAATCCGCTCCCCCTTCAAATGCTCGCGGAACAACCCCAAATCAACCATCACCAGATCATCGGGGCGGCGGTGCAGCGGCACATTATAAACATCACTACGCGTTTTTGATCCGCGCAGCGAGGCTTCATAATAGCCTGTGAATAGCCCGTATTCCTCTTCACCGCTCAAAATTTGATACGGAGTAAAACGCTCCTCTATAAAGGCCTGAAGCGCACCGCGGTCAATCTCTTCCGCACCGCCGGACGCATCGGCCAGCGCTTGCAATTCCGAGCAAATGCCTTGCCAATCGCGCATCATTCCGGCCTCTTCCAAAACTCCGAATGCGCGGTCAAGGTCAACGCTCAAAACGCGGCCTATCCGTTCGCATGATTTAAAAAACGCCGGCACAAAATCGGTGAAATCATCTCCGCCCCAAGCCGGCAGCGCGGAAAAATCGGACTGCACCAGCTGCAATTGCGGCTCTTCAACCTGCGGCTCTTGGTCTTCAGACACAATGACTTCCTCCTCACCGCAAGCGGCCAGAACAAACAACAATGAGAATATGAGTAAATATCGCATAGCCAGAGTTTAAAACTCCCGCCGCAAAAATACCAGAGATGATGAAGAAAACCGCGCCGCTTTGTTTATAGTTTTTGGTTTAGAATGTTCGAGCGGCGCTCAAGCCTCAAAAAATGACAGCCTGCGAACCCTAATCTTTCGCTTTCGCCTTCGATTTTTTCTCTGCAGCGGGCGCATTCTCTGAAGTCTCGACAACCTCAGCTGCTTCGACTGTATCAGGCACAAGGTCATTATCTGTTTCGGGGTCTTCGCTGCGCGTTTCAATCAACAACCAGCGCGGATCCTTGCCCGATATATCATGCGCAAATGTCCAGATATCAATCATCTCACTAACACGGTCGGGATGGCCGGAAAGGATATTCTGGTCGGCATCGCGTACAATCCGCGTTTCATCCGCGACAAACCGCACCGTAATCAGCGCCATTTTGCCTTGCATCATCGCCGAGATAACCTGCGCCTTACGAATGGCGTGAATTTCGGTTTCGAGCAGCTCCCCGCTCTTTTCGCGCTCCGTAATCGCTGCTTCGAACGCCTCATACACATCACGGCGCAACAAATCGGCCAGCGTTTCACGGTCGCCCTTGGCAAAGGCCTCGACGATCATCACAAACACGTCCTGCGCGGCTTGGGAGAAAAAATCAATATCAAAATTGCGGTCGGCGCGGACAATTTCCATCAGGCCGCTTTCGGCGGTTTTATTCTCAATCGTAAATACGCCCTTTGTCGCCTTGGCCAGCTCGGCAATGCGGCTCTCGGGCGAAGACATCGCGCTATCATGCAAGGCTTGCGCAGGGGCGGCGCTCTCGGCAGGCTTATCCGCCACAGGGTTGGCCAGCGGGTTCGGACGCTCGCGCTCATCCCCGTGTTTCGTGCCCAAAATAGACCGCAGCCAAAAAATCAGGCCAGCCGCCACAACTCCATAAACAATCAGATCAGCGCTCACGTATTAAATCCTCAAACTCTTGCAATTCTTCAAGTATAGCATAAAACATGGATTTCATGTTAAAACATACGAATATCCACGAACTTTAACCCGTAACGGCGGAATATTCAAACATTACTCGCATTTTAGAATAATCCGCAAAACCCGAAGAACAAGCCCCATCATGGTATTTTTTCTCATTTTAATCGGCATCCCGCTTCTGGAGATCATCGCCTTTGTAAATCTCAGCGATGAGATCGGCGTCTGGAACAGCATCTTCCTCTCGCTGCTGACCGCCTTTGTCGGGCTGGTGATCGTCAAAATTCAGGGGCTGGGCGCGCTCGACGCCTTCCGCAACGCCATTCTTGACGGCAAAGACCCGCTGCTCGAAATCCTTGACGGCCTGTGCCTGCTGATTGCGGGGGCGCTGCTGTTCTTTCCGGGATTTATCACCGATATCGCGGGTGCAATGCTCCTGATCCCGCCGCTGCGCAAGATGTTCATGGCGCTGCTGATGCGGCGCGTGGCGCTCAAAAACCCGCAAAGCACGATCATCGAGGCCGAATATACCCGCGTTGAAATCGACGATCCGCAAATCCCCCGCGCCGCGCCGCAAGACCCTGAGGATGAGCGCCGGAACTAACCTCAAAAGCATTGAGATCGCCACTCAATCATGCTAACACTCGCAAAGACAGTGGAACGCTAGAGAATAACCAAAAGGGAAAATCAATGTCCGATACAAACAATGCCAACCCCGCCGCCGATAACACCGATGACAACGCCATGCGCAATATGCCCGAAGGCGGCAATATGCCGATTGTCATTCACGCGCAATATATCAAGGATTTGTCCTTTGAAAACCCTGACTCCCCGCAAAGCCTCAAGGGCTTGAAGGATGAGCCGAAAATGAACATCAATATCGGCATGGATGCCCGCAAGCTCCCCGCCGAGCTGGCAGGGGCGGAAAACTATTACGAGGTTGTCCTCAATGTCCGTGCCGAGGCCAAAACGCCCGAAGCGCTGCTATTTATCGCTGAGCTGCAATACGGCATGACGGTGTCGCTCAACGATGTTCCCGAAGACCAGCACCATCCGGTTCTGCTGATTGAAATTCCGCGTATGGCCTTTCCCTATGCCCGCCAGATTTTGAGCGACCTGACCACACAAGGCGGCTATCCGCCGCTCCTGCTCAATCCGGTGGACTTCCACGCGCTGTATCTGGATCGCTTCAAGGAAGAAATCGCCGCCCAGCAAGCCGCCGCCCAATCCGGCGCAGGACAAGCCAGCGTGAATTAAAGTGAGAAGTTATGACGGAAACACATGCGCCAACAGATATTTATTATAGAAGTAGGCGCAACCTTGTTATATTAAGCGCTCTTCTATTTTTCTCTGCTAAATTCAATATTGAGCTATTAGATAATCCAACCATTTTCATTTTCTCACTAAATATACCAAAAGAAACTTGGGCTTATTCAGCATCAGCAATATTATTAATTTTCAAAGTCTACATGATATGGCAATTTTGGACCGCATGGTTTGTCCAAAATTCTTCAATGAGGAGCTTTTTGGTCAATAAGATAGATTGTGGCCTCATTGGATTAATAGTAGCGATGGGGTTATCAGTATTTTTATTCTCAAATATTTTTTATCTTATTGTTTTTATTGTTGTTTTTTTCTTTGTTTGGTTAATCATTTTTCTCCCAGCTACACACCAAATTACAAATATTTTTGATAAGATATTTGTGAATCGGGAAAAAATAATTTTAAACATGCTTGTTAACAATGACTGGGTTTTACATTTTAACCCGTCTCAAAAAACAGCAAAGAAAAAAATATCATTTTTAAATAATGGTGATATAGGCGAAGGTCGAAATGCAAATGAGTTTAATTGGCGTGTAAATAAAGGATTTTTAGAAATTCTAAACTTAGAAGGAAAGGTTTTTAGCAGATTTAGTTATGATGCAAATAAAGATAGATTTGATCATACTAACGATGATGACACCATTTCTATTCGATACCAGCAGATTACCCGCTCTGAGTTATAGCCTAAAATAATCTGATGCCTTGATAGTTCAAAATTCAAACCCTCTTCCACAGCGGGTCTTTGAGTTTGGTCAAAAAAGCCTCATGCGCGGTGCGTTCTTCTTCGCTGATCTCGAAAATGCGTGGCTCCCGATAGGGGCGTGCGGAGCGTTTGACACCGCCTTTTGCCCCGTCCCCGCCGCCCGAAAGCAGCGAAAGCCCGTGTTGCCGCCCGCCCAATAATTCCAGATAGACCTCGGCCAGCAATTCGGAATCAAGCAACGCGCCGTGAAATGTGCGCTCGGAATTATCAATGCCGAAGCGGCGGCACAGCGCATCGAGATTGGCAGGCGCGCCCGGAAATTGCCGCCTTGCCATCGCCAACGTATCAATAACGCGGTTCCAGCCAATCGGGTCATGCCCGACATTGCGCAGCTCCCAATTGATGAATTTCATGTCAAATTCGGCGTTGTGAATAACCAGCTTGCTATCCGTGCCGATGAAATCGAGAAACTCCTGATAGGCCTGCGAAAATACAGGCTTGTCCTTCACAAATTCATTGGTGATGCCGTGAACGGCGGTTGCCTCGGCAGGGATTTCGCGTTCGGGGTTGAGGTAAATCTGCAGCGATTTTCCCGTCGGGATATGATTGACCAGCTCCAACGCGCCAATCTCAACAATGCGGTCGCCCGTATCGGGGTTCATGCCTGTGGTTTCGGTATCAAGGACAATTTCGCGGCTCATGGTTTGTATTCTAGCGCCCCACCGCGCCGCGTCAATATAATCTGTGGCGCGGGGTGTCCGTGTATTTTGCGGGGGCGGCTGATTTGATCTCGCGCAAGACGGCCTTGACCTCTTGAAAGGTTTGGGCGCGGCTTAGCCCTGTCGAGATTGTGTAATCGGCCAGAGCCTGTTTTTCCGCGCTCGGCATTTGCGCCGCCAGCACGGCGTGGAATTTTTCCTCGGTCATATTCGGGCGGCTCAGGACGCGGCTGCGCTGAATATCATAGGGCGCATCAACGCAAATCACGAAATCCAGCGCCGCCTCCGCCCCCGTTTCGAATAGCAGCGGAATATCGAGCGCAACCAGCGTTTTGCCCATACGGCGCATGGCGGCGATAAAGCGCGCCTGTTCGCGCCGCACCAGCGGGTGCAAAATCCCTTCCAGCTTGGCGCGTTCATCGGCATCATTGAAGACAAGATCGCCCAGCGCCGCGCGTTCCAGATATTGCATACGCCCTTGCGCGCCCTTGCGTTTTTTATAGAGCTGCGGATATTCGAAATACGGGAAGGCGGCGCACACCGCGCGATAGCCTTGTGCGGCGGGAGTCATGAGCGCGTGAACGGCGGCATCTGAATCATGAACGGGAACGCCGAGCCGCTCGAACATCGCGCCGACCGCCGATTTCCCCATACCGATTGAGCCTGTAATGCCGATCACGGTCATGCGAGAACCTTTTCCTCCAGCGCGGCATTGACCTCAGGAATCACATCATACCACGCTTCAAAGGCCGGCTGGGCTTGGTATAACAGCATTCCGATCCCCGTCAAAACCCGCAGGTCATGCGCCCGCGCATCCAGCAAAAACTGCGTGTAAAGCGGGTTATAGACAATATCATGCACCAGAATATCGGGATTGGCGCGGCTGAAATCCATCTCCAATCCGCCGATACCGCCCATACCAAGCGCGGTTGTATTGACCGCAAGATTGATCCGCTCCAGCCCCTCGGAGCGCTGCGCCCAATCGACAACGCGGATGCGGGACGGGTCAAGCGCAGCCAGAGCCTGCGCCTTTTCCAGCGTGCGGTTGGTGAGGATAATTTCCTCAACCCCCTCTTGCAAAAGCCCGATCAGCGCCGCTCTTGCCGCGCCGCCTGCGCCCAATACCAGCGCGGGGCCGTTCTCAATCGTCCATGAAAAGCCAAAATTCCGCGCCGCTGCGCGTAAATTCTCGATAAAGCCGTATACATCGGTGTTCGAGCCATAGAGCAAGCCGTTGCGAATTTCGACCATATTCACCGCCCCGACCTTTTCGGCCAGATCGTCAATCTCGTGACAAAGCGGGATGATCGCTTGCTTGTGCGGAATGGTGACGTTAAACCCCGCAAACCCCTCATCGATCAAGCCCTGCACGCCCTCCGCCAAGGCATCGGGGGCAATATCGCGCGCCTCATAAGCGCCCTTGCAGCGGTAAACATCGATCCAGTAATTGTGAATGATCGGCGATTTGGAATGGCTGATCGGATGGCCGATCACGCCTGTTTTGATAAAATCCGTGCTCATAACTATATCTACCCTATCTACCCTTTTCCCGCTTATTCATCCGCATGATAATCTTGCAAATAATTCAATAGTGGGATCAGCGGCATTCCCAAAATCGTGTGATAATCGCCTTTTATCTCGCTGAAAAGCCAAGCCCCTTCGGCCTCCAATTTATAAGCGCCAACGCAGCTTAGCGCTGCTTTTGGTCCGACACGACGCAAGTAGCGCTGCAAAAACGCCGCATCAAATTGACGCATTGTCAGGCTGGCGGTTTCGATCTTGCTCCACAGCACAACTTGTCCGCGCGCGACGGCAACGCTGGAAATCAAACGGTGGGTTTGCCCGCTTAAGCGCTGCAATTTTGCAAAGGCTTCATCCATATTTTGCGCTTTGTGCAATATTTCATCGCCCAGCGCGACCACTGAATCAGAGCCGATCACCAGCGCTTGCGGGTTATCTTTCGCCACAAAGAGCGCCTTTTGCCGCGCCAGCTCCTGCGATAAGGCTTCGGGCGCAGATAGATTGGCGGTCGCGGCTGGCGCAGAATTTTCAAACCGCGCTTCAATCGCGCGCTCGTCAATCTGGGCGGGGATCGAGTCAAAAACCAGCCCGACCTGCTCCAACATTTGCCGCCGCGCCGCACTTTTCGAGGCTAAAATTACTCTGTCCTTTAACCGAATCATCTCTGCAAACCCCGCCCCTTATACAAATGCATCATCCTGATTGTTGCTGCGGTTTTTCTCAACATAGCTTTGCCAATAGGTCATGATTTCCGCCGATGTTTCCTCAATCGAGCGCTTGGTCACATCAATAATCGGCCAGTTATATTTACGGAAAAGCTTACGCGCATCGAGCACTTCTTCCTCGATTTTCTCCAGCGCAAGATATTCGTTATTCTCGATATTTTTCCCAAGCTTATCGGCCTGCAGGCGCGAGCGGCGCAATTGTGATAAACGCTCAGGCGCCGCCGACAAGCCGACATACAGGCAATTGGGCAAGGTTAAATATTCCTCCGGCACTTTTGATCCGGGGACAAGCGGGATATTGGCAACCTTGATTCCGCGCCGCGCCAAAAAGATACTGGTCGGCGTTTTGGATGTCCGCGACACCCCGACCAAAATCACATCGGCCTCGCGCAGCCCTTCATAGGACTTCCCGTCATCATAACGCATCGCAAAATCAACCGCCGCCACGCGCCGAAAATAGGCATCATCCATGGCGTGTTGCAGCCCCGGTACGCCCTTGGCATGCTTGCCGAGATAAGAGGACAGCCCGCGCATAATCGGGTCAAGCACCGATACGCAAGGAATACCAAGCTCATCACAACGCTCTTGCAGCCTTGTCCGCATTTTTTCATCGACCAGCGTAAAAATCACGGGGCCGGGATTGGCCTGAATTTGCTGAATGATTTTTTCAAGCTGCTTTTGTGTACGCACCAGCGGCCAGAATTTTTGTACCGGCTCGATACCCTCGAACTGCGCCAGACAGGCGCGCGCCAGTCCCAACAGCGTTGTTCCGGTCGCATCCGAAATCAAATGCAGATGAAATTTTCTGGATGCATCACTCATAATAATAATTCACGTATAGCGGCTCTTTCCTAACACTGACACCTGCCTATCCTAGCAATAGCAAGCCCTGCGCAAAAGCGGAATTTTTCTGTAATGTCTTTTGGTGGTTTTAAAAATTCTCCATCATCTCCGGATCGATATCCGTAATGTCCTCAAGGATCATATCCTCCGGAAAGATGCGGGCGGCGAGATCGGAGTTGCGGAACGGCACGTTATGCACCAAGGTCACTTCCAGATCGTACAAAATATGCATCAAATGGCTTTGATTGGTTTCATCATCCAAACCCGAATAGAGCGGGTCAATCAGAACCTCGCGGCCAAAGCCTTGCAAATACGCGGTTTTATCGGGAAGGCATGACATCAGCTCAACCGCGATATGGGTTGGCATTTTGCGGCCAAACGGGTTTTTCACCTCGGAATGCTCCAAAATATCATCCAGATATTCCAGTGTTAAATGATCGCAAGCATTGACGCGTTCGGGCAGCTCATACCAGCCCTTAAAGGTGGCGCGCAATGCCTTGCCGTTGAATTGCGCGGCAGGGTCGCGCTCCAGCGTCATTGAATAAATTAACGCCATATCGCCAATTGCCGAGCCGATCACATGCCGCCAGATATCAGTATGGCCTTCGCTGCGCAGCTCCCATGCCGTCATAATCGCCAGAACATCGCAATCAGCGGCGCGGATGCGCTCCATCATCAAAATCGATTCGGCGCTGAACAAATGGTGAAAACTGCCATAGCGCTTTTCTTGCCAGATATCGCGCAACGCCTTAACCGTATTGATCAAGATCGTATTGGCAAAATAAGCCGAGCGCATCAGGCCTTCGGCCTTAAGGCCATGGTGATCGAGCACTATTAACTGCCGCTCCGCATCAATATAAAAATCATTGCCGTCCAGCTGGTCAAGCGCGACATGCCAGCCATTCTCGCCCGCTTCCCGCACCATGGCGCGGCCAACGGGGCTCAGGGAAATAATATTGAGCGTTTGCGCCAGAAACAGCACATAACCATCGCCTAAAGCCAGGCTTTCAAGCGCGGACATATTTTCTTTGAGGGCGTAACGAACGGGCAAAGAGGAGCAATCGGCCTGTGATTGAGAAAGATCAAACTCGCGGCGCGGGTGATTGAGTCTGTTTTTCAGGCCGGATTTAATCATATCCCCATCCTTAAAACAGTATTGCGCGTCATTCGTTTCATCATTGTGATCCTTGATAAGATCATGGCGTTGATCGTCGTTTTGAACGTTATCCTTGCTCCGATGACCATCGGCGCAGATAAACAATTTTTTCTCCACTATCCTCTGCTGCAGCGGTTGCTTGGGCAGAGCCTTTTCGCTTGCGGCCACGGCGCTTTTGGCTTCCAAGATCGGCATTTTGTGCCATGCCGGCTTCTTTTGCGCTGTCGGCTTTGGCTGTAAAGGCGAGGATATCTGCGGTTTTTTGTTGTGCATAATCGGATCCGAATTGTGGTGAATGGGATCGGCCTGAATTACGACCGAATAGAGAGATTTCACCATTTTGCAATTCATGTTCCGAATCACGGAAAGAGCGCTCAAATTTTATAAACCATAGGAAATTCGCGTTGGAGCGGTCACGCACATCATTAAAGATCGGATCATCCAGGATCGTCATCGCATGTTGGGCAAGGTAATTTTTGCCGAACGGCATCGACCCAAGGGCGGCAATCATTTCAACGGTGACGGAACGCGCCATTTCTCCGCTGTTGAAAACTATTCCCCTACTATCGCTTAACATTTGTTGAATAAGCGTTTTATCTTCGTTTTTGCAACGCTCTGACAAAAACCATGCTTCGAGCACGGCGGCATTGGCCACACCATTATTGATGGTACGGAAATCAAGGAAAGCCTCATGCGCAAAGGCGCGGGCAAGATCAGCCATCGGCGAGTTTTCCAGCCTTTGCCAAATTTCTTTATGGCCGCCCAGCTGTAATTCCCATGCAATCCGTACCATTGATGTGCTTAAATCCGCAACTTGCAGCCTGTTCAACAAAACAGCGTTATCGGGCTGGAACACCAGCGGGCTAATCAATGCGCCTTGGCGATGTTGCCAATGGCGGCGATATTCACGCGCGGCCAGCAATACAATCTCATCAATTTCCAGATTGGGATTCACAAGGATCATTCCGGCTTTGCGGTCATAAAATGCGCTTTCGACCTGATCGGAAATTTGCAGCGAAACCTTGTGTTCCAAAGCATAATCAATATAAGCCTTGGCCAAACGGCTTTTTTCCAAAATAGAAAGAATCTTTTGCTTTAAAGCTGCTTTTTGTAAATCTTGGTGATTATAAGCGGCTTGAGTCATATAGTTTTCAGAATTAACCAGAATATCTTGAAACTTTTGATCTTCATCGGTATTGAGGAAATTTGTGAATTGATCGAATTGATCAATCTCTTTTTTTAGCTTGGATACTTCCTTTTCAAGAAATGCGATATCTTCAACGCTCAAAAACTCTTCTTCGGCATAACCTGATTCATAATCCATATAAAACATTGGCTGATCACCAATAATGGTGCAAGCAACAGGCTGCGCATTGTTGAGCGTATAGGCAACATGGCACACGCGTTTGTTTATTCGCCTTTTGGAGAGAATCTCACCCGTTATATTATCTTGACTGTCACTCATAGAACCCAACCGTATTTTTTTGTTTTATATTTTCAAAAGAATCGGAGCCTCCCCCCGATATTCTTTATTATGCGCATGGAGTTCTTAAAGTTTTCCTACCGTCATACGGAAATATGCGAAAAAATTGATGTTTTTATCAATTTTATTACAAAATATACCCGCAAAGCCCTGAAAATACTGGAAACGGCAAAATACCTTAATAGTGATTTTTTTTAAATTTTTGGGTGATTGAGCGCCAAATTACTGCCCGAAAACATCATCCAGCACAGGCATGTCCTCGACCAATAACTGTTCATTGGAAAGGATAACAAGGCCGCTCGGCTTAACTTCAAGATCAGCTTGAAAAAGTGAATCGCGGAACATCATTGTTGTTTTAAGGATATAGTTTCCGTTTTGAATTTCCGGAGCGGCTAAAGGAATAAGCATTTTGCTGATTGCTTTGCGGGCTTGCGGCGGCGGATCTTCTTTCCAGTGAATATCATCAACATTTTCGGTGATAATGAACCGCCCGTGTTTTCCGCGGACATAACCAAAAAAGAACCGCACATATTCCAAAACATTGGCTTCATTAAGCTGAATTGGAATTTCTTCATTCATTTTATAAATCGGCTCATTCGTCCAATTTAGAATGGTAAAATCCGTAGGCACTTTGGAATGGGCGGATTTACAAACAGCAAAACGGCGTTTGATTGGCAATGAGCCTGTTTCGGTGATATCCAAAAAACTATAATCGGGATAAAAATCCAGATCCAAAGCCATGATTGTTGTTTCAACCGCATCAAAGCCCGATCCATCAAGGAGCGGATTGATATAATCGAGCAAGATTGCGATTTGCTCGAATTCCAGTTTTTTAAAAGCGCCTTGAAACATCAAAAATTCATTCTATATTTTGTCTATCGGTCATCAGTTCTGTATATTTGCAATGGCCTAACATATACAGCGCAGCCCGCATAAATACTGACACAAACCCGATATATAGCATAATGAAATCACACGGGATAGGTCTGTGCGCGAATCAGGCGCAAGAAACTGTATAAAACTGGGGATGAACTTATCCAGATTCCATCCCCACCGCATCGCTCGATTCGTACCCATGTGTAGAAATCAAAATTGAATTTGTACGCCATTCTGGACGACTCGAAGCGAATCGATTGATATCCGCGAAACTGAAGCGATTCGAATTGTGTATAAATTCAGGTATAAAACTTATACAGCGATTTCGCCCTGCCATCATCTATCCAAATCTTTATTTAAAAATATATATAAGAATTGATTTTAAAATTATTGGCCGTTAACTGATAACGGATCAAATGATCTGAAATTGAAGAATTAAAAAATTGAAATAACGCGTTATCACATCAGAGGCTCGATTGAACACAAAACCACTTTTGCAAGCTGCCAAAGGCATAAAGCCGGATACTGTTCCTGTATGGTTCATGCGCCAAGCGGGGCGATATTTGCCCGAATACCGCGAATTGCGCGCCCAGAAAAACGGGTTTTTGGGTTTGGTCTATGATCCTGTTGCGGCCTGTGAGGTTACGCTGCAACCCATTCGCCGCTTTGGGATGGATGGGGCGATCTTGTTTTCCGATATCTTGGTTATTCCGCAAGCCTTGGGGCAAAAACTGGAATTTCTGGAAGGGGAAGGGCCGAAATTAGAACCAATCAGATCGCGGGAGGATATTCAAAAGCTGGATCATCACAATATCCATCAAATTCTCTCCCCGATTTATGAAACCGTATCCAATGTTTGTGCGGGTTTGAAAAATGAGGGTTTTTCCCATGTTTCGATGATCGGTTTTGCGGGCAGTCCTTGGACAATTGCCTGTTACATGGTTGAGGGGGCGGGCAGCCGTGAGTTCATTCAGGTCAAATCAATGGCATATCGTGATGAGGCGTTGTTTCAGGAATTGATTGATATTATCACGAGGGCAACGATTGAATATTTGCTCAAACAAATTGAGGCTGGCGCGGAGATTATCCAGCTTTTTGACAGCTGGGCGGGCGCACTTGATCCCGCGCAATTTGCCAAATGGGTGATAGCCCCGACGCAAAGGATTATAACAGCGCTCAAGGCGCAATATCCCGATATTCCCGTGATTGGCTTTGCCAAAGGGGCGGGGGTCAATATTTTGGATTATGCCCCGCAAAGCGGGGCTGATGTGATTGGGCTTGATCAGCATATGCCGCAAATTTGGGCAGCGGACAATATTCAATCCCTCAAACCCGTACAGGGCAATTTGGATCCGATAAGCCTGTTTGCGGGCGGGGCGCAGCTAGAGCGGAACATCGATCATATTTTGGAAAATTTCAAAGACCGCCCGTTTATCTTCAATCTTGGCCACGGTATTCACAAAGACACCCCCATCAGCCATGTTGAAATGGCTGTTAAAAAAATAAAAGCCTGTTCTTTGAAATAGATTTTCGCTATGAAGAATGCTGAAATCATCAAGGATGATTCTTTTGTTTCTTTTTTGAAAAACGCGTTATGCAAGAAATTTTGATTGATTATTATTACTGGATTAAAGCACTGCATGTGATTTCATTTATCGCATGGATGGCGGGATTGCTGTATTTGCCAAGGCTTTTTGTCTATCACAGCGAAACCAGCGCCGGAACAGAAATCTCTGAAACATTCAAAACCATGGAAAGACGATTGCTCAGAATCATCATGAATCCGGCGATGATCTCAACGCTGGTTTTCGGTATTTTGATGTTGATCGCCATGCCTGATCTGCTCAAACAGGGCTGGATGCATGGCAAGCTCGGCGCGCTGTTCTTGCTGTTCGGAGTGCATGGGGTTTTGTCCAAACACAGACGTTTATTTGCCAATGATCTGCGCCCAAAATCTGCGAAATATTACCGTATTCTCAATGAAATTCCGACCGCGCTGATGATTTTGATTGTCGTTCTGGCGGTTGTGAAACCATTTTGAATGCTTTGAAAACCGCTGAATTTCCGCAAATAATTCAAATAATCCGAATCAGCGGTTGACAGAGCCCGTGATATTCAGATATAGAAAGACTATCTAAGGTTATATCCATACATTATTGGGTGAGTTTGGCGTTGCCAAAAGTTTCGTGAGAATTTCATAGCGCCTGCGCCAAGAAATTCGGATTTTAGATAACACAACCAGGGATTATATATTGAAAGCCAGATAAAGGTCTCAAACCAACGCCAAGGATTGACATTCCTTCCATTGCTTGCATCCGCATTCATTTTTCCATTATCAAATCAGAGAAATTTAGCATGAATTTACAAGAACTGAAAATGCGCTCACCGGCTGAATTGACAGCCTTTGCCGAAGAGCTTGAGATTGAAAATTGCGGCTCTATGCGCAAGCAGGACATGATGTTCGCAATCCTCAAGCAGCTTGCCGAGCAAAATGTTCCCATCTCCGGTAGCGGCGTTCTTGAAGTTCTGCAAGACGGGTTCGGATTTTTACGATCCCCCGAAGAAAACTATCTCCCCGGCCCTGATGATATTTATGTCTCCCCGTCACAAGTGCGCCGTTTCGGCTTGCGGACGGGTGATATTTGCGAAGGTGAAATTCGCGCCCCAAAGGACAATGAGCGTTATTTTGCGCTGCTCAAGGTTGGCTCGATCAACGGCGAAACGCCCGATAAGATTCGCCACCGTATCAATTTTGACAATTTGACCCCGCTATATCCTGAGCGCAAAATAACGCTGGAGATTGATAATCCGACCCAAAATTCAACTGTTCAGCGCGTGATGGAACTCACAGCGCCGCTTGGCTTCGGCCAGCGTGCCTTGATCGTTGCCCCGCCGCGGACGGGTAAAACCGTAATGTTGCAGGAAATCGCAAAATCGATTGCCAGCAATCACCCCGATGCTTATTTGATCGTGCTTTTGATTGATGAACGCCCCGAAGAGGTGACCGATATGGCGCGTACGGTACGCGGTGAGGTTATCTCCTCAACCTTTGATGAGCCCGCCTCCCGCCACGTGCAGGTTGCCGAAATGGTGATGGAAAAGGCCAAGCGCCTTGTCGAGCATAAGCGTGATGTTGTGATTCTGCTCGATTCGATTACCCGCCTTGCCCGCGCCTATAACACCGTTGTGCCGAGCTCCGGTAAGGTTTTGACGGGCGGTGTTGATGCCAATGCCTTGCAGCGTCCGAAGCGCTTTTTCGGCGCAGCGCGGAATATCGAACAGGGCGGCTCGCTGACCATTATCGCCACGGCCTTGATTGATACAGGCTCGCGGATGGATGAGGTCATCTTCGAAGAGTTCAAGGGCACGGGGAACTCCGAGCTTGTGCTTGACCGTAAGCTGGCCGATAAGCGCGTCTTCCCGGCGATTGATATTCAAAAATCCGGCACGCGGAAAGAAGAGCTTCTGGTCGGCAAGGATGATCTGCAAAAAATGTGGGTTCTGCGCCGTATTCTCAATCCGATGGGAACGGTTGATGCCGTTGAATTCCTGCTCGGTAAGATGAAGAGCACGAAGAACAATGACGAGTTCTTCCAATCGATGAATCAGTAATCGATAGCTATTGTTTTAAATCGCAAATAAGATCAGGCTGAACGCCATAATTCCCATGCCGCTGACAAGGCCGTACACGGTTTCATGACCTTTGGCATAGCGCTTGGCGGCGGGCATCAGCTCATCAAGGGCGAGATAGACCATAATCCCCGCAATCAGGCCGAATACCGCGCCGAACACCGTATCCGACATAAACGGCGCGAGCAGTGCAAAGCCGATAATCGCGCCAATCGGTTCGGCCAGCCCGGAGCCGAGCGCTGCGAGAAAAGCCAGTTTTTTGCTATTGGTTGCGGCATAAATCGGCAGGGCGATGGAAATGCCTTCGGGAATATTGTGGATGGCAATCGCCACCGCCAGCGGGATACCCAGCGCTGGACTTTCCAGCATTGCAAAGAATGTGGCCAGGCCTTCGGGGAAGTTATGGGCGGTGACGGCTATCGCGGTCATTAGCCCGATACGCCGCAAATGCGCGCGCTTGTCTTTATCGGATGCGCCGTTCAGCTCTTCGGGCGACAGGCGCTCATGCGGGTTGGGGACAAGAATATCAATCAGCGCGATCAAGCACAGCCCCGCCAGAAAGGCCAGCGTTCCGGCGATAAAGCCATGATCCGCGCCATAAGTTTCAGCGAAGGATTCAATTGATTTTTGCAGGATTTCGGCGAGCGAAATATACACCATCGCTCCGGCGGCAAAGGCAAGGCCAAAGGCCAATAGGCGCGGATTGGGCGGTTTGAAAAAAATCAGAACCGCGCCCAGAGCCGTGGCCAATCCGGCGAGGCTGGTTACGGCAAAGGCGAAAAAAATATCAGACCAGACAAATTCCATCGCCTCAATTTAAATTAATTTTTATAAAAACCTAGGAAAAATTCGGGAAAAATTCGAAACGATACTATTTGCCATAAGCAAGTTTTTGTGATGAGATGGAATTATAAGCGCCATTCCAAATAAAGGGGTTTGTAAGGGCTGGCGCGGCGGGTAAAAATCAAATTCAAAGAAAATCAAAACCTGACACCAAATAAAGTTTTTAACGGTTCGCAGTAAAAAATTAAAAATATAAAAACTGAAAAACGTTAACCAGTACCGGGGTAAAAACAATGGGTGTTGTCTTGGATCAACGCGGCTTTATGAGTGGCCGCCGCCGAAATTCTCCTGCCGCGAACGTGCCGATTGCGCTGGCAATATTGATGCTGATGCTGGCTTTGGGCGCGGGAAAGGCTTGGGCGCATGATGCGAAATACAATGGCGTATCAGTAACAGCGCAAGATCATTACACAAATCAGTATATTCACAAAGCGTCCCTGCATTCACAGGGGCAGCAGCAACAAATCGAGAAAAATTCAAAGATTTCACCAGTTTCGGCTGTGGCGGATGCTTGCCATCCCCTCATGAAAGCGTTCCGTCATCCACCGGCGGCAGATGTCACAGACCGTAGCGCCCAGCGCAATGCCGGGCATATTGCGGCTTTGGGGCTTGTGATGGGAATGCGGTATGCTCTCGAACCGCCTTCGACATCATCACAAAGCGCCGTGCCGCTACGCGTGCAAGGTCATCCTTCACAATCCAATGGCGGGGCAATAGCACAAAGGAGTCAAAACGATAAAGCCCACGCAATCATCCAATATCGCCGTTGTATGAAGGAACAAGCGCTTGTGTCCTCGGCGCTTCAGCATGCGAGCGCATCTCCCTAGCATGAAGCAAACCGGGCGTCCTCTCTCCAATTTCGCGGTTTGAACGGGAGGCCAAAATAGCCGCTTCGGTGAGTCAAAGCACCGGGGCGGCTTTTTTATGCTCCTAATATTTGATGTGTAATATAAGCGCGGATAGCTTGATACCAATCGGGTAGGCTGGCGGTGAGGCTTTCGGTTGGTAAATGAAACCCAAGCTCTATTACGGCCAAAAACAAAAGCGGCGCAATCATTATAAAGCGTAGCCCCATCTTTCCGGCCTTGGGCATAAAAGATTTGCGCTTGGCTTTGGGGATAATATTGCCGAGTGCTCTGATAATTACAAAAGCCCCCGTTAATTTGATCGCCGCAATCCCGATTGCGATCGAGAGCAATAAAAACCCGCCATCAACAAAAGCTTGCGGCATATCTGTGCCGATTATTTCAAGTAGCTTGTTACGTAACCCGCCGATAAAATAAAGCCCGTAGAGCATAGTTGTAAAAATTAACATCGCAATCATCGCTATTTGGCGCGGCGTGCGGGTAATGTTTTTCAAGGCGCGGTCGGCATTTTTAATAACGGATTTGATCGTGTCATTTTGTACAGCGTGAGGGTTTGCCTTTTTCAGGCGTTTGGCGGCCTGTCCCAATGGCATTGTCGCGGATACCAATAAGGCTTGACGCAAAAACTTGTATTCCGCCGCTTTTTTGACCTTTTCGGCGACATTGCCCCTATTCTCAGCGGCTTCTTTTAAGCGTTCCATCGGTGCTTTGAGCAGCTTATCAAGCAAAAACGGCACGTATTTCAGAGAACCGTCATAACCGAAGATCAGTGTGTTATAAATTTGACTATTGATGGAATAGCGAATTTCCGCAAACGGAACATGTACGATATATGGAATAGTGATGAAGTCGCGATCATCTTCGCTTTTATCGGTTTCGGTTTTAAAAATGGGCTTTATCGTTGCGTGGTTGATTAATTTTACGCCCAAAGTTTCAATGACATCGCCAACACGATGTTTGATGGCTTCGCGGTCATAGCTAAAGCTTGGCATAGCATCAATCTCAACCGTATAAATATGAGAGTTCCAGCCATGCCCGTTGCAAACCGTACAAGTTGTCGTGCCTTTGGTTTTGCAAACGCTGCATTGGATTTTGCGTCGTTCTTGACACAGGGTACAGCCTGTTTTGCCGCGCCCTTTGCATTTTGTGCATTGCTCGCGGCCTTGAGAAGTTTGTATAAATTGCGAGCCTTTGCATTGTGGGCACATAACCAAGCCTTGCGCTTTACATTGCGGGCAATTCTCATAGCCTTGCGCATGGCAGCGCTGACACTGCACATCTCCTTTTGACTTACAGCTATTGCAGGCTTCGTAATGCACATAGTCCGTATACAAAAAAGGTAGTTTTATGATCTGGCCTTCAGTCGCATAGCCCATGTCTTTGCGACTTTCGACGATATGAGTCTGGATGCGTTTGATAATATCGCCGCGATGGGTGATACGCTGCTCTTGCTTGGTGATTTCTTCTTCCAAGGCAAGCTTTCCGGCAATTTGCTGCATATTGCCTTTTCGTCCCATTTCGGTACGTTCCAGCGTTTTGACACGAAATTGAAGCTTCGTGAAGGCCAGAAACTGCAATGTTGCGCCTTCAAAGTGCAAAAACTTTACATCTGAGCCTTTAATGCCGTTGCCATCGACTATTTCACGAATTTTCTTCTGTGCTTTTGCTTCATATTCTTTATCAATTTCGGAATAGGCTACGGTTGGCGTGTTTTGATATCCGCTGCTTTGGGGCATTTGTGAAAATTCGATATCAGTATCGTCAGTCATAGATAAATTTTTGATAGAGTGTGGCGGAAGAAAATAAAAATAGGGTTTTCATGCGAATAGATTGAACTCACTTTTAAAAGTATATTAGATTAAGCGGTGTTTGGAAACTCTATCAGTAGAAAATGATCATAAAAGCGGGACGGAAAAGATGAAGATAAAATTTGATATTGAATGTACGCCGGAAGAAGCGCGGCAATTTCTTGGGCTTCCTGATGTTGTGCCGATGCAAGAGGCCTTGATGCGCGAGATTGAGGCCAAGATGCAGGAAAATATCCGCAATCTTGATCCTGAAACGATGGTGAAAACCTGGTTGCCCGCGACCATTCAGGGCTGGGGTGAAATGCAAAAGATGTTCTGGGGGCAAATGGACGGCATGCCCGGAGCGCCCTCTGCCTCATCATCTGCGCATTCCGAAAAGAAAAAAGACAAATCCGCAGATGATTGAAACGATTTTTGCTCTCTCTAGCGCAGCCGGAAAGGCTGGTGTCGCCGTTGTTCGGGTATCGGGACCGCAGGCCTTACAGAGCTTTGAAAGTTTGACGGGACATCGCAGTCCGCAATTCCGCAAGGCTATGTTGTGCGCGTTGCGGGACAATGTTTCACGTGAAACAATTGACAAAGCGTTGGTGATTTTCTTTGAAAACCCGCAGAGTTTTACGGGCGAAGATGTTGCGGAGTACCATGTTCACGGCTCAAAAGCAGTTATTGATCGCCTGCTTGATGTGTTGGCGCGTCAGCCCAATCACCGCATGGCCGAACCGGGGGAGTTCACACGCCGCGCTTTTGAGAACGGCAAGCTGGATCTGACGGAGGCCGAAGCCGTTGCCGACCTTATCAATGCACAAACACAAATGCAGCGCTTACAGGCTCTGCGTCAGCTTGATGGCGGCTTAAAGCGGCTTTATGAGGGCTGGAGCGAGCGATTGTCTCGCGCTTTGGCCTATCTGGAGGCGGATCTGGAATTTCCTGATGAGGATGATGCGGAGGGCGCGGCGCGGCATGTCTTTCCCGATCTTGAAAAGCTGATGGGCAATATTGCCGAGCATTTGCGCGATAACAAGCGCGGGGAGATTGTGCGCGACGGGTTTCGGATTGCGATTATCGGCGCGGCCAATGCCGGAAAATCAAGCCTGATGAATATTCTGGCGCAGCGCGATGTGGCTATTGTTTCGGAGATTGCCGGAACGACCCGCGATGCAATCGAGGTTCAGCTTGATTTGGAGGGCTATGCCGTGGTTTTGACCGATACGGCGGGGCTGCGCGCCAGTGGCGTATTATCGGATAGCGGGCAAGATGTGATCGAGCAAGAGGGGATTCGCCGCACGCTGCGCGCGGCTGAAGAGGCCGATTTGAAAATCCTGCTCTTTGATGGGGAGGCCAGTGAGCCTGATCCGCAAACGCTATCCTTTTTGGATGAATATTCGATTGCGACGGTGAGTAAGGCTGATAAGCCCCGAATGCTGGAATATCCTGCGCCGCTTCTGGCGATTTCCTCCAAAACGGGGGAGGGGATAGAGGCGTTACTGCAAACTATCAAAACCCGCATAGATGAGCGGATTGGCGGGTATGAAGGCCTATCTTTAACGCGGCTGCGTCACCGTTTGGCGCTGGAGCGGTCTTTGGAGAGCCTAAACCGCGCCATTGGCGGGAATGCGCTGCCCGAGCTGGTCGCCGAAGATGTGCGGCTTGCAATGCGGCACTTGGGACAAATCACCGGCCGCATCGATGTTGAGGATTTGCTGGATATCGTCTTCCGTGATTTTTGTATCGGCAAATAAAGTTGTTGCTTATACTTACTTCACGGAATGTTCAGGGTTGATGTGCGGTACGCCGTAATGAGCTTTTAGCAGCCTGCCTTCGGCTCTCAGCCTTGCCAGCGCCTCTGCTTCACCGTTGCTGGCGCATGGCACGCCATAAGTTGCAAAATTTCGCCGTACTGTACTTGGGCTGCTTGGGTTTTGGCTGGATTGTTGTGTTGTCGGGTCGTTTAATTTTGACATTTTCTCTCTCTCCCTGTATTTTCCGAAAAGTTTTTATCGCCTTTAAGGCTTTAAAGCAAGAAAAATCAGGAACTATAGAAAAGCCATAGGTTTGTTTACAGACATTAATTTCGATGTGATTGTGATTGGCGGCGGGCATGCGGGCTGTGAGGCTGCTGCGGCCGCTGCGCGTATGGGCGCGCGCACGGCTTTGCTAACGCACAAGCTTGAGACAATCGGCGTGATGTCATGCAACCCCGCGATTGGCGGGCTTGGCAAGGGGCATCTGGTGCGTGAGATCGATGCGCTTGACGGGCTGATGGGGCGCGTTATTGACAAAGCGGGGATTCAGTTTCGCATGCTCAACGCCTCCAAAGGCCCCGCTGTAAGAGGGCCGCGTGCCCAGGCCGACCGCAAATTGTATCGCGAGGTCATGCAATCAGAGCTGCAAAACACGCCGAATTTAACATTGATTGGCGATGGGGCGGAGGATTTGATTCTGGACGCGGATGGCTCTGTTAAAGGCGTTCTGACCAGCTCAGGGAAGTCTCTGAGCGCCAAAACCGTCGTGATTACAACCGGAACATTTCTGCGCGGGCTTATCCACCGCGGGGAAGAGCGCATTCCCGCTGGCCGCGTCGGTGAAAAGCCCGCGATTGGACTGGCTGAAACGTTGGAGCGTCATGGCTTTCCGCTTGGGCGGCTGAAAACAGGAACGCCCGCGCGGCTGGATGGCAATACGATTGATTGGGCGCGGCTTGAGGTGCAAAAGGGTGATAATCCGCAAATCCCGTTTTCTTTCATGAATACGCAGATCACCGTACCGCAAATTGATTGCCACATCACCTATACGAATGAAAAAACCCACCAGATTATCCGCGATAATTTGCACCGCTCGGCGATGTATTCCGGCCAGATTAAAGGCACAGGGCCGCGCTATTGCCCCTCGATTGAAGATAAAATCGTCCGCTTTGGCGATAAAGACCGTCATCAGGTATTCTTAGAGCCTGAAGGGCTGGATGACCCGACCGTTTATCCGAACGGCATTTCAACCTCACTGCCCATTGATGCGCAAGATGCTTATTTGCGCTCGATGGACGGGCTTGAAAATGTGGCGGTTTTGGAATGGGGCTATGCGATTGAATATGATTATGTTGACCCGCGCGCCCTGAAATCGACGCTGGAAACGCGCCAAATTGAAGGGCTGTTTCTGGCGGGGCAGATCAACGGCACAACGGGCTATGAAGAGGCCGCTGCACAAGGTTTGATTGCGGGGTTGAATGCGGCCTTGCAGGCGGGGGCAGAGCGCCGCGAAGCCGCCAAGATTTTCACGCTTGACCGTGCCGAAGCCTATATCGGGGTTTTGATTGATGATTTGATTACCCGCGGCGCGTCCGAGCCGTACCGCATGTTCACCAGCCGCGCCGAATACCGCCTAAAGTTACGTGCGGATAATGCCGATCAGCGCCTTACCGCACGCGGCGTTGAGATTGGCTGTGTCGGGGCGCAGCGAACGGCTTTATGGGCGCAAAAATCTGCGGCTTTGGATGAGGCGCGGAGCTTGGTGCGCGGGCTTCAGGCCACGCCCAATGAGCTGGAGCAGCAGGGGATTTCAGTCAATAAAGACGGCCAGCGCCGCAATGTCGCCGAGCTTTTGGGCTATCCTACAATCACGTGGGAGCGTTTGGCCGCGCTCTGGCCGCAACTCTCAACGATTGCCCCTGATATCCGTGAGCAGATTGAAATTGATGCGCTTTATGCCGGATATATGGATCGGCATGAGGCGGATATCGCCGCCTATCGCAAGGATGAGGCACTGATTTTGCCCGCCGATCTGGATTATGGCGCTGTTGGTTCGCTCTCGACCGAAATTCGTAATAAATTGGAGGCGGCGCGGCCTGAAACCTTGGGCGCGGCGGCGCGTATTCAGGGTGTGACCCCCGCCGCTGTGGTGGCGCTTTTGCGCTATGTGAAGCGCAAGGATAAGGACAAAAGCGAAGACGGGGGCGGACAGCGCGATCCGCAGCAGGGCAGTCATGAAGCCGCCGCTTGAGCTTGAAGCCAGTCAGGGCAATCAAAACAATCAGGACTTTTCCAAAAGCCTGAATGTTTCACGTGAAACAATTGAGCATCTGGAGCGCTATCGCGCGTTGCTGCACAAATGGCAAAGGGCGATTAATCTTGTTAGCCCCTCAACGCTTCCCGAATCATGGCAGCGGCATTTCGTTGATTCAGCGCAAATTGTGCCGCTCATTCCAAAAGGTACAAAAACCGTTGCCGATTTAGGAAGCGGTGCGGGGTTTCCGGGGCTGGTTCTGGCGATTTTGCGACCAGATTTGAAGGTGCATCTGGTTGAATCTGATGCGCGAAAATGTGAATTCTTGCGGAATGTTTCACGTGAAACATTGTCCAAACCGCATATTCATACCGCACGGATTGAGAGTGTTTATGAGGCGATTGCCCCCGATATTATCACGGCGCGGGCGCTGGCGGCGCTGCCTGAGCTGCTGAAATTGTGCCTGCCTTGGGCATTGCGCAATCCCGCACTGGAAATGATTTTTCTCAAAGGGGCGCAGGCTGAAAAAGAGCTGGAAGAGGCGCTGCAGCTTTATGCGTTTTCCTACGAGCTGTACCCTAGTGATACTGACCCGCAGGGCAAGATTGTAAAAATATCGGGGCTGAAGGCGCTCTGATACAATTCCCGCGCGCTCAAAATTATCTTTGCGCGGGGTTGTGAATAAGCGCGTATGCACTGCGAAAAAACCTTGATTTTCAGGGCATGAACGCGCAATCTAAGCTCATCCAAAAAACAGCCATAACCAAGATCGGGGAGCGCCGCCCATGTCCATCCATCGTCATATCAGACCCGCAAGCCAGCCGCGCATTCTGGCGATGGCCAATCAAAAGGGCGGGGTCGGTAAAACCACAACCGCAATCAATCTGGCAACGGCGCTGGCGGCAACGGGGCAGCGCGTTTTGCTGGTTGATCTTGATCCGCAGGGCAATGCGACAACGGGGCTTGGCGTGCGCCGCTCGATGATTCGCGAAAGTGCCTATGATCTGATTTTCGAAGATGATATCACGCCGCAAGACATCGCCGTGAAGACCCGTGTGCCGAATTTGTTTGTCGTGCCGTCCTCGATCCATTTGTCGGGCGCGGAAATTGAGCTGGTGAATATGGAGGAGCGCGAATTTCGCCTGAGCCGTACATTGCGCCAAGCTGTGGGCTATGATTACGTGATTATTGATTGCCCGCCTTCGCTGAGCCTGCTGACGCTGAACGCGCTGGTGGCTGCAGATGCGGTGATTGTGCCGCTGCAATGCGAGTTTTACGCGCTTGAGGGGCTCAGCCATCTGGTGAAAACGATCGAGCGTATTCGCCGCAGTTTCAATCCGCAGCTCGATATTCACGGCGTGGTGCTGACGATGTATGATCAGCGCAATAACCTCTCGGCGATGGTGGCCGATGATGTGCGCAAGCATTTCGGCGAGAAGGTCTATAACACGATTATTCCACGCAATGTGCGCCTGTCCGAAGCGCCGTCTTATGGCTTGCCGGCGATTGTGTATGATATGAAATGTCCGGGCGCGCAGGCTTATCTGAAGCTGGCCAAGGAGGTCATCAAGCGCGAAAAAACCTATATGCGGGAGGCAGCGTAAAATTATGAGCGAGAATGACGAATTGATAAAATCGAAAAAACGCGGCCTTGGGCGCGGCTTAAATGCCTTGTTTGAGGATGAAGAAGGCGTTTTCGGGGCGCGTGACGATGCGGCGGGGCAAGAGGCTTTGCCACGCGGGAAAAAGCAGGTGGCAAGCGTTGCCCAGCTTTGGCCGGGGCCGTTCCAGCCGCGTCAGGTTTTCGATGAGGTGGCGTTGCAGGGGTTGGCGGATTCGATTCGCGAGCATGGAATTTTACAGCCGATTGTCGTGCGCAAAGACCGTATTCAGGCCGATGGCTATGAGATTATCGCTGGAGAGCGCCGCTGGCGCGCGGCGCAAATTGCCCAGCTCCATGAAGTGCCGATTGTCGTGTTGGATATCAGCGACCTGAAGGCGCTTGAAATTGCGATGATCGAGAATTTGCAGCGGCAAGACCTTAATCCGCTCGATGAGGCGCGGGGCTATCAGCGCCTGATGGAGGAATTCGGCCATACGCAGGAAAAGCTGGCGAAAATTATCGGCAAAAGCCGTCCGCATATCGCCAATATGGTCAGGCTTTTGACCTTGCCGATGGAGGTTGCGCATTTGTTGCGGGACGGGGCGCTGAGCATAGGCCATGCCCGTGCCTTGTTGATGGCGGATAATCCCGAAGCTTTGGCGAAAGATGTTGTGGCCAAGGGTTTGAGCGTGCGCGAGACTGAAATTCTCGTCCATGAGTCCAATGAAAAGAGCGATGCAGCTACGGGTGATGCCGATGATTTGAATGATGCGGGCAGCGGGAAAACGCGCGGTAAATCATCTTTCAAATCCGATAGCGTTTTGAAAGGCCCGGATACGCGTGCGCTGGAAAAGGAGCTGTCTGATCGGCTCGGCATGCGGGTAACGCTTGATGTGCGTAAGGGCAACAAGGGCAGCGTGAAAATTGATTACGCTTCGCTCGATCAGCTTGATGATGTGATTTTGCGCCTTGGCACGCCTTCAGGTACACGCGGCGGCTTCCCGCAAACACAAAAAGGCAAAGCCAAAAACAAGGCTAAAAAGCCGCGTTTGCTCGGTTAGGCTCGAATATATCCAAATAGGCATGAATTGAGATTGAGTGCGAGAGGAGATCAGCGCATCATGCTGATCGACAAAACCGCTTGTGCGCAAAGGGTTTCAACGGGGGTGTTGCTCTGTTTGCTTTGCGCTTCCAGCTCCGCAAGGCGCTGTAAGATGGCCTCAAGCGTCGGCAAAGTCCAGCGCTGGGCTTGCGCCTTAAAGCCGCGCTCTTGTTTGAAAAAGATCGGTGGCACAAGGGTTTTCATTGCGCTCTCCAGCATCTCGCCTTCGGTCACCCGCGCCTTGACGATATGCAAGCGGCGGAAATGATTTTGCATGGCGCGTAAGACCGCAATCTCGCTTGTGCCTTCTTCCATTAGGGTGACATAAGATTTGAGCGCCTTTTGCGGGTTGTTGCCCGCCATCGCATAAATCAGATCATCAAGCGATTGCGCCCCCGCCTGTCCGCAAATGGCGATGACATCATCAAGAGTGATTGCGCCTTGTTCATGGCCTTTATAGGTATAGATTTTTTCAAGCTCCGAACGGACTTTGAGGCGATCACCCGAAATATTGGCGCTGAGCCAGTTCACGGCATCGCTGTCAATCTGTCGTTGCATTTCCTGGAAATAGCGGCGGATAATGCCGCCCAGCGCCGCTTCATCATCAACGTAACAGGGCACTGCGGCGGCGTTTTTGGCTCTCTCGCACAGCCCGCGAAGGGAGGAGCGCGGCCCTAAATCCCCAGCTTCCAGCAAAATCAACGCATCGGGATTGGGCGCGGCAAGGTAATCTTTCAGAATTGCGGTGAGCTTATCGCCCGCATTCTCAACCCGTACCAGCCTTTGCCCGCCCAGCATTGAAATGGCATTTGCCTCATCGGTTAGCCGCGCCGGATCGTCTTTAAGGGTATCATTATTGAGGACGGCGACGTTAAACGGGTCATCAAGATCAGGGGTAACCGTTTTGGCGATGATGAGCGAGCGTTCACGCATAAGGCCGTAATCAGGGCCGTATATGAGAATAACGCGCGCCGCCTTATCGGGGTTTTGCACGAACCCTTCAATGTCACGATAACCGAGTTTCATAAGCCTATCTTATGGCGCTCAACTGGCTTCGTAAAGGCCGATTTAGATGTGTTATGCGTTTATCGGTTCAATCGGCAAAGCGCCGCTTTTCATCAAGGCACATTGAATGCCCCATCGGTCATCGGGGAGCGCTTGACGCGTGATTTCGCCCTGAAAATTCGATGTTTCAAGGCAAAGCGCATTATCCGTACCGCGAATAATTTTAGCGGATGTAATGCCATGCACGGCGCTATGAAAGGCGTATCGAGCGCCGTTAGGGAATTGATCCTGTATGCTTTCGTGTAAGTCCGGCTCGATGAGGCGGCCTGATGTTTTTTCGAGTGGAATAGGCTCTGAAAAGATTTTTAAACCGGCATCGTTAAAATGCCTTCCGGCCTCCAGAGCGCGATCAATATTTTCTTTGCGAAACACTCTGTTAACGGCGTAGTGGTTGCTCGGCCTGTCCTTCTCGTAAACGAGGAAGGCCGCCCATGTTCTGCTGAATGTTTCAGATGTTGTATTGGTTGGAGAGCGGTGCTTTATCTCAGCTCCGAATCTGGTAATGGCATGGGAGGGTGCGGCGATAACAAAAGGGCCATCAGCCGTTTGAGCAGGACAGAATTCCGTTCCGTTTCGGTTGGTGAATTGATAGGTGAGGTCTATCGGGTTGCGTCCTGTTTCATGGGAATGCCAGCCGCCAAAATTCTCGCGGTGCACTTCTTGTGGACGTACATCTGTGCGTTGTAGGATAAATTGAATTTTGCTTTTTAAGAATTTCTCCCAGCCATAAATATCAATCGTATCCCGAATAACGGCTTTGGCCGCCGGAAATGCGAAGCTGTGGCATGCGGGAAGCGCAACAATATCGCTATCAGAATTTTTTATTGTAATTGCATTATGGCCGCAAGTTTCACCGTCTGGGATAATCAAACGATTGGCGATGACGGCAGGCGCAGCGATTTCCCCGCGTGTTTTTTCTGTCGGCTGAGCGAGTGTAATGCCTTCACCAAATAGTTCCGAGGCACGGAACGCCAGCCCATCATTAATAGTCTCGATATATTGAGTGGTAATTACAATCATAGTGACACTCCTTAACTTGTTGTTATACAAGGCTTTAGCTGTGATAAAATTATAACCACAGCGAGAGTTGTCATACGATCGGGTAAAGACAATTTTTTATCGTTGTGGTCGCTTTAGCTTTTTTTATGCGGTGCAAGCTGTCCTTCAAATCCCGCAATGTTGTGTAATATAGAAAATAAGCAGCGTAACTGTCAATAGGATTTTTTATATTTTTAGTTGCTATTTTTTAAATAAAGCATGGTTTGTGTTTCAATTTGGCGCGCGAGATTATCGAGCGCATTTTCACGGTTGCTTTGCACTGAACCGCGCGTGGCAAATTCGCTTCCCAAAATATTAAAGCTGGCTACAGACTGCAAATCGCGGGTTAGGAGCACTTCGCCTGTTTGAAAATCGCTGAGCTGCATGGTTGTTTTGATCACCAGCTGACCGCGCGTGGCATCCGCCGTTTCGGTAATATCAAGGTTGCGGCGTGTTTCCTGAAGTTTTGAAACGCTTAGGCGAAATTGCGGGTTATGCGGACGGCTTGAACGATAAAATCTGTCAATCAGGGCATTGCGGAGGAATTGCCCCTCGCGATCGGGGATGTTCTCGATTTGGATATAAGATAATAAATCTTCCTGTCCGTATTCTTTTGATGTGCCGAGCGTGCCGTATACAGGGGTAAAGCCGCAAGCTGCAAGGATAAGGGCGGTAATGATAAATGCGAAATATTTCATATGCTCTTTTAAGCATATCTGCTTCGCCGCGCCAATATAATTTGACATGTTATTGAAATATGTATAATAAAAATTAAGGTTTTTCCAATAAAGGTTTTAAAATGAGAAATTCAAACAATCAGCCAGAGATGTCACAAATCCGACAGGCTATAAATACGGGATTGGGTTTGTTGACAGCGAGCAATGCTTCTGCAGCCGCTACTTTATTGGGAATGGGGGAATTTAATGCAGCTTTTACAGCGGCAAGCATGGCGGGCGCGGCGTTGTTATATGCGACGCATGTTCAGAAAGATGATCATAAAGCCAGCGGTTTGAAAAATTATTCTATGGGTTTTGCTGTTGGTGCGGTTCTATCTGTTCTTGCTCCGCCTGATCTGGAAGCCAACGCGCAAACATTACAAAGTGAAGGGCCAGCTGGGCACGATTTTCTGATGCAATCCGTTGAAGAGAGCAATTATCCCGCCCTCATAGCCGTAACATTTGATTAGGATTTTTTGGAGATTACATATGGATAAAGACAAAGATCAAAATCACCTTTCTTCGCTGAGCTCTTTTATGACGGGCTTTTCAACGGCAGGAACAGTCGGGGTTGCATTGTTCGTTTATAAATATAGCGAGCCAGCCTTAATCGCAACATTGCCGGCAATGTGGGGTTGGGCTTTTACGGTCAAAAGGCCGAAATTTTCATTTAAGCAGGCTGCAGCCGGAGCCGCGATAGCAGGCGGCGTATTGCTCGCTGGCGATAGATTTATCGAACATCGATTAAGTCAATACGACCAACCGCTTATCCAATCACCACATTCACAATTCGTCCCGGAACAACAATAACCTTGCGCACTTGTTTGTCGCCGATCGCTTGCTTGACATTGTCCTGCGAGAGGGCGGCCTCTTCAAATGCCTTGGGGTCGGCGTTTTTCGGCAAGGTAATCGTTGCCCGCACTTTGCCGTTGACCTGCACCCCGATTGTCACGGTTTCATTGGCCAGAAGCGCCTCATCATAGCGCGGCCACGGGGTTTCATAAATAAGTGTTTGATGGCCGAGCAGCGCCCATAACTCTTCGGCGAGATGCGGCATCATCGGCGCAAAAAGCTGAACGAGAATCTCGAAAATTTCGCGGGTGAGGGCTGGGTTTTTCGCGGCCTCGCCATCCTTGATAAATTTCTCGATGGCGTTTGAAAACTCACGAATGCGCGCCACCGCCTTGTTCATGGCAAAGGCGTCAATATCCTGCCCCACGCCCTTGATGGTCTGATGCGCGGTCTTCAGGATTTCGGGCGCGGTTTCGCCTGCATTTGCGGCTGTTTTATGATTACCCGCGCCCACTGGCGGCAAGATAGAGAGGTTATCGCTGATCATGCGGTGCAGGCGGTTGATATAGCGCCATGCGCCCTCGATTCCCGCCTCCGTCCACTCCAGATCCCGTTCCGGCGGGGAGTCAGAGAGGATAAACAGCCGCGCCGCATCCGCGCCATATGTGCCCAAAATATCTTCAGGATCGACAACATTGCGCTTGGATTTGGACATTTTAATGGTTGCGCCGACCGTGACGGGCGAGCCATTGACCGTTTTCACAAAGCGCCCGTCATCGGTTTTGCGGATTTCCGTAGGAAACAGCCATTTCCCGTCCGCATCCTGATAGGTTTCATGTGTGACCATGCCTTGGGTGAACAGCCCCGTAAACGGCTCGGATGTATTGACCAGCCCGCAATCGCGCATGATTTTGGTGAAGAACCGCGCATAGAGCAAATGCAAAACCGCGTGCTCGACCCCGCCGATATATTGCTCGACCCCGCCGCCCGCAGGCATCCAGTAATCGGCCTTATCCTTGGCAATCGGTAGCGCAGTGTTTTTCGGATCGCAATAGCGGAATTGATACCAGCTGGACTCAAAAAACGTATCGAATGTATCGGTTTCGCGAATGGCCGCATTGCCGCATTGCGGGCAATCGCAGTGTTTCCAGCTTGGATGATGGGCAAGCGGGTTGCCCGGCTTATCAAAAGTGACATCTTCGGGCAGGGTTACGGGAAGCTGGTCTTCGGGAACGGGAACAACGCTGCAATCCTCGCAATAAATCACCGGAATCGGGCAGCCCCAATAGCGTTGCCGCGAAACACCCCAATCGCGCAGGCGGTATTGCGTCACCCCGCGCCCTGTGTCGTTTGCTTCGCAGCGTTTGATAACCTCGGCCTTGGCGGCGGCGGTATCCATCCCGTCCAGCCATTGTGAATTGATATTTTTCCCAGCCTCGCTATAGGCTTCCTTGAGCGGAAGATCATATTCACCGCCAATGACGGGAAGAATCGGCAAGTCATATTTCATCGCAAAGTCAAAATCGCGCTGGTCATGGGCGGGCACGCCGAAAATTGCGCCTGTGCCGTAATCCATCAAAATAAAATTGGCGATATAAACGGGCACGTCACGGCCTAATAAAGGGTGCGTGGCTTTAAAGCCTGTATCAAAGCCCAGCTTTTCGGCTTGGGCGATGGCCTCTTCCGATGTGCCTGTGGCTTGGCATTTCTGGATAAACGCGGCAAAGCCGTCTTGATGGCCCGCCAGCTTTTGTGAAAGCGGATGATCGGGGGCTAGGGCAACAAAAGACGCGCCAAAAAGCGTATCGGGGCGGGTTGTGAAGACCTCGATTTTTTCTTCGCGATTGACGATATCCCATTTAAATTGAAGGCCTTGCGATTTGCCGATCCAGTTTTCCTGCATGATGCGGACTTTTTCAGGCCAGCGGGGAAGGTTGTCCAGCTCGCTTAAAAGCTCTTCGGCGTAATCGGTAATGCGCAAGAACCACTGATTGAGCTTGCGCCGCTCGACAGGTGCGCCCGTACGCCAGCCCTTGCCGTCAATCACCTGCTCATTGGCCAGTACGGTATTGTCCACCGGATCCCAATTCACAACCGATTCCTTGCGGTAGGCAATGCCGCGCTCCAGAAATTTCAGGAACATTGCCTGTTCGTGCTTGTAATAATCAGGCTCACAGGTCGCAATCTCGCGGCTCCAGTCAATCGAAAGCCCCATGGATTTAAGCTGTTCACGCATTTGCGCGATATTTTCGCGCGTCCATGTGCCGGGGTGTTCGCCGCGCTCAATCGCCGCATTTTCAGCGGGCAGCCCGAACGCATCCCAGCCCATCGGGTGTAGGACATTATAGCCCAAAGCCTTGCGGTAGCGGGCAACAACATCGCCGAGCGTGTAATTGCGGACATGGCCGACATGGATGCGGCCTGACGGATAAGGGAACATCTCCAAAACGTAATATTTCGGCAGGCTTTCATCTTCGGTGACGGCAAAGCAATCACGCTCCGCCCAGATTTTTTGCCATTTTTGTTCGGTGGTTTTTATGTTGTATCGCTCGCTCATAACAGATTTTGTACTGTTTTTTCACGAATCGGGCAAGAGCGTTGTCATGCGCTTGACAGAAATTTTGACATATTATGCAGAATTTAGTAATTTGCTGTAAATCATTTTGCAGCGAGGCTTAACAATGACAACTGAAACACCAAAAACAATTAAAGATGCGGCAAATACAGCAGCGGCAGCAACGGAAGCAAAACCAGTATCGCATGACCCGCGGGCCTGGGTTGTGCAGCCATCTAAAAAAAATGAGGACGGCACACCTGTAAGCTTTGTTGATGGATTATGCGCGCCATCCGATAACGAGCCGTTCGTCCCTTAATACGGTCAATAAAACCTATAATCAGCTCGCCGCGCGGAGTTGTCTGGCGCGGTTGAGGATTGTGTTTTCCAGCTGACGCGCTGTCTCCTGAGATGATTCAACATCAACCCACTCGTTCTTTATCCAATCCTGACGGAACACTCGTACCCGCACACCGTCCGAGCGCAATTGCCGCCCCATAATAAAGACATTGAGTTTATAGCGCTCATTAGCATTTTCGCTGGTGCTGTACCAATCGGTCAAGATTACCCCGCCGAACGGATCAGCGCTGGCCAGCGGCATAAAGGACACGGTATCAAGCGCCGCGCGCCACAAATGGGCGTTCACGCCAACGCCTGTTTCATCGGCCTCCTCGCGCTTACGACTACCGAAAAGCCCGATTCCGCCTTCACCAAATACGCTGTCAGGTTTGGCATAAATGTCACCGCCTGTGGCCGAACGATCCGCGCCGGTCGGGTAGCGTGCCTCGCTTTGAACGCCGCTACCGGAGCAGGCCGCAAGGCTCAGCGTAACAAGAACGGCCAGACATCCGAAAACAAAGTGACTTTTATGCATATATATACCCGTATCCATATTTTATGATATTTGAGCAATTCTTAGCATGCCGCAAAGCAATTCTCAAGCGGGGTTTCTTTATTGCCCGCAACACACTATATTGCTACGCAACACAAAAAATTCAAGGAGCATTCATCCAATGACCTCTAAACGCATAATCAAAAGCACAACGCATTCCGTTCTCGCGGCTCTGGCGATATTGGCCGCCGCGCTATTTATCACCAGCCCCGCCGCAAAGGCCGAGGATTTTAACACGCAAACCGCGCCCTTTACGCTGCTTGACCTTCCTTATGCCGCCGATGCCATAAGTGGATTTGTCGATGCCGAAACCATGAATTTGCACCATGGTCGCCACCATCAGGCTTATGTGACGAATCTCAACAATGCCGAAATTCCCGATGGGGTAACGTTGCGGGCGCTACAAAAAAACATTTCGGAATACGATATGGCCGTGCGCAACAATGGCGGCGGGCACTGGAATCACAGCTTTTTCTGGGAAATCATGACCGATGACAGCGCCAAACGTGAAATGCCCGCAGAGCTTGCCGCCGCCTTAAGCGATAATTTCGGCTCGGTCGAGGCTTTCAAAGAGGCCTTTGAGCAAGCCGCGGTCAGGGTGTTCGGCTCGGGCTGGGTGTGGCTGATCCGCGATGAAAGCGGTGCGCTCCAAATCTCATCAACGGCCAATCAGGACAACCCGTTGATGGATGTGATTACGCCGAACGGTGAACCGCTACTCGGGCTGGACGTTTGGGAACATGCCTATTATCTGGACTACCAAAACCGCCGCGCCGAATACGCCAAAAATTTCTGGGATGTTGTCAATTGGGCGCGCGTGGCCGAGATTTACAGCGCAAGCAAAGGGGAGTGATCGAGGTTATTTAGAATGACGATTGTTGCAAATGTGCAACAGAAAAAAATCAAATGTTGCAAAAATGCAAAAATAAAATTGACCCGAAGTGTAAAAAAACTTTATTTTGATAGTGTTCGATAGAAATCGGACATCACTAATTTGGTACACCCAAATATCAAAACCAAAATATCATAAACTTTTGATTGGAGAAATATGATGAAAAAACTACTTTTGACAACAGCCGCTTGCGGTCTGGTCATGTCAGCTTCAGCTGCGCACGCGCAGGTCGAGCTGAACCTCGGCGGTAGCTTCAAAGGCTACGGCGTATGGGTTAATCAAGATGAGCCTGTTGGTACAGATGTTCACACTGTTGACTTCATCCGTAACACAGAAGTTCACTTCACTGGTGAAACAACTCTGGACAACGGCTTGACAGTTGGTTTCCACATTGAAGCTGAAGCTGATGGCGGCGACGGTTTCACAGTTGATGAATCTTACGCTTACTTCTCTGGCGCATGGGGCCGCGTAAACTTCGGTGACGAAGACGGCGCGACATACTTGCTTCAGGTTGCTGCTCCTTCAGCGGACGAGAACATCGACGGTATCCGTCAGTTCGTAAACCCTGTTAACTACACAGTATTGATCAACTCAATCCAAGCAAGAACACCGAATGCAAATCAAATTGCTACTCGCGCTGTTCTGACTGCTGGTCCAGTTATCGGTATAAGAAACTCAGGCGGTATCGATTATGATGCGGATCCAACAGGTAAAAACACAAAGTTGACATACTTGTCACCGATCATGAACGGTTTCCAAGTTGGTGCATCTTACACACCTGATTCAACATCAAATGCAACTGAAAATGGTGTTCGCGTTGACAACCAAGCTGGTGTTGTTGAAGAAACATATGAAATCGGCGCACGCTACGAAGGTCAGTTTGACATGGTTGGCGTAACAGTTGGTGCTGGTTACTCACATGGTGAAATCGGTACATCAACTGCAGCAACACGTGACCGTAAGGTTTGGAATGCTGGTGTTGACCTTGATATCGGACCATTCGGTGTTGGCGTTGCATACAAAAACGACAACGGTGCAAGAGATGGCGTAACAGCTGACAAAGAACAGACATGGGTTGTTGGTGCAGACTACACAACTGGTCCTTTCAAGCTTGGTGCATCTTACTTCCACCAGAACAACACATTTGCGATCAATGACCTTGACACACGCCGTTATTCCGGTGGTGTGACATACACATACGGCCCGGGAATGACATTCCGCGGTTCTATCGGTCATGTTGATCACAAATTGGCTGGTTACTCTGATGTTGACGCGACATACGTTACATTGGGTACACAAATCAATTTCTAATCATGAGTTGATTTGACCTGAAAAATTCAAGAGAGCCGGGTTCGCGCCCGGCTCTTTTTTGTTGCTCTGCTATTTTCTGATGAAAGAATGCGCGGCTTTGCGTTACACTCGTGCCATGACAGATAGTACAACAGATCACATTGCCGCCAATATTCGCTCCATTCAGGATAAAATCGCGGCTGTTCAAGCCGATTACCCCGTCTTGCCCGATACTCCCAATCCACAACATGTGACATTGATTGCCGTCAGCAAACAACAACCCGAAGAAAAAATCGAAGCCGCCCTGAGCGCGGGGCAGCGTCATTTTGGTGAAAACCGCTTGCAGGAGGCGCAGCAGCGCTGGAATAACGACCGCCGCGCCCGTTTCCCTGATTTGTGCTTGCATTTGATCGGCGCGCTTCAAACCAATAAGGCGCGGGAGGCAGTGGCTTTGTTTGATGTAATCCATAGCGTTGACCGTGAAAAACTCGCCCGTATTTTGGGGCAGGAAATGGCAGCGCAAAACCGCAAGCTGCCATGCTTTATTCAGGTCAATACGGGGATGGAAGACCAAAAAAGCGGGATCACGCCCGATGATCTCGCTAATTTTCTGGCGTTTTGCCGCAAGGAATGCGTGCTGGATATTATTGGTTTGATGTGTCTTCCGCCTGTTGATGAGCCGCCCGCATTGCATTTTGCGTTCCTTCGTAAATTAGCCGAAACACATGGCCTATCCCAGCTTTCGATGGGGATGAGTGATGATTATGAGCGGGCAGTGCCACTCGGCGCGACGCATATTCGTGTCGGGACAGGGGTTTTCGGCGCGCGGGCTGGTTATGAGGGTTAGCGGCCTTGTCGTCCGTTATAGCGCTCTAAACGCCACTTTTTGCGCTGTCGGCTGCGCTGAAGCTCCGGCCGTTTGCGCAGTTTGATAGGCTATCGCTGCCTTTTGCGCATTGTCTGGGCTTATGGCGGCGGCGTTTGATGTATCGGCAAAGCTCAGCGCCTGATGCGCCGCGCGGCCTGCATGTAAATCCGCCAACGCAGTTTCGATTGCGTGTTCAGGGTTGTTGATTGCTTCGGCTGTACGTGTGTATGTGTCAGCCGTACGTCTCGGCGGCACAAAGCGGCTATCCTCATTCAAGGCGTAAGCCAGCGCGCTTTGCGGGATATCGCGGCCTGTTTCTTCCTCAATGACAGTGTTAATCAAGCCACTGGCCACACCCAAAGGCCCGCCGAATATTCCGCCGCCGATAACCCGTGATACCGGGCGAATTTCATCCCCCGTCATAGCGCGGTAAATTGTGCCGACCAATGGGATATGATGCAGCGGGTTTATCATATCGAGCAAGTCGCCAAAGCCGAATTCTTGTGGCTCCGGACTTTGTTCTAGGCTACTGCTTCCACCTGCTGCGGGGCTGATCGCGTTTAAATTCTCGCCAAAGCTATTTTGGCCGTTTGCGCGGCCATATTGCTGATAGCTCATTTGTGCGGCGATTAGCTCTTCTTGATTGCGCGCTGTTTTCCATGAGGCAACTGTCCCAGCCATGCGGTCATTTTTTGCTAGCGCCATTACCTTGCGCGGCTGAAAGCTTTGTGCTTCGGCGGTAGCTTGTGCTGGAGTTATGGTTTGCGTGATGTGCATGATGCGCTTTCTTATAGATTATGCCGCTTCTCATGTTTCTCTTTGCAAAGCCTGTGCCATTCGGCATAGTGATTTCGGGAAACGCAAAATACGCAAGAAATCATGACGCAACCGCCTGAAATTCTGGTTTTTGATGATTGTCCGCGCAGTAGAGAATTGCTGGCGCGGGCGCTGAATGAGGGCGCTTTAGGCGATGATTTGCAGCTTATCGATAACGTGGACGCGCTGGCCAGTGCGGTTGAAAGATTGCCCGCTACAACGCCGATTGTACTGTTTTGCAAGGCTGAGGCGGCGAATTTACAGGGACTTCCCACTGGCCGTGCCCATGTTTTGCAAAAACCTGTCCGATGGTTGGATTTTATAGGGTTACTTGAATCACTCAAACGCCGCGCAGCACAGAATGAGAAAATTCAGATAGCTGACAATGTTGAGCTAAGCGTTTTTGAAAGTGTTTTGATTTTAAAAAATTCTCAGATCATCAAATTAACAGATAAAGAACGCGACATTTTATTTGCCCTTGCTAGAGCCGAAACAGCGTTAGAGCGTTCTGTTCTTTTGGAAACAGTTTGGGGGTATGGAGAGAATATTGAGACTCATACACTCGAAACCCATATTTATCGTTTGCGGCAAAAAATTGAAAAAAATCCAGCCAATCCGCTGATTATTCTAACGGAGGGTGATGGCTATGTTTTGGGGTTATATAATAAAAATAATTAAATTGTTTTTAGCTTTGCAACGCCTTTTCAATTGCGGTCAGAATGCTTTTAAGAAATGTGTCTGCACGTTCAATACGAATATCGCGCTGGCCACGTGATTTTAACACAGCAATATCCTTGAGCATGGATATGATTTGCTCAGCGGAAAGCCTGTCTTGTGAGTCTTGCGGGCTATCTTGTGCAAATAAAGCGTTCAACCCATCAAACCCATTGGCTTCTTGACCATTGCCAAGTCCTGAGGCTCTGCGGTTAGGACTAGTCTCGGCAGCATGAGAATAGGCGCTCAAGGCCTGATGAATATCGGGATTTTGCGCTGAACTCTTTACGTTTTCAGTTTTTGAAATTTGTTTTTTCGGCTGTGTGATTTGTTGCGAAACGCCTAAAAAGCTCTTTTCTTCAGCGGATTTTTGAAGTGTTTTTAAGAATAGTTCCAGAGCGTCCAGTGAAAGAACGGCATCATCATAAAGATCAGTCGTATCATCTTCGGCGTAATCGGAATGCTTTTGTTTTTGTGAATCGCGCTCTTGTCTACGGATATATTGGTGCGTATCCGTATTTTCGGCCTGCCGAAACGGTAATTTTATTATTGATCCAAGCCTATTTAACATTTCAAATAATCTATCATTATAGGTTATTACACATACTATTATACGGTGATTGTATAGATTATTCAAAGAAATTATAGGGTTTCAGCCAGTTTCAGCGGCCCTCAAGCATTTGTATTAAATCATGCTCGTGTTCACTTCGGTACCATGGCGCAATATATTCCCATAGTATTTTATCATGGCTTTGATGGAAGGTCGGGAGCTCAAGGCTCCAATGAGCAATTTCGCCAAGCATGATGTATTGTTGTATGTTGTCCAGATTAATCGGAGTGTCTTGTGCACTTATGCCGCGATAAACAACATTAAGCTGTAATTTGTGGTTTGTTTCGCTTGCCGGAAGATAGCCACGTATTCTGTTAAAATCCATAAATGATATTGGCATAACCATGAAGCTTTCAATGTTTTCTATAATAACTGCAACCCATATATCATGAATATTATAAGGGAAATATAGCCCTGCTGTACTTACGCGGCCCGGAAAATCTATTGTGATTGCGCCTTGTTCTCCCTCCCATAATATTTGGGCATCAACTTCGGTTTGAATAGTGATGTAGTGATGGGGGGGATCTAGTGTTCCGATAAGCCATTGATAACGAAGCATTTCTTCATCTAAATATTGATTCTGGTCTGCAGGCTCAAGGCGTTTATATTTATCTGATTCTACTATCCAGCTTTCGAAATCTGGGACCAATCCTGATAATTTATAAAATGCAAGAATTCCTGATTCTTGGCCTGTATATGTTTTACGTTGAGCGTGGCAGTCGTTGGAAACTGCCGCAACACAAAGGATGATGGCAGAGAAAAAACATAATATTCGTGTTATGATGTTCATGAGTACCAATCACTTTCTTGTGTTATAATATAAGAAAAATCCTTATAAAATAATAAATAATGTCAAAAAAACGTGAAAATAATAACGGTGACCCTGAATCGGACTGTGCTTTATGGGATATTTATGTTGAGGATGTGCAGCCAATCAGACGTAATGCTGTTTCCAAAAAAGCCGCAATTACAGAGAATAAGCAAATCGATGACTGCGTAGAAACGGTGAAGCACTCTGCAAATAAAAAGAGCGAAGGCTCAGCATATCAACCGCCATTATCATCGCCACAAACAAAAATAACAACGGATGCAGCTTCACCACAATTGGATAAGCGCACGGCGCAAAAACTTAAACGCGGACAATTTCCGATTGAGGATAAAATTGATCTGCATGGCATGACCCAGGATGCGGCTTGCGCAGCCCTGCAAGCGTTTATCGCCAGAGCTTATGCGCGGCAACTCCGCTGTGTTTTGGTTGTGACGGGAAAGGGGCGCTTGGTGCTTGATCGCGATGATGACTCGGCGTACGTACAAACACGTACACCCGGTGTTATCAAGCGAAATTTCAAATCATGGCTGACGGGCGAGCCTTATAGATCCATGATCCTCAAAATCGAAACCGCGCAGATCAAAGATGGCGGTGAAGGCGCAGCTTATATTTTACTGCGCCGCCAGCGTTAACGCTCTCTCACATAATTATTTTGACATAAGACAGTGATTTTGTTATCGTCCGCCCCATGTTAGAAGCCATTGTTAAAGATTTAAGAGCCAATACCTATGCGCGTATGAGTGCCGAGAGCTTTGAGCGCGAGGTCGCTGGCAATACACGGCTTAAAATTATGCCCAATATTCCTGACTGGCGGGCACGATTTGTTTTGACCGATCCCGATACCGCTGCGCCGATGCATTTTCGTGGAACGCATTGGCAGCAAGGCTATGAAAAGCGTGTTCGCGCTTGCTTTGCGCGCGCTGCGGGTTACGGCGATGATGATCATGTTTTTGACCGCACAAAAACCAGCAAATCAATTCAAGACGCACTGCGCGAAGGGTATAAGATTTTGCTGAGTTTGAATGCTGATTTGAGCTATCGGGCACTTGATTACCGCAAAATGAAAATGACGCTCAGCCAGCCCTTGGAGCGCTGGATGGAGCATAATCGCGACCGCTATCTCAGTGTTTCGGTGAAGTCCGTCGATGAGGCGCTACAGACGATCAAATCTATTCATAGTTTTGACCCCAACGCCCATAAAACCAGCTTATTTGCGCTTTATCGGGGCGGTGTCATGCCTTATCAGAGGTTTTATATCGGCAGGCAGGAAGAGAAACTCGGCTCTATTTTTGATGGTATGAAGGGGCTTTATGACGCTCTGCCGCGTGGCGAAACCCGCGCTATCGGCTTCCCGCGCTTAATGCGTTTTGTGCCGACCAAATCAACCTTGGATGAAAAGGGCGTGAAAGGCTTGAAGGGTAATGTTTTCTGGAGAGCTGATTGCAATCGGCGCCTGTTTAATCAGCTGGTGTTTTCAGAGCAAGAGAAGCCCTCGGATAGCGAATATATCAAGCGCTTTCAGGCTATAAGCCAGTCCCGTGACGGGGTGTACGTGCTTGCCGTGCCGATGATGACCCGCGCCCGTCAATCGCATCCTGAATGGCAAATGCTGCGCTGGATCATCAATGATTTTGATCGGCAAGTGACTCCCGCCATAAATACTGCGCCCGCGCAAGGCTAAAGAGTTCCTAAGCCATTTTGCGTTTGGTCAGGACGGCGTTATGCGCGGGGAAGCCTTCATAGTCGGTTAATAGAGCGACATCGCCGCGCAGAGCGACAAAGCCGTCTTTTGTGACACGGGAGAGCGATGTACGTTTCAGGAAATCCCACACAGACGTACAGGAATATGTATGCGCCCAGCCGCCAGTCGGCAAAACGTGATTAACGCCAATCCCGTAATTGCCAAGGCTGGAGGGGGTGTATTCGCCGATCAATATTTCCCCCGCATGTTTCAAAAGCGGCAAGACGGAATCCGGGTCGGCGACCTTTAAATGCAAATGCTCTGGTGCGTATTCATTGCTCAGCGCAATAGATTCGTTGAGTGAATCCGTTAAAATAATCCCACCATAATCGCTCATAACCGCACTGCAAATCCCGCGATGCGGCTCCGGCAATTCATCAATAATCCGCGGCAAATTGGCCTGTACGTATTCGGCGAGTGCCTGTACGTGTGTGACCAGCAACACCGCGGAATCCGTGCCGTGCTCGGCCTCATTCAAAATATCGCGGCAAGTATTCTCAAAATCGGCGCTCTCATCACAAAGCACAATCGCTTCGGACGGTCCTGCGGGCATGCCAGGGTCGATTGTGTCGGATAAAAGCCGCTTGGCCGCCGCGACATAGGGGCTGCCGGGGCCGAGCACTTTGCGGGTTTTGGGAACGCTTTGCGTGCCATAGGCCAGCGCGGCAATTGCCTGCGCTCCGCCGCATTTATAAACATTTTCAACGCCGCAGAGCCGCGCCGTAAAGAGCGTTGCATCATCAATACTGCCATCGGGTTTTGGCGGGGTCACAATCGCAATCGTTTCCACCTCCGCGATCTTGGCGGGAATGGCCAGCATATAAAGCGCTGAAGGGAACGCGCCCTTGCCGCGCGGGACATAAAGCCCGACCGATTCAATCGGATTGACTTGCTCACCGGCAAAAACTCCGGCCTCGATTTCAACCATCCACAGCTTTTCAACACGGCGCATTTGCTCTTCGTGGAAACGGCGCACATTTTCGGCGCAGCGGCGAATGGCTGACTTCAAATCCGCATCCAGTGCCGCTTCGGCGCGGTCAAATTCATCCGGCGTGGCTTTGAGCGCGCCAATATCCGCGCCTTCAAATTTCCGCGCATAATCGCGCAAGGCCTTATCGCCGCGGGCTTTGACATCGGCAATAATCGGGCGAACGGCTTCGGTCACACTATCAATATCAGCCTGCGCCCGCCGCATCAGCCTGTGCCTCTGCTCCGCAGAAATTTTGTTCCAATGATAAAAGCCTATGGCCATATATGTTGTCTTTGCGCTATGAGTATGGAGTTTGAATATAAATATATTGCAGCTATGAAATAACCCGAAACGCATAAAATGTCCAAAAATTCTTCGCATAACAGCCATGACTCGCGCCAGCTCCTCGCGATTATTGATTACGGCTCCGGCAATTTACGCTCCGTTGCCAAGGCGTTCGAGAAAATTATCCGTGATGAAGCGCTGCCGATTGAGGTTTTGATCACCAGCCGCGCCGACGATATTTTGCGTGCCGACCGCATTGTATTGCCGGGGCAGGGTGCGTTTGGCGATTGCATGGCGGGCCTGCGCGGTATTCAAGGGATGATCTCCGCGCTCGAACAAGCCGTTATCAGCCAAACCAAGCCGTTTTTGGGGATTTGTGTTGGGATGCAGCTTCTCGCCTCCCGTGGGCTGGAGGGCGGCACATATGAGGGGCTGGGCTGGATTGCGGGTGATGTTGAATTGATGCGCCCTGATGATCGTGATGAGGGGCTTTCGCTCAAAATTCCGCATATGGGCTGGAATACGCTGAGCCTTGATACGCTTAACACCAGCCACCCTGTGCTGGCGGGTATTACGGCTGATACGCATTTTTACTTCGTGCATTCTTACGCCTTTAAGCCCTATGAAGATACGCAAAATTGCGTTCTGGCGGCGTGTGAGTATGGCGAGGAAATCCCCGCGATTATTGGGCGGGATAACATCATCGGTACGCAATTCCACCCCGAAAAAAGCCATGATGCGGGCTTGGCGCTGCTAGGGAATTTCTTGCACTGGTCGCCAAAGTGATAAGCGCATTATAGAGCGCTGCAGCACAAAATTATCAATCGCAACGGGCTTTATTTTGCTATACTGATAGATAAGAAGCCAAATTTTTTGCGGTACACAGCGCTTCAGGGAGGTGTTATGACGGATCAACTTCAGCCCATACTTCTAGAACCCGTTCCGATTGTCGAGCGTATTCAGGAGCTTTCCACAGCCGATCTTAATGATCTATGCGATGCGACGGATGCCGCTATCGAAGGCGGTGGCGGTTTCGGCTGGTTAAGCCTGCCCGCTCGTGAAACCTTGGAGCGGTACTGGAAAGGCGTTGTCGTTATGCCCGCTCGTATCTTGCTGGTGGCGCGGTTGGATGGGGTGATTTGCGGCTCATGCCAGCTGGTCAAACCGCCCGTTAATAACGAAGCGCAAGCGCATATCGTACAGCTGACAACCAATTTTGTTGCGCCTTGGGCGCGCGGCCACGGCCTTGCGAGCATGTTGCTCAAGGAGGCCGAGCGCATTGCCAGATCCGAGGGCTATAAGGTGATCAATCTTGATGTGCGGGAAACCATGGTTTCCGCGATGAAGCTCTATGAGGCCAATGGCTTTGTGCGGATTGGCGAGCATCCTTGCTATGCGATTGTCGAGGATGAGGTTCTGCGCGGCTATTACTACACCAAGATCATTGGTTAAGTTCTATTCAGGGCATCTTTCTATCAGCATTTCCCGAAGCTGTTCTCTTTGTTTTTCTAGGCTTAAGGCCTGAGAAGGAGTGAAATGATGCGCCCCTAACGGTAAATAGCGCGCAGAGCGGCTAAAGCTGTCTGTCATTCTCATTCTTCTGGCTTCACGCAATTGGTGAATAAACTGAACATCGGGGTGTTTATTCAAGCCATTCTCGAATAGACGCATCTGTTTTTCGTTGAGATGCCGTTCGATTGTAGTTTTTTTCCCTTCTTGTCGGCAGCGAAACGCATTGATCATATTTAAAGACGCCAAAGAGTCAGAAATAATGGAGTCCAGTGATCCAAGCGGTGCAAGATGAAGAGCCGCAATTTTTGTTTCGAGCTCTAAAACGGCATTGCCCCTGTTTCTTTTGCCGAAATTTAATAGATGCAGAGAATGAATTTTTTTTGCACCGCGGGCATTTGTCATGAGAATGACAACGCCTGTTTCAAGGCCGTTTTCAGAAACGCTGGCATCCGTATAAGCATTCAGATATTTTGATGCCGCGGCAATTTTCTGAGCATTTATTTGGTTCATGGTGGAAGTATAAAATCACAAAATTTATATTATGTCAAAATTTACAGTTCTATGATGTAAATAAAAATAGCGATTCGGTGAGGGTTGTTGTAAAGAGTAGGCATTAATGCTGCCAATCCGAGGGCTACTGTTTTGATATAAGAAGCATTGTCGAGGCTTAGTGATACTGTTCATTTTAAGCCCCAAAAGCTGATATTAAGAGATAGGGAAAGTAATAGAATGAGCCGTACATTTGCCTTAGGTATATTATGGGTTTTTGCTGGTCTGTTTCTTGCTGCTGCATGGTGGGGGTTGTCTGATCTGCGCAATTGGCAGAGCGAGTTAGAGGCTGGTATTACACCACTGGTTATTGACCAATCTTCCTTTTGGATGATAGGCATGGCTGCTGCTGTCATTTTACCGTTTCTTGGTATAACATCCAACGTTATGGCTCATCGAGCTATTTTCTGCGCTTTAATTCTATGGGGGATCGGTGCACCCATTATCAGCTATAATAGCTTTTTAGCGAGAGCCGAGGAACAAGGCTATCTGATTGCATCGGGAGCACAGGTGTTGTTGTTAGGTGAGTGGGAGCTACATCTGTCCC
Source organism: Alphaproteobacteria bacterium (assembly GCA_046293135.1). Lineage (GTDB taxonomy): Bacteria > Pseudomonadota > Alphaproteobacteria > Micavibrionales > Micavibrionaceae > UBA2638. The sequence goes on along the minus strand of JBKBPR010000002.1, from coordinate 362,018 downwards.
AAATCAGACAAATTACAGATGACAGATATCATAGAGATCACTAATCCAGTTCCTCCCTTTAGCCGCCCGTAGTTTTTAACGCTGTGAAAAGTGGTTTAAGCGTTGATTTTGGTATGGATGGTTGTAATATCAAAACCCTCAATTTCTTAATAGTTTCAGATGCCTAGCTTTACATTTTCCAGAGCATCTGTTCATTTCTATTTTTTACTTTTTGAGTTACATGAATATAGGTTATAATATACATATTAATTTAATGAACATTGCTTTTAAAGGTAGATTTAAAATGTTTCGATTTATAGGATTCATTGTTTTTGTAATATGCATTTATTCACCCGCAATCACTTATGCGTCTGATATAGCAGTAGGCAGGGATGGCAGTAATCCAAATATTGTAAGCCCAATTGATAGTGATAATGATATCGGTGAAATAAAGCCAGAGCCTAGACCAGAAGACAGTATGCGTTTTTGCACAATGGATGCAAAAATATGCCCTGATGGAACGAGCGTTGGTAGAACGGAACCCAATTGCGAGTTTGCGCCCTGCCCTGGAGAGTGAATAGAGTAAGCTGATTATCTGTTGGAACTCGTAAATTATCAAACGTTATGAGCTTTTTCTTGTGATATTCTTAATTTTCGGTATATACTGAAAATTCAGAATATAGATAAAGGGATTGCTATGAACTTGCCGCCATTGTTCCAGACATTCGTATTGCATTTCGGTGAAATGGGTAGCCGTTGGGGCATTAACCGCACTGTCGGGCAGATTTATGCCTTCTTGTATTTGTCAGATGAGCCGCTTAACGCCGATCAAATTTGTGAAGCTTTGGGGTTTTCGCGTTCGAATGTTGCCATGGGCATTAAAGAGCTTGAAGCAATGAACCTAATCATGCTCAAGCATATTCCGGGTGATCGTAAGGATTATTACGCCACGCATGAAGATATATGGGACATTGTGCGCAATCTGGTCGAAGAGCGCCGTAAGCGCGAAATTGAGCCAACATTAACAATGCTGCGGAGTATTATCCTTGAAGCACCGCAAACGCAGCAGGAAAAACATGCGCAAGCCAAAATGCAGGAGATGCATGACTTAATTGAAATGCTGACCAATTGGTACAAGGACATGCAAAATCTTGAGACTGAGCGTTTGGTGCATCTTCTCAAAATGGGCGCAAGAATTTATAAACTTTATGAAATGAAAGACAAGTTGACGCTTATTCCGGGTGGCAAGAGCCTTGGAAAGGCCGGTAACAAAACCAAAGGATCGAAAAAATGACTGAACTTGACCCGTTTTTGCTCTCACGCATTCAATTTGCAGCAAACATCACGTTTCATATTTTGTTCCCGACGATCACAATCGCATTGGGTTGGATTCTGCTCTATTTCAAGCTTCGGTTTAATGCGACAAAGGATGAGGCCTGGATGCAAGCCTATTTCTTTTTCACCAAAATTTTTGCACTGAGTTTTGCGCTTGGGGTGGTTAGCGGCATTACAATGTCATTCCAATTCGGCACAAACTGGCCGGGCTTTATGGAGACAGTCGGCAATATCGCAGGCCCACTTTTGGCCTATGAGGTTCTGACGGCATTTTTCCTTGAGGCCACGTTTCTCGGCGTTATGTTGTTTGGTTTCAGCCGCGTGCCTGATTGGGTTCATACGTTGGCCACCGTATTGGTTGCTGTTGGCACAACTTTATCAGCTTTCTGGATTTTGGTGCTGAATAGCTGGATGCAAACGCCTCAGGGTTTTGAAATGGTTGATGGTGTTGCACATGCAACCGATTGGTGGGCGATTGTCTTTAACCCCTCTATGCCGTATCGCATGATCCATATGCTATTGGCCTCCGGCTTGACCGCCGCCTTTGTTGTTGCGGGTGTGGCCGCTTTGCGCTGGCTATGGAATGATCGTTCACCTTCTGTGATAAAAGCTTTGAAAACTGGTGTGTACTTGGCGGCACTCTTGATCCCCGTACAAATTTTTGTCGGCGATTTACATGGCCTCAATACGCTTGAGCATCAACCTGCAAAAGTTGCAGCGATGGAAGGACTCTGGGAGACGACAGAGGGCGCGCCTTTGGTGCTTTTTGCTTTGCCCAATGAAGAAACGCGTCAAAATGATTTTTCCATTGAAATCCCGAAACTCGCGAGCTTGATACTGACTCACGAGTGGGATGGAAAGCTGCAAGGCCTTAATGATTTTGTGGGTGAGCATCCGCCCGTAGCGCCTGTGTTCTGGGGCTTCAGGATCATGGTCGGCATTGGAGTTTTGATGCTGCTTGTATCATGGTCGGGGGCTTATATGCTTCTGCGCAAAAAAGAAATTTCCCGTTGGATGGCCATAACATTACTGCCGATGGCATTTTCAGGCTGGATCGCAACATTGGCGGGGTGGTATGTCACTGAAATCGGCCGTCAGCCATATCTGGTTTATGGCGTCCTCACAACGCATGATGCGTTGGGGCCTGTATCAGGCGGTATGGTGCTTTCAACATTGATCGTGTATCTGGTTATTTATGTCCTGCTTTTGGCGGCTTATATTGGCACGATTATTTATATGACCAAGAAAGAGGCTATGGGCGGCAGTAGTGGCGGTAAAGATAGAAATGCTGTCGAGCCTGGTCAGCGCCGTGCTGCTATCGTTGCCGCAGAGTAGTTTTCAAGCGATTGCAGCCCCCTAAAAAGTGATGAGATGAAAAAGTATAATCAAGCAAAACGGAGCGCCAAAATATGAGCGATATGATTGCAGATGGAAGCTGGCTTCCCTTAACATTTGCCTTTTTGATGGGGCTTTCGATGCTGATTTATGCGGTGTTGGATGGTTATGATCTTGGTGTCGGAATTTTGAGCAAGCGCGCTTCGGCTGAAGAAAAAGACAGAATGATCGCCTCTATCGGCCCGTTTTGGGATGCCAATGAGACTTGGCTGGTTTTGGGTGTCGGATTATTGCTCGTCGCCTTCCCCGCCGCGCATGGCATAATTTTGACAGAGTTATATTTACCCGTGGCCATCATGTTGTTCGGATTGATTTTCAGAGGCGTTGCCTTTGATTTTCGTGCCAAAGTACCGCCTGCAAAAAAGGAAAAATGGAATATGGCATTTTTCCTCGGCTCGCTTCTAACGGCTTTGGCGCAGGGCTATATGCTCGGCTCTTACATTATGGGCTTTGATAAGAGTCTGGGATCAATTGCCTTTTCGATGTTGATTGCTGTGGCGGTGGCTTGCGGCTATTGCTTGATCGGGGCGTGCTGGCTTATCTGGAAATGTGAGGGCACACTTCAGAAAAAAGCCGTCAATTGGGCGAGGAATTCACTTTATGTGACGTGCATCGGGATTATCTTGGTATCACTGGCAACGCCATTATTAAGTGAACGGATTTTCGAGAGATGGTTCAGCTTTCCTGAAATTGCACTGCTCGCACCCATTCCGATTGCTTGCGCGAGTATGGTCGTAGCGCTTTATCTATTGTTCAAACATATGCCATTCCCGAAAGATCAATATGCGTGGATGCCCTTTGTGATAACAGTCGCGCTTTATGTTTTGTGCTTTATCGGGCTGGCTTATAGCTTTTATCCTTATATCGTGCCGGAAAGAATGCTGATTGTGGATGCGGCCAGCGCACCTGAATCATTGCTTATTATTCTGGTCGGCGCTTTATTGGTTCTCCCCGTCCTGATTGGCTATACGGTTGTTGTCTATTACATTTTCAGAGGCAAAGCCCGCGAGTTACGCTATGATTAGTGCTGGAGTGAATACGCTTAAACATTAGCAAATGGTTGAAGCGTTAATGAATTTCTCAAATTGCATATGGTTTGTGGCCTTTTGTTATTTGCCGATTTCTCGGCTAAGTTTGAAAGCATAATGAGATAGCCCCATCATTATAAAGCCCATCAAAATCAGCGCCACCGGCCAGCTTATGATGTCGGCGAAATAGGTGGCGGTAAAATACCCTAGATAGCCGAACATGATAATGATTGCCGCCACCAGCAAAGAACGGCTTTGGACACGGACGCTGAGATAAATCATGCTCGCCGCGGCGGCAATCAGTAATAAGTCTAGCCCCTTGATATCGTGAATTAGTTTGAACAGCCCGTATGCAAACCCAAAGGCAGCAATAAAATAGGCAAAAGGTACAAAGGCGCCGTGCGCTGTACGGGAAGCAGCATAGCTTAGTAGTAGTCCTGAGAGCCCTAGAGCAAGCGCTGAAAGGTCATCAGGAACCGTTAGCCAGGCCATAGCGGCGGCAGAAGAGAGAATCCCGAAGGCAAATGTTAAAAACAGCAATGCTGTCCGACGAAAACGGTAAAACAAAGCTCCGTTCTGTAGAGCCATCAGGCCAAATACAAGCATTGCAGCCAGTGTTGCGTTGTCACCATCCGCATATTCATGCAAAAAGACAAAAAGCCCTGTCGGTTGTAGGGCGGCGGCAATCAGTAATAAGGGCGTTGTGGCCTTATCAAATTTTTCGTCCCGCAGGCAGGCTAATGCCATGACAAGTGCGACAAGACCGCTGCCTAAGCTGATGATAACGCGGGTCGCACTGCCCAGATCGTCCCAGATCATATGTGTTAATGTACATAGCCCGACAAAAATGAAAATACCGCCAAAATAGCTCATGACGGTTTTAAGTGAGGTGGATCTGGATGCTTCAGCTGTGCCGGACTGAGCCTCAAGCAGGGCCTTCTGGATATCTTGCGCGGTGATACCGTGTTCTTTGGCCAGCACGACAATATCAGCCAAAATCAGGTCTTTTTTATTGGTATCGTTCATTCTTCAATGACCCATCCTATAAATCGGCTTTCATGAAAATATCCCGTATAGTGGGGGATGCGGTAAGTGTAGTTGTCTTTACGGTATGCGGCACCGAAATTGCGGCGCGGGCTGGTGAATATCTCGGTAAACAGGCCACCACTACCATTACGGTGGGCGATGAGGTGAAATCCGTCCGGCGCGGTCATCTTATGGTCAAGAGTCAGGGCTGCAAGCTGTTCGGGGGTGTCTAGCGTGATTGTTTGATTGGTGGCGGTTCTCTCTGGGGCATTAATACGGAATGTTTCAAGTTTTCCAGTTTGTGGAGAAAATAAGTGTAGCACCAAAGGGTTGGTGCGGGCATGCTGAAGCTGTCGGTCATTGGTGTTTGCCGCCGTGTTAAAGCGTAATTGCAACCGGTTATTTTCAACGGTCGCCTGAAACAGGTTATTGCCGCCGCTTTTGAAAATCACGGCATAACGCGGTGGGTCGTACAGCGCTTTTTCAAAAGATTGCGCGATCATGAAAACCGCAATCAGAATTACAGGCAGTGAGATTCCCAAAATAACGACAAAGTTTTCTTTTAAAAAACTTTTCACAGCGTGGTGATTCCTTATATGACAGCCGTTACAGTTCCCAAATTTTAGGTGAATTATCGGTTAAATGCAAACGCCTAGTTTTTCGGTCATAGCATTGCGGCAACGCGGGACATTACTGATTATGGTGTGTTGCTTTACGGATTGTGACGTACCCGCTGAACATCATCAGAGTATTTTGGACAGATGAACCTTAACAGATACTAAGACATATAAGGTTATAAAATACAGAAAATACATCACAAAAAATGGGCATATAGCGGTAAAGGTTTTCAGTCGCCGTCATCTGTATTAAATCTTGGGGAAACCCCTATCAAAAGGAGATTGGGCGACTCTCGTATTTTGTGCTATATGCTTTATTTTGGTGATGTTCTCGCCCTTCTGGACTATGCATGGCTGGGATGGCGTATCGAGCATTTTTATTGAGGAAATGACGCTCTAGGGAATATAAGTGCGTAATATTATGAAGCGCCCCGACACAAAAATGACAATTCGACGTGCGGATTTGTCCGATATAGACCAACTTTGTCACATAGAAAACCAAGTGTTTGATGAGCGTTTGTATCACCAAACCCCGCGCCGACAAATACGTTATCAGCTCAGCTCAAAAACGGTTGAAATCTGGATAGCCTATAGCAATGGGCAAATATTGGGCGCAATGAGCTTGTTTTTCAAACGCAATTCACAATTTTGTCGATTGTACTCGATTGCCGTTCTGCCAGAATATCAAGGGGGCGAAATCGGAAAAAAGCTGTTTGAATTTGCGGAAATAAGAGCCGCAAAAAAGAAATTAAAAGGAATGATGTTGGAAATTCGTTCGGATAATACAAGGCATCTGGAACGTTACAAAAAATTAGGATATGAAGAGATATACAGAGTTCCCGATTACTATCCTGACGGCATGCCCTGTATCAAGCTCAAGAAAAGATTTGAATAGGTGTCATGAATCAACCGGACGATCAAAAACCTTATAAATTTGTGATTGTCACGGACAGAACCAAGCTTTTGGATAAAAGCATTTCCGACCTTCAGGTCATTATGACTCCGCAGGATTTTATCGCTCAAAAAAACATCGAAAAACGGGTCAATAAAGATACAAAAGTCATCAATCTTTCCGGCCGATATGATTATTTGAGCAAAGGATATTATGTGTCCTTACTCGCCGAAGCGCGCGGAGCACAATGTATCCCGAATGTATCAAATATCATTGCCCTGAACTGGAAGAAAAACTATGAGTTTTCTTTTCCCGAACTGAATACCCTGTTGGAGAAATGTTATGATGAGCCGTTCTCAGAGCCTTTGATCAGGACATACACGGCATTTTTTGGACGTCATACCGATCCGAAAATAGAGCCTGTGGCGCGGCGTTTATTCGACCTATTCCGTTTTCCGATCATCTCTTTCGAGATTAAATTCACGCAAGCGGGAAAATGGGCGATCAGTAAAATTGATACGCCCTCGTTTAATTCATTGCTGGATCAGCAGATTTCTCTGTTCAAACAGACCTTGGGGAAATTTACCGGAACAGCATGGCGTATGACATCCGATAATAAAAAACAGGAGCGTTTCTGGATTGCTATTTTGCATGATCCCCAATCCAAGGACAGCCCGTCCAATAAGGCCGCCCTGCAAAAATTAATAACGGTCGGGAAAAAAATGGGATTGTGGGTTGAGTTGATTACAAAACATGATTTCTCAACAATGTTAGAATTTGATGCGCTGTTTATCCGTGAAACGACGGCAATCAACAACCATACCTATCGTTTTGCGAAAAAGGCCGAACAAGAGGGGATACCGTGCATTGATGACACAAAATCGATTATCCGCTGTTGCAATAAGGTTTATTTGCATGAATTGCTGGTTAAGCACAAAGTTCCCGTGCCGCGTACCATCGTTTTGGAGCGAAAAAGCTCGGATGAATCGCTTAAGAACATAGAATTTCCAGCGGTTTTGAAAATTCCCGATGGCTCGTTTTCGCATGGCATGTATAAAATTCAAACCTTTGAGGAATTGGTAGAAAAATCGGCGCTTTTGTTTAAAAAGTCTGAAATCATCCTTTGTCAGGAATTCGTCCCCTCTGTTTTTGATTGGCGAATCGGCGTTTTGAACAATGAGGCTATTTTTGCATCAAAATATTATATGGCGCAGGGGCATTGGCAAATTTACAATCACGGCGCCAAAAAGAAAAAGCTTCAATCCGGAGAAGATGAGAGCGTGCCGCTCGAAGATGTTCCTAAAAATGTCATCAAAACAGCGTTGGCGGCCACCAAGCATATCGGGCGGGGGCTGTATGGCGTCGATCTAAAACAGCTCGAAGATGGCCGCATTGTTGTGATTGAGGTCAATGACAATCCGAATATTGATGCCGGTGTTGAAGATAAAATACTTGGGGATGAGCTTTACAGAAAAATTTTAAAGCATCTGGTGTATATGATAGAAGATTAATGTAATATTTTTTTCGCTCTATCGTCCTATTGCTTACCCTTGAGCCCCATTAAAAATAAAAATATTCTCTGTTAATTCCCTGTAGAAACAGAGAAACGGGATTTAAAGCTTCTGGCCATTGTGCAGCTTGAGAAAAAGAGAAAATTTCGACGATTTTCATGATTCTCACTGAGCGGCCAAACAAAGCACATACGGGAATATCCTAAGATTGCTTGGATTTGCAGTAGACAGCTTTAAGTTGGTGACTTTTTCCAGCTGATATCAAATTCACCAAGAGCCTTTAGGTACTCATCAAGCGTTACCAACCCAATGCAGGGCTGCGCACCGTCTACGCTTAACTCACCATTTGCCAGCTTTTGGGTCAGTAATATTGACGGTATACAGGGGATATAAGGCCCGTCGCCAGAGCGGGCGGTAAGCTCGAAAGTTATGGTTTTGTTACCGCCATCTATGCCCTTGCCAGAAAGCTCCATATGAAATGCGCTATTGGCGATGCCTAGCCAATCGAAAAGGAACGAGGTTTTCAGGAGTAGCGGAGCGACCTTTTCCAGCCTGCGGATCAGGCCGAGACGCACCAGCCATGAGAGCGCCCAAAGGTTTAGGTGAAGAAACGGAATTTCAAGTCCGGCGTAAAAACGCACTGTCTTTAAATCGGGGAAGCGCCTCGGGAACAATGCAAGGTCAGGCACGTCGCAATTGCCGAGAAGCCGCCAGCCAAGCTGCGGATATTTGCGAAAGTGTAGGCTTTGCCAACCATAGACTTGTTGTATTTGGCCATCGATCAGCGTAGGGAACGGTTTGCCAGTATAGCTTAAAATCGCCGCTGTGGTGGCAAGGCCACGATTGGTTTTCTGCGCGGTTGTGATGCCGTAATCGAGTTTTTCCAACCGTTCGAAATCGTACTGATAATGGTCGACCAGTGCCGCAGTCAGGCAAGGAACAGAACTTGCGCCACTGACCGCCAGAACGCCTTTTGCCCTTGCCGCGCTATCAAGCGCTGTAATGCCATCGACAAAGGCGCGGCCATCGGCAAGATCGATGTAATGACAGCCCTGTGCGATGCTGTCTCTGGCCTGTTCACTGCATCCAGTTCAGCGGCCAGCTTTTCGGCTTTTTCGTGTGAGCGCCCGGCGATGATCAGTTGTAGGTTACTCTCCTGCGCCAGCTGTTTACAGATGAAGCTTCCGAAATTGCCGTAGCCACCGATGATTAGAACGCGTGTTACCATTTTTCTCGCGAGTTTGGAATTTCTGATACTGGTATATTTTGATCTAGCATTACAGGGAATCGTTTATCCAGATATTTCCATACCCCAACTAAAAGGAATACCAATGAAAGTGCCAGGAGGAGCAAGAAACGATATGAATGATAACTAAAAAGTCCTCCGGCAGCGCGCAGAATAATGTTTTTGGATGAAAACCCAATTCCGGATGATGTTATTGAAAGCGCAACAATCAAACTAAATATGGCAACTCCAAAGATAATACAAACACCAAACAGTGCTGCCTTGAGGCCGCCAGTTGCCCAAGCCATGATTGTTAAAGAAATGAAGACGATGAGAGCTATTCCCCCCCAGAAGTTTATATAGGGATTTGTCACTACCAATGGGCATTATATTTCCTCTATGACCCTGAAGCGCCCGCGATACTCATAAATCTTGCCCCACCAAGGATGCGTAATATGGACAAACATATCGAATGTTTCATCGTTGATCGGGGTTTCTTCGGCATAGCCCTTGCCCATGACCGACGTTAGTGGCAACGGAATTAGATGGCCGAACAGGCGCAATATATAGCCCCTATGCTGTAAGATAACTTTTCCGTCCTGCCAAAGATAGCGCATGCGCCAACCGATGCCAAAGCGCATGATCTCGACAACATCATTGCCTGCGATCTGGATCATGCGGGAGCGAAAGGTATAACGCTTTCGGGTTTTGAAATGGAAGACGCGGTTGAAATAAAAGGCTTTGGTTTCAGGTGAGCTCTCAAAATTGACAGTTACCGGCACGTCCTGTTCGTTATGTGGAGGGATATCGCCCATGAGCCAAAATAGCGGCGCAAACGCCCTGACTGGACCCGCGCACATGACATGCAGAGTGCCTCCGACGGTGACTTTATCATCAGAATAAGGGCGGTTGGCATAATGTTTTTTGATAACGGGCGGCAGGTCATTCCACGTCGCACCAAACACGCTTTTGAAGATGGGTTCGTCCATTACTGCGTTTTTCTTCCTAGCTCTCGTCGCGTAAAAATAAAATTTTTCAGACCTTTGGCTCCAAAGATAAATAGTAATGACAATGCGGAGAATAAAAGTAGTCTGATCCACTTTTCTGTCAGGCCGTATGATACTACCGCGGTTGTGTCGGTTATATCCCTTAAAAGATGGGATATTAAGTCTGACATGAGCGGCACAATATATGTCAAAAGATAGCAGCCAAAGGCAATGAATATGAATACCATTAAGCTATCCGCATCAAAGTAAGATGACGTATTGGGTTGGTTCTTATCAGTTCCGGCGATTAAATTTCCGATTCTGGCTGAGCCAAACCAGAAAAGGGCTGCGAAAAGCACATAAAAAGCCAGAGATAGCAGGTTATACGCTATAATCGAGGCGGCTTGATTGCCGTAACTTTCAGAAACGAAAAAATATGATGAGCTTAAAACTAGCCAGTTGAGAGCTCGATAGAGAAACAGCAAGGCCAAAGTTCGTGAAATTATGAATCCGATTTCTGATTTGGTCATTGTTCATTCCTTTCAATTTAAACTGGCTTTAACACCATCAGGAAAAAGACGATGATGAGACCTATAAAAGCGGGCCAGCCAAGGATGAACCATATCCGGAAGAGCTGATGATAACGCTCTGGCAGAGGGGTGTCTGTTGTAAGACTTTCGGCCAACATGTTTTTAAGCTGGATCTGGATCCAGACTACGGGCAGCCAGCAGGCTCCAGCGATGATGTAAATCACATATGTCCATAAAAGCCATGCGTCCAGCCAGCCAAAGCCACCATGCCAGACCAGCCAAAAGCCAGTGAGAGGTTGTATGATAACGGCAGGGGCGGTGAAAAAGTAATCAGCCAGAACTGTTGTGCGCGCTGCGAAGAACTTTTCCTGCAAGCTATTGGTGAAATGCGACCGAAATTGAAAAAAAGCGATACCAATTCCTGTTCCGAATAGAATGGTTGAGCTTATAATATGAAGAGTTTTTATAAGTAAATACAAATTCATAGTGAAAGAATAAGCCAATCTATGAAGAATTGAAACAATCAATAAGCTGTAACAGTCCGCGTAGGGTCAGTACCCCCCCCCCCTTTTTTTTTCAAAAAGCTTCACACCATGTTTTCTATTTTGCCCGTCCCAAGCCAATATAGAAACCATACATTCAAAATTACTTTTGCTGTCATCGGCGCACATTATTTTTATTTCATGACGGCTAAGTATTTTATCCTGGAAGTTGTGGGGGGGATAGTGTTGAGAGCTGGGCTGGGCTATAGAGAAGCGGTCATTACCAGCTACGGACACGCCCGTTATCGACATAGATAAAAGGATAACGACTACGCGCGTAATCCCCTACACCGCCAAGCGCCATGCCGCGAGCGGCGCTAACCAGTTGAGGGACGTCGATACCGTCAATAGAGAAATCGATGGCGCGGCCTGAAATGTGCAGACTTGTCGTGCTGGTTCTGTTGTTTCGTGCCGTTTGACGAGTGCGGTATCCAGACACAATATTGAACACTCCACACGGTTCTGCACCTGCCTGCCGCGCAACGTCATACATAATATCAACAGTCTCCGGCGCAATTTGATGCGCACGCCGCTGACGCCAGTCCCATAGCGCACGATTAATGCCAACCTCACGGGTAAATTCGTCCATAAGCCATTCGTTGCCAATTTTATAAACCCCTTCATATTTGAATCCGGTGTTTACACAGCGCAAGGAAATAAAGCGGCTTTCCATTGTTTCTACTTGAGCAGGCAATAATACCGTGTTAGCGAATGCAAATGTGCTTTCTAGAAAGATGCGTCGTGTTATCATGATATCAATACTTCTATTTTTATTATTCATAATCTATAGCAATGATATTCCTTTTGTCAAGTTCTAAGGTTTTTTAGAGCCTAACTAGCCTACAGATCACAGGATTCTTGCATACTTGGGTCAGGGGGATAACCGCGTTCTCTTATAGGGGGAGTAATTCAGACTAAATGGCGGTGTCGGTGGGATTCGAACCCACGTTACGCGCAAACGTAAACACGCTTTCCAAGCGTGCGCCTTCAGCCACTCGGCCACAACACCTAAATAATCGCCGCAGAGTATACAGATTGCTAAAAAAGTGCAAGTGTGTGTTTTCAAACGAATACATATTAACATCTAGCATTAGAAAAAAGTTAACAAAGGATATTCAATGAACGCGCATTTTGCTTTGGCTATTGCGATTGTTGCGGAGGTTATCGCAACATCGTCCCTGAAAGCCTCAAACGGATTTACGGTGCTTTGGCCTTCTATTGTTGTGATTATCGGCTATGCGGTTGCATTTTATTTTCTGTCCTTAACCCTTAAAACCATGCCGATCGGGGTAGCCTATGCGCTTTGGTCAGGGATCGGTATTGCATTGATTACCGCAGCAGGGTTTATTCTCTATCAGCAAAAAATTGATATTGCGGGAATAATTGGCTTAATGCTGATTGTTTCGGGTGTTGTGGTCTTGAATGCCTTTTCGAAAAGCGCCGTGCATTAAGTAGCTTTAGGCCATTTAAGCCGCGATTTTCAGTGCTTCAACAGGGTCAATTGTTTCCTCATAGAGCGCCTTGCCGATAATCATGCCGTTCACGCCGTAATTCTCGGTTTCTTTGACGTTGCGGATATCATCAAGGCTATGCGCGCCGCCTGAGGCGATAATCGGAATTGAAACCGCCTGCGCCAATGAAATCGTGGAGACGATATTCACACCCTGCCCCGTGCCGTCGCGGCTGATATCTGTGAAAATAATCGCGCTAACCCCTGCATCCTCAAAAAGCTGCGCCAATTCGATATAATCTATATTGGCCTTATCGAGCCAGCCATTGACCATGACCATGCCCTCAATCGCATCAATCCCGACCGCGATTTGCCCCGGAAATTCGCGGCAAGCCTCTTTGACAAGATCAGGATCGCGTACGGCAATACTGCCCAGAATTACGCGGCTCACTCCTTCACGCAGCCAGCGCTCGATTTGCGCCATATTGCGAATGCCGCCGCCAAGCTGTACGGGGATATCAACCGTTTCAATGATTTTGCGAACGGCCTTGTGATTAACGGGGTTGCCCGATACCGCGCCATCCAGATCAACAACATGCAGCCATGAAAAACCAAGCTGCGCCCATTTCATTGCCTGATCGCAAGGGTTATCGTTGTAAACGGTATCACGCGTCATATCGCCTTTATAAAGACGAACGCATTTCCCTTCTTTCAGGTCGATGGCCGGATAAATAATCATAAACCAGATATAACGGCGGCGGCGCGGATTTGGCAAGCGAAAAGAGATAACCTCTCGCCTTACATTGATTTTAGGGCGGCTTCGCCCTATAGTCTTGTGGTGATTTATTCAGATACACATGTCTTTTGATACAACATGACACAAATAAAAAAGGTGAAAAATGCTCAGATTTCTAGCTCTCGCACTCGCATTGATTGTATTTCCGATGAGTGATGCTCTTGCCCAAAACCGCGCCGGAAGCGCCGTGCAGTATTTTGACGGCGACACCGAGCTTGAAGGCTATTGGGTTCCCTCCTCTTGCGAAGCGGCGGCGGCTTCCTTGCCGCTGGTGCTGGTAATCCATCAATGGAAGGGTATCACCGACCATGAGCGCGACATTGCCGATAAAATTGCCGCAGAGTGCAAAAACGTGATGGCGATTGATATGTACGGCAAGGGCGTCCGCCCGCAAACCAATGAAGAGGCGGGCGTAGAGGCGACAAAATATAAGAGCGATGCCGCACTAGCGCGCGGACGCTTACAGGCCGCGCTTGACTTCGCCACTCAAAAAACCGGCACAAGCCAGATCGCCGCTATCGGGTATTGCTTCGGCGGCACAATGGCGCTGGAAATGGCGCGGATGGGCGCGAATATCAATGGCGCGGTCAGCTTCCACGGCGGGTTATCCACGCCTGAACCTGTTACCGAGCAAGGCGTTATTACGGCCTCCATCCTTGTGCACCACGGCGATATTGATCCGCTCGTTCCTGATGAGGAAGTGAATGCGTTTTTGGATGAAATGCGTCAAGCGGGCGCGGATCTTGCCTTTACGCGCTATGCGGGGGCGGTGCATTCCTTCACCCATAAAGATGCGGGCAGCGATATTGCCAGCGGCGTGGCCTATGATGAAAAGGCCGATAAACGCTCCTGGGCGGCGACGATGAATTTCTTCAGCGAGATTTTCAAGCCGTAGGACGTTAAGTCCAAGTCCTAAAGGATAAATTTGCTCAAATCGGCTGATTTTACGAGCGCTTCGACATGGGTGCGAACATAATCGGCGGTGATATTAACGGTTTCGCCGCCGCGGTCACTGGCGCTGAAGCTAATCTCTTCCAGCAATTTTTCCATGACGGTATGCAAGCGCCGCGCCCCGATATTTTCGACCTGTTCATTGACCTCAAATGATAGGCGCGCAATCTCGTCTATCGCCTCTTCGTCAAATTCCAGCTTAACCGCCTCCGTACCGATCAGCGCGATATATTGTTTGATCAGGCTGGCTTCGGTGTCTTTGAGGATGCGTTTGAAATCTTCGACCGTGAGCGCGCGCAGCTCGACACGGATCGGCAAGCGGCCTTGCAGCTCGGCGAGCAAATCGGACGGCTTGGCATAGTGGAATGCGCCGCTGGCGATAAACAGGATATGATCGGTTTTGACCGTGCCGTGTTTGGTGGTCACGGTTGTACCCTCGATCAGTGGCAGCAGGTCACGTTGAACGCCTTCACGGCTAACATCGCCGCCGCGCACATCTTGCCGCGCCGCAATCTTGTCAATTTCATCAAGAAACACAATGCCGTTTTGCTCAACCAGTTCGAGCGCCTGAGCGATCATTTTATCCTCATCAAGCAGCTTGTCGGATTCCTCCTCAATCAAAACGTCATAGCTTTCAACGACGCTCATTTTCTTTTTCTTGCGGCGATCACCGAATGCCTTGCCGAATAAATCGCTCATATTGACCATCGACATCGAAGCCCCCGGCATCCCCGGAATATCCATCATGCCGCCCATCGGGTTGGATTGATCGCGCACCTCGATTTCAATTTCGCGCTCATTCAATTCGCCTTTGCGCAATTTATCCCGGAAGCTGAGCCGTGTGCCTTCGGCGGCGTTATGCCCGACCAACGCATCAAGAACGCGCTCCTCGGCATAGATTTCGGCTTGTGCAATCACTGATTTGCGCATTTTATCGCGCATCATGTGAATGGCGTTTTCAACCAGATCACGAATGATCGATTCCACATCCTTGCCGACATAGCCGACTTCGGTGAATTTTGTCGCCTCAACCTTGACGAACGGGGCTTGGGCGAGCTTGGCCAAGCGGCGGGCGATTTCGGTTTTCCCGACCCCTGTCGGCCCGATCATCAGGATATTTTTCGGGTAAACCTCTTCTTGTAAATTCGGATCGAGTTGACGGCGACGCCAGCGGTTGCGCAACGCAATCGCCACGGCCTTTTTCGCATCATTCTGACCGATGATAAAGCGATCAAGCTCGCTGACAATCTCGCGTGGGCTGAACGCGGGGATTTGCAAATGATCGTCATCTTTGGGTTTCATCGAGGTCGGCGGGGCTTGGGTCATGCTCTCATCATCTTGTTTTGTATTCGGGTTCATTGTTTTGCCTTTCGCTGGTTTTACAGCTTTTCAACAATGATATTTTCATTCGTGTAAACGCAAATATCGGCAGCAATTTTCAGGGCTTTCCGCGCGATATCTTCGGCGCTCAAATCCTGATCGAGCAAAGCGCGTCCGGCGGCGAGCGCGTAATTTCCGCCCGATCCGATCCCGATTAGCCCGTATTGCGGCTCTACAACATCACCATTCCCCGTCAAAATCAGGGAGGTTTCCTTATCCGCCACAGCCATGAGCGCCTCTAGGCGACGTAAATAGCGATCGGTGCGCCAGTCCTTGGCCAGCTCAACGCAAGCGCGGGTTAACTGCCCCGGATGGGCTTCCAGCTTGGCCTCAAGGCGCTCGAACAGGGTAAACGCATCAGCGGTCGATCCCGCAAATCCGGCGATGATCGTGCCATCACGTCCCAAACGCCGTACCTTGCGGGCATTGGATTTCAAAACGGTATTGCCCATGGAAACTTGCCCGTCACCGGCAATCACGACCTCATCACCCTTGCGGACGGAGATAATCGTTGTGCCGCGCCATTTTTGGGCATTGGCGTAATCGGAATGATCTGCATATGTCATGCTTTAGATATGCCCCGTAACGCGCATTTGTCAAGCCATCTCTGGAAGGACGGATGTGGGGCGCATGGGTTTGGATGGGGTGAAGGACTGCACGCGCTCTTGTGCTTTTATTGCTGCTTATGCTATGGTTAATCCAGATTTTGCCTTATTAGCCCCCTTAGACCTCTCATTCATAAAGTTGACGATTATGCCCAAAGACACCGCGCAAACCCGCAGCGCCACGATCAAACGCTCGACCAAGGAAACCGATATCGCTGTTGCGGTTACGCTGGACGGGTCGGGCAAGGCCGATATCAAAACGGGGATCGGGTTTTTCGATCATATGCTGGATCAGCTCGCCAAGCATTCCTTGATGGATATCAGCATCCTGTGTAAGGGCGACCTGCATATTGACGGGCATCACAGCGTCGAGGATACGGGGATTGCGCTCGGTCAGGCGCTCAAGGCCGCGATTGGTGATAAAATCGGCATTCGCCGCTATGGGCACTTTGATTTGGTGATGGATGAAGCGCGCTCCAGCGTTGCGCTTGATTTTTCAGGCCGCGCCTTTTTGGTTTGGAATGTGGATTTCACCACCGATCGTATCGGTGAGATGGATACCGAGCTGTTTCAGGAGTTTTTCAACGCCTTTGCGCAGGCTTCGGCCTTAACGCTGCATATCGAAAACCGCTGCGGCACGAATAATCATCACATCGCCGAGAGTATTTTTAAGGCTCTGGCCAAGGCAATCCGCATGGCGGTTGAGATTGACCCCCGCGCGGCGGATAGCCTGCCCAGCACCAAAGGCGTTCTGTAGCTATTTTTGAGTTACTATCTTGGAATTGTAACGCCGATAGAAATAGAAGATTCAGGAAGCGTCATATTGCCTTGAATTTCAGGCAAATCTATTTTCGTCCCTTTTTTAGGTATGCCGAAACCCATAGAATGCGATTGCTTTTCCTGCCTCATTTCAATTTGTCTAGCCAGCAACTTTAAGACATGTCCACTATGAATTTGATCCATATCCATTTTTAAAATATCTTTGCGAACATTCGCAAAGTCGGCAGGTACAATCCCTTCCAGCCTATCAATCAAACTAGGAGCAGATTGGCCAAAGAAAGTTTCAAAAGCTGCGCTCCGCTGTGCAACGCTCATTGCATTCAAACGAATTTGATTTGAGAAGACAGCTTTGAGTTTAAACGGAAATTTCGTATCTTTTTCACCGCTGGTGAGTATGAGAGGAAGCTGATGCTCTCTGATCGCCCCAATCAAAACATCCATTAACTCGCGATCCCAGCTCTTTTCATCGCTCGCTGCGCCGGCAAGCACCTCAAGATCATGAATGGCCAAAACACGCCTCATATCCGCTGCGCCGTTGAAGGCCTGCATAATTTTTTGTGCAGGGCCCGGCTCCATTGGCCCTTGGGTAATCAATCCAGCCATACTGTATTCTGAGATATTCATGTTTAAATCTTCGGCAACATGGCGCGCCAGAGATCTTAGGCCAGAGCCTTGTGGCCCATTTGCCAAAAGTGCCAATGATTTTTTATTTTTGGCTCTTTCCAGGACTTCACGCAATGAGAAATTATCCTGCTCAGGCGCTTGAATATTACTAAAATCAGGATTGTAGAAACGACTTGTCGTCGAGTAATCCTTAATGGCAACCGAACTACCCAAGGTAATTTTAGCGGATGCGGGCAGTACCATTTCTATCCCCTTTTTACCCAAACCGGAGCTTTTGGCAGCCTTGAGCGCCAATGTGATTTTTCTTGGTGATGCATCATATTCACGCGCCAAGCTCGATATATCTTCATCGCTTAAATCAACGCCCTGTAAACTGGCTTGTTTTTGCCATATTTTCTTACGAACCATAACAGGGGGATGATCAACATAAAGCGAGAATATGAAACGATCCCGCACAGCCTGATGAAATTTATCAGGGTCGTTTCCGTTCCAAATCACAGGCACAGGATTTTTTTCAAGCAGCCGATTGATAACGATTTTGCTTTCAGTGTCAGCCGCTTTTTCTGAATCCGTGCCTTTCAAAAGCAAATCTTCAATTTCATCGAACAGCAAAAACGCGCTACCGCCATCTTTCAAAAGGCTTTGCGCCCGCACCAGATCGGATAAGCGTTTTTGGTTGGTCGTTTTACGCCCACCAGTTTTCAGTGTGCTGGTGGCATCCCCAAACTCATCATAATTGGTGAGTTCACGGCTTTCTGTATTGCCCTCATCTTCACCGATGGAGTACATTGAAATGCCTAGCTTCTTACTGATGGCTTTACTGAGCTCGGTCTTGCCGCCTCCCGCGGGGCCGTAAATAAGAATATTAACGCCGGGAGTATTGTCCTTAACGGCATTTTGAATAAGCTTACAGATAAGATCGATGTCGTCTTGCCCCATATATTCGAAATCTTCAATATCAAGATCCGAATTGGCTGGAGTACCTATGAAGGCTTCGATTATATCGCTTTTTTCAAGATTGGGCTGAGCCAATACCTCGCCGACTTCATCACTTAGTCTTGGAAAATATTCATTTGGATCACGATCCATTAGGCCGAATTGAATAAGTTTTCCATTGGGTGAGACAAAGCGTGAATATTGCTTGTGATGCGGCTCATCTTGACACATACGCGCAATAACAGGCCCAACAGATTCATCTTTACTGCACAAAGCGCCAGCGATATCATCGAGATAATCATGACAGCCATGCGTAATTAAATATTCCAACGCTTTTTTTTCAGGTTCGGAAAATCCCAAATAAGTTGCAAGCTTTAGAAAATTTTCAACCACGATAGGCGGATCTGTATCAACACCGTTAATTTCGTCAATTTTTGTTTGAAAATATTGCTTTAAAAAATCCCAATCTCTCTCTTCGACCTTGCCGCGGACGGGTTTTTTTGAGTATTCGTAACGACGTTTTTTTTCACTGTCTTCGCTTTTCGCTTTTCTGGTATTTTGCTTGACGCCTACTGGATATCCTTCAACTTTTGCGTATTGTTCAATTCCATAGCAAAAATTATAGGCCGCCGGTGAGTTTTTATCCGTACCGTTCATAAAGTTTAGCAAATACTGATAAGCCTTGAGATCGTAATAATTATTTCCACCATCGAGAATAGAGGAAACCTGATCACTTGCAGTGTTTGACGATATTGACATTGTTATAAAACCTCTCCGTTTTTATTATTATTGTTCATAATGTTCAGTAGACGATTTTATATTGCTGAAATATTATGAATATGCCAATTATTAACGATACATAATCGTGCTATGTCAAGTAAAATTCTGAAAAATAGTCGTAAAGTAAAAATAAAAAATTTGAAATAAATTTAAATCAAATTTGAAATATTTTTCATAATATTTTTATTTTTTTCTTATATCCTACATTTGTGTGTGGGGTAAAAGATGTTAAAACAAGCATTCGCAAATTTTGCGAACAGAACGAATGAGCAGCCTGAAAACGATGCCGAGAGGGACGAGCCTCTGGACGGTAATGCGTTTTCAGGCTCTTCAGCCAAACAATCCCGTGAAGGTGAGATTTTATTGCAAGCCGGCTATATGTCAGGTGAGGGCAATTCTTCTCTATCCTTTGTGAATAACCGTCTGCGGGCGCTATTCGGCAGCGAGGCCAGCCCCGAAAACAAGCAAAAAGCTATGGATGCAAGGCTGTACGCGCAAATTATGATGCAGCAGCAAATGCAGCGCTTCCGTCAAGCGTTGGAAGAGATGGATAGAGCGCTGATGTGGAAAATTGCCGAGCTGGAAAATCAAATTTATAATTTGCGTCAAGTACGGGAATTGGTGCTCAATGGAGAGTTTGATGCAACCAATTCAGATCACCGCGCAATGGCAGAAGCCGCAAGGCCAATTACAGGTAAAACTGCTGATGAGATCGCGGTTATGTCGCCAACTGAAATTATTGAAGTGTTCGATGCGGCTGAAGAAGCGGGATTATTAAGATTAGAAGAACTGCATCATGAGCGCGAAAGTATTGGCGCGATCATAACCCGTATAGATAGCGGTCTTGATACAGGCGAAATGGATATTTTTGATAGCGAAGAATTTGCAAGAGATGGTGAAGGACGGTTTGTAAGCTCTGTATTACAAAATGCAGCCGAGGCTGCGGGCGTTAATCCGCAGGACATGACACTTGAAGATTGGGATTTAATTGCGGAAGAATTAGAAAAAAGACAAATTAATGTTGATACTGAGATCCACCAAACACCAAATTACTCGCCGGTAAACTAGCTCTTAAACTTTTATTAATTAGTTAAACTAGGCTCAGAATTTTGATTATCGCTATTTGCAAAAATCAAAATATTAGATCTTCTAGCATTAATTACACTGGCGATTAAAATACTAAAATCCCTTTCTCTTTGTCCATCTTCGTTTAGTAGGACATTGCCTGAAACATACACTTCAACTATTCGAGGCTCTGGATTTCCATAGACCAATATTGGTGATATATTGTTTTCGCTTAAAACACTTAATCCTGATCTTAATGTTCTTTCTCTAAAGCCCTCCCCAACATGCAACACAACACGGCCAGGGCAGGTGTCACAAGACGGGCGGGAAAGCTCCAGAGCTTCTTCCGCGGTCACGACTTGTCGCTCTGCCGGAATACCTGCTGCGGCGTTGGTTGGGGTGGTTTCCTGAGCCTGCGCGCCTAAGGGTGCGAAAACAGTAGACAGCGCGGTCAATCCGACGGCCAAAGTCATACGTAATGTGCTCATATTTGAGTGTCCTTGTGTTTAAATTATACGGCCTTTATTCCATAAAAAATAAAAAAAGTCAATTCACTTGACAAAACACTAGGTTTTCTGCGCCTTGCCCGAGCTTTAAAGTCTGAAAACAATCCCGTGAAGGTGAGATTTTATTGCAAGCCGGCTATATGTCGGGTGAGGGCAATTCTTCGCTATCCTTTGTGAATAACCGTCTGCGGGCGCTATTCGGCAGCGAGGCCAGCCCCGAAAACAAGCAAAAAGCCATGGATGCAAGGCTGCACGCGCAAATTATGATGCAGCAGCAAATGCAGCGCTTCCGTCAGGCGTTGGAGGAGATGGATAGAGCGCTGATGCGGAAAATTGCTGAGCTGGATTGGCAATTGGAAAATCTTCGTAAGGTGCGCGATTTGGTTATCAGCGGAGAATATGATGCAAGCAATCAAGATCATCGCGACATGGCGGACGCTGCCAGACCGTTAACGGGCATGAGTGCAGATGAAATTGTAAACACACCAACATCAGTTGTTTTGGATAGATTGGATGCTGGCGAAGAAGCCGGATTATCAAGATTGGAAGAATTGGAACTCGAGCGAGAAAATATTGGCACGCTTATAAATAGAATAGATCAAGGGCTTGATACAGATGATGTCAGTGTTTTTGATAGCCCTGAATTTGCAAGGGATGAGGCAGGACGGTTTATAAATCCTGTCTTAGAGAGAGCCAGAGAGGCTTCTGGATTGAGCGCCAGTGAAATGACTACAGACGATTGGGATTTGATTGCGGAACAATTGGAAGCGCAACGTAGGGGCAATTAAGCCGAAATAACGCACGAGCAAAGTGCCATTAATAAACATAGTGGCTTAAATTATTAATTTTTATAAAGATGGCTCAGTGTTGTTATTGTTTCTAGCTATATTAATAGTACCTTCTTGCGATCTATGTATAACATCGGCTAAAAACTGAGCCATTCCTGCCCCATCGAATGAAACGGGTCTTCCTGTGGCATCAGATACTCTATTACCAGATACATATGCCGCGACGCCTTGATTTTGATAGCCGTAAACAACTACAGGCTCTATATCGTTTTGTAATAGCCATTGAACATCGCCTCTCAAGGTTCTCTCTCTATACCCCTCACCAACATGCAACACAACACGGCCAGGGCAGGTGTCACAAGACGGGCGGGAAAGCTCCAGAGCTTCTTCCGCGGTCACGACTTGTCGCTCTGCCGGAATACCTGCTGCGGCGTTGGTTGGGGTGGTTTCCTGAGCCTGCGCGCCCAAGGGTGCGAAAACAGTAGACAGTGCGGTCAATCCAGCGGCCAAAGTCATACGTAATGTGCTCATATTTGAGTGTCCTTGTGTTTAAATTATGCGGCCTTTATTCCATAAAAAAAAAGTCAATTCACTTGACAAAACACTAGGTTTTCTGCGGTTTTTGTGTATATGAAAAAAATAAAATATTTGACTTTTTCGCGCCTTGCCCTAAGTTTTGTGCATTGAACAAAATATCGAAATAGATACCAAAATATTGGAGTACACATGGTCAGACGATTCATTCTGGGGGCAATGATAGTGGCGGGTTTGGCTGTGGCCGGAGCGACCATATATTTTCAAAAAGGGAAAAATGAGGCTGTGGCCGCCGCGCCGAGCGATGGTGAAAGCGCTGCGCCTGCCGCCCCTGTTGCGGTAATGACGATCGAGCCGAAAACGATTTCCCTGACCCATGCGCTGCCCGGACGGGTAAGCCCGTTCCGTCAGGCGCAAATTCGCCCGCAAGTCGATGGTATTATCACCGAGCGCCTGTTTGAAGAGGGCGCAGAAGTTAAAAAAGGCGACCAGCTTTATCAAATTGATGATGCCCGCTTCGCTGCCGCGCTCAATAGCGCTCTAGCTGACCTGAAAAGCGCAGAAGCCAATTTAAAGGCTGTTGAGGCGCGAGTGGCGCGCTATGCCGAGCTGGTCAAAATCAAGGCCGTAAGCCAGCAGGAATATGACGATGCCAAAGCTGCGCTGGATCAGGCGCAGGCAGGTATTGCCGTGGCGCAAGCCGCCGTTGATGTGGCGCAGGTTAACCTTGATTTCACCAAGGTCTATGCCCCGATTGACGGGCGGATCGGAAAATCATTGGTGACCGAAGGGGCGCTGGTTACGGCCAACCAAGCCCATCATTTGGCAGTGATTACGCAGCTTGACCCGGTTTTTGTCGATATGCAGCAATCAGGCAATGAGATGGCGCGTTTGCGTGAGCGGTTGAGCGGGGTTCACATAGAAATTCCCGTTGAGATCGCCATGGAAAACGGCGATACCGCGCCCTATCCGCGCAAAGGCGCTTTGAAATTTTCCGAAGTGACGGTTGATGAAACAACGGGTTCGATTGCCCTGCGCGCGCTTGTTCCCAATCCTGAGAGCTTTTTGCTGCCGGGATTGTTCGTGCGCGCAACGTTAGAGCTTGGTGAGGAAGAGGTATTGCTTGTGCCGCAACGCGCTACTATCCGCAATCCTGACGGTTCGCTCCATGTCTGGGTTGTCGATGCGGATAACAAGGCGCAAAAGCGCCCGATTCATGCCGCCTTTGCCCATGGCAATCAATGGGTTGTCGATGAGGGGATCAACGCGGGCGATAGCGTGATTGTGCAGGGCTATCAGCGTATCGGTGAGGGCGCGGCTGTTAACCCGTCGCAATGGGAAGAAACACAGTAGAGCCGCTCGATCGTGCATTACTATTAAATAAAGTAAATCAATAGAACAACACTCAAATCTTTGGGCAAATCAAACACAGCAAGGCGAGAGAAAAATATGGCGAATTATTTTATTGAACGGCCTGTCTTTGCGTGGGTGATTTCGATTTTGATTATGCTGGCCGGAGCTTTGGCGCTGCTCGCACTCCCTGTGCAGCAATACCCGACCATCGCCCCGCCGACTGTTTCTATTAGCGCGAATTACCCCGGCGCTTCGGCGCAGACGGTTGAAAATTCGGTTACACAGGTGATTGAGCAGCGCCTGACAGGAATTGATAATCTGCGCTATTTCACGGCCAATAGCTCTGATGGCTCGATGAGCATTACCCTGACCTTTGAGCCGGAGGCCGACCCTGACATTGCCCAGGTGCAAACCCAGAACAAGGTGCAAGGCGCCGTGACACAATTGCCGCGCGAAGTGCAAGAGCTTGGTGTGACGGTTGCTAAGGCTAATGAGAGTTTCTTGCTGATTGTCGGGATGTATGATCAGAGCGGGCAACTGACGCAAGATCAGTTGAGTGATATTTTAATTTCGACCTTCAGTGACCAGATTGCGCGGGTCAACGGCGTTGGGAATGTCCGTGTATTTGGTGATCAAAACGCCATGCGGATCTGGGTCGATCCTGCGAAATTAAACAGCTACGGCCTGACTCCGCTTGATGTTCAAGCGGCGGTTCAGGTGCAAAATACCGATATCTCCGCTGGGCAGCTTGGCGGTCGTCCGGCGATAGAAGGTCAGCAAATCAATGCCACGATCATCGCGCAATCGCGCCTGCAAACGGTTGAGGATTTCGAGCGTATTATCTTGAGGGTCAATACGGACGGCTCACAAATTCGTTTGCGCGATGTGGCGAAGGTTGAACTGGGCGCGGAGGGGTATTCACGGATTGCTCGTTATAAGCGCAATCCAGCGGCAGGTATGGCCGTGACGCTGGCAACGGGCGCAAATGCTTTGGAAACGGCTGATCTTGTCAAGGCGCGGGTGAGTGAGCTATCGGAATTTTTGCCGGAGGGGGTAAAAATTATCTACCCGCTTGATACCACCCCATTCGTCAAGCAATCGATCAGCACGGTTGTCTTTACGCTCTTTAAAGCGATCACTCTCGTGTTTTTGGTGATGTATATTTTCCTGCAAAATTTCCGCGCTACGCTGATCCCGACCATGAGCGTTCCGGTTGTATTGCTCGGAACGATGGCGATTTTGTATATATTCGGATTTTCAATCAATATGCTCACGCTCTTTGCGCTGGTTCTGGCAATCGGGCTGCTCGTTGATGATGCGATTGTCGTGGTGGAAAATGTCGAACGTGTAATGCGTGAGGATAAGCTCTCCCCGCTGGAGGCCACCAAAAAATCAATGGGGCAGATTATCGGCGCTTTGGTTGGTATTGCCGCCGTGCTTTCCGCCGTGTTTGTGCCGATGGCGTTTTTCGGCGGCTCGGCGGGCGCAATTTACAAACAGTTCTCGATTACGATTGTTTCGGCCATGGCGCTTTCGGTGGTTGTGGCGATTGTCCTTATTCCCCCGCTTTGCGCGACGATGCTTAAAAATGAGCCGCATCACGATCACGAAAAGAAAAAGGGGTTTTTCGGCTGGTTCAACCGCAATTTTAATAAAGGCCGTGATGCGTATCAAAGCGCAACGGGTTATATGGTTCACCGTGTAAAGCGTTTCGTTGCGGTTTATATTATGTTGTTGGTCGGGCTTGGCTATATTTTCGCCCAGCTGCCGACATCATTTTTGCCTGATGAAGATCAGGGCTATATGTTTATGATGGTCAGCACGCCGCCCGGCTCAACGGCTGAACGAACGCTCGAATCCGTCAAGCAGGTAGAGGATTATTTCCTGAGCGAAGATAAACAGGATTCAATCGAACACCTCTTTACCGTGGTCGGATTCAGCTTTTCAGGATCGGCGCAAAATGCGGCTTTCGGTTTTGTCGGCTTGAAGGATTGGAGCGAGAGAAAGCGCGAAGATCAAAGCGTTTTTGCAATCTCGCGGCAGGCAATGGGAACATTCTCGCAAATCAAGGATGCGATGGCTTTTGCCTTTTTCCCGCCGCCAATTCGTGAGCTTGGAAATGCATCGGGCTTTGATTTCCAGCTGGTTGATCGTGGCGGCTTGGGACATGAGGCCTTGATGAATGCGCGTAACCAGCTTTTGGGCGCGGCGGGACAAAACCCCCTATTGACCGGTGTGCGTCCGAACGGTTTGAATGACGTACCGCAATTCCGCGTCAATATTGATAGCGAGAAAGCTTCGGCGGTTGGTCTATCCTTGAGCGATATTAACCGCACATTGCAAATCGCATGGGGCGGCAGCTATGTGAATGATTTCCTTGATCGCGGACGTATCAAGCGCGTTTATATGCAATCGGACGCACCGCACCGTATGATGCCCGATGATCTGGCGAAGTGGTATGTGCGCAATAATAACGGCGAGATGATCCCGTTCAGTACCTTTGCAACACATGAATGGACATTCGGTTCACCGCGATTGGAACGCTTTAACGGCAATTCATCGGTGAATATCCAAGGCGCACCCACCCAAGGTATTAGCTCTGGCGTGGCCATGGCCGAAATTGAAAAAATCGTCGCCACCCTGCCCGAAGGAATTGGCATTGAGTGGTTCGGTATTTCTTATGAGGAACGGGCGGCGGGTTCGCAAGCGCCACTTTTATTCGTGCTTTCGATTTTGATTGTGTTCTTATGTCTGGCAGCGCTCTATGAAAGTTGGGTCGTGCCGATGGCTGTGATGCTGGTCACGCCGCTCGGCGTTTTGGGATCGGTTATCGCCGCTTATTTCTTCGTACTGCCCAACGATGTGTTCTTGCAGGTTGGCTTGTTGACAACCGTAGGGCTGGCGGCGCGAAATGCGATTTTGATTGTTGAGTTTTCCAAGAATTTACGCGCCGAAGGTTATGATCTTGTCGAAGCGACAGCGATTGCCTCCAAACAGCGCTTTCGCCCGATTATGATGACCTCGTTCACCTTTATGTTGGGGGTGTTGCCGCTCGTGATGGCGTCTGGCGCGGGCGCGGCCAGTCAGAACGGAATGGGTATTGCCGTGATGGCTGGAATGGCGGCGGCGACATGTCTGGCGATTTTCTTCGTGCCTCTATTTTACGTTGCGGTGTCGAAAATTTTCGAGCGCAGAGAGCTGCGAAGCGCTGCGGCAACAGCAACGGTGGCTGTATCTACTGTTGATAAAAAATCCGCAAAGACTGCAAAGTCTGTAAAATCAACCAAAACTGACAAACCCGAAAAGGCTGGCGAATAATGCAAAAATTCTTAACTCTTTCCGTTATGGGTTTGGTTATGGCCTCTTCGGTGGCGGCGTGCACGATGGTGCCGAATTTTGATCGCCCCGCCCCGCCCGTGGCCGAGAGCTGGCACATGCTCCCCGCTTATATGAGTGAGGAGGGCGAACGCGCCGCAAGTTATATCGAATGGAGATCCTATTTCAACGCGCCTGAATTGTGGAAAGTGATTGGGATTGCGCTGCAAAATAACCGCGATTTGAAAATGGCGGCGCTGAATATTGAGGAGGCGCGGGCGCAATACCGTATCAGCCGCTCTGATTTATTGCCCGATATCAATGCCGGATTGTCGTCTTTGCGTGAGCGCAATACTGATAACACCAGCCCAACGGGGCGCGCCAGTATCACCGAGCTAAACCGCGCCAATATCGGTTTGAGCGGTTATGAGATTGATGTTTTCGGCAAAATCCGCAGCCGCAACGAAGCTGCGATCAATAGCGTTTTGGCCAGTATTGAAGGACGAAATGCGGTGCGCTCGGCGTTGATTGCCGAAACTGCGAATGCTTATTTGCAATATCTGACCGATCTGGAATTGCTTAACCTGACTGAAAAAACTCTGGAGGCGCAGCGCCAGACCTATAATCTGCTCTCCGAAAGTCTTCGCCGTGGAGCAGGGACGGCGCAAGATGTTGCTAGAGCGCGCACAGCCGTCGGAACGGCGGAGGTCAATCTCCATCAATATCGCCGCTTTGTCGAGCAGGACAAAAACGCGCTCATGCTGCTGATGGGTGTGGCGCATGATGAGAGCTTACTGCCGAATTCGACGCTGAACGATATTGCGATTGTCGAGAACATCACAGTCCCGCTGCCTTCGGATATTATTCTGGCGCGGCCGGATATCCGTCAAGCGGAATATGAGTTGATGTCGCGTAATGCCGATATCGGCGCAGCGCGGGCGGCGTTTTTCCCGTCACTAACGCTTACCACCAGCGCCGGATTTGCCAGCACGGCACTATCGAGCCTGTTTACAGGCGGGGCGGCGGGTGCGTGGTCGTTCTTACCGCAAATTACCTTGCCGATTTTCCGCGGCGGGGAGAATGCAGCCAATCTTGATCTGGCTGAAATCCGCAGGGATAAAGCCGTGCTGAATTATGAGCATTCCATTCAACGCGCTTTTCGTGAGATTGCCGATGAGCTGGCGGCGCGGGCGACCTTGACCGAGCAGCTGAGGGCGCAGCGTGATCTGGTCGCGGCGGCGCAGCAGGTTTATAATATCTCCGATGCGCGTTATAGATCGGGCGTGGATAGTTTCTTGAGCGTATTGGACGCGCAGCGCGATCTGTATCAGTTCCAGCAAAATGATATCCTTACCCAACAGGCCTATCTCGCCAATCTGGTCAATCTGTTCCGCGTGATGGGTGGCGGCGCATTGGAAGAGGATAACCTAAACGCGGAGCAGCAGGCTGAAACAGCGCAAATCGAAACCGACGAGTAGTAGATTGTAGCGGATCATAGCGGAAAAGAGCGAAGAAAGAGCCAAGACTATAAACCCTTCGCGGTTTTCTTTTCATTCAAAAGCGGCTATAGGAATAAAGATGAAAGCGCGGTTTCAAAATCAGAGCCTGACTTTTTTTCTTATGTGTTTGAGCGCAGTTCTCTTGAGCGCCTGTTTGCCGTTTTTCGGACAAAAGACCGATTATCGTTTCTCTGGTTTTAACGGCGTTGATACGGGTATGGAAGTCTATCTTTCCGAAATCCTCAAAGACCGCTTGATGGATGATATCGAAGAAGAAACGGGCAGTGAAGAGTTTACCCGCGCCACCGCATACCGTGAATATATGATCGCCCGCGATCTTGAAACAGCCTTACGAGCCAGGGGCTATTATGATGCTTCCGTTGAATTTGTCGCTGATGAAGACAGGCCGCTGGCGGGGGAGTTTCAAATAGACAGCGGCGCGCAATATAAAATTCAATCGGTAACGTTAGAGCCTGCCGAGATTTATCAGGATTATTTTGATTTTTCCGCGATCAATGCGGGTGATCCGCTTGATGCTGAAACAGTGCTGAAAACCCAAGCGGCAATGAAAGATATTCTCGGCAAGGACGGATGTTATTTTAACCTCGCCATTCGCCATGAGGTTTTGCTCGATCAAAACGCCAAAACGGCTGACCTGACATTCTTTATTGAAAAGGGCGCGGAGGCCAATTTCGGCAGTGTCAGCTTTGAAGGGCTGGAGAGCATAAAGGAAGCCTATATCCGCAAATTATTACCGTGGAAAGAGGGCGATTGTTTTCGCCGTGAACGTATTGAGCGGTTCAAAACAACCTTGCTGGAAAGCGGACTTTTCTCACGCGCCGAGAGTGTTCTTCCCGATGCGCCGGATGAGGATGGGCGTGTTGATGTCGTGATGAGCATACGGGAGCGGGCGCATCGCAGCATCAAGGGCGGGTTGAGCTATTACACAGATGAGGGTGTCGGTTTGACGTTGGGTTGGGAGCACCGCAATTTTCTCGGGCAGGCTGAAAAATTGGTAACAACGCTGAGCGTAAACCAGCTCAAACAAAGCTTGGGCGCTGAATTTTCAAAACCGTTTTTCTGGCGGCCAGATCAAACCTTGTTCTTGAATTCATCTATTCGCCGTCAGGATACGGATGCGTTTGAGGAGCTGGGGATTAACTTCGGCGGTAGAATTAGCCGCAAGGTTACGCGGCGCTTAACTGTATCGGTTGGCTCAAATCTGGCGCTTACACAAATCGAGGATAGCCGCGAAAAGCGTACATTCGGGCTGGTCTCCTTTCCGGTGAGCGCTGTGTTTGATAATCGTGATAACTCACTTGATCCGACCAAAGGCTGGCTCATAAATGCCACGGTGCGCCCTGTGATTGATGCCTTCGGAGAAAGTGATCCCTTCACAAAAATTGAGGGCGGAGCGCGCACATATCTTACGCCGACAGGATCAAAAAATTTCGTGGTCGCACTGCGCGCCGATGCAGGGAGTATTATCGGAGAGAGCCGTTTTGACCTTCCGGCAACGGAGAGATTTTATGCGGGCGGCGGCGGGTCTGTGCGCGGTTACGGGTTTCAGGAGGTAGGGCCTTTCGAGAATGGCGAATCGGCGGGCGGGTTATCTTTTGCGACAGGCTCGCTGGAGCTGCGCAACCGCTTTACCGAAACGATGGGCGGGGTAATGTTTGTTGATGCCGGAAGCGTTTCCGATGACACGTTTCCCGATTTCAACAATCTGGCAATCGGCGCGGGGCTTGGTGTTCGGTACTTTACAGGTTTCGGGCCGTTACGGTTTGATGTGGCCGTGCCGCTCACCGAAAAAGATAATCTCGACCGCAATTATCAATTTTATCTCAGCATAGGGCAGGCGTTTTAATGACAGGGTCACGATATATAAAACACAGCCTGATCGGCTTGCTCTCGGTTTTCTTGATCGCAATTTTCCTTGTGCAATTTGCTTTGGGCGGCGCATTGTTCTGGCTTAAAACCGAAAACGGACAACGCTGGGTACAGGCGCAAATCCAAGAGCAGTTGGAGCCCCATGGCTATATGCTGCGTTTTTCACGCTTCAGCTATTCTTTCCCGCAAGGGCTGCGTGTGCATGATCTTGAATTCTCCGACACGGACGGACTTTTGGGGATGATGGATTATATTGTGCTGCGCCCCAGAATTTTCCCGCTCGCCGCCAAACAAGCCAAGCTAGGGGTTGAGATTGGCACGCTCACGCTTTATCGCTTGCCGTCTTTTGACCAAAAAGATGACAAAGGCGATGATGCGCTCTTGGATAAAGAGGAACAACTAGAGCCTGAGCCAGACGCAGTAACGCCCTTTGCGTTACAGCCATTTGAAATTCCCGATTTGCATTTTTATCATTTTGCGCTCAATGATTTGCAGATTGGCAAAATGATTTTACATGCGGGATTGGCGGGTGAGGAAGAGTTAAAATTCGCGCCGCGTTTGCGGATTGAAACCACAATAAAAGAGCAGCGTTTTGTTGATTTGAGCGGCGCGCTCACCATAAAACCAATCAAGGCTGTGAGCGCGATTTCTGTGCCGCCGCAACCGGAAAAAATGACAGCGCAAGACAATGAAAAACCAGCTTCGGCGCAAAACCGCTTGCCGGAAAAAATCGAGCTGCGGGCGCGGATTGATTCCTCTACGGGTGCGATGAACATTGAGCGGTTCAGCATCCAATCACCTGATATTATTTTTGAAACAAGCGCTGCCCTTTCAAATGAAAATTTTACACTCAACGGCGAAGCAACGCTGCCGGAGTATAAACAAAAAGGCCTTGAAAAAATCAAGATTGATGCGCAGATCGAAAATCCGTTTACGGCAGATAATGGCCATGTAAAAATCCAAACAGCCTATCAGGATGTGCCGATTATTCTCGCCGCGGATATTCAAAAAACAGATGAAATTATCAGCGTTGAAATCACAGAGAGCAGCGCGCCTGATTTATCCTTAAGCGGTCAGGTCGAATATGACACGGCGCTAAACAATATGGCGGGAGCGGTAGAGCTACGCGCCGATAATCTTGCGCGGTATAATGAATTATCAAGCCAGCCGCTTTCAGGCTCTGGCGTTATCAAACTCGCACTCAAACCGCATGTGGCGCAACCCGATATTCAATCGGCTACGCTTGAGATTTTACTGCAAAATTTCGGCTATGATGATGTGGCGAATGTGCAGCAAATTGCATTCACCGCCGATATGCCGTATATCCAAAATATCTATCCTGAGCGGGCGGAATTGCGTCTGGAGCAAGCACGTCTGGAGGGTGATATTGCCATTGAACACGGCGTCTTCACGCTGCAGCAAAACACCGATAACACGGCGCATTCTTTATTGCTCGATATCCGCTCGATATTACAAGGCCAAGCGGTTCAGCTTGGCGGCGCGATGGATATCTTAAATCTCATTGCGGTTGCGGACGACATTAAAATGGATGAAATAAATGCAGATGCAGCGGATATAAACGCGTCCGATAATGCCGCAGCAAAAACGCCGCAAATTCGTAATATTGATTTAACGCTCGGCATTGCCGATGAAACAATTTCTATTAGAGGTGCAGCTGGTTTGGACGCGCTTGATATTGCCATTCGCACGCGTGAATTTTTACTGGCTTCTTTGCCGGGTGATATTGATCTGCCGCCGCAATTCTCAGCCTTGGCTCTGGATCTTGATGTTGCAATAAACGGCAGCGCAAAAGCGCCGAAAATTGAATCCGCGTTGTCCATGACCAAGCCACTTGAAGTCATGAACGGCTTACCGCTCAATTTATCGCTTACGGCAAGCTATGAAGACGGCATGGCGCAGGCCAATTTGCGCGGCACAGGGGAGGGAATTGAGGATTTATCAGGGGAATTTTCTATCCCCGTACGGCTTGCGTTTTATCCGTTTGATTTTGTTCTGAGTGAGAATGCGCCCTTGCGCGGCGCGCTCAATTTACGCGGAAAAATTGATGATCTGGCGCAACTTGCGCTGCCGCCCGATCAGGAATTGCGCGGGAATGTTTCGGCGTTGGCTGAGGTTTCAGGCACGCTCGCAGCGCCGCTCTTTTCCGGCCAGATAGATGTTGAAAACGGCTATTATACTCATGCGGTGATGGGCGGGGCGTTTCATGATTTGAGCTTGCAAGCCCGCCTTGATGAACAAAATGTACAGCTTGTTTCTTTGAGTGCACATGATGGCGCGGATGGGCGTTTAAGCGGTTCGGGTGTTTTGGGATTAACCGATCTTACCCGCACGAATATCAATTTGCAGCTTGGTGATTTTCACTTGTTCCAATCGCGCATGGTTGATGGAACATTATCCAGCGCTTTGAATTTATCAGGGCAACGGGGCAACGCTAGTGAGAATAGTGTGTTGAAACTTGCAGGAACGATTGATCTAGGCGCGTTTGATATTCGCATTCCCGAACGCTTTCATGCCAGTATCCCGCAGCTCAATATTGTTGAAAGCGCGGCGGATGAACGCGCTACGCCACTGGCCGATATGATCGCCTTGGAGATTGCTATCCGCGCCGAGAACCGGATTTTTGTGCGCGGCTGGGGGCTGGATGCGGAATTCGGCGGCGCGCTTGATATGAGCGGAACGCTTGGCGAGCCTGCAATTCACGGAACGCTCTCTTCTATTCGCGGGCGTTATGAGGAGTTCGGAAAACGCTTTGATATCGACCGCGCCAATTTGCGTTTTCAGGGTAGCGTCCCGCCCTCGCCCTATCTCGATATTGTCGCCAGTACCGATGCTGGAACGGCGCGTGCATCGATTACGCTGAGCGGTGCATTTGAAGAGCCGTCTCTGCGGCTTTCCTCTGTTCCCGCGATGCCGCAAGATGAAATTTTATCGCGCATTTTATTTGGCCGCGATTTGAATCGCATAACACCGTTTCAGGCGATTCAGCTCAAGCAAACGGTTGATCGCTTTACGGGGCGCGGCGGCGGCAATAATTTCGATCCGCTCTCGATGGTGCGTTCGGTCACGGGGCTTGATGATATCCGTGTCGATACCGATGAGGAGGGCGTGGCCTCCGTCGGGGTTGGAAAATATTTGACCGAAAAAGTGTATTTGGAGGTTGAGCGCAGCGGGGCGGAAGGCTCAGGCGCGGCCAAGCTGCAAATAGAGCTGACCCCGCGCATCACGGTTGAAAGCGAAGTCGGACAAGATGCGCAAGGCGGCGCGGGTGTGTTCTGGCGCTGGGATTATTAGACTGTGTAACCGGCCTCTCTGCGCTGTTAGAGTTGGCGCACAAGAAAAATCTAATAGAACGAAACAACGTGTATTAATGCCCGTTGACGGTGCGCTTTCCTGATAGCTCCAATGCTGCGGCAAGGCGTTCTTGCACAATCATATCGGCAATTCTGGCAGTGTCGCAATTTTCGGCTTGTGAGCGTGCGAAAATCTCATCAAGTGTTTTGCCGATAACTGCGACGCGGGCCATCATCTCATCGTGGTTGAGGCCGATCATCACAACATTAATCACCCCGCCCGCATTGATCGCATAATCGGGGGCATATAAAATACCGCGCTGGTGCAGTAATTTGGCGTGGTGCGGTGCGGCCAGTTGATTGTTCGCAGCGCCGGCAATGACAGCGGCCTTAATCCCGCCGATCGTATTGTCATTGATATCACCGCCGAGAGCGCAGGGCACATAAATATCGACATTTTCAAATATAATATCATCCGGCGTTACGGATTTGATGCCCGGCATATCGTGTTGCGCCAGTCCGATTTTATGGCCGCCGATATCCGTCACCGTAAGCTTTGCGCCATCCTTATAAAGCAATTTGCAGACAGGCTCAGCGACATTGCCCAAGCCCTTGACGGCGATTTTTATCCCATCCAGATTATCTGTGTCGAATTTGGCCTTGGCCGCGGACTTGATTCCGAAATAAACACCATGCGCCGTATAAAGCGGCGGCCCGCCGGGGAGGTCTTGGGCGCCGGCGCGCTCCACAGCTCTGACGCGGACATGTTCGGTCACTTCTCCGGCGATTTTAAAATCGCTGGTGCGCGTTCCGACATCTTCGCCCGTTTCATAAATACCGTCCAATTCGTTGAGCATTTCACCCAGCGCGCGCATAATGTCCGGGGTTGGGTTTTGCGTTCCGGCCTTGCCGATAATTACGGTTTTTCCGCCGCCGAACGGCAAATCGGCGAGTGTGGTTTTATAGGTCATGCCGCGGGAGAGCCGAAGGACATCCTTAATCGCATCATTTTCCGTGGCGTAATGCGGCCAATAACGACAACCACCGCGCGCGGGGCCTCTGGTCGTTGAGTGAACCGCGATATAGGCCTTAAAACCGATTTCGGGATCTTCCGCTCTTAAAACGGTTTCATGCGAATCGAAATCCTCATAAGAGTCGAGCTTTGGATAATCGAATTGAATGGCCATAATAATCTATTCCCTGAACATTATAATTTTTACTATTCCTGCCCGATTTTCCGTGGTTTTGCAATGGTATTTCGTTGTGCGATGCGTTGTAACTGCGCCCTTGCCAGAGCGGCTCTAAGGCTTTAAATTGATGGCGTTTAATAGTTTCAAAAGAATTTAATACAGGGATTATCATCATGGCAGATATTCATCACAACCCCCTCAAAACCAATGGCTTTGAATTTGTCGAATTTACGGGCGATATTGCCCTGCTCGAAAAACTGTTTACCAATATGGGGTTTGTGCAAATCGGTACGCACAAAAATTTCGATATTCGGTTGTTCCGTCAAGGCAAGATCAGCTTTTTGCTGAACGCTGAAAAATCCGGTCAAGCGGGCGAATTTTCGAATGAGCATGGCAGCGGTGCAAATGCGATGGGCTTTGTTGTGGCTGATGCTGAATTTGCGTTTGAAGAAGCGCTGAAAAAAGGTGCGGAAGATGCCAGCGCCGCCGCGCATTCCGGCCTCAAGGCCATTCGCGGTATCGGCGGCAGCTTGCTCTATTTCGTTGATAATGCCGATTTTTATTCGGATGCATTCGAAATTACGGCGGCGGATAAAAATCCGAAAGGTTTTGGCCTGACCTATATCGACCATCTGACGCATAATGTTTTCCGCGGCAAGATGGATGTCTGGGCGAAATTCTATGAGGGTATTTTCAACTTCCGCGAAATTCGCTACTTCGATATTGAGGGTAAGCTTACGGGTTTAAAATCCCGCGCAATGACCTCGCCCTGCGGGAAAATTCGCATTCCGCTCAATGAAAGCTCGGATGACAAATCGCAGATTGAGGAATTTTTGAACCGTTTTAACGGCGAGGGAATTCAACATATCGCGCTGGGCACGGATAATATTTACGCCACGGTTGATGCGCTGAATGCTGCGGGGATACCGCTGCAATCCACGCCCGACACATATTATGAGATGCTCGAAAAACGTATTCCCGATCACGGCGAAGATTTGGAAAAACTCAAGAAGCTGAAAATCTTGCTGGATGGTGCGCCCGATGAAAATCAGGGTTTGCTGCTACAGATTTTCACACAAGATGCGATGGGGCCTGTGTTTTTTGAAATCATTCAGCGCAAGGGCAATGAAGGATTCGGCGAGGGGAACTTCAAGGCTCTGTTTGAATCAATTGAACTGGATCAAATTCGCCGCGGCGTATTGGACGACAAGAAAGCGGGATAACGGATATGAAACTAGGATCACTGAAAGACGGGCGCGACGGGCAATTGGTCGTTGTGCGTGATGATCTGGAAAGCTATGTGCCTGTGCCGCATATTTGCGCAACATTGCAGCAGGCCTTGGACAATTGGGCGGTGATTGAGCCGAAATTGCGTGATATATCCGACAAGCTGAATAGGAATGAAATTCCCAACGCCAAGGGGTTTGAAGATTCAAAAATGGCCTCGCCGTTACCGCGGGCGTATCAGATTGCCGATGGCAGCGCCTATCTCAATCACGTTGAGCTGGTGCGCAAAGCGCGTGGTGCGGAAATGCCGCCGGAGTTTTTGCATGATCCGCTGATGTATCAGGCCGTATCCGATACGATACTTGCGCCGTGTGATGATATCCCTGTTTCGTCCGAAGAATTCGGTATTGATTTCGAGGCCGAAGTTGCGGTGATCGTTGATGATGTGCCGATGGGCGTGAGCGCGGTTGATGCGCTTTCGCATATCAAGCTGGTAATGCTGATGAATGATGTGTCTTTGCGCGGTTTGATCCCGCAAGAATTGGGCAAGGGATTTGGATTTTTTCAATCCAAGCCGCCGAGCGCATTCTCACCCGTTGCTGTCACGCCCGATGCTTTGGGCGCGTATTGGAAAGACGGAAAGCTTTGCCTGCCGCTTGTTTCGAGCCTGAACGGGCAGGAGGTCGGCAGGCCGAATGCGGGGGTTGATATGCAATTTGATTTCGGACAATTGGTTGCCCATGCCGCCAAGACAAGGCCGCTTGGTGCGGGCGCGATTATCGGTTCAGGAACAATTTCGAATTATGACCGTGCCGCTGGAATTTCTTGTATCGCGGAAATTCGCATGATCGAAAAAATCGAGCAAGGCGATTTCAAAACACCATTTTTGAAATTCGGCGACCGCGTTACAATTGAAATGTTTGATGAAAACGGCAAGAGCATTTTTGGTACAATTGATCAAAAAATTGTCCGTTACGCCGCGGATGGCCTTAATGACAAAAAGGCGGCGCATGGATAAATCTATGCTCACGCTCTATCATTATTTCCGTTCCTCAACCTCTTATCGCGTGCGGATTGCGCTTAATCTTAAAGGATTGGCGCATGAATTACGGCCAATCAATTTGTTGAATAATGAGCAGCGCAGCCCCGAATTTCTCACGGTTAATCCGCTTGGCGGTGTTCCGACATTGGAACATGACGGTTTTATCCTGCCGCAATCTTTGGCGATTATTGATTATCTGGAGCGGTTGCAGCCCGCCCCCACGCTCTATCCGCAAGACCGCGCCTTTGCTTTGCAAATCGCGCTTTCAATCGCTGAAGATATTCACCCGCTGATTAATCTGAAAACGCAAAAATATCTCTCCGATCATTTCGGGGTTGATGAGGCGGGCAAAAAAGAATGGTATCGCCATTGGACCATGAGCGGGATGGCGGCGGTCGAAACAATGCTGCGCAATCATGGCAAGGCAGGAAATTTTGCGCTCGGCGATCAGGTCAGCATTGCTGATCTATGCCTTATTCCGCATCTTTACAGTATGCGGCGCTTTGGTGTTTCGCTGGAGGATTATCCGCTTTCCAAGGCAATCGAAGCCCATTGCGTGCGCTTGCCTGCATTTATTGCTGCCGCGCCGGAAAGCCAGAGCGAAGCCCCTGAAGGCTTGGAACAAATTCATGGCCGCAATGCGGTTTTATAATGTAATTTTAAGCAGTAAAAAAACGATAAAAATCAAAAACGATAGGGAGAAAAAACAATGGCACTGACACCCGCAAAAGGCAACCCGACAGGGCATGGCTCAACCGATAATTATATGTCCTATATTATCGATCAGGGCTGGGAGAATTATACCGCTGAGGAGCATGGCGTCTGGAAAACGCTCTATGCAAGGCAAAAGGAAATTGTCAAGGGGCGCGGCTGTAAGGAATATCTTGAGGGAATATCTGCGCTTGATATGGATCCCGATCAAATCCCGAATTTCGAGGAAGCCAGCAAGATCCTCAAGGCCAAAACGGGGTGGGAGGTTGTTGCGGTTGAGGGGCTTATCCCCGATTTGCCGTTTTTCAAATTGCTCTCAGAGCGGAAATTTCCGGCGGGGAATTTTATCCGCAAAGCTTCGCAGCTCGATTATATTGAAGAGCCTGACGTGTTCCATGATTTTTTCGGTCATGTGCCGATGCTTTCCAATCCTGTTTTTGCCGATTATATTCAGGCATACGGCGCGGGCGGCGTGCGGGCGATTGAATTTGACTGCGTGCCCAATCTGGCGCGGCTCTATTGGTATACGGTGGAATTCGGCTTGATCCAGCAAGATGACGGATTGCGGGTTTACGGCGCGGGTATTCTTTCCTCCCCCGGCGAGACGGTGTTTTCGGTGGAAAGCGCATCGCCGAACCGTATCGGCTTTGACCTCAAGCGCATCATGCAAACCGAATACCGCGTTGATGATTATCAGCAGACCTATTTCGTGATTGATAGCTTTGATCAGCTATTCAAGGAAACCTATGCTGATTTTTCGGACATCTACCGTACGCTCAAGGCCGAGGATAAAACCTATAAGGCCTTTGATGTGGCGGAAAGCGATACAGTCTTCACCCACGGCACGCAGGACTATGCGAATAGTAAGGTTTAGTTTCGTTTGTAAAATTTTATGCCTTGAGGCTATTTTGCAATTTGATTGCAAAATGCTTGTTCAATAACAGCAATATTGTATATCCAGTTTCCTGACATGAAATTTCCGTCAGCCATATATTTCGTATTGGCTTGAATACATTCGCCTAAAAGGCTTTTATTTTTTGATTCACTATAATCACGTATTTGATAGGTGATTTTCTCATCGGAAACAAAATCGCAATTATATGGCTTGGCATCATTAATCATAGCGCCGTCTTTTCCATTTTCGGAATAGTTTATTTCAATTATCTTGATTTGAAGGTCTTGATAACGAAAGGTTTTTCCTTCGGATATACCGCCACCTGCTTGATCTCTATTTTCCTGATTTAAAACAAGTCCTGTAATAGCGCATTCGGGCGCAGGAATAGATATCGAAGCAATAGAGGGATTGATTGCTACTATGATTAAAAACGCGCTCAGTAAAAATAAAATCCTCATTAATTTACCGCTTGCCCGTAAAGTTCTTCGGCATGTCTTTCCAGACATCGTGATAGGTTTTTTGCAGCGCCTTGGAGGTCATGGCGGCCTTGGTCGGGCGCATGATATATTTGCTCTCGAACATAAAGGCCAGACCGCTATCAAGATAATGCGGTTTTAACTCGGCTTCGCTGGCCTTGATAAATGTGCCCGAATCGGGGCCGTGCGCTGACATGCAATTGTGCAGTGAGCATCCGCCAGGCTCAAATCCACCGCTTTCCTTGCCGTCATAGACGCCCGAAATCATGCCCATAAATTCGCTCATCAGGTTGCGGTGGAAATAAGGCGGGCGGAAGGTATTCTCGGCGACCATCCAGCGCGGCGGGAAGACAACAAAATCAATATTGGCCGTTCCTGTTGGCGCACAAGGCGAGGTGAGCACCGTGAAGATTGACGGATCGGGGTGGTCAAAGCTCACCGTATTGATCGTGTTAAAGCGCGTGAGATCGTATTTATAGGGCGCGTAATTGCCATGCCACGCCACCACATCAAGCGGAGAGTGCGATAGCTGCGTCCGCCAGAGCGCGCCAGAGAATTTGGCGATCAGATCAAACTTGCCTTCTATATCCTCATAGGCCGCTACGGGGGTGAGAAAATCGCGGGCATTGGCAAGGCCGTTTGCACCGATCGGGCCGCGATCAGGAATGGTAAAGGGCTGGCCGTAATTCTCGCAGATATAGCCGCGCGACGGGCCATCAACATCAACCGCAAACCGAACTCCGCGCGGTATAACGACAATCTCGGATGGCGCGGCCTCGATGATTCCCATCTCGGTGCGGATGGTCAGTGCGCCCATCTGCGGCACGATCAAAAGCTCGCCATCGGCATTGTAAAAATAGGTCTTGGTTTTTTGCATCGAGGTGTTGCAGGCATAAACATGCACGCCCAAACCGCTCCAGCTATTCGTGTCGCCATTGCCCGCAATGGTGATAAGTCCGTCGATAAAATCGGTTTCCTTTTTGGGAATATCAACGGGATCCCAGCGCAGCTGGTTCGGGCTGGCCGGCTCTTCATCAAACGGGCTGGAGCGCACGAGATTTTTACCCCCCAAAGGCTGGAAGGCCGGTTGCACGACGCTAGGGCGAATACGGTAGAACCAGCTGCGTTTGTTGTGTACCAGCGGCGCGGTAAAGGGCGAGCCTGTCAGCTGCTCCGGATAAAGACCGTATGGTGCACGTTGCGGGGAGTTTTGACCGACGGGCAGAGCGCCCTCCAGCGCTTCGCTCGCAAATTCGTTGCCAAATCCGGACATATAATTTTTCGCTGCGGTCATGGTCTAAAACTCCCTTTAATTTTGATTTTTATAAAACCCAAGCCTTCATGAAATCGGTAACTTTCATGTCTTCCAATGCCTTTTGATCGGCGCAAAGATCAATAATTTTTTGCGCTTGGGTAGCGGGGAAGTGACCGCGAATATTGGCTTCGAATTTTTCCTGTAACAACGGAATCCCCTCTTCACGGCGGCGCTTATGGCCTACGGGGTAGTGGATTTCCACGCGCTCTGTCGCGCTGCCGTCCTTGAAGAAAACTTGCATCGCATTGGCAATCGAGCGCTTTTCAGGATCGTGGTAATCGAGAGAGAATTGCTTGTCTTCCTGCACAACCATTTTATCACGCAGCATTTGAATACGCGGATCGGCGGCCACATCATCCTCGTAATGTTCCGCCACCAGCGAGCCGTGAATAAGCGGCACGGCGACCATATATTGCAGGCAATGATCGCGGTCGGCGGGGTTATGCAGCGGCCCTGTTTTGGAGATAATGCGGATCGCCGCCTCATGGGTTGTCAGCTCAATGCGCTCAATCTCATCCAGCCTGTCTTTGACTTGCGGATAGAGGATATGCGCGGCCTCAACGGCGGTTTGCGAGTGAAATTCCGCAGGGTATGAAATTTTGAACAAAACATGCTCCATCACATAAGAGCCATAGGGGCGCTGGAATTTAAACTCATTGCCCTTGAATAAAACGTCATAAAAACCCCATTTCGGCGCACTGAGGGCGGAGGGATAGCCCATCTCACCGCTCAAGACAATCTGTGCGAGGCGCACGGCGCGGCTTGTCGCGTCACCCGCCGCCCAGCTTTTGCGGCTTCCCGCATTGGGCGCATGGCGATAGGTGCGCAAGGCTTGCCCGTCGAGCCAGGCATGGGAAACGGCATCGACAATCTGCTCATTGCTGCCGCCCAAAAGCTGCGTTGCGATTGCGGTTGAGGCAACCTTAACCAGAATAACGTGATCGATTCCGACGCGGTTAAAGGAGTTTTCAAGCGCAATAACACCCTGAATTTCATGCGCTTTAATCATCGCGGCCAGAACATCGCGCATTTTGAGGCCAGCCTTGCCCGCTGCTTCATTGCGCTGTGAGATATAATCAGCCAGCGCAAGGATCGCGCCCAGATTATCCGAAGGATGCCCCCATTCCGCGGCCAGCCATGTGTCATTGTAATCAAGCCAGCGCACCATCGCGCCGATGTCAAACGCACCCTTGATCGGGTCGAGCGCATAAGACGTTCCGGGAACGCGCACGCCGTGGGGAACGCTGAGGCCCTCGACTTGCGGGCCTAACATTTTTGTGCAGGCCGGAAATTTCAGCGCCAAAATGCCGCAGCCCAGCGTATCCATCAAACAATAGCGCGCTGTTTCAAAGGCCAGATCGCTGGCGATTTTATAGTCCGTCACATAATCGGCGATATCGGTGAAAACCTTGTCGTAATCAGGGCGTTCGTTTGAATCTGTATTGGCGTAAGCGGCGTGTCCCATGGTTTATGCTCTTTCGTTGAGGGGTATAAATTTAAGCCCGTCCGGCCCAGTGTAATCGGCTGAGGGGCGGATGAGTTTGTTATTTTTGCGTTGCTCGAAAATATGCGCCGCCCAACCGCTGACGCGGCTCATCACGAATACTGGGGTGAACAGCTCGGTCGGAATTCCCATCATGTGATAGGTCGAGGCGCTATAAAAATCGAGATTGGGGAAGAGTTTTTTCTCATCCCACATCAATGTTTCAATCGCTTCGGACACCGCGAATAATTGCGGCTTGTTGCCCTCAAGGCACAGCTTGCGCGACCATTCCTTGATAACGCGGTTGCGCGGGTCGGCTTCGGTATAAACGCGGTGACCAAACCCCATGACCAATTGCTTGGTGGCGAGTTTGTGCTTAACGCCCGTAACGGCTTCTTCAGGAGTTTTGTATGCGGAGATCAGCTCCATCGCCGCTTCGTTTGCCCCGCCATGTAGCGGCCCACGTAGCGCGCCGATTGCCCCGCAAATACCGGAGTAAATATCGCTCATCGTCGAAACGATTGTCCGCGCCGTAAAGGTCGAGGCGTTAAACTCATGCTCGGCATATAAAATCAATGACACATTCATTGCCTTTTTGTGCAAATCCGAAGGTGGATGCCCCAGCAGCATCGTCAGGAAATGTTCGGCGATGGATTGTGCGCCCGTATCGGTGGAGGGGCGCAGCCCCTTGTGATGGAAATTATACCAATAGGCAATCATAGAGGGGTAAATCCCCAATAGTCGTTCGGTCACGGCCATTTCGTCATGGCTTTCGCTTTCCAGCTCGATATTGCCGAGGAACGATGTCGCGCTGCGCAAAACATCCATCGGATACGCTGATACAGGGATCAGCTCTAACAGGGTTTTCATGCTCTCGGGCAGGCCGCGGCCTTTGATGATGCGGGCGGTAAAGCCATCAAGCTCTTGACGGGTCGGCAACTTGCCATAGAGCAGCAAATAAGCCACTTCCTCAAAAATACACTGCTCGGCCAGATCGTAAATGCTATAGCCGCGATATTCCAGAGTATGCGCCCCGCCCGCTGCGGAAATATCGGTTGTTCCGGCAACAATTCCGGCCAATCCACCGGTTTTTTTAACGCTTGGGTCTTTTTTGACAGCTTCGCCCATTTTCAATGAATCTCCCTTTTTGCTCTCTTTGTGCATTATTTTTGTGCAACAAATTTAAGGGAGATTGCGGCCTTACGCAAGAGCGATACACGGCCTTCTATAAGATAAAAAATCTTCGCAAACACAGGGGGCTTTCGGTTGTAATTTTATTTCCCGAACAGCTTGTCCAGCTTTTCTTCATAGGCGGCGTTATTGATAACATCATACAATTCCATCCGCGTTTGCATCAGATCAAGAGCTGCTTTTTGCGTGCCGTCCTTGCGAATGGCATTCAGGACGGTTTCGGCGGCCTTGGCTTGGGCGCGGAACGCCGAAAGCGGGTATAGCGCCATATCAACGCCATGCGCCGCCAGCTCTGCGGTTGTATATAG
This sequence comes from Alphaproteobacteria bacterium, assembly GCA_046293135.1. GTDB lineage: Bacteria > Pseudomonadota > Alphaproteobacteria > Micavibrionales > Micavibrionaceae > UBA2638. The sequence goes on along the minus strand of JBKBPR010000002.1, from coordinate 318,551 downwards.
ATCGGTCTTGCCGAATTCGGTGATATTGGCCAGCAGCGGCACGGGGCAGGCCTCTTTGATTTGTTTGTAATGTGCAAGATCGGTCATCGCCTCGGCAAAGAGCATATCTGCGCCGCATTCAACGTAATGCACCATGCGCTCGATCATCGGCTCCAGCCCCTCATTCGCATACGCATCGGAGCGCGCCATAATCACGAAGCTCTCGTCAGTTTTACCGTCCACAGCCGCCTTGATACGGTCGCCCATTTCCGCCTTGCTTACAAGCTCTTTATTCGGGCGGTGGCCGCAGCGTTTTTGCGCGATCTGGTCTTCGATATGCACGGCGGCAACGCCAGCCCGCGTCATTTCTTTGACTGTGCGGGCAATGTTAAACGCCCCGCCCCAGCCGACATCAATATCAGCCAGCAGCGGAATATCGACTGCGCCCGTAATTTTACGCGCCTCTTCAAGGACATCGTGTAAATCGGTAATCCCCAAATCGGGATAGCCGTTGGAGGCATAGGCCACGCCGCCGCCCGAAAGATAGACGGCCTTAAACCCCGCGCGCTCGACTTGCATGGCGGTAAAGGCATTCACCGCCCCCGGAATTTGTAACGGCGTTTCGTCCTTGATGGCTTGGCGGAATTTAAGGCCTTGTGACATTCTGTTATCTTTCTTGTTGTCACCCCCGCTTTAGGCGGGGGTCCGGCAAATTACTGGGTAATACTATCGTATAAATCATCCCAATCAGGATTCATTTCTTCTATTATTCGCATTTTCCACGTTCTATTCCATTTTTTCAATCTTTTCTCGCGGCGAATTGCTTTTTCCGGATCGTCAAAAACTTCATAATAGACAAGGTTTTTTACATCGTACTTTTTGGTATAGCCATCCTCTACTTCATTTTTTTTAGCCGGATGCCCGCCTTCGCGGGCATGACAAGTAGTGGTTACTTCGCTGCCAGCCTGCTTGCCCCGTCAAGGCGGATAACATCGCCGTTCAGATAGCTGTTTTGGATAATGTGCAAGGCCAGCGCGGCAAATTCCTGCGGTTTGGCCATGCGTGAGGGGAACGGCACGGATTTTTCAATCGCCTCGCGGTATTCATCCTTCACCCCTGCCATCATCGGCGTTTCAACCGCGCCGGGGGCAATCGTCATAACGCGAATTCCGAATTTCCCGAATTCTCGCGCGGCGGGCAGTGTCATCGATACAACCCCGCCTTTCGAGGCCGCATAAGCCGCTTGTCCGATCTGGCCTTCAAAGGCGGCGATGCTGGCGGTGTTGATAATCACGCCGCGCTCGCTATCGTTATTGCTACCATCTTGCTCGTCCAATGGCTCTAACCCGCTCATTGCAAAGGCACAAAGCCGCATCGTGTTATATGTGCCGCTCAGATTAACGGCGAGCGTTTTGGTGAAATGCTCAAGATCAGCAGCTCCATCGCGCCCGATTATTCGTGCGCCGATCAAAATTCCGGCGCAGTTAATCAAAATACGTGGCGCTCCCAATTCTTTGGTTGTTTCGGCCAGCGCTTTTTCGACACTTTCGCCGCTCGTGACATCGACCTGAAACGCCGCCCCGCCGATTGTTTGGGCATGGGATTTTGCCGTCTCTAAATTCATATCCCACAGCGCAACCTTGCAGCCTTTTTCGCTCAAAAGACTGGCCGTCGCCGCACCGATACCACTCGCCCCGCCCGTGATAACCGCTGTAATACCCTTGAGGTTTTTCATTTTATGTTGGTTCCTTGATTGATTTTAAAAAATCTATTTCAAAATTTCCCGCCCGATCACAAGGCGCTGGATATCGCTCGTGCCTTCGTAAATTGAACAGACACGCGCATCGCCGTAAATCCGCGCCAGCGGGTAATCTTCGAGATAGCCATAGCCACCGAGAATCTGCATGGCCTCGCGAATAACCTCTTCGGCCATTTCACTGGCATAAAGTTTGATCATACAGGCCTCTTTCGTGCAGGGCGCACCCGCATCACGCAAGGTCGCCGTGTGGTGCAGCATAGTGCGCGCCAGCTCGATCTTTGTTGCCATATCGGCCAGACGGAATTGCAGCGCTTGATGCGCTGTCAGCGGTTTGCCGAAGCTTTGGCGCTCCTGCGCATAATCCAGCGCAAATTCATAGGCAGCCCGCGCCATGCCGATGGCTTGTGCGGAAATTCCCAAACGCCCGCCCTCCAGATTGGACAGCGCGATCTTATAGCCCTCACCCGCCTCGCCGAGCATAAAATCTTGCGGGATGCGCATATCTTCAAAACTCAGCGCGCAAGTATCGCTGGCGTGCTGGCCGAATTTTTCTTCAATTTTCGTGACGTGATAGCCCTTTGTGTCGGTCGGCACGAGAAAAGCGCTGATTCCCTTTTTCCCAGCGGCGGGGTCGGTAAGGGCAAATACAATCGTCATGCCGCCATTTTTGCCGGAGGTGATAAATTGCTTCGCGCCGTTGATAATCCAATCATCTCCGTCTTTGATCGCCTTGGTTTGAATCGCCGAAGCATCCGATCCCGCGGCGGGTTCAGTCAAGGCAAACGCGCCGATAAACTCGCCCCGCGCCATGGGTTTGAGGAATTTTTCCTTTTGCGCTTCCGTGCCGAATTTGACCAAAGCCGTTGTGCAGGGGGAGGAATGGACGCTCATAATTGTCGAGAGCGCGCCATCAGCCGCGGCGATTTCCTCCATTGCCAGAACAAAGGCAAGATAGCCCGAGCCGCTGCCGCCCCATTCTTCAGGCACAAGCATCCCCAGCAATCCCAGCTGCGCCATCTCCTGTAATGGCTCTTTCGGGAAGAGCGCATTTTTGCTGCGGTGTTCGGCTTCGGGCGCGACCCGTTCCCGCGCAAAACTCCGCACCGTATCGCGGATCATTTCCTGTTCATCAGTAAGGATCATGGATATCAGCATAAACCACTAAACTTATTTATCAAAACCGTAAATAAATTTTATTGACATAATTTTATAGTTGCTATAGGTTTTTTAAAATATAAATAATAATGGTGAAAATTCACATGGAACGTGTATACACAGGCGTTTACAGATTTGGTAAAAACGAACAAGGCATAAAAGGGGTTTTTCTGGAGAGAGTAAAACCACGGCCATCTGCTGTTTGGGTTTCTTATAATCCAAGAGAGCCACTCACAACCGGGTGCATGAGATCTGTGAAAATACAGGATGAATTTTTTAGTACGAGCGGTTTGAAAATACGCAATCCTCTAAAAAGTGGAAAACACCATCACTGTTCCGATAGTTCTGAAGCAAAAATTCATCCTAACGATGTTGCATTGTTTGATAAAGTTTGCGCTGAATTGGCAACTTTGGAAGAACAAAGTCCCGCTTAATTAAAAACTGCGCTCCACCGCAATTGCGACCGCTTCACCGCCGCCAATGCACAAGCTCGCCATCCCTGTCTTGAGATCATAATGTTCCAGCGCATGGAGCAGCGTAACCAGCACCCGCGCCCCCGATGCGCCGATAGGATGCCCCAGAGCGCAAGCCCCGCCATGAATGTTGACCTTATCGGCGGGCAGGTCCAGGTCTTTCATCGCCGCCAAGGTGACAACCGCAAAGGCTTCGTTGATCTCAAACAAATCAATATCGGCCAAATTCCATCCCGTCTTCTCAGCGAGTTTTTTTAACGCGCCGACAGGGGCGGTGGTGAACAATTCGGGCGCTTGGGCGTGTGTGCTGTGACCCTTGATCGTGGCGCGAATTTCCAGCCCCATTTTTTCTGCCACACTGCGCCGCGTGAGAATGAGCGCCGCCGCGCCATCAGAAATCGAACTTGCATTGGCGGCCGTCACCGTTCCGTCCTTGGCAAAGGCGGGTTTGAGCGTCGGGATTTTATCGGGTCTGGCCTTGCCGGGTTGCTCGTCAATCTCGATTATAATATCCCCGCCGCGTGAGGGCACAGTAATGGGCGTAATCTCGTTTTTAAACTGGCCGCTCTGGATTGCATTTTGGGCGCGGCTCAGAGAGCGTATCGCAAATTCATCTTGTGTTTCGCGGCTAAAGCCGTAATCCCGCGCGCAATTTTCAGCAAAGCTGCCCATAAGCTGCCCCGGATGATATGCATCCTCAAGCCCGTCAAAAAACATATGGTCAATCACCGCGCCATGCCCCATCCGATAACCGCCCCGCGCCTTGGGCAGCAAATAGGGCGCATTCGTCATGCTTTCCATGCCGCCGGCAAGCATAATATTTTGCCCGCCGCTCTGGATTTCATCATGCGCCATCATCACGGCTTTCAGCCCCGATCCGCACATTTTGTTGATGGTTGTAGCCCCGACAGAATGCGGCAAACCGCCGCCGATAGCCGCTTGCCGCGCGGGGGCTTGCCCTTGTCCGGCAGGCAGGACGCAGCCCATAATCACATCATCAATTCGGGCGGGATCAAGCCCTGCGCTCTGAAGGGTAGCCTTGATCGCCGCCGCACCAAGCTGCGGAGCGCTCAACGGTGCAAAATCCCCTTGAAACCCGCCCATCGGCGTGCGCTTGGCGGCGACAATCACAATCGGGTCTTTGGGTTGATTTTCCGTCTGGCTCTGGCTCATAATATGAATACAATCCCTGCAATTATTGATTTTTAAGCAAGGTTATCATAGCCGCTTGCTGCTGTTTCTCCAAGAGCAGAAAATTGCGTTTTTTACGAGATTTAATGCTGAATTTTTCAAATAAAATCATGTAAGCTGCGTCAATACTCATGAAAGATAAAGGTGTATAAAATGATCTGGCACAAAAACTATTCCATCCCTGAAATCGAAGCCTTTATCACGCATGATTGTATTCTCGATCATCTGGGGTTGGAATTTGTTGAAATTGCCGCTAGCTCCCTCAAGGCGCGGCTACCCGTTGACCGCCGCACGCACCAGATTCACGGAATATTGCATGGCGGGGCGACCTGCGTTTTGGCCGAAACGATCGGTTCGTTTGCCTCGCTGATGGTGATCGATCAGGCGCAAAACTACGCCGTCGGCTCACAGATCAGCGTCAACCATCTGCGCCCCGTATCGGGCGGGCATATCACGGCCATATGCAAACCCGTCCATCTTGGGAAATCCAAACATGTCTGGGATATTCTGGTGGAGGATGACAACGGCAAGCCGGTCGCCAAATGCGAGCTAACTTGCGCGGTTGTGGCTAAGCCCTGAATATCGTGTATCTATAGCGATCACGGCCAGTCGAATGAAATATGAAAAAATTATTTGCGAGAGAATAGTTTATTCACTACATAGATATAAAAATTATGTTGAACAGTGAGGTATTATCATGGCTCTGGTTTATGATCAGGAAACTTCAGGCTTAGACCATTATTTCGGTCAAATTTTTCAGTTGGGCGTTTCCGTTTGTGACGATCATTTTAATATAACTGAAGAGTTTGACTTGAGAGCGCGGCGGCTTCCCTGGGTTATACCGTCTCCGAGCGCGATGTTGATCACGAAGATTGATACGAATAGAATTGAAACTGGCGCATCGTGTTTCGAGATGATGCGGCGTTTTAACGAGATTGCCAGAACGCAATCGTTCCCCGTTAAGACACTTGGTTACAATATTATCAATTTTGATGATCCCGGGTTACAAATTGCCTTTGACCAGAACTTGTTGCAGGCCAAGTTCACCACCGAAAAAAACCCAGATGGCACACGAAATCAGCGAAATGATCTTCTGATTATGATGCAAGCTTTGTTGATACATCAGCCCGCCGCGATGACCTTGGATATTAAGACCAAAAACGGTGCGCCTGCTCTTAAACTTGGCGTTGTGTGCCGTCAAAACGGCATTGATTTATCCGAGGATGCAGCGCATGAGGCACTGGCCGATAATCATGGCACGATCGGTATAGCAAAATTAATTCGGTCAAAATATCAACCGTTCTGGGATCATATGATGGAGTTGACAACCGAAGAGGGTGTTGCGCGTATATTGAAAAATCATGATATTTTACACGTCTCAAAATATAATTTCGGCCGCGCCAGTAATAAAATAATTGCGCATATAACTGACAATCCCGAATATCCTGCCGAGCATGTCGCATTTGATTTAAGTTATGACCCTGAGCCCTATCTTAATATGGATATAGATCAGCTTCTATCAACGATGAAATTGAAGAAAAAAAATCCTTTTGTGTTTATTCGGCCCAATAAAATGCCGATTTTAATGCCATTGAATATGGTTGACGGCTCTGTTTTACCGGCCAATCTGGATGAGGGTGTTTTGAAATCACGCCAGCAAGCTATTCGCGATCACGGCACTTTTTTACAAGCTGTTCAAAAAGCTGCCAGTAGAAAAAATGAGATATACGGACTTTCCCCTTACATAGAAAAACAAGTGTTTCATCGATTTTCAGAGCAAGGAATGGAAGCAATTGTACAATGGAGAAAACAGTTTTATCACGCAGATTGGAAAGAGCGCGGCGAGTTGGTGCAGAGTTTTTCAGCCGCATTGGAAAAAGAGTTGAGCATGGAGCCCGCTCTTATACGTTTCAAACAATTTGGCCAGAGGATCCTGTACGATAATAAGCCTGAATTGTTACCTGACTCCGATAGGGAATATCTTGAAGCGGCGATAGCCAACCGTGTTTTGTCGCAATCTCCAAAATCGCCGCAAGGCATAACCACAATTCATCGTGCGATAAATGAATTGCAAGAGATTGAACAAAAATTTGCGGCAGGAAAAATAGATTATCTGGCGCAGGATGAAGGTGGCCGTATTTCAGATTTGGAAAAATACTATCGGAAACTGGGAGATTTTTATCAGGCTCGAAATGGCGGTCATCCCATGATTGGCCTTAGCAAAATATAGGGTCTATATCGGTCTATATCCGTTTATATATCTTAAGCCGCTATATCTTAAGCCGCGCGGCGCAGGGTTTCCGGATTGTTGAACTTTTCCATCAATTCGCTATGCAGCGCCGTGGCCTTTTCGGAATTGGCGTGTTTGACAGGGCCATAGCCCTTGATCGTATCGGGAATGCTCAAAATTTCCGCCGCTACCGCCAGATTTTCCGCCGTCAGATGTTTGAGCAGATAATCCGTTGTTTGCTCATATTTCACAATCAGATCACGCTCCATTTTGCGCTCGGCGGTATAGCCGAAAATGTCAAACGGAGTACCGCGCAGCCCTTTGAGCCTTGCAAGAATTTTGAGCGCGCTGAGCATCCAGGCGCCGAATTCGCGCTTTTTCGGCCTGCCCGTGGCGGGGTCAATACCACCCAAAATCGGCGGCGCCATATTGAATTTGAGCTTATAATTGCCGGAGAATTGCGCCTCTAATTCGCGCATGAAATCGCCGTTCGTGTAAAGCCGCGCGACCTCGTACTCATCCTTATAGGCCAAAACTTTGTGGTAATAGCGCGCCGCCGCCAAGGCCATATCCTCGCTTGCAGCGTTGATTTTGCGCTCGGCTTCCTGCACGCGCCGCACCAGCGTTTCATAGCGGTTAGCGAGCGCCTCACCTTGATAATCGCGCAGATAGTTTTTGCGCTTTTCAATGATCGAATCAAGCGTATCGGCGATTTGTTCTTCCTTGATATCGCCCTTCACGCTCTTGACCAGCTCTTCGACTTTTTGCGGATCATGGGCGGCAAGGCGGCCATAATTGAAGGCCTTTTTATTCTCTTCAATCGCCACGCCGTTTAGTTCGATGGCGCGTTCAATCGACTTGCGCGTCAACGGTATCAAGCCCTTTTGCCATGCAAAACCGACCACGAAAATATTGGTTGCGATCTCATCACCCAGCAGGGTCAGCGCGTAATCGGTGGCGGGAACGAAATTGCGCCCATCCTCGCGCAGCACTTTAAAGAGCGTTTCGCGCACCTGATTGTCATGGAAATCAATCGCATTATTGGTAACAAAATCAGCGACAGGGGTGTTGTTGGTGTTCACAACCGCGCTGGTACGTTCGGCGCTCAAGGTTTCATAAGAGGTCAAACCGACAGCGGAAACAATATCACAGGCCAGCAGCAAATCCGCGCCGCCAGTGATGATATGTCCGGTGCGCAAATCATCAGGCACAGGGGAAATCCGCACATGGCTCAACACCTCACCGCCCTTTTGCGCCAGCCCCGTCATATCAAGGTTGCGGCAGCGTTTGCCCTCCAGATGCGCGGCCATACCAAGCAGCGCCCCGACCGTCAAAACACCTGTTCCGCCGATCCCTGTCACCATGATGTTATAGGCGTGTTCCAGCGTTGGAATATCGGCCTCGGGAATCGCGGCGAAAATATCATTGGCGCTGGCGGCTTTGGTCTTTTTCGGCTCGCCGTTCAGAACGGTGACAAAGGACGGACAAAAGCCCTTCACGCAGGAGAAATCCTTATTGCACATTGACTGGTTGATTTTGCGCTTGCGGCCATATTCGGTTTCGATAGGCTGCACTGCGACGCAGTTGGATTGCACCGAACAATCGCCGCATCCTTCGCAAACGGATTTGTTGATGAAAATGCGTTTGGCGGGGTCGGGATATTGCCCGCGCTTGCGGCGGCGGCGTTTTTCAGCGGCGCAGGTCTGGTCATAGATAATGACGCTTGTGCCTTCGGTGTCCTGACATTCCTTCATGACCTTATCAAGGTAATCGCGGTGCAGAATTTTCACGTCCGCAGGAATAAGGCCGCGATCTTTATAGGCATCCATATTTTCAGTCAGGATAAAGGCTTTGTTCACGCCCTCGGCCATGACTTGCTGCGCAACGCGGTAAACGGGCATCTCCCCGTCCACGGCTTGCCCACCTGTCATCGCAACGGCATCATTATAAAGAATTTTATAGGTGATATTGATCTTGGCGGCGACGGCGGCGCGAATGGCCAGCGTTCCAGAATGGAAATATGTTCCATCACCCAGATTGGCGAAAATATGCTGGCGCTTGGTGTAAGGCGCCATCCCGATAAACGGCACGCCTTCCCCGCCCATCTGTGTACACATTGCCGAGCTGCGATCCATCCACTGTACCATATAATGACAGCCGATCCCGACCATTGCAAAACCGTCTTTCGGCACTTTGGTGGAGGTATTGTGTGGACAGCCAGAGCAATAATACGGGCGGCGCAGCGAGGGCGGTAGATAGGATTTATACTCATTCTCGCGCTCTTCGAAATACCTTAACCGCGCTTCGATATCGGGATTGGTGTAGAAATGTTTGATGCGCTTGGCAATCACATGGGCGACCATGCCGACCGATTGATCGTTGTGTAGCGGCAGCAATCGCTCACCTTTTTCGTCATATTTTCCGACAATCACGGGGCGGCTATCATGCGGCCAGTTAAAGACCTGCTGTTTGAGCTGATATTCGATCAGCTCGCGCTTTTCCTCAACGATCAGGATTTCCTCAAGCCCCTTTACAAAGGCTTGAACGCCCCGCGGCTCTAATGGCCATGTCATGCCGACCTTATAAAGCCGCAGCCCGATCTTCTTGGCGATATCATCGGTAATCCCCAACTCGACAAGTGCTTGCTGGACATCGCCGTAAGACTTGCCGGATGTGATAATCCCGAATCGCGGCTTTGGCGCATCGATCATAATGCGGTCGATATTGTTCTTGCGCGCAAAGGCGTGACAGGCAAAAAGCTTATAATTCTGCAAGCGCCAATCGACATCGCGCGGCTTGTCATTCATACGGATATGCAGACCGCCCATCGGCATTTCAAATTCATCACTGCTCGGGATGAGAATCGGGATTTGCTCCTTGCTCAGATCGACCGTGCCGGAGGTTTCGACATTCTCTGAGGTAACTTTGAGCGCCGTCCAGCATCCCGAATAGCGCGACATTTCGATACCCAGATTGCCGTATTCAACAAATTCGGCAATGCTGGCGGGGTAAAGCTGCGGGATCATCATCGCATAAAGTGCGTGATCGGATTGGCAGGGCAGAGTCGAAGACTTGCACGCGTGATCGTCACCAACAATCGCCAGAACGCCGCCCTTGGGCGCTGTGCCATAGGCATTGGCGTGGCGCATAACATCGCCAGAACGATCAACGCCGGGGCTTTTGCCGTACCAGATTCCGAACACGCCGTCATACTCACTGCCGCCGGGCAACAGGTTGATTTGCTGCGTACCCCAAATGGCGGTGGCGGCGAGGTCTTCGTTAACCCCGGGCACGAATTTGATATCGAGTTCTTTGTAATATTTTTTGGCGCGCATAATCTCCAGATCAAAAGCGCCGAGCGGCGAGCCGCGATATCCGGAAACAAAGCCGCCCGTCTTTAATCCCGCGGCAATATCACGGCGGCGCTGGACGATGGGAATACGCGTCAGGGCTTGCAGGCCGGACATAAATGCCATGCCGTTTTCAAGCTCGTATTTGTCGGTCAGAGCGACATCGCGCAGATCAATGTCGTGGGCGGTATTGGCGGCGGCGGCAGATTTCTTGCTCATGGTATCCCTGTTTTTAATTTGTGATACCTTAGCGCAAAATCCCGCCCCTGCCTATAGGCCATAATCAGTTAGAAAGAATAATTTAACGCCCGCAACCAAAGGATAAAAAATTTCAAATTGCTGTACTGCTTCGTGTCAAAAATTTCTTATGGTTTTTTTGAACATCCTAATAAGGATAGGGAACATTATACATTCGGTACATGTGCGGCATAATAATATTTTCGAGAACATCAGAACCATGCTTATCTGCAAGATCTCTCAGATTATCTTCAAGTGCATTGACGTCTCCGATTCCCAGTTGATCTGTACAATACTCTTCAGCATCTGTTTTTTCTGGACGGATAAGGGCATCCCTGCGCTGCTGAAGAGCATCACTTTGAAGATTGAACTCTTCCAATGTTAACTGCGGCGGATCTGCGTGGTATCTATTATTTAGATCATTCCTCTCGTCAAATAATTCATTTCTTTGGCGATCCCATTCAGCGTATTGCCTGCTATTCTCTATTTCTGTGTCGGCGTAGCATTCCCACATATTGTCTAACAGAGTAAGTGCTGCTTGCTCTTCAGGTGTAAAAACCGGAGCATCTTGATTGTCCGCATAAGCGCTGCTTGAAGAAAAAACAGCAGCAATGGCAATTCCTGCAATATTCATTTTGATTTTTTTCATTTTGGTTACCTCGTTCTGTTTAAAAATACGGTTGTTTTAAATAATTTTTTTTATGGCATTAACGCCTCATAAAGCACTCTGTAATAAATAGAGTCAAGTATTTGTATATATAGTTTATGTCCTCGGGGAATTGCCCTGTAAGAATAGCGCAGCATAAAAGCTTTCTTGAGGATAATCTCCCCTCTTTGCAAGGCTTGTTTCTTCAGCTACCATCCTAGCTATGTTTACGAAGATTCTCATTGCCAATCGCGGAGAAATTGCCTGTCGGATTATCAAGACGGCGCGGCGGATGGGCATTGCCTGTGTCGCGGTTTATTCCGATGCCGATAAAAATGCGCTGCATGTCCGTATGGCGGATGAGGCGGTGCATATCGGCGCTGCGCCCTCTGCCGAGAGCTATCTTAAGGGCGATGTTATCATCAAGGCCGCGAAGGATACGGGCGCGCAGGCCATTCACCCCGGCTATGGATTTTTGTCGGAAAATGCCGCCTTCTCGAAAGCCTGTAAAAAGGCGGGGATTGCCTTTATCGGCCCGTCGGAAAAATCTATCACCGCGATGGGTTTAAAGGACGGCGCCAAGGCGATCATGGACAAGGCCGGCGTTCCGATCGTGCCCGGTTATCAGGGCGAAAAACAAGATGCCGCCTTTTTGCAGAAACAGGCCGACCAGATCGGCTATCCCGTTTTGATTAAGGCGGTTGCGGGCGGCGGCGGCAAGGGGATGCGCCTTGTCGAGCGTAAGGAAGATTTCAAGGAGCTGCTCGGCAACTGTCAGCGCGAGGGGCAGGCCTCTTTCGGAAATCCGCATGTTTTGATCGAGAAATATATCACCCGCCCGCGCCATATCGAGGTGCAGGTTTTCGGCGATACGCACGGCAATGCGCTGCATTTGTTCGAGCGGGATTGCTCGCTCCAGCGCCGTCACCAGAAGGTCGTCGAGGAAGCCCCCGCCCCCGGTATCAGCGCGAAAATGCGCAAGGATATGGGCGAGGCCGCCGTTCGCGCCGCCAAGGCGATTGATTATCACGGCGCGGGAACGATTGAATTTATCGTCGATTGCAACAGCAATGACTTCTATTTCATGGAGATGAATACAAGGCTGCAGGTCGAACACCCCGTCACCGAAATGATTACGGGGCAAGATTTGGTGGAATGGCAAATCCGCGTTGCGGCGGGCGAAAAGCTCCCGCTGACCCAAGATGAAATTTCAATCAACGGCCATGCTTTCGAAGTGCGGTTTTATGCCGAAGATCCGGCGCGGAATTTCATGCCGCAAACGGGGCGGGTAACGCATTTTTCCTTCCCGCCGCAGAGTGAATTTTTGCGCGTTGATACGGGTATTGAAACGGGCGATAGCGTCACCGCCCATTATGATCCGATGATCGCCAAGCTTATCACGTATGGCCATGACCGCGCCGAAGCCGCCCGCAATATGCGCACACTGCTGGAGCAAACTATTCTCAGCGGGCTGAACACCAATCAGGAATTCCTGCACAATATTTTCACCCATAAAGATTTCCTCAAGGCCGATGTTGATACGGGCTTTATCCCGCGCCATGAAAAAACCCTTTTGCCCGAGAGTTACGGCCAGCCTGATTCCGTTGATCTTATGCTGATCGCCTTGCAGCAATTCAGCGGCAGCAGCCGTGATAGCGGCGGCGATAACAGCAGCGACAGCGACATTGGCAGTCAGAACAATACCGAAACCCCCGATCCATGGGCGCGGGGCGATAATTGGCGTATGAATGGTGGTACGTCCAGACGCGGTTTGGAATTTTCCGTGCGCGGCGTGTCCTATGCGCTTGAATGTGAGATAAGCGAAAAAATGCTGCGCTTCACTCATGGTAAAAAAACCGTGACGGGGCAGCTTTTATCCCGCGCGCATCATTGCATCGAGGCGCTGGTCGATCATGTCAAACACGGCGCGGTTATTGTTGCGGAGCAAGGCAATCTAACCGTTATGCGCAATGGCCGTGTTATCGCGGCGCAGCTTAGCCGCCATGACCTGTCATCCGAAGAGGGCGGGCAAAATTCCGGCACGATCATCACCAATATGCCGGGGCGCATCGTGACGGTGCTGGTCAAGAAAGGCCAGAAGGTTGAAAAGGATCAACCCTTGCTCATCATGGAAAGTATGAAGGTTGAAATGACCATCCGCGCGGGCATTGCCGGAAAAATCGAAGCGCTGCCCGTTGCCGTCAATGATCAGGTCGCTGATGGCGCGGTGCTGGTGAATATCGCACCGTTTGAAAATTCAGCCTGATTCTTTTCAAGGGCTATCAAATGTGAAAAGGATCGCGCCATCATGACAAATAAAATAAAACTCTATGAGGTCGGGCCCCGTGACGGGTTGCAAAACGAAAAATCGATCATTCCCACCGCCACGAAAATTGCATTAATCGACCGCCTTTCGGAAACAGGGCTGCGTTATATTGAGGCGACGAGCTTTGTATCGCCAAAAGCCATCCCCCAGCTTGGCGATGCCGCCGATGTGATGGCGGGGATTACGCGCAAGGCGGGAGTGAGCTATCCCGTGCTTGTCCCCAATGAGCGCGGGATGGAAGGCGCTTTGGCCGCAAATGTAACCGAGATCGCGCTTTTTACCGCCGCCTCCGAAGCCTTCACGCAAAAGAATATCAACACCACAATCCTTCAGAGTTTCGAGCGTTTTGCGCCGGTCATTGAAACCGCCAAGGCGCATAATATTAAAATTCGCGGCTATGTGTCCTGCGTTTTGGGCTGCCCCTATGAAGGCGAGATTGATCCCGACAAGGTCGCCGCTGTCGCGCGTCTTCTTTACAAGGCGGGGTGCTATGAAATCTCGCTCGGCGATACAATCGGGGTCGGAACGCCTTATAAAACCCGCGAAATGTTAAACGCTGTTCTCCATGCGGGCGTGCCGCTAGCGCAAATCGCGCTGCATATGCATGATACATACGGGCAGGCTCTGGCCAATATCTATGCGGGGATTGAAAGCGGGGTGCGGGTGATTGACTCCGCCGTTGCGGGTCTTGGCGGCTGCCCCTATGCCAAGGGCGCAAGCGGCAATGTCGCCAGCGAGGACGTGCTTTATATGCTCCATGGTATGGGGTTTGATACGGGCGTTGATCTGGAAAAAATGATCGAAACCGCTTGGTTTATCACCGAGGCACTCGGGCGCAAACCCGCTTCTAAACTGGCGCAGGCTCTTAAACCTTCCGCCACCGTCATTCCGGCGTAAGCCGGAATCCAGAAAAACAATGAAAGATTATTTTTACGTCTATATATTGGCAAGTCAAAGAAACGGCACTTTATATATCGGTGTAACCTCTAATCTCATTCAGCGTATCTATCAGCACAAGCAAGGTCTTGTTGACGGTTTCACAAAAAAATATAAAGTGAAACTGCTGGTTTATTACGAGCAGCATGACGGCGCTCAATCTGCTATTCAACGCGAAAAACAGATGAAAGAGTGGAAACGTCGATGGAAACTCGATTTAATTGAGAAAAATAATCCTGAATGGGAAGATTTATACGATGAAGTCACTGGATCCCGACCTTCGTCGGGATGACGAAACAGGGAAAAGAAAAAACAGGGAGCAAAAATGTCTGCAGAAAAAATTGAAACCCGCGCCGCAACGGAAAGCTATAAGGTGAGCATCATGGATTATCCGACACTGAAATTCGGTCACTCTGACGAGATTGAAATGCTGCGCGAGGAAGTGCGGAAATTTGCACAGGCCGAGCTGGCGCATCGCGCCGCCGATATCGACCACAGCAATGAATTCCCCGCCGATATGTGGCGTAAATTCGGTGATATGGGCTTGCTGGGCATTACCGCATCCGAGGAATATGGCGGCGCGAATATGGGCTATCTCGCCCATGTGATTGCGATGGAGGAAATTTCCAGAGCGTCGGCCTCTGTCGCCCTGTCTTACGGTGCGCATTCGAATTTATGCGTCAACCAGATCAACCGCAACGGCACGGCTGAGCAAAAGGCGAAATACCTCCCCAAGCTTATCAGCGGCGAGCATGTCGGCGCATTGGCAATGAGCGAGCCGAATGCGGGGTCGGATGTGGTGTCCATGAAGCTGCGCGCTGATAAAAAGGGCGATCATTACGTTCTGAACGGCAATAAAATGTGGATCACCAACGGCCCCGATGCCGATACGCTGGTGGTCTATGCCAAAACCGATATGAATGCCGGCGCGCGCGGAATTTCGGCCTTTATCATCGAAAAGGGTATGAGCGGATTTTCAACGGCGCAAAAGCTGGACAAGCTGGGGATGCGCGGCTCGAATACCTGCGAGCTGGTGTTTCAAGACTGTATCGTGCCGGCGGAAAACCTTATGGGCAAAGAGGGCGACGGGGTGAAAATCCTGATGTCCGGTCTGGATTACGAGCGCGTTGTGCTCTCCGGCGGGCCTTTGGGCATTATGCAGGCCTGTATGGATATTGTCGTGCCTTATGTGCATGAGCGCGAGCAATTCGGCGTTGCAATCGGCACGTTCGAGTTGATGCAAGGCAAGCTGGCCGATATGTATACCGCGTTATCAAGTCAGCGCGCCTATGTTTATGCGGTGGCGTCGGCCTGTGATCGCGGCGAAACAACGCGCAAGGATGCGGCGGGCTGTATCCTTATGAGCGCCGAAGCCGCCACGCAAATGGCGCTGCAAGCCATCCAGACTCTGGGCGGCAACGGCTATATCAATGAATATCCGACTGGGCGTTTGCTGCGCGATGCCAAGCTCTATGAAATCGGTGCGGGCACATCGGAAATCCGCCGTATGTTGATCGGGCGGGAGTTGTTTGAGGAAACGAAATAGTATTTTGCTCTTTGACTATTGCTTGCGTTATCGCCGCGGTCGCTGTTCTCACTTCTCCAGAAAATCCCGCAAGCGCTGCTGCGCTTCGGCGCCGGTGCGGATTGCGGCGATCCGCTCGGCGGTATCTTCCTTCACGGCCTCTGTGACATAGGCGGCGGAAAGATCAAAGCACAGCTTTTTCGCGGCACGCATGGCATAAGCCCCATTCTTGCCGATCTCCGTCAGCAACGTCGCCAGCAGCGCCTCAAGATCCGTCCCGACCTCATGCGCCAAGCCGATCTCCAGCGCCTTGGCCGCGCCAAAACGCTCGCCCGTTTGGAAAAACCGCCGTGCCTGCCGCGCGCCGATCGCCTGCACGACATAAGGGCCGATTGTGGCGGGGATTAAGCCCAGCTTGACCTCCGAAAGCGCAAACACCGCCTTGTCCGAGGCCAGCACAACATCGCAGCAACAGCCCAGCCCGAACCCGCCGCCAAAGGCCGCGCCCTGTACGGCCGCAATGGTCAGCTGCGGCAGGGTGTTCAATTTGCCGAGCATATCAGCCAGAGCGCGGGCATCGTCGCGGTTTTCCTCCTTGGAAAAGGCGACAGAATCCCTCATCCAGTTCAAATCCGCGCCCGCCGAAAAGCTTTTTCCCGCGCCGCGCAAAACCACTGCCCGCACATCATCCCGCGCCGCCAGCGTATCGCATAAATCGCCCAGATGCGCGATCATCTCGCGGTTAAAGGCGTTATGCACCTCCGGCCTGTTCAGCGTGATGGTGGCAATGTCTTGGTCGAATGTCAAAAGCGCGGTTTCACTCATGGAGAAATTTGTATCACGCACGCGCCGCCGCACCAAATAATTTATTCGGATAGATTTACCTTGACGACGGCAGAATTTAGGACTATATTCATATTTATCACCACCAGACTTGCGCCCAAATCAAAAAACAATTTCTATGTCGATCATGGGTTGAAAATAAATAGCAAAGAGAGGCGGAGTAGTAAGAATATGTCATGCATCCGCCATGGATATCTATTCGAAATGCCTGGTGGGAAAACCAGAAATCGAATGACCAGACTTGCAAGAATAGGTTGAATCTATTATCGTTTTGCCATGACCGACACCCCGCACAAACAAATGCTTTACCTGACTCTTCGCGAGCGTGACGGGGACGTGTATATCATTTATGAGCTGGAGCCGCATTATAGGCGGCAGAACCGTAGAATTGATACGGTGAAATATATCAATAGTCACGACTCACGGCTATTGCTGCGTGATGATGCATTAAAAGATTCATTAGGCTTTAGCCTTATTTTAGGGCTCTTTACTAACGGTATACATCAAACTGACCCAGACTTACGCATATGGTGGTCGCAAATTGTTTACCCGCATCTTCATCATGGCAAGAGTGTATTGCGGTTAGACGCCGAACCGTCAGGTTATAAACCTGTGCGGCAAAAATTTTGTGGCGAGTTGCTTTTGCCCACCCTTGATTATGATGCACTGCTGGACGATGAAAGCTTTAAACGAACGCTTGCCGAATATGTGCTGCGCTACCTGCCGATCAGCGAAGAACTGTGCCTGATGCATGAAGACTTAAAGGCCGCGCATGGCAGGGCATAAGGCATCAGGTAAAATGATTTTGTAAGACACCCTATAGTCTTCTATTTAAAATATCTCAAAAAAACAAGTGGGGCGAGTGGGGCGAGTGGGGCGAAACACCCGTAACTTACTGAAATATATAATAAACCCTTCGCCCCACTTTAATCCTGAGAGTGGGGCGAGTGGGGCGAAACGCCCAGAGTTGTCATGAGCAGTTTTCTTTAAGGGCTAACGCTCGCCGCTACACTGGTCGGGGTCAGGATCATAATGATCTGGCGGCCTTCGAGCTTTGCATCCAGCTCAATTTTTGACAAATCGGCCAGCTCTTCTTTCATGCGGTCAAGCACCGCCATACCGATATCCTGGTGCGCCATTTCACGGCCACGGAAACGCATGGTCACCTTGACCTTATCGCCATTCTCCAAAAAGCGGCGGGAGGCTTTGATCTTAACTTTAAAGTCGTGATCCTCGATACCGGGGCGGATTTTAACCTCTTTAATATCGACGGTTTTTTGTTTCTTGCGGGCTTCGTTGGCTTTTTTCTGCTGTTCGTATTTATACTTGCCGTAGTCGAGAATTTTACAAACCGGCGGGTCGGCATTCGGGGAAACCTCGACCAGATCCAATCCGGCGTCATAGGCTTTTTCGATAGCGGAATTGACTGGAAATACGCCCAACATCTCGCCGTTTTCATCAATCAGGCGGACGCGCTCGGCGGTAATGTTTTCATTGACGCGGGTGGAATCTTCCTCGCGGCGGGGTGGTTTAAAAGGCGGTTTACTGATGGTCGTATCTCCTTAATTGTTCGACAATACACATAGATTTACAGCGGATTGCGGCATGTTGCAAGATTTTCTATACCGCAAAATCCTATAAAACCTCATTCCATAGCGATCATACCATAAAATCGGAACAATATTACGGCAGCGGGATAAATTCTTGCGCATCTTGCGGCACAAGCGGGAATTTCCCCTCGTTCCAATCCTGCTTGGCCTGCTCGATCCGTTCCTTGCGGGAGGACACGAAATTCCACCAGATATAACGCTTCGAGCCCATCGCATCACCGCCCATAACCAGTAGCCGCGCAGAGCTTGAGCGTGCGGTGATGGTAATCTCATCCTTGGGGCGCAGCACCAGCAAACACCCTGAGCCGTAATCCGTGCCGTTCACGGCGATCTCGCCTTGCAGCACGTAAATGCCGCGCTCCTCGACATCAACGGGAACGGGCAGGCTCGCGCCCTGCTCAAGGCAGACATCAATATAAAGGCTTTTGGAGTGTTGCGGTACGGGCGAAGTTTTGCCGTAAGCGCTGCCCATCACCAGACGGATGAGCGCGCCGTTATCCTCAAGGATCGGCAGCTCCTCTTTGGCGATATGCGCGAAATCGGGTGCGGTTTCTTCCAAATCTTCAGGCAGAGCCAGCCATGATTGTATCCCGAACAGACGGCTATTGACGGGGCGCAGCGCATCGGGCGTGCGTTCGGAATGTACAATTCCCCGTCCTGCGGTCATAAGATTGACCGCCCCCGGCGCGATAACCATTTCCGTGCCAAGGGAGTCGCGGTGCATAATCTCGCCGTCAAACAAATAGGTCAGGGTTGATAGATTGATATGCGGATGCGGGCGCACATCCAGCCCCGCCCCTGTCAGGAACTCCCCCGGCCCCATTTGATCCCAGAATATAAACGGGCCGATCATCTGCCGCTCGCGGGAGGGCAGCGCGCGCATCACCTCAAACCCGCCGATATCCTTCGCCGAAGGAACGATCAGCGTTTCAACGGCGTTATCGTCCGGCGCGGCGTTGCGGCATTCGGGGTCATTGTCTTGAAAATGGCTCATAATGAATTCTTTCGCTTGGTTGTCGAATGCAATGTTTTTGTTACGGCTTGGTTATGAGATAGAACCCCAAAAAGGCAAAGGCAAGGCCGAAATAGTGATGCAGCTTCAGGCTTTCTTGAAAAAACGCCAGCCCCAGTACTGTGGCAAAAATCGCGGGCGCAAAGCGTACCAGAGGTGTGGCAAGGCTTATCGGCGCGCCTGATTTGAACATCAGATAAATCCCAAGCTGTGCCACCGCTGTACAAATCCCGAGCGCAATACAGAGCATAGTTGCCTTGTTAAGCGCAAACGAGCTTTGTAGATTTTGCGCGGCCAGCGGATAAAAGCACAGCGACACGATAAATGCCGCCGCCATGGAATATATCAACGCAATGACGGGATCGATGCTATCCTTGACATAGCGGGAGATGAAATGAATGGCGGTCGCCCCCATAATCACCACAAATGCATAGCCATGCCAAAGCGCAAACATAGTATATCAAGCCCGATCAATATGGCGGCCTGGCTTCGGCGGCCAGATCGGCAATTGCCTGATCGAGCGCAACCACATTTTGGTCTTGCGAACCAAGGCGGCGAATGGCAACGGTTTTCTCCTCCGCCTCACGCAGCCCGACAACAAACATCACCGGCACTTTGGCGTGTGAATGTTCGCGCACCTTGTAGTTGATTTTCTCATTGCGCGTATCAAGAACGGCGCGGATGCCTTGGGCTTGCAGCGCGGTAACGATCTCTTGCGCGTAATCATCGGCCTTGCCTGTAATCGTTGCCACGGCAACTTGTGTTGGCGCGAGCCATAACGGCAGTTTTCCGGCGTAATTCTCGATCATGATGCCGATAAAGCGCTCGATCGAGCCCAAAATAGCGCGGTGAAGCATGACAGGGCGCTGGCGTGAGCCGTCCTCGGCGGTGTAATGCGCATCAAGGCGTTCGGGCAAATTGAAATCAAGCTGTAACGTGGCGCAGCCCCACTCACGGCCAATCGCATCACGGATGATAAAGGCCAGCTTAGGGCCGTAAAACGCGCCGTCTCCTTCGCCGATTGAATATTCCATCCCCAACGCTTCGAGCGCGTCTTTCAGCCCGTCTTCGGCCTTGTCCCACAATTCGTCCGAGCCGATACGGTTCTCGGGGCGCGTTTCAAGCTTGACCACATAATTATCAAAGCCGAGATCCTTATAAACGGCGAGCGTCAATTCGCAGAATTTAATGCTCTCGGAGAGAATTTGATCTTCGCGGCAAAAAATATGCGCATCATCTTGTGTGAATTGTCGCACCCGCATCAAGCCGTGAAGCGCGCCATGCGCCTCGTTGCGGTGACAGCAACCAAATTCGGCAAGGCGCAGCGGCAAGTCGCGGTAAGATTTAATCCCTTGTTTGAAAATTTGCACATGGGCGGGGCAGTTCATCGGCTTGAGCGCCATCAGGTGATCGAAAGCCTTATCGCTGACAATCGGCTTGCCTTCTTCCAGCGAAGGCACTTCATCGGGCACGATAAACATACCGTCGCGGTATTTTTGCCAGTGGCCGGAGGCTTCCCAGAATTTCTTGTCCATGAGCTGCGGTGTTTTGACCTCAAGATAGCCATCACTTTGCAAGCGGCGGCGCATATAGGCTTCCAGCTCAATCCAGATGGTATAGCCCTTGGGGTGCCAGAAAACCGAGCCTTGCGCTTCTTCTTGCAGGTGGAATAGCTCCATTTCCTTGCCCAGCTTGCGGTGGTCGCGCTTTTCGGCTTCCTCCAGACGGAACAGATGCTCATCAAGCTCCTTTTGGGTGCGCCATGCCGTGCCGTAAATACGGGTTAGCATTTGATTGGAACTATCGCCGCGCCAATAAGCGCCTGCCAGCTTCATCAGTTTGAACACGCCGATATGCTTTAAATTCGGCAAATGCGGGCCGCGGCATAAATCGATAAAAACGCCGTCCTTGATTGGTTCGCCCTGCGCATAAAGCTGGAAATCGCTGTCTTGCCCTGCGCGCTCGATAATATCCATCTTATACGGCTCGCCGCGCTGTTCGAAGGCTTTGAGCGCGTCGGCGCGGCTATGCAAGGTTTTGATGATCGGCGCATTGCTTTCCTTGATGCGGCGCATTTCTTTTTCAATCCCTTCCAGATCCTCGGAGGATAGCGGGCTGGAAAATTCAATGTCATAGTAAAACCCGTTCTCAATGGTCGGGCCGATAGCCAGCTTTGCATCGGGATACAGGTTTTTCACCGCCCGCGCCAGAACCTGCGCCGCGATGGTATGGCGCATAATCTCCAGCCCCTCATCGCTATCAAGCGTTAAAATCTCGAATTTTGCATTTTGTGTGATCGGGTCGGACAGGTCGCGCTGCACACCGTCAACTTTCACCGCTATCGCCTTTTTCGCAAGCGATACGGCGATGCTTTCGGCGATTTCCAGCCCCGTCACGCCGGATTTATAAACCCGTGTCCCGCCATCGGGCAGTGTGATTGTGATTTGATCGTGCTGCGAAGTATGCGCTTCCATGGTTTGCATTTCTATGGCCTTGGCTGTTTTGGCTATTCAAATATTAAGCGAAATAAAGGTTTTCACCCGTTAAGAAAACAGGAAATTCAGGCAATTTGCAAGCCTTAACGCTCGTTCATGGCGTTGCTCATAGTTTTGATAAACGGCTTGAGCAGATATTGCATCACGGTTTTTTCACCCGTCAGAATATCAACGCTGGCGACCATACCGGGGATGATCGGCAAAACCTCGCCGCGGCGGCGCAATTCGGTTTCATGGGTGCGAATCCGCACGCGGTAATAGGTGCTCCCATCCTCGTCCTGAATGGAGTCTGGGGAAATATCGACAACCTCCCCCTGTAGCCCGCCATAGATTGAAAAATCATAGGCGGTGATTTTCACAACGGCGGCCTGCCCCGGATATAAAAACGCAATATCGGAGGGGCGAATTTTCGCCTCAACCAAAAGCTGGTCATCTCTGGGAACAATGCGGATAATATCCTCGCCCGGCCTTACGACTCCGCCGATTGTCTTAACCTCAATCGATTGGATCGTGCCGTTAACGGGCGAACGTAATTCCGTCCGCTCGCGGCGGTCACTCAGCGCGGACAGGCGCTCCTTGATCTCGTTCATCTCAATCAGCTTGGCGGATAATTCGGTTTGCGCTTGGGCTTGGAAATTGGTACGCACCTCATTGATCCGCGCCCGCACTTCCTCAACGGCCGAACGCGCCCGCGGTAAGTTGTTCTGATAGCCGTTCAACTCCGATGTGCGCTCCCTGATCGAGCGCTCAAGCTGCAAAAGCTCCAGACGCGGCGCAGAGCCGCGCTCAACCAGTGGTTCGATCATTTGCTTTTCCTGCCGCTGAATGCCGATAACACCGCGAATATCGTTGATGCGGCTTTCAAGCTCCCGCACCTCTTGTTCGCGCTGGGAAAGCTGCTGCTGGAATACATTGATCTGGTTGAAAAGCTGCTGGGAATTGGCGCGGAAGGTATTTAGCTCCTCGGTCACAGAGGCCGGAACGCCCCTCAGAACCTCTTCGGGAAACTCCGCGACTTCTTTGCCCTCGGCCTCGGCCTGCAATCTGGTGATAGAGGCCAAAAGCCCCAAATACCGCGCCTGATTTGCACCCAAATTTGATGAAGCTTCAATGTCACTCAAACGCATCAATATCTGATTTTGTTCAACCAGCTCACCCTCGCGCACCAAAAATTCCTGTACGATACCGGCATCAAGCGTTTGCACCGCCTGAATTTCGCTGGAGGGTACGATTTTCCCGTCACCGCGTGTGACTTCATCGAGCGTAGCAAAATTCGCCCAGATCACAAAAATCACAAAAAAGCTGACGATAAAGGCCAGCAGCAAATGTTTGGAGAGCGGCAAATCCTCATCAACAACTTCAAAGAATGAAATCGCTCGCGCTTCTGCGAGTTTAATTTGCTCTTTCGCCCAGTTCTGGCGGATGGCATTCCAGTTTTTTTCTTCATTGATGCTTTGTGGGGCAGGTTTGGATTGTTGTTGCGCCTGTTCTTGTGAGTGTGGCTGACCGTCAATCTGTATTTCCAACGGTTGTGCCTGTGGCTGTTGCGGGTTGGATGGTTTTTCGTTGCTCATGCTTTATCCCTCCCCATCCTAAACATCTGTTTGCTCGGCTGCCGAGCCGTATTGGCGTGCCTGTAATTTACGAATGACCTCATCTTTCGGCCCATAAGCGATCAGCTTGCCGCGATCAATCAGGATCAATTTATCAACAAGCGCCAGCATCGAGCCTTTATGCGTAATCAGAATTGTTGTTTTGTTCTTACACAAGATATGCAGGCGCTTGAGCAAGCGGTGCTCCGAGGCGGGATCCATTGAGGCAGTCGGCTCGTCAAGCACTAGAATCGGCGGATCATAGAGCAGAGCGCGGGCAATCGCCACGGCTTGACGCTGGCCGCCCGATAGAGCTTCGCCGCGCTCCCCGACTTGAGTATCAAGCCCTGCCGAAGAATCGCGCAAGAATTCCATCACGCCTGAAAGCTCGGCCGCTTGCAGCACAGCGCGTTCAGGAGCGGTTTCATGCCCCATTGTGATATTCTGGCGTACCGATCCGAAAAAGAGCTGCGGGCTTTGCTGCACAGCCCCGACATTGCGGCGCAAATCACCCGGGTCAATTTGACGCACATCGGTGCCATCAATCTGCACAGAACCGCTATTGGGCTCATAAAGATTGATCAAAAGCCGTTCCAGCGTGGTTTTTCCGGAACCGACCGCGCCAATAATTCCGACCTTTTCTCCCGGCGTAATTGTAAAACCCAGATTGCTCAAGGCCGGCGTGGTTTGCCCCGGATAATGGAAAGTCACATCGCGGAACTCAACCAAACCACTGGCTTCGGGCATCGGTACGAAATGCTTTCCGGCAGGGCGTTCAACGGGCTTTTTCATCAGCTCATCAAGCTGCGCGAGCGCTTGCTTGGATTGGTTAAAGCGGGTCATTAGCCCTGCAACCTGTGCCAGAGGCGCCATAGCGCGGCCTGAAATAATCACGCAAGCAATCAATGCACCCATCGTAAGCTGTGCATCGGCAATCAGATATACCCCGACAATCACGATCACCACGCTGACGAGCTGCTGAATGAAGACCGCCCAGTTCTGCGCAAAAGAAGATAGGCGACGTGTTTTCACAGCGGTGCGGGAGGCTTTATCGGTCAACTCCTCCCAGTTACGCTGGATATGGCCTTCAGCGGCCTGCACTTTGATTGTTTCCAGCCCGATAATCGTTTCAAACAACAAGGCGTTTTTGAGTGCGCTTTCGTTCAGGGATTGCTTGATAACTTTTTCAAGCGGCTTTTGCAGGATGAAGCCCATACCTAAGACAAGCGGGATCGCGAGTAGAGGCACAAGTGCGATCGGCCCGCCGATTATGGCGATAAATACGATAAAGAGTAGCACAAATGGCAGATCAATCAGGGTCGTCATCGTTGCCGAGGTGAAGAAATCGCGCAAAGTTTCAAATTCACGCATATTGCTGGCCAGCACGCCTGCACTCGCTGGGCGGGAGGTCATGGTCATGCCAAGAATTTGTTCAAAAAGCGCGCCTGAGATTTGTACATCCGCTCTGCGCCCCGCAACATCCAAAAAATGTGCGCGCAGATTCTTGAGCAGGAAATCAAAGATGTAAACAATGAAGATCCCCACTGCGAGTACCCAAAGCGTGTCAAAAGCATTGTTCGGCACAACGCGGTCATAGACATTCATAATGAAAATCGAGCCGGCGATTGCGAAAATATTTATCATGATCGCGGCGATAATGACCTCTTTGTAGAGAATTTTGTTTTTCTTTAGCGCCGCCCAGAACCAATCGCGCGCCGTGTCAATTTCGGCAGGTCCTGCGCGTTCGTCACTGCGGGCAATCGGACGAAGGAAAAAAGCGTAACCTGTATACAGGGTTTCCAATTCCTGCAATGTGAGCGTTTTTTTCTCATCTTTGGTTTCAGGGAATTGCACGGTGAAGGTCGTGTCAGGATCAATCGTGATGTTTTTTGTAAGATCGGTTTTTTTCGGTGCTTTGCCCTTGGGGAATGTAACATCCCAAATGATGCAAGATTGCCCGTGATCGAGTGTTGCAATACAGGGTAAATTCGGTGCAATTGCGAGTGATTCCAATGGCCGTTCAACGAGGCTGGCACGCATATCGGCACGTTCCGCCGCGCGCAAAAACAAAATTGGCGTAATGCCCGCTTTGGAGATCGGTAATCCTGCGGTAAGCGAAGCCGTACTGGTGCGGCGGCCATAATATCCCGCCAGTACGCGCAAGCTTTCGATGAGGGAGATATTCATCGCCACACGATCAGCTTGAAGCGGCCAGTCTTGGCTGAGGCCGCCCGTATTTTCATTTTTGCTTAAATCTTCCGCGTCTTGTTGAAATGCGGATTGAGGAGATTGGTTATCTGCAGAAGAAGCGGTTGACGAATGCTCATTCGTTTTTTCATCAACCGCTTTTTTATCCGGATCGCTCAAAAAGCTACTCCCGTTTCTGGGTTGGGATTAGCGGGCATCCATTCGGCTTTGAATATCCCACTCGTCATTGGCACTGACGCGGCTTTCACGCGGATAGCTAACCTCAAGCGTTGGCAACAGGTCGCCTTTTAGCGCAAGAAGACGGTGGATCGCCAGCATTTCCAAGAATTCGGAATTCACAGTATTGCTGCGGGAAACGAATAGCTCGTTCTGGGCATCCAGAACATCGAGAAGCGTTCTGCGGTCGAGTGTGAATTGATCCTTATAGGCTCTGGCAACTTCTGTATTTGCATCCGCCTGCGCCGCGAATTGACGCGCGCGCTCACCGGCTGCAACCATTGCCGCCCATGTTTGACGCACATCACGTTCAACGGCACGTGCCGCTTCTGCGCGGGATTCTTTAGCCTGCTGGTGACGGTGGATGAACTCACGCGCGCGGGCATTATCAGCGCCGCCGCGGTATAGGTTCCAGTTCATCACAACCATAGCAGAAGCGCCCTGATCGCGTCCTTCAATACCGCGCAGGTTGTGACCGTTACGGGCATTCAGCTGCAAATCAACCTGAGGATAGAGCGTTGAACGTGTTCCGATAGATTCTGCATACGCCACCTCGATATCGGCTGCAAAAATATCCAATGTCGGGCTATGCGCCAGAGTTGTGAGCACTTCATTTTCAACATCAGACGAGAGCCTGTTATATGGCACACTCGGCAATGTCAAATCACCCGGCATATCGCCGACTTCCTGACGGTAACGGGCTTCAGCATTGCGCAAAGATTGCAGTGTATCTGTCTCGGTTGCACGTGCCTGCGCCAAACGCGCTCTGATTTGCTCAAGATCGGCCTGTGTCGAACGGCCACCCTGAACACCATCTTCAACCATACTCATGATAGAAATGTGTTCGGTAACATTTTGACGGGCGATCAGAAGCAATTGACGCTGACGCAAAACTTCAAGATAAGATTCAACAATTGCTAAACCCAAAAGCTCAGCCGTTTCACGGACGCGGAATGCTGAGGAATTCACGCGGGCTTTCTGGCGCTCAACCTCATAACGGGCATTCCAGCCATCAAAGAGCATTTGTGTCAGTGTAATACCAGCATCATAGCGCCATAGATTTTCATCGCGGCTGCCTGTTCCGGCGCGTGTTGCCGGGCTATCTGTGTATTCATGCCCCGCATTCGCATTTACATCAATCGAAGGCAGGAATAGAGCGCGCCCTTGCGCCAGCTCTTCATCTGTTGCGCGTCTGCTTGCTGCGACAACCCCATATTCAGGGTTCGTAGAAATACCAACCGCAACGGCCTCTGAAAGCGTTGAAATCTTGTTATGCGATACGCTGGCTGTTGGCGTAGTTGTTTTCGCAATTTCCTGTGCCGACATACCTGGCATAGGGGTAAAATCCTGTGCATTGGTTGTCATAGGTGCTGAAAGAGCGCCTAAAATTCCGATAGCTGTTCCGAAACCAAGCGAGCGCAACGTTTTTTTAGAAATCACTGAACTAGTCCTTATTATTGTTATAGATGTTTACTCAAATTGTGAATGCCATATTAAGTGGCTAAAGGTATTTATGCCTTGTTTTATAAGATGATGCAAGGAAATGTTCTTAGAATAAATTATTATTTAAAATGTAGTGCTCGGTTTGTAAAAAGCCCGCCATAAAGTAAGCGGGCTTTTAAATTTCATTATTTTAATTTCCCATTGATCCGCCGAGACTTGGGCCAGGATCGCTTGGACCAGGATCGCTCGGACCAGGATCGCTCGGGCCGGGATTACTCGGACCAGGATCGCTCGGGCCGGGATTACTCGGACCAGGATCGCTCGGGCCGGGATTACTTGGACCAGGATCGCTCGGGCCGGGATTGCTCGGGCCGGGATTGCTCGGGCCGGGATTACTCGGACCAGGATTGCTCGGGCCAGGATTGCTCGGGCCAAGGCTTGGGGAGGATCTGCCGCTACCATTTGAATCTCTGCACCATTGTGGTTCTTGGGTACGTAGCTGAATAGTTTGCCCATTTACAGTAAATGCGAAGTCCTGTTTGATATTACAACAGGCCATTCTGCTATGATCCGAGCCGGGCTGTGTTTCTAATGCACGACCGTTAATACGGGCAAAGCTTGAGGGCAATGTTGTTGCTACGCGGCATGTTGCTTCGCTCAAGGAACGAGCACTTCTCTGTGGAACGAAGACTATATGTCCTTGGGCGGCATCAAGAATTGTGACCGGAGCGCCACGAAAAGGTGTGTCTTGTGCGATACCTTGTGAAGCGTGAGGCCTCAGATTTACAGGCCCTTGATGTTGAACACATCCTGTTAAAGCTAAAGCGCTTGCAAATACAGCGGCAACAGTGGGGGGTGTTAATGGTAATTGTTTCATTTGTTCTCCAATCTAAAAGCTAGGCCTTCTTTTACGAAGGTGCTGGATTATACATATTATTAAATTATTCTGTCAAGTATTCTTTGGATAATAATTAGGTATGATGAAAGGGAGTATTCTCAAAATAAACTATTATTAAAAGTAAGGTTGATTGTTTATAAAAAAACCCGCTTACTTTGTAGCGGGTTTTAATATCTATTATTTAATTAATTTCCCATTGATCCGCCGAGGCTGGGGCCGGAAACGCCCGGGCTACCGCCTGAGGAGAAAGAGCCACCACCACCTGAATCTCTGCACCATTGAGGTTCTGGAGTGCTAAGCCTGATATTGTGACCACTTACTGAAAATGTGAAGGTATGACTAATATTGCAGCAAGCTTGTCTGCTGTGATTTGGGCCTGGCTGTGATTCCAGCGCACGGCCGTGAGAGCGACCATTAGAGCGCAGTCTTGTAGAAACACGGCATGTTGCATCGCTTAAAGAGCGTGCATTTCTTTGAGGAACATGGACGATATGTCCATTCGAACTATTAAGAACTGTAACCGGTGCGCCACTGTAAGGCGTATCATTTGCAATACCTTGAGCTTGAGCTTGCGGGGCTGCGATGGTAAGAGCACCTGCAAGTGTTGCGGCGGCAAAAGTTGATGTTGTTAAAGCGAGTTGTTTCATTTGTTCTCCAATCTATAAAAAATTAAGCCACTTTATGAAAAGTGGCTTAATATACATATTATTTTTTTGCTTTGTCAAGTATTAATTAGGCAATAATACCATTATTGGCATTATTGGTTAGGTCGGCCAGTGTTATATCAACGCCTTCCAGTGTAGCAACCAAAGCTGCGGAAGCCTGATTGCCAGAACCTGCCGTATCAACGAAAATTTGCGTGTTGTTGCCTGATTTTACGGTAAAGACAAAATCAGACAGGGCATCTGTTAGAGCATCATAACTGGTCAAGATATGTGAGATATCAAGCTTATCGCCTTCGGCTAAGCTGAAATCTTTCACTCTGGCGTGACCTTGCGTTGATGTGATAACAAATTTGTCTGCTCCGGCTCCGCCATAAAGTGTGTCGTTGCCTCGACCTGCTACAAGAGTGTCATTGCCTGCCCCGCCGTAAAGCGTATTGTTGCCTGCAAATGCGCTGTCATTCTGAGATTCAATACTCAATAATGTTTCAGCAAATCCAGCAGCGCCGCTACCACCATAAAGTGCACCAATATCAAAGCCTTGTGGGATACCGTTTGCAAACAGGACATCATCACCGTCGCCACCATAAAGCGTATTGTTACCCTTACCACCGATCAGGATATCATTGCCTGCACCACCGTAAAGCGTATCGTTCCCGCCAGCGCCGTAAATAATATCATCGCCGCCACCGCCATTGATAACGTCGGTGTAGTCAGTACCCCAGATACCATCTGATTGGTTTGTTCCATTGATGGTCACTGTGCTTGTGGTTGCATCCCAAGTATATTTGAGCTGCGTCACAGACAATTCTTGCGATACGACATTTCCGAAATCATCAATCGTATTGATTTTGATCAGGGCCGCATTCTGCATATTTGTTTGTGTGACAGTATGAACATAGCTTCCGTCAGATTTGATGGTCACCGTTCCATTCGGGATAGAGATCACACGTGGCTGTGTATCCGATACGGTAAATACTGTTCCGTTGTATTCCACAGTTTGAATACGCAGTCCTGTATTTAGGCCTGTTCCGTCGCCATTTGGTCCGTCATTTCCAAAAATGTTACCCTGACGCGTTGTTGCATTGCCCCATAGCGTCGAGAAGTTATCATTTAGAACTGTCCCTTCGACCACAACCGGAGCCGTAATTGCACCTTTTAAGGTTAATTTGGCGGTTGATGTATCACCATCGAAGTCACGGATTACATAGGTAAATGTTTCTACAATCTCGCTCATGCCTTTCAGCGATTGCATATCTTTGGTTAGGGTGTAGTTATAAGACCCATTCGCAGAGATCTGTAAGACACCATAAAGCCCATTGATCGTGGTAATACCGCTTGCGGCAACGCTTTGGCCATTAACGGAAACAACCAGTATCGGCCCATCGGCACTTTGCGTATCAGCTCCATCCGGATTAACGTTACCTTCTCCGGTAATCACATTACCTTCAGCAATACCTTTAACCGGATTTGTCGATTGGAAGGCCGCATTCAGATCTTTTGGATCTTGAACGTCAAGTGCATTACCATCAGAGTCAATCAGGTTAAGGCGACCCATCGTCGTAGCATTTACGCCAAGCCCGACCGCGATAACTTCTGTGCTCAAAGATTGCAGAATATCAACTTCACTGATTTTATCTGTTGCGGTTGCACCAAGGACTTCGCCCATGGATACGTTTGCATCGCCAGATCCGGTTGAACCATTCGGGTTTACAAAACGGTTTGGCTCTCCATCAGATACAAAGTAAGTGTAAGTTTCTGCACCAGAGATTGGCTTATCAGAAGTATTGCCGTTCAGCCAATCAATCGCAGATATCATTACAGATTCATAGTTCGTGAACCCGTTCGCTGTCATGCCGTTAACAAATGTTTGCGCTTGCGCAAAACCTGCGTCACTGCTGACAAGGAAGGTCGCTGCTGTCAAAGCTGTTGTTGCAAAAGGAACGATATGAACTTTTACATTTCCGCCTTGATAGTCTTTGAAATCCTGCAAAAGATTGTTAACGGAAGACTTTAACAATGTTAGGCGATTGCCAGCCATAGAGCCGGATACATCAAGAATAAGAACAATATTGAAGTCTTTGGTTGTAAATTCAACATCAAATTTGTTCAGATCATCTCGTGCGATCGGGGCATCGTCCTTGATATGAACTACGATTGTACCGCTGGCTTCATCGCCATCCGTATCGCGGGCAATAACCTCAAAGTTCATGGCAATAACATCATTCGGATTTGTCGGATCTGCATGATCAAGTGTGCCAAGCAATTTAAATGTATATTGCCCGTTTTGATTGATTTGCAGTTCGAAAATCGTTTCTGTTCCAGCTTTACCGATATATTTATCGCCAACAGCCGTAATTACAACAGGCGTTCCGTTCGAGGTTAGCGTGTTGTCTTTCGCGCCGCTGAATGTAATCTTCGCAGTGTCGCCAACGTGATATGTGCCAGGGCCATCACTGCCAAAATTGGCTGTGACAGTTCCGTTTGCAGCGTCAGAACCGACTGGCGCAGCGCCGTCAATATCTGTCTCATCCACAGTCAATTTGGTGGTTTTGATATCCATAGGGACATCATTTTTCAAATTAAGTGCTTTGATGGTAAGAGTTGCGTTGGATGTATCACCATCCCCATCTGTTAGCGTGTAAACGAAGTCATCTTGAAGGTGGGCGGTCTTCAGACGTACATCAAATACGAGATCGTTGTAGTCACGGTCGCCAAGTTTCGGCAGATCTTCAAAACCGATGCGAAGTGTTGTTGTGTCACCTGCCACAATACCTGAAATAACACGAACTGAGCCATCGGGATTGAGGTTGTCAGTGCTGCCGCGCTCCGTTGTATGATATACGGGGCCGTTTATTATAGTTTGAGCATTTGTTGTAGCATCTGTAAAGACCAGCTTCACATCCGCGCCATTGTCAGAGATGTTGGCAACACGCTGCGCAGATGTACCGAATTTGTAGATAAATTCAAGCGAGCCGTTGTTGAGATCAATATTATTATAATTGTTATTATTTTTAAATCCATCAGCGACAAGGAAGAACGCAAGGCTCTCGCCAGGTTGAACATCAAAGTCAGCAATAGCGCCAGGGGAGGCTGCATTGCCATTTTTAATCAATAACGTTGATGCCTGTAGTGTTCCATCTGCCGCAATCGTGTAATACCCAAGTGTATTATCATAGCTCGCGCCTTCAGAGACAAAGCTTACAGAGCCGCTCAGCTGACTGGTTGCGCTAAGGATGCCTTGTTCGATACCCAGATTATTCAAAGCGGGCCCAGTAATAGCGGTTTTTTCGCTCAGCCCTGGGAAGTCAAGTCCTTCAGCAAACTCAACAACTGTGCTTTTGGGGGCATCTGCATTGAGCGTGTAGGTGTATGATCCATCCGCTGCAATTTCAAGAACGCCGTATTGACCGTTTACAACCGTCGTGCCATTCGGATTAATCGCCACACCGTTAACAAATGTTACCGTATTTGGTCCATCCGCGCTTAAGCTATCAGCGCCACCACCACTGGTGTTACCTTCTCCTGTGATAACATTTCCAGATGTGCTGTTTGATTGCTGTACGTCGAACTTATTGAGATCATCAAATGCTTGCGGCCCATCATCATAGACACGAACCGTGATATTTGCATTGGCTGTATCACCATCCCCATCGGTGGCAGTAAAGCCGAATGTGAAGGTTACAAAGTCGTCATGCTCGCCATTGCTATTGTCACCGGCAATTGGGTGATCAATCGTATCCAGCAATCTAAAGGTGTAGTTTCCATCATTTTCAATGACCAACGTAAACACAATGCTGCCATTGGCTGCCCCTGTGTAAGTCGAGGTCGCAGCATTATATGTTACAGCAATTGGATTGCCGTTCGATGTTGCACCACCAATATTGAATGTATTGTTTCCGGCAATCGTTGCACCATCGCTGTCACGACCAAAATCAACTTCAATTTTATCTGAAACAGATGTTTTACGTGGGTCTCCGGCAAAATCACTCTCATCCACTTTAACCTTTTTCGGATCAGTTATGATCGGCTGATCGTCATATGTCCACGTTAATGTGATAGTATCAGTGGCCTGATTGGTGTCATTGGTGTCGTCGAACTCACGGTCATTCGGGTTTTCTTGTGTGTTGAGCGTGATATTCAGCTCGATCGAGCCATACCATTTGGCATCTTTCGGTGTGATCGTCAGGCCTTCAAGCTCCGTACGATCCGTAAAGACGATATGGCCGTTGGCATCAAGGGTCACAGGACCGTTTACATTCACGATGGTGAAGTCATTGAGGTCAACCGCCGGGTCAACCGGAGAGATAATGATGCTGGTGATGCTCTCGGAGCCGTCATCTTGACCGATTCCGCCTGCATTGAGCTCTTCCCCTGTCAGGGCGACCGGGATTTCAATGTTCAGCGCCTGACCTTCAAGGCCTGATGCGTCATTTCCTTGAACTGCAGGATCATCGGCAACGGCATCAACGATAAGGTTGAACGTGGCAGGGGCGGAGTCAGCACTGGAGTTGCTGGCTGGCTCGAATGCCGTTGCCGTCACGCTCATATTGCTGATGTCAAGGTCGCTGTCAGGCGCCGGTGTGAACTGGAATGAACCGGAATAGTTCGTGCCGCCGACATTGAGTGTGATTGTGTAGCTTGCATCTGTATCCGGAGAGCCGGGAACACGAACCCACTGCTCGCCATTCGGGCCATTGGAGGCGCTAAATCCTGCTTCACCGCCATCAAGACGTGTCAGGTCGATGCCTGTTACGGTCAGGGTCAGGATTTCATTGCCTGAGCCGATCGGGTCAAGCGTACCGACCACAGATGTGCTTACTGTGCCGTCTTCAAGCACGAATACATCCGGAACGTCGCCATTGACAACGACTTTCGGCGGATCAGCCAATGGCTTCCAGGTCAGGGTCAGCGTATCAGTGGCCTGATTGGTGTCATTGGTGTCGTCGAACTCACGGTCATTCGGGTTTTCTTGTGTGTTTAGTGTAACTAGCAGGTCGATCGAACCGAACCATTTCGGGTCTCTCGGTGTGATTGTCAGGCCTTCAAGCTCCGCACGATCCGTAAAGACGATATGGCCGTTGGCATCAAGGGTCACAGGACCATTTACATTTTCAATAATATAATCATTGAGGTCAACCGTCGGGTCAACCGGAGAGATAATGATGCTGGTGATGCTCTCGGAGCCGTCATCTTGACCGATTCCGCCTGCATTGAGCTCTTCCCCTGTCAGGGCGACCGGGATTTCTATATCAAGCGTTTCGCCTTCAAGGCCTGTTGCGTCATTTCCTTGAACTGCAGGATCATCGGCAACGGCATCAACAATGATATCAATTGTCGTTGATATTGTTCCGGTCTGTCCAGTAACAACATCAATTTCAGTAACTGTAATGACAAGATCGTAAAGATCTACATCACTGTCGGCAGGCGGTTGAAGCGTTGGCCCGTCTACAAATGTTTCACCAGGATTTAGCGTGGTCGTCCATGTCTCGGTCACGGGGTCGTATGTACCAACACCCGTAACTGTCCATGTGTTGGGGATGCCTGTGATAGTGATTGTCAATTGACCATTGCTGCTTTCAGGCGTTGCTATAATATCGATTTTTACAGACCCGTCTTCGAAAACTTGCGCATTATCTGCCTCAAGCGTTGGATTAAGTGCCGGTAAAGGAGCGTCATCCTGTCTGAAGAATTGGTCGATTTCAACACTAGGTAATCTATATTGTAACTCTGTTGGGTTAATCGGACCGATAGCGCTAATCGGGATAACGCCTTGGGCTTGGAAGCTGCTACCGAAACCGAAGCCTGAATTGCCTGCAGATGCACCCGTACCAGCTTCACCGGCGGCTGGCTCAATCTGTGCAAGCTGTTGAGCTGCGACATCATCGCCGGCGGCTGGCTCAATCTGTGCAAGTTCTTGTGATTCAAGAATGTTTTGTGGCTCAGCCTGAGCCTCTTGCTGCTGCTCTTGGGTTGTTTCAACTGATGAGCGTTCCTGACGGATTTCAGATTGCGGCTCTTCAATTTCTTCGCCGGCGGCTGGCTCAATATCCTGTAATGAAAATTCGGCCAATTCGACTGTTTGGCCATTCATAAAGCGTAAAGGCTGCGCTTGTTCGCTTGCGAAGACAACCCCATAGTTTTCTAAAATAACTTTAGAATCGTTATCAAAAGCCACAACAAGGCTACCATCTTCAAGATCAGCTGACTTAATGGCTTCAGGTGTCATGCTGAAGATATAGTTTTGATCAGCAGATGCTGTAATCGTCTGAACCACGTCAGATGAAGGCTTTCCAATAATGACTGTACCATCTTCCAAAATATTATAGCAAACATCCATAGCGTTACCGCTTCCTTGAGTGCTTTCAAGTGTAGCCTGTGACGGTTCCAAAGCCTCATTTGGCTGGATTTCATTTTGATTGATGGAGTTCGCGTTTGCGCCGTTGGCGTTGGTGGTCATTTTGGGCTCCTTAAATTTAGCTCAGCCTTTAAATTTATATATTTATGGCCGAACTCATAACAACATTGGACGAAGTGTTCAAGAAAATAACGTTTCCTCTTCGTTTTGTCAAGAATTATGTTTAATAAAAAATTGTTTATGCATAAAATTCTTCAAAACCCCTAAAACC
Organism: Alphaproteobacteria bacterium; assembly: GCA_046293135.1. Lineage (GTDB taxonomy): Bacteria > Pseudomonadota > Alphaproteobacteria > Micavibrionales > Micavibrionaceae > UBA2638. The sequence goes on along the minus strand of JBKBPR010000002.1, from coordinate 283,136 downwards.
ATCTTTACAGTATTCTCAACACATAATATTAATAACCTAGTATTCCTAAATTTTTATTAATGAAAATATATAAATTTTTAATATTTAAAATACAATTGTTATGGCGTTCAAATTTGATCGATTAAGTGTTCTTATTGCTGAAGACACTGTCCCTATGAGTAAACTTGTGACATCCGTGCTCGAAACCTTGGGTGTAGGCACGATATATGTTGCGAATGATGGTGAAAAAGCATTCGATATTTTTTGTCGTGAGAATCCTGATATTTTAATTGCAGATTGGCACATGGTACCGCTCAACGGTATTGAATTGGTCAAAATTATTCGTCAGAGCCCCCTTTCTCCTAATAAAATGGCACCGATTATTATGATGACGGGTTATAGCGCATTACCACGTGTTTCTGAAGCTCGTGATATGGGTGCTACAGAGTTTTTGGTAAAACCGTTTTCAGCCAATGATCTGGCGCGCCGGATTGCCTATGTTATCAACAAGCCCCGTGATTTTGTGGAAACAGAAGATTTCTTTGGCCCGGACCGCCGTCGTCGCATTGCAGATAATTACAATGGTCCTAAGCGACGCTATGCTGACAAGATGGGTTAATATTTTTTTTATTTCTCCCTTGTATTCTTTATTATCATCAACATCTGACGAGTGTGTAATGACAATTGAAATGATAGAAAAAAAGCAGCCGCGTGTAATTAAGGCCAATTACGTTTTGCAGGCCAAGGTTGGTTCTGGCCCTCTGGATCAAAAGACTGTTGATGCATGCCAGAAGATTATCGACAATAACGACGTTGATTTTGCACCATTGGCGATGGAATTTCTCGATAAGCTTGCTGTGGCAATCAAGCATGCCAAATCAGATGGTGCGGACCTGAAAACGTCTGCTCAGGAAATGGCACAGCCCGTTATGCAGCTCAAAGCCAACGCGACAACTTTTAAATATGATTTAATTGGCAAACTTGCCAATGTCATGTTGAATTTTCTTGAGAGCGTTAAAGCACTGGATAAAACTGTGATCCAAATTGTTGATGCGCACCACAAAACCCTGACCGCCATCGTGATGAAAAAGATGAAGGGTGATGGCGGCAATTATGGGGTTCAGCTCGAACAAGAGCTGAAAGATGCCTGTTTGCGGTATCTGCAGAAGAAAAAAGCGGGATAAAACCCGCTTTTTATTTGTCTTATTCAAATTGCCTGCAATTTTAAAATTTCAATTTCTTGACGCTTTCAATATGCGGCAGATTGGCGATGTTTTTGAACAGATCATCCGGCAAGTCCTGATCAAGTGACACCAAGCAAATCGCTGTGCTATCGCCCTTTCTGCCCAAGCGGAAATCGGCGATATTATGCCCTGCATCGGCCAGTGTCGTTCCCAAAGCGCCGATCATCCCCGGCAAGTCTTTGTTGCGGATAAAGAGCATATATTCGCACAAAGCCGCCTCAATCGGTACGCCCTCGATATTGACAATCCGCGGCTCGCGTCCTGTAAAGAGCGTTCCTGTGACATTTCGGGTGCGTTCTGTCGTGGTAACGATCAGATTGATCATTGAGCGCCATTCCTTCGGCTCTTTGCTATAGCTTTGCTTGATCTGGATACCGCGCGCGCCCGCAATTTGCAGCGCGTTGACCATATTGACGCTATCGGTTTGAGTTGCCAGCAAATGCGCAATCATCACCGAGGTAATCGGGTCGGTGTTGATATCGGTCACCGTGCCTTCATATTCGATCTCAATTTGCTTGATCGCGCTTTGGGTGATTTGCCCCGCAAATTCGCCCAATTTCTCGGCCAGTTTCAGATACGGCCTTAAGCGCGGCGCATCTTCAGCCGAAATAGAGGGCATATTCAGCGCATTGGTCACAGCGCCCTTGGTCAGGTAATCGGCCATTTGTTCGGCGACCTGAATGGCGACGTTGAACTGCGCTTCGGTTGTGGCTGCGCCCAAATGCGGGGTGCACACAACATTATCCATGCCGAACAGGATATTGTCCTTGGCCGGCTCGACCTCGAACACATCCAATGCCGCGCCTGCGACCTTGCCGGATTCAAGCGCTTCTTTGAGGTCGGCTTCATTGACGATCCCGCCGCGCGCGCAGTTGATAATCCGTACACCGTCTTTCATCTTGGCAATATTGGCCTTGTTGATGATATTGGCGGTTTTTTCGGTTTTCGGCACGTGGATCGTGATAAAGTCGGATTTTGCGAACAGCTCGTCCAGCTCAACCTTCCGCACACCAAGTTCCACCGCGCGCTCTTCGGTCAGATAGGGGTCAAAGGCGATCACATTCATTTTCAGCCCGACGCCGCGATTGGCGACAATGCCGCCGATATTCCCGCAGCCGATCACGCCCAGCGTCTTGTTATATAGCTCCACGCCCATAAAGCGCGATTTTTCCCATTTTCCGGCATGTGTGCTGGCATTGGCCTGCGGGATCTGGCGGGCAAGAGCGAACATCATCGCAATCGCATGTTCCGCCGTTGTAATCGAATTGCCGAACGGGGTGTTCATTACCACCACGCCTTTTTCCGTCGCTTTCGGAACATCGACATTATCAACGCCGATTCCGGCACGGCCGACAACTTTCAAGCGCGTGGCTTTCTCCAGAACGGCGGCTGTCACCTTGGTTGCGGAACGAATGGCCAGCCCGTCATATTGATCGATAATCGCCATCAACTCCTCGGCGGAGGTTCCGGGCTTATAATCAACGGCGCAGCCGCTTTTTTCAAAAATTTCAACGGCTTGTGGATCAAGCTCGTCACTGATAAGGACTTTAGGGGGTGTTTGAACAGATGACATATATGAACTCCTATTTTTGTCTTGTTTAGGCAAACAGGCGTTCAGCTTTATCAGCTTTTATTGCAGTGCGAAAGAGAATTTTTTGGAAAGTTTAGCGCGCCCATTAATTGACATAACTATTATTTTTCAATAAGATCAATACTATGATTGGTAGATTGGTCGATAAATGGAGTGATACGCTCGCGATATATAATCGCGTGATGCAGCGTAACGCACGCTGGATTGAGATTTATAAAAAGCGCGGGGGAAGTGCTGAAGAGTTCCTGATAGCCGATTTCGGAACTGCAAAACCGAATGGTCTGGATATAGATCGTTCACCTGAATGTGACATAACAATAAAAAAAGATTGGCGCACAAAGTTTTGGGGGTTATGTCAGTGCCGCTAATCATGATGAAATAAATCTAAATCCCAGATATGCAAGCCCCTTAAATATGAGAATTGAGGCTGTTGGACGGTTTTTAAAAGGCCATATCCCATATATAAAGGTGGCTCTATACAGCCATGAATTTACGCATACATTACAATTTTTGAAACAAAAAGCCGGATGGGCAGAAAAAAATTTTCTGCTAATACCGCATATCTCGACAGAAAAAGGTTTCTTTTCTAGATTAAAGCTTTGGCATATGCGCAAAAATATGGACGGTGGGTTCTTCTCGAAATCTGATACAGATTACAAAGAATACTATTCTCAGGCTATTGAGATTCAGGCGCGTATGAATGAGATTGTGCCGCAGGGATATTGCCAATGGCAAACCATGCCTGTGAGTAAACTGGAGTTGTGGGCTGCTCTTTATAATGCCGGAATAGATGCGCCTGAGCATATAGAATCCCTTTTACATGACACGGAGGATGGCCAATCCGCATTGCAAAAATTCGCATTGCTACCCGGTATTCGTCAATTGATGGCAGATGCAGTTAGTGATTTTAATAGACTTCAAACCTATATTCATAATGAAGCAACAATAAAGGGAATGTGGGACAATTATTATCCTTACTTATATGGTGAATTGATTGAACATTATGGCGATATTCCAGGCCGCGCCCGTATGGGGTTAGGTCTGAATCCTAAAAGAGCGATTGCTGTGTTTCATGAAGCAGAGACGCTTAGTGATGAAAAAGAGGCAGTTTTAGATGAGGAAGATATTCTTCGTTTGGCACGATCTATCCCACCAGAACTGGCGAGTGCGTTTATCAATAATTTTGTCAGAGTTAAAAACAGCCATTATATAATTACAGAACATACCCGCGAGAACCTGTATCTTATCATCGAGGCGCTTGTAAAAGATCCTGCCGTTCAAAAAGAGTTGTTTGAGAAGGATCAGGCGGAAACCTATATTTTTTCTGATTGTGACTCTACCCCACCGCATTTGAATGCGTTGGGGCATCATGATTTCAGGCTTTTTGAGTTACTCATGCAAAATGGTGCAGATATCAATCAAAAATATACTTTTATCGATATAAAAGGTGAAAGCTATTCACAGCATGACATTCGCTCTATAAGAGATGGTACGGAGGCTTTACTCAATCGATTAGACAAGGAATCTGAAAAGAGCTGTCTTTTGTCCGTTTTTTCTGCGTTTTCAAAAACGAAAAAACAGCATGAAAATCAATATTTCAAAAAAAGGCTGAGGCAACTCATAGATTTAAGCGATAAATATTTAAATCGCAGTGCCAACAGTCTGACCTTCGGTCAGGTGCCGGAAGATCAAGTGACGCCTGATTGTGATAACTACAATTAAGCCCTAAGCTGCTTTTTTGCGCTCTTCCTCGTGTTTGGCGGTGGCATAGGCCCAATCGAGCCAAGGCATCAGCGCCTCGATATCGCTGGCCTGAACGGTCGCCCCGCACCAGATCCGCAGCCCCGCAGGCGCATCACGGTATCCGGCAATATCAAACGCGGCATTCTCGCCCTCCAGCAATTTTGTCATCGCCTTGATAAAGCCTTGTTGATCGTCATGGCTTTCAAACCACTGATCGACGATTTTCAGGCACACAGAGGTGCGGGAGCGTGTATCAGGCTCGCTGGCCAGAAACTCCGCCCAATCCGAGCGCGCCACCCAATTTTCAATGACCTTGAAATTTTCTTCGGAGCGCGCAATCGTGGTGCTCAGCCCGCCGATATTCTCAACCCAGTTGAGCGCATCCAGACAATCTTCGACCGCCAGCATTGAAGGGGTGTTGATTGTTGCGCCTTCGAATATTTCGGCATTCAAAACGGTCTTGCCGGATTTGTCCTTTTTGGTCATGCGGAAAATTTTTGGCATCGGCCAAGCGGGTTTATAGCTCTCCAAACGCTCGACTGCCCTAGGTGAGAGCACGATCATACCATGCGCCGCCTCCCCGCCGAGCACTTTTTGCCAGCTCCATGTCACAACGTCGAGCTTTTCCCACGGCATATCATAAGCAAACACCGCCGAGGTCGCATCACATAGCGTCAAGCCTTCACGGTCAGATGCGATCCAATTGCCATTGGGCACGCGCACGCCCGAGGTTGTGCCGTTCCAGACAAAAACACAATCGCGCGCGGGATCGGCCTTGGACAGGTCAGGCAATGCGCCGTATTCGGCCTCATAGGTTTTGACATCGGATAATTTGAGCTGGCCTGTAATATCCTTGAGCCAGTCCGTGCTAAAGCTTTCCCAAGCAAAAACATCAACGCCGCGTTCACCCAATAGTGACCACATCGCCATTTCGAAAGCGCCGGTATCGGAGGCCGGAACGATTCCGGCCACATAATCATCAGGAATGCCGAGGATTTTCTTTTGCTTGTCGATGGCGTCTTTCAGCTTGGCCTTGAGCGGCGCAGCGCGGTGGGAGCGCCCCAGCATCGCTTGGGAGAGATTCTCAATGCTCCATCCCGGACGCTTGGCGCAAGGGCCTGAAGAAAAACACGGGTTTTTCGGCTTAACATTTGGTTTGCTCATTCTCGCTCTATCCTCTTAAAACCGTGACGATCATTCTCATCAACTATGTTTAATCATCGTTTATAAAAACAGTTTATTCCTTGAAAAATTGCTGTCACAATATGACAGCCCTGATTTTATTTCAATAAGGAGTTTACCGACATGGCCAGTTTTTTGAGCATTTTGTTCTTTGTTATATTGATTGCCTATCTTTTTACCTGCCTGTTTACTGTGCCGCAGCGTCGTGAAGCGCTTATCACATTTTTCGGAAAGCATGTCCGCACCGAGCACCATGCCGGATTACATCTGAAATGGCCGTGGCCGTTCAATATCGTTGCTGCAAGGATTCCGACAGATTTGCGGCAGGTCAATGAAATGCTCGACACCAAAACCAAAGACGATCTTTTCGTCAGGCTGCCGATCACGATTCAATATGAAATCCGCGATACGGCGCGGTTCTATTTTGATACCGATTTGCCGATTGAACAGATGAACAAGATTGTCAGTGCCTCGGTCAGGAAATATACATCGGGTAAGGATTTTCAGGAGCTTTATGACGAGCGCGATGAAATTTCATTGGCGGTGATTGATGACGTTAAGTCTCAGATTGAAGATTATGGTATTTGTATCCGCCGTATTGTCGTTGACGAGCCGAGCGCGCCCAGAGATGTGCAAGATTCCTTTAACCGCGTCCGCGCTTCCGAAAGGGAGAAAGACGCCGCCACCAACGAAGCTGCCGCCGATTATATCCGCAGCGTTAAAGCCGCCGAGGCCGATAAGCAGCGCAATATCCTGATCGGGGAGGGCGTGGCCGGATTCCGCCGCAGTATCGCCCAGGGCTATGCCGATATTCGCAGATCGCTGGTCAAGGATGGTGTTAACCCGGATGTTGCGGATCGCTTCATGGAAGAGGCCATGCGGCTCGATACCATTCGCGATGTCGGTGATAAGGGCAATATGGTTATTGTTATGCCGCAGGAAAAGCAGGATAGCGGCCTAAGCGCCTTAATCGCCGGATCACCGCTTTTAGAAAAGCTTCAGGAGAAGAAAAAAGCCTCATGAGTTTTGTTCTCACACTTGTTTCCTCCAGCCACAGAACGATCACGCAAAACGATATTTCCTCTGTCTCGAAATTGATCGAGAAAGAGAACTTATTTTTTACCGCGGCGCCGTCATGGCTCGCCCCTGAACGGGCGGTGGATCTGGGGATTCCCGCCAAACCGTCACGGCTTTTGATTGCCAAATTGCAAGATTATCTCTCTGAGGGGAAGATTGATCTGTTTTGCAATCCGATTGAACGCCGCCGCAAAAAATTATTGCTCGCCGATATGGACGCCACCATTGTTGCAGGTGAAACACTTGATGAGCTTGCGCATTATGCGGGGATCAAGGAACAGGTTGCCGAAATTACGCAGCGCGCTATGGAGGGCCTTCTTGATTTCCATGCTGCGCTCAAGGAGCGGGTATCGCTGCTCAAAGGTCTGCCCTCCGCCAAGCTGCAGGAAACCTTAAAGGCCACGCGCGTTAATTCAGGCGCTCATACTCTTGTCAAAGTTATGAAAGAGAATGGTGCAAATTGCGTTCTTGTTTCGGGCGGGTTTACGTTTTTTACAAGTGCGATAGCGCGGGAGGTCGGGTTTGACAATCATCACGGCAATACGCTTGAGATCGAGAACGATGCTCTTACCGGAAAAGTCATAGCGCCGATTTTGGACAAGCAAGCCAAGCTGGAATATTTGCGGCGTTACACAAATGATATGTTCCTTAAACCAGATCAAACATTAACGATTGGTGACGGTGCAAATGACCTGCCTATGCTCAAAGCGGCGGGGCTGGGCATTGGCTATCACCCTAAACAGGCGGTGAAGGACGAGATTGATAATCTCATTCTATATGGCGACCTCACCGCTGCCCTTTATGCGCAGGGCTACACCAGCCAGCAAATCGGCAATGTTTAGGCATTATATTTTATTTTATGTTTGGGATCAGCTTTCACATGACATAATCTAAAAAGAAAGTCTTAACCCTCTGTTGCTAGACTAAAAACTGGTTTATAGTAAATTTGTGGAGCGTCTTCCACAGTATCCTTCTAAGTCAAATGCCTATCACGGCGCAAATTCAGGACGAAACTCATGACGGAACAATGGCAATATCTTGTTACCAACACAGAGCTTGAAGATTTGTTTATGGCCTATTGTAATGATTTTACGGCTCATGCCCGTGCTGGGCGTTATGGGCCGATTACAGGCCGTGACCGTGAAGTTGATGAAACGATTCTGATTTTGCTGCAAAAAGGCCGTAAAAACGCTGTTTTGCTTGCGCCTGCCGGTGTCGGTAAAACTGCGATGGTCGTGGCGTTGGCGCAAAAAGTGGCTACCGGTGATGTGCCTGATATGCTCAAAGATTGCCGCGTTTTGGAAGTTGATCTGGCGCGTATGGCTGCGGGAACATCTAACCCTGCAGAGTTTCAGGAGCGCTTTATCCCGCTTTGTAAAGGGGTGGCTGAGCGTTATTACAATCCTGAAAACCCCCGCATTATTCTGTTTTTGGACGAAATTCACCAGATTATGCCGAATTGCGAAGGCTCATCCTATAAAGGCTTATCCGATGTTATGAAGCCGTATTTGACGGCGGGTGATTTGATGGTTATCGGTGCGACAACGCTTGACGAATTCAGGATGTATGTTGCGACTGACCCTGCGCTTGATCGCCGCTTTCAAAAAGTTTTCCTGAATATTCCGAATGTCGTTGAAACATACCGCATCATGAAATCGTTGCGCCCCGGATTTGAAAAGCACCATGGCGTGACGATCTCGAATATTATGCTGATGCTCATTGTGCATTTGACCGAAGAACATATGCGCAAACGTAACCAGCCCGATAAATCGATTATCACGATGGACTCGGCGATGGCCTATCATGTGAAAATGAACGGACGCGGTACGAAATGTGATATGACTTCAGTGTATTACATGGTTGGCCGGGAAACAGGTCTGAACAAACAAGCCTTACATGATGAAAAGAAATTCCAGCGGATCGTCAAACAAGTGATGCAGGTCGAAGGCGAAGAAGATATTTATTATATTTGATATATCTTCTCCAGCACTCATTTACTGTGGGAGTGGCATGGTTTGAGGCTCTAAACCCAGTAAATAGGAAACATGTGTTGATGACGATCCATAGCCGTTAAATATCCCGCTTAATGGTTTAGCGCCCATTTTACGATAAAATTCATTCGGTATAGGGTCGTTTCCGTCCGTATATATTTTGACCGCCGAGAACTCACTGTTTTTTAAATCTGTGACGGCGCGATTAAACAATTTTGTTCCTATGCCCGCGCGCCAATATTGCGGAAGAACATAGAGCGCCATAATTTCCCCAATATCACCTTTTTTGCGTTCCGGCCCATACCAGATAAACCCCGCCATGTTCTCAGGCTTATCAGTATAAGCCCCGATCATCTTCTCGCGCTGGTCATTCTTTTTTGCCATTTGATCGAAAATATTGGCCCAGCGCCGAATATTGATCGACATATGCACATTTAGATCCGTGCAGCTTTGATGTCTGGTGCTAAGGCGATCCGTTTCCAGATAGGATATCACATTCACACGGGCGACGCTCTCAACATCGCCGAACTCTATAGGGCGTTAGGGGTTCGGGTGTTTGCGCCGAAGCATTTTGAAAGTTACTGTGTGCAATTATCATCGGAAACAATCTATATTAATATGTAAATATACGCAAGTTTTGAAAAAGCTTTATTATTTCAAAGCACAAAATCCCTTAAAGCCTTGCGTGTCAAAAAGCGTGTGAACGCTCTTGAATACCTCCCCAAGAATTGTTTCATAGGGTAAATGGCGGTTCGCCACCATATAAAGCCGCCCGTTTTTCTTGAGCGCTTCGGCAGCGCTTTGAATAAAGCTACGGCCAATATCGCTGTCAGTTTTCTTGCCCTCATGGAAGGGCGGGTTCATGACAATCCAGTCATAGCGTCCTTTCAGCTCCTGATTGCGCCGGGTTAAATCGAGCCATAAGGCGTTTTTTCGGACATCAAATGTTTCGAGATTTTTGCCGCAAGCCTCCAACGCCCGTGCATCGGCATCAATGTAATCCAGCACGGTGATGGCTCTATTTTCGCGTAAAGCCGCTATCGCCAGCGCGCCATAACCACAGCCGAAATCAGCGCCATAGCCGCTCAAACCATCGGGCAAAGCGGCGCTTAACAATGCTGAACCGATATCAATCTTATCCCAGCCGTAAATGCCGGCGCGCGACCAGAACCCGTGTTCGGCTTGTGTGAGCCTATCGCGCTGCGCCCAATTTTCCGCTTGGGCGGCGTTGAAGCGCTCTGATTTTTGCGCCCAGCATACCCGCGCCTTGTGTTTGGAAAGCTCCAGCACAGTCTCAAAGCCCAGTGCGTGGAACATTTGTTTCAAACGGCTTGCGCCCTCTTTATTATCCGCCGCACAAATCAGCCAAGCCTGACCCAAAAGCGCCAGCCCCGCCTGCGCCAACGCAATTTCGGTTTCAATACGGCTTTTGGTCGCCAGAACAAGGGCGAGGTCATAGCCCTCATAACCCCCCTCACTATTGTCCGTGTTGTTTACAAGTTTTGTGTATTGCTCTGGCGGCCAATCTTGCGCATAGGGTTTAAAAGGCTGGATCAGCTTTAGGTCTGGGCGCGGATCGTCATAGGCTTGATAAAAATCCTTAAAGCCCCTTGAGAACCGCGCATTAAGAAACACAACACGGCGCTGCGTATTTTTAAAATAGCTGGAAAAATCATCCGTCCGCAATGGCAGGAACAGCGTTTCAAGCGCAGATTTTTCGGCAGCGTTTTTCATCACGCGCCATCATAAATCGAATAAATCAAAACCGCGAGGCATTTTCACAATAACCTGTGTGGGGTAATGAAAACGCCTACGCGGCCACGGACATAACATCCGTAACCCGTTCTTATAACCAGCCTGCAAAACGTCGCTATAATCAAATAAGCAACGGTTTAATACACAATCGACTGGTCAACAATCAATGTTCCCATATTCACGAGAACATCAACCGAATCCGTAAATGTATAATTCTCGATCACAGCGACTTTCTGGAAGTCGTTGCCTTGCCCGTCGGCATTGACGAACAATTCGGTATGCGCGCCTATCGCGACGAATTTTACAAAATCATTCAAATCATTGCTTTGCGCGTCGTAGCCATCAAGGATATCGGTAATATTGAGGCTGTTATCGCCGTTCCAGAAATCCTTCACCGTGTCATAGCCGACAAATGTGGTGAACACGAACATATCATTGCCAGTCCCGCCATAGAGCGTGTCATAGCCCTCGCCGCCGATCAGGATATCATCGCCGCCCTCACCATAGAGAATGTCGTTCCCCGCACCGCCATAAAGCAGGTCATTGCTCTCAACGCTAATCTCGATCAGCACCTCATTGATATCAATTTCAAAGAGCACATCTTCGAAATCGGCATCACCGAGTTTCCACAAATCTTCAAAGCCGATTTTAAGCACCTGATCATTGTCAGGGCTGACAATACCCGATACCGCATGAACCTTGCCATCGGCATTAAGCTGCGCCGACCCGCCGCGTTCTGTAGTGTGATAAACATCTCCATTGAGAAGCTTTTGGGTAACCCCGTCATCATAAACGGCTGATATGAACTTGCCGTCATCAAATATGGTGGCAGCGCGTTCACCCGCGCCGCCATAGTCGTAAACAAATTTGATATGACCCGACTCTGCGGTATCGAGGTTTTTATACCCTTTATTGGTATTATCGCCATCGGCAATAATAAAGAATCCGTAGCTGCCACCATCCTCACCGACCGGAATATCAATCTGGTGGGCGACATTTACACCTGCAGTTTTGACATTTTCCCAGAGCAGGCTTGCCATTTCAATCGTGCCGTCTTCGGCAATGCGGTAGATACCGAGCGAATTGTTATAACCCGCAACCCCCTCACGGAAGGTCAGCGTTGCCGTTGCCTGAAAATCAACGTGCAAATTCGGATCTTTAACGCCCAAGGACGGCACACCCGAAGGCATAAGATTTTTGATGTTCACCCGCTCTTGAAGCTGCGGGAAGATAAAATCGTCGCTGAAGGACTTGTCCAGCACGATAAAGGTCGATGTGCCATCTCCGCCATAAAGGATATCATTGCCGGCACCGCCGTAAATCACGTCATCGCCAGCACCGCCATAGATGACATCATTGCCGTTGCCGCCTTGCGCGAAATCATTGCCCGCGCCAAGATGAACGATGGAGCTCTTGTAATTCCCGCCGAGCATAACAACATCATCACCGTTTCCGGCGTCAATTTTCACCTGCGTAATGCCTTTATCACCCTCAAAGTCGATGAAATCATTGCCATCGCCCGTTTTAATGTCAAAGACATTCGACCAATGTGCATTATTCGTCAGCGCCTTAATGATAACGGTATCATCGCCGTCACCAGTGGTGATAAAGCCGCGCTTGGCATCAAAAATCTCGATATAGGAATTGCCGCCATTGCCGAAGCTGACATCGGTATGGACGAAATTGCTCAAGGTAATGTTGCCCGCGCTATCTGATGAAACCTCGACATTTTTCATCGAATTCCAATAGCTGTCCAGCGTGACACTGGCCGTATCGGCATCCTCAAAAACAAAGCTGACAACGGCGTTTTTCTGCTCGCCCGTAAAGCCCATCTCATGGCCTGTCAGGGTTTGCCAAACGCCGAAACTTTCAGGGGTCAGGTCAAAACCGACTGCGCTATCAATAAATTGCTGCGCGGTATTGCCGTGGCTGACACGAATGTCCAGATTCACATCAGGCGGCGGCAAAACAATAACCTCAGCAATATCAAGCGATACATTGCCGATAGCACTGCCGCCATTGCCATCCTCAACGGTATAGCTGAAGCTATCCGCCCCGAAGAACCCTTCGGCGGGTGTATAGGTGAAATCGCCATTTTCGAACAGCTCAACCGTTCCGCCGTTCACGGTTGTGAACACCCCTGCAATCACGCTGAGCGTATCGCCGTCAGGATCAAAATCATTGGCAAGAACATTGCCTGTAACCGGCTGATCTTGATCACCGGTGAAAGCATCATCTTCGGCAACAGGGTCTTGATTGGGTGGGGTTACCGAACGCAAATCAAAGGTTGTATTATTGCTGAAAACAATCTGATCGACCCCCGCGCCCGTTTCCGACATTTGATCAACCAGTGTGATAGTGCCATATGAACCGACATCCAGAATCAGATCATCACCGCTAAATGCAAATGTAATCGCATCAATTCCGATATTGACCGGTAGAATGAAAGAGATTTGATTTAAGCCGCCGTAATTTTCCTGAATAATAATATTGTGCCCGAAATTCATATCAGAGAATTCATAGGTATTATTGCCTGAGCCGCCGATCAGAGTATCATTACCAGGGCCGCCATTCAGCAAATCATCACCTTCGTCGCCAAATATCAGGTCATTGCCGTTCCCGCCATAAAGCATGTCATTGCCGGGACCACCATCAATAATATCATCACCATTCCCGCCAAAAATTGTATCGTTGCCAGCATTACCCCATAAAATGTCGTTTCCAGCACCGCCGAAAATTGTTACGCCAAAATCCAGAACAAATTCTGTGCTGGAGAGATCGACAATGTCATCACCGCCACTGGCAAGAACAACTTGGATATTTTTAAAGGCCTGCTGGCCATTCGCATTCATGATGAAAAGTACATCGCCGGCACTCGTCATATTGAGCGTGTTTGTGCCGCCCATACCGTCATATAATGTGTTGTTAACGTATTTCTCTTCATCAATATCAATTGTGTATCCGCTATAAGCATTTACCAGTGTTACCGATAAATGTTGAAGTTCCCCACTAAATTGGATGAAATCGTCGCCGTCAGTTGCCATTGATTTTATTACCCACACTTCGTTTTTTTGTCTCGGCCAGATGTAGCCGTGCCCTTATTTATAACTCAAATATAACTCAAAATTAGTTAACATTTTATGTAAATAGTTAATTTTTTAATATTCACCTTAAATATTTCAAAATTGTGATATAGCCAAAGCCATTAAAACCGTATAAAAAGCGGGCATGACCTCCGCCCCGAAACCATACGCCAATAAGGGCAATCTGACCGAAGGCTCGATCACTCACCACCTCATTCGGCTTACCGTGCCGATGACGTGGGGTATTTTTGCGATTATCAGCTTCCAGCTGGTCGATATGTTCTTTATTGCCATGCTCGGCACAAAGGAACTCGCAGCGCTCAGCCTGACCTTTCCTGTGACGATGGGGATTTTCAGCCTGTTCATCGGTTTCCAGATTGCGATGGCCTCTGTCGGCTCGCGGCTGATCGGCGGCGGGGAGGTGGAAACGATGCGCCGCGTCACAACCCACGCCGTATGCCTTGTCTTTATGTTAGGTATATTGATCGCGCTGGCGGGATATGCGCTGCATGACACGATTTTTAGGGCGCTGGGCGCAACGCCCGCAACATTGCCTCTGATCTGGTCTTATATGTCGATCTGGCTTGCGGGGGCGGTTTTCATCACCGTACCGATGGTCAGCAATGCGGCAATGCGCGCCAATGGCGATACCCGCACCCCCGCTCTTATCATGACGATTGTCGCCGTTATCAATCTCATTCTTGACCCGATCCTGATTTTCGGCCTGTTCGGGTTTCCGCGGCTGGAAATGCAGGGCGCGGCGATTGCAACGGTTTTTGCCAATGCTTGTGCGATGGCGGCGGGGCTGGCGATCACCTATAAGCGCCATGCTTTGCTGCTGCACCCGCTCAAGGTAAAATTCGACACGTTTAAAAATTCGGCGGCGCGGATTTTGTTTATCGCCATTCCCGCCGGAATTACCAATACAATCCAGCCGTTGGTCAATGCCTTTATCTTTGCGCTTCTGGCCAAATACGGCGAAAGCGCGATTGCTGCCTTTGGTGTGGCAACCCGTATCGAGGCCTTTGCCTTTATCATTCTGATGGCGCTTTCAACGGGGATGGCGCCGATTATCGGCCAGAACTGGGGCGCGAAAAATTTCGACCGCGTGGAAAAAACGCTCAAAATCGCGATCAGCTTTTCGGTGGCTTGGTCATTGCTCGTGGCGCTGGTTTTCGGGCTATCGGGGCAGTTTATGGCGGGGCTGTTCTCCGATGATCCGCAGATGATCGCCTATGCCGTATTGTTCTTCTGGATTGTGCCGTTTTCCTACGCATTCAGCAATCTTGTGCTTGGCTGGGGCTCGGCCTTTAATGCGATGGGAATGCCAAAGCGTTCGATGCTGATGATTGTTGTGAAAATGATCGCGCTGATGATTCCGGCTGTCCTGATCGGTGAGCATCTTTATGGCGTGACCGGAATTTTCATCGCCATTGCCGTGGTCAATGTTGTGGCCGGAATTGTCTTCCAGCTCACAAACTGGTCATTGTTCAAAAAGCAACAGGCTTTGCGGCTGGCGCAGATAGAGCCTTCTTGAAACACGCTAGTCTTACACGCTAGTGTGCCGCTGCCCCTCAAGCGTAAAAGCCTCACTCAAACATCTTGCGGATACTGTCTTGTACGCGGTTCAAATCCTTGCCGATTTGCTCCTTGAGGATTTGGATATCCCCCAGACCCGCATCGTGCAATACTTGAACGGGTAGCCCGTCCAGATAGCCTTGACGATTGGACGCAACAATCGCTTCTTTTGAAACGGCTTGCCAGATTTGTGCAATGGCCTCACCGACCAAAACGCCGCCCTGCCCGTCGGCTTGCCCGTTACGGCCAATACCCCGCAATGTAATCGGCGGCAATTCAAAAGGTGGAATCTCACGCTCCACAAAGCTGATCGAAGGATGGATCGTGCCGCTCATTACAAGCTGATCGAGAATGACCTTGAGCGCCTTTTCGCCTTCGGTTTGCGCCGCGCCGACCTGCGGGTTAAGATTGCGGCGAATATCGGTCAGGTTTGTGCCTTCGGGCGTTACCTCCAGAAAAATATCCGCGCTGGTCACGGCAACGTCCTTGAATTCCAAGAGCTCCGACCCCAGCTCTCCGGCCTGTATCGCAATGCTTTGCACCACGGCGGCATGCGGGTTTTTGTAGCCCGAAGGATTGCCGATCCGCAAATGTGAAATTTGCACTGTGCGATCCTGAAACGATACATCCAGACGGCCAATCGTGACCTGAACGCCCAAAGTGCGGCTGGCGTAATCTTGCGCCAGTTGTTTGGCGATAGATCCGAAATTGAGATATAGAAAAATGCCGCCGCCGAACAACATGGCGGTGGCGAGTGATGTCACGGTAAGTGCGCCTTTGGTGGTCATGGCATATCCTCTTTGCGATTGCGCTGTAAATTTAAAGTTATAACTTGAAATAAGTTTTCATGGCTGAATTATTTTCCTATACTGCGCCAAAGCGCATAGTTTCGCAAGTAAGCATAATTTTTTAGCCCTGATTTAATCCTGATATAGTCATGATAGAGCCAAACACCCAAACCGCTGCACCGCCACAAAAATCCTTTGATACCTGCTTGATCGGGGCGGGACAGAATTGCTTTGATGCGGCGCTCTCAAAACTTCGCGCGGGGCAGCATGTCGCGATTATTGTGCCGCATGACGCCAATGAGATTTTATCCGAAGCGCAGCAGCGCGATTTCAGTTTTCTGGATAAGGAAACCCATATTCTCCATGCGCTTTATGCGGCGGGGGAAAATGCCCGCGCCCTGAAACGCACCAAAACACTTGGCTTGAGCATCAATGCCCCTGAGCCGAACATTGATTGGCGCGGGGTGAAGCTGGCTATTCAAAACACGCTGGAGCGGATCGCGCCCTATTACGCCGCCGAACGTTTGCGCGGGCTGGGTGCTGAAATCTTTTTTGTTGCTGATGATGAGAGCGATTTTGATCATATCATCACAGCCGATGATCAGATTGATTTGCGCGCAAAATCAAACCAAGCCCAACGCACCGCCCTCCATATCGAAGGCCTGTCCGCGCAATATTTTGAAGGTATCGGCGATATTCTGAACTGGCCGAAACTGCCCGCGCATCTCACGATTATCGGCATCGGCGGCGCGGCGCTTTCCATCGCGCAGGCTTTGGGGTCTTTGGGCTGTAACACCGCGGTGATTGCACCCGATAAAATTTTACCCGCTGGCGACACTGAGCTGTTTAAAATCCTCTATGATAGCTTTGAGAAAAACGACAAAATCCGCTTGATCGAGGGCGCGGATATTGCCCATGGTGAAATCGACAAAGACACCGGAAAACGCATCATTCATATGCTCCATCTCGGCGCAAAACGCCGCATCAGCAGCGAGCGGGTCTTGCTGATTACGGAAGAGAATACACAAGAGAATGCACAAAAGGGTGTGCAAGGGGATAGGCAAGAAAGCACTGCGGCAACGCTCACCCAGCCCGCAATCGCTGAGATCGGATTAAACGAATGCGCCGCGCGGGAGCGTTTCGGCTTAGGCAATTTCCATCTGGTGAAATGGCGTATGCAAGATAGCAGCTTTGCCCTCAGCCAAGCCCGCAGTGACGGATTGTTAAAGCTGGTCGCGCAAACCGACGGGACGCTTTTGGGCGCGGGCTATTGCGGGGAGAACGCGGCTGAGGTCATTGCCCTGTTGAGCCTCGCCCTTGAACAAAATCTGAAAATTCAGGATTTAAGAACCGCGCCGCATACGCATAACGCGCAAAAAACCGCGGTGGGTTATGCCTCCCTCATCCATGAAGCGGCGCAGGGCTATTTCGATCAGGTGATTTCAAAGCTTGAAGCTTGAGCTTTGAAGCTTCGAGCCATTGCACCCAACACAAACAAAATTCATGAATTGCCCTTGGGCGTATTTCCTTTTATCCTGAAGGCAGCGATCATTTTGAACAGGATATCCGATTATGCAGCTTCAGCCGAAAACCCCGCCGCAAAGCCCAGAATTTCAAGCCAATACCAAAGCCATGCAAGCCTTGGTCGATGATCTGAACGCCAAATTGCGGCTGATTGAGCAAGGCGGCGGCGATAAAGCGCGGGAGCGCCACACAGCGCGCGGAAAGCTATTGCCGCGGGAACGGATTGATGCGCTGCTTGATGCCGGATCGGCGTTTTTGGAATTCTCGGCTCTCGCCGCGCAGGATGTCTATAAGGACACTGTCCCCGCCGCCGGCATTATCACGGGGATAGGCCGCGTTGCCGGGCAAGAATGCGTGATTGTCTGCAATGATGCCACCGTCAAGGGCGGCACATATTATCCGCTGACGGTCAAAAAGCATTTGCGGGCGCAAGAAATCGCCGCCCAGAACAACCTGCCCTGTATTTATCTGGTTGATAGCGGCGGCGCGAATTTGCCCAATCAGGACGAGGTCTTCCCCGATAAGGAACATTTCGGGCGCATCTTTTACAATCAAGCCAATATGAGCGCGCGCGGCATTCCGCAAATCGCGGTGGTGATGGGCAGTTGTACCGCGGGCGGAGCGTATGTTCCCGCCATGTCCGATGAAAGCATTATCGTCAAGGAGCAAGGCACGATCTTTCTGGCGGGGCCGCCGCTGGTGAAGGCCGCAACGGGTGAGGAGGTCAGCGCCGAAGATCTGGGCGGCGGTGATGTTCATACCCGCATATCGGGTGTGGCCGATCATCTGGCTGAAAATGACAAACACGCGCTTGATATCGCGCGGCGCTGTGTCGGCAATCTCAATCGCCGCAAATCGGTAGCGCTACCGCTGAAAACCCCGCAAGAGCCGCTTTACGCGCCCAAGGATATTTACGGCGTTATTCCCAAGGATCTCAAAACCCCGTTTGATGTGCGCGATATTATCGCCCATATCGTTGATGGCAGTGAGTTTGACGAATTTAAAAAACGCTACGGCACAACGCTGGTGACGGGCTTTGCGCATATTCACGGTATGCCCGTGGGGATTGTCGCCAATAACGGCGTGCTGTTCTCCGAAAGCGCCCTCAAAGGCGCGCATTTCGTTGAGCTCTGCGCGCAGCGAAAAATCCCACTCGTGTTCTTGCAAAATGTCACGGGCTTTATGGTCGGCCAGAAATATGAAAGCGGCGGCATCGCTAAAGACGGCGCGAAAATGGTGACGGCTGTGTCCTGCGCGCAAGTGCCGAAATTCACCGTTCTGATCGGCGGATCATTCGGGGCGGGCAATTACGGCATGTGTGGCCGCGCCTTTAATCCGCGCTTTTTGTGGATGTGGCCGAATGCCAGAATTTCCGTGATGGGCGGTGAACAGGCCGCAGGCGTGATGGCCACGGTCGAGAAAATGAAGCTGGAGCGCGACGGAAAAACCCTTAGCGCCAAGGATGAGGAAAAGCTCAAAGCGCCGATCCGTGAGCAATATGAGCGCGAAGGCCACCCGTATTACGCCTCAGCAAGGCTTTGGGATGATGGGGTGATTGACCCCGCCGATACACGCCGCGTTCTGGCGTTGGCATTGGCCGCCAGCCTCAATGCCCCGATTGAGGACACGACCTTCGGCGTGTTCAGGATGTAGGTAAGTTTCAAAGTTTCAAAGAAAGAAGAGGGGCTGTAACTTTTTTAGCCCCCCCCTTGCCTTAATTTTAGATCAATTTTAAATCGCTTTTTGAATCCACTCTTCAAGCTGTCCTTTGGGCATACCGCCGACGCGGGTGTCAACGACCTGTCCGTTTTTGAAGATCATTAGCGTCGGAACGCCGCGCACACCGTATTTTGTCGGCGCTTCGGGGGCATCTTCGATATTGACCTTCACAACCTTGACCTTGCCCTTCATGTCATTGGCAATTTCATCGATCAGCGGGGAAAGCGCCTTACAAGGGCCGCACCATTCCGCCCAGAAATCCACCAAAACAGGGGAATCCGATTGCAAGACTTCCTGTTCAAATTCTGTGTCATTTACATTTGTGCTGGCCATGGCTGTATCCTTTCGCGACTCTATCTATTTATTTATTTTTTGAATCTCTTACCTGATTCTATCTTAAAAATAAGTATGGTGTTTTTTCCGTCAAAAACAAGTATAGCCTGATTGTGCGGCGTGCTGATTTTACAAAAGTGATTTTGTTTGAATTATGCACATTTTCAAGCGCGGCTTGGCAATGAGCCTTGGAAAACTCTAATCAAGCGCAATCGGCATCAGCCGCGGCCCATCCGTCCATAACAAGGCGCATTTGATTATAAAATCGGGATAAACCGCTTGCAGCGTATCGCGGTAAAGCCGCAGCTGGTTATGATAGATCAGCGGCACATCGTCGGCGTGCAGCGGCGGCGGGCGGTTGGTTTTGTAATCAACGATCCAGATTGTTTTTTGCGCCGGATCGATATAAAGCCTGTCAATCTGGCCGCTGATAATATCCTTACCGCCCAGAAGGCCTGTGATCGGAACTTCGGCGCGTGATTGCGGGCTAAAGAGCGGCTTAAATTCAGGATGTTCCAAAATCGCGAAACATTCCCGCACAATATCGCTTTGCGCCGCTTGCGGTAGGTCAGACCCAAACCGCGCGGTAAAATTCAGCGCCGCGTCTTCGCGTTTTTCTGGCGGCATATCAGGCAAAAACTGCAACAGCTTATGCGTGATATTCCCGCGCAGGAATCGGAAATTATCCTGAGCATACAGCGGCGAAAGCGCCGATGGTTCGTCCATTGACGGGCGTGAGGGCAACAGCGGAACGGACGGGCTTGGCTCCGGCGGGGCGGGCGCAAATAGCCATGCGGGCGCGGTAGCCGAGATATCTTGCGCGCTATGATTTTCTTTCGCATCTTTGGAGCTTTGCGGCTCACCAAGTTGCGGGTTAAACAGCCGCGGCAAGCCGTGTTCGTTTTGAGTGATATCGCCATGCTTGGACGTCTTCCCGCCAAGGCCGCTCAAGCAATACTGATACCAGCTTTCTTTCGGTGTATCGCTGGCCTGCTTCGCGCTTTCGCTCTTCTTGCCCTTGCCTTTGCTATAGCCCGTGATATAGAGCCTGTCTTCGGCTCTGGTCAGCGCAACATATAACAGCCGCCGCCATTCCTGCATGGCGCGGTCGTCAATAATCTGGCGATCTTCTCTAAATCGCTCAAAATGAAATTCCTTGCGCGGTGCAAAAATCGGCAGGGGCTTGCCCGTTTTATGCGGCCAGAGCAAGCTGCGCCCCTCATCAAATCCGCCTTTTTTGAAACTGCTGGTCGTGTCGGGCAAAATCACAATCGGCGCTTGCAATCCCTTGGCGCTGTGAATGGTCATGATCCTGACCTCATCGGCGCTCTCATCGCTTTCGCGTTTAATATCGGCCTCACCCGAATTTTGCCAGTGAATGAAATGCTGCAAGACGGGGGCGTATTCGCTCTCAAAGCGCAGGGCGGCGTTCAGCAGCTCATCAAGCGGCTCGGCGACATCATGCCCCAGCCGCGCTTGCATCGCCCGCAATCCGCTCACCGTGTTGGTCGGGCAAGGCATCATCAAGGCGCGGTTGAGAAATTCATAAGGCTTTGCCCGCGCCGCCTCCCGCATAAATTCTTCAAGATAGGTGGCCGCATTTTGATAAAGCGGCGCAGTGCCGGATTGCGCTTTGGCCTTAAGCGATTGCCACAAACTCCCCGTACGGTTGACACATAGATCGGTCAAATCATCATCGCCCAGTCCGATCAGCGGCGATTTGAGCAAACAGGCCAGCGTTAAATCATCATCGGGAAAAATTGCAAAATCAGCAAGGGCGAGCAAATCCTGCACCGCGATCTGGTCTTTCAAAACCATGCGGTCATGGCCGGCAACGGGGATATTATGCTCCTTGAGGGCGCGGATCATCTGATTGACGAAGGCGCTACGCGTCCGCACCAAAATCATAAAATCACCGGCGCGAATTTTGCGACCTTTGATCTTCTCAAAGTCTTCATCCGACTGAATAGACTCCGCAATTTGCGCGGCGATAAATTCCGCACATTGCATCGAGGCTGATTTGGGTTTGGCCTCCTCTTTGACGGGCTGCCAGAAATCGATATCGGCGCTATCATCCTTTTCGGTTTCAAATAGCGGCCATATATCCACCAGCCCCGCATCCTTGCCGCGATAGGCGATATGCTCGATATTTTCAAAACCGGGGTCAGTGCGCAGCCCCTCTTGCGAAAAAACCAGATCAACCGCTTCCAGAACCGAATGCGTTGATCGGAACGATGTCTGCAGCGGAATACCGACAAGCTCATCATGACAGGCACGCAGCGCCCGTTCATAATCTTGACGCATTTTATCAAAAGATTCAGGCGAGGCGCGTTGGAAACTATAGATCGATTGCTTCTTATCGCCGACCGTGAAAATCGTCCGTTTGAGAGTGCCCCGCGCATTCTCGCCGCTGAAAAAATCCGCGCTCAACGCTTCGATAATTTCCCATTGTTCGGGGTTGGTGTCCTGCGCCTCATCGATCAAAATGTGATCAATTCCCTGATCGAGCTTGTAATGAATCCATTGCGCCATCGGTGCGGCTTGACCTGTCAGATCGGCGCTCTCTCCCTTGAGCAATTTAAGAGTCAGCAAGATCAGATCATCAAAATCAAGCACGCTGTCTTGGGCTTTAAGCGCTTGGAAGGCTTTTATAATTTCCACCGACAACGTGAATAAATCGCGGGTCAATATCACGCATTGCAGGCAATTTAACCTGTCATAAAAATCAATAACGCGCTGTTGTTCACTGTTCAGAAATTCGGTTATATGAGGAAATTTTTCACCATATTTTTTGGTAACGACATTCGCTCTCGGCGTAAAACTTTTTGTTAGAAAATTGAGGAAATAGTGTTGAGGATTTTTACAGCGCGTGGATAAATCCATTTCAAGCCAGGCTTGTAAATTTTCGCGTAAATCAGTATCGCCCTTGGTTTTGCTATCGGCTAAAACTTTTATACTCTCGCGCAAATCATCGAGCGGTAGGGCATCATCGGCGCAAAATTCGCGCAGCATTTGTGACGGCGTTTGTTCGGCCTTCAGATCGTAATACTGGCAAAGCCGCGTATACAGACCGTCAACATCCCATGTCTGGCCGAGGATTTTTTCAAGCTGCCTGCGCTCCTTGACAATCGCTTTGAGCAATTTCGTGAAGCTATCCTGATCCAGCGTTGCTGCGATATTTTCAAATGCTGCGCCGAGCGGGCTTGTTTTTTCCTGCTGCGCTTTTTTGAAAACCTGTTTGCAAGCCGCCTCAAGATAGCGCGCAGCGCCGCTTTCCTCCAGCCCCGTCATATTCGGGCGAATGCCCGCTTCGAGCGGAAAACGCCCCAGCAGCGACTGACAAAAAGAATGGATGGTCATGATTTTCAACCCGCCGGGCGTGTCCATGATTTGCGCGAATAAGCGCCGCGCCGCCGCAATCATGAAAGGTGATGCGGGTTTTCCCGTCAGCGATTCCAGCTCCTCGGCCAATGTTTTTTGGTCAGGCGGCGTGGTTTCATCGCGGCGTTCTGGCATCACCGCCCATCTTTCCAAAATCCCGCCGATCCGCAGTGACATTTCACTGGCGGCGGCTTTGGTATAGGTCAGGCATAAAATTTTATGCGGCGGCGTGCCGCCTTCCTGATCGCTACGCGGCAACAGCAGCCGCAACACACGGTCGGTTAGAACCTTGGTTTTGCCCGTCCCCGCCGAGGCATCAACCCAAACCGAATCTTGAGGATTGGACGCGCGGCTTTGTAAGACATTCGGCGAGAGCGGCTGCGCTTTTTGTGCGCCCTGTGTGTTAGGTGCGCTTTCTGCGCTCTGCTCGCTTTGAATTTTCAAAATATTGTTCTCAGTCATGGCCTTGATCACTCCCCATCCTGAAAATCGGTTTCATCACCAAGCGCCGCCCATTCCTGAATCCGCTCCAGATGCTCATAATCATTAAAGCGCGGTTTGTTCGCTTCCCGCGGCAGGCAGATATAACGCATATCGGGGTCTTGATACGCGCTCAAAAGCGAATGCAGCCCCGCATGGGTGGCCTCAACCACGCCGCGATAATCGGCCTTGCCCTTGTCCGCATAATCGGACAGCTCGATAACTTTTCCGGCATCCTCACCGCGGCCTTTGATCATCCAATACGCCATCACCGAAGATTTTTTTTCGGTAATCCCCGCCGCCGCAAAGGCATTGTGTTCGAGCATTACCGCCTCAATCGCCAGCTGCGGCGTTTCACCGCTTACGATTTTTGCTGCGCTCAACGTGCCGCCGGTTTTGTAATCGATCAGCGCATAATCGCTATTGGGCATCAGGTCGATACGGTCGATTTTGCCATGCAATTTTATAGGCGCATCCGCAATATCCAGCATCATTTCACCGCGAATTTCTTGCGCGATCGGTCTGGCTCTTCGGTTAAACCGCCAGTCAATTTCCTGCTCAAAAAACACCTCACACATTCCTTTATATTGCGGCCACCAATAATCCCACAGCGCCGGATCATTGGCGATATCGGCCTGAAGTTCCGCGCCGTAAGCGAGCAATTTATCAACGCTATCTGCGGGCAAATAATCGGGGTGGTTTTTGAGAAATTTTTCCAGCGCGCCGTGCAAAATATTTCCTGTATCTTTGGCCTCGACGGGTTTTTCTAGCGGGTCGAGCTTGCCCAGTTTCAAAATCCGCCGCGCATAAATCGCATACGGATCTTTGATCAGGGTTTCGATGCTGGTCACCGAATAATCCTTGGGGCGCATGGCGGGCGGGACAAGAACTTGCGGGCGCGGATAGGGCGTAATCTCCGCATCGTGGTTTTCGAAAATCTTCAGCCATGCGGGCAGGGTAGAGTCCTTCAGCGCAGCCTTATCAATCCCGCAAGCGCTGATAACCGCGCTCAAGCGTTGCAGCCAGCGGGCGGGCGTTGTCATCGCCCCGTCGAGCATTTTGGCGCGGGTCAGCATAACGGTTTTTGCGCCCATTGCCTGCACAAAATCATGCGCCGCAAGGCCGATGGCGCGATCCAGATCGGGCAAGCCGAAGCTCTTGCGCATTGGCCGCGACATCCACGGATCATGCCCCGGATCGGGCGGCCACGACCCTTCGTTCAGACTGCCCAAAATCACAAGATCGGCATCAATCAATCGCGCTTCAAGCTGGCCGAGAATATGAATGCGCGGATGCGTGCCAAAGCGAGGGCGCACCGCAATATCGCGCATCATCATCTGCATGATATTGAGATATGTTTGTGCGCTCACCGCGCCGAAATCCCCGCCATGGGCGAGCAGCTCATTCATCAGCCCTGCGGCTTTCTCCCCCGCGATATCGCTCCATAAACGGCTGGTATAAGCGGGGTCTTGGCTCGCGGATAACTGTTCGGCAGCACGCAAATGCGCCTTGAGGAGGGCGGTAAAATCCTGCGCATTATCGCTGTGCAGCGCGCTCACAAAATCACCGATGGTGCGTTCGAGCCGTTCAACAAAATCCTTCATCTCAGGCAATAGATTTTTGCGCGCGAATATCTGCGAATTTTCAAGCTGCGCGATACGCTCATAAAGCCCTGCAAACCCCGCTTGCGGCGCAAATCCGCGCAAGGCGTAACGCTCCAGATGGCCAAGCGCCCGCGCATAATCCTCCCGCGCCATACCCAAAGTGCAATAGTCATGTTTGAGCAGCGCCAGCAGCGCCCGCGGTTTCAAATGCGCCGTTGCTGCCTCGCACAACAAGCTCAGGAACTGCCCGCATAATGTGGTGTTGAGCGCCTCACCCGCGCTATCATCCACGGTTAAATTCCAGCGGCGGCAATATCCCGCAACGCGCCGCGCCAGTGTTCTATCGGGCGTTACCAGCACGGCGGTTTTGTCCGGCGCTTCGAGCGTTTCACGAAATTTCAGCGCAATCAAAAGCGCTTCTTCGCGCTGGTTTTCGGCTTCATAAAGCGTGATATTTTCCAAAGCTGCCGTGATCGCTGTGACCTGTGCGGGCTGCTCGGCAAGGCGCGTCCAAGTCATCGAGGTTTCCGCGGGGCGCATAATCTCGCGCATCAATACCGAACGCGCCGGCGGTGATATTTCATCTGCGCCCGTATGATATTCGCCGTCCCAATCAAGCACGCGGCCGCGCGGTATCTCCAGATAGTCCAAAAGCTGCTTCAAGCCGAATTGCGGATGGCTTGGCGCAACCGCGTTCCAGCTTTCCTCATCCAGATCGCGGTCAAGTCCGGGCAAAATAATATGCCCGTGTTCAAGCTGCGAAATTGTCTTCAAAAGTTTGGCGGTGGAGGGGATAGAGCCTGTTGTTCCCGCCGCATAAATCTTGCTTGGCGGCGGCGTTTCCGCCCAGCTTTCGGCGAGAATATGCATCAGTTTCTTGCGGCGCATGGCGGCATCAATCACACCATATTGCGCCAGAATTTCAGGCCAATGCTGCGTTAGTATTTTCAAAAATGACAACGTGATTTGCCAATGCGCGGCGAAATCTTCGGGCACAATCTCACCTAGTTTTTCAATCTTCAGCTCTTCGATAATGACCTGATCCAAAAAATGCCCCAGCGCATCGGCAAGGCCGATGGCCTGCGCCATACCTGCGGTGAAGCCCTCGATTTTCATGATGGTGCGGGCAAGCAAAATCCGCCGCTTGAATGGTGAAATGGCGGGCGGCAGTGCGAGAATTTTTTCCATCGCGGCGCTATTGGCAGCAAGGCTGAGCGATAAATCCTGCTCATCCAGATCGCCGAGCGGTTGAATAGCGGGCAAGATCAGTGGTCGTCCGCCCGTTTCCTGCAAGAACATATCTTGCACGGTTCTACAGGCGCGGCGGGTCGGCAGCAGGATTTTATAATCGGCCAGCGCCGAAGGATCATGGGCCGTTTTCGCCAGCAAATGCCGTACCAGTGATCGCGCAAATGGCCGCTCCGGCGGGATGGTGAAAATATTACGGCGCAAGGCGTGCGGGGCGCTCATACTGCCCCCTCGGATGTTCTTTTTGTTGCGGGCGCGTTGTTGATCGCCGCAACATCTTCGGGCGATGAAATATGATGCCAGGCTTTATCATGCACCAGCCCGTAAAGCCGCCCTTTGCGCTCGGCCTCATCGAGCAATTCCAGATAGGAAAAAATACGCGGCGCAGCGGCGGAAGTTTTATCCTCTTGCCCACCACTTGCATCGCGATAAGACGCGAAAATTTCGGGCTTGTTGATACGCAAGCTCGTGAACATATATGCGCCAGTTTGCGTTTTCGAACGGATCGCCCGCCCGTCCGCGGTCAAATCATAATCACCGATACCGCGCGTCAAATGCATATTGGCGACAGGCTCCAGCAAAATAAGAATATCCATTTTTTCAGGCGACCAGAATTTTTCCAAATGCTCAAGCGCGGTTTGTGCGTGGCTATGCTCGATATAAGAATCCCCGCTGGATACAAAAAACGGCCTTTCGTCAAAAAAGTCCAAGGCCTTTAAAATGCCGCCGCCCGTATCCAGAATCACAGGCTCGTGCGAAATCATCACATCACGGTATTGCGGCTGCGCCTTCAGATGATCGTGCAGAATATCGGCCTTGTAATGGGTGTTCACGGCAATACGCCGAACGCCGTGATTGATGAAATCATCAAGAATATAATCGATCATCGGGCGGCCATGCAGCGCCACCATCGGTTTGGGTTTATCGGAGGTCAGCGGCAACATCCGCTTGCCAAATCCGGCGGCGAGGATAAACCCCTGTTCGATGCGTTTGGTTTTTTCTGTCACTCCGCACCCCCCGTAATGGCAATGCGGCGATGCGTGTCGGGTGTTTGTTCGGGTTTGGAAAATACCACATCAATCGCATGGCGAGGTTTGAGCGCGCCCAAACGCTCCGGCCATTCAACAAGGCTGATCCCGTCATAAAGCGCGTCCTCCCAGCCCAGCTCGTAAATCTCCTCGGGGTCTTTGAGGCGGTATAAATCAAAATGCCAAAGCTGCGCTGCGCCCGTTTCTGTGTGCGGATGTGCAATCTCATAATGCTGCACAAGGGTGAAGGTTGGGCTTGGCACTTCGAGCGTATCATCGCCGCATAAATGCCGGATAAGAGCGCGGGCAAAGACCGATTTGCCCATGCCCAGCGTTCCTGAGAGGCACAAAATATCACCGTTCCTCAAGCTTGGCGCAAGGCGACGGGCAAGGGCGATTGTGTCGCTTTCATCGGCGGAAAAATGCTCTTGCTGGATGCGGTTCATAATGGCTTCCAGATTAGCGGCAAATATCGGAAAATAAAGCTTTTTTCTGTGGCGGCGCACAAGTTTTGTTTATAGGAAGCCCGCCGCGATTATGATAGAATAAAGGTATGAGAGCGCTCTTTGCAGCATTGTGTTTATTCCTGATTTTTGCGGGTTTTGAAGCCAAAGCCGAGCAGCCCGATATCGTGGCCGAGCCGATTTGTTTCAATGTCCGCAATTCCGCCGACTTCACCATGTACGGCAATTTCGGTACGGATTTTTATACCACCCCGCAAGGCTCGCAAGCGCGTCACCGCTCGAATTTCAGGCTGGAGGCGGCGGGATCGGTTGATGCCGAGGGTTATCCGTCTGACCGCGCCGAATTTTGCTCCTACGGCCCATTTTATCCGGGGCGCAAACTGGATTTGACCATCCGCACATTGTTTCCGGTCTTTAACTGCAAAACGCGGCTTGATAGCGGGGAGATAGTCTTGCGCGCCACCCGCAATGCCAATAACACCGGCTATGATTACTTCGCCGATTGCTTTGAATAAATCATCTTACTGAAACGAAAGTGCCTTGCCCATTTTGATTGGCTTGACGCTGCTTTCCATTTCAAACGGGATGAACAGCGTCACGGTTGTGCCTTCGTTGAGTTCGCTCTGAAGGGTCACTGACCCGCCATGCAACTTCATGATATTTTTCACCAGCGATAGCCCCAAACCCGCACCGGAGCGCATGGTTACGCCGCTGTCAGATTCAGTTTGCTGATCGGAGTTGAACCCGCGCTGCGCCCGTTCGAACGGTTCAAAGATGCGGCGATGGTTCTCGCGTGAGATACCAATCCCCGTGTCACTGATAACAATTTGCACCCCGTCTTTGAGCCGTTTGGCCGCAACCGAAATTTTCCCGCCCGACGGTGTAAAGGTGATCGAATTGCGGATGATATTCATAATGGCCTGTTTGAGCCTGCGCGCATCAATCGAGATTTTTCCGATTGTTTTCGGGCATTGCAGCGAAATTTCAATCTTGCTCTTGCGCGCCCAATCGCTGGTCAGGTCAACAATGCTCTCCAGCAAGCCGAGGATTGGCGTGTCCTCCCGCTCAAGGCTCATATACCCCGCCTCAATCGTCGAGAGGTCAAGAATATCATTGATCAAATTCAGCAGCCTGTCACTGGCGGCGCGAATATCGCTCGTATATTCTTTCTGGCGCGGATTGAGCGGGCCGAAATATTGCTGATCGAGAATATCATTAAAGCCCATAATCGCATTGAGCGGCGTGCGGAGCTGATAGGACACATTCGCCAAAAAGTCGATCTTGAGCTTTTCAGCGGCTTCGAGCGCGGCGTTTTTCTCGCGCAGGGCATTTTCAACCCGCACGGAATCGGTCACATCGGCATAGGTAATCAAAACCCCGCCATCGGGCAGCGGCACAGTCGAATAATCGACCAGCGTGTCATCGCTGCGCTTCAGGCGGCCTTCATGCATGATGCGGTCAAGCCCCTTGGCAATCAGCTCTTCGCGGCGCACCGGCCATTCCAGCTCGGAGAAGAAGGATTTCTTTTTATCGACCAGCGTGTTGATATGCGGCTCGCCGCTCAAATCTTCGGGGTTGAAGCGCCACAACCGCGCAAAGGACGGATTCCAGAGCTTCAGGCGGCCATTCCCGCCATACACCGCGACGGCCTCGGCCAGATTATCGAGCGTTTCCCGCTGCACCGCGATCAAGGTGTTATAGGAGGATTCAAGCTCCAAACGGCTGGTGACATCCTCAAAGGTCATCATTAACCCGCCCGCGCTATGCGGCACAACCAACATCCGCAACGCCGAGCCATCGGGCAAATACAGCATATCTTCGTGTGGCTGTAACAGCGAGGTGAACATATTGATCCAGCCTTGCTTGAATTTGCGGAAATCGGCCTGTTCGGGCAGGCGGCGGCTTTCGCGCAGTTTTTCGAGCAAATCGCCGAGCTTGGGTTTGCCGTTCAGCCATTGATCTTCCAGCGCCCAAAGCTGGCTGAAGGCGGAGTTATAAAACTCCAGACGATGCTCCGAATCAAAAACGCCGATAGCGGTGCGGAGCTGCTCCAGCAGCTCTTCTTGCGTTGCCTGAAAGCGTTTGATCGCGCTTTCCAGCTCCTCTAGCTCGGAAATATCCTCGGCCATCCCGATCGAGCCTGTGAATCCCGTTTGCGCATCGTGATGCGGCATTTCCGTCAAGCGCATCAAAAGGCGTTTGCCGTTATATACAATATGCGCCTTGCTGATTTGCGGGGCGTTCTCGCTGCGCGCCTTGGCGGCCAGCGCGCTGCCTGAAATCGGTTGTCCTTCCTCGCTTTTCTTCTTGCGTGAGGCCAAGGGCAGCTCTTTTTGCTCGCGTATAACGCCCTCGATATCCTGCCCGACAAAATCGGCATAGCGGGCATTGCACCAGATCAGCGCGCCTTTGTTATCGCGTTTCCAGATCGGCCACGGCATAACCTTTAACACGCAATCGAGCGTATTATGCGCAGCGCTCAGGGCGCTCATCTGCGTGTCTTGGGCGGTTTGTGCAAAATGGTGCTCGCTGACATCTTCCGCCCAAAGCGTGATGAAATGATCCTTGGCATCGAGCGAATTCCCCCGCGTTCCCGATATTTTCAGCGCCTTTGTGCCGTCATTGGTCAAAACGGTGAGCGTGAATGCCCGCCCCGTTTCTTTGAGCGTATTAAAAACACCCTCCAGAGCGGCGGCGTCACTGACATTGAGGCTGTTTTGAATATCGTGGATCGAGCCGATCCGCTCCAACCCTAGCAGGGCGCAAAATCCGGCGCTGTAAATCATGCTGCCATCGGGTGACCAGCCGCAATAATCGCCGGGGAAGGCCGCCAGAAACGCCTCAAGCCGCGCCTTTTCTTCCAATAAAGCCGCCTTGCCCGTCATGCCCAGCAACAGGGTTTTGAGCGGGGAGGTTTTGGTCTGGCGGCGATGGTGTTTTGATGTATCGGTCACACTAGGCAGTGTATGAATTGCACCGAACCTCTTCAAGGGATTTTTTTAGGGGATTTTTTTTAGGGGATTCTTTGAAGAAAGTCTGTTTCATAAAATGCGAGGTTGAGCGTCCCCATGATATCGCTGTTCTGGATGATGGTATTAAGCCTTTCCCGATCCTCATCAGGAAGATTTTTCAAACCAACGGTATATTCGATCAAACGAAGAATATTCCCCCACTGATTTTCCAATGCAGTGCCGGATAAACGGTAATGATTTGTCAGTTGTTCAATCGCATCCAAATTAAGCTCCCACGAGCCATCAAAAGTGCCTTTCTTCAAATTGTATAAGGCCTTTTCACTAAAAATATCTGCGGCGCTTGTTTGACCAAGAATTGTTGCATAGATATTATTAAATCCGTTTCTAAATGCCGTTTTCATATAGCCCGCAGATTGAGGAAGCGGGCTGGATCTCTTGCCTCTTTGTAAAAAAGGCCGCCCCATAAAATTTTCCAGAAAATACAGCATTCTGGCGTCAATATTAGGCCCACGGCTATCTATAGGAACATCAGACACCCTCGCCCATTCATACATAACGGATAAAATTTTTGTATGCAGGTCAAAGTCAGGGGCATAAATCGTTGTGACGTTATTGACCACAATCTCTGCAAGCATACTAAGTAAATTTTCATTCAGGCTCATGGCTATATGTAGGCTGGGAAGAGTTCCAAAACCGCGCGCTGTTGGCAAAAATAAAACACGCATATCAGGTATGTATTTTTTGTAATATGCCGTATTTACATCATCATAAGGAAGCCACGCACCCACAATCATGCGTTCCTCTCCGCTCATTGTGAATATGCTTTCATGCGTTACCAGACTCTCATTCAGGAGATAAGGCGCGTTTATCGCCGTCAGGGAAATGCTCGTAATGCCCAGATCAGCCAAGCTATGCAATTCGTCCTTTTGGCTATATCCATCAGAGTTGACATCGATCCATACCAAAAGCTGGTCAAATTGCTCATCATTGTCATCTATTATTCCGTCTTGGTTGGAATCATAATAGGCCAGCAAAAGAAACGGGTTGTTGCTACAGGCCTGATCGCCGATCAATTCAGAATGGTTGTTAATGATGCCGTCTTGATTGAGATCAATTGCCAATAGTCCGTTTTGCGGGCTTATCCACGCGCTGGCTTCGGAAAAACCGTCAAGATCGACATCCCAATATACTGAATTTGGCTTGTATAAGCCTATCGGCAGACTCTGATTTCCGCTTATATCCAAAACAAGAACCGATGCCGCGTATTCTAACGGTATCAGTGGAAAAATTTCAGCCTTTTGGCCGTAATCATAATCGGATTGAAAAGATTGGTTCGATGGCGGCGGGTCTGGTTTGTAGAATTTTTCCAAGATGTTCAAGCCAAAAAACGGATAGACAAAATGGATGGCTGATAAAACCGCAAGGGCTAAAAGTAAGATCAGGCGAATATTTTCTCGTGAGTAAAAAATATTGTTTTATTTGCCACACGCGGTAACAGGGCGCGGGGCGGGGACGTTTTGGTCTGGTGGTCTTGATGGTTTTGCATCTAAAATTTACTTGCTATTTTAGGAATTAAATCATATATTAGATTTGGTTCGGGGGCGAACTGCGCCTAAAAACCACCTTTATTATGCGGCCTTACTATTTCGCTATTCTCTGTGGCGCTCACTCTCTTGTCACTTTGGCGCAGGCCGCAATCCAAAAGTTTAAACCACCAAAACAGCTTAAATTAAAAAAACAAGTGGGGCAAGTGGGGCGAGTGGGGCGAAACTCCCGTAACTTACTGAAATATTTAACAAAGCCTTCGCCCCACTTAAAGGCAGAGAGTGGGGCGAGTGGGGCGAAACGTCCAAACAATAAAAAAATCCGGAAACGCAGCGCCTCCGGATTTTCTAAAATCAGAATAATCAAAAATGATTGGGCTTGATTAGTAGCGGTACTCGTCCTTTTTGAACGGGCCTTTGGGCGCAACGCCGATATATTCGGCTTGTTCGCCGCTCAGCGTCGTCAGTGTTGCACCGACCTTTTCAAGGTGCAGCGCCGCAACCTTTTCATCCAGATGCTTCGGCAGCACGTAAACGCGGTTATCATAAGCGGATGAATTGCTCCACAGCTCGATCTGCGCCAAGGTCTGGTTGGTGAAAGACGCGCTCATCACAAAGCTTGGGTGACCCGTCGCGCAGCCGAGATTCACAAGGCGGCCTTCGGCCAGCATGATAATCCGTTTGCCGGATGGGAATTCGATCTGGTCAACCTGCGGCTTGATATTCGTCCATTTCAGATTGCGCAAAGGCTGTGTCTGGATTTCGTTGTCGAAATGCCCGATATTGCAGACAATCGCATTGTCCTTCATCTCGCGCATGTGATCCATGGTGATGACATCCTTGTTGCCTGTGGCGGTCACGAAAATATCGGCGCGCGGCGCGGCTTGCTCCATCGTCACAACCTCAAAGCCTTCCATCGCGGCTTGCAGCGCGCAAATCGGGTCAACTTCGGAAACCATAACGCGGCAACCGGCCTGACGCAGAGATTCCGCAGTGCCCTTACCGACATCGCCAAATCCGCAAACCATGGCAACCTTACCGGCCATCATCACATCTGTGGCGCGGCGGATCGCATCCACGCAAGATTCGCGGCAGCCATATTTGTTGTCGAATTTGGATTTTGTCACGGAATCATTGACGTTAATCACCGGACAGAGCAGCTTGCCCTTTTGCGCGAGTTCATTGAGGCGCAGAACGCCCGTTGTTGTTTCTTCGGAAATCCCTTTGATATCGTTGAACAACTCGGGGTATTTTTCATGCACCATCAGCGACAAATCGGCGCCGTCATCCAAGATCATATTGGGAACCCAGCCATTCGGGCCTTTGATAGTTTGTTCGATACACCATTCATATTCTTCCTCGGTCTCGCCCTTCCATGCAAAGACAGGCGTACCGCGGGCGGCAATCGCTGCTGCTGCGTGATCTTGCGTTGAGAAGATATTGCAAGACGACCAACGCACTTCCGCGCCAAGCGCTTGCAGCGTTTCGATCAGCACCGCAGTCTGGATTGTCATGTGCAGACAGCCGGAGATACGCGCATCTTTGAGAGGCTGCTTCGCGCCATATTCCTCACGTAGAGCCATCAAGCCCGGCATTTCCACTTCGGCCAGTTCAATTTCCTTGCGGCCCCATTCGGCGAGGGAAATATCCTTAACCTTATAATCATTCTGTACGGCGTGAGGTTGTGCGCTCATAATTCAAATCTCCTGAAACTATTAAAAATCTTTGCGAATACTTCACGCTTGTGGAAGAATAATCAAGGGTAAAATATCGAAAACACAGGAAAAAGTGATGAATCCCGAAGATTTTAACGAAGAATCGCACAAGCCGGAATTTATCGCCAAGCCCAATCCCTTGATTGAGCGCTCGTTTCAGATTTTCCAGTATCGCGCCGAAAAGGCTGATTATGAGCTGGTCGGCAGCTATACGGTGCTGGATCTGCAGGAAGAATCGGAGTTGAGCGAAAAACGTGTCGCCAATCTGATGGCGGTGATGAACCAGCGTAAACGCACGATGGATCTCAAATCTTTGACAAAGACCCGTATTTTGTTTACTATTATACCTATGAAGCCTGATGATACTGACCAAAAGGTCATTTTCCGCACACATGACGGATCAGGGGTTTCAAAAGAAAATGCAATACTGGTAATAGAGAAGGGTGTTTTTCATGAGTAAGTTAGATTTATTGGGCATTTGCGCAAAATTTGCTGAAGCGAGTGATGCTAGTGTAACGGTAGCTCCACAGCCGACTGTTGTCTCTGCCCCGTCCCCTGTAAACATGTATTAATTGATATTTTTGCTTTCGTAGGAAGCTATCAATTCCCCAGATCGCGGTGATCGGTGTGGGCGCTATGGCCTTCGTTGTTAAGCCATTGCACGAGCTTTTGCACGGTGTAAACCGAGCGGTGACGCCCGCCCGTGCAGCCAATCGCAATCGTCAGGTATTTTTTTCCTTCATGGGCGTAGCGCGGCAATAGCGGCGCAATCAGAGCCTTGAAATGTGTAAGAAAACCCTCAAATTGCGGGTCTTTTTCGATATGCGCCCCGACCTCCGGATCATGACCTGTCTTTTCGCGCAAACCTGCAATCCAGTGCGGATTTTCGAGAAATCTTACATCCATCACAATATCCGCCTCTCGCGGAATACCGTATTTATAGCCGAAAGACATGAGCGTCACGGAAAGCTGCTTTTGCGGCTCTATATGGAAGTGTCCCTCCAGAATATGCCGCAAATCGTGAATAGAGAGGGTTGTTGTATCAATCACCAGATCAGCCTTGTATTGCAGGCTTTCCAGCAGCGTACGTTCGGCATCAATGCCGGTGCGCACCGATTTTCCAGCGGCGAGCGGGTGACGGCGGCGTGTTTCACTGAACCGTCTTTGCAGCTCGTGATCGTCGCAGGTGATAAATAAAAATACCGCCTGATTGTCCCTTGCCGTTTTTAGAACGGCCTCAGGGCTAAAGCCCCGCGTACGGGTGTCGATACCGATGGCGATGGGTTTGCGGCTATTTGGGGGAGTATGCGTGCTCTCATCAATCAGATTTTGCACAAGGCTGAGCGGGAAGTTGTCGAATACTTCAAAGCCCAGATCCTCCAGCGCCTTAAGAACAGAGGACAGCCCCGCACCGGAATAACCCGTTGTGACAATTATTTGTGGCTTTTGATCGGCAATATCGTTCATATCAGTCATGTTTATATATGCGTATTATTATCCTATTCGCCGTAAAATAATCGTAAAGCGCGCACCAGTGGTTTTACCTGAAGGGCTTTTGATGTTTTCAGCGAAAATGCGGCCTTTATGGGCTTCAACAATTTGTTTGCAGATATAGAGCCCCAACCCTGAATGTTGTCCAAAGGCTTCATGGTCGGGGCGCTCTGAATAAAATCGATCAAATATATTTTCTAGCTTGCTTTCCGGTATGCCGGGGCCTTCATCTTCAATGCGAATGACAATGCTGTTTAATCTGGTATACGCCTCAATTTTAATCACGCTATTGGGTTTCGAAAATGACAAAGCGTTATCAACGATATTGTTGAAAGCTTGCTCTAACCGAATATCGCTGCCATTGACTAAAAAAGACTCAGATTGATCATAGCTAAGTTGAATTACGATATTGTTCTTAACCTCAATAGTTCTGAAGTTTGAACTGAGATCGGTTTTATGATCCGCCTGTGCTTTTCGGTCGAGCGGTTTTTGATATGTGTCTGTAACACGAACCAGTATTTCAGTTAGGTCAATGGGTTTGAAAACTTCTCGTGAAAGCTCAGTGTCCAAGCGAGAGGCCGCCGAAATATCCGTTATTAATCGATCAAGCCGCGTTATATCATGCTCAATGATTTCAATAAGTTTTTGCCTGTCCTCAGCTTTTTTTACAACGCTGAGGGTTTCAATTGCGCTTTTAAGGGAGGTTAGAGGATTCTTTAATTCATGCGCGACATCGGCGGCGAATTTTTCAATGCTCTGCATTCGTTCGCGGAGTGTGTCGGTCATATTTCTCAAAACAATCGAAAGCTCGCCGATTTCATCATGCCGCGATCTGAGATCTGGAATCTCATGCTCCCATGACTGGCCGCTTCGGATATTTTCAGCGGCGGTAATCAATTTTTTAAGAGGACGCGCGAT
The DNA here is from genome assembly GCA_046293135.1 of Alphaproteobacteria bacterium. Taxonomy (GTDB): domain Bacteria; phylum Pseudomonadota; class Alphaproteobacteria; order Micavibrionales; family Micavibrionaceae; genus UBA2638. The sequence goes on along the minus strand of JBKBPR010000002.1, from coordinate 246,704 downwards.
AACGCCGGATAAATAAATTGACAACAAAATAGTCACACAGAGCGTTCCAAGAAACATACGAATAATTTCAAACCAAACTTGCAGGATGGCTTCTTCGATATCGGTTGCAATATAGCTAATCATAACCACGCCACGGATATGCATATCGGATTTGATCGGGGCGGCACCGATGAGTAAAATGCGGCTATCTTCAGTATTCCAAGCGGAGATATTCATGATTCCGCTCATCGCAATTTTTGTGTCCGGATAGTCATTGCTGTTTGTTACAGGTTCATAATCAAAGGTCGGCAATACCCGCTTATTGGGCAATAGATTAATAATGAAGGCGGTTGCTTTTTTTAGCATGCGGATGCTGTACAAAGTATGGTCAATTCCGCTTTCTTCTATATTTTCTGCCAGTTTCAGCTCTCTGGAATCCACAAACAAAGAACCGTCATAGTTGAACACGCGAATATGTTTTTTTAGAACAGTTCCCATCTTTGTGACGGCTTGTTCCGCATTTGATAAATCAAGACCCGTTGCAATTTGATTTGATGCGGATAGGCTCATAGTTCCTGCCAGAAGCTCTGTTTCTGTGCGGAACGTTTCCAGTTTGGCCTCAATCAGATTGTTTTGTGTTTGGCCGAGATACAAAATTCCAATAACCAGTATGAGCGGCGCAATCGCATTGACAGCAATGATACGGAGCGTCAACCCTGTGATGCGCCGTTCCGAACCGCCCCAATAGAAATCCATTAGAGCATCGAGTTCTTTGGTGCTGATTTTTTTTCGGAATAGCTTCATTCGTGTTCTTTGAATTTATATCCCATGCCGTAGAGCGTTTCGATGTGAGAGAACTCAGAATCAACAGCTTTGAATTTCTTGCGCAGGCGCTTGATATGAGAATCAATCGTACGGTCATCAATGTAGATATTTTCGCCATAGGCTGTATCAATCAGCTGATCACGGTTGCGCACATGGCCGGGATAACGTGCCAAGGCCTTGAGCAAAAGATATTCTGTGACGGTCAGGTTTAGAGCAACGCTTTTCCATGTGCATAAATGACGGGCATCATCAAGGGTCAGGTGACCATACTCATACAACTCTGATTTTGTTGCTGTATTTTCTTTTGTGTTTGCATCGCCGTCTGCTTCTTTATGATTAAGAATGGCCTGACGGCGCAGTAATGCTTTAATACGCTCGATCAGCAGTTTTTGCGAAAAGGGTTTGGTGATGTAATCATCCGCGCCCATTCGCAGGCCGATCGCCTCATCAACCTCATCATCCTTTGAGGTTAGAAAAATAACCGGAATTGTTGAAGTTTCTCGGAGCTTGGTTAAGACTTCAATGCCGTCCATCCGCGGCATTTTGATATCAAGCACCGTCAGGTCAGGATTAAGCTCAAGAATACCCTTGAGGCCACTTTCACCATCATTGAAGGTCGTTACTTTAAAATTTTCGGATTCCAGCGCCATTGCAACCGATGTTAAAATATTACGGTCGTCATCAACGAGAACGATATGGGATTGGGCGGTTTCGGGCATAAAGGCGCTCTGGATTTGTTTTGGCCGCTTGCAAAGTAGAGTTTGAGGGCGAGCCGTTTCCTTACAGGTTTATTTTGGGTTGAAACAGGCCAATTTGCAAGGTGATTTCGATTTGATGTTATGGAGGGTATTTTAAACTCCATGAGTTTCTTTATAGCAGCGCGCTCATTTCTCCGTATATTTTCTCCGCCAGATAAAGCGAGCCGCAGATCAAAACAATCCGTGGCGGCGCTGTGTTTGGGTCATTTGGGCGCAGAATATTCTCTATCGCGCCGCGAATGGTTTCGGAGTGCCGCGCCGTGGTGTGCGGATGATGCTGCAAAATCGGGTCAATATGGTGCAGCGTGATACACCCCCCCAGCCCATCAAGCGGCACTATGTCAATGCTGGATAGGTACTCTAATATGGGGCTTAAAAAACTCTCGGGCTTTTTATCCTGCTTCATGCCAAGGATCATATGAACCTTATATGGGTCTGATTGCGGGTCAGTTTGGCCTTGCGTTTGGCTCTGGCTTGTATTCAGTTGTGCAATGAAATGCGCCAAGGCCTCCCCCGCGCTATCATTGTGACCGCCATCATAATAAAGCGTCCAATGCGCGGGGAAATCTTGATGCAGTTTTTGTCCGTCTATCCGCTCCAGCCGCGCTGGCCAATGCGCCGTTTTTAACCCTTGTGCTTTGGCCTCAAGAGATACCGGAAAATGATCCTTCACAACCTCAAGCGCAGCCAAGGCCGCTCCGGCATTGCTCAGCTGGTGCAAACCGCTTAAGGCTGGCTGCGGCAATAAAACCGCCTCATTATCACCGAAACGGAACAGCATGGCGTTTTCTTGTTCTTGCGGCGCGGTTATAGCGTCCTCGGGTTTAGAGGTTGCAGCGGTGTTTGCAGCGGGGGCGATTATCGGTTCAACATGCCAATCTATGCTGCCGCAATATAGGGTCACTTTTTTATCCCTTGCTTCATCCCGAATGATATCCACAACCCTTGAAGCGCTATTTGGGGCTATAATGTTAGACTGATAGTTTACGATACATGGTGTTTCATATTTTATGATTCCGGCTTTTTCTCTCGCTATTTCTTCGATTGTCTCACCCAAAAACTCCATATGGTCGTATGAAACCCTATTTATTATCGACACGTACGGTTTCGGAATTATGTTGGTGCAATCCATGCGTCCGCCGAGCCCAACTTCGAGCAATACTGCATCGGCTTTGCACCTTTGAAACGCTGCAAAAGCCATGGCGGTGGTGATTTCAAAAAATGTGATTTGCGCCCCGTCATTCAGAGCGAGCGCCTCATCAATCAGCGCTTCCAAGGCCTCATCATCGATTGGTCGGCCATTGAGAACGATCCGCTCGTTGAACTGATACAAATGCGGGGAGGTATAGGCATGGACACTATATCCGGCGGCCTCAAGAATGGCTTTGAGAAAGGCGATGGTCGAGCCTTTGCCGTTGGTTCCGGCGACATGAAAGACGGGCGGTAGGTGCAAATGCGGATTGCCGAAGGCTTCCAGCAATTTGAGGTATGGCGGACGAAAGCCCAGATCAAGCGCCGTGCCGCGGCTCAGCTGATAAAGCTGCTCGAGCTTGCGTTTCAACCGTGTGTCGAAATGGTTCAAATCGGCTTGATACATTCTATCTATGCGCCTTGCGGCCTCTTTGACCTGTTATGGGGCATTCATTGACCTATAAAAGCCTAAGACCGACCCGCGCGCTTTTTGGTCGCCGCTGCATCCTCTTTGTTTGCTGCAGAGGCCTTGGCACTCGGCAGTTTCACGACCTCTGCCTTGGCCACTCTGGCGGCTTTGGTGGAGGATGCAGCACCAGATGAGCCGTAATGACCCGCGCCTGACCCTTTATCTGTGCCGTTGTTTTCTTTATCGCTCGGTTTTTTGGCGCGGCCTGCACCGGAATTGCGGTTCATTAACAGGTCAAGAATGCGCCCCAGTGTGGCATGCTGCTCCTTGCGCGGTACAACCATATCGACCATGCCGTGTTCGAGCAGATATTCGGCAGTTTGGAAGTCTTCGGGCAATTTTTCGCGCACGGTTTCCTCAATGACGCGGCGGCCTGCAAAACCGATGGTGCTGCCTGGCTCGGCTATATGTATATCGCCGACCATGGCAAAAGAGGCGCTGACACCGCCCGTCGTCGGGTCGCTTAGCAGCACGATATATGGCAGGCCTGCATCCTTGACCATCTCAACGGCGATGATGGAGCGCGGCATTTGCACCAGCGAGAGCATCCCTTCATGCATCCGCGCCCCGCCGGAGGACGGAATAACCATCAGCGCGGCATTGAGCTTCACGGCTTCCTCAGCGGCTTTGACGATAGACTCGCCGACGGCCATACCCATCGAGCCACCCATAAAGCTGAAATTAAACGCGGCAATAACAATTTTATTACCGCCGATTGTGCCCTTTGCCAAGGTGATCGCGTCTTTCAGCCCTGTTTTATTCTGCGCGTCGCGCAATTTATCGCTATATTTCTTCTGGTCGCGGAATTTCAGCGGGTCAGGGGTGACCTTTGGCAATTCCATCGTCTCATAGCGCCCCTCATCAAACAAAATCGCGAGGCGTTCCTTCACGCTGATCCGCAAATGATAGCCGCAATGATAGCAGACATTGTGATTGTCCTTGAGGTCGCGGTGAAACAACATGCCTTCGCAGCTGGCACATTTTTGCCAAAGATTGTCGGGAATATCCTTGGATTGCACAATCGAGTTGATCCGCGGCCGTATGAAATTCGTAATCCAGTTCATAATATTTTCCTGTCTGTTTCAGGGCTGCATAAACTCGCAAATATCATAGGGCGCTGTCAAGTCTGTTACAACATAATTATTGACATAATATATTAAATTATGTGATTATCAGCCATGGTTAAAGCATTTTTAAAACAGAGTTTTCGTCGACGTAGCAATCCCATTCCCGTGGAAGACATTGTTTTGAACTATGTCTGGATCAACCGTGCACCGTTTCAGCCTGATATAAGCAATAAAAATGCGCCTCTATGTGGTGTGCCATTGGAATGTGTTGATAATGTTATTCTCAATGCAAAGCGTTACCCGCAAACAAAAGTCATGCTCTGGCTCGATAAAAGCTTGCTGGATGACATGTCATTGTTCTGGGTGTCTTCGCATATTTATAATGCGGGGATAAAAAATGTCCAAATCAGAGACTTGGCAGAAATACCGAGTTTTCGAGATAATGCTGTTCTATTTGATTGGCGGCGGGATATCTCAAAACTGGCTGAAAAGAAAGCAAGGACAGAAGACGAAAAGCACAATATATGGGGACGCGTGGATTTAGCGCGTTTGTTAGCTGTGCGGCACGTTCTTGAAGAAGGCGCGCAATATGCGCTTTACACGGATTTTGACAATCAAGAAACATTTCTGGATGACCCGCTTATGACCCAAAAATTGTTGAGAAATCAAATGGTCTATGGCCTAACACGAGATAAAAGAAAAATATTTGAAAATTCATATTTTGCATTTGGTGCAAATATCCTCAAAACAGGTTTTTTGAATGAAATGATTGATGAAACGATTTTGGATGTGGGCAAAGGGGAAAACGGTTATGGTGCCTATTATGTTCATATCAATCATTACACGGCGTTAAGTTTCCTGGATTATGATGGCTTTGAGCTTGGCTTTCCTGCTGTTGCGCATCCTATGGGGTACAAAATTCCAAAGCCAAAAGAATACCAAGAGCTTGGCATCAATTAGTATCCTCTGATTTTTTGTTGTTTGCTTATAAGGCGGCGGCGAGTTTTTGCGTAAACTGGCCTAAAGCCGCCAAGGAGCTGTCTAGCTCAACACTGGAATCGCCATTCAGTAAGCCAATCAGCGCCGAGCCAACCACCACAGCATCCCCAATACGCGCCATTTGCGCCGCATCTTCGGGCGTTTTAATGCCAAAGCCGATGGCAATCGGCAAATCAGTGTGTTGACGGATCATGGCCAGATGCGGCTCAAGCTGCGTCAAATTGGCACTGGCCGTGCCTGTGACCCCTGTGATTGATACATAGTACAAAAACCCCGAAACCCCCTCCAGCAGCGTTTTAAGGCGCTTTTCATCACTGGTCGGGGTGAGCAGGCGAATAAGGTCAATAGATTGCGCCTTGCATAGCGCGCGCAGCTCCTGATCCTCTTCGGGCGGCAGGTCAACGATAATCAGGCCGTCAACACCCGCCGCTTTTGCGTCGGAAATGAACCGCTCTGACCCATAGGCCATAACCGGATTGTAATACCCCATCAAAACCAAGGCCGTGCTTTGATTTTCGGCTCTAAAGTCGCGCACCATGCGCAGCGTTTGACCCATATTTGCACCGGCTTTGAGCGCACGCTGGTTCGCGAGTTGTATCACGGGACCATCGGCTCCGGGATCGGTAAAGGGCATACCAAGCTCGATAATATCCGCGCCCGATGCGGCCAGTGTTTTAATCGCACTGAGCGAGCGGTCATAATCAGGGTCGCCCGCCGTCAGGAAAGTGATGAGCGCTTTGCGCCCTGCGGTGCGGGACGTTTCGAAAGCGGCGGCAATACGGTTTTCAGCGTTCTGGCTCATAGATTTTCAACCCCGATATGCAATAAAACCTCGTGCAGCCCGTCTTCAAAAAAGCTGGGGCCGTAGAGTTCAAAATCCGTGCGGTAGCTGCGCGGCAGGTCACTCGACCATACGGCTTCCCATGTTTCAATCAGCGTTTTGGGCTGTTCGCCGCGGGCGCTCAATATGGCGTAAGATTGATCGGCGATGCAAATACGGGTCAAATGATCCGGTATGACACCATCTTGACCCATACGATAGCCGATGGTGTAACGATAGGGCTTCTCGTGATCGCCCTCGTAATCGCTGTAAACTGCATAGATCACATCATTGATACGCCCTTGCAGGTCTTGGCCGATTTGCTCCTGAAAGAAGCGCTCCCAGAGCGCATTGATATCTTCGCTGGCGCGGCTATTATCAGTGATAATCGAAATCCCTGCGACCTCAAATGCGTCAATCTGCGCCAGTCCGGTGGTCACATCATAGCGCTTTGCGGCTGGTGGAACGGTGTTGTGCGCGCTCATAACTTCACCCCGAATTTCTCGGCTACGGTGAAAATATCCTTATCGCCGCGCCCGCACAAATTCATCACCAAAATATGATCTTTCGGTAAGCGTGGGGCGGTTTTGATGACTTCGGCAAAGGCATGGGACGGCTCTAAAGCGGGCAAAATCCCCTCCAATTTGGCGCAAAGCTTAAACGCCTCCATCGCCTCATCATCGGTTACTGACACGTAATTGACCCGCTTTTGATCGAACAACCACGCATGTTCAGGGCCGATTCCGGGATAATCTAGACCTGCGGAAATTGAATGCGCCTCTTGAATTTGCCCGTCAGGATCTTGCAGGAAATAGCTTTGCATTCCGTGTAAAACCCCTGGCTTACCGCCATTGAGCGAGGCGGCATGCTGATCGGTGTCAACGCCATGCCCACCCGCCTCAACGCCGATCATCGCAATATCGGTATCATCCAGAAACGGGTGGAACAGCCCCATAGCGTTCGAGCCGCCGCCAATCGCCGCAACGAGCGTATCGGGAAGGCGGCCTTCGCGCTCCAACATTTGCTCCCGCAATTCGCGGCCAATAACCGATTGAAAATCGCGCACCATCATCGGGAAGGGATGGGGGCCGGCAACTGTGCCGATAATATAGAAGGTATCATGCACATGCGTGACCCAGTGGCGCAGCGCCTCATTCATGGCATCTTTGAGCGAGCTTGACCCGTCTGAGACGGCGCGCACTTCTGCGCCCAAAAGCTTCATGCGGAACACATTCGGGGCTTGCCGCTCGATATCCTTTGCGCCCATAAAAACGGTGCAGGGAAGGTCAAATAAGGCGCAAACGGTTGCCGTTGCGACTCCATGCTGACCCGCGCCCGTTTCGCAAATGATCCGCGTTTTGCCCATACGTTTGGCCAGCAAGACCTGCCCGATGCAATGATTGATCTTGTGCGCGCCTGTGTGGTTCAGCTCATCGCGCTTGAAATAGACCTTTGCGCCGCCCAGATGCTCCGTTGTGCGTTTGGCAAAATAAAGCGGTGATGGGCGGCCGATATAATCGCGTGCCAACATCTCGAATTCCGCCCAAAAATCGGGATCGGCTTTGGCCTGAAGATAGGCTTCCTCAACGCTCAAGATCAGCGGCATCAGGGTTTCGGCGACATAACGCCCACCGTAACGGCCAAAATGGCCGCGCTCATCAGGTTGGTTTTTGTAAGAATTTGCGCTCATGGTGTGAAGTTATGCCTGTTTTACGGCGTGAAGAAAAGCCCTAATTTTATCGCAATCCTTGACACCCTTGGTACTTTCGACCCCGCTTGATACATCAAGCGCATCAGGGCTTAGGGTTTGCAAAGCCTTGGCAACATTGTCCGCGTTCAAGCCGCCGGAGAGCATCCAAGGCTTTTTAAAGCTACGGTTTTTAAGCAAATTCCAATCAAAACTTTCCCCCGTTCCGCCGGGAAGCGCTGCATTTTGCGGTTTGGCATCAAAAAGTAGCCAATCGGCCGCGCTTTCATAGCCCTCAATATCCCGCAAATCATCGGCTTGGCCTAGTCGGATTGCCTTGATAATCGGCATCGCGTAACGAGCCTTGATCGTGGCAATGCGCCCCGGTGTTTCATCGCCGTGAAGCTGGATCATATCGAGCTGGATACCCGTTAAGGCGCGCTCCAGCAGTGCATCATCAGGGTTGACGAACAGCCCGACACTGCGCACGCCTGTCGGCACAGATTGCGCCAATGTCCACGCCGTATCAAAGCTGACATGGCGCGGTGAGGGCGGATAAAACACAAAGCCCAGAAACCTTGCGCCAGCCTGAACGGCGCAATCGAGCGCTTTGGGCTCTGAAATACCGCAGATTTTCACAAAAGGTCGCTTTTGGGGTTTCCCAGCTTTTGAGGCTTCTGTGGACGGGGCGCTGTTGTCTTGATGGTCTTGGGTCATGGGCGATGCAAATGCGTGTCACTGAACCGATTCTAGAATAGCGTGTAAAGCCGCCAATGGCTCGTCCGCCTCGGTAATCGGGCGACCAATGACCAAATGCGTTGCGCCAAGATGAACCGCCTCATGCGGGGTCATGACCCGCTTTTGATCACTGGCTGCGCTGCCGGCTGGGCGAATTCCTGGAACCATTAGCACAAAATCATGGCCGCATGCTTCGCGCAATATCTCAATCTCGTGGGAGGAGCACACAACGCCCGCCATACCGCTTTCTTGCGCCAGCCGCGCCAAACCCTCGACCCGCGCGGGAATATTGCTGGCAGCCTTGCCATTTTGCGCCGTTCCTGCATCGGTTTTATAGCCGATTTGCGCAATATCGCCCTCAGAAAGCGAGGTCAGCAGCGTCACGGCCAGCACCTTGGTTGCGCCGTTTGTGGCGTCATTGGCGCTATTGACGGCGGCGCGCATCATCTCTAGCCCGCCCGAGGCATGGACATTGATATAAGCGGGCTGAAACTGGCGGCAGAGCGAGCGCACCGCCCCCGCCACGGTATTGGGGATGTCATGATATTTCAGATCGATGAAAAGCCGCGCCGCAGGGGCTGCGTTCAGGACTTTATCAATCCCTTGCGGGCCAAATGCGTTGAAAAACTCAAGGCCGAGCTTGATGCCGCAATGCGGGGCGAGCAAGGCCGCAAGGTCGCAGGCCTGCGTCAGGTCGCCTGTGTCAATGGCGCAATATATCAGGTCATTTTGGGTCATTTTGGGTCAATCTGCATCGGTTAAAAATTGTAATCGGGATTTCAGTAAACCGCCCGATCATGATCTATTTGAAATCGCCGGAAACAGGGCGCTATCGGGCTGTGAAACGGGTTTTTTCTGCGCCGTTTCGGCTTGCTCCAATTCTTTTTCGAGCGATTTGATCTGCTTGCGCTGGGCGCGGCGTTCCTGCCTGATTTTGCTTTCATTGAGCCACACAGTAAAAGCGCCGAGCAAAAACCCCGTTCCCGCCGCCGCCAGAATCAGCGCAAAGAGCGGCCATTCAATCGGGTCATGCAACGGGGTGAAATAAAAAACGGTGCTTTGTCTGTTCAGGGCGGCAAAGGCGGCAAAGCCGATAACGATAATAAATCCGGCAATCCAGCGGATCAGGCGTAGCATCGCACTCTTATGCCTTTCCGTCGTTCAGGCGCTCGCGCAGGCCTTTTCCGGTTTTGAAAAACGGCAAGCGCTTTGATTCAACGTGAACCGATTCGCCTGTGCGCGGGTTGCGGCCAAGACGTGCCTCGCGGTGCTTGACGGAGAATGCGCCAAATCCGCGCAGCTCCACCCGATCACCGCGGGACAATGCCGCTGTAATTTCCTCAAAAACCGTATCAACGATTTTTTCAATATCGCGCAGAAATAAATGCGGGTTTTGTTCGGCTAAACGCTGGATAAGCTCTGATTTTGTCATCGCACACTCTGTCTAAAATCATGGTTTGAATACCAACAAGATTGCACGAAGAAACACCGCCGTCAAGAAAAGGCTTTGAAAAATAAGGATATTTTTTGATTGTGTTTTCAGCCGCGCCATAAAAAAAGCCGGATCGCGAATGATCCGGCTTTTTGTGTTTGTTATTATCGTTTGCAAGCTTTTCGCCTGCAAGGCCGTGAAGCCCGAAGAGGAGTGACTTATTCGTCGTCCTTTTTCGCAGCAGCCTTTTTCTTGGCCGCTGGCTTTTTCTCAGCCTTACCGCTTTCCTTTTCCTGCAAAGCCGCGCCGAGAATATCACCAAGTGATGCACCGGATTCGGTTGAACCGAATTCTTTCATCGCTTGCTTGTCTTCATCGATTTCGCGTGCCTTGATCGAAAGGCTCAGCTTACGGGATTTCGCATCAATGCTAATCACCTTGGCGTCAACCTTCTCGCCGACCGCAAAACGGTCAGGGCGTTGCTCGGAACGCTCACGGGACAGATCGGCTTTCTTGATCGTGCCTGTGAGATTGTCATTGACGCTCACCTCAACCGAACCGGCCTTGATTTCGGTAACGGTACAGGTAATCACAGCGCCCTTGGCAATGCCTGACATTGCGCCCTTGAACGGATCAGCGCTCAATTGCTTGATGCCCAAAGCGATACGCTCCTTCTCAGGGTCAAGTTCAAGGATTTTCGCCTTGACCTTATCGCCCTTTTTGAAGGCTTTGAGCGTGTCTTCGCTTTGCTCTTCCCATGACACATCGGACAGGTGAACCATGCCGTCAAGATCGTCATTCACACCAACGAACAAGCCGAACTCGGTGACATTGCGAACTTCGCCCTCAACCTCGTCACCGACCTTATGCGCAGCGGCATAGGCTGCCCATGGGTTTTCCTGACACTGCTTGAGGCCGAGTGAAATGCGGCGCTTGTCCTTGTCGATGTCCAGCACCATCACTTCAACTTCCTGAGAGGTTGAAACGATTTTGCTTGGCGGTACGTTTTTCTTTGTCCATGACATTTCAGAAACGTGAACCAGACCTTCTACGCCATCTTCCAGCTCAACGAATGCGCCGTAATCAGCAATATTCGTAACGCGGCCAGTGAAGCGGTCGCCGATTTTGAACTTCTCGGCCACAGCGTCCCAAGGATCGCTTTCAAGCTGTTTCATGCCCAGAGAAATACGCTGGTTGTCCTCGTTAAAGCGGATAACCTGTACTTCGATGGTTTGGCCAACTTGCAGCATTTCAGATGGGTGATTGACGCGTTTCCATGAGATATCGGTAACGTGGAGCAATCCGTCCACACCGCCAAGATCCACGAATGCGCCGTAATCTGTGATGTTCTTGACAACGCCGGACAGGATCTGACCTTCGACGATATTGTCGAGAATATCGCTGCGGGCTTCCTCGCGGGATTCCTCAAGAACCGCACGGCGGGAAACCACGATATTGCCGCGCGCACGATCCATTTTCAGGATGTGGAACGGCTGCGGAGTACCCATCAGCGGTGTAACGTCACGTACCGGACGAATATCAACCTGTGAGCCGGGCAAGAACGCAACCGCGCCGCCAAGATCAACAGTGAAACCGCCTTTGACACGGCCAAAGATAACGCCAGTGACGCGCTCTTCTTTCTTGTGGGATTCTTCCAGCTCGATCCAGGCTTCCTCGCGGCGTGCCTTTTCACGAGATAGAACGCACTCACCATCACGGTTTTCCATGCGCTCTACAAAAACCTCAACGACATCACCGGATTTGATCTCCGGATCTTCGCCTGGTTTGGAAAATTCCTGCAACGGGATGCGGCCTTCGGATTTGAGGCCGACATCAACAATTACAAAATCATTCTCAACGGCGATAACTGTCCCGTTGACGACATTGCCGACAAATGAGTCCTGACCTTTCAGGACTTCTCCAAGAAGTGCGGCGAATTCATTGGAGTCTTCTCTATCTTTAAGATTAGCAGCTGTATGTGCCATAGTCTTAATTCCTTTCTAAAATAAAATCATATCAGGCGGCGGCTTTTGGATTTTTTGCGGCGTCCTGCATAAGAGCGGGAAAAGCGCAAAAGAGCCGCTGGGCGGTGATATGTATTCGGGAGGATAGGTCTCGCTAATGGTCGCGAAAAAGCCTTATGATGACTGTGCTGCTTTAATGATTTTCAAAGCATTTTCAAAGGCTTGTTGAGGGGTCATATCCGTCGTGTCCAAAATATTGGTGACGTATCCGGCCGCCTCATGCGCCTTTAAAGTATGGTCATCGCGCTTGTCACGATCACGCATATCATCCAGAACGGTGCTATAAGTAACGGATATACCTCTGGATTGCAACTCTTTTAGGCGTCTTTCAGCGCGGATTTTCAAAGCGGCGGTGACAAACAGTTTAACATCGGCATCGGGGCAGATCACCGTGCCAACATCGCGCCCGTCCAGAACCGCGCCTTTGCGGCGTGCGGCGGGGGATGTGGCGAAATCTCGCTGAATGCCGAGCAGGGCGGCGCGGGCTTCGGGAATGGCGGCAACTTTCGAGGCTTCCGTGCCGATACGGTCTTCGCGCAAGGTCGGGTTGTCCAGAACCGCGCTTGCGCCCTGACGGCGAATTTTTTCGGCAAGGCGGGAGGCGGCACGTACGGCATCGCGCTGGTCGCGCACGCTCAACCCTTCATTCAGCAATTCAAAGGCGGTGGCACGATACAGCCGCCCCGTATCCATATATTCCATGCCGAAATGCTCGGCCAGTCGTCTGGCTAGTGTTCCTTTTCCCGACGCTGCTGGGCCGTCAATCGCGATAATCATATGGGCATTTCCATTTTTACACTCTAAATTTATGCCGTTTATTGTTTGTAAACTATTTAAGACTGCGCTCTCAGTCGGCAATAGCGCATCCCAGATCATTCATCAGCGCTGTGAAATTTGGGAAGCTGGTGCGGATCGGGGCGGCATCATCAATTGCAATCGGCTCGTCACTCACCCCGCCGAGCACCAAAAACGCCATGGCGATACGGTGATCGAGCGCGGTTTCTATTGTTGCGCCGCCCTTTGGCGGTTTGCCGTTGCCGTGGATTGTGAGCGAGTCCGCGCCCATTTCCAGCTTGACCCCGCAAGCCTCCAGCCCCTTGGCGATCATCGCAAGGCGGTCGCTTTCCTTGACGCGCAGCTCCTCCAGCCCTGTCATTTTGGTCACGCCATCGGCGCAGCTTGCGGCCATGGCGAATACGGGGAACTCGTCAATCATCGACGGCACGCGGCTTTCGGGGACGGTAATGCCCTTGAGCTGGCCTGTGCTGCGAATGTGAATATCGGCAACGGGCTCGCCGCCCTCGATGCGTTGGTTTTTGTATTGAATATCCGCGCCCATCTCGCGCAGACAATCAAAAATGCCTATGCGGCGTGGGTTCAGGCCGATATGGGCGAGATAGATATCCGAGCCTTCCTGAATGGCCGCCGCCACAGCCGGAAACGCGGCGGAGCTTGGGTCGCCCGGCACATCAATCGCGCAAGGCTGCATGGTTTGATGTCCGATCACGCTGACCGCCAATGCGCCGTCCTCCAGCGTTTCGGTTGTAACCTCAACCCCGAAATGCTTGAGCATATTTTCGGTGTGGTCGCGGGTCGGTTTTTCTTCGATAACGGTGGTGCGTCCAGCGGCATTCAGCCCCGCCAGCAAGATCGCGGATTTGACCTGCGCCGAGGCGACGGGCAAGCGGTATTCGATATTGAGCGCGCTATGCGCCCCCTTGACCGTCAGCGGTAAGCGTCCGCCGTCGCGGGATTGAAAGCTTGCGCCCATCATCTCCAGCGGGGTGATAACGCGCTGCATGGGCCGCTTGGACAGCGAAGCATCGCCCGAAAACGTCGCTGTTATATCATGCGCGGCAATCAAACCGATCAGCAACCGCGTCGATGTGCCGCTATTGCCCATCTCCAGCACGCCTTGCGGCTCCCGCAACCCGCCGATTCCAACGCCGTGAACCCGCCATAATCCGTCCTTGCCCTTTTCAATCTGTGCGCCGAGCGCCTGCATGGCTTGAGCGGTGTGGATCACATCTTCGCCTTCCAGAAGGCCGCTGATAATCGTTTCGCCGATAGCGAGCGCGCCGAACATCAAGGCGCGGTGCGACATTGATTTATCACCGGGGATTTTGCTATGGCCTTTGAGCGCGTCACTGCGCGCGGCTTTCAGCCTTTGCGGGGAATGATGCGCCGGAGTGCCAAATTGAGATTGAGTTTCGGGTTGTGCGTGTGTATTGGTCATACAAAAGTGATACTGTGCAGGGCTGAAAAGCGCAACGGGAAAAATTAAAAGGCTGTGAACGCAGCTTTAACTGTCAAAGCTGCGCAGATCACCTTTATAGTTCAGCACAAAATTAACAAACTTTTCGTATGGAACGGGTTTGGAATAACGGAAGCCTTGAACTTCATCACAATTATGCTCAACAAGGAAAGCTTCGTGGTCACGTGTTTCAACGCCTTCAGCGATAATTTTCAGGTTGAGTGAGTGACCGAGAGCGATAATCGTTCGGGCAATCGCCGCATCGTCGGTATTATTGAGAGCATTGCGGATGAATGACTGGTCAATTTTTAAACGGTCGATCGGGAATTGCCTTAGATAGGAAAGTGAAGAATACCCTGTACCGAAATCGTCAATTGCCAGCTCTACGCCAAGAGCATGAAGATTTTGCAGCGTTTGGATCGTGTGTTGAATATCATCCATAAATACGCTTTCGGTGACTTCGAGTTCCAGCATATGCGGATCAAGACCTGTTTCGGCCAAAACTTTTTGCGTATAGGTTACCAGATCGCTTTGGCTGAATTGTGCGGCCGATACGTTCACGGCAATTCTGATCGGTTTCCCATACTCTATTTCCAATCGTTTGGCATCGTGACAGGCTTTGCGCATCACCCATTCGCCGATTGGCACGATCAGGCCGGATTGTTCGGCAACAGGGATAAATTCACCCGGTGAAATATACGATCCACCCTCTTTGCTGTTATCTGGCTTCCACCAACGGATCAGGGCTTCTGCGCCGATAATTTCGCCTGTTCTTAGGTCAAGCTGCGGCTGATAGAACAGGTCAAGCTGTTCCTTTTCCATCGCATCGCGCAAATCGCGGAGCATCTGGAAACGTTGTTGAACGGCGCGGTCGAAATCTTCGGAATATTCCTTGATCGTATCCCGCCCATCTTCTTTTGCGCGGTTTAGGGCAATATCGGCGTTTTTCAGGACTTGATCGGGGTCGCGTGCATCATCGGGGAATGTTGATACGCCGATGGAGGCTCTAATCTGGAACTGCTCATTGAAAACGCGGAATGGTTCAGAGCGAATGACCTGAGCAATTTTTTCAGCCAAATCTTTAGAAGTGCCGGTTTCTTCGGATAAAACAAGCGTAACCGCAAACTCGTCCTCTCCGGTTCTGGATACGGTTGCGGCTTCGGGCATGGCGGTACGTAAACGCTTTCCGACGGCGCGCAAGATCGCATCCCCGACATTATGCCCCATTGAATCATTCACATCCTTGAAGTGGTCGAGGTCAATCGTGATAACTGCGAAACGTTCTGTACTTTCTTCGCCGTTGGCGGTTTTAATTTTATCGGCCAATGTCTGGATAAAAAATGTGCGGTTGGGAAGCCCTGTCAGCGTATCGTAATAAGCGAGCTTATGAATCTTGTCCTGTGCTGCGCCCTTGATGCGCGTTATGTTTTCGGCGTTTTGTCGTATGAGCTTTTGCGCAATTTCAATAGCGCCGCCGATCTCGTCACTTGTATCATAGGGGGAGTCTTGTATTTGCGGGTTTTCAGGGTTTTTCGATGCCGCGATCAGGTTACTGCGCATGAATAAAATCGGTTCGAGCAGCCAATGACCGAGAGCGATCATCAAAACCGTTGTGACAAAGGCCGACATCAAAAGCATGACTATGATTGTTTGCTTGACGTAATCTTGCACTTGCACGTGTATATGTGAAGAGTCAAGTTTGGCCACAATGATAAACGGTCTGCCAAGGTCATTCGAGCGGTAGACAACCTCAAAGGAACTCCCGTCAGCGGAGCGATGTGTATTTGAAAGACTGTCCTGATTGATCATCAAGAGCGTCAGCGGCTCGCCATAGAGTTTAATCAAATCGAACTGGTTGGAATAAATCGCAATACCGTTAACCTTGGTCAGGGTGATGAGCTTGTTTAAATCTTCTTCATCAATCGGGGTGGCCAATAAGTCGGTAATACGTGCATCTAGCAACGGTACAATCGAGGTGCGTCCCGCTTCACGCAATTCCATCAAACGCGCATTTTCGAAATCACGCAGTGTGAAATTCAGAATAATCGCCTGAACGGCAAGAATCGTCAAAAATACTGCGAGCGCAATGCGCCAGCTGATTTTGCTCTTCCAGATTTTCGCGGGAGAGCTATTGAAAAGCGTTGAGGGTAGGGAACTCGCCACAGATTTTGCCATGATCTCACTATTATTGCTGTTTCGCGGGCTGATCTCCGCTGAATGATAAGATGGTTTCTTTATAGTTTCAGATGTCAGCATACAGAATTAAACACTATAATATAGTTTTACCCGACACTCGAAAAGAGTTATTTGCGAGTCCTCTATATTCAGAATATATCAAGAATACTTAAAATTTGATTTATATTAGTGAAATCGTATAAAAGGGCATATTCTGTTAAAGTATTGAAATAAAATAGATATTCTCAATTTCTAAATGCTATAAAAAAGTTTCTATCTAATTTTTCGCAAATTTTTGGCAAATTATCAGGGTTTTTCCGAGCGTCACGGCTTCACATGCAAAAACCGTTATATAACCGCCATCCTTCAAACTCAGCTTTTTCCGCAAATCCTCGGTTTTCATCGGAAAGTTACGAACGGTCAAGCTGGCGCGCAAATCGGGCAGATGCGCTTTCAGGGCCTTTTGATTGACCGCGCTTAAGGCCTCAATTTCAAAGATTCGCCCCGGAAACTCCCGCGCCGCCCTCTCATCAACCCGTTCACTCGTATATAAATGCGTATTGGGGTGCAGCTTATACAGCCCGTAATCAGCGGCCAGTGTCTTTATGCCGCCCGCTTTTTGAAAGGCGGGGGATGGCTCGAAAATGAAACGCAGCGGCTCCGAAAATTCAATACTCTGCGCCACCTCGCTTTGATGGGTGAAGCGCATGGCTTGAACGGCGCGCCCCGCCTCATCCAACCGCACCGCATGAATATTGACGCTTTGCGGGGCTGTGGCGGTGTTGTTCTGCGCGTTGTGGGAATGCAAATCAACCAGCGCCAAAAGCTCCTTACATTCGCCCTGATACTCCAGAACATGCACCGCGCAGACCCCCTCCAGCGTTTCAATCATCTGATGAATATCAAGGATCGGCGAAGTTTTAAGCAATAAAAACCGCGCAATTTTCCGAAGCCGGGGCAGCAGAGCGGTGATATCGGGGGTGCAATCCTCAAGCCTGAACAGGCCGCGCTTTTGTCCTTCCCGCCGCTGCGGATCACAAAAAACCAGATCAAAAGGGGGGGCTTCGTGAGTGCTCTCGCTATTTGAGGCACTGTTTGAGGCGCTATTCGTCGCGGCACTGCGCAAAACCTCTTCCAGCCAGTCTTCGGCGCTTTGATTGAGCACCTCAACCCCATCAATCCCCATCGCCTTGAGGTTATGCGCTAAAATTGCCGCACTCTGCGGTTCGCGCTCAATCGCAACCCCACCTGCCGAAAATATCCGCGCCAGGGTGATTGTATCCATCCCGCTTCCGGCGGTCAGATCGGCAAAGCGCCGCTGCTCTTGCCCTTGCCCTATCAACCCTTCCATATCTTGCAGCAAATGCGCCTTATAAAGCGCGCAGGGCTGCGAACTGGCTTGTTCGATCACTGTCGCGGCGGGATATATAATGTCGGAAAACGCGCCCCATTCGGGCATTTTCAGCGCCGCCTTACGCCGCGCCTTGATCTGGTCGAGCACAAGCGCATACGGCCAATCGGGGCTTGGCGGCTTTTTCAGCGCCAGCGCGCTAATATCTTCGCCACTATCGGCCTTGGCGGTGATAAATTTGCGTATATCGGGGTCGAGAAGGGCTTGCCAGTTCATATCGGCATGCTAGTCTATCGGTCTTGGCTTGAATAGAGATTTTAAACTCAAGCCCAGTATGAAGCTCGGTATTTTGCGCGTACATATCGCGCCAAATACAAAGATAAAGACACATATTAAGACACAATAAAGGACGCACCGAGCATGAAATTTTCCCTGCCCTATTGGTATGATCTGCACACGCATCTGCGGCAAGACGGCCTGATGCACCCGATTGTCACCTCGCAACTGGCGATGGGCTGTGCGGGGTTTTTGGCGATGCCGAACACAAAACCCCCTGTGGCCAAGGTTTTTCGTGATGATCCGTTGCCCTATTGGAGCATTGAAGAATACCGCGCCATGATCTTGGATGCGGGCGGCGATGCGCTGCAAAACCCGGATAAAACGCTCATTACCCCGCTTTATCTGACCAAGGACACAACCCCCGCCATGATCGAAAACGGCGCAAAGTCGGGGCTGCTCAAGGCCTGTAAATACTACCCGCCGCATGGCACAACGGGCGCGGATTTCGGCTATCCTTTCATGAATTATCTTGAAAACGGGGTCTTCGAGGCGCTGCGCGATTGCGGCGTAACGCTTTGCGTGCATGGCGAGGAGCATCATTTGGCGGCTGAACGTTATTTTGACCGCGAAACCAATGCCGAGGAGATTTTCTACACCGAGCGCTTGCCGCGGCTTCTGGAGCGTTTCCCCGATATTCGCTTGGCGTGCGAACATATCACAACGCAAAAGGCGGTCGAATTTGTGGCCGCTGCGGGCGATACTGTCGCCGCCAGCGTCACCCCGCAACATATTCTCTACACGGTCGGGCATCTGGTACAGGGGTTGAAATATCACCTGTTCTGCTTGCCGCTGGTGAAATATGCGCAGGACCGCGCCGCCATTCGCGCCGCTATTCTCAGCCCTCAAAACACCAAATTTTATGCGGGAACGGATAGTGCGGCGCATACGCAAAAGGCTACGGAATGCGGCTGTGCGGCGGGGTGCTTCACGGGCGGTATCGCGCCGCAGCTTTATGCGCAGGGTTTCGAGGAGTCGGGCGCGGATTTCACCGATGCCGCGCATATTCAGATATTCGAGAATTTCCTGTGTCGCAATGGCGCGAATTTCTGGGGCTTGGAAATACCGCAGCAGCGCTTTACTCTCGAAAAGTCGCCGATGGTGACAACGCCGCTTGAAACGCCGGACGGGGCGATTATCCCGTTGCCACTCGGCTTGGGCGCAGCTGAAATTGCGTGGAGCTTAAAACTCCCTTAATTCCATGATTTTATTGAAAAAATTATAATTCTGTTAAATATTTTCCCGTAATATTTCAAGAGTAGCGCAGATATATATCAGCGATTATTCAGTTGTCGTCATTGATCTGTGTGACTGGAGGGAGCAGAGCGTGGAAGCTATTATCCATAGCGCGGAATATCATTTTTTGGTTTTACTCAACAGGTTAAAAGCCGCGCCGCAAGGCTGGGCGTTTTTGCGTTGTTCGATGTCCAAACGCCTTAAACATGAGGAAGTGCTGCGTAATCCTGCGGCGGTGAAGAAATATATCGGCACGTTGCGTCAGCAGGTCGAGGCTGATTTCGCGCATTTACAAGAAAGCGGCGCTTCGCTGGTCAAGGCCACGGCCTATTTGTTTGATGATCATGATATTGTGGTGCTGATGTCGATACAATCGCCCGAAGCCAAATCAGCGTTCCAGCAACTTTATAAAACCATGCAAGAGCGCGTTGGTGCAGCGTTCTGCGAGTATGCGCTATTGGAAGGTGAGCTTTACAATCTGCAAAAATATGCTGATGAAAAGCTGCTCAGCGCAAAAAGAATGTTTGCGTATCGTGAGGTTTCCGATCGGCATAAAATCGCTTCGATACCGTTGCGGCGTGAGCGGCGCGAGCATCCGCTGGTGCAGGTGGTGGAGGATGATCGCTTCACGGCCTCATATACCGCCAATATCCTCAACCGTGAGTTTGATATGGTGCTTTCGCGCAACGGGGAGAGCGCGATTCTCGATTATGTGGAAAACGCCCCCGATATTATTTTTATTGATATTCATTTGCCGGGAATTGACGGCCATGCGGTATTGCAAGCGCTCAAGATCGCTGATCCGAAAGTGTTTGCTGTGATGCTCAGCGTCGATACGGTCAAGGATAATATCGTGAAATCCGCCGAGGGCGGCGCGTATAATTTCCTCAAGAAACCGTTTTCAAAAGAACGGCTTTTGAATATCGTCAAATCATCTCCGCATATTCAGGAGATGACCCGCCGCAATTCACATTGATATTGTGAGGGAGCGCCCCTAGTCCTAGCCCTTAATCATATCCAGGAAGCGGCGTTGCTGCGCCGCGTCGGTTTTGAGAATGCCGGAGAACATCATCGTGGTCGTCGATGATCCGGCCTTATTGACCCCGCGAATGGACATGCATTGGTGATTGGCATCGATCATCACCGCCGCGCCTTTCGGGGAAAGGGCTTCATCAATCACATCGACGATCTGTTTGGTCATTTTTTCCTGTGAGACGAGGCGTTTGGCGAAAATATCGACAATCCGCGCCAGTTTCGAAATCCCGACAACCTTTTCATTCGGCCAATAGGCGACATGCGCCTTGCCGATGATCGGCACCATGTGGTGTTCGCAATGCGAAACGAAATCAATATCCTTGACCAGAACAATATCGTCAAAGCCCTGAATATCTTCGAATGTTTTGGAAAGCTCCTTGCGGGCATCAAGCGCATAGCCTGAGAAGAATTCCTCATAGGCCTTGGCGACGCGGGCGGGGGTTTCGATCACGCCTTCACGGTTCGGGTCTTCGCCCGCCCAACGCAATAGCGTTCTCACGGCTTCTTCGGCTTCGGCGCGTGATGGGCGCTGTACGCTGGCGGCAGCGCTCAGGAGGGTCGTTTTATCAGTGGCTGCGCTGGTGCTCATGCGCTTCTCTCTTTCAGGTTTTGTGTCTATTTTTGCAGCAAGTCTGTGCTATGATCGGCTCATAAACACCGCCGCGCCGCAATTTAAGTGTTGGTATTAAAGGGATTTTCGCTTATTTTCCAGTAAAAAGTGCAATATCAAGGATAGAAATATGCCTGCTCACACCTCCGGCAAGTCTGGCTCTCAAGATTTAGGGCAAAGTTCAGGACAAAATTCAGCCCGCGGCCTGACCCTCTACAACTCGCTCAACCGCACCAAGGAGCGTTTTGCCCCGCTCGACCCCGCCCATGTCAAGCTGTATGCCTGCGGGCCAACGGTCTACAGCTATGCCCATATCGGCAATGCGCGGATGGCGGTGGTTTTTGATGTTCTGGCGCGGGTGCTTAAGGCGCAATACCCCAAGGTCACCTATGTATCGAACATCACCGATGTCGATGACAAGATCATGCAAGCGGCGCAAGAGAGCGGCGAGGCGATTGACACAATCACCGAAAAATATGCGCGTATTTACAATGAGGATATGGCGGCGCTGGGGTGTACGCCTCCGGACGTACAGCCGCGGGCAACCACGCATATTGCGCAGATGATCGCCCTGATCGAACGGCTAATCGCCCGCGATCATGCTTATGCCGCTGACGGGCATGTTTTGTTTCATGTCCCGTCCTTTCCCGCTTATGGCGGCTTATCGGGGCGCAGCCGTGATGAACAGATTGCGGGGGCGCGCGTTGAGGTCGCAACCTATAAAAAAGACCCCGCCGATTTTGTGCTGTGGAAGCCAAGCAGCGCAGAAGAGCCGGGCTGGGATTCACCATGGGGTCGTGGCCGTCCGGGTTGGCATATCGAATGTTCAGCGATGGCCGAGGCGCATCTGGGCTTGCCCTTTGATATTCACGGCGGCGGCGCTGATCTGAAATTCCCGCATCACGAAAACGAAATTGCCCAAAGCTGCTGCGCCCATGGCCATGTTCACGATCTTTCGGCCTTTGCCAAAGTCTGGGTGCATAACGGTTTTGTGACCGTTGAGGGCGAGAAAATGTCGAAATCACTCGGCAATGTCATGCTGGTGCATGACCTGCTGGAGCGCTATTCGGGCGAGGCGCTGCGCTTTGCCTTGCTCTCGGCGCATTACCGCCAGCCGCTTGACCTGTCCCCCACCAAGCTGGAGGAAAGCAAGCGGGTTATGGAGTGGTATTACCGCGTGCTCAAGGATCTGGAGGATATTGATATCACTGCCACGGCTAGTTCCGAGGCCTCAAGCCCTTATAGTGTAGAGCTGTTAGAGCCGCTGCTCGATGACCTCAACACGCCGAAATTTTTCGTGGCCTTGAATGCGCTTGCCAAGCGTACGCATAAGGAACGTACACCCGCTTTGAAAAAATCTTTGCTGGCGGCGGGGGCGTTGATCGGGCTGTTCGGACAAGACCCTGAGCGCTATTTGGGGCTGGATGCTGCGGCTCATTTTGATGCGGGCGATCAGGTCAAGATCGAACAGTTGATTGCCGAACGCGTACAGGCCAAAAAGGATAAGAATTTTGCGCGGGCGGATGATATTCGCGCCGAACTTGCGGCGATGGGCATTGAAATCACCGATACGCCGGGCGGCACGCAATGGCGTAAGGTTTAACCGAAACCAAGACCCGAATGAAAGAGGCAAGCATGAGCATGAGCGTCGTTAAGCCGACTTTGATCACCGCTTTTAAGCCATGGGGCAATATTGCCGCTAATCTCACCCAACAAATCGTTGAGGAGATGGAAGGCGAATTGTCCCAGATCGGCAATGGTGTATCCGTGGCGGTGCTGGATGTGCGTTATGAGGCGGTCGATGCGTTTTCAATCGGCTGGATACCCGCGCTTATTTCAACATTATCTCGCTGGGGATCATGTCCCAAACCGCCCCGCCCATTCGTTTTGAAACCACGGCGCGGCGCTGTGATTTTAAGTCTGATGATGCGGGGTGTACGCCTCAATTTTCAGATCGATCAAGGGCTGATATGGCGGTGCTTTTTGGTGATGAGAAATTGCTGAAACTTAGGGACGATAATCGTTTGGTGGCATATTCAACGGTGCTGAGCGATCAGGCTGGGGGCGTATTTATGCGAGTATCTTTATTACAGGATTTTGGAGCGTACGCGTACACAAAATTCTGATGCGCGGGCGGTGTTTATTCATTTGTCAAATGACGATAAAGACACCAAAAAGCAATTTTTGCGCGATTATCTCTCGGCAGTAAATTCGCTTGACAATTTAGGAATTTAATCATATATTGGTTTTGGTTCAGGGGCAAATTGCGCCTAAATCAAGCTGTCATACCCGCCTTGTGCGGGTATCTGGTTCAATGTCATTCCGACCGAGTGGCGCAGCCATGAGCGGAGGAATCTAACTTCAGATTCTTCAGATCCCTCAGTTTCGCTCGGGATGACGTTATGAGCATACAAACCCCTTGGTGTCTTGGTGATTCAATAACAAAACAAAGGAGCAATAAATGCAAAAATTGTCCATCTTTCAGAGCATCAATCACAGTCACAGCCCTTGCCAAGCGATCACTCCCGCACTCACTCTCAACTTTACCACCACCCTCACCCTCACCACTACCCTCACCCTTTCTCTCTCCCATGCTCACCAGTATTATATTATGTAAAATAAATACAAATCAGCCAAAAACAAGTGGGGCGAGTGGGGCGAGTGGGGCGAAGTGCCCGTAACCTTCTGAAACACCTCATAAATCTTTCGCCCCACTTAAAGCTTGAGAGTGGGGCGAGTGGGGCGAAACGCCCAAACTGAAATCAAATTATGGAACAATCTATCGCGCGATTAACACACGGAAATAATGGAACCCTGTAACGGGGGTGGTGTCGGCCTCAAAGCAGCCGGAGCGCTTGCCGTCCAGAACACCGTCCGTATCGCGCAGGATTGCCCCGCCATTATACGCCCCTGTGAAGCGCAGATTGGTGCTGTCCCATGCGGCGCCGTCATCTTGCGGTGGCGCTGCGCCCGCTGCCCCGACGCTCAAGCGGCGGTTAAGCTCAATGCAGATATCGTTGTGCAGATAAGGGATCGCCATAATCAAATCAGCCGCCGAAGCGCCCGCCGTATCACAGGCCGTTGTACCCGTCCCGACCTGATTGATACAGGTATTGGCGGTGAAAATAATCTCGCCATAATTGGCGGTAGCTGTTGAAATAGCAGGATCAAACCATATAGTTTGCGGCGCTTGATAGGTCAGCCCGCCGCCATTGATATGATAGACATCACACGAATTATCAACCGGTGCGGTGGGGTTGGCATAGCCCGCAACCACAGGATT
Organism: Alphaproteobacteria bacterium; assembly: GCA_046293135.1. Lineage (GTDB taxonomy): Bacteria > Pseudomonadota > Alphaproteobacteria > Micavibrionales > Micavibrionaceae > UBA2638. The sequence continues at coordinate 222,435 of JBKBPR010000002.1, read as the reverse complement.
TTGAAAGCTGATCTGGTTGTGGCTGCAGCCGCGCAAGGTCAGCTGGGTCACGGCGGCGGCGATATTGTTGCTGATTTCCAATATCTCATTGACCGCCATATTCATGCGCTCTTGCGAGATTTGACCGCCGCTATTGCGGCTGCTATTGGCAACAGCGAAGGACAAGCCCGCCAAAAGTGCGATGGCCAGAAGGATGTAAATGAGGACGTTTCCACGCTCTCCGCGCCTTTGATTTTGGTCAGGGCTGGCATCCGGCTTTTTGGTCAAAAATATGGTCGCTCGCATCTTCATCTCAATCTCAATCTCAATCCATTTTACACACAAAACCTTTAAAATCCTTTTCATTGGATTTCGGGATATGAACGGGGATTTGCGCCAGCCCCTTGGCGGCGAGGGTCAGGAATTCGGCCTTGCCCGATCCGATCTCTACATTGTCCAACAGGCCGATCCCTAAAATAGGTTTGGCCACAGCGCGGCCATTGGCGATATCCAGCTCAACCTTTTCACGCTTTGGCTGTTCGGTAGCGGGGAGCGCCTTCCAATCCTTGATTTGCCCGTCAGGGGTCAACCATTCGTGGCTGAACAGCGATTGCCGCCAGCTTTGCAAAATCGCCGACACATCCACGACAACTTCGAGATAATGCTCGCGCCGCGCCTCGATTGCGGCGTTATCGGTAAATTGAATTTTCAGGTCAGAGGCCATGGCGGGAATAAATTTGCGGTCATTTGCTTTGATGGGTGTGTGATAAACACTTGTCATTTCAGTATACTCTGAATAATTTAGAGTGGTAAGTTTAAAAATTCCTGAAGATACGCAAAGGACAGCAACCATGGCCAAACCTCAAGAAGCCCCCGAGATTATCGATCTTGCCGCCGATGCCGATGGCGTGATGTGTGATGGCGGCGGCGGCGCGTTGGGGCATCCGGCAGTTTGGTACAGCTTTGACAAGCAAAACAGCGTGCGCTGCGGCTATTGCGACCGCCTGTTTCGCAATGCCGTCTGATAACAAATCAACGGTTAAGGCGTTAAGCGTAAAGCGTAAACACAACAAAGAAGGCATAACGGAAAAACAGCAGCCATGACAACCCGCTTGACCTTATTCGATAGCCCGCTTTTTCTAGGCTTTGACCATTTCGAAAAGACCTTTGACCGTCTGCGCAAATCCGGCAATGAGGGCTATCCGCCCTATAATATCGAGCAAATCGGCGAGGAAGGGCTGCGTATTACGCTCGCCGTTGCGGGGTTTACGATGGATGCGCTTGATGTTGAAACCGAAAACAACCAGCTCACCATTCGCGGCAAACAGCCCGAAGACGATCAGGAGCGGCTTTATTTGCACCGCGGGATTGCGGCGCGGCAATTTGTCCGCAGCTTTATCCTCGCCGACGGCATCGAGGTTGAGGGCGCAAGCCTCGATCACGGCTTGCTGCATATTGATTTGAAGCGGATTTTACCGGAATCGAATGCCAAAAAAATCAAGATCAAAGGCAGCGATGAGGCCAAAGCCCAGCCCCAGCCCAAGGCGATTGATTATAAGGGCAAGACTGATTCCGAAGCATAATAATTGGGGTTAAAAACTATGAGTTATGGCTCTGGTTTTTAAGCCGCGAGCATCCAACCTTCAGGATTGTGAATAAGGGCGCGGATTGTTTCCGCATCATCGGTATCACGAATTTTTTCGATCAGGTCGATTTGTTGGAAAATCCGCACCAGCCTTGATAGGCGGCGCAGATGCAAAGGCCCATCCTTTTGCGGAGAAATCACAAAACAGGCCAGATCAAATTTGTTTTGATCCTGCCCGTCAAGGCTCAACGGCTTTGTCAGCCGCACCAGCAGGGTTTGCGCATCGAATGCGGTGTTGCGAAGCTGTAGCGGAATAATTGCCACGCCGTTCTCAACGATGCATTGCTGTGATACCTCAATTTGCAGCGCGAGTTGTTCGGACAAATTCTCGGCGCTGGTTTTACAGGCGGCAGCTAGGGTTTGTGCGGCATTTTCGAGCAAAGCCTTGATTGTTGCTCCACGAAAGGCCGTATTTATCGCTTTAATTTCGGTATCTTTTTGAAATTGCAGTGTTTTTGGTTGCATAATTTATTCTCAATAGGTCAATACAGTGCCTGAATACACAGTATATCGATTAAAATCCAGTTAATTTTTGAAAATTTGAATAAATTATTACGCACAAGTTTTTTATCGAAAACCGTGTGCGACCATAGATTTTTCTGTCTCTTTGGTCGCTTATTCCCAAAACAATCCTGAAACGCGCGGCTTTGCTCATATCAGCCATGCCATAAACGCATGGTGTTTCGGGTCGGTTTTTATTGACAGAACAAAGGGAAGTGCCATATGTCTTCGCAGCTGCACAAAATGTGTTTGTGCTTAATAAGAAAAAATTTGAGGGTTAAATCCAATGTCTTTGAAAACAGTATTAAAGCCAAAACAAGCTTTTGAAGCTTCGGCAACTCAGCGCCGTGAGGTTGCAAACGCGAATTTTGCCGCAGAACTGAAAAACGCGGCATCGGCGCAATTCCCGCTCCATGACATTATTGCGGAGCTCGGAATTGATATCTCTGATGATAATCAAAACGCTTTGCATGGCTTGAGGCGTGATGAGCAAGGAAAGTTGGAACAGCTGAACGCGCTGTATATTGTGCTGGGCGCAAAGGCGTTTAAGGGCTTGAAAAGCTGTGATGCTGTGCGTAAGCCGCTCTCGCTGGATAGTGAAAGCTCCAGAAAATCTATGAAACTGAATATGATGCGCGTTACAGCGGCCAATGAGCAGGACTATTTCTGCGGCAATCTTGAGGCCATCCGCGACGCTTTGGCGGAATTTCCAGTGGCGCAGGACAATAATGGTGAGGCGGAGGGTTATGCCCGTGCCTTACAAAAGGCTTTGGTTTCCAGAGCGCTTAAATCCTCCAAGCCTGTGATTTTCATGGATACGCTGATCGAAGATGCAGATAAGCGCATGATGAGTCTGGCGGATCGCTATTTGCGTGCAAATGACAATGCAAAGGATGCCAATAAATTGGCCAATGATGCAAATGATCTTGCAAGGAGATAAGCGAGCCTATAGATAGTCTATATGCTCAAAACGCGAATAATCCCCTGTCTGGATGTTGATAATGGCCGTGTCGTCAAGGGCGTGAATTTCGTTGATATTCGCGATGCCGGTGATCCGGTGGAACAGGCACGTATCTATAACGCGCAAGGCGCGGATGAGCTTTGTTTTCTTGATATTACGGCCTCCCATCAAGGGCGCGGCACGATGGTTGAAACCGTCGCCCGCGTGGCGGATGAGGTGTTTATCCCCCTGACCGTCGGCGGCGGGATCAGCGATATTGCCCATATCCGCAATTTGCTCAATGCGGGGGCGGATAAGGTTTCGATCAATTCGGCGGCTGTTCGCAATCCCGATTTTGTCAAAGAGGCCGCCGATAAATGCGGCGCGCAATGTATTGTCGTGGCGATTGATGCCAAGGGGCGCGCCGATGGCGGCGCGGGGTGGGAGATTTTCACCCATGGCGGGCGCAATCCGACGGGGATTGATGCGGTTGAATGGGCGATGAAAATGGCCGAATACGGCGCGGGGGAGCTGCTTGTGACCTCGATGGATCGGGACGGCACAAAGCAGGGCTTTAATATCCCGCTGACCCGCGCGATTGCCGATGCGGTAAAAGTGCCGGTGATTGCCTCGGGCGGGGTCGGTACGCTCGATCATCTGGTGCAAGGCGTGACCGAAGGCCATGCCAGCGCCGTTCTGGCCGCCAGCATTTTCCATTTTGGCGAATACTCGATCAAACAGGCAAAAGCCGCTATGCAAGAGGCCGGAATCGCGGTAAGACTGGTGTCATAAAAACAGGATTTTTCATGAGTAAAAGCCACATTATCGACGCCCTATACGAAACCTTGCAGGATCGGAAACATGCCGATCCGAAAAAATCCTATGTCGCGCAGCTTTATAAAAAAGGCACGAAACAAATCGCCAAAAAGCTTGGTGAAGAGGCGGTGGAGTTGGTGATTGATGCGGTGCGGCTGGAAGAAGACCCCGATAAGGTAAAGCGCTATAAAAACTTCAAGCAAGAGGCCGCCGATCTGGTGTTTCATTTGCTTGTCCTGCTCGCCCATCATGATGTCGAGCCGGATGAGATTTTCGGGATATTGGAAGAGCGTTTGGGCGTTGGAGGGCTGGAGGAAAAGGCCGCCCGTAAAGAAAAATAGAGACTATGGAACTGTGGAATTAGAATTAGAATTCAATAAAGGGAAGGACGGAAAATCATGAACAGATCATACGACCAGAACAATATTTTCGCTAAAATCCTGCGCGGGGAGATTCCATGCAATAAGGTCTTTGAGGACGAGTATGTTTTGGCGTTTCATGATATCGCCCCGCAAGCCCCCGTGCATATTCTGGTGATTCCCAAGGGCGCTTATGTGGCCGTCGATGATTTTGGCGCAAAGGCCAGCGCTGAGGAAATTCAAGCCTTTTACCGCGCCGTTGCGCATATCGTGCAAGAGCATGACTTGATGGAAAGCGGATTTCGCACGATTGCCAATACCGGCCTGAATGGCGGACAAGAAGTGCCGCATTATCATTTGCACATTTTGGGCGGGAAGGCACTCGGGCCGATGCTGTCAAAAGCGGCCTGATTTAATCCAAGCCGTTCTTTGGCTCTGCTAATCAATTAATCAAAGCCTGGAAAAACAACAACATTGTCGCCTTGAAAGCTGGGCGTTGAGGCCGCAACTTGAACGCGCTTTTGCCGTTCCATCGCCGCTTGAAATTCTTCGGCAATCATAATTTGTGCATCAGCCTGAATTGTAAAGATATTGTGCATTTGAGAGAGTGCGCTGTCGTCCTCGGCAATCAGGCTTAAATGAGAGTCCATTTGCACACAAAGTGATTCAAAATCCTCGGCAATACGGTCAAGCATATCCGCTTCATAGGCGCGTCTTTGATCGGCGGGCAGGGCATTTTTTGAATTATTCAAGAAGCCTTCGGCATATTGGTCGATGATATAATCGCATTCTTCGCGTAACAGAAGAATTTCAGGATATTCATCTTCAAAATGTGTGGCGATATAATGAAGGCTACAGGTCATGCTCAATAATGCAGCATCAGGGGTCATTTCACAAAGGCTTTCATGCAGCGCGTATTGCTCCGCATCATCCATTGTGCTGTCAGCATTATTCAAATCAGCCAGCTTCGAGGCTATAACCAATGGCACAACCAGTTTGGCCTGAAGCAGTGCAAAATCTTTTTCGTTTGTATTCATGTGAACCTCTGTGAAAAAACTCCCTTAGCTACTTTCTTTAGACAAAAAGAATGAATCATTCGTTAACGCGGCACATTTTTTCTTGTACTTGTTTTGTTCTCATGCCATAAGGTTTGGGATTATTGCTAATATTGCTGATCTATACAGGGAATTTATCAATGGTTGCGCGCGTCAACACCGTAGCGTTTCAGGGCATCGACGTTCAGCCCGTTGATGTTGAGGTGCAAATCTCCAACGGTTTGCCGTCTTTTACGATTGTCGGCCTTCCCGATAAGGCGGTTGCGGAATCGCGGGAGCGGGTCAGGGCGGCGCTTCATGCGCTTGGCCTATCCCTGCCTGTAAAGCGCTTGACGGTTAATCTCGCCCCTGCCGACCTGACCAAGGAGGGCAGCCATTTCGATTTGCCGATTGCGCTGGCATTATTGGCGGCGATGGGCGTTATTCCCAAAGATGAGCTGGCGCAATCCGTGGTTTTGGGGGAATTATCGCTCGATGCCACAATCCGCGCGGTCACGGGGGTTTTGCCTGCGGCAATGCATGCGGCCACGAATGATAATCGCCTGATCTGCCCGCAAGCTTGCGGCGGGGAAGCGGCTTGGGCGGGTGATGTTGATATTCTCGCCCCGCATTCTTTACTGCAATTGATCAATCACATGAAGGGTACGCAGGTTCTGCAGCGCCCAAGAGCCGCGATCATTGAAGCGAAGGGGCGGAAATTTCCTGATCTTGCTGAGGTAAAGGGGCAGGAAACGGCCAAACGCGCCCTCGAAATTGCGGCGGCTGGCGGGCATAATTTGCTGATGCTGGGGCCGCCCGGTTCGGGAAAATCGATGCTCGCGAGCTGTTTACCGGGGATTTTGCCGCCGCTCTCTCCGCGTGAAGCGCTTGATGTTTCGATGATACACTCCTTGGCCGGAACATTGCCGGAGGGCGGAATTTTAACGCGCCGTCCATATCGTGACCCGCATCATACAGCCTCGCAACCTGCCTTGATTGGCGGCGGGCAAAAGATCAAGCCGGGGGAAATATCGCTGGCGCATCATGGTGTATTGTTTCTTGATGAGTTGCCAGAGTTCAACCGCTCGACCTTGGAGGCACTGCGTCAGCCGCTGGAAAACGGTCACGCATTGATCGCGCGTGCCAATGCCCATGTGAATTTTCCGGCGCGGTTCCAGTTGATAGCGGCGATGAATCCTTGCCGTTGTGGGCATTTGGGCGATAGTGATCTGGAATGCAATAAAGCACCGCGTTGCGCGGGGGATTATCAATCGAAAATCTCTGGCCCTGTCCTTGATCGGATTGATATGCAAGTCGATGTCCCCGCGGTGAGCATTGCCGAACTGCAAAATGTTTCGGATAGTGCGGCGGAAACATCGGCGGTGGTGGCGGAACGGGTGAGCGCGGCGCGTGATCTGCAATATGCGCGTTATGAGGCTTTGGGCGCTGATATATCGCTGAATGCGCATGCGCAAGGCGCGGTATTGGAGCAGGTGATTTGTTTGAGCGAGGACGGACGAAATTTATTGAATAAGGCTATGGAAAACGCTAAGGTTTCGGCGCGTGGCTATTTCAGGATATTAAAAGTCGCACGCACGATTGCTGATTTGGGGCGATCGGAGGAGATTACAAAAATTCATATCGCAGAAGCGCTAAGTTATAGGCGGCTCGCGGTCGCGTGATAAAGAAAAATTGATACGACTATTATTAGAAGAATAGAAGATTAAAAACAGAAAGCATAAAAACTTGAGCATTTCCGCCGCACCGATGAGAGAAGGTCATGTGATTTCCGCACATTTTAGTGGTCTATCGACTGTCCGTGCCGCCAATGTTCAGCCCGTTCAAGCACAAAACCAAACCCTTGCCGCGCCGATGGTTGCCTTTACACAAAAAGTTGAGATAGGCCGTGCGCAAATATCCGGGTCGGTTGGACAAGCCTTGGATAATCGCGCCAGATTGGTGCGCGAATTGGGCTTGGCTGATCTGGAGCGCGGAAAATCCGCCGCCATGTTCCATCCGGCCAAGGACGGTATGATGCTGGCGACAGTGATGGCCGTTCCCGCCGCCGCGCCCGTATATTCGGCGATTGCGCTGGCCACGGCGCTGAGCTATGCGATTGCCGATCGTAAGGGTGCGGGCAAAACTGCGGCCGTCAAAGCACGAATCGCTGATCAAATCCGCGCGGACTATGCGGCGAGCAGCGCCCCTGCCAATGACGGATTTCATACCGATTGGAGCAAGACTGGCTATCACGCCAGCGCTGCCGCCAAACCAAGCATTGCAAGTCATGCGAATTCCCCGTTTGCGCCAGCCCCCGCGCTGAATGACAATGAGGCTGATATATCGGCTGGTTTGGATGATATTTTGCGGCCGCTTGAATGCCAGCGTGATTTTCAAATCCTGATGGGACAGGAAGCCCAATATGATGGTGTTCAGGCCGCCAATGACAACCGCGCGATTAAGGGCGTGGAGTTATCACGCAACACTCTGGAGGCCGCAATCACAAGCGATCTTGAGGAGTTAAACTGCCCGCATCTTACTGAGCGTAATCTTCCCGGCTGCACGCTGTAGAAATTTGTATTTTTCCTATTTTTCACCTATAATAAAGATATAAAAATCCGCAAAGCACATAAAGATGCTAAGGGTTTATTAATATTATAATGGTTATACTGTTATAGATAAAAAGAGAGTGTGAATGTTATTTGGGCGTGACCCTTCATATACAAATGCGTTTGATTTGACCGCCTCGTTCAGAGGATCGGCAGGGTCGTCTTTCGGGATGGACGCGCAGCCCGCACAGCATGTTGATGTTACCAATTTCATGCCAAACACGACGTTTCATGTCCCTGTGGTGAGCGCAGCGGAAACGGCCAGTGTTCAGGCGGCAACAATTGATACGGCAAATATTGGGCAAATGCGCGGGCAGGTTGCCGCGGTTAAACAAGATTATCTTGATAAAAATGCGACTATTACAAATTATGTTCATGATGTTGCGCGAGCAACACTAGGGCACGAGGCAGGCGATCAATTGATGGGGCAGCTTGCACCATCGGGTGGGCCAACCCATAAACAAGCTGCGGTTACAATGATTGATCCTACAGGAGTTGCAGGCGCTTTGTGGAGTGCGCATAACTCAATGCAGGCACAAAATTCAAGGATGCTTCCTGATGAAGTAAAAGAAGCGCTGGATAAAGTTTTGTCAGCAATACAAGAAGCATCCCATGAGCAGTCTGCTCAGCTAGATCAGTCTGCGCCTCAAATTCCTCCCCCTCCACCAGGCGTTGATTTTAGCAATATAAATGCCGCTCAGCTTGAGGCGTTTTTAACGCGAAATGTTGCGCAAGATCCAGTGATGCAACATGTGGAAGAGGCTGAAATTGCATTGGATACACTTGAGAAAAATGAAGGCATTGCTATTGAAAATGACGATCAGGTGATTACAGCAGATAAGATTGAGGCTAGCATCGAAGCAGGGGATACCGGAAGATTAGCCGAATTGGCAGGTGGTACTGCACAGGCCGAAGCTATTGAGGGTTGTTCAGCCTATGGTGCTATGACTTTCTCAGAAAGCTTAAGCGAACTTCCAAAATTGGAATGCCCTAGCCTTGGGAAAATAATGCCATCTGTGGCCGAAGTTCAGCTCGCCGCCCAAGCAAGTGATACGGCAGCTTCGTCGCTCAATCAAGAAGGAGCGCTTGTTCGTATGGCCGCCGCCGCACATCCCTCTGGACCACTATCCTATTAGTTTTAAAGGGCTTGAGCCATTTTCACCCTTTTCCAAAATCAAAAAACTGATTAACGTGAATATATGATAAAATCTGTATGTGTGTTTTGTTCCGCCTCGGCGCGGGTCATCGAAAAATATGGCGCTTTGGCTGAAGAAACGGGCGAACATCTGGCGAAATCCGGATATGATGTTGTTTATGGCGGTAGCCGATCAGGCCTAATGGGGCTGGTGGCGGATAGTGCGCTTAAGGCTGGCGCTAAGGTTTATGGCGTTATCCCTGAATTTTTGATCAACCGCGAGATTATGCATACAGATGTTAGCGAGCATTTCATCACCCAGACCATGCATGAGCGGCAAATGAAAATGAATGAATTGTCCGATGCGTTTGTGATTTTGCCGGGCGGTATGGGAACGATGGCTGAGTTTTATGAAATTGCGACGTGGAAAATTCTCGATATTCACAAAAAGCCGATTATCGTGGTGAATTATAACGGCTTTTGGGATCCGCTTTTGGCGACGATTGATCGATTTCGTGAAGAAGGGTTCTTACATGGTTCGATCAATAATATCTATGAGGTTACGGATCGTGTTGATTTAATAGGTTCTTTGCTTGACAGTTCAACCAGTGACACCTAATTTTAATATAAGTAATAGTTTAGGGTATACTCCCTATTCATTTCAAAAATCTGGATAAAGCTTACGTGCAATACTCACATTCTTCAGAAAAAGCCAATGAGTATGCCGCCAAGGCGTTTGAGAAAATTCATGCGCTTAAGCTCCCTCCTACACCTGAAATTTTTCAGCTTTGGTATGTGTATTATTCCGATATGAATACGGAAATTACACGAGCCATTGATATATTGGAGGCAAATAATCAGACTATTACGGTCGAGCGATGTCGTGAATTACATTATAGGTTTTTGAGTGAAAGCAAACAAAATGAGCGTGTGCGCGAAGCAGGCGATCGGATCAATGAAACCATTAAGGGCGTTACGGGCGCGGTAACGAATGTAAAATCTGTCACAGCGCAATATAGCGAGTCTCTCGCGAGTGCCAAGAACAAGTTAAGTGCCGGTGACATGTCAAAAGATGCTATGGAGCGTGTTTTGAAAAATGTTATGAGTGACACCGAAAACATGATGGAAAAAAATAAAGTTTTGGAAGAACAGTTGATAAAATCTTCCTCTGTGATGCAAGAATTGCGTCGTGATTTGGAGCTCGTCCGTAAGGAAGCGATGACCGATGGCTTGACGGGTTTGGCCAATCGCAAAGCTTTTGATTCTGAAATCGAGCGCACTATTGCAGATGCTAAAAAGAGTGGCAGTCTTTTCTCATTACTGATTATGGACATTGATTACTTCAAGACATTTAACGATAATTTTGGTCATCAGGTCGGGGATCAGGTATTGCGTCTTGTTGCACTGACATTCAATGAGGGATTGAAAGGGCGCGATTTTCCGGCACGTTATGGCGGTGAAGAATTCGTTGTGATTTTGCCAGATACGCCGTTGCAAGCTGCGCTTAAGGTTGGCGATATCCTGCGCAAGGCTGTGGCTGCAAAAGATGTAATTAACCGCGCCACGGGTGAAAAGCTTGGGCGTATTACGCTTTCGGGCGGTGTGGCTGAATTTGTGAGTGGTGAGTCTATCGAAGATTTAATCGCTCGTGCTGATGCTGCGCTTTATACTGCTAAACACAATGGCCGCAATCAGGTTGCCGCCGCGCCTGTACCGCGCAAAAGGTGATTCTGAGAATCGTGTTCTGGTTTCTCTCAATTTTCTTTTCATCCCCCGTCTTTCCACACAAAATACCCGCTTAACCTTGTCAAATTGCCCTTAGAGCCTTAAGTTTTCAGCTATGCAATCGATGATGAAAGAACAAGGCGTGACGAGCACCCCCCCTTACCTCCAAGGCCTCAACCCTGCACAATCCGAGGCGGTTGAAACGCTGGACGGACCTGTGCTTGTTCTGGCCGGAGCGGGAACGGGCAAGACGCGGGTGCTCACAACAAGGCTGGCGCATTTGCTTAATACCGCCCGTGCCTATCCATCGCAGATTTTAGCCGTGACCTTTACCAATAAGGCCGCCAATGAAATGAAGGAACGCGTAAGCCATTTGATGGGCGGTGCGCCCGTTGAGGGTTGGTGGCTTGGTACGTTCCATTCCCTTGCCGCACGGATGCTGCGCCGCCATGCTGATCTGGTCGGGCTTAGCTCCAATTTCACCATTCTTGATCCGGACGATCAGATACGGCTGCTCAAACAATTGATGGAGCTGAACGGGATTGATGCCAAAAAATGGCCGCCCAAGGTATTGATTGGGCAGATTGACCGCTGGAAAGACCGCGCCGAAACCCCCGATATGGTGAGCAAGGCGGCGGATGGCAATGAGCTGGCCGATGGGAAAATGGCGGTGCTTTACAGGCTTTATCAGGAGCGCATGAGATCAGTGAATGCTTGCGATTTCGGGGATTTGCTGCTGCATATGATTACAATCCTGAAAAACCCTGAAAACCGTCACATTCTGGAGGATTATCACCGCCGCTTTCGCTATCTCCTTGTCGATGAGTATCAGGACACCAATGTCGCGCAATATCTTTGGCTGCGGCTATTGGCGCAGGGCTCGAATAATATTTGCTGCGTGGGGGATGACGATCAGTCGATCTATGGCTGGCGCGGGGCTGAGGTCGGGAATATCCTCCGCTTTGAGAAAGATTTTACCGGTGCGCGGATTATCAGGCTGGAGCAGAATTATCGCTCGACCAATCATATTTTGAATGCCGCCGCGGGCGTCATTGCCAATAATGGCGACAGGTTGGGCAAAACGTTGTGGTCAGAAGCGGGTGACGGCGAAAAAGTCCTCGTCCATGGCTTATGGGACGGGCAGGCCGAGGCGCGCTGGATTGGTGAAGAGGTCGAGCAGTTGCAAAGGCCGCGCTTGGCCGAAGGAGAGCATGGCTATTCGCTGGGGCAAATGGCCGTTTTGGTGCGGGCGGGGTTTCAGACCCGTGAATTTGAAGAGCGTTTCATACAAATCGGTGTGCCGTATAAGGTAATCGGCGGGCAAAGATTTTATGAACGGCAGGAAATTCGCGACGCTCTGGCGTATTTGCGGGTGGTGGTACAGCCCGCCGATGATCTGGCGCTGGAGCGGATTATCAATGTTCCCAAACGCGCCATTGGTGATGCCACGGTCAATACGCTGTACGCGTACGCCCGTACGCGTCAGATCAGCCTCAATGATTCGATCCTTGATATCACGCAAACCGATGAGCTGCGCCCCTCGGTCAAAAGCAATCTGATGAAGTTCATGGATGATATGGCGCGGTGGCGCTCTTTGCTCGATAACAAGGAAGCGGGCGAGTTGGCGGCGCAGATTTTGGAGGAATCGGGCTATTTGGAGATGTGGAAGCTTGATAAATCCCCCGAAGCGCCGGGGCGGATTGAAAACCTAAGAGAACTCATCTCCGGTATTTCCGAATATCCCAGCATCCCTGAATTTCTGGAGCATGTTGCGCTGGTGATGGACAATCAGAACACGCATAGCGGTGAATTTGTGTCGATTATGACGCTACACGGCGCAAAAGGGCTGGAATTTGATGTGGTGTTCCTGCCGGGCTGGGAAGACGGGCTGTTCCCCTCACAAAAAACGATGGATGAGAACGGCATCAAGGGGTTGGAGGAGGAGCGGCGGCTCGCCTATGTCGGCCTGACCCGCGCCCGTAAAAAGGTGTATGTGTCCTATGTCGGCAATCGCCGTATGTACGGGAATTGGGTCAATGCCATTCCGTCGCGTTTTGTTGATGAGTTACCGCCCGCCCATATTCAGCGCAGTTCGGATATTTTGCAATACACCGCAGGCCGCTCGGCGCATTGGGATTCATCGGGCGCAGCCGCGCAATCCCGCAGCCATAGCGGCCAGATTCGCCAAAGCTCTCAAGACCACCAAGACCGCAAGGTCAAAACCGAAGACGGTACAGTCCTAGCGCGCGGTGATCGTGTCTTTCATGATAAATTTGGCTATGGAAAAATTGTCCATATCGATGGGCATAAGCTTGATATAGCCTTTGAAAAATCCGGCCAGAAACGCGTGATGGATAGCTTTGTGCAAAAGGCTTAACGCGTTGCTAATCTGGTTCTTTTCCGAACAATGAAATTACCTGCGCATCGTTTGGAGAGGCTTGATATTGTTCGGTCGTGTGCGGCAATGTTTTTGCCTTTTGATTGATTTTGGCAATGAAAAGCTGGGGATCTTGTATATAGGCCAATGACCGTACAAAACTCTCAGCCCTCTGTTGCAACCCATCTTCTACAAGTCTGACTTTTTCTTCAGGGGCTTGAGCGAGCAGGACGGCCATTTGACGAGCATTCGATCTTAAAAAACCACTTGAGTTTGGCTTTTGATAGTTACGTAGAACGGCAATGATTTGATGTGTGCTCAAAGCCGTATAGTCTTCCGCGCTTTCCTCTTTTGGCTGATGAATCAATCTGAAATGAGAAAAGTCAGAGATTGCTTGAGCTTTCTGCCATTCACGCTGCTCCATATATTCTCTAATGCTACGTTGGAAAGAATCACTCATGAACGCGGAAAATCGTGCCGGCAGAAAATATTTATTTATATTAAGGCTGTGGCGACGGCCTGTTAAGGCCTCTGTTGAGCGAAGATCATAAAGGGCGTCGGCATAGGGGAAATTATTACGTTCAAAAATACGGCTATGAGCGTCGAAATCATCAACATTTTTTGATTTTAAAACCTGATATTGCACGTAAAACTCGGCGGTGCTCTCTCGCAAAATTGCGGCAACATCTTCAATACAGAGCGCGATATGGCGATCAAGGAGTTTTTGTAGTTGAGGGGTTACGGAAGCAGGCTCTGTGATGGCATCTGGTCGATGGCTTGCAACGTTCCAGCGCGCGCGAATTCGTTCTTCCAAAGGTATTTTGTCTTTAGGCATTTAAAAAGCCGCATTTTTTGTTTGCATTTGCAACCATAAACAGTGTTGTTTCGTAAAATCAAGATTATTCTTACTGATAGCCTGTGATTTGATATTCTTCGCTTGAGATTATAGCTGCGCTGGACTACATTTCTTCCATGAGCAAGACATATAAAACAGCCTGTATCTTTGGCGGAACCGGATTTGTTGGTCGTCAGATTGTCCGTGAATTGGCGGCCAAGGGCATCCGTATCAAAATTGCAACGCGTGTTCCTGAAAGCGCTTATTTTTTGCGCCCTTGCGGCGATGTCGGGCAGGTCGTTCCTTATTTTTGCGATTACAATGATCCGGCCAGTATTCAAGCCGCGGTCAAGGGCTGTGATTATGTGGTGAATTGCATCGGTATTTTATTCGAGCGCAAAAAGAACAGCTTTGCGCGTATTCACACTGATTTGCCGGCCAATATCGCCAAGGCCTGCGCCGATGAGGGCGTGTCGCGCTTTGTGCATATTTCGGCTTTGGGGATTGAGAATAACCCTTCACAATACGCCAAAACCAAGCTGGAAGGCGAAAAGGCAGTTCTTGCGAATTGCCCTCAGGCTAGTATTTTGCGCCCTAGTATCGTGTTCGGCGAGGATGATGATTTCTTCAATAAATTTGCGAAACTGGCTGGGATATTGCCATTTTTGCCGTTGATTGGCGGCGGTAATACGCGTTTTCAGCCTGTTTATGTTGGTGATGTGGCCGATGCGGCCTTGGCCTGTCTGTTTGATAAAACAGGCGAATATGGCGGTAAAATATTTGCGCTTGGCGGCCCTGATATTGTCAGCTTCAAAGAGGTTTACGAGATTTTGTTCGCGCATATCGGTTTTAGAAAGCCGCTGGTATCGTTGCCTTGGGGCGTGGCCAATATGCAGGCCGCTCTGTTTTCCTTGATGCCGACACCGTTATTGACCAAGGATCAGGTGCTTTCGCTTAAGGCTGATAGTGTGGTGAGTGATCAGGCGCTAACATTTGCGGATTTGGGGATAACGCCTCAGGCTATGGCAGCGATTTTGCCGGAATATTTGGCACTTTACCGCCCCGGCGGGCGTTTTGCGCATCAACAATCTGCCGCTTAAGGGTTTAAGCTTCGCCGTGTTCTAATTTCGAATAGAGTGAAATTTTGACGGCAAAAGAATATCCTGTTAGGAATGGCTTTAGATGAAATTCGAGATATATCGAGTATATATTAAAAAACAACAACGATAGGTTCACTATGACCGCTTTTACCGTCAACACTACAACAGCCAGCACGATGATGATGTCATTACGACTTGGAATAACGCGCCGCGGCTTTATGCTCGCTGCGATGCTATGCGCTATGGCTTTGGGGGTCTTGCTGAGTTCAGTAACAACGGCAAAAGCGGGGCAAGAAATGATCGCCGCGGTGGTTAATGATGATGTGATTACATTTAGCGATGTGAATGACCGCATGACTTTGATTATCCGTTCATCAGGGATGCCCGATACGGATGAGATGCGGGAGCGACTGGCGCCACAGATATTAGGCGCTTTGATTGAAGAGCAGCTTATGCTGCAAGAAGGCCACAGAAATGACATCGAGGTCACGGAAGAAGATATTGAGGCTGGCTTTGCGCAAATCGCCGCACAAAATGGTGTGTCGGGCGAAGAGTTCCGTATGATGATCGAAGGCAGCGGCGTGAATGTCGGGACGATGCTGCGCCAGATTGAATCGCAAATCGCTTGGGGAAAATCGGTTCAGCAGGTTATTCGCCCGCGCATTACCGTGACGGATGCAGATGTCGATGATGCATTTTCAAGATTGCGTAGTCGTATCGGGCGAACAGAATACTTGCTGGCGATGATTTTGATACCTGTCGAAGACCCGCGTGAAGCCAATAATATCCGTGATATGTCTTACCAGATGGCGCGTGATATTCAGGCGCAAGCCGTTCCATTTTCGCGCATCGCGCAGCAATTCTCCAAAGCTGCCGGTGCTGATCAGGGTGGCGATATCGGCTGGGTGCAAGATGATCAGCTTGATCCGAAAATTTTGGCTGTTGTTGCATCAATGCAAGAAAGGCAAGTTAGCGACCCTATCCAAACGCAAAACGGTTATCATATTGTGATGATGCGTGATAAACGGACGATTTCGGAAGAAAATTTTCCTTCATCTGAGGAAATGCTCAATGTTATCGGAACGGAGCGTTTGGAGCGGATGCAGCGCCGTCATATGCAAGATTTGCGCTCCAGCGCCTTTATCGAAACGCGGGTTTAGTGGCTCTGATATTCGCTATTCGATCTTTGATATATCCTACGGATTTCACATGAGTGAATCGTATAATTTTTCAAATGCCCTCGATCAATTGCCGCCCTTGCGGGAGGTGATCAATCAATATGCGTTGCGTGCTGAAAAATCATTGGGGCAAAATTTCCTGCTGGATGGCAATATTACCGATAAAATCGCAGGCTTCGCCGCGCCTTTTCTAACGCACTCCACGCAAACGCAGAGCCAGCTTTCTTCGCCAACCCTTATTGAAATCGGCCCTGGGCCGGGCGGTTTGACGCGCTCGCTTTTGAAAATGGCGGCGCGTTCCCATGATGGGAATAGCGATGAGCCAAGCCCTGCCGCGAAGGTGCTGGCGGTGGAGTTCGATCCGCGCGCGATTGAAGCGCTGCAAGATTTGGTTCAGGTTGCAAATGGTCGCTTGACCCTTGTGCAAGGCGATGCGTTGGATGTTGATGTAATAAAGCTGACCGCTGCGCCGCGTGTGATCGTGGCCAATCTGCCGTATAATATTGCAACGCCGTTGCTGCTTGGCTGGCTTGAGGCTCTGGCCGCCGATGCGAGCGCGATTGATGGCATGGTTTTGATGTTCCAAAAAGAAGTCGCCGAGCGTATTTGCGCCCTGCCGGCAACAAAAGCCTATGGGCGGTTGGCGGTGATGACGCAATGGCTCTGTACGGCGCAGCGTGTTTATGATTTGCCGCCCTCGGCCTTTACGCCGCCGCCGAAAGTAACATCCAGCGTTGTGCGTTTTGTCCCGCGCTTTAGCGCTAAAACCAGCGCCGATAATATTGCGGCCACGCCGCAACCATCCTTTAAGGTTATGGAGAAAATCGTGGCCGAAGCATTTAACCAGCGCCGCAAAATGCTCCGCAGCAGCTTGAAAGCCTATTTACCCGAGATTGAGGCTTGCGGCATTAACCCTGAACTGCGCGCTGAAAATCTATCGATTGCAGATTTTGTGACGCTGGCTTTGGCTGTTGAGGCGCGGGTTTAAAAGTCGGAGGGCTTGAGTTTTCTTTGCTACAGGAGAAAAACCCAGCGCTTGCTTACATGCCTTCTTTTAGTCCCCGCACGAATTGTGAAAGTCCTGCGATACGGCGGCGTTTCAAACGCTCCGCATCCAAAATCAATTGCGCTTTGCCAATGGCCAGATCAATATCATTGTTGATAATCACGTAATCATATTCGGAATAATGCGACATTTCATTGGCGGCTTTGGACATGCGGCCACGAATATCAGCGTCACTTTCAAGCGTATCACGGGAGCGGGCGCGAAGCCGCTTCTCCAGATCGGCTTTGGAAGGGGGCAGAATAAACACCGTGACCAAATCTTCCCGCGCCATTTCGCGAAGCTGTTGCGTCCCCTGCCAGTCAATATCAAAAAGTACATCAAGGCCGGAGCTTAACGCCTTTTCAACCGGGGCGCGGGGCGTTCCGTAATAATTGTCGAAAACCTTCGCATGTTCCAGCATTTCGCCGTTATCAACCATATTACGAAAGTCTTCGATACTAACGAAATAGTAATCCTGCCCATGCACCTCTCCGGCACGACGCTGACGGGTTGTCGCGGAAATGGAAATCGTAACATCAGGATTATTCTTGAGCAGCGCACGCGTGATTGTAGTCTTTCCCGCTCCAGAGGGGGAGGACATCACATACATCAGGCCGCGGCGGGAAAGTTCAGACATACTCGTTCCTTTTATTCTTTATAGCCAAACCACAAAGGCAATCAAGTATTGTTGAGTAAGTTTTTTTAAAATAAAAGAAGAAATATATAATATTTTATGGCTTTCATTACTAAAATTGTTATTTTTTGTTGTATTTATTTTTTTATGTGTTTTAAGTGTGATAACCTTAAGTTGCATAAATTAACCAAGGGTATGTTTATTTTTCTTTAAGAGATTAAGTTTGTGCTGATGTGCCCGAATAGTTTAGAATATAATATGGATATTGTTAACGTAGAGGACAATACATATCAGGCTGCTAGCCTTTTAAAAGCGCTTTCGAATGAAAAGCGGTTGCTTATTATGTGTGCGCTAAGCAAGGGTGAGCGTAGTGTTGGCGAATTAGAGGAAATCGTCGGCCTTAGCCAGTCAGCTCTTTCGCAGCATCTGGCGAGATTGCGCCGTGATGGTTTGGTTAAGACACGCCGCGAGGCTCAGACTATATTTTATTCAAGCCATGATATGGCGTCCAAAAAGATATTAGATTGCTTAAAAGAAATATATTGCCCTTAAAGGGTTTTTTTTTCGCCTGTATTTTGAGTGGATTGTTCGTCTGAATTGCTGTTTGCGCTGCTAATCTTCTCTTTTTGGTGGTTTTCCATGAATTTCTGAAATTCACTCAAGACGGCTTCGGCGGTTAAGAGCGCCAAGTTTCCGCCATTGAATATATGGACAGCCTTGCCCAAAGGCGCATGAATTTCAGGGTTGCTATGGCTGGAGAAAATAACAAAGGCCGGTGTTCCGGTCGGTGCCATCAAATGCATCGGCCCTGTGTCATTGCCGATTGTCGCCGCTGCGCCGCGTGCCAGTGCGACCAGATCGAACAGGCAGGTTTTGGCCGTTAAATCAAGCGCATCAGGACAAAGTGCTTTGATTTTCGCATTTACATCAAGCTCGGCCATCGTGCCGATCAGAACAACTTGATAACCTTGATCGCTCAAGGTTTGCGCGAGTGCACCGTAATAATGGGCAGGCCAGCGCTTTTCCTTTCGGTTGGGCGCAGAGCCGGCCGCAAAAACGATATAGGGTTTGCGTAGCTTTAGCCCTTCGATATTGCCTTGCGCCCAATCCAGCGGGTCAATCGTGATGAGATGTTCGGGAATTCCCGCCAGCATGAGCGTTTGCACATGGCCTTTAAAGGCGTGGCGATGAAAGCGCTGCGGGTCTGCATTGCGGTGTGACGCGCCCTTGACGATACCGCTCCATTCGGGTTTGGGGGTTTTTAGCAAAGTAAAGTAAAGCCCTGTGCGGTCATTGTTCTGAAGATCATATACCCTCTCGAATCTCGCTTGGTTCAAGCGTTTTTTGAGGGCGAGCCATTTCCCAAGCTCAAAAAAACGTGGCTTATCATCCAGCCAGATATCATCGAAATAGCCGCAATCCTTAGCGATTTTCTCAAAAGATTTTGTGGTTAAAAGTGTGATTTTTGCCTCAGGGTGATGCTGACGAATGGCGCGCATACAGCCCAAAGATTGAATAAAATCTCCCAGAGCGCCCAGCTTTATCACAAGAATTTTATTATGCGGCTGGCTTCGGTCTGGGTTTTGATGGGCGCTCATAGTTTGGTTTGACCTGATTTTTCTTTTTTCTACCTTATTCAGCCGCAACCGAATGATTGCGCGTATGGTGGCTTTGGATGTGAAATTCACGGTGTGAATGATCGACCATAGTGCGCGGAGTAATCATTTCATCGCGCAGCAATTCGGCATAGACATCAAGTGTTTTATCCATCATTTGCTCGCGGGTGAAATGATTGGCGATATGAGTCATGGAGCGGGTAGCGAGGATTGACCTCTGATTGAGTGTAAGCCCCAAAACCTCTTGAATGGCGCTGGCCAATTCCTTCGCATCACCGGGCTTCACAAGCCAGCCTGTATCACCGCGTATAATGGTTTCCTGTGCACCACCGTGATCCGAAGCAATGATGGGCCGCCCCATAGCCTGCGCTTCAACGGGGACACGGCCAAAGCCCTCAGGATCTGTGGAGGGGCAAACCACAAGGCTGGCCAGCATATAAGCGGCGGGCATATCGTTACAATGCGGCACAATCCGCACCTTGCCGCCGAGATTTTTCGACTGGATCAGTTCTTCAAGTTCAGTGCGGTATTGGGTGCGCCCTTGATCGTCCCCGATCATCACGCAAAATACATCATCGCGCCCGAGCATGGCCATCGCCTCGATCAACACATGATGGCCCTTCCAGCGCGTTAAACGGCCAGGAAGCATAATGATATTCGCCCCATCGGGAATACGCCAGTTTTGTGCGACATTGATCAAACGATGCGGTGTGACCAAAGTCGGGTGAAAGCGCTCCAGAGCAATGCCGCGCGGCACAAGCCGAATCACGTCTTCTTTAATCTCATAGTTTTCCATGAGATAGCGTTTGACGAATTGCGAAATCGCAATAACGCGCTCCCCCTTGGCGATAGAGCTGTTATAGAATTTTTTGAATCGATTGGCGTGAATGTTATACGGCGCATGGCAGGTGGTCATAAAATGCGCGGCAGTGCCTTCGCAGGCCTTGAGCGCACTCCAAGCCGGAGCGCGGCTGCGGGCATGGACGATATTCACGCCATAGCGCGTAATGAGCTTGCGCAGGCGGCGAATATTCAGCGCCATGGTAATCGGGTTTTTGCTGTGAACGGGAAGCTCGACATGAATAGCGCCGGAACGGGTTAATTCAACCACACGTGGCCCGCCACTTGATACGACAATGGCCTTAACGCCTGCCTGCACGAGTTCGGCTGCAATATCAATACAGCCTTGTTCCGCCCCTCCCGCGCCCAAGGCGGGAATGATCTGCATCACTACAGGTTGTTGACGTATCGTGGTCATCATATCTTTTATAGATCCTTTATTCGACCACTTACCGCTAATCTCATTAGCGGCAGTGATGATAAATCTTGGCCATTGGTTATTGAAAGGTTTCAAACAGCCTGAGTTTTATCTATAATCTCTCAAAGCCCGTAGTGCAAGCAAACCCCGCTTTTACACCGTATGATTTTTGGGAGTATATTTGATGAACATAGAGTTTTTAAAACGCAGCAATAAGCCGAATCTAGCGTATTGCTATACCCCTCCGCTTTCCGGAACCAAAGGCGAAAATGCGCCAATAGTCATGTTTTTGGGTGGTTTTAACTCCGATATGGCTGGAACGAAGGCTGGATATCTCGAAGAACAGTGCAAAGCGCGCGGGCAGGGGTTTATCCGCTTTGATTATTCCGGCCACGGCGAATCAGACGGTTCATTTAAGGATGGCACAATTGGTATCTGGAAAGAGGATGCGGCTTCGATACTTGATCATATCAATCCGCAGCGCGTTATCCTCGTTGGCTCGTCAATGGGTGGTTGGATATCCCTATTGTTGGCATTGGAGCGCCCGCAGAAACTTACGGGATTGATCGGAATAGCCGCAGCGCCCGACTTCACAAAGGATATGTGGGCAAGTAGCCTATCTGATGAGCAGCGCGCTGAAATCGCCAAGCAGGGCTATATTGCCGTGCCGAATGAATACAGCGATGAGCCTTATATTCTAACCAAAGCGTTGTTTGACGATGCAAAAAACAATTTCATTTTAGACCGTACGCATAGTCTGGATATTCCGATGGTGTTTGTGCAAGGTGTGCAAGATCCTGATGTACCGTGGGAAACAACCTCAAAGATCCAGGCTGTCTTTCCGAAAGCGGATATCGAGATTGTCTTGATTGATGATGGCGATCATCGTCTCTCAAGGCCGGAAGATTTAGAAATTATCAATCGTGAGTTGATCGGCTTGAGTAACCCACCAAATATTCAAACAGGAAATATGCTTTAAGGTTGAAAGTTACTGTTCGCCGCGGTTGATGCGCGCTTTTTTCAGGCGGCTGACTTTTTTTGATGTTTGTTTGAAATGCATCGCGGCTTTAACACCAATGGCAATAGCGGTCAATATAGCGCCAAACTGTGCCAAAATAATGGTTAAAGAGAGTTTTAAATATTCCTGAACCTCAGACCATTCCTGTGCGGTCATAGAATCAGACATTCCCTTGTAGCTTTCAGGTGAATATTGCAACCAGATAAATCCGATAGCCGCAAATTCAAATACTCTGCCGGGACGGTCTTCTGTATAAAGTTTTGTGAAAAGATCAGGATTAAGTTGCTGACCTTGCGCGAGATAAAATAGATAGAAATCGTGCAGTAGCGAACATAAGGCCGGCACAAAAAATATAAATATAAAGAAATATATAGGTTTCATAGGAGCAAACTACCAAAATTTATAACAGTCTATCACTCTCAAGCGTAAGAGAAAAGCAGGTTTTTGTATGTAAGGTATATAGAAGAAAAGCGGCTGTTAAGCCGCTTTATTTTTTTTAATGCTGGGGTCGATCCAGCCGATATTTCCATCGCTTCGGCGATAGATCATATTCAGCTCCTGTGTTTGCGCATTGCGGAACAACAGGGCGTTCTCGCCGGACAGATCAAGCCGCATGACCGCGCCGGACACTGTAATTGTTTCAATCGTTGTTGTCATTTCGGCAATTACCAGAGGCTCATCTGCGCCCGACACCTCATCATGATTGTCTTGCTCTTCGGCTTCGTTGATCTCTTCAATTGCTAGAGTGTAGTTCTGCGCTTTGAGGTTTTCTGATTCAGGTGTTTTTTCAGAGCGGGCGTGGTGGTCACGCAGCTTTTTCTTGTTACGGCGCAGGCGCTTGGCGGCTTTTTCAGCAGCCGCATCAAAAGCGCCATATGGGTCGCCGGCTTCGGCCTCGGTATTGATTAAAATACCCTTGGACACAAGGTAAGATATTGTGACCTTGAAAACGCCGTGACCGTGGCCTTCTTTCGCCAGTGTGACTGTGGCCGATGTGGCGTGATTGAAGTATTTCTGGTCAATTTCGTGCAGTTTATTCTCAATATGCTCGCGCAGAGCGTCTCCGACATCGATTTGCTTGCCGTTAATTTCAAGTTCCATGATTATCTGATCCTGTGTTTTTGTGAATATATAAAAAATATAGTACCAAACCCCTGCTTTTTCAAGGCAAACCGATTGGCACATCTTTCATCTTAGGCGATACATATTAAGAAAAAATTAATGCTTTAAGCGCGGCTTAATGGCTTACGAAAGAAACGCTTTATCCTATTTAAAAGCCTTTTGACGGCGGCGTTCCACTGATGAGCCGATATGCATCGCCTCCCTGTATTTGGCGACGGTACGGCGGGCGATATCAATTCCCTCAGCCTTGAGCAATTCAACAATTTTGTCATCGGAGAGGATCTTTTTCGGATTTTCCGCATCAATCAGGTTTTTGATTTTGGCCTTAATAGCCTCGGAGCTATGCGCCAAACCGCCATCCTCGCCGCCGACCCCTGTGGTGAAAAAGAATTTCAACTCGAAAATCCCGCGCGGCGTGCCGATATATTTATTCGTTGTCACCCGTGACACCGTACTTTCATGCATATCAATTTTCTCGGCAATATCGGCGAGTTTCATCGGCCGCAGGAACTCAATACCGTAATTAAAAAACGCGTCTTGTTCTTCAATAATTTCACTGGCCACCCGCAAAATCGTTTTGGCGCGCTGATCCATCGCCTTGATCAGCCAGCTCGCATTGTTCATTTGTGTGGTGATATATTCTTTCGAAGCCTTATCATTGCCTGATGCGCTCTTGATCTCGGCATAGTAATCCTGATTGATAAGCACACGCGGCAATGTTTCATGATTGAGCTCAACCCGCCAGCCCCCACCCAGATTGCGCGGCAAGCGTTTCATCAACACGTCTGGAATAGCCGTTTGCACGACCAGATGTTCGAATTGTGCGGCGGGCTTGGGGTTACAGGCGCGCAACTCACCGATCATATCGCCCAGAAATGTTTCATTGACCCCGCACAGATCGGCGAGCTTTTTATGCTCGAATCGCGCAATCAGCTCCAGATTATCGAGCAGTGTACGCATGTACGTATCGAGCGTACCTCTTTCCTCAAGCTGTAGCGCGAGGCAGTCTTTGAGATCAGCGGCAAAAACGCCCGTCGGATCAAAACCGCGGCAAATCTGTAATAACCGCTCAACGCGCTCAGCTTTACAGCCGAATTTTTCGGCCAGCTCAAGCGGCGTGTCGCGCAAATAGCCGTTTTCGTCAAGCTGATCGATCATCATCGCCCCGATCATGCGGTCACGGCCATCATCGACGCTCAAATAGAGCTGGTCTTGCAAATATTCGCGTAAAGATTTTTCCTCAGTCAGACGGTTTTCAAAGGACAGCTCAGGATCATCGAATTTGCTCGAACCACCCGCGCCGATTGCCGCCACGCCCGCATCAAAATCGCTCTCCGCGCCGCCAGTATCCCCCATATCATCGTGGCTGCCAGACGCAAAATCACTCTCATCACCCTCTCTGTTGCGATCATTGGAAACGGCAGAGTTATCATCGCCCGTACTGTTCGCCGCCGCGCTATCTATACTATCAGACGGACTTTCGCCGTCGCTATCAAGCGGGGTGTCATCCTTTTCGAGTAGAGGGTTGCGCTCCAGCTCCTCTTCGATAAATTCGCTCAGCTCCATATTGTTGAGCTGCAGCAGTTTGATCGCCTGCTGTAGCTGCGGCGTCATCACAAGGCTTTGGGACTGGCGGAGATCAAGGGATTGGGTGATCTTGTTCATAAAGGTGATTCTAGCATGAAAAATTAAAAACTTCTGCCAGAAAAATCAGATGGGCTTTGCCTGTATTTCAGGTCGTTTGGGATTTTAATTTGGCTTTGGATCAGACAAACAAGAACTTAAAGGCTGAATTTTTCGCCGAGATAAACGCGCCGCACGTCTTTGTGATTGACGATTTCATCGGGCGTGCCTTCCATCAACACTTTCCCGTCATGCAAAATATAGGCGCGGTCAACAATGCCTAAGCAATCGCGGACATTGTGATCGGTAATCAGCACGCCGATACCGCGGGTTTTAAGCTGTGAAATCAACGTGCGAATATCACTGACCGCAATCGGGTCGATCCCCGCCAGTGGCTCATCAAGCAAGATGAAATCAGGCCGCGCCGCCAAAGCGCGGGCAATTTCGACGCGTCGACGCTCCCCGCCGGAAAGGGCAAGGGCAGGTGTACGTCTCAAATGCTCAATCCGAAATTCGGCCATCAGATCCTCAAGCAGCATTTCTTGATCGTCCTTTTCGAGCGGCTGTGCTTCGATCACGGCGCGGATATTGCCTTCAACATTCAACCCGCGAAAGATCGAGCTTTCTTGTGGTAGATAGCCAATGCCAAGCCGCGCGCGGCGATACATCGGCAGGTTGGTAATGTCTTGCCCGTCCAGCTTGATATAGCCGCCATCCGCGCCGATCAGACCCATAATGATGTAAAAGCTGGTAGTCTTTCCAGCGCCGTTCGGGCCAAGCAGAGCCACAGCCTCACCGCGCTGGATTGACACGCTGACATCCCGCAAAACGGGACGTTTTTTATAGCTTTTGGACAAATGCACGGCGCAAAGCCCCTTCGGGACTTCCTTGATGCGCGGATTTTTCGGGAATGTCAGCATTCAAATCTTATATATCATTAAAAATTCTTATGGGAAGACTAGCATCTTCGGCCATCTTCCGTCCATCAAATTGTGTGGATCGGGCGGTAAGTCAATCGTATTTTTTCGTGTTTCTAACGGCTTGAGGGGTAAAACACGCCCCGTACGCGTGTAAGTGCATCGCCGCCGCCGAACATGCGGCTGATATTGGTGTTTAAATTGACATCGGCCTTTGTCCCTTCCAGCACATTGGGGCCGCGGCGGATAGTCACGTTTCCGGTAATCTCCGCAATATTTGTGCTGGCCAGATAAACTCCGCGATTGCCGGTCAGCGTTTCGGTCGGGGTGGTGATGATGACATTGCCATCAGCCTCCAGCCGCTCCAGAACGCGCTGTCCTTGGGCGTTGTCTTTCATAAAGGCGGTCAGGCGGTCGGCTTGCAGCGTGTTGATTTCGCCGCGTTCGTTTCTGCGGGTAATTTTAGCGTTCCCAATCGCGATCAAACGTCCATCTTCCGTCCAATATTCGAATTTGTCTTGCGCCGTAACGGTTTGATCGGGCGAGATCAGACGCAAGTCACTACCCGTCATTTCGGCATAGCCCTTGATAATATCATAATCGGCCTTGTCGCCATGGGCGACAGTGTCGCGCGATTGGATGCGGACATCATCTTCGGCCTGAATGGTGTGCAGGTCAAAATTATTCCCCGCCACGCTGCGATAGAGCGCCGTAAGCTTTTCACCCGCCAAAGACACCTCGCCTTGCTTGGCGATTGCGTTTTTGGTGGCGATAAATTTATTCGCATCGCGGTGCCACTCCAGCGTGCCATCGGCTGTAATTTCCAGCGGATCGGATGAGTTATTGCCCATTGTGCCTGCTGCGTCGGGGCTTGTGAGCTGCTGTGCTTGTACGTTTGTAGAGACGTACACAGAGCCGAACGTCAAAAACCCGATCACCAAAGCGGAGGATAATAATTTTCTCATGCTGTTTAGACTTTCATCTGTATTTTTATATCCAATTCTTATCGTTCCGAGGCGAGTTCTGCAGCCAAAACCCATTCATATCATGGCGCTCTGCCCAACCCGCTCAAGGCCTTGCCGCTCTCTTTCAAGACCAGCTTTGTAGGGCCGTGAAAGGTCAGAATGCTGGATTTGTTATCCAGATGCAGCCCATTCTCAGCCTCCAGCGTTCCAGCAGGGCCGTGCCCGCTTACGGCGCTTTGGGTTTGCACGATGCTTTCTCGCATATCAATGCCCAACTGCGCCATTGTCATTTCATAGCCAGTATCATGATAAAGATGAACGTCTTCACGAAGATCCATTGTTTGTTCAGTTTGATTATAAAACCCGGTGGTCGCCCGCAACGCAATCCAGTTGCCCGATTGCAATTGCATATCGGCGACGGGGGCGCTCAGGATAATCACATCGGCATTGCTATCATCCTGCGCGGCGCGGTCGGCAATGATCGTATAGGGTTGGTTTTTGCTGTCCACACTTTCAAAGCGAGGATTGGTCAATTCGTTCTTGCGCACGGTGTTGAGCGAATCCCGCTGCTCCGGCTCAAGAATGAGCGCGTTTTTATCCATGGAAGGCCAGCTCAGCAGCGCGGCAATAATTGCAAAGGCAACAATCGGCAAGACCAGCCGCAGGCGGCTAATTACGAGGCTGTACGTCTCGCTGTATGTGCGGTTATGTTCCCCTTGTGGCGTGGTAAAACGGCCAAGGCGCTCAATGCGGGCTTCGGCCTCTTGCGCGGATTGGTTTTGTGAATTTTGATCGTGAGAATCGCTCATCATAAAAGCAGCTTAAGGGGAAGCCCCGCCTTAGGCAAGTCCCGCCTGCAGGCAGTCTTGCAAGCGGATCATACCGCTGAGCTTGCCTTGCGCATCTGTAACAACAAGGCTGGTCAAATATCGTTTCGGGTCTTTGGTCATGATATCAAGCGCGCGCACGGCCAGAATATCATCACGAATTGTCATCGGGCTTTTGCTCATGATCGCGGTGACCAGTTTTTCGAGGAGATCGGGCGCCATGTGTCGCTTCAGATCACCATCGGTAATAATCCCCAAAAGTGCGCCTGTATCATCGAGAATTAACACGCTGCCGAGATTTTTTTCCGTCATAACCACAATCGCTTCGCCCATTTGCGCTTTCTCGGAAATCAGCGGCAGGCGATCATAAGGGATCATCAACTCGGCGACGCTCATCAGTTTTTGTCCCAATTTTCCGCCAGGATGGAAGACTTTATATTGATCGGGGGTGAGGTTCATTTTTTCCAGCAAACTTACCGCCAGCGCATCACCGAGCGCAATCATCATCGTTGTTGAGGTGGTCGGCGCAAGACCGTTCGGGCAGGCTTCACCCATCGGCGGCAGTAGCAACACAATATCAGCATGACGCGCCAGCGAGCTTTCCGCCCGCCCCGTCATGGCAATGAGCGGGATATTATAACGGCGCGTATAGTGAATAAGGTCGGATAGCTCTGCGTTTTCGCCGGAATTGGAAAGCATCAGCACGATATCATTGGCGGTAATCATCCCCATATCGCCGTGGCTGGCTTCACCGGGATGCACAAAATAAGATGGCGTTCCCGTTGAAGCAAGCGTGGCGGCAATTTTCCGCGCAACATGGCCGCTTTTGCCGATACCGGCCACGATCAAACGCCCGCTAGCTGCGGCGTGGGCGCCGATATCTTTATCAGATTTATCAGTCCTAGTAGGGTATTTCATGGCGTGAATACGCTCAATCGCCTCTGCGAACGGCGCGCCGATACTCTCGGACAAGGCTACAAGCGCTTTGGCTTCATCATTCAGGACGCGGCGGGCAATGGCAATGGTTTCATTCATGATTTCCGGCTTTACTGCCATCTGGCTTTTCGGCTCTTTTGCTCTGTTTGACTGCGCGCTCATATTATTTGTTTGTCTAAATAAATATAAGTGATTTAGTGATCGAGGATATCGGATGACCAGCCCAAAATATCCAGTTCAGAACGGGTCGGTAGAAAGTCGAATACGCGCCGCGCCAGATCCGTACGTCCTTCGCGCTCCAGCATTACATCAAATTTTTCCTTTAATTTGTGCAGGTGATAGACATCATTGGCAGCATATTCTAGCTGGTCTTGCGTCAGGTTATCCGCGCCCCAATCGGAAGATTGCTGGTGTTTGTTCAGATCAGTATCAAGCAATTCACGGCAGACATCGCGCAAGCCGTGCTTATCGGTATATGTACGTGCGAGTTTAGAAGCCGTACGCGTACAGTAAACAGGTTGGCAGACGACTTTTAAATAATATTGCATCACCGCAATATCAAAGCGGGCGAAATGGAATATCTTCATGACCTTTGGATCGGCGAGCAGCTTTTTGAGATTGGGTGCATCATAAGTGCTGCGATCGAGCTGTACGAGATGGGCATCACCATCACCCGAGGAAAGTTGAACGAGGCATAGTTTGTCGCGACGTGGTTTTAACCCCATGGTTTCGGTATCAATCGCAACAACATTGCCAAGATCAACGCTGTCGGGAAGGTCGCCTTTGTGAAGAAAAATGCTCATTGTGCCTAAATATTATTATTCATTAAGATTACGCGCCATTATTAATGTAAACATCATACATTCATATAAAAATGGTGCCCAGGAAAGGATTTGAACCTTCACTCCCTTACGAGAACTAGCACCTGAAGCTAGCGCGTCTACCAATTCCGCCACCTGGGCATTTCCATTTCGCTTTTTGTTACAACGAAGTTGGTGTTTTGTCAAAGCTTTGCTGCTATTGAAGGTGAAAATATTTCTCTGCTTTTCTCTTTTCAATTAAGGGTTTTTGAACGATGATATGCAAGGATAGAATTTGATTTGTTGTCGTATTCGTTCGCAATAGTCTGTTTAAATTGTCGTCAAAGCAAAGTATCATCTAAAAAAAGAGCTATTTTTGTAAAGGATTTTGGAAAAATGAGAGTTTTGGTAGTGGACCGCGACCCTATCGTGCAGCAGATTGTAGGCGCAAAGTTAGAGAATATGGGGCATCAGGTTTTTGAGGAAGCTGCAAAAAATACGGCTGTAGAGCGTTTGGCGAATGAGGAGTTTGACGTCATTATGCTTGACCCTTCACCATTGACGAGCCCGCGGCCAATTGTCCTTAATATTCGCCGAAATGTTAGAAATTACCCTTATATTTTCATGCTGTCCGACACTATTTCTGCTGAAGAGGCTCTGAAATCAGGTGTAAATGATTTGATAGCCAAACCCGTGAACAGTGAAGATCTAAGCAAAAAAATGGCCTGTGCCGAATATTTCTCAAAGCTGGTCGCGCGTATTGGCGATGATTCAGAAGATTTTCCTAGCGCGGGTGGTGTCATTGCAAAATCGGCCTTTAATCAGTTGTTTTTATCGGCGATTGACCGCGCTGATCGTTACGGGGAGCAAACCTATGTTCTCTTTATTTCTGTCAATAACTATCAGGAAATAAAGGATCTGGATGGAAATTATGCAGCGGAATATGCTTCGGCTAAGCTTTCGCAATATCTGGTCAGGTTGCGCCGTCAGTCCGATATTATCGGACAAACGGAAAAACATGAATTTACGCTGCTTTTGCAACGTCCCCTCTATGAAACAGAGCCTGTTGAGGCTGCAAACCGTTTTGCTGAAGCATTGGGCAAATATGAAGGGTTTTCAGAGGATCAGACCGCCAAGGCTAAGATCAAAGTGACTTTACTTTCTGTGCCGACGGGGCGCGTTATTGTTGAGCATATCGTGTAAATGCACGTTCTTATTTAAAGTGCGAAGACTAGTTTTAGCAATCAACAAGCGGTTGTGAAAATCACTGATTCGCTTTATGATAAAACCATGCCGCGCTCGCGGTATGTCTTGTCTTTTTCTTATAGTCTCGCGTTTTTTCATTCTCACGGATTGATTTTGCAAGATGAATTTTCATCGTTTGTTGATTATCGGGCTGGTATTGACCGCAATCGCTTTGATTCCGGCGGGATTTGGCCGTGCGGCGGAGTGGGCGGCGGATAAAACGACAATCAAACTGGAAGACCCGAGAACCCTTTACGCACCCGAAATAGCGCCCAGTGAAAGCTATTTCAAAAGCAGCTATGTTCTCGGCGCGGGGGAGCGCGTGAAAATCTCTGTGTTCGGGGAGGATGATCTATCGGGCGTTTATCTGGTGAATGAAGAAGGATTCATAGCTTTTCCACTGATCGGCGGCGTGCGGGCAGCGGGGCAAACACTCGCGGCGCTGCAAGCCGAGATGACACAACGGCTGGCCGATGGCTATCTCGTGCAGCCGCGTATGACGTTGGAAATTGCGCAGTTCCGCCCTGTCTATGTGATGGGTGAAGTTCAATCGCCGGGGCGCTATGATTATGCGGCGGATATGACGGTGCGCCGCGCGGTGGCTCTGGCGGGCGGTTTTACCTTTCGCGCCCGCCGCCAGACAATGCTGGTTACGCGCACCGACCCACAAAGCGTGCAGGGCATACAAAGCGTACATGACGATCAAGCTAAGAGCGCAGGACAAACCCTACCGATCGGGATTGATGATAAGGTCTATCCGGGCGATGTAATCACCATTCGCCGCGGCTATTTTTAACGGCTAACAACGCGCAAAGAGAGCGGATAGAGGAAAGGAGTAAAACGATAATGATAGCGCAGTTTGCAACAGCAACGCCGCAAAATGCTGCTCCTAATTCCTCTTTGGGACTGCCCGCTTCCGCACAGAATGCCGTATACAGCGCCGCGCATAGCTCTGTCCGTTATTCCACTGGCGCAATGGTGACGCTCTGGCGGCGGCGTTATTTCGTACTGCTCATCACGCTTATCGGCTTTGCGCTGGGCTTTTTGGCTACTGTTTCGATTCGTCCGCTCTATTACGCTGAAGCGGCGATTTTGCTGGAAACTAACACCAAAAGCGCCACAGAGAATGCGAGGCTCACCCAAGCCAATGAGATCGAAATTCTTCGCTCGCACACATTGGCGCGGCTGGTGATTGAACGGCTTGATCTGATGCGCGATCCGGAGTTTAACCATGATTACCGCCGCGCTTTGCGGCAAAATGCACCCGAATTGCTGCACGAAAAAAATGGCTATAAACGGCTAAATATTT
Source organism: Alphaproteobacteria bacterium (assembly GCA_046293135.1). Lineage (GTDB taxonomy): Bacteria > Pseudomonadota > Alphaproteobacteria > Micavibrionales > Micavibrionaceae > UBA2638. The sequence continues at coordinate 190,887 of JBKBPR010000002.1, read as the reverse complement.
ATCGATCGGAGCTTGAAAGCCTTCCCGCCTCGATGGTTGAGCAAAAGTTTAACACTGTGATCGAAGCGCTGGGGTGGCGCTTGCAGATTACGCCCGCACCCTCCGGCGGTGCGGCCATTCGTATCGGATTTTTCTCTGAGGATGCGGCCAAGGCGGCGCGGATTTCAAATATATTCGCCGAAACCTATATCACCCACAGACAAACCCTCGCCGCGCAGCAGGCCACCTTGATGCGCGGATTTCTCGATACGCGTTTGCTGGGGTTGCGCGCCGATCTGGCGCGGGCGGAATATAACCTTGCCGAGTTTCGCGCCCGTCATGACCTCCCGCTCCAGCCGCAAGCCCCAATCCCTGCGGAAAAGCTCAGCGATGTTTATGCCCAGCTGATTGCGGCCAAGGCCGATCTGGCGGGGCTGACCGCGCAACGGCAACCGCTGCGGCACTATCTGGAGGCTGCAAAAAATCAAGCCGCAGCGCAGGACTCCGCTTTATCCGCCCTCCTATACTTGGCCAATAATAGCCAAAATGAGGGGGCGGTTCATCTGCGCGGTGTGATAGAGGAGGAGCGGGCTTTATCAGCACGGAAGGTCACACTTTCCCAGCGATATGGGCCAAAGCATCCGGAGATGATCGCGCTCAATGCCGCTCTTGATCATGCGCAGGGGCAAACCGCCCGCGCGGCGCAATCACTGCTGAAAACCCTGACCGATCAGGAAAAAATTATCGCCGCACGCATCAAAACGCTGGAGGAGAATCTCGGCCATGCCACGGAGGATAATGAGGCGGCGCAGCTTGGGCAAAATCTGTATGGACAGCTCAATGAGCTAAGCCGCGATCTTGAGGTCAAACGACTGATCTATCAAAATTTCTTACAAAATTATCAATTGATTGAGGATGATATAGCCGCACAGGCCGCACCTGCGCGCATTTTATCGCACCCGCTCATCCCGCAAGCGGCGGCCTATCCCGACAAAGCGCGGCTTTTGGTGATGGCGCTGCTCGCCGCTTTTGCACTGGCGGCCTTGAGCGTTCTGATCCGCGAGCGTTTCGATAGAACCTTGCGCAGCGCGGCGCAGATGGAGGCGCTTTTGGGCGCGTATTGTGCAGGCTCTATCCCGAAGCTCAAAGCCGCGAATCGCAGCGCCTTGGCGCAAATTATTCTCGATAAGCCCGCCTCACTGGCCGCAGAATCTGTGCGTGCTTTGCGCAGTGTCTCAGGGCTGCGCCATCAATCCGCGCACAATACCAAGCCGAAAATCATCATGGTGACCTCCTCGCTATCGGGGGAGGGCAAAACCACGCTGGCCTGCTGGATGGCGCGGCTGGCGGCGCGGAGCGGTGAAAAAACACTTCTGATCGATGCTGATTTGCGCAATCCCAGTGTCCACAAGGCGCTTGAACTCGGCAATGACGGCTCGTTTGTCGAGCTTCTAACCGCCCGCAAAAAACTGTCCGAGGCCGTACAAAACGATAAGCCGAGCGGGCTTCACGTGATTTGCGGGAAATCCGTCCCGAGCCGCGCCCTTGATTTGATCGGCGCTGCGGCGCTGCCAAAGCTGTTACAGACCGCCCGCAAGGATTATGATGTGATTATTATTGATACGCCTGCCGCGCTGGCTGTAGCTGATGCGCGGATGATCGCCCAGCATTGCGATCAGGTGATTTATGCTGTGGAGTGGAACAAAACCTCCCGCGATCTGGCCGCGCGCGGGCTGGCGCAGTTTGCGGATAACGGCGCTAACAGGACTTCTGGCGCACAAAACCTTACCCTCACCGCTGCTTTCACACATGTGGATGTTCAGCGTTATGTGCGTTACGGCTATGGCGATAGCGTTTATTATTATGGTAGTGATAGCAAGGCGGGCGCATAAGCCTCAAACTGTGAGGCTCGCCCCTCGCCATAAAAACAAGATGAACGCGCGTGTGAGCCGCCTATGCAGACTAAGATCATATTCTATAGCCTATGGGCGTTGTCTTTGGCCTTGCTCATCAACGGGTTGGTTATGATTTTTTACAGCTTCCCGCCGCAACGCGCCGCAGCGTATTATCAAGACGGGCTGCGGGCGCAACACCCCGCCAAGGCCTTGGCGGATTTCGAACGCGCCGCCCATCTCGCCCCGTATAAAGCCGAGTATTGGCAAGCCATCGCCATCATGCGCAAGGATGCGCTCAGCCGCGCTATCGCTGCCGCCTTGAGTGATGAGCAAGCCCCAGAGCCGGAAAGCATCGCCGATGAATAGAGGGTTCTTTGATACGCTGGCGGTGATATTCTTGGGCGTATTCGCGCTCAGCCTTCTATTGAGCGTAATGGCGGGGAATGAAATCTTATGGCTGACGGGGTTGAGCGCGTTGCTATGGGGAGGGCTTGGTGCGTTTTGTTTGCTCTGGCTGAGCGAGGCGGCGCAATTTTCGCAATCGCAAAACGATAAAAACACTGGCCGTACGCGTACACGTACAATGCTGTTGCCGCAGCGTTTATTGACGGGTATGGATGCCACCGCCCTGTCGCGGCAGCTTGAAAATGTGCAAAAATCTCTCTCTACGCCGCTCGTGGCGGTGCTGGGCTGCGGGGTGATTTATACGGGCTTGATGGCGGCGGCGATTTTTTGCCCCGTCACGCCCGAAACGGCGAATAGCTCAAGCATAAAGGTGCAAATAGGGCTTTATTTTGACACCAGCGCAAGCGGTCTGTCTGCGCCTGATTTTTATGATCTGGAGGGTAAAATCGCTGCTTTTCTTGCGCAATTTGCACATAGTATCACCATTGCTCTGGCGTTTTGGCTCATGCAGCTTCTGTTCTTCACGGCCGCAATGGCGCGGGTTTTGCCTTGGCTGTGCCTTGGGGTTTTTGCGCTGCTGCTGTTAATGCTGGCGGAATTATCTACGTTTGGCCTTGCGGCGTTATACCCGTTAACCCAGCAATTTCTTGTGATCGCCGCGCTGCTGGTTTATTTCCTCGTTTTGTTTTTGCGGCGCTTTTGGGCGGCGCTGCGCAAGACGGCGCAGCGAAACCGTGAAAGCTTTGATAATCGTTTGATTTTGGCGTTTTTGGGCGGCGCTATGATTGTTGTGATGGGCTTTGTTACAGCAGCCGCCAGCCCCGCGCTCTGGCTCGTCTTTTTTGCCGCGCTCGCCGCGCTGGAAGCCGTCACCCGCCCGACTGGACGCAAAACCTATCGGCTGTATCATTGATATTGTGTGTGAATAAATTCCTTTACAGCATTTTGTATTTATGCTAGTTTCAGAAGAATAGCGGGCGGATTCCGTCCGCAGCCTATTTGGTCTAACTCCCTTACAAGCGCGGCTTTGAGGGATTTTTTGTGCCCGCAAAGCGAAGCCCAAAATCCATAACTAAAACCCTATAACCAACGACAATGAAAAGGAAACCCAAGCCATGACAGCTTTTCCCCTCGACCACAACCATAACCCGATTCCGGCCTTGAGATTGCGCAAAAACGGCGCGCATATGATTGAGGCAACCGACACATCCGAGCGCAATGCCGCGGCATTCGATCCGAAAACCAAGATCGTCAGCATCTATGCAACCGTTCCGGTGTTCATTCGCATGGGCGATGTCGAAGTCAATGCCAGCGACGAAGATCATTATTTCCCCGACGGTGTTTATTATGATTTCGCCATTGCGGGCGCGTCGGGCGTGCAATATTCGCATATCGCGGTAATCAAGGCCGATGATGACGGCGATGACGGGGAGGTTTATCTCTCCGAAAAAGAGTAAACGGATATTATTAAACCAAATTAAACTAAGCGGTGCTGGAGCGGGATTTCAGGGCGGTGGTAATTGTGCCGTCATCCAGATAATCCAGCTCCCCCCCGACTGGAACGCCATGGGCGAGCCTTGTGATTTGTAGCGCTGGCGGCGCTGAGCCTGCGCTGATCAGGGCGTTTAGCTTATCGGTGATATAATGCGCTGTTGATTGCCCATCCACTGTTGCGCTGAGGGCGAGGATAATTTCCTCCAGCGGGCGTGATTGCACATGGGACAGCAGCCCCGAAAGGCGCAAATCTTCTGGGCCGATGCCGTCCAGAGCTGATAATAAGCCGCCTAGAACATAATAAACGCCCTTAAACGCCCCCGTCCGTTCAATCGCCCAGAGATCGCTGACCTGCGCGACGACGCAAATGCGGCCATGCTCGCGGCGGGAATCGGAACAGATTCGGCACGGGGAGTTGAGATCGAGATTGCCGCATTCGCTACAGGTTTTCACCTTTTCGGCGGCATCTTGCACCGCATGGGCGAGTGGCAACATGGCGGTTTCACGGCGTTGTAATAAATGCAGCGCAATTCTGCGCGCCGAGCGGCTGCCCAATCCGGGCAGATTGGCGAGTTGCTTGATCAGCGTATCAAGCGGGTTTTGCTCTTGCCGCGTTCCTGCGCTACGGGAATCGGCTGATGCCGCGCTATAATCATATTTTTGCGATGAAGGCGGCTCGAAACTCATCGGTTCAGACGGCGCTCCGTCCCGTGGGCGGGGTCACGATAAACAAATAAGCCCGAAGGATGTGAGACATCTTTTTTTAGATAGAATAACTCGACTTCAGTGATCATGTCCTGCGCATCGACAATCCGCCATTTCTTAAGTTGTAGCGGCTCAGGCTCAAAGCCGAGCGTTAAACTCCCCGCCCCGGGATCTGCGGTTTGCACAACCTCAACTTGAATAAGCCCGTGGCGATCATCATAGCGCACAACGCTTAGATCGCGGTCAAAGCTAAGCTGGCGGCGCAAGATAAAATCCGCCAAGGTCTGGCCGATCGGGGCGTTGGTTTGTTCGCGTGCTTCAGCATCGTAAAAATAAATGAATGTGCCATCGGCGACGACAAAATCTTCAATCGGCTGGTCGTATTCAAATCGCAATTTTCCGGGGCGGTCGAGGTAAAACGTGCCGACAAGCTGCGTCCCGCTATGGGTGGTTTGCACAAACCGCGCTCGCGCTGTACTGAGCGTATTCAAATAAGATTCAATATTTTTGATTTTTACAGGGTCAATTGCGGCTGTGTTCATTTCGCTATCGCCGCTGGAATACGCGGGCATCGCAAACAGGCTGATAGCCAAAATGCTCAAGCTGAGAATTGGCAGGGTGATGGTGCGGCGCGTAAATCGGGCGGCAAGGGCAATGGATAAAACTGGTTTCATAAAAGGGGCGCTCTCAAATTATAAGGTCTAAACAGGGTTAATTATTAAGCGCTCCGCCCGCAATATTTCAAAACGGTCAGGCGCTGTTGAATCGTAATACTGTTTATATAGGATATTTCCTTCGCTTTGTCAGAGGGAAAGTGGATTTATTCTTTTGAATTTTCGTATCATATATTTCTTGCAAATCGTATATCTGATGTATATACATAATGCATGACATATGATTTGAGCAAAAGAATTTCGGTTGTAACTGCCGATTTCAGAACAATGATGCGCCAACCTGAAAAAGGCCTGATGGGGGCTCTGTATCAATTTATCACTGATGCGGAAGCAAGAATTAAGGTTACACCCGCGCCGCATAGAGCAACGCTCGCCAAGCGAGCAGCTGATTTGTATCTTGAGTTTTTGGGTTTAAAGTCGGGTGAATTTAGCGAAAATTTTGAGGTCACGGAGCGCGATAGCCGTATCGCAAAGGCTAAAGCTTTTGCGCAAGTTCTTGGTTTGGATACAATGGCGCTCCAGCTTGCCGCAATTGATGAAGGTCTGGATCATACGATCTTTGAATTGCCTGAATCAGGGGTATTTGATGTGAATAGACATACGAATCGGCCTGATCTCGGTTAAAGCTCCCAAGTATCCATTATTCAACGCCCTACACATCACTCCAATCTTGCACCAGAATATTGCGTTTTCCGGTTGAATTGGCGGGGGAGATAATGCCCTGCCGCTCCATTTCCTCAACGATACGGGCGGCACGGTTATAACCGATCTGCAGGTGACGCTGGATGAAGCTGGTTGAAACCTTACCTTCGCGGGCAACAATCGCCACGGCCTGATCGTAAAGCTCATCAACACTATCACCCGCACCGCCGGAGCCGCCACGGCTTTCAAAGATGGCGTTCATAATCTCGCTATCGGAGAAATCGTTATCGCTGGTGATATCGCCCAGATAATCAGGTTCGCGCTGGTTGCGCAGGAAGCTAACCACGGTTTCGACCTCATCATCGCTGACGAACGGGCCGTGAACGCGGGTGATACGCCCGCCGGGCGCCATATAGAGCATATCGCCCATCCCCAAAAGCTGCTCGGCGCCGCCATCACCCAAAATCGTGCGGGAGTCGATTTTCGATGTGACTTGAAAGCTGATACGGGTTGGGAAATTGGCTTTGATAACGCCGGTAATAACATCAACCGAGGGGCGCTGCGTCGCCATAATCAGGTGAATGCCCGCCGCCCGCGCCATCTGCGCCAGACGTTGGATCGCGTTCTCAACATCTTTTCCGGCCACCAGCATAAGATCGGCAAATTCATCAACCACCACGACAATAAACGGCAATTCGGTCAGATCCATCGGGCGGTCTTCATAGGTCGCCGCGCCCGTTTCGAGGTCAAATCCGGTCTGGACTTTTTGCATGATGGTTTCGCCCTTTTTGCGGGCTTCGCGCAGGCGCTCGTTATAGCCCTCGATATTGCGCACGCCAAGCTTGGACATCGCGCGATAACGGTTTTCCATCTCCGCCACCGTCCATTTCAGGGCGACAACGGCCTTGCCCGGCTCGGTCACAACGGGCGAGAGCAAATGCGGGATATTATCATAGACCGAAAGCTCCAACATTTTCGGGTCGATCATAATAAAGCGGCATTTTTCGGGCGGCAGGCGGTAAAGCAGCGATAAGATCATCGTATTGACCGCCACCGATTTTCCTGAGCCTGTCGTTCCCGCCACCAACAAATGCGGCATCTTCGCAAGATCGGCAAGGATCGGCTGGCCGCCGATATCTTTCCCCAAAATCAGGGGCAGCGCCGCATTCGTTTTCACAAATTCCCGCGATTCAAGAATTTCGCGCATATAAACGAATTGGCGCTTTTTGTTCGGCAGTTCAATCCCGATAACATTGCGCCCCGGCACAACTGCGCAGCGGACGGAAATCGCCGACATCGAGCGGGCGATATCATCGCTCAGCGAGATAATCCGCGATGATTTCGTCCCCGGCGCTGGCTCAAGCTCATAAAGCGTAACCACAGGCCCCGGATGGATGCTGACAATATCGCCCTGAATGTTGAAATCATTCAGCACGTTTTGCAGCAGCTCGGCATTCTTGCGCAAGGCATCTTCATTGAGCTGCATCGAATCATCTTTTTCAGGCGCCGGCTCTAACAATTCAAGCGGCGGGAATTCCCACTCCCCTTGCTCGCCCAGTGAAAGCTTTTTCTGCGCGGCGCTGGCGGTGGAAGATTTGTTTGAGGCCCCAGTGTGAGCCGCAGGCGCGGCATATTCGAAATCCTCACTATCACGGCGGGATTTACCGCTGGTAGCACTCCCTTTAGCGCCCGCACCTGTTTCAGTGCGTGCTGATTGTCCCATCACCGGAATGCTTGGCGCGGCGCGGCTTGATGATTTTTTCGCCGCGGATTTTTTACGGTGGGAGGTTTTTTGTTCCCGCATATCGTTTTCATCCGCATCCAGCGCATCAAAATCATCCCGATTGCGGAATAAAGCTGCAAATGGCGCGCTGAAAAGCTGTGTCCAGCGGCGCGGCGCGGCGGCGTCATCGTCTTGCTCATAGGCGTATCCGCTGCTTTGATCGTTATACTCATCGTAACGGTGACGCAAAGGATCGGCGTGTTCAGGGTCGTTATGGCTGCGCAGCCAATCGGCAAAGCCTTTGATAGAAAGCGCGATCAACGCCGCCAGAGCGCCGAAGAGCCTTAACCCGCCCCAGCTTACACTTTGAACGGCGCGTAAGGTAAATCCGCAGCCATAGCAAAACGCCCACAGCGCCAAAGCCCCCGCCATCAGAGTGATAAGAAACGGTGAAAAGATCTGCACCACACCATAAGGAATCGTGCGGGCGAGGTCATAGGCGTTATTCAGCATCAGCGTTCCGGCGCTGCTACCCAGATAAGGATGCACCAGCCAGCCGAAGGACGGGAATTGCGCAAGGGCGAGCGCGCCCAAAATCGGCGCAACCAGAAAGGTCACAAGCCGCGCCGCAAAGGGTTTCATCGATTGCCTACGGAACAGCCGCCAGCCCCAAATGCTCGCCATCAACCCCATCAGAATGGCGCTCGCCCCCAAGGTTTGCAGGAAAATATCGGCGATATAAGCGCCGCTTGCGCCGAGCCAGTTCTGCGTCACGGTCGCCGCGCCGCTCTCGGACAGGTCGAGCGCACTGGAAGCGCTATTCCATGACGGATCGGTATGATGATAGCTCATCAGCGCCAGTACAAAGCCAAGCCCCGCCAGCATCAGCGTAAAGCCGAGAATGTCAACGAACCGCCGCGCCGCAAAGGCTTGCAGGAATTCAGGAATATACGGCAAATATCCGGCGGAGGATTTGCGCTTGATTTTGACACGGCGGACAACGGATGAATTTGACATGGGTTTGCCTGTTTGAAAATTTTAAATAATGGGGATAGGTGCAACGATGAAAAAGCGCTGCGTTAGAAAAATTATAACCTTCAGAATAACGGTTTTGGAAGGGAATTACAAATCTTTCGCGCGATTTTTGTCGGCTGCGGAAAAAATCGGAAAGAATAATTTCGTTAAGTATTTTTTAACGAATTTACTGTTTTATAGAGGCAATTTTAAAAATGAATTTTTTTCAGGGATTTTTTGCAAATCGGGAGTTTTGCCATGCCGTTATCATATATGAATCAAAAACCGCGCAGCCTTATCAGTAATGATAATTCCGGCCAGATTGCCGTGGAATATTGCGTTTATGCCTATTCCAAACCACTGCGGGCGGGCGGGAAATGCCCTTGGATTATGCCGTTTTCCTCAGCCCAGCTTGAAGACTCATTCCGCGAAGCCGAGCTTATCTATCAATCTGGAAAATATATGCGGGTGGAGCTGCGCAAGAAATATTACGATGAGCGCCGCGCCTTTACAGTCGATATGACTTTGCGCGTCTTTGAGGATAAAACGCTAATCAGAGCACCGCAACGCGCTAAGGGCTAAACGCGCCAGGGCTAAACACGTTAAGGGCTAAAAGCCCGTTGTGCTCTAATCTAAAATTCCGTTCGGATCTTGCATGACCAGCTCACCAAGCTGGCGGAAAACATTGGCATTTTCCATCATTTGCTCGCGGATCGGCTCGTTTTGTTCAGCCAGTGACAGGAAAAACTCTGCCGCATCCTGCAACAACCGTCCCGCAAATTGGGAATAGGGAACTTCGTTCATGCTGCCATTCGGGTCGCTCAACAGCAGGCCTGATATCTGGTCGAACACATCGGCATTTTCAACCATTTGCGCGCCGACATCGGGATTTTGCTCGGCCAAGGTGCGGAAAAATCCGGCGGCATCGGCAAGCAGTTTCGAGGCAAGTTCAGCATGGGTCGGCATAGATGTGTCCTTATAATCTGTAGATTTTTCAACCTATATTGCTAGGGTCTTCGCATCAGCCTAACATGACGATATGGGAATGCAAAATCTTTTTGCCCCTAATCATATTCGGGCGTTTGTGTCAGGCGAGTATCATGCATTTTATACGCGCCGAGGAATTTCACATCGCGGGCGTAAAATCCCAACTCCTCCAGAGCCAGCTTAAAGCGCGGATCATCGGGGTGTCCCGCCACATCGCAATAAAACTGCGCGGCTTGGAAATTCTGGTCAACATAGGACTCCAGCTTGGTCATGTTCAGCCCGTTTGTCGCAAATCCGCCAAGGCTTTTATACAAGGCGGCGGGAATGTTGCGCACCCCGAATAGCAGCGAGGTAATGATATTCTGCGCGCCGTCTTGAAATTCGGGAATCTCGGGTTCGGGCGAAAGGATCAAAAACCGCGTCACATTGCGTTCGGTGTCCTGAATATTGGCTTCGAGAATATCCAGCCCGTAAATTTCAGCCGCCAGCATCGAGGCAATCGCGGCGTGCTCCTTGTCGCCCCGTTCGGAAATTTGCGCCGCAGCGCCAGCGGTATCGGCATGAACCTGCGATTTCAGCTTCAGCCGCTGGATAATATTGCGGCATTGCGGCAGGGCATGAATATGGCTATGCACATATTTTAAATCGCCAATCTGTGCGCCCTTCACCCCCAAAAGCGCGTGTTCGACAGGCTGGAAATGTTCGCCGATAATGAACAAATTGCTTTTGGGCAAAAAGTGATGCACATCGGCAACGCGCCCCGCAATCGAATTATCAACGGGAATCATCGCCAAATCGGCTTCGCCCGATTGCACGGCCTTGAACGCATCTTCAAAAGCGTTACAGGGCAGGGTTTCCATGTCGCTGAACACCGTGCGGCACGCCAAATCCGAATACGCGCCCGCCATTCCTTGGAATGCGATTTTTTTTCTTGTCTGTGACATTATTCCGCCTTTGAAATTTTTTAGTTGAATGACTATAATCAAGGCGCTAAACAGTGTCGATAGATATTCGTATTGGGTATTGGCATTGTGACGCGGCTACGTGATTTCGAATAACACTGAATAAAACCACTGCTGAATACAAAAAACACTCACATTTATAAAGACAAAGACAGACCATGACCGGACCTGAATCCAATAAAATCTTCGCTGCCTTCCTGATCGCCGGTATTACGGCCTATCTCGCCGCTTTCGTCGGGGATAAGCTGGTATATCCGAAAAAGCTGGAAACCAATGCCGTGGAAATCGAAGGCGCTGAGCTGGAGGCTGCGGGCGCAACCGCTGTCTTGATGCCTGAGCCGATTATGCATCTGATCGCCAATGCCGATATCGCGCAAGGCGAGCGTCTATCCAGAGCCTGCGCGGCTTGCCATACCTTTAATAGTGGTGGCGCGACGATGATCGGGCCCAATTTGTGGGACACCTTTGGCAATAGAAAGGCTCATATTGATGGCTTTGCCTATTCCAATACGCTGGCGGAAATGCAAGGGAATTGGGGCTATAATGAGCTGAACTGGTTCTTATGGCGCCCGCGTGTCTATGTTGAAGGCACAAAAATGAATTATATCGGTTTGCGCCGTCCGGAAGACCGCGCGGCGATGATCGCATGGCTCAGAACGCTCTCGAATAGTCCGAAGCCGTTGCCGACACAAGCACAGATCGACGCCGAAAAGGCCGAGCTTTCACCGCCCGAGCCGGAAGAAACTGCCGAAGCTACGGAATCTTCGACCACAGATGGCGAGAGCGATACAGCGCAGAATTAATTCATCTGGTAGTTTTTCTGACGTCAGTCTAGCGTCATGAAGCGGCGCAATCATCATGATAGATATGTGTGCCGCCTTGCGGGTCACGAAGGGTGTACGTGTTTTCACCATCAACACGTACATAGCTGTGATTGACGGGAATTTTGCCGTAGCCGCCGGGAATATCAAGCATATATTCGGGAATACAAATACCGCTCAACCGCCCGCGCAGCCTTTCATACAGCGCCATGCCTTCATGAAGCGGTAAGCGGAAATGCGCCGTTCCCCGCGCCAGATCGGGGTGGTGCAGGTAATAAGGTTTGACGTGGAGCGCGGTCAGCGCGGTGAACAGATTTTCGAGCGCCTCCAGCGAATCATTGACCCCGCACAGCAGGACGCTTTGCGATAAAAGCATACATCCCTCCGCGTGCAGCGCCTCGATAACCTTGCAAACCTCGGCGCTCAGCTCGTCTGTATGATTGACATGCAGCGCGATATAAAGCGGTTTTCCGTTCATATTTTCGCGCAGTTTTTGGATATAATCGGCATCAATCCGCAGCGGATCGGCGATTGGGACGCGGCTGTGAATGCGGATAAACCGGATATGCGGGATCGCCGAGAGCGCCGCCAGCGCCGCGCCGATTTGCCGCGTCGATAAAACCATCGGATCGCCGCCCGTTAAGATCACTTCGCGGATTTCGGGATGGGCGCGGATATAGCTGTACGCGTCCTCTTTTTCAGCCATGCCAAGCGTTTCGGCTTGCGGGCCGATCATTTCCCGCCGAAAACAATAGCGGCAATACACCGCGCAGACATTGGCGATTTTCAGCAAAACGCGGTCAGGATAGCGATGCACAAGGCCTTTGACGGGGCTATGCGCCGCATCGCCGATCGGGTCGGCCAGCTCGGCCTCGGTAACCCGAAGCTCCCGCGGATCGGGGATATATTGCCGCCGCAGCGCGGAATGGCGCGGACTATCAAGCATCAGCCGCGCCAGATGATCGCTGACACCAATCGCCAGCGCCGACTGAACAGGCCGCAATTGCGGAAGCTCCGCCGCCGCAATCAACCCGCTATCAGCCAGATCCTGCGCGGTCGAAAGCCGCCGTCTTTTGCTCATGCTCTCGGTTTTGACCATGCCATCCGGTTTACTCATAATGATCGGCGACAAGCTGGTTCAAAAGACGTACACCAAAGCCCGAAGCATATTTCGGCACGGTCGGTTTTTCGCTTTTGATCCAGGCCGTTCCGGCGATATCCAAATGCGCCCACGGCGTGCCGTCATTGACAAAATATGACAGGAAACCCGCAGCCGTACACGCCCCCGCCATGCGTCCCGATTTCCCGAGATTTTGAATATCGGCAAATGTGCCTTCCATATCCTTCTTGTAAACCTCATCAAGTGGCATCCGCCACAGCTTTTCCCCTGTACGCGTACAGGCGGTTTCCAGCTGCTGCCAGAGCTTGTCGGTATTCACAAATGTGCCGCAATATTCATGCCCCAACGCAACCATGATCGCGCCGGTAAGCGTTGCCAGATCAATGATCGCATCGGGCTTGGCGATTTCCTGCCCATAGGTCAGGCAATCCGCGAGCACCAGCCGCCCTTCGGCATCGGTATTGAGCACCTCAATCGTCTGGCCGCTATAAGAGGTAACGATATCGCTTGGGCGATAGGCGTTATGCGCGGGCATATTTTCAACCAGCCCGACAATCCCGATGACATTGGCCTTGGCCTTGCGCAGCGCGAGGGCTTGCATCGCCCCGACTACTGCCGCCGAGCCGCCCATATCCATTTTCATCTCTTCCATCCCCGCGCCGGGTTTGAGCGAAATACCGCCCGTATCAAAGGTCACCCCCTTGCCGATCAGCATTAACGGCTTGCGCGATTTGGCCGCACCTTCCCAGCGCATAATAACCATGCGTGGCGGGCGCTCCGATCCTTGCCCGACCGCCATCAAAGCGCCCATACCCATTTTGAGCATTTTCTTTTCGTCCAGAATCTCAATGCCCACGCCCAAAGGCTTGAGCAGGGCGCTGATGCGCTTGGCATAGCTTTCGGGATAGAGCATATTCGGCGGCTCGTTGACCAGATCGCGCGCGGTGAAAACCCCCTCGGCCACGGCCTTGAGCGGTGCAAAGGCCTTTTCGGCGGCGGCCTTGTCCTCAATCACGATATTGAGCGTCTTGAGCGTTTTCGCGGCTTTGGCGCTCTTATCGGCGGCTTTGCCTGCTTTTTTCGCAGCATTCGCCTTGGTTTTATATTGTTCGAACGTATAGGCGCGAAGCTTGAACCCATAGGCCAAATGCGCCGCAATTTCGGATGCTTTCAAGGCTTTTGTCGCCAGCGCCGCGGGGATATAAAGGCTCGCCGCCTCATGCCCCAGCGCCTTGGCCGCAAGATAGAGCTTGCCGCCCGCATCCTCAAGCTCGAGCGTAGAAAGATCCTTCAGCGCTCCCAGCCCCAAGAGCAGCGCCACAGGTGCGCTATTGCTGCCGCTTGATTTGGGGAGGTAAATGCTCAACGCTGCGCCTGATTTGGCGCTAAACCCCTCAGAGCCAGCGGTGTTATCTGCCGCCGTTTTGATAAAGCTTGTCGCCGCCTTGTCGAGAACAGCCGGAATATCGGCCTTACCGTTTTTGCTGACAATCGGCAGGATGGACGGTGCGTTCGGGGCGGTTGGTTTTTTCGAAAAGGTAATATTCATGGCGCTTTGATCCTGATGGGTTGTGGTTGGTTCGGTTTATCGTTCTTGGTTTTGCTCATGTCTTTACGCTCACATTTTTACTTTCACATCGAGCGGCGCAGACTTGTTTTGCAGCGGATTTTACTATAATCCTTGTAATGGTTTTTGCCAATACGGCTTTCGACTCAACTTATATCAGCTCTATACTCGGCTCTCTATATATAGTCATATATAAATAGACTGGATAAATGGCCGCTAACGATCATATCTTTGGAGTTCATGTTTACGCAAAAAGCACAGCTCAACGGCTATATATTCCGCAACCTGTTGGTGGCGCTGGCCTTTATTACCGTTGTTTTGACGGGCGTTGTGTTTTTGACCCAATCTTTGCGCTTTTTGGAAATGGTGGTCGAAGCCGGAGCATCAAGCACGATGTTTTGGATTTTGACGATGCTGGCTCTGCCGAAATCTTTCGAGATTATTATTCCTATCACGGTGATGGCCTCGGTTGTGTTTATTATCAACCGTATGACAACTGATTCCGAGCTGGTGGTGATGCGCTCTTTCGGTTATTCGCCGTTGCAGATTGCCCGCCCTGCGCTCTCCTTGGCACTGATATGTACGGTTCTGATCTATGCGCTGGCAATGCTGGTCACGCCGCTGAGCCAATCATTTAATCACGGGCTGCGGCAGGTCATACAGGCGCAATATTCAAGCCTGCTCTTCCGCGAGGGGGTGTTTAACCGTATCGGGCAGGGCGTGACCGTTTATGTCGGGGAGCGCAATAGCGCGGGCGAAATGGCGGGGCTGATTATCCATGACAATCGCCATAAAAATCCTGTGCCATCAACGATTATCGCGCAGAAGGGGCTTGTGATCGATACGGATAATTCGGTGCAATTTGTCGTTTATGACGGGGCGCGGCATGAATATAACAGTGAAACGGGCGTGTTGCAGCGCCTGAAATTCGAGCGTTATAGCATTGATATGCAGGACAATCGGCCGGAACGTATGCGCTGGACACCGCCCGATGAGCGCACGATATTCGAACTGTTTCGACCCGATTTCACCGATGCCGATGATGTGCGCGCCGCCCGTGAATTTCAGGTCGAGATCAACAAGCGCCTGACCAGTCCGCTTTTGGTGATGGTATTCACCCTGATTGCGCTTTGTGCGCTGTTGTTGGGGTCGGTTGATCGCCGCGGGCAGGGCAAACGCGTGGTGCTGGCGATTGTCTTGATGCTCTTCATTCAGGGATTTTATATCTCGACCTATAATATCGCCAGACATTCCGATTTCGGGATTGTGTTGATGTATGGTTTGACGTTTATACCGATTGCGGCCTGTCTGTTTTTGCTCAGCGGGGTGAGCGAGCCGTTCCGCCATCGTGCCTTGATTATGGCGGCGAAATGGTTGGGCGCGGCGCAGGCTGGGCGCACGGCGCTGCAGGATAACAATAGTAAAAATGGGGAGGGCGGCGTATGAGTCTCTATAATCCGACCGTCAATCTGTATATCGCCCGCAAATATCTTATCAATATGCTGCTTTTGATGTTGATGCTGCTGGGGCTGATTTATTTGCTCGATATGCTGGAGCTGATCCGCCGCGCCAGTAAAATCGAGGGCGTGCCTTTATCGCTGGTCTTCCAAATGGGGCTTTTAAAGCTGCCTGAGGTCGGGCAGCGGGTTATCCCCTTTGCGGTGCTATTCGCGGCGATGTTCACCTTCTGGCAACTTAATAAACGCTATGAGCTGATCGTGCTGCGCTCTTCGGGGTTTTCGGTGTGGCAATTCCTCGCCCCCGCTTTGTTTGTGGCCTTGAGCGTCGGTTTTTTGCAAATGGCGCTGATTAACCCGATGGGCGCGATTATGCTGAGCAAGTTCAAGGCCATGGAGCGCGACCATTTCAATTATGACTCCTCGCAAATCACTTTCTTTGAGGAAGGGCTGTGGCTGCGACAGAATTTCGAGGATAAGCAAGGCTACGCCGTTATCCATGCCGCCGGATTTGATAAGGAAAATTGGCGCTTGCGTTCGGTTATGGTGCTGAAATTCGACGAGAATAACGGCTTTCAGGAGCGGATTGACGCCCGCACCGCCACTTTAGGCCAAGGCAGTTGGCTGCTCTCCGATACGGTACGGCATAATGCGGGTGAGCCTGTAGCGGATCGCGCCGAGGAGTTTTATTTACCTACCAATCTAACGATTGAAGAGATTGAGGAGAGCTTTGCCTCAATTGATACGATGTCGTTCTGGAATTTGCCGGGGCGAATTAAAATTCTTGAGAATACCGGCTTTGATTCGACGCGGCTGCGAATGTATTACCGGACATTGTGGTCGCAGCCTCTATTCTATGCGGCGATGATCCTGCTGGCGGCAACCGTATCCCTCAACCCGCCCCGCCAGCGCGGAACGCTGATTTTGGTGACGCTGGGGGTTCTGATCGGCTTTGCGGTGTTTTTTATATCGAGCTTTTTGCAAGCCTTGGGCATTTCGCGGCAAATCCCCGTGACAATGGCAGCTTGGGCACCCGCCGTGATTGCGTTCCTTATCGGTTTGAGCGTGTTGATGACCTCTGAAGATGGCTGATTTTTCTCATATTTGGATTTAGAGTCTTGTTTTCACAAAAAAATTCGGTAATATTCCGCCATTCGTAAAAATAGGCACTTGTGTAATTTTAACTTAATAGTAATCTTACACTGGTTTACTGTGTACGTATCTATGTCTATAAAATTATTCAGGCATAAGGTATTTAAAATTTATTTATTTTTATCAACAGCTTACAAAGAAATATAAGTAGAGCACCGCATGAAAACTTTCTTGAATATGAAGAAATTTATGGCGCTTTTTGGCGTTATGGCTTGTTTGTTTATGGCCGGATGTGCCACCAATCAAGAGCCGATTTATGTTGGCGATATTAAGGTTGATGACCGTTTCGAAAGTTATAACCGCAGTGTATTTGCTTTTAACCAGGCTGTTGACAGTGCTGTTATTCATCCGGTGGTCAGAGGTTACAGAACGGTTGTTCCTTCGCCCATTCGCACAGGTTTGAGAAATTTCCTGCGTACATTGCGCAGCCCGATTAATTTCGGAAATAAGGTGCTGCAAGGTGATGTTCAGGGCGCTGCAAATGTTATGGCACGATTGATTATCAACGTATTGGTTGGTGCAGGCGGTCTGTTTGATGTTGCCGGATATGAAGGCATAGAATACGAGCAGGAAGATTTCGGCCAAACACTTGCGGTTTGGGGCGTTGGTCACGGTCCGTATCTGGTGATGCCGTTTATCGGCCCGTCCTCCTTGCGTGATTACACAGGGTACATTGTTGACGGATTTGCCGATCCGCTGCGCTGGTATCTCTTTAATATTGAAGAGCACGGCATTTACTACACCAAATTGGGTCTGGACTATCTTGATCTTCGCGAGTCGTTGATTGACGTACTCGAGGAGCTGGAAGCCTCTTCTATCGATTATTATGCCGCAACGCGTAGTATCTATTA
The DNA here is from genome assembly GCA_046293135.1 of Alphaproteobacteria bacterium. Lineage (GTDB taxonomy): Bacteria > Pseudomonadota > Alphaproteobacteria > Micavibrionales > Micavibrionaceae > UBA2638. Next base: position 173,439 of record JBKBPR010000002.1, on the reverse strand, counting down.
TCAACGTAGACAAGCTCTCGTTAATGATGAAGGCCGCAGAGCGCTGACCCCAATGCCGGATTTTGATGATTATTAAAATCAGCGTTGGGATATAGAAGAATATAAAAGAGGCCGCTTTGTCGGTTTCTTTTTATTTATGTGATGAAATTGCCTGCACACTATTGATAAATTCTGGAAACACGCTATTTTGAGTGTTACATGAGGTATTCTAATTAGCATTTGCTCAAGGAGAGTTTTGTGACGACCAAATATGTATTTCTTACTGGTGTGGCGTGTGTATTGGCCTTGTCTTACACTTCGAATTCTGCCAAAGCCCTGCAAGGCTCAGAGATTAAGCGCGCTCAGCCAGAGCAGGTTCATTTGATCAATGTCAATGCAGATGAAGCCGCCAAGGCAGAGGCCTTCGTAAAGAGCATTTCTGATCGCGGTATCGGTTTCTTGTCCAATCCGAATATGTCACAAGAGCAGCGTAAAAGTGAGTTTCGTAAGCTGTTGCGCGAAAATTTTGATATGCAGGCGATTGCCCGTTTTTCTTTGGGGCGTTATTGGCAAAGCGCCAGTGAGGCACAACGACGCGAATATTCGACTTTATTTGAGCGTATGATCGTTGAGGTTTATGCCAGACGTTTCGGTGATTATCAGGGGGAATCGTTCGAGATTGCTTCAACACGGATGGAGGGCAATCAGGATGCTATCGTGCGCTCTTTTATCGTTCCGCGCAGTGGACAAAGAATTGCGCTGGATTGGCGTTTGCGCAAAAGAGGCTCTCAATACAAGGTGATTGATATCATCGTTGAGGGGGTGAGCATGGCAACAACCCAGCGCTCCGAGTTCTCTTCGATTATCCAGCGTGGCGGCGGCCAGATTGATGTGCTGATCGATCATCTTAAAGCTGGTTAAGCTTGTATTACATTTATAAGTCTTGACGAATTAGGAATTAAATCATATATTGGTTTTGGTTCAGGGGTGAATTGCGCCTAAACTAAACTGTGTCATTCCGGCGGTGCTTACTACCTCGTCATTCCGGCGAAAGCCGGAATCCAGGATTAAACCACTAAGTCATCAAGAGTCCAAAGCCTTCGCCGTCATCCTGAGCGAACGTGAAGGATTTTATTTAATCACAGAGGCGCAGAGTTACAAGAGTTCACAGAGGTTTCTTTAAACAAAAAACTCAGTGTCCTCTTTTTAAATTCTTTCATCTCTGTGGTGAAAAACAATATCAACCGTCATACCCGCCTTGTGCGTGCATTCAGTTCAATGTCATTCCGACCGAATGGCAGAGCCATGAGTGGAGGACTTTGAATCAAGTCTCTGAGATTCTTCGACTACAGCGCTGCCACGTTTTCGCTCAGGATGACATTGCATGGCATACAAAAACTTGGTGTCTTCGTGTCTTGGTGGTTCAAAACATAAATCAAAAAATTAAGTGGGGCGAGTGGGGCGAGTGGGGCGGAACGAGAGACAAAATTATCGTAAGCCGCCGATAGCTGCCAAGCGTCCTGCATTATCCCTGAACGCTCCGCCGACTTGGCCGATCATCATTTGTCCGCGTTGGTAAACCGAACCTGAGAGCGCGCCCGCAGTATCGCCGCGCTGATCGTTGAATGTTGAGATTGATGTTCCCATCCAGCGCATAATCATGTTGGGGATTTGATCGATCATTTTAAAGCACGATAGCCCGATCATATAAACAACCACGGCATAAATAAGCGTAAAGAAGAACTGATCCAGCGGCGCTCGGTAAAACTCGATTTGCGTGGGGTCTGCCGAGTCTGATCTGTCTAGGCCGGTAACATTAGTAACCATGATGTTAAATATTTCGTTTAGGACTGTTACCAATGCGCCGAAAATTATGATGCTGGAAACCAAGCCTGTTAGAATTAGGATTGGCCGGATAAATATCTCAAATAACAGGAAGTAGCCATTGGATGCTCCGGGGCCTGCAAAGCCTTCGCCATCAATGCGCAAATGCGCCAATGCCCAAAGCGGCATAGCGACCATGGCTTCAAAAATACCTTTCGCCCATCCGCCGAGTGCAAAGAAATAATAGACAAACGGCATGAAAGGAAGAATGAATCCGAGCATAAAGCCTATCAGAATTGTAAAGCCGGACACGGTAAACAGGAAACCGCTGGCGGTGCTGAGCATGATTTGGCCTGCCGAAAATATTTGCAAAGAGCTTAAAATACCGCTGGCAATTGACCCTCCGGCTGCCAAGCCAATATTGGAGATCGCGGCTTCGACCATTGCGCGCCCCAATGAAGAGAGCAATGCAAGCGGATGGATATTCGCGTTATCTTCATGCCTTAGGTTGAACAACCCTGTTATGCCGAATAAGTCAGAAATTTGATCCAATATGGCGTTTCCGGTTGACGCAGTGTATGGGTTATCGATATTTGCGGCCTCTTCCCAGATTGAATATAATTGGTAATAAGCCCTGGCAAATTCTAGGTCCAAGGGTGAATCCAGACGGACAATTTGATTTCCGGGAAGGGCGGGGTTGAATTGCATTCTGCCGACGGCATTCGGGGAGTGCGATATTTGCTCTGCTCTAACTCGTTCCATAACAAGTGGCCACCCCCTGATGACGGGACGAGTTTGCATAGCAGCGGTTAATTCCCCATTCATTTGCGCAATTTTATTGTACCAAATTGCAGCGCCCGCCCAACCGCGATTAATAAGATTTTCTGTTACCTCATAGTCACCATTATTTATTTGTTCTTGAATAGCATCATATATTATACTTGCATGATTTTGCATCCATACAAAATGTTCTTGGGTGAAGTCTGAAATAGAAGCGTGCGGCTCAGCAGGATTGCAATCTTCTACAATCATTGCAACATTGCGACGTAAGGTACAAAGAGCTAAATTATATATACCAAACTCAGGGTCTGTGTGGTATGGTCTTGAAGCTCCCGGTATATACCAGTTAATGAAATACCATAGCCATTCATAGACCAATTCCACACCCGGCTCGTTGATATTTCTCATAGGCAATGTGATTTCGCCACAATATGGTTTAATTTGGCCTTTGTATTCACTATATAAAGTAGGGTTTCGAACACCGAAAACAACATGCGGTGTTCCAGTTTGAGTAAACTCTAGAACATCATCAAGAAAAATACCTGTATCAACCTCCAGAAAGTGTGGGGATGAGCTATCTCGAACAAGATAAGATCTTACCTCTTTCCCTCTAAGTCCCTCAGCTATAAAGCAGGCTGCTACTGTGCTGAAAAATTGAGCAAAACCGTTTAAATTTGATACATTTGGACGAGCAATTAACTCATTCGGTTGGAAGTATTCACGAGCTGTCACCTCATTAAAACGTATCCATGCATTTGTCGCAAAGTTTGATCCATGGGCGGCTGTCCAGAGTGTTATCAATTGCGCGCCGTTCAAGCCTGCATTGTTGCCTCCAAGGTTAAGTGGAGCGAGCAAGGCAAAAAAAGCAATCAATCTAACGGGAGCCCATGTTTTATTGAATCTTTGTCCGAAAGGCGTACCCGAAACAACGGTTTCACCGATGATCGTTGTAATGAAATAAAGAATGATCATCATCGAGATGATGCCGATCATGGTCGAATAAAGTCGAAATAGGCTATGCAGAGCCAAATGGATCGGATAGGGATAGGGGTTTGTCGTACCCGTATTTGTTCCTAATACAGGGCTACCACGATGGTTTATGCATGAATCTCCGGTTGAAATACAGCTATCGAAAATACCCCTCACACCGAATATACGATCGAGCAGCATCAGGGCTATATCGTTTTGTTTGGCTTCATTGCTGATTACAAACCAGTTTACGAATGTAACAGCATTAGGTGAAGGCGTTGCCGAAGCTGCCATGAGCGGGGTTGCCAGAAACGTAAAAAGGATAAGAATGATTTGAAAGAGAATAAGGACAATGCAGGTCAGCAATAGGAAAAAAATACAGATTTGATCAATGTTTTTTCTGCTGAATTCCAGATTATAAAACGCTTGTGAAAAAACCTGCCGAATGCCAAAGCGACCGATATTTTGAGCATTTAAATAAGGGTGCGCATGCGGGATAAGCCTTACCGCGCCCATGATCTGTGCCAAAAGGAAAGCTGTGTAATAAAATCCGGTACCAAATAATGTGCCGATGCGCGGAAGTATTTCCGGCAGCAATGTATATTTTAGCGCTCTTTTTTTTGTAATTTCCATGTGCTCTTATACATTATTCGATCTTACAAATTGCATAATTTACATTATGCCTATCCTGATAGATACCTTGATACCTGTTGTAAACCACCACCAATTTGACTGGTGAATTGCTGCGTTCCCATTTGGGCTGTGCCGACCAATCCTTCAGCAGGATCTTGACGCATATCGTTGAATGTCTCAATGTTCTGGCCCATCCAACGCATAATGTTGTTTGGAATTTGATCGATGAGTTTGAAGCATGATTGGCCGATCATATATACGAGCATGACATAGATCAGCGTAAAGAACAGCTCATCAATAGGGCCTCTATAAAATTCGATATATTGGATACCAGTTGAAGATTCTATGCCTGTGGCACCTGTTGATGGGGCTGGAATACCACCTTCTAAGCCCTCTTGTCTGTAATCGGCTCCGGCAACATTCGCAACAATTAAATCAAAGATATCATTGAGGGTTAGCACAAGAGCGGAGAAGATCAAGATACTGGCAATAAAGCCAAAGACGATCAAAATCGGTCTTAGGAATATTTCGAAAATTAAAAAGTATCCGTTTAGGGCAGCCTGACCGGAGAGTCCCTCTCCGTCAATTCTGATATGCGCCAATGCCCAAAGCGGTACGCCGACCATGGCCTCGAATATTCCTTTGACCCATCCCCCTACGGCAAAGAAGAAGTAAATAAAAGGTAGGAATGGAACTATATAGTACAATATAAACCCGGCTGTAATGGTGACCATGGCAATAGTGATCATAAAGCTTGAAACTGCTCCTGCCCCCTGGGCAAGTCCTTTCAATTGTTCTATCGATTTTATCAATCCGCCGGCCGCTGATCCGATGGCGGCATATCCGATATTTCTAATCGAGGCCTCAACGAGGCCGCGCCCTAAGCCAGTTATCTGGGCCAGCGGATTGACATTGGCATTACGGCGCATATCGAAAAGACCATGTGTTCCCAAAATAGAATTAATTGTATCTAGAATGATGTTACCTGTCGGTTCTGTTTGCGTGCTCGTACCGCCAGCCGCATCTCCCCATACGGCATAAGCTGCATACATAGCTCTAGCTTTTTCAATTTCGTCAACATTATCCAATATAAGTTGTGTACTTTGCAGAAGCTCAGGTTTAAACCAGTCCGCGGCACTAACATTTTGATTGGCCTGAATGACGCGGCGTTTAACTTGCTCCATGATATGAGGGTATCTGGAAGGTAGCGGTATGTTATAAGCGGCGGAGGTAACAGCACCGTTCATCTCAGCAATTCTGTTAAACCATATCGCCGCACCGGCCCAACCTTTTTCAGTAAGTTCGGTTGGTATGCCCCATCTTGATAATTCGCGCTGTGCTTCAATTGCGCCTGAGCTATGAGAGCCTCTATCGGGCAGTCCTGTTCTAAGCATAGCATTTCTGAACTGATTGTGGATAAAGGCCTGAGTTCTATCTCTAAAGGCTTGATGTGGTTGATTGGGCATTGGGCCCGGAGCGTCCCTGTAATGTGTTATATAGGTTCTTGCGAAGAAGATGTGATATTGGCTCATTGGCGAAGAGTCTGCAAGATCCATTCGCCCTTCATTGGCCCACAAGGCTTTTAGTAAAAACCAATAGTAACGTTGAATAATCTCAGGACCCGGTTCAGCCTCACCAGGCGGGCGGCTATCTTGGAGATTCATAATAACCTCGCCACAGAGCGGCTTTACGTTTCCAAGATAGTTTCCATAGAGTTCGGGGTTTCGAATACCAAATCTGAGAATGAGCCTATTTGATTTATACCCAAATCCGTTTGGTCCTGACATAATAGTGTCATAAGTCGTATCGCCGACAATATTTCCGACGCTGTGCATGCCGGGGCCAGTCAAAGACGTTGCTACAGGTAGATGGTTGGGGGATTCATTCACATCTCTAACAAGATAGGCGGCGATATGGTGTTCGGAACCAGGATCCTCAGTCCAATTGCTATTATTGGCCAGGTATGCGGCCTTGCAGGTTGCTGCTGTCAGGAAGAATTGCGCCAACGCTCCAAATTCAGGCATATTGGGTACGGATACATTCTCCCCCATTGCTTCAGTGTAGTGGTTTGTTAAATTTAAATTGAAATATGCCCAGCCGTTAGAACCGAAACCGCTTCCGAATTTTGCGGCGTAAAGAACAATGAATTGGCCTGAATTCATACCGAATGCGATCGGAACCAATAGTCCAAACGCCACAACAATCCGAATAGGAGCCCAGACCTTGTTAAAGCGTTTTCCGAATGCTGTACCGGTTTGTGCGGTTTCTGCAAAAATTGTAAATACAAAATATGAAGTGATAAAAACGGCGATAATCAATAAACCATAGCTGTAAACTGCAAAAAGCTGATGCAGACCGACATGGATAGGATAGGGCCACTCAGCCCAATGGGTAAATGATGTCGGGGTTGGCCCGGGATTACTTAATAGATCTGCAATTTCATCGGCCATCACCACAGGTGTGCCAGTTGTGCTTTCACAAAAAACTCCCGGGTTGGCAACTTGGTCCACACAGGATCGAAACATTTCAGGTACACCGAAAACCATATCAAGTAGTATCAGGGCAAGATCTTGTGGTGCGCCAGAGCCAGTGCCCGGATACCCGCCCGGTATAAAAAATTGCGAGAAATTGTTCGGAAAATCGGGCCCCGCATAAGAGGTCTGTAAAAATAATGCCCAAAAAACCAGAAGAATTTGAATAATAACAATTACCATGGCCAGTAAAATCAGCCCGAACACAAACACTTGATCGATATTCTTTCGATCAAAATTCAAATTGTTGGCTGCTTCGGCGATAACATGCCGAACACCGAAAAGGCCAAGATTTTTTTGTTGTAGATAAGGGTGTGTGGCTGGTAATAAACGCACGGACAAGAAAATTTGCGCAATAAAAAAGGGAATGAATTTGAAGCCGTGTCCAAACAAGGCCTCAAAACGCGGGCGTATGCCCGGTAAAGTCATATACCGGATCACAGCGCTTTTGGTTATTGCGGCTTTATTATTCATACGCATACCTTGTTGTAATTTTCTTACTATTTAAACTTGTCATGGCCCCTGCCTTCCTGCAGCTCTGCCTAGACCCATTCCAAGGCCAAGAGCCTGCCCAGCGCCACCAGATGCCTGCATAACACCTTGGCCGATTTGCTGACCTTGAACCATACCGGCGGTGGCGACATAACGCTGCAGGCCTTCCAACGCGTCCTTGTTCTGGTCGCCGAAGGAGGATACACCCATGCCGCCCCATCTCAGGATACTTTGGGGTATTTGGTCAATCAGTTTAAACGATGCTGTTGCCAACATATAGACAATGATCGTATATATGATTGTGAAGAAGAATTGGTCGATAATTCCGCGCTTCATACCATCACGTGCAGTTGTCGCGCCTTCATTATAATAGTCGCCATCGAGTGTTAAACCAAGGAAAGTAAGATCATTTCCAAATCCTGCGCTGTTTTCGACAACAAGATCCCAGATAAAGTGAAGCACACGCACTTGTGCCGTAAAGATTGCTAAGGCTGCTATGAGTCCAAATACAATTAATATAGGCCTGATTCCGATTTCAAATATCAAGAAATATCCGTTTGATGCGGCATCTCCCGGAAGCCCTTCTCCGCTTAATCTAAGGTGTGCAAGAGCCCAGAGGGGAACGCCGACCATTGCTTCGAATACCGTTTTAACCCAAGTTCCGACTGCGAAGAAGAAATAAACAAATGGTAAGAATGGAACAATATAGTAAAGGACAACACCGGCAGTAGAGCCAATAAATGCCGTGGAGAAAATGATACTGCTCATGGCTGACATGAAATTATTGTCAGCTCCCGATGCAACTTTCGCGATACCACCCATAAAAGATAATCCGGCTGCAACACCAATATTTCGAATTGTGCTTTCAACCATTCCTTTTCCAATAAGGGTCAATTGGACAAGCGGGTGTGTTTGTACGTTTGCTCCACGAATATCGAAGATACCGTCAGTACCAAACATAATATTCATTGTATCCATAAAGAAGTTGTACATGACCTCGCGCTCAGGATTTCCGCCGGCTGTTCCGTCTTCTGTCATAAGCTTATAATTTTCGTAAAGAGCCTTTGCTATAGCAACGCTACTCTCTCCTCCCCCCGTAAAAGGGACAGGTTGATTTACAGCAGTGAATGGCCTGAACTGTTCAACAGGATCAACGCCTGGATTACTTTGTTGAATGTAGCGGCGGGTTTGTTCCATAACCAAGGGGAAAAGCCTTAACTCTGGAATAGCGCTGACAGAGTCTTGAAATGTTCCATTGATATCAGCAATTCTATTAAACCACATTCCGGCCCCACCCCAACCGCGATTAAGAATTTCGACCTCAATCTCAAGCCCCGCATTGTTGATATAATTTTGCCAAGCAGTAAATAGGATCTCGTCTACGGAACTCTGACGTTCGCCAATAATTCTCTCAATCCAGGTTTTTGTAGGGTTTCTTCTAGTATAGGCACATTGAGGAATTGCCGTACCTTGCTGGGGTTCAGAGCAGCTAGGCAGACCCATACCTTCTTCGTTGTGACAAGCGCGAGCACTGTCACAACGTCTATAGTCTGTATGATCTGTATCCGAATTATTTGCGCTTTCGTTAAAGAAAACAGCTGCGCGACTTAAAAATTCGGATGCACTCCCGCCATCTCCTTGAAACCATAATTCTTTCACTTCTTCAAAGTAGCGATCCAACAGTTCAATACTGGCAGGCGTAGGTCCTCCGCCTCCGGCACCGCCTGGTCTTCCGCGCACGCTGACAACAGGAATAACGATATCTCCACAAAATGGTCTTACGCCACCAGTATCTTGATATGGGTTTTCTTCTCTGTACTCCCCGAAACGAATTGTAATATTACCGTTTCCATAGAAATCTAGGGCTTGGGCTAATGTCGTGGATGGCCCAACCTCAAATCGCGTTTCGGGTCCTGGTCTCGGAAATGTATTGGGTGTATTTTTAACGAACCAAGCGCGAATTGGTAGTTCATCTCCAGCTGTTCCGGCACCTCCTGAGGGTGAGCTGTAAAAATAGTGTCCATCGCTAAACTCTCGCTTTGGTGGTATTTCTGATTGATACCAGTATCCGTAGGCGCAAGTGTGAATGAGTGACATAGCTTGAACGACAGGCGCTATGGATGTTTTTCTTGGTAGGCCAATCAGAGTTTCGCGTTCACCAAGGGGGTTTGCTCCTGTTCCGGGGCCGCCGAATAGCGAATGTGCCTGTATTGTATTGTTATAACGAAGCCAGCCGTTTGTGGCGATGCTTGAGCCTAACTTCGCGGCATAAAGTGCGATATATTGACCGCTGTTTAAGCCATGGTTTATTGGGACGAGCAGTCCCAAAGCGACAACAAGCCTTATAGGAACCCACGCATTTTGAAAACGCTGTCCGAACGGTGTTCCTGTAGTGGTTGTTTCTGCAACGACCACGACCACAAAATACAAGAAGATAAGCACACCAATAAGCAATAGCCCTTGGGAGTAAAAGCGAAATAATGCGTGCAAACCCTCGTGGATCGGGAATGGAACATCATCGTTGTATTGTGTACAGTTGCCCGGAGATGAGGAAGAGCAGAAAAAGTCAGTGATACCAAAAACTAATGTTAATAAGCCAAAAGCGATATCAAATTCAGGATTGAGTGTGTCAAACAAATCAGCAATCGGAATCGCCCAAGCGCTCTTGAACAATAACATTCCGGCTAAAATGACGAATTGCAAAACCAATATTCCTGCGCCCAATAAAAGCGCTATAAATATCAATATTTTATCTATGTTTTGACGATTGAACGGAAGATTGTTGGCTGCCTCGGCAATAATGTGCCGAATTCCAAAACGTCCTTTATTGCGCGGGTCAAGGTAGGGGTGATTGGCGGGCAAAAGACCTGCCATGAAATAAATTTGTGCCATTAATGTTGTGATAAAGCTAAAGCTACCGCCAAAGAGTCTCCTTACCCGTGGAGTAACCTCAGGTAAAAGCACATATTTCGCAATTTTTACTGTTTTTGCCCTTTGCACGACTATTTGTCTACCGCTCAAAAAATTTTTCTACCTCAATATCATACCGCTAAATTACTTAAAAATTTAATAAAAATTTTACATTTTCGGGCGGATATTCGTAGAAAAAGGGCTTAAAAGTTAATTTCCGTTAATAAAGTTCATTTCAATTGTAGAAAATTGAGTTACTTGAAAAGTTAATTCTTGATAAGAAGAATTAAAATTTGCTATTTTTCTGTAATATAATAATAAAAATAGTTTAGCAGGTAGGTTATGACATCACAAAATATGGTAGTAGAGTTTTCTGGTGTTGCAGATCAGCGAGTATTTAAACCTCAATCGTTGCAAGAGAAATTTGAAAACGAGCTTCAAAGAATAGAGTGTAAAACTGCCGTATCCTCTAAAGATTCTTTTACCGCAGATTATTGTCCTTTTATATACCCGCCTAAAAAAGATGAGCCTTCATTTCAGAACCAGCTCAATATTCCGCAAAAAATACAAAGTTCTGATGAGGCAACTGTTTCAAGATGGCACGAAGGCTTTCACGCCATGCACACAGCCAACACGCCGGCTGCACATTGCTCGCCTTATAATGCAGGCAATTTAAATCTTGTTCTCTCACCGCAATCCTTTGTTCAGTACATCGTATTGGCCGAGCGCTCTGCTATGGCTGGCGCGGCTCTTTTAGGATATGCGAGTGACAGCGAAGCTATTCGAGAGGCAATGCGAAAAGAAGCCGCGACGGTTGATGACATAGAAGCGGCCTTGCGTGCGAATGCCATGAACTATGAGGTAGCACTGAACAGAGTTGCGCGGGAATGTCTTTTAAGAAATTCGAACAAACAGATGGTTGCACGTGAGGGGCGGCCTGAGCCCGAAGCCCTGTGGCTATCCAATTATTACGTCTGGCAAGCCTTGAGGGAATATAGCGCCTGTAATCGGTTTGTATATGACGATCAGCTCTATGACGCTGAAGAACCTATTTTTGTTCGACTGAGTTCAGAAGATATCCTGCAAGTTGGAAATATATTGGGCTTCAATGCGTTTGGGAATGGCAGCCCTGATTCTTTCTTCTCAGATCCGCCTTATATGATGATGAAGGCCAAAAGATGGCTTGAGGCTCTCAATATTCAAAATAATGTTCCTCCCGAACATGAATTGCCGACATTGCGGCAGGCTTTGGATATTCATTATGGCATAACGCCCGAAGAGTTTCTGGCCTATTCGAAATCTTACAAAGGTGGACAAGAGCATTTGCCTAAAAAAGCCGTGGATACCAGCAAAGTTGTTTTTGCTAATTTTGGAACATCCCCTAGTTTTGATTAGTCTTAGCCAGCCTTACGCAAAGGCTTGTATTTAATCCGCTTCGGCGTATCGGCATCATGCCCCATGCGCTTGTGGTAGTCGGCTTCATAATCCTGATAATTGCCTTCGAACCATTCGACATGGGAATCGCCCTCAAACGCCAGAATATGCGTACACAAACGGTCAAGGAACCAGCGATCGTGCGAAATGATAACCGCGCAGCCGGGGAAATTCTCGATAGCTTCTTCGAGCGCGGCGAGGGTTTCCGTGTCAAGATCGTTGGTCGGCTCATCGAGCAGGATGACATTGGCTTCACGCTTGAGCATTTTGGCCAGATGCACGCGGTTACGCTGCCCGCCCGAAAGATTGCCGACAAGCTGCTGCTGGTCGCCCTTGCGGAAATTGAACGCCGAAACATAAGCGCGGGATTGCATTTCCACCTTGCCGAGTTTGATGATGTCGACCCCGTCGGAGATTTCCTCCCAGACGGTTTTGCTGGCATCAAGGGAGTCACGGCTCTGATCGACATAGCCGAGCTGCACCGTATCGCCGACCAAGAACGCACCGCTATCGGGCTTTTCGTGGCCTGTAATCATTTTGAACAAGGTGGATTTACCCGCACCGTTCGGCCCGATCACTCCGACAATACCGCCGGGCGGCAGTTTGAAGGACAGGTTTTCGATCAGCAAATGATCGCCAAAGCCCTTGGAGATATTCTTGGCCTCAATAACCAGATCGCCCAAACGCGGCGGGGTCGGGATAACAATCTGCGCGGTGCGCTGGGTGTTGTTTTCCGATTGCGCCAATAAATCCTGATAGGCGCTGATACGCGCTTTGGATTTCGTACGGCGGGCGGCGGGGCTTTGCCCCATCCATTCCTGTTCGCGCTTGAGGGTTTTCTGACGGCCTTCCTCTTCGCGTGATTCTTGCTCCAGACGCTTGCGCTTGGCTTCAAGATAAGCGGAGTAATTGCCCTCATACGGAATGCCGCGTCCGCGGTCAACTTCCAAAATCCAGCCCGTGACATTATCAAGGAAGTAACGATCGTGCGTGACCATCACAACGGTTCCCTTATAATCGGCCAAGAAGCGCTGAAGCCATGAGACGCTTTCCGCATCCAGGTGGTTGGTCGGTTCGTCGAGCAAGAGCAGGTCAGGCTTTTCCAGCAGCAGCTTGCACAAGGCAACGCGGCGCTTCTCACCGCCCGAAAGATTGGTGATCGGCGCATCCCCCGGCGGGCAGCGCAGCGCATCCATCGCAATCTGGATGGTACGATCAAGTTCCCAGCCTTCATTGTTATCAAGGTAATCCTGCAATTCGGCCATTTCGGTGGAAAGCGCATCGAAATCGGCATCAGGGTCAGCCATCAACATTCCGATTTCATTGAAACGGTCTAATTTTTGTTTGATCTCGCCCAAGCCTTCCATGACGTTTTCGGCCACGTTTTTATTGGCATTGAGCTGCGGCTCTTGCTCCAGATAGCCGACGCGTGCGCCCTCAGCCGCCCAAGCTTCGCCCGTAAAATCCTTATCAACACCGGCCATGATTTTGAGCAAGGTCGACTTACCCGCACCGTTCGGCCCCAAAACCCCGATTTTCGCGCCGGGGAAGAATGAGAGTGTCACATTCTCAAGGATTTTCTTATTGTCAAAAGCCTTTGATAGGCCGTTCATCACGTACACATATTGATAGGATGCCATGTCCACTCCCGATATTAAAATTTCAGAGCGCTATAAATAGCAGGGTTTTTCGCAAACGGGAAGGGCTGTTTTACGGGAAAAGGCATTGTTTTGGCGGTAAAGCGGGGTTTTTAAAAGGATTGTTGCGAAAATCCTCTATCCCGCTTGGAGTGGCTGCGCTATTCTTCACTCAATAGGAATAGCCGAAACAGCAGCAACAAATACCAAGTCGCAAGAAGAATATCACCATGTGCGGAATTGCCGGAACATTGAAATTTGACCAATCCGCGCCGGATAAGGCGGGGCTGGAGCGGGCGCAAGCGGCCTTGGCAAGGCGGGGGCCTGATGGCTGCGGAATTCATATCGCGGGCAATGTCGGGTTGGTGCATACCCGCCTTTCGATTGTTGATCTGGCCGCGGGCGCGCAGCCGATGACAGGTCGTTTCGGCGTCACGATTGTCTTTAACGGCGAGATTTATAACGACCCTGAATTGCGCGATATGCTCGCGCAAAACTATCCCTATCAAACGCAATCGGATACGGAATCGATCTTGGCGCTTTATCAAGCCAAGGGAGCGGACTTCCCCAAATATTTGCGCGGCATGTATGCGGTTGCGCTTTATGATCCTCGTCATGAGCGATTGATATTGGCGCGCGACCCGTTCGGGATTAAGCCGTTTTACATCGAAGAAAGCTCAGAGGCGCTAAGCTTTGCCTCGGAGATCAAGGCCATTCACGCGCTTCGTTCCCAATCGCAAACACAAGCACCATCACCATCGCCATCACAATCATGCGCCCCCGATCCTGCAAAATTGCGCGGCTGGCTGGCCAAAGGCTATTTGCAGCAAGGCGATGTGCCGTATCAGGGACTCTCCAAGCTCAAACCCGGTGAGGTCAGGGTTTACGAGAAAAACCGCCTCACCGCGCAATATTGGATTGAGAGTTTGCAAAAGCATGAAGGTTCTCAAGAGCGCGACTATAAGAGCGCCGATCCGCAGAAGGCGCTGGAGGATTTGGAGGCGCAGCTCTTGGATTCGGTGCAAAAACATACCCGCTCGGATGTCGGTTATGGTGTTTTTCTCAGCGGCGGGGTTGATTCCACCTCCTTATGTGTGGCGCTCAAAAAACTGGGCGTTGAGGCTGTTCAGACCTATACGGCGGCCTTTGATGTCGCGGCGGCCAAGGATGAGCGCGAAATTGCCCAAAAAACCGCCAAAGCTATGGGCTTTGCCTATAATGAAATTCTGGTGCGCGAGGCCGATTTTTGGGAGAATTTGCCGCTGATCGCCGCCTATATGGACGACCCCGTGGCCGATTATGCGATTATCCCGACATGGCTTTTGGCGCGCCGCGCCGCACAAAGCGAGCGCGTTGTTTTATGCGGTGAGGGCGGTGATGAAATGCTGGCGGGCTATGGCCGTTACAAGCCGCGTTTTTGGAAGGACTGGCGTGCCGTTTTTCGTGATGATCCGCATCGCTCCTCATATCATGCGGCTTGGACAAGTCTTCAGAAAAAACAGGCCAAGGATATTTGGACATATCTGCCCAATGATCTTTTGGTCAAGCTTGATATTTGTTTGATGGCGCATGGTCTGGAAGGCCGCACGCCCTATCTTGATCAGGATTTCTCACCCTTTGCTTTCCATTTGCCTGATGGCTTGAAACGTCAGGGCAAGCACGGGAAATACCTGCTCAAAAAATGGCTGAGCCGTGAATTTCCCGACTATCCAGCCTTTGCGAAAAAGCAGGGCTTTACCGTCCCTGTCGGGGCGTGGATTGACAATAGACGCAGCGAGGTCTTGGCGATGATCACAGGCAGCGCCTTGATGCGTGAATTGTTGAGCCGTGAAGAGTTAAGCGCCGTGTCTTCTTTGCCATCAAAAAACCTCTGGCCGCTTTTGTATCTAGCGCATTGGGCGAGTACACGCTATTAAGCTTGATTTTCGGACGCGCCGTTCTAATTGATATAGGGTAAGATAAACATTACGTTTTTCCCCCAAATTTTAGTTATAGACGTTGAAAGGATGGTGCCTGATGGGCATGAAAATTCACGACCGCGATTTGCGTGGTAAAACAAAAACAGGATGGCTGGATAGCGCGCATACATTCTCTTTCGGATATTTTATGGATCCGGAGAGAATGGGGTTTGGCCCGTTGCGTGTTATCAATGATGACCGGATTATCGGCGGCAGTGGGTTTCCGACCCATCCGCATGACAATATGGAGATTATCACGCTGGTGCTTGAAGGCGCGCTGGAGCATAAGGATTCGATGGGCACAGGTTCTGTGATCAAGGCTGGTGAGATCCAGAAAATGAGCGCGGGAAGCGGGGTGACTCACTCCGAGTTCAACGCCTCCCAAAGCGAGAATGGCCATTTTTATCAAATCTGGATTATACCCGATAAGCGGGATATTGCGCCGATGTATCAGCAAATGTCATTGCAAGATGCTCCCGAACTGCCGACGGGCTGGAAGCTAATCGGACAGCACAGCGGCACTGGTGATAGCGCTGGCGTGATTGATATTCAGCAAGATGTAAAGCTGTATTACAGCAAAGCGCCTGAAGGGGCTGTGCTGGAGCATAATTTCCTGAGCGGACGTCGCGGATTTTTGCAAATTCTGCGCGGCGCGGTCAAAATTGACTCCGAAACCCTCAAAGAGGGTGACGGGTTGGAAATGACTGACCAAGACAGTATCAAGCTTCATATCGTTTCGGATAATGCGGAATTACTGTTATTTGATATGGCGTAATAAACCTGTAATGCGCGTGATGGCTGCGTCATGGGCGCGGGCGGAATGATTAAAAGGCCGTCCAAACCCCTCCGCGCTACCTTATCTATATCTATGCGGGAATGGCTTGCTTTTCGTCCTCTACCGCGCGCGGATCAAACAAATCGAGCCTGTCGATAATCGAGAGAATCTGACCGATCTCGCGTTTCATATTCAAAACGCTTTGCGGATCGGTGGCGGGAATTTTGATAGAGGCAGGCTCGAAATGATTGTGGTCGCTGGATACCAGCACCAGCATTTGCGATTCATACCAGGCCGCAATCATGCCTTTGCCGCTATATTCGTCATAGAGCGCCTTGAGGTTTTCGATCATCAGCGGATCAACCAGATACCGCGCCTCAACCTGATCATTGGTATAGACATCGAACAGCTTTTCAAATTCGGGGTCGGCCATGCGGGCTTTTTTGAGGCTGAAAGACTTTTGCCGGAACCATTCGCCTATGGACGAGCTGTTGCGCTCCAGTGTCGTATGCCCGAGAAATTTCTTGCGCTGCATTTTGAGCAATACCGCAAGCCCTTTGAATTTGGTCACGGTACGGCGGTTTTTGCCGGAGCCTTGCTGCTCGGTGAGATGAATTTCAGAAAACTCGATCTCAACGCCCTTATAGACACCTTGGAAATAATCTTCGGAATTATAGCTGTCATGCGAGGGCATAATTTGCGATGGTTTGAGGCTTTCCATCGGAATTTTTCCGTCAATCTTAAAGGTGAAATTGCCGAAGACCTTGGCCAGCTTGGGCAAAATGGTTTCCTTATACGCCCTTGCATATTCGCGTTTGGGCTGCGTGACCCACCAGTAAATGCCGCCCGCGATAAGCACGGTTAGCCCCGCCGCGCCGTCATCACTACCGCGTTGCAGCCATAGCAATAGATAGTCGATATAGCCTGTAATCGGCAGCAAAACTGCACAGACGGGAACAGCGAGCTTTTTGCGTAGCTTATAGGTTTTGAACTTTATCTCCCGCAGCGATTCCAGAATATCCAGATCGGGCTTGACGCGTTTTAGAAAGCTCTCATCATCCATATCCCGCAAATCCTTGATTTCGGGATCGTCGCTCGCATTATCGTTTTGTGCATCATAAGGGGTAAGCCCCAATTTCTTTTCCGTGTCACAACTCGGGAAAACCCGATAATAGATTTTATCGATGAATGAACCGATTTTTGTGAATACCTGCATCGGTGAATTTTCCCTTCAATTTAAAAACAACGTGACGGAAGAGTGATAAAATCTTATTTCTTTGTATTGGGTTTGGTTGTGTAATCTAAAAAAACACTGTTTAACGGACTTTGAGATTATCTCATTTATTATCGCAGAACTCTATTGCAAAAAGGTAAAATATGACGGCATTTGACGGATTGATTGCGGGCGCGGATGGCTTGACGCGCTGCTGGTGGTGTGGCGATGATCCGCTTTATGTCCGCTATCATGATGAGGAATGGGGGCGTGTTGTTACCAAAGATTTTCGGCTGTTTGAGAAAATCTGTCTCGAGGGGTTTCAGGCTGGGCTGAGCTGGATCACGATTTTGCGCAAGCGTGAGAATTTCCGCGCTGCCTTTGACGGCTTTGATTTCAATAAGGTTTGTCTTTACACGCAAAAGGATGTTGAGCGCCTGTTGCAAAATGAGGGGATTATTCGTCACCGCGGCAAAATTGAAGCGACGATCAACAATGCCGCCAGAGCGCAGGAGCTGGTCGTGGAGTTCGGAAGCTTATTGGCTTATTTTCAACAATTTAAACCACAGACCCAAAGTAAGCCGAAATCACGCGCCGATATCGCCGCACAAACCCCAGAATCACAAAAATTGTCAAAGGATTTGAAAAAGCGCGGCTGGAAATTTGTCGGCGCAACAACCTGTTACGCCTTTATGCAGGCGATGGGGATGGTGAACGATCATATTCAAGGCTGCCACATACGGCTTTAACTTGGATTTATGCGGTAAATTATGATATCAAAGAGCCTTATGTTTTTAATGATTTTGAGAGGGAGAGTGACCTCATGAGTGATGAACCCAGCCAATCTGCAAGCTCTATGATTGATGCAACACGCAGCCGCGCGAAATTCTCCGGCCATGGCGGCGCACTTGGTGCGGCGGGGTATCGCGAGGCTAGCGACCATCCTGAAAATTGTGAGTTTCTGACCGAGCCGGGCGGCAGTGTTGCGATTAGCCCAGGGGCAAACGGGTTTGAATCCATCCTGATCGGCGTGGCGTGGGACAATATTCACGTCGAACAAGCCGGTTTTTTCGGTAAGTTTTTCAAGAAAATGAAAAAAGTCGGGGTCGATCTTGATATTGGCTGTTTGTATGAGATGCAAGACGGCTCACGCGGGGCTATTCAGGCTTTCGGCGAGAAGTTCGGGAATTTCGATGCACCGCCTTTTATGGCTTTATCGGGCGATGAGCGCACAGGCTGCGCCGATGGGCATGATGAATATATCCTTGTGAACGGCAAGCACTGGAACGAGATTAAGCGGATCTTAATTTATATTTATATCTATAAGGGCGCCCCGAATTGGGGCTTGATCAAGCCCCAAATCGTCGTTGACGTGCCGGGTGAAAATGATCTGTATGTGACGCTCAAACACCATGATGACAAGCTTGATCTTTGCGCTGTTGCGGGAATCGAGAATGTGCGCGGCGGGATTAAGCTGACGAATTATACCGAATACTTCCCCGGCCATTTGGAAATGGACAGGGCGTTCGGATTCGGTTTGGACTGGGCGGATGGTAAGAAAAGCTAGGGTCAAGACTTGGCGCTTCTCTAAAATTAAAAGTCACCGATTTTTAAAAACATCTAATATATTTTTCTCGGCTCACAAAAAGAGCGTTTGGTATCGCTCGGCAGTGGTAGTAAACTGTATGCTGCGCAGAGCTATCGGCGTTTATTTTTGACAGGTGGTACTTAAATGGTATTGAGCGATATTGAGCTGTTTCTGTTGGCTGCGGGGGCGATGGGGCTAGGGTTTATCCTGTTGGTCAAGGGCGGGAACTGGACGGTTGATTCGGCCTCTTATGTCGCGGTACATTTCGGCATTGCGCCGATGGTGGTTGGATTTACGATTGTGGCGATCGGCACATCACTCCCTGAATTGGTGGTATCGCTGGTTGCAAATTTACAAGGCTCGGGCGGTATTGCGATCGGGAATGTGATGGGCTCGAACATTGCCAATGTGCTTCTTGTGATTGGTATGACGGCGTTGTTCGTCACGCTCAAGACAACCGCAAAAAGCGTTATCAAAGATTTGACCTTTATGCTGATTGCGACATCGGTTTTGACCTATTTGATGTTTATGGGTGATATCGGCCGTATTTATGGCGCGATTATGATTGCGATGCTGGTCGGGTATATTATTTTGCAATACCGCATGTCCAAAAATCAGGAAATGTCCGAAGAAGCGGCCAATATGGAAGAGCAGAGCTATTCCTACCCGCTCCAGCCCTATGTATTTTTGTTTATCGGTTTGATTGCGGTTTGTGCGGGTGCGGAGTTCCTTGTGCGCGGCGCGCAAGTTACGGCAAAAATTCTTTCCGTTCCTGAATCGGTGATTGCCTTGAGCATTATTGCGCTCGGAACATCCTTGCCGGAGCTTTCAACCTGTATTATTGCCGGACGCAAAGGGCAAAGCGAGATGGTTCTGGGCAATATTATCGGCTCGAATGTCTTTAACATTTTGATGATTTTGGGCGTAACGGCTTTGGTCAAACCGATTGCTGAAAGCAGCTATGACCCACAGCTTGCCGGATTTGATATCTGGGTTGTGGTGCTGGTCAGCGTTATCTTTGCCCTGATACTGATATTCCTCAATAAGATCACCCGTTTTACTGGGCTGTTGTTTCTTGCCGCTTATGTGGTTTATAATATTTACATCTATATGGCTTAAGAAAGCAGAATTATGTCCGAAGATGATATGTTTAATACCCGCTATGAAGACAAAGAAGTCGAAATTGATGACGGCTTTGTTTTTCTCGGTGATGATATAAACCTGTTTGAAAAAATTCCGCATTTACATCGCCTTCGTGTTGGGATGGGCTGGGAACTTAACGTATTTGATGGCGAGGCTGTTGACCTTGATGTCAGCTTGTTTTTTCTCGATCGGAAAGACCAAACGCGTGAAGATGGAGATTTCGTATTTTATAACGCGCCGATGTCTTTTGACGGCGCTGTTAAGCTGCATGGTGATAGTCGCACAGGGGCGGGTGAGGGCGATGATGAAATAATTTCTGTCGATCTGCACGGTATTCCGTTTGATATTATCCGTATTGCTGTTTTTCTTTCGATTTATCAAGGGCTGGAAAAAGACCAAAGCCTTGGCATGGTTCGCAATACTTATGTGCGTATTGTGGATGAGATCACCAATCATGAAATTTTGCGATATAGCTTAAATGACGCTGTGAAGGAGCGGCCTGAAACAGGTATTGTCGTTGGTTATCTTGACCGTGAAGGTCCGAAATGGCACTTTAAGCCGGCTGCCGAATACCATATGGATGGTATGGCTAGTTATGCTCGCTCAAAAGGCTTGATCATTATTGATCAATAGCTTCGCGATTTTCTAAGGTCTACTCTTTAGAATTTATTTTTTCATGCCGAGCAGCGCGGCGGGATTGGCTTTCGGCGATTTGCGTCCGATACGGCCACGGCGGCCACCGCCCCAATCACTATCATCGACCAACGTTGATTCAATCATCTCGTCAAAATTGGGGATTTCGCCCATCAGCATGGTTTCAATAGCCGCCCGAAAAAAATCAATGCCCTTTTCATCCCAATTCGGGAATTTATTGTAATATTCAATGCCCTTGACCAGCAGGCTGGTCGGGCTCCACGTGTCTTCGGTGGCGGGCAGGATACGCATTTTCAGGATTTGCTGCTGACCGTCGATAATCAGATTTTTCGGACGCGGCGGCTGGTAAACTTCAACCCCGTCAATCATTTGCGGCGGCGGCGGGTCTAAATGCGCATCGGGATCGACAACCCCCATTTCAAATTCGTCATATAAAAACTGGATTTCAGTTTCAATATCGCTATAGCCGGGGCCGACGCGCACTTCGGCTGAACATGTAATCCCCTGATCCGCATCATACACAACCCAAGGCTGGCTCTCATACGGGGTCATCACCCGCCCTGTGCCGAGTTTTTCCATCAAATCTTCAAGACTTATGCGCATCTAGAAATTTCAGTCCGCTTGCCGTGCGTTGTATTACGTTGCATTGCCGTTATTGTCGTTATCGCCGAATAGATTGATTTTAGCAGCCTTGGCAAGAAAATACCATAATGGAGTTTTGCGGCTATTCGGCGGGTTTGGCGGCTACCTTAACCCGTTTGTTATCGGCAAATTCTAGCTCAAGGCTCTGGCCGCTTGTGATGGTTTCGGGCGCGCTGATCGCTATATTGGCCTCGGAGCGCACAACAACATAGCCGCGTTTGAGAACATTGGTATAAGAGAGCGAATCAAGGATACGCGCCGTACTGCCGAGTTCCTTTGTTTTTGCTTCAAGCAGGCGCGGCAGGGTATTTTTGAGTCGCTCATGCTGCGAGCCTAATTTCTGTGCGGCGTTATCGAGCAACATTTTCGGATGGCGCAAATTTCCGGCCAAGCGGCTGAGCGCGGCCTCCCGCTTGGCGAGTGTATTCTTGAAATTGCCTTTGAGACGCTCGGCCAACAAATCAAGATTTTGCGCTTGGGAATCCAAGAGCCGCGCCGGATCGCCCAATTTCGCGCTCAAGGTTTCCAGTCTTTGCTGTCTTTCCCGCACGGTGCGATGAAGCCCGTTGACCAGCCGCTTTTCATCATCCTTCAGCAGCGCATAAAGCTCGGCTCTGACAGGGACGGCCATTTCTGCGGCGGCGGTCGGGGTCGGCGCGCGCTGATCGGCGGCATAATCGGCCAGTGTCGTGTCGGTTTCATGGCCGACTGCGGAAATAAGCGGGATGGAGCAATTTGCAATCGCCCGCACCACGATTTCCTCGTTGAACGCCATTAAATTCTCCAGAGAGCCGCCGCCCCGCGCCACAATGATTAAATCGGGCTTGGGCGGTGTGTTATGCGTAGTTGTGCTTGTAGGCATTTTCGCGTTTTCCGCCTTTATACCGCTTTCGCCCTCAAGCGCATCAAAGCCCTGAATGGCGCGGGCGATTTGTTCGGCTGCGCCCTCACCTTGCACCAGCACAGGCCAGACAAGCACATGGCGCGGAAAGCGGTCGCGCAAACGGTGCAAAATATCACGGATAACCGCCCCTGTCGGGGAGGTCACAACGCCGATTACTTTGGGCAAATAAGGTAGCGGCTTTTTGCGTTCTGCCGCAAATAGCCCTTCGGCCTCCAAGCGTTTGCGGCGCTCTTCAAGCATTTTGAGCAATGCGCCTTCGCCCGCCAGCTCCATCGATTCGATAATCAGCTGGTATTTCGAGCTTTTGGGATAAGAGGAAATGCGCCCTGTGCAAATCACCTCCAGCCCCTCTTCTGGGCGTACGCTTAGCCCGCCCAATGTACCCTTCCAGCACACCGCATCAATCACCGCCTGATCGTCCTTGAGCGTGCTATACATGTGACCTGATCCGGCGATACTGATTCGAGATAGCTCGCCGCGTACGCGTATGCGGCCATAATTTTCCTCTAGCGTACGTTTTAGGGAAAATGCAAGTTCGCCGACCGAAAACTCGGGAACATTGCTTTTGCGCGGCTCATCATTTTTTGGCGGCGCATCATCACTATTGCTTTTGAAATCGAAAAGATCCGTCATACACTGCATCATAGTTTTCATGACAAAGAATACAAGTCAGCAATGCGTGAAATAATCATGAAAAATTAGCAAAAGATATGGGGATATCAATGGGACAGCTTGCAAAATATTTATATGCCGATGAAACCACCTGCGTTGAACAACTTTTGAATCAGATTGACTGGCCGCAAGAACGCGCGGAGCGTATCACAGCGCGGGCGGCGGAGCTGGTGCGGGATCTTCGCGGCCAGAAACGCAAAATGGGCGAGCTTGAGGTTTTCATGCAGCAATATGCGCTGGACACCAAGGAAGGGTTGGCCTTGATGGGCTTGGCCGAAGCGCTGCTGCGGATTCCCGACAAACAAACCGCCAATGATCTGATTAAGGACAAGGTCGCCGCCAATGATTGGCTGGGGCGAATCGGCGGCACGAATGACTGGTTGGTCAAGGCCGCTGGGGTTGGATTGATGCTCTCGGACAAGACGCTTGAAAGCCTTGTCGCGCGGCTGGGGCAACCTGTGATTCGCGAGGCGATGGTTCAAGCCATGCGCATTATGGGCTCGCAATTTGTTTTGGGGCGCTCGATCGAAGAGGCGATGCAACGCGCCAAGGACTACCCGAAATACCGCATGTCATATGATATGCTCGGTGAGGGGGCGCGTACGGCTGAAGATGCCCAGCGTTACTATGAATCCTATCGGCAGGCGATTGATTATATCGGCCAGAATTACGAGCGTACGCCCGGTGTACGTGTCCCTGGAATTTCCGTGAAACTCTCGGCCTTGCACCCACGTTATCAGGTTGCACAGGCCGCGCAATGCGTGCTGGATTTGACCGCAAAGCTGCTGGAGCTTTCCCTGCTGGCGAAGTCTTACGGAATGGCCTTGACTGTGGATGCCGAAGAGTCGGAGCGCCTCGAAATCTCCTTGGCTATCATTGAGGCCGCACTTAAAGACGAGCGTCTAGAGGGTTGGGATGGATTTGGCTTGGCGGTGCAAGCCTATCAAAAACGCTGCAACCTCTTGATCGACCGCGTGGCGGAGATGGCGCGGCGCTTACAGCGAAAGATTCAGGTCAGGCTGGTGAAAGGCGCGTATTGGGATCGTGAGATAAAATACGCCCAAGTCGAAGGATTTGAGGACTTTCCCGTGTTTACCCGCAAGGTCAATACCGATCTGTCCTATCTGGCTTGCGCGCAAAAAATGCTCAAAAACGGTGATGTATTCTTCCCGATGTTTGCAACGCATAACGCCCATACAATCAGCGCTATCCTTGATCTGGCGAGGGATTACCCCGAAACGGATTTTGAATTCCAGCGCCTGCACGGCATGGGTGAAGGGCTGTATGACCTTGTCCTGAAAAGCAATCATGTCAATGCCACGGTCTATGCCCCTGTCGGCCCGCATTCGGATTTGCTGGCTTATCTGGTGCGGCGCTTGCTGGAAAACGGCGCGAACTCCTCCTTTGTCAACAAGGTGATGGACCAGAATTTGCGTGCCGAGGATATCGTTAAAGACCCTGTGGAAGCGGCGCGTCGTCACGAAACCAAAAAACATGGCGCGATCAAAATGCCCACCGATCTGTTTGGCAATCGCTGCAATTCGATGGGCATTGATTTGAACGATCAGGCCAGCGCGGACATGCTTTTGAGTGCGATTGCACAATTCAAAAATACGGATTACACAGCTCAATCCCTCACGGCCAAGGCCGTTTTGGGAACAAAAAGCAATGAAGAGATCAGACCGATTGTCTCGCCCTCAAAAAGCGCCCATAAGCTCGGCACGGCGCAGTATTTGCCTGAAGCCGCGATTGACCAAGTGTACGCCTCAGCGCGTACGGGCTTCGAGGCTTGGACACGTACACCCGCCGAAACCCGCGCCCGCGCTCTGGAGAAATACGCCGATCTGATGGAGGAACATCACGCCGAATTGATGGCTTTATGCGTTTATGAGGCCGGAAAAACGGTGCGCGATGCCTTACTTGAATTGCGCGAAGCTGTTGATTTTTGCCGTTATTACGCCGAACAAGGCCGCAAGGCTTTTGCCGCCGAAGGGCACACTTTGCCGGGGCCGACGGGGGAGAGCAATATCCTCACCCATCACGGGCGCGGCGTATTTGTGTGCATCTCTCCGTGGAATTTCCCGCTGGCGATCTTTACGGGGCAGGTTGCGGCGGCGTTGATGGCTGGAAATGCCGTGATTGCCAAGCCGGCGGAACAGACCTGTGCCGTGGCGTATCGCGCGGTGAGCCTGATGCATAAGGCGGGCATTCCGTGTGAGGCGCTGCAGCTTGTGCTGGGTGATGGACGGATTGGTGCGGCCTTAACCACGCATAAAGACCTTGATGGCGTGGCCTTCACGGGCTCAACCGAAGTTGCCAAGATTATCCAACGTACGCTGGCCGCCAAGGACGGGGCGATTGTGCCTTTGATCGCCGAAACGGGCGGTCAGAATGCGATGATTGTTGATTCCTCGGCCTTGCCCGAACAGGTCATCGACACGGTGCTTTTGAGCGCGTTCGGCTCAACGGGGCAGCGTTGCTCGGCTCTGCGTGTCCTATTCGTGCAAGAGGAAGTGGCCGATAAGATGCTGCATATGCTCTCAGGCGCGATGCAGGAGCTTATCTTGGGCGATCCTTATGCGCTTTCGACCGATATCGGTCCTGTGATTGACAAGGAGGCACTGGACATCCTGAAGCGCCACAAAGCATGGCTTGCTCAAAACGGGCGCTTTGTTGCCGAGGCGCATCTGGAGAGTAATTTGGCCGATATTGGCCATTATATCGCCCCTTGTGCCTATGAAATCAATGATATCAGTAATTTGGAGCGTGAGGTGTTCGGCCCGATTTTGCATGTTATCCGCTACCGTGCGCAGGATATTGATAAGGTCATTGCGGCGATCAATAATTCCAAATATGGCCTGACGCTTGGGGTTCATAGCCGTATTGAAGCCTTCCAACGGAAAATTGCCGCTGAAATTCGCGTTGGCAATGCCTATGTCAATCGCGGCATGACGGGCGCGGTGGTAGGCTCTCAACCCTTTGGTGGCTGCGGGCTTTCTGGCACAGGGCCAAAGGCGGGCGGGCCGCATTATCTCTATGCTTATGCCAGCGAGAAAGTCACCAGCATTGACACAACCGCGGCAGGCGGGAATGCAAGTCTTGTGTCAATGGGCGATTAAGGGCATGATGAGCGCTTAAATTTTCTATTGAGTTTTTATAAGGTATGAAAACTTATGAATGATGAGGGAAAGCGCAAATGTTGAAGGTTTTATTGATCGGTTCGGGTGGGCGGGAACACGTTCTTGCATGGGCGATAACCCAAAGCAATCTCTGCGCCGAGCTGTATTGTGCCCCCGGCAATGCCGGTATTGAGAGCTTTGCTGAATGCGCCCCGATCAAGGCCGAGGATATTGACGGCTTAATCGGATTTATCAAGAAAAAGCAGGTCGATTTTGTTGTTGTCGGCCCTGAAGCGCCGCTGGTTGCAGGCTTGGCTGACCGCGTGCGCGAGATGGGAATTGATATTTTCGGCCCCAGCCAAAAAGCCGCCCAAATCGAAGGCTCAAAGGGCTTTATGAAGGATTTGTGCCGCAAATATAATATCCCTACGGCGGCCTATGACAGGTTCACCGATATCGAGACCGCCAAAGCTTTTATTCGTCAGAATAAATTGCCGATTGTTGTGAAGGCCGATGGCCTTGCCGCCGGAAAGGGCGTGATTATTTGCCAGAGCCATGAGGAGGCCGAAGCCGCCGTTATTGATATGCTTTCGGGCGAAAGCTTTGGCGATGCGGGGCGTTCAGTGGTGATCGAGGAATTTCTTGACGGTGAGGAGCTGAGTTATTTTGCTTTGGCGGATGGACGGTACATACTCCCGCTAACCTCGGCGCAGGATCACAAACGCGCTTTTGACGGCGATGAAGGCCCCAACACCGGCGGGATGGGTGCATATTCACCTGCACATATGATGAATGCCGAGCTTGAGGAAAAGATCATTCACCGTATTATCGAGCCGACCGTTAAGGCGATGGCGGCGGAGGGAATGCCTTTCACGGGTGTACTCTTTGCAGGGTTGATGATCGTGAAGGACGAGCCGTATTTAATTGAGTACAACGCCCGTTTTGGTGATCCTGAATGCCAGACCATGATGGTGCGGCTTCAGGCCGATATACTTGAAATCCTGCATGCCTGCGCGCAGGGACGTTTGAATGATCTGCGCGGTAAAGTTTCATGGTCGCCGATGGTTTCGCTCTGTGTGGTGATGGCGGCCAAGGGTTATCCGGGTGATTACCAGAAAGGCACTGAAATCAAAGGCTTGATGGACGCCAATATGATTGATAATACCAATGTTTTTCACGCAGGAACGGCAAAAAATAGCCAAGGTGCGATCGTCAGCAATGGCGGGCGCGTGCTCGGTGTCACCGCAACGGGGCAGAATATCGGCCATGCCCGCCGCTTGGCCTATGAGGCGGTGGATTGTATCGACTGGCCGGACGGCTTTTGCCGCCGTGATATCGGCTGGCGCGCTTTGTAAGGCAATGGTATTTTATCGCGCCTAATATCTGACTTACCGTCAAACGCCCCTTTTGTTTTTGAAAAAATCTTTGAGGATTTGGCCGCATTCATCGGCCAGAACCCCTGTGACAATTTCAGGCCGCCAGTGACAGGTCGGCTGCTCGAAAAACTTCCCGCCATGCAGGACTCCGCCGCCCTTGGGGTCCGGTGCGCCGATAATCACGCGGCGGATACGAGCAAAAGAAATCGCCGCTGCGCACATCGCGCAAGGCTCTAACGTCACGTATAAATCCAGCTCCGGAATACGCTGTGCGCACGCAATCCGGCAGGCCTCACGAATGGCGAGAATTTCGGCGTGAGCGGTCGGATCATGCCGCGCCCGTGTTTCATTTCCCGCCGCCGCCACGATGCGCCCATCTTGCAGCGGATCGATAATTACCGCGCCGATCGGCACTTCATCACGCAGGCCAGCGGCTTTTGCCTCTTCCAATGCGCGGCGCATATATGATATGTCAGTGTCCATGAGCGAAGAAAAGCACAATAGCGAGCGAATCGCAAAGAAAATGGCGCGGGCGGGGCTTTGTTCGCGCCGCGATGCCGAGCAATGGATATTGGATGGCCGTGTCCGCGTGAACGGGAAATTGCTGAACTCCCCAGCCTTTACGGTCAGTGATAGCGATGAGATTAGTGTCGATGGCAAGATTTTGAGCGCGCCCGAAGAAACGCGCTTGTTCCTGTATCATAAGCCTGCGGGACTGGTCACGACCCATAAGGATGAAAAAGGCCGCGCCACAATCTTTGAATCGCTTCCGTCTTCCCTGCCGCGCGTGGTGAGTGTCGGGCGGCTTGATTTGAATACCGAAGGGCTGCTGCTTTTGACCAATGACGGGGCGCTTTCGCGCTATCTGGAATTGCCGAGCACGGGCTGGTCGCGCAAATATCGGGTGCGCGTTCATGGCAAGGTCGATGAAGCCAAGCTGGCCGCGCTGAAAAACGGTATCACGGTTGAAGGGGTGGTTTATAAATCGATTTTAGCCGAAATTGATAAATCAGCCGCGGAAAAATCGGGCGCAAATACATGGCTTTTGATCACTTTGCGCGAGGGGAAAAACCGTGAAATCCGCAAGGTTATGGAGGCGCTGGGCTTAAAGGTGAACCGCCTCATTCGCGTTTCTTACGGGCCGTTTCAACTCGGAAGCTTGAGGGCGCAAGCCGTTCAGGAGGTCAAACCGCATATCCTCAAAGAACAGATTACCCCGTTTTTTAGCGGTGGCGGACAAGCAAAAAACCCTAAACGCTCTGCTACTCCAAATCGTCAAAATTCCAAATCCTCCAAGCCGCCCGCCCACAATAAGCCGAGAGCGGGCAAAACAAAGCCATGAGGATTATCGCCGGACAGTATCGCGGACGTAGCCTGTCGGCGCCGAAAGGGCGCGATGTCCGCCCGACTTCCGATAAGGTGCGGGAGAGCATTTTCTCTATCTTGGGCGCGCGGATTGATCTGGAAGGGTTACAGGTTCTTGACGTTTTTTGCGGCACGGGCGCTTTGGGGCTGGAGGCGCTTTCGCGCGGTGCGGCGCATTGCGTGTTCATCGATAAATCATCCGAATCCTTAAGCGTGGCGCGGTATAATGCTCAAAATCTCGGCGTCCCTGCAGAGGCGGTGCAATTTATTAAGGCCGATGCGGCAAGCCTGAAACAGCGAACAGCGTTGTATAGTGCGGGAACGGGAAATAGTGCGGGGAGCGCCGCAACGCCGCCGCAAGCTGCTGATTTGTTTTTCTGTGATCCGCCGTATAAAAAAGGTCTGATTGCGCCGTGTTTACAGGCACTGGCGCAAGGAGATTATCTGGCGGCGGGGGCTTTGGGCATTTTGGAGGCGGAAAAGGGATTTAACGCCAACGCCGATATCCCCGACATATTCGAAATTTTACAGCATAAAAAATACGGTGATACCGAGATTTTTTTGGTTGAGAAAAGTTCTTAATCTCGCCGTTCGGTTATTCCAGCTTGATTGTAAAATAAACCAGATCATCGGCATAAACGATGCTCAGCAAGACCAAGCCCAGAATAATCCTGTAGACCACAAACGGCATAAAGGTGCAGCGCTCCAGCCATGTCATCAAAAAGCGGATGGACACCCACCCGACGATAAAAGAGAGCGTAACGGCCAAAAAGAAGTCGATCCCGAAAGAAAAATCGCCCGTTTTATAAAGCTCATAGAGCCCCAAAAATCCGACGGCGCTGGTCGCAACAATCGCCAGAAGCAGCGAGAAATGCGCGGCTTGCGTGCGGCCATAGCCCAGAAATCTGGCGGCGGTCATGGTGATTCCCGAACGGCTGGTTCCGGGAATAAGCGAGAGCGCTTGCATCATGCCGATAAACAGGGCGTGGGGGATGGTAAGGGCGCTTATGCTTTGAAATTTAACAGGGCGGCGGTCGGCGATCCCCAGCAATAAGCCGAAAATAAGCGTCGTCCATGCGACAATTTCAACCTTGCGCAGCCAAGGCAGCTCCAGCAAATGAATGATAAACCCGAAGGCCAGAATCGGCACGGAGGCAATAATGACCATCATCATCAAATTGCTATCCGCGCGCTCGGTTTCGCTCTGGACGTTGTTCAAGCTCTTGCCGCGGGTTTTGTTAAGGAGGTTCAGCCCCGCCCTTATCATGCTCAGAACATCCTTGCGGAAATAGACAATCACGCTGATCAGCGTGCCGATATGAACGGCGATGTCGAGCAAAAGCTGGTCGCGCCACATATTCTCGCTACCCGATGCGATGTCGAAATAGCTATGGACGAGCACCAGATGGCCGCTGGAGCTGATAGGCAGGAATTCCGTTATACCTTGCACAATGGCAAGAACAAGAATGACGAGCAAAGGCATTTTATTTTTTAGAACCGTTCTTGATTTTCGTGCAGTTTATAGCAAAATAATCCGATGGTCTATGTGATTGGCATTATCGGATTTATTGCAGGGTTCGCGCTGGGGCAAATGATTTTGTATTTCCTTTTGCGCCACAAATCCCGCGATGAATTGTTAACCGATTCGTCCTTGAAATGGCAATACGGCTTGTTGAATTGGGCGGTTGCGGGTCTGTGCGCTTATGTGGCTGTTTATTTATATGGCGAATATCTTATGCTTTCGGGCGGGTGGTGAATTTAATGCTGCGCCTCTCCCTTGAAACAGCTATATTTCACCCTAACCTTAATTCCTTGTTCAAAGCTCAACATCATCAAATCAAAAGTGAAAGGATTGGTATTTTATGAGAAAGTTTCTAATGGGCGCACTGGCAGCGGCAGCGTTTATACTCTCCCCCTTCAGCATGCAGGCGAGCGCGCAGGCAGCGGAAAAATATGAATTTGAAAAGCCGCACACACAAATTTTATTCTTTGTGAACCACTTGGGATTTTCTCACTCCAGCGGGCGTTTCCATGATTTTGACGGGCATTTTTGTTCGACCGTGAAAACCCTGCGGCGTCCTCCGTTGAGGTGACAATCAAAACCGACAGCATTGATATGAGCCATGACAAATGGACAGATCACATGAAAAATGCTGATTTCTTTGATGTTGAAAACCATCCGGAGATGACCTTCAAAAGCACAGCCGTTGAAGTAACAGGCGAAGACACCGCCAATATCACCGGTGATTTGACGATTTTGGGCGTCAGCAAGCCTGTAACACTGGCCGTGAAGCACAACAAATCCGGCGAGCATCCTTTTAACGGCAAGTTTATGTCCGGTTTTTCAGCGACAACCACAATCAACCGTTCTGAATGGGGCATGAATTATGGCTTGCCTGCGGTTGGTGATG
The DNA here is from genome assembly GCA_046293135.1 of Alphaproteobacteria bacterium. Taxonomy (GTDB): domain Bacteria; phylum Pseudomonadota; class Alphaproteobacteria; order Micavibrionales; family Micavibrionaceae; genus UBA2638. The sequence continues at coordinate 142,430 of JBKBPR010000002.1, read as the reverse complement.
CGGTGGAAATCCGTATTGAGGTTGAAGGTATCCGCGAAGACGGCGAAGCCGCTCAAGACGTTGAATAACCTCAAATTCTTGATGAAAAAACCTACTATATGACCGCAACCAGCGTGCAATACACAAAAACCGCCATGACCCTACATTGGGTTATGGCGGTTGTTATTTTCGGGCTTTTGATTGCGGGTTACAGCATGACGGCGATGGCCTTCAGCCCGCTTAAGCTGCAAGTTTATATGATTCACAAATCATTCGGCATGACGATCTTTGCGCTGGTTCTGGCGCGGCTCGCTTGGCGATTATATAGTCCGCCGCCCAAGGCGCTCGATACGCATCAGCCATGGGAAGAGATTTTATCCAAGATTGTCCATATTTTGCTGTATTGCGGAATGATCGGCTTACCGCTCAGCGGTTGGTTGATGTCCTCGGCGGCGGAATATCCCAATTCCTATTTCGGGCTGTTTGATTTCCCGATGCTCAGCGGCAAGGATGAGGCACTTTTTATCAATATGCGCGGCCTCCACGAGCTATTCGGTTTTATGATGGTTGCGGGAATCGGGCTGCATTTTCTCGGCGCGGCCAAGCATCATGTGATTGATCGTGACCAAACGCTTACAAGAATGGGCGGGAATATTCTGGTGCTGCTGGTTGGGGCGCTGTTGTTATTGGGCGCAACGGCCTTGGCGGGGCAAAAGCTGCTCACCAAGCTGCAAGCGCTGCAAATGGCTCAGGCTCAGCAATCCGAAGTGGCTGGGGCAGAAACTCAACAAACGCCCGCGGCTACAAAAGCAGACACAACAGATCAAACAGACATCGTAAATGCGCCGCAATGGTTGATCGACAAGGATCAATCGCGGTTAGAGCTGGTATTCACGCTTTACGGGCAAGAAGTTAATTCCCGCTTTGAGGTTTTTGACGGGGAGATATTTTTTGATCCTGATCATCTGGAGCGTTCACGCGTGCGGATCGAGATTGATATTGCCTCCTTAAGGACGGGTAGCTCCGACCGCGACAGCGAAGCCAAATCGCCGGACTGGTTCGATACCGCCGCTTATCCCCAAGCTGTCTTCGAAAGCGAATCATTTGCGGTTTTGGCGCGAGAAACAGAGGAAAATGAAGAAATAGAGGGCAAAACATATCAGGTGAATGGAGTTCTCACCCTGCGCGGCGTTGAAGTGCCGACCGCATTCCCCTTTGCGCTGGTCATCACGGATGATTCGGAAAGTGGGTCTAAAATCGCCGAAATGAGCGCGAGCTTAACCCTGAAACGCTTGGATTTCTGGGTCGGACAAGGCCAGTGGCAAAGTACCACGAATATGGCCGATGAGGTCGCGATCAGGATTTCCCTGCGCGCCAGACACGCGCCTTAACCATAATATCTATGAAGCGGGGATAGCCTGCCCAATCGATTCGACAAGCCGCCTAAAACCGTGTAAAGATTCGTATATACAACAATTTAGGTTCACCTCTTAAAGGGCTGTCTGGGGTTAATATCTTATGAGAACTCTGTTTCATTTGTGGCTACATCCATTTTCGCGCAAGGTCAGACTGGCTTTGGCCGAAAAGAATCTGGAATTTACCCTGCAAATCGAAAAGATCTGGGAACGCCGCACAGAGTTTCTGGCCATGAACCCTGCGGGAGATGTGCCTGTATTGGTTGAGCCGGACGGCACGACAATTGCCAATTCCCAAGTGATTTGCGAGTATCTTGAAGAGGTTTACCCTGAGGTTAACCTGTTGGGGCGTGACCCGATTCAGCGCAGCGAAACCCGCCGTTTGGTGAGCTGGTTTGATGTAAAATTCAACCGCGAGGTCAGTGATAACCTGATCGGTGAGAAGCTGATGAAGCGTTTTTTAAAGCTCGGTGAGCCGCATGGCCCTTCGATCCGCGCCGGACACGCCAATATTCATTATCATCTTGATTATATCGGGTTTTTGACTGAAAAGCGTGAGTGGCTGGCGGGGGATATGTTCTCGCTCGCTGATATTGCGGCGGCGGCGCATCTCTCTGCGGTCGACTATATCGGTGATGTGCCGTGGGAAGAACATGCGGCGGCGGCGCGCTGGTATAAAAAGGTAAAAGAACGCAAGAGCTTCCAGCCCTTGCTCGATGATCGCATCCCCGGATTTTCGCCTGTCGAGCACTACGAAAAAGTCGGGACTTAGAAAAAATCTCGGTTTGGTTTGGTGTAGTGCGGAGCGAGATCAATGCTCCCCAAAGCAAGGCTGGGGTTAAAAACGCGAAACACGCGGCAAGCTCTTGAAAATCTATAATCACAAACAAAAATTAATATTTACAGATTAAAAAAGAACAAAGGATAGAAAAGGATTATATGGGGCAGGCGGGTCATTTATTTTGTTTCGGTTACGGTTATACCTGCGATTATCTCGGGCATGCGCTGTTGGAAAAGGGCTGGAAAGTCTCCGGCACGACCCGTTCTCTTGAAAAGCGCGAAGAGCTGAAAAGCCGCGGTATTCACGCCCATATTTTCGATCAGGACAAACCCCTTCCCGATGCCTATGGATTGCTTGATGGGGTCACGCATGTACTGATCTCAACACCGCCCGATGATAACGGCGATACCGCCTATAACTGGCATGGCCGCGAACTGGCGGGCGTTCCCTCAATTCGCTGGGCGGGATATCTCTCGACAACGGGGGTTTATGGTGATCGGAATGGTGAGTGGGTTGATGAAACCTCAGAGCTGCGCCCGACTTCAAAGCGCGGAACGCGCCGCTTGGAAGCTGAAAACCAGTGGCTCGGCCTCCATAAAAATCTTGATTTGCCGATGCATATTTTCCGTCTGGCGGGTATTTACGGCCCGGGCCGCAGCGCGCTGGATTCCGTTCGCGCGGGCGTGGCGCGGCGTATCAACAAGCCCGGTCACGTCTTTGGCCGTATCCATGTCGAAGACATCGTGCAGGTCGTGCTGGCCTCGATGGCACAGCCGAATGCGGGCAGTATCTACAATGTCTGTGACAGCAACCCCGCTGCCAGCCATGAGGTTATCGCCTATGCGTGTGAGCTTTTGGGGCGTCCCGTGCCGCCGATGATTGATTTTGAGGAGGCCAATCTCGCTCCGATCACCCGTAGTTTCTATCTTGATAACCGCCGTGTGCGGAATACGAAAATCAAGGAAGAGCTGGGCGTTGCGTTGAAATATGATGATTATAAGGCGGGGCTGGAGGCATGCCGCGCCGCTGAGAATTTCGCCCTCACATTGTTCAAAAAGCGCGAAGAGAGCGACGGCTATAGCGGCGGATCTGGCTCTAGTTCTAGTTCCAGTTCTAGCTCCGGCGGCTCATCAGGCCTGTTTTAATACCAAACATAATCCGGCCTATCGCTGCGGCGCTTTATAGGGAATCCGCACTGTGACGGTTGTGCCTTCATGGATGGCTGATTCCACGACCAGCGAGCCTTGGTGCAATTCCACCAGCTCCTTTGTGATTGCAAGGCCGAGGCCTGATCCTTCGTGATTGCGGCTGTAGGAGGCCGAAGCCTGTTCGAACGGGCGCAAAATACAATGCAGCTTATTTGCGGGAATACCGATCCCCTCATCGCGGATTTTGATCGAGATATGTTCAGGCCGTTCAAGGCATTCAATCCAGACCCGCCCGTCATTGTTCGAGAACTTCACGGCATTCGAAAGCAAATTCAGGATAATCTGCATAAAGGCGCGGCGGTCGGCGATGATCGTTAAATCCTCATTCGTCAGCGCATCGGTCAAAATGCGGATACCGCTTTCATGGGCGCGGCCTTCCATCATATGCACGGCCAGTTTGATGGTTTTTGTGACATTGACCTCTTCCAGATCAAGCTCGTATTTCCCCGCCTCGATTTTCGACATATCCAGAATATCGCTGATCAGGTCGAGCAAATGTTCGCCGCTTTCGCGGATACCGTTGATGTAATCGAGATATTTTTCCGTGCCGATCGGCCCCAAAAGCTGGCGCTGGATCATCTCCGAAAAGCCGATAATCGCATTAAGCGGCGTGCGCAATTCATGGCTCATATTCGCCAGAAACTGGGATTTAGCGGCATAAGCGCGTTCGGCGGCGTCCTTGGCTTCGCGCAATTCGCGTTCATAAAGCGTGCGCTCGGTCATATCTTGCATAATTCCGAAGAGGGCGATCACATCGCCATCGGCGTCTTTCTCGCAGCGGCCTTCGCAGCGTATATAACGGATATCCCCGCCGGGACGGACAATCCGAAACTCCATATCATAATCATTTTGCTCAATGATTGCGCGTTGGAAGGCCTGTACCACCCGCCCAACATCACGGCGATGCACCATCTGATTGAGGCTATCGATTGTCGGTTTGAAATTCTTACGGTTCACCCCGAATATGCGGAAAATCTGATCCGACCACTCAATCCCGTCACGCCCGACCGCCCAGCGCCAATGCCCCATACGGCCAATAATTTCGGCTTCCATCAATTCACGCTCGCGCTTATCGAGCGCCTGTTCATGACGTTTGATGGCGCTCAGGTCACGGCCAACGCAATAGATAAATTCGCCGCTATGCTGTAAACGCCATTCCATCCATAAAGACTCGCCGGATTTGCTCAAGGACTGCGCTTCAAAATCGACAATATCGGTATTGTGAACATCATGTACGGTCAAAGCTTGAAGTGTATTGCGTAAGGACGGGCGCTCCGTTTCTTCAAACAGATCCATCAAATTCAGCGCTTTGATATCCTGATCGGAATATTCCATCAACCTATGGAAGCTGGCATTGACGCGGATAAGGTCGCCATGCTCATCGGCCACGATCATTATCTCATTCGACATGTTGAGGAAATGACGAAGGTCGCTTTCTTGCTCCAGACTGCCGAGCGCATCACTCTCATTGCTATGGGCTTTGTTTTCCAGAGCACTGAAAAGCTGCGGGTTTCCTTGAATTTTTTCTTCAAAAAAACTTTGGTTGGATTGCACTTTATAGGCTTGAGAGTCATCAATCTCACTGGCAATCAACAGCTTTTCGCCGCTGGGCATCTCTACCCAGTCAAAATGGAAATCGAGCATAATATCTGCGCCGTCATGCCCGACCCAGACCTTATGTGTTCCGCCCTGTACCTGATCTATTGTCGTTCCGTCAACAAGTCTGAAAAAGCTATCGGCAATATCATCTGTTTTCCGTTTGGCGGAGGAGGTGCGGCGCTGTAGCGTTCCTGCGCTCGGCATCCCTGCAAGTGAGCGAAAAGCCTGATTGGCAAAGGCAATACGACCGCTTTGCGGCCTTATAACAACGCGGGCGATATCGTCGCCATCATCACCCGCCATAGCTGGTGGCTGCTCTTCATCACGTATTTGAAATTGGAACGGGTTGAAAAATCTGGATTTCACGTTAGGGCCGATGCTGCAATATTCTGGAATAATAAAAACGAACTTAAAGATAATTGATTTGCGGTATTTCTACAAGTTTTTCGCGGCGGTCATATTTTTATACTCTGGATAATTATGTTCAATAAAAAAACGGGCGGTTGTTACACCGCCCGTTTTGATAATTGATATGTACGATTCTAAAGCTTAGAAGCCTTAGTACTTCACAGAGCAGCCATATGGTGCTGTGCTTGTTGTTGCTACTGGCTCACCCGCATTCAAGGCGTTTACAGCGGCCATAACATAGTTTTCCGCACCTTCAATAGCTTCGGAACGAGCGCTTGAATCGCTATCGATTGCACCCATATAAGCGATATTGCCCTCGGCATTGATCACAAACATATGCGGTGTTGTTTTCGCATCATAGGCCTTGCCGATTACGCCAGTCGGGTCAAGGATCATGGTTGTAGCGTTTGAGCCGACGTCTTGATTGTGGGCAATCGCTTCTTCGGCTGTCAGGAAGCCTTGCTTGCCTTCAGCAGAGGAGAGAATTTTGATCCACTCGCCGCCCATATCGCGTACTTGCTGTTGCAGGCTTTGCATATGGCCGGGCTGGTAATGTTTTACCACGAACGGGCAGTCTTTGTTCGTCCATTCCAGAACAACAACTTTGCCCTTGTGGTCGTCAAGATTAAAGGCATTGCCGTGAACATCAACGGCCTCAATGGCCGGTGCGGCTTGACCGACTTCAACGGCGGCCTTTGCGGGCACGATGGCAACGGCCAAGATAACCGCGACCAGTAAATAAGGAATTGCTCTGACAATCATTGTTTTTTCTCCTTTGATTGTTATGGGTTCTAGTGGTTTAAAAAACTTTCCGTACTCAAATATATAATTTCGTCTCTAACTCGTTTTATCTCGCTTCTAGCCCTTGATCGTATTGGCCACGATGCCGGGGGTTAAAATCTGCGGCAACACGATAGGTTCAGGGCGCTGGCCGCTTTGGCTGTCCGGCGCTCCGTAAAAAACATAGATCGGAACACCGTTGCGGCCAAACTCTTTAAGGTATGAAGTTATATCAGAATCCTGATTTGTCCAGTCACCGATCAGAAATTTTACGTTCTGTTCGGTAAAAAGCTGTTTTGTGCTCTCGATATTGATCGAGGTTGCGTGATTGACCTTGCAGGTAATGCACCATGCGGCAGTCATTTCAACGAATACGGGCTGATCGCTTTCCAGCGCGGCGGCAAGGGCGGTGGGGGAGAATTTCTCGCCGAATATTTTGCCCTCAATCGCCCCGCCTTCAGCATCTCCGGCACTGGCTGAAGAGCCACGCGTCAGCTGCGCCGCGGGTGAATAAGTCATGGACACCAGCAATAGCGGCAAGATTGCGCTGAGCACCAAAACGACCTTTAAGACGTCGCGCCACAATCCTTTGGCGGGGAGATGCTTGCCGAGCCAGAGCGCAAAGGCGATCAGGATCATGCCCAACAATACCGCCAGCACGCTAAATGCGCCGCTTTGCTGGGCTAATATCCACACCAGCCACGCCGCAAAGGCGAACATCGGGAAGGATAGGGCTTGTTTGAAAACATCCATCCAGGCGCCGGGTTTGGGCATTGATTTTTGCAGCGCGGGGAAAAAGGCCAGCGCCAGATAGGGCAGCGCCAGCCCCAAGCCGAGCGCGGCAAAGACGCTCAGTGAAATGATCGGCGGTTGTAACAATGCATAGCCAAGCGCCACGCCCATAAACGGCGCGGTGCAGGGCGTTGCCACCAGCGTTGCCAAAACGCCCGTGAAAAACGAGCTTGTATAGCCATTGCCCTGTGTCAGCCTGCCGCCGAGATTGCCCAGATTGCTGGTAATGTCGAAATATCCCGCCAAATTCAGCCCGATCACGAACAGCAAATACGCCAGAAGCGCGATCACAATCGGGTTTTGCAGCTGGAAGCCCCAGCCGATTTGACTGCCGCCCGCTTGCAGCGCGATCAGAATTCCGGCGATAACCAAAAAGCTAACGATGATACCGCCCGTATAAGATAGGCCGTGCATTTTCGCGGCGCTGGAATCTTTCTCGGCGATTTTCACAAGGCTCAGCGCTTTAAGCGATAAAACGGGAAAGACGCAGGGCATCAAATTCAAAATCAACCCGCCGAGAATGGCAAAAATCACTGCCATGAAAAACCCTGTCCCCGCAACTTTCAGCGCTTCGCCTGAGATTTGCGGCGCGGCAGTGGCCTGTTCTGGCGTGACCTCAAGGCTCACCGCACGCTTTTCGCCCGCCGCATCGGCAAAGGTCAAGACCCCCTCAAACGCTCCGACAGCTTGAGCGCGGCGCTCCCCTGATTTTTGCGTGATAATAAGTTTTGCCCTACCCTCTTTTCCCTTGGCCTCGTCATAGCGAATATTTTGCGGCGCGGCGTTGTCAATCAACCCCCATTCAGACGGGAAAAACGCCAGCGTATCGGCCTGAACATTGGCCTGAAAACTGATCGGCAGCTCAATCTTGAGCGTAAATTCATCCTGATTTGAGGCGGCAAGCGCCGCCCATGATGCGGGTTCAGGCAGGCTCGTCCGCGCCTTTACGAAATAGGCGGCGTTAAGCTCTTCGGTGTTTTCAGGATCATTCAAAACCAGCTCCAGATCGGCAAAGGCGGGAATGCAAATATCCTTGCACACCAGCGCTTCAGCGGTCAGCTCAAGGCGAATAACCCCCTCAGGCAGCGTGTCGGGCAGGCTAAGCTTTTGCATCAGGAAAACATTATTCTCATAGCCGAAATTCATCAGCGGCGGGTAAGGCATTTTCTTTGGTGCTGGCCAGAGAATTTCACCGATAGAAAAGCCTTCGGGCAAGTTCCAGTGATGTTGCGGGGCTGCCCCTGAATCACCGGGATTGCGCCAATAGGTATGCCATTCGGGGGCGATGGATTGTTCGACCCCGACCCAAATCTCCTCACCGCCCGCAACCGTTGTGCGTTCGGCCAGAACGCGGAAGGTCACGTATTCCTGCTGGTCTTCGTCATTTTGGTTGAGGTTTTGTGCAAGGCTGGGCGTGAAAAAGAATAACGAGAGCGCCAAAACCGCAATCCATAGCATCATCATGTCATGGATATTTTTCTTACACGGATATGCTCTCATATTTTAGTGTCCTTTTTTTTGCTCTTTGTACTTAATTCGATTTTCAATTTTACAAATTTAAAAACGTTGCCCGATTCTACGCCCAAATAATTTTTGCTTCAATCCGCTTTCAATAACGTTGTAATTTATAAGATTAACGCTATGATATAACGCCTGAATGAAAGGCGGCGTCTTAGTTATATAGGCCGCTTGTAGGGGATTTCAAAACAGACAAGCAAGATTTTTATTAAAGGATTTTCTCCGGACTTTACGCAGGGGACTTTATCAAGGGATTGAATGTGGGGGATTTTAAAACAATGAGTCAGTCAAACGCTATGGAATCTATGGGACAGCGCGGTGTGCAAGCGGTTAACAATTCACCCGAAGCCGCGCCGTTATGGTCGCCCGATCCGCAAGCCGCCGCCGACACATATTTATCCGCCTTCATGGAGCGTATCGCGCAAAACCACGGCGTACGCCTTGAGAATTACGCCGATATATGGGCGTGGTCGGTCGATAATATCGAATCCTTCTGGTCGGAGGTCTGGGATTTTTGCGGCATAATCGGCGAGAAGGGCGCAGTTGTTCTCGAAAACGCTGATAAAATGCCTGGGGCGCAGTTCTTCCCGCAAGCCAAGTTGAATTTTGCTGAAAACCTTCTGCGCCGCCGTGATGACGGGATTGCCATTATCGCCCGTGACGAGCTGGGTGGCGAGCGTTTGATGACCTTTGAGGAATTATACAATCAAGTCAGCCTCTGGCAGCAGGCCTTTATCGAGGCGGGTGTTGTTGCGGGTGACCGCGTTGCGGGCTATATGCCCAATATTCCCGAAACGATTATTGCGATGCTGGCGGCTTCGTCGCTTGGTGCAATCTGGAGCTCGGCCTCCCCCGATTTCGGCGTTCAGGGCGTTCTTGACCGTTTCGGCCAGATCGAACCGAAAGTCATGGTCTGTGTTGATGGTTATTATTATGGCGGCAAGCGTCAGGACTGCTATGACAAAATCGCTGAAATCGTGCCGCAAATTCCATCGCTGCAACAAACGATTATCGTTTCATTTCTGGGTGTTGATCAGGATCTAAGCCATATCAAAACAGCGGTTCTTGCTGATTCGCTCTTGAATTCATTCCGCCCCAAAGCCATCGAATTTAAGCGTTTGGGCTTTAATCACCCGCTTTATATCATGTTCTCATCGGGTACAACGGGCGTACCAAAATGCATTGTCCATGGTCAGGGCGGTACGCTGATCCAGCATCTTAAAGAACATCGTTTACAATGTAATATCAAACCGGATGACCGCGTTTTCTATTTCACCACTTGCGGTTGGATGATGTGGAACTGGCTGGTCAGTGCGCTGGCGAGTGAAGCGGCACTCATGCTTTTTGATGGTTCGCCGTTTTATCCTGATGGGGATATGCTTTGGGAATATGCCGAAAAACATGGCTGTACGCTTTTCGGAACGTCAGCAAAATATATTGATGCACTCAAAACAAATGGGATCGCCCCGAAGGATAAATTCAACCTTTCCAAGCTGCGGACGATGACCTCGACAGGCTCGCCGCTGGTGCATGAAAGCTTTGATTACGTATATCGCGCGATCAAACCAGATTTGCATCTGGCCTCGATTTCGGGCGGGACGGATATCGTGTCATGCTTTGTGCTCGGCAATCCGCTATCCCCCGTTCATCGCGGTGAAATTCAGGGCGCGGGGCTGGGCATGGCGGTCAATGTCTTTGATGAAGAAGGTTCGCCGACACTTGAAAAATCGGGCGAGCTTGTCTGCACCAAACCGTTCCCGTGTATGCCCGTATCGTTCTGGAATGATGAGGATGGTGCACGCTATAGGGCGGCTTATTTCGAGCGGTTTGAAAATATCTGGTGTCATGGCGACTGGGTTGAAAAAACGCACAATGGTGGGATTATTATTCATGGCCGCAGCGATGCTACGCTCAATCCGGGCGGGGTGCGGATCGGCACGGCTGAGATTTATCGTCAGGTCGAACAGGTGGAGGGCGTTAAAGAATGTATTGCCGTTGGTCAGGATTGGGACGGCGATGTGCGCGTTATTCTGTTTGTGATTGTGCAAGCGGGCTGGGAATTGGATGAGACACTCTCCAAGGAAATCAAAACCCGTATCCGCAACGGCGCTTCGCCGCGCCATGTGCCCGCGAAAGTTATCGCCGTGAGCGATATCCCGCGCACAAAAAGCGGCAAGATTACCGAGCTGGCGGTGCGCGATGTGATTATGGGGCGACCGATCAAAAACAAGGAAGCGCTCGCCAACCCCGAAGCGCTGGAGCTTTATCGCGATCTTGAGGCGCTGAAAAGTTAGGGATTTTGTATCGGGTGTTATTCCCGCTTTATGCGTGATGGCATTGGCTTGCGGAAACATCGCGGCGCAACAAAAATAGCGCTGGACAATTTTTCTGGATATGGCTTAATTGCAGTTATGGTTACACGATCTTTTCAGATGTGTTTTTCTTGCTTGATCTGCGCAGCAGCGAATGCGGCGGCAGCGGCGGCGGGTGCGCCCGCACAATCTTGCCCATAGTACGAAGCGTACGTTTTAATAAAATCTCCCAAGCAACAAATATTTCTGGCGCAGCGCCCTGAAATTATATAGAAATATATTTATGAAAAAAGAAAGCGACACATCCATGTCCACACTCTCGCAAACAACTTCGCAAACCATGACGATGAATACGAGCAACCTGTCCCAATTTTCAACGGCCAAGCCGAATGAAGCCGCTGTGATGCAAGAAAAGCAATGCAATCTGAATTTCCGCCCTGTTGTGAACGGGTTGATGGCCAATCCGGGGGCGGACATGATCCGCTATGCGCGCTCCAAGCCGAATATGATCTGGCTGGGGCAGGGCGAGGGCGACACGCCGACCCCTGATTTTATCGTCAATGCGACGGTGAAGGCAATGGAAGACGGGTTGATGTTTTACGGCCCCGCGCTTGGCTCGCCGTTTCTGCGCAAGGCTTTGAGCGAATATTACACGCGCATTTATCAGCATGATGTGCCCGAAAGCCGCATTTTTGTGACGCAATCTGGCTCGAACGCCATGCATATTGCGCTTTCCTCTTTGTTGGATAAGGGCGATGAGGTCGTCGCTGTCACGCCGATCTGGAAGAATCTGCTCGGCGCCATCGCCCTGATGCAGGCCAACACCGTCGAGGTCAGCATGGATTGCGATGAGAACGGCGCATGGTCGCTGGATCTTGATAAATTATTTTCAACCGTGAGCGAAAAAACGCGGGTGATGCTGATCGTCAGCCCGTCCAACCCGACAGGCTGGATGGCGACGCATGAGGAAATTCGCGCCATTATCGAATTTGCCCGCGCCCGCGGTATCTGGATTATCGCCGATGAGGTCTATAGTCGCCTTGTTTATGAGGGCGTCAGAGCGCCGAGCTTTTTGGATGTCGCCCAGCCCGAAGACCGTATTTTGATCGTCAATTCGTTTTCCAAGACATGGGCGATGACCGGCTGGCGCTTGGGCTGGATTGTCGGGCCGCTGGAGGCTGAAGACAAGATTCGTGATGTGGCGTTATATAATAATCTTTGCCCGCAACCCTTTACCCAGCGCGGCGCGATAGCGGCATTAGAGCAAGGCGAGGACTTTATCGCCTCGCAAATTTCGCTGTGGCGCTCCAATCGCAGCCTTGTAAAGCAGCGTTTGGAAGCCACGGGACGCGTTCGTTTTAACGAACCGCCTTCAACATTTTACGGGTTTTTCAAAGTCGATGGCGAGCCTGATTGTATTGCGCTGACAAAACGGATTATTGATGAGGCTGAGGTTCTGCTCTCCCCGGGCTGTGCCTTCGGCAAAAGCTGTCACGGTTTTGTCAGGATGTGTTTTGCTGTGTCAGAAGCGCGGCTCAACGAGGCACTGGACAGAATTGAGAGAATTTTGTAATATATTATATATTGCTGAATTAAGCTCAATAAAAAAAGAACAGGGACGTTAAAAGAATGGCGAATAAACACAGCCCGCAAAAGCGGTTTGGTGGCTTTTTGTTTGAAGGATATATGAATCCGACCGACGCAGAACGGGCGGAGAATTACAAAGGCAAAGGGCGTCTGGCGGTCTTCACCAAGGCGGCTGATAAACCCCAATCCAGAAAGCCAGTCTATATGACAGAAGCGCATTTGCGCTTTGTTCTGGCCGAATTTGAACGTATAGCGCATAGCGGTGTACGCGAAGGACGGGGAATTCATGAATTGTTCAACGCGGTTGAGGCAGGATTGCCGCTGAAAGATGTTCATAAAAAATCCCCCTTCAAGCCGCAGGATTGTTTTTATCTGCTTGATGGCATGTATGGCGGAAAAGCCCAGCATGTAGAGCCGCGCGTCACTGGCTGATATTGTGTCTATATTGGATTTCTCTGGATTTATAATGTCTATCGCTGTTATATGAACCGATGAGAGGCTATTTTGGCATAGGCGTTGAAGGGATCAGCAAAGAACAGAATGTCGGCACAATTGCCCGTTCTGCCCATTCCTTTGGCGCGAGCTTTTTCTTTACGATTGATCCTGCGGTTGACGTGCTGGCGCTGCGCAGCTCCGATACGTCCGATGCCTTCGACCATTTGCCTTATTATCAATATGACAGCGCGGATAAGCTTGATTTGCCGAAAGATTGCACATTGATTGGGGTTGAGTTTGTCGAGGAGTCTGTGCCGCTGCCGAGCTTTCGTCACCCGTTGCGCGCGGCGTATATTCTGGGGCCTGAAATGGGCAATTTGTCGCCTGAAATTATGGAGCGTTGTGAGCATATCGTAAAAATTCCGATGAAATTTTGTGTCAATGTCGGTGTGGCGGCGGCGATTATTATGTATGACCGTATGATATGTTTGGGTAAATTTGCCGAGCGGCCTGTCAGGCCTGGGGCTGTCTTAAACCCGCCGAGCGCCAAGAAGCACCAAGCCAGCACATTGCGCCGAAAGCTGCGCAAACCGAAAAAATCTGCTGAAAACTAAAATTTTGCTTTTGAAAGCAGAGGAAACGGAAGTCGAACCAACGAATTTTCCAGTCTCATGATCTGTGAGTTTTTTAATTTCATGATTTGCGGGATTGAAACTATTTTAAATATGATAAACTTTGTGGTAAGTTTTATATCAACATGCCGCGCTCGTTCGATTTGCGTTGCTTTCTCATTATCAAACTCTAGTTCTCTAAACTATTTATAATTCTGTAGTTTTACGAATCTAATCAAAATACACGGTGTCACAATGTTCTCTCGATCAAAATATCTTTTCCTTGCCGTTATCATCCTTGGTGTATCTGCATTGAGCGCGGATGCTATGGCCAACGCGCCCAGACCGCTTGGCGTTTTCGGAGCGTGGCAGGCCTTTTCTTATGATGAGGCGGGTGGAAAAGTTTGCTATATGGCTTCAAAGCCGACATCGGCACGCGGGAATTATACATCACGCGGCGAGATTTTTGCCATTATCACGCATCGTCCGGGTGAAGGGACGCGCAATGTTTTCAGTTATATCACGGGCTATCCTTACCGTGCGGGCAGTGACGTGACGGTGAAAATCGGTTCCGCCAACTTTTTGCTCTTTACGCAAGATGATACGGCCTGGGCGCCTGATGCTGAAACAGATAATAAAATCACAGATGCAATCAGGCGGGGTTCAACGATGGTCGTGACCGGAACCTCAGCGCGCGGCACATTGACAACGGATACATTTAGCTTGAGTGGGTCTGGCGCGGCTCATGATGCGATTACCAAAGAATGCGGCCTGTAATAGGCGACCTACTGATAGTTATAATAGAAAGCCTATAACAGATTAAGACTGCGATGAATTTGCCATTTTTGAAATATTTTGAACAGGGAAACGTAATCATGAAATATATTGAAGTATCAAAAAGAGTGCGTTTGACACGTGACGTGAGTGAAGATGATTTGATAAAAGTGATGACGGAAAGGCTGCACCGCGCCTTTGATGTGAGCAATATCAAGGAGAATGACAAAGGTTTTAATCTTCAAGGCACATCGGGTGGCGGCGGAAAAATGATGAGGCATGCCGCGGTAGATTTAAATGTGCAGGTTGTGAAGCAAAATGAGATTTGCCGTATTATGGTTTGCGGCACATCAAAAATGTCAAAATCTCTGGTTCTTGTTTATTCTACCCTCTTTTTTCTGGTGATGCTTGTCGGCCTTTTGCCGGGATCTATTGATACAAACGGTGAAACGAGCGGCGCTTTGGATACGTTGGTTCTGCTGATTTTTGGTATTTTTCTGTTTTTTGATGTAAACAAAAAGATAGAAGAGCCGAAAGACAGTATCCTGAGTATTCTTGATTCTTTGGAAACCGAGTTTGGATAGAAATATCTGTATATCTTAAGATAAAAATAAAAAAATGAGCTTGGAATTTGTAAGACTGATGTGCTAAACATCAGTCCGTATCTGGAAAATTGTTAAAACAACAAAAGGAAACTTGTGATTATATGAAAAATATACTCAAAGTGATCCCAAGTAAGATTAATTTTTATAAAATATTTGCGCTGAAGCACAGATATCTACTCACAAGGCAGAACAAGCCTCGTATCCGCTATGCGTTATCAGCATCTTTTGCGGCGCTTTTTGTATTTGCTGCGTTCCAGAATGCTGCTGTTTTCTCTGTTGAGTCCTATGCAAATACGGCTCCCGCCCATGCGCTTATGAAGGCGCGTGATGGTCAAAGACCTGTGACGTCAGTCGCCGCTGCGCAGACGACAACCGAAAGGCCGACAGTATATAGCCGCGTATTGCCCAATAATATTATCGACATCGTAAAGTTTAGCGGTTCGTCCGATTCACAAGTGGCGGAGGCCGAGAATAACGGGATAGAGAAGTTTGAAATCCAGTCAGGCCAGACAATCGGCGGCATCTTGCAAAATGCGGGTATCAGCGGCACAGAGGCGCATCGCGTCGTCAAGGCCTTGAGCGAGCATCTTGATATGCGCAAAATCCGCGCCGGACAGGTATTCGAAGCGCGTTTTGAAAAAGATGACGAATCAGAGCAAAAGACACTGGCTGAAATCTCCATGTCGCTGGATTCGATCAAATCCCTGAATGTCCAGCGTGACGGCGATGAATTTGTCTCCGAAATTAAGGAAAAAGAGATTTTCAAGCGTACCTATGCCGGTACAACACAAATCCAGACCTCTCTTTATGGCTCTGCGGCGCGGGCGGGTATCCCCTCTCAGGTCGTCGGCAAGATGATTCGCCTCTATTCATGGACGGTAGACTTCCAGCGCGATATTCGCCGCGATGATGAAATCCAGATTCTATACGATGTTTATGAAACCGAAGATGGCGAAGCCGTCAGATATGGCGATATCCTCTTTGCCAATCTCAGCACGGGGGGGCGCGATATCCCGCTTTATCGCTTTGAAAATTCCGACGGTCAGGCCGATTATTACAGAGAAGACGGTCAGAGCATCCGTAAAACACTCATGAGAACGCCGATTGACGGCGCGCGTATGTCCTCCGGCTATGGGATGCGTCGCCACCCGATTTCAGGCTATTCACGGATGCACCGCGGCGTTGACTTTGCCGCGCCGATCGGTACACCGATTTATGCGGCGGGTGATGGCGTGATTGTTGATATCGGCCGCAGGGGCGCATACGGGAATTATATCCGCATTCGTCACAATAATACGCTCGAAACCGCCTATGCGCACATGCACCGCTTTGCGTCGGGTATGAGCAAAGGCACACGCGTACAACAGGGGCAGGTTATTGCCTATGTCGGCTCGACTGGCCGTTCAACCGGCCCGCACTTGCATTTTGAAGTCTTGCTGAGCGGTCAGCAGGTTAACCCGAACCGTGTTGATCTTCCGACAGGAAACGACCTCAAGGCCAAGGATCTGGAGCGCTTCAAAACTATGGTGCGTGAATACAACCAGAAATACAGAGATGCTCTCAGAGGTATAAGAATCTCGTCTTTGGATACGCCGTCAACGCCACCTAAATCTGGCTGATAAAAACAAGTTTATAGGTATATATTGTTGGCGGCATGCACCGCTTGCTAGGCTCGTCCGTATTTGGCTATGAAACTCCAGCGTTTTTTATTTTTTGCCTTATTTTTCACAGCGTGACAGCCAGTCGACCTGTGTGTCAGCTCGTCCGTATCAATAAAACAAAGCGCAGGATAAACACAGCCCACAGCGCCAAGGCCATGAAATACCAGAATGCGGCATATTGCAGATGCGTTTCGGGTTGCAGATACAGCTTTGATAGCGTGGCTGGCGTGAAATCCTTGAATATATCGGGCGTGATCGTCTGCGCATAGACCAGCTCTTGCATATTCACCTCTTCAAGCCTGTAATGCGTGGCGATTTCGGCCAGATCAAGGTGAAACCAGTCCTCCGCTTCGGGCGCGTTGGCGAGCGTGAACATATTGCGGCGCGGCGCGGCGGCCAAAGAGCCTGTCATCTGAATATCGCGCAGTGCGGTATTTGCACCGCCTCTTTGAACATCAATCGGGTCAGAAAAGGCTTCGGAAAAAGTCAGCGATTTTCCCGCCGACCAGCCCATATTCACCAAAATGCGCGACCCGTCCGCTCCGCTGATCGGCATATAAATGTGATAGCCGCTCACGCCGTTATGCACGCGCGGGCCCACGGGGATTTGCAGGTTTATATCCTGCGCCGCTAGCCTGCCGATCAGGTCAAGCCCGAACAGGCAGCGGCTGCGCGGCGCGAGGCCGCTCAGATCATCAAAACCCTGTTCAATAGGAATAGTATCAATAGCACCAATAGTATCACTGGCGCTATTGCCCGCAACTTCTACCCCGCTGCAATGCTGCGCGTGATAGCGGGTTTTATCAAAATATTTATTGATTTGCCATGTGCCAAGCCCGGCCAGAACAATACTGCCGCAAAGCGTTAAAACGCTGGGCAGTACGGGCGGTTTTTTCCATGTCAGCCGATGGCTCATTGCGGCGCATCCTCTTTATTGTCTTCATTGCCTTCTTGATCGCCCTCATTTTGATCCCACGGCAAATGCTTGTATTGCAGGGCGATGATATAGGCCTTGAGCGGGCGCAGACTTCCCAAAGTTGCGCCAAGGGCGACAATGCTCCAAACCACGCCATGCACCCAAAGTGGGATAACCACCAGCGCATCGAGCAGCAAGGCCAGCGGGACGAGCGAAAAGCCGAGCACGAAGATCAGGAACACGGCGGGGCCGTCGGCGCAGTCATGGTCGGAAAGCTTAAGGCCGCAATGGGCGCAATGGGCGCGGATGGTCATGGCCATAAACCCGCTTTCATACAGATCACCGATCTGGCAGCGCGGACATTTGCAGCGCCAGCCCGTTTTCAGGACATTGCTATCCGGCCATAAAGAGGGTTTGTGCGGCTGTTGTGCGGCGGCGGGTGGTGTCTCGCCTTTTGTGCTGAGTTGCTGATTTTCTTTTTCTTGCGGGTCGGCCATCGTTTGAAAAACTCGGTGCTTGTTCAAATTAAAAAAAGCGGGCGCAAAGTATGATGATCCTTGCGCCCTCTTCAAAACATATAGTGTTAAAGCCAAGCCTTAGAAGTCGGCAAACGCGTCAACAATTTCCTTGCCGGCGCTGTGATCCATGCCGATCACATTGCCCCACCAATAAATGGCGATGAACAGGAACAACCAGACCACATCGACAAAATGCCAATACCACGCCGCCGCTTCAAAGCCGAAATGGCGCTCGGCGGTGAAATGGCCTTTCATCGAGCGCAGCCAGCAAACGGCTAGAAACAGCGTTCCGATCAAAACGTGGAAGCCGTGAAAGCCCGTGGCCATATAAAATGTCGAGGCGTAAATACCCTCAGTAAAGCCGAATGTGACATGGCCGTATTCATAAACTTGGAAAGCGAGGAAGAAAAAGCCGAGGAATACAGTGATTCCAAGCGCTCTGGTGGCTTCTTTCTGGTGGCCTTCGATGATGGCGTGATGCGCCCATGTGACGGTACAGCCGGAAAGCAGCAGGATCATCGTCATCAGGAACGGCAGCTCGAACGGCGGCACAATTTCGATATCCTTGGGCGGCCAGACATAGCCGATCGCCTCTTTCGGGAATAGCGAGGCATCAAAGAACGCCCAGAAAAACGCGACAAAGAACATCAGCTCCGAGGCGATAAACAGGATCATCCCGTACCGCATACCGATCATGGCGATATCGGAATGCGCCTTTTCGACGACGGCTTCGTAAATCACGTCCTTCCACCAGTAAAACATCACCAGCATGATCGAGAGAACACCGACAATCGGACCCCACAGGCCGGGCTTCATGCCCAAAACCTCGACATCATGCATATACAAAACCATGCCCATGGCAAACACCCCCGCAGCCAAAGAGCCGATAAGCGGCCAGATACTGGGGCGAACAATGTGGTAAGGGTGCGGTTTTCCGGTTGTGGAATACTCAATATTATCGGCCATGTGTGATCCTGTGGTTTTCTATTGTGGCAGTTCGGTTTAAAGCTACGACGATCAAATCATAACGCAGCGCAGATTATATATCATCACTTTTCTGATTGTAAAAGGCCTCTAATGCGCTTTCAAGCTCTTCTGACTCGGCGCGGAAGAATGTATAGGACAAGGTGATGGTGGTGACATCATTCATATACGGATCATCGTTAAAGGCCGGATCGATATAGAACAGCACAGGCATATCCACGGATTCATTGGGGTTGAGCGTTTGCAGATCAAAGCAAAAACACTGGATTTTGTGGAAATATTTCCCGACTTTCAGCGGGGTGACGTTATAAACGGCTGTGCCTGAAACGGGGCTTCTTGTGCGGTTATGGGCGCTGAACGAGGCAATGCCCCGCGCCCCCGGATTGATAACCACTTCCCGCAGCTCCGAACGGAAATCCCACGGCATATTGCGCCCCGTATCGGCGTTAAAGCGGATTGTAACTTGTCGATCCTCAATGACGCGGTCAGGCAAAGCGGCGCTGGTCATCGGCGTTCCACCAAATCCCGTCACCTGACAAAACAGGCGGTACAAAGGCACAGAAGCAAAGGCCAGCGTCATCATTCCGATCACAACGGAAAGAACAATCAGCCCCGTCCGCGCATTGCGCCTGACCAGTTCCGCATCGCTGGGGCGCGCCGCCATGTCCTGAGGGGTGAGGCTTTGCGCAGGTTTCCGGGGGGCGGCGTTTTCTTGCTCTGGGCTGTTCGGGTCGCTCATGATGTCCTTGCTCTTTTCAGTAATGGAAATAAGCAAATCAGCCCGAAAATTCAAGGATTTTCGTTTTTATTTATTTTGGCTTGGCGTTGATGTTACGGATGTCGGGCGTTTGAAAAATAAGCCTATTATTCGTCCGTTACTCGCTCCTCAAAGAGGCATGGTGATTACGCAGAGCCTGCTCATAGCCCTCAATCGAGGTTTGCGAACTGGCGCGGAAGTTTTTCGCACGTTCTTCCATCATGTTTTTTAACTCCAGATGCGTTTCCCGATAGGCAAAACGGCGCATATAAATATCGCAATAGTTCCAGCGATTAGGGTCTTCCACCGCCATGGGGTAATTCGCACGCGGTGTCGTGCATGTATCTGTTGTGTTTAAATTTTGTGCCTGCGCTGAATCTTGCGCGGCGATCAAGACAAAACCCCCTAGAACGGCAGCACATAAAAAGGCCAATGGGCGCGAAATCCGATAAGTCATGTGAAAAACACCTCAAAATGATGACAATAAGACGATCAAACTATCACATTCGAGTATACAGGAAATTCATACGCGCCGCAAAGCGGCAAATGATTTTTTCTGGACTTTTCGGGGGGACAGCGCCATCTATAATCTACGCTCTAAAAATTCACAGCCTGTATGAATGAAAGAAAAACCGGTGACGCAATCCTTTGACAAAAACACCCTCGGCGGGCGCTTGGCGCGCTATGGCCGTGTATCTGGCACGATGGCGGGGCTGGCCGCAAAGCTGGCGGGAGAGCGCTATCTGGGCATCAAGATCGAGCGTCAGGAACATGCCGAAGCGCTGGTCAAGGCCTTGGGCAACTTAAAAGGGCCGTTGATGAAGGTCGGGCAAATCCTCGCCACCATCCCCGAAGCCTTGCCGCCCGAATACGCGCAAACCTTGCAGCAGCTCCAATCCGATGCCCCCGCGATGGGCTGGCCGTTTGTCAAACGCCGCATGAAGGCCGAGCTGGGCGCCGATTGGGAAGGCCGTTTTGCAAGCTTTGAGAAGGAAGCCGCCGCCGCCGCCTCATTGGGGCAGGTGCATAAGGCCACTGATCATGAGGGGCGCGCACTGGCCTGTAAGCTGCAATATCCCGATATGCAATCGGCGATTGATGCCGACCTCAACCAGCTGCGGATTATTTTTTCGGTCTATGAGCGCTACGATAAGGCCATTCGCACCGAGCATATTCATGCCGAGCTGGCTGAGCGCCTCCGCGAAGAGCTGGATTATGCGCTGGAAGCCCGCCGCTGTAAGATGTATGACGATATGCTCAAAGATGAGCGCGGCGTTCATGTGCCGCAGGTGATTGATGCGCTTTCGACCGACCGTTTGTTGACGGCGACATGGCTGCAAGGCTCTAAAATCCTGACCTATAAGGACGCGCCGCAGGAGCAAAGAAACGCCATCGCCATGAATATGTTTCGGGCTTGGTATGTGCCGCTTTATTATTACGGCATTATTCACGGTGACCCGCATCTGGGCAATTACACGGTGCGCGAGGATTTATCGCTGAACTTGCTTGATTTCGGCTGTGTGCGCGTGTTTGGCGCGGAATTTGTCGGCGGGGTGATTAATCTCTATAAAGCGCTGATGCACAATGATATGGATCTCGCCGTGCATGCCTATGAAACATGGGGCTTTTCCGATTTATCAAAGGAGCAGATTGAAACGCTTAATATCTGGGCGAATTTCCTCTATGGGCCGTTGATGGAGGATAAAATCCGTCCGATCGGTCACGCTGAAGGCGCGGTTTACGGGCGTGATACGGCTGAAAAAGTCCATAAAAAGCTGCGCGAGCTGGGCAAGGAGCGCGGCGGGATCAGCGTTCCGCGTGAATTTGTGTTCATGGACAGGGCGGCGCTGGGGCTTGGCTCTGTGTTTATTCACCTCAATGCTGAGATTAACTGGTATAAGATTTTCAATGAGCTGATCGAAAATTACGATGAAAAGGCTGTGACCGCGCGGCAAAGCACATTGCTGCAAAAATATTCCCCTTGACATATTGGGAATTTAATCATATATTGGTTTTGGCTCAGGGGCGAATTGCGCCTTAATCAAACAGTGTCATTCCGGCGAAAGCCGGAATCCAGAAGAATATAAACCACCAAGTCACCAAAACACCAAGAATCCGTGCCTCCGCCGTTATCCTGAGCGAACGCGAAGGATCTCATGTCTTTCACCACAGAGGCACAGAGTTATAAGAGCTCACAGAGTTTTCTTCTCTGAATAAACAAACTCCGTGTTCTCTTTTTAAAACTCTTTCATCTCTGTGGAGGAAATCAAACTCAGCCGTCATGCCCGCCTTGTGCGGGCATCCGGATAGTATGCCGCCATAATTTTCACCGGATCCCCGCCGTTTAAGCTCTGCTGCGCAGAGCCGCGGGGATGACAAAAAGGGGACGGATGACACCAATCGAAAACGTCATGACACGGCCTTACTACCGCGTCATTACACGGTTTATCCTTGTAATCCATGGCCATAGCCAATTTCTCACCTTCCTCAGTTTTCTAACCTTCCCCAGTATTGTGTTATGTAGAATATGTGCAAATCAGCCAAAAACAAGTGGGGCGAGTGGGGCAAGTGGGGCGAGCGTCCCGTAACTTACTGAAATATCTAACAAACCTTTCGCCCCACTTAAAGCTGGAGAGTGGGGCGAAACGCCCAAACGACACAAAAGAACGATTCTCCGCGGTTTTTTTGGATATTTTCCCGAAAAAAGTAAAATTCTAATCAAATCATAACAATTTATAAATAAATTTCCTGAATAATAGAAGATGTGGGAAAATAACTTGAGTAGAGCCTTTGCTCTGCTTCGCCGTGAGGGCTTTGGGGAGATTGCTTATTTCATGATCTTTGAAAACATGAATATTCAGTGTAGAATCAAAAAGGTTGTACCTTTTACAAGGTGTGGCCTATTCACCCTTCTTAATACCCCGAACACGATCCCTAAATTTTTTCAAGACCAGATGAAGAGAGCAGATCATGCACAATGACAGTGGCAACAATCATATTGTGAATTCAATTCTGAAGGTTTTGAAATCATTGTTTGTGAAACGCGGGCAGCAGCCATCACCAGCTTATGCGAAGGTAAAGTCTTCCCGCCCGAATCAAAATAGACGTTCCGAAGCCGGAAACGTCTTTTTTACACTCTTCGGCGCTGTCGCCGTTGTCGGGGTTTTGGGCGCTGGGGTTATGTCGACTATGCGCGGGCCGTTATCAACAATGGTCGAAGTCAATAGAATCGAGGAAGCCAAAGCGCAGATGCGTTTGAATGCGCGCCTTGTTTTGCTTGATGCCGGGAATAACGATCATTGCGGTGCGGATGATGACGTTATGGCGGGCGGCACAACTGAATATACCGAAGCGGTTGGCTGGACTCCCGCTGGTGGCAACCCTGCGCCGTCCGATGGTGGTTTATTGCCAAGCCTTGGCGGAACAATAACTGATCCTTGGGGGGTAACCTATGGATATTGTGCATGGGATAATGGCCGCGCTACGGGCTGTGCCAATCACCTTCCCGGACAAGAAAGTCTGAACGCGCCTGCGATTGCCATTATTTCGGCGGGACCTGACAGACAATTCCAGACAACTTGTGCGCAAGCCGCGGCCAATAATAGGCAAGGCGATGATTTGATTGAAGTGCTGACATATACTGAGGCTGTGTCGGGTTCGGGCGGATTATGGGCGGCGGTTGATGATTCGACTGCGGAAACTGATAGACGCTTGCGCGTAACATCGACCGATGATTCAGAATTTGCTGGCGGAGCTAGCTTCGCTGGCGGCCTCTCAGGCTTAACGGTGAGCTCACCAATTATCAATACAGATGTGATCGCGCCGATTGCACCGGGGACAACGGTTCAGCTGGCCGGGAATGGTCTTATATCCGGTACGTTGACGGTATCCCCCGGCAATACAACGACACTTGGCGGCGAAGTGAATATTGCAGGGCTGACAACGATTAACAATGGCCTGACGGTAAGTGGTGCAAACCCGACAACCTTGGGCGGCACATTGAATGTAACAGGAGCGGCGACGCTTGATTCAACGCTGAATGTCGGTGGTGCGACTACGATCAACAATACATTCGAAGTTGTGGGCGCAAATGCTACGACCTTGGGCGGGACGCTCAACGTTGCGGGTGTGACATGGTTGAATGCCGGCGTGAATGTTGTTGGTGATGCTGGCGTTACGGGGATTATCAACACAGCGATCGAATATCAGATTGATGGTGTGCGGATGCTCAGCAATGATGATGATACCAGCAATATTCTGTTGGGGAATGTAACAACCAGTACACCGGGTGCAACTTCTGATTATTTGAATATCGGTGATGTTATTCACGGTGATTTGGAAAATAAGCGTATCGCAATCGGTTATCCTGATTCATTTGATGTTGATGGTTTAACAAATACGTTATCCGTGAATGGCAGCGCCTTCATTGATGGCAGTTTGAATTTAAATGGCAATCTTGTTTTAAGCGATAATACGGCTGGCCGTATATTGGTGGCAGATGGCACAAGTTATAACTCCGTAGATATGTCGGGTGATGTCACAATCAGCTCAACTGGTGTGACGACTATTACTGACAACTCCGTTACCAGCGCAAAGATTGCGTCCAATGCTGTTGGCGTGTCTGAATTGAATATAGGCGCGGCCGCTACTGGTGACTGTTTGAAAGTTGATGGTGGTGTCCTCTTCGTCCAAGCTTGTGCGAGTGGCGGCGGCGGTGACGGCGTCGGTGGTGACGGTTTGCCGGAAGTTCTGATCAATGATAATAGCGCGGCCAATAACAGAATTATTAATCTTGCTGACCCTATTGATGATCAGGATGCGGCAACGAAGATTTATGTCGATACAGCGTTGGGCGATATCTCTTCCAATCGGATTATTGATGCCCCTGTTGCACCGGCTACAGAAGGCGATACCTATGTTGACGTTGATGTTTCCAATGATGGTTTGACGAACTCGATTGTGTTTGTGGCTGAGGGCGTTGAGAGAATGAGCCTCAGCAATAACCCTGCCAATCTGCTCAATGTTAATGGTCGGACAAATATAAGGTTACTTTCTGCCTCTACTGCGCATGTTTTACAATTGCTCAACACAACGGCGGCGTCTGCTGGCCATGGCACAGGATTAAGGTTCTCAGGGGCAGCCAGCGTAAATATGGCGGATATCAATGCTGTATGGAATGATGCGGATAATGCATATCTTGCGTTTTTAACGCGAGGCACCGGAAGTGTCACTGAAAAAATGCGCTTAACGGCCAGTGGTAATTTGTTGATCGGTGGGACGGCAGAGAGCGCGTCCGCGTTATTGCAATTGGAATCTACGACACGCGGTTTCTTACCGCCGCGGATGACTGAGTTACAGCGCGATGCGATTGCAGCACCCGCAACGGGGTTGGTGGTTTTCAATCTGGATGCGGGCGATAATGGATTGCTGCAGTTCTATGATGGCGCAGACTGGGTGAATGTCGGTGATGGGGCGATTGAGATTGATGTAGCCTCACGGATTGAAGACGATGACAACACCACGCATATCGAGGTTGATACAGCCGGAGACGGCACGGCCAATACGATTGTGTTTACCAGCAACAACGCCGAAGCGATGCGTGTGACCGATAGTGGCGCACTTGCCGTTGGTACGGCGACGCCGAGCGCCTCGGCCTTGTTGGAGCTCTCCTCCACGACGCGCGGTTTCTTGCCTCCGCGTATGGATGAAGATGCCCGCGATGCGATTGCCGCGCCTGCTGTGGGCTTGATGGTATACAACACCGATGTGAATTTGCTGCAGTTCTGGGATGGTCTGGACTGGGTGAATGTCGGTGGCGGCGCTGGTGGCGAAGATATTTCTTCACGGATCGAAGACGATAACAACACCACGCATATCGAGGTTGATACAGCCGGAGACGGCACAGCCAATACGATTGTGTTTACCAGCAATAACGCTGAAGCGATGCGTGTTTCAAGTGAAGGTGATGTGGGTATTGGCACGACAGCACCGGCTAATCGTCTTCATGTTGTAGGAAGTGTTCGCGCGGATACAAGCTTAATTTTAGGACAAAGATCAGGAGATGCTCCAAACTATATTAACCCTCTATTGAGCGGTTTGGGTGATGTTGATCTTAGCAGCGTGGCGAACGGGGACTGCCTCGTTTACAACGCGGGAATATGGTCAACAGACGCATGTGGCGGCGGCGGCGGTGGTGGCGGCGGCGCAATTAATGATTTAAGTGATGCGGCGACGAATTATACAACGAACTTTAATATGTTTATGGGGCAAGGTGCGGGCGCAAATATTGCTGCAGGCGGTGAATATAACATTGCGATCGGACAAAATGCAGCGGCGGCTTTGACGACGGGTGATAACAATATTGCGATTGGTCATAGCGCTTTGCAAGTAACCCAAAATAATAATGGTTCGATAGCAATCGGCCGTAGGGCAGCGGTTTCTGCGGTGAATACAGGCAGACTTCTGGCGATGGGACGATTTGCCGGTGAAAACTACAATGGTGATTCATGGCAAAGCTTTTTCGCGATTGGTGATGAGGCTGGACGTTATATAACAACCGGGGCCGGTATCACGGCTGTCGGTCATGAAGCCTTAATGGGCTTTTCGGGTAATAGAAACACGGCTATGGGTGACTTGGCAATGTTTACATCCAATGGCGGTGGCGGTGACAATAACGTTGGTATCGGTCATTTGGTAGGTGGATATATGGCCGGTAATAGAAATGTTCTGATTGGCCGTGAGGCATTTAAGGGCGGTTTTTCAGGATTTGACCATAGAGGTGATGATAATGTTTATATCGGAGAAGCCTCTGCGCGGGATGCAACCGGCCATAATAACCACCGCAATACCTTTATCGGTGCGCAGACAGGTTTGTCATTGCGGAACGGTGCTGATAACATCCTGATCGGCAGACAGACAGATGTGACTAGCGGAACAGCAGCGCGTCAGTTGAATATCGGTAATTCGATATTTGGCGTTTTGGATGATGTGAGCACGCCCGCCGTTGTTGAAACCCAGATTGGTATTGGTGTTGTGAATGCGGCCTCTATCAACGCTTCGTCATTGTTAGAGCTGTCCTCGACCACACGCGGTTTCTTACCTCCGCGTATGACGGCGGCGCAGCGGGATGCTATTGCAACCCCTGCAACGGGCTTGATGGTGTTCAATACAACCGCAGGTGTACTACAGTTTTACAATGGCGCATCATGGACGACGGTTGGCGGTAGCGTCTGGACAGAGTTGAGTGCTTCACGCATTCACTTTGGAAATGGTGGAACACAACAAGTCGGTATCGGTACGAATAACCCATCTTATGCATTGCATGTTGCGGGAGATATAGCATATTCGGGAACTCTTCATAACCTTTCGGATATGCGCTTTAAAACAGATGTCGAGCCAATTGATCGCGATATGATTTTAGAGCGCTTGATGGCCGTAGATACATACTCATATCGTATGAAAGATGATCCACAACAGCGTATCAGCCTTGGTGTGATGGCGCAGGAATTAGAAAAAATATTCCCTGAACTGGTTAATACGGCGGATGATGAAATTGGCACGAAATCTGTGAACTATATCGGCCTGATTACGCCGCTGATTGAGGCTTCGAAAGCTCTGAAAGACGAAAATTTAGCGCTGAAAACTGAATTACAGGATATCAGAACGGCGCAAGCTGAGATTTTGGAGCAGGTTCATGGCCTTTCACGTCATACAGGGTTTAATCATGAGCGCACAAGCTTCGATAAGTGGCTAATGGCGCTGATGATTGTAATGATGGGCGTGATGATGGTGATGATGATCCGCCGTCGGGCTTAGTTACTCTATTATATTGAATTTGTTGGATATGAGCGCATATTTCGGTAGGCGCTCATAACTTTTTCGGGGTTATTTTTGCTTTAAAAACTTTTTTAGCGGAGCAATTCAACTCTTTACTTGCGTTTGCCGTAGGGTATATTTAAAACCACTAAAAAACAAACTTACTCACGGTAGCAATGTTAAGACATCTTGTTTATTTCTCAGGGATAATGGCCCTGATTTTGGGGATTTATGCTGTTCCGGCGATGGCGGGGCAACCTGTTCTCGGTGCTATGGGGCTGCAAACACCAGCCTCCAGCTCGGCGGAGCGCATATACGAATTTCACAATATGCTTCTCTGGATTATCACGGCGATCACACTATTCGTGCTGGCGCTGCTGGTTTATGTGGTGGTGCGCTTTAACAAAAAGGCCAATCCAGTCCCATCCAAAACCACGCATAACCTGCCGCTTGAGATTGTCTGGACTGTGATTCCGGTGGTTATCCTGATTATCATTGCCGTGCCGTCCTTTAAGCTACTTTATTATACAGACCGCGTTGAAAACCCCGATATGACCATTAAAGTCACGGGCTATCAATGGTATTGGGGTTATGAATACCCCGATCACGGCGGCATTAACTTCATGTCTTATATGATCCCTGACTCTGAGATTGACCCCGCACAAGGCCAAGTGCGCTTGCTATCGACCGATGCGCCTGTTGTTCTGCCTGTCGGGAAGAATATTCAGGTGAATATCACGGCGGCAGATGTTCTGCATTCATGGGCTGTTCCGGCTTTGGGCGTGAAAATGGATTCCGTTCCGGGCAGGCTGAATTCGACATGGTTCCGTATCAACAGGCCGGGCGTTTATTTTGGCCAGTGTTCGGAGCTATGCGGGAAAGATCACGCTTATATGCCGATTGAAATTCATGCCGTTTCCGAAGAGGAATTTCATGAATGGGTGATCGCGCAAGGTGGTGAGCTGCCGCCTGTTGTTGAGGTAGAAGAAGAGGTTGAGGCCGTTTCTGATACGGCTGGCGCTGATACTGACGCGGATGAAGGCGAAGCCTTAGAGAACGAAGAACAAGAAAATTCTGAAGGAGAGAATTAAGATGAACGCTGCTGCAACGACCAAGACTGCGGACGGGCACGCCGACCATCACGACCACGATCATGACCACAAGCCGGGCTTTTTCGTCCGCTGGTTCATGTCGACCAATCACAAAGATATCGGGACGCTTTATATTATCTTCTCGATTATTGCCGGTTTGATTGGCGGGTTGTTCTCTGTGATTATGCGGCTTGAGCTGCAAGATCCGGGTGTTCAGTTCCTCACCACGGCCGATGGAATGCCGGACGGTCACATGTGGAATGTGATTATCACGGCGCACGGTTTGATTATGGTGTTCTTTGTTGTCATGCCGGGGCTGATCGGCGGGTTTGGAAACTGGTTTGTGCCGCTTATGATCGGTGCGCCTGATATGGCCTTTCCGCGTTTGAACAATATTTCTTTCTGGCTGCTTGTGCCTGCATTTTTTCTATTGCTAGGCTCTGCCTTCGTCGGCGGCGGGGTTGGAACGGGTTGGACGGTTTATCCGCCGCTTTCCAGCACATTAGGTCACCCTGATTTCGGGGTTGATATGGCGATCTTTGCCCTGCACTTGGCGGGGGCAAGCTCGATTCTCGGCGCGGCCAATTTCATCACCACCATCTTTAATATGCGCGCACCGGGTATGACCTTGCACAAAATGCCGCTTTTTATCTGGGCGATGCTGATTACCGCGTTTTTGCTGGTCTTGGCTGTTCCTGTTCTGGGCGGCGCGATCACGATGTTGCTGACAGACCGCAATTTCGGGACTTCCTTTTTTATTCCTGAGGGCGGCGGGGATCCGATTTTATACCAGCACTTGTTCTGGTTCTTCGGCCACCCTGAAGTTTATATTATGATCTTGCCGGCCTTCGGTATTGTTTCACATATTGTGTCGACCTTCTCCAGAAAGCCTATTTTCGGCTATCTCGGCATGGCTTATGCGATGGTCGCAATCGGCTTTGTCGGCTTTGTCGTATGGGCGCACCATATGTATACCGTTGGGCTTGATGTTAATACACGTGCTTACTTCACAGCGGCGACCCTGATTATCGCGGTACCGACAGGCATCAAGATTTTCTCATGGATTGCAACGATGTGGGGTGGCTCGATTTCGTTCAAAACACCGATGATGTTTGCGATCGGCTTTATCTTCCTCTTTACCGTCGGCGGTGTGACAGGCGTTGTTCTGGCCAATGCCGGAATGGATGTGGCTCTGCATGATACTTATTATGTTGTGGCGCACTTCCACTACGTTCTCTCGCTCGGCGCTGTCTTTGCGTTATTTGCAGGATATTATTACTGGTCGGGCAAGATGTTCGGCAAGATGTATCCCGAATGGATGGGGCAGGTGCATTTCTGGACGACCTTTATCGGCGTGAATATTCTGTTCTTCCCTCAGCATTTCTTGGGGCTTCAGGGTATGCCGCGCCGTTACATCGACTATCCGGATGCCTATGCCTATTGGAATGAAATTTCATCTTATGGCGCGTATATTGCGTTCTTGAGCACGCTCTGGTTTGTTTTTGTTGTGTTCTACACCCAGATTTTCGGCAAGAAGGCGAGCGATAACTATTGGAACGCTGAAAAGCAAACCATGACGCTGGAATGGACTGTGTCCTCTCCACCGCCATTCCACCAGTTTGAAATTCAGCCAAAAGTGAAATAACGTCGCTTTTGCTGAGTTTTGACTCTGGGCTTGAAATGAGGTAGGATTTTTTCATGGCTATATCCGCAAATCCATTGCAAATTGTTGGCAGTACCCCCGTGTTGAGCGCTGTATTCGCGCGTGCAGGGCTGGATCAGGGTACGCCCATTAATCTTCACGGCGCTGCAAATGGCAATCAGGATGAAGCTTTGTTGGCTGCACCCTCACTGCGGCCGGATCAAATCTCCGTGAAAACAAGAGTTATGAACCTGATTCACAATGGAAATCCTGAAAAGGCTGTGAACTTGATGCAATCCATCGCCAATGAACAGCCTGATTTGTTCGATGAAATCGCTGCGGATGTTATGGATGACCTAAAAAGTTCTGGTTATAAAGAACACGCTGAAATTGTTCAAAAGCTTGGTGTTGATACTGACCCCGATCCTATAGTGGTTAAGCCGCGCGAAAATCCTGCTATGACTTGGACGTTTGGTTAATTTAGGCCGCGTAAGCCGCATCTGAAAAATCGTCCCCTCTTGTAAATGAAATCAGTTTTTTCTTGGAATTTTGGCCAAAACTGTTAGTGTGCGCGCTGATATGTCCAAAGCTTTTGCAAAAACAGATATGAGTGATGTAACGCATAGCGGCGAAGCCACGCCGCAGGATTACTTTGCGCTCCTCAAGCCCAAAGTTATGAGTCTTGTGATTTTTACGGGCTTTGTCGGGATGTGGATTGCCCCGAATATGTCGGATATTCACCCGTTTTTGCTGATGGTCGGTATGCTGTGCCTCTCGCTCAATGCGGGCGCGGCGGGCGCTATCAATATGTGGTATGACCGCGATATCGACGCGATTATGAACCGCACCAAAGACCGCCCGATTCCCGCTGGCCGTGTTCACCCTGACGATGCGCTGGCTTTTGGCGTGATTATATCCGTGATGAGCGTGATGGTGATGGGGCTGGCGCTCAATTGGATGGCCGCCGGATTGCTGGCTTTTGCCAATGCGTTTTATGTGTTTGTCTATACGATGTGGCTCAAGCGCTCTACACCGCAAAACATCGTGATTGGCGGCGCGGCGGGGGCTTTCCCGCCGATGATCGGTTGGGCGATGGTGACGGGCGATATTACGCTTTACTCCGCGCTTTTATTTGCGATTATTTTCTTTTGGACGCCGCCGCATTTCTGGGCGCTGTCGTTGTTCGCGAATGAAGATTATAAACGCGCCAATATCCCGATGCTCAGTGTTGTTGCGGGGGCGCGCCACACCAAAATCCAGATGCTGATTTATACCTTGATCTTGTTCCCGATTACGGTTGCGCCTGCGTTTTTGGGCTATGCGGGCGTTTTATATGGCGCTCTGGCCGCTATATTGAGCGGGTTTTTCATTTTCACGGCGCTATGCGTTTTGCGCAGTGAAGACCTTAAGCCTGCGCGGTTGATGTTCGGCTATTCCGTGTTTTATTTGTTCGCGCTTTTTGCCGCGCTCTTGATTTCCTGAGTTTTTCGCTCCATCTTAGGGGGATAAAATCAAGGGCTGAGGAGGCTCGCAATGTCTGATACGCAAGAAACACAAAACGCCGAAACGAATACGCAAGGGGGAGCAAAACCCTATGCTGACTCGTTGCTTCACAAAAGCGCCGTTCACAAGAGCAAATTCAAAAAGAACCTGATTGTTCTGGCGATGATTTTTGGTTTATGCGCGCTGATCTGGGGCGTGACGATTGTTAAAATGAGCTGATTTTTTTTGAGAGAGCGTTGAACGGCTTTCGCTCATTTCCATTCAATTCAATATGTAAGGCGCATTATTCATGGCCAAAAAATATGAACGTTACACGCCGCGCACGGTTTTAATCACGGGAGCAACGGGCGATTTCGGACGCGCCTTTAGCCGCCGCTTTGCCGAGATGGGCTGTAAGCTGGTTTTGGCGGGGCGCAATGTCGAAAAGCTCAAAACACTGGCCAAAACTCTACAGGGCGCGAGCGAAAACCGCATTTATATCGGTATTTGCGAGATGGAAAACCGCCCCTCGATTGAGCAATTCTATAAGGATTTGCCCGAGAAATTTCAGGATATTGATGTGCTGATTAACAATGCGGGGCTGGCTTTGGGGCTGGAGCCGGCTTATAAATGCGCGCTCGATGATTGGGAAACGATGATCGAGGTCAATAACAAGGGGCTGGTGACGATGACGCGGCTGGTGCTTGAGGGCATGGCGGCGCGCAAAAAAGGCCATATCGTCAATATTGGTTCGACGGCGGGGAATTATCCTTATCCCGGCGGGAATGTCTATTGCGCCAGCAAGGCCTTCGTGAAGCAATTCTCGTTGGCGCTCCGCGCCGATCTGCAAGGGATGAATATTCGCGTCACCAATATTGAGCCTGGCATGGTGGAAACGCAATTCTCGGCTGTGCGCTTTAAGGGCGATCTTGATGCTGCGGCCAAGGTTTACGCCGATACCGCGCCTCTGACGCCAGAAGATGTCGCCGAAAGCATCGCATGGGCGGTGACTTTGCCCCCACATTTTAACGTCAATCGGCTGGAGCTTATGCCGACCGTGCAATCTTTCGGCCCGTTGCCGGTTGAGCGGTTTGAAAAGCCCTAGCCCTCACCATCACAGATACGCATGGACCAGCAGTTAAAAAATCAACGAATAAAAGGAGTTTTAAGAGCATGAGCGAATTATTCCCCCCCTCCCCGAAAATCGTTGAAAACGCGCATGTGACGGCTGAAAAATATCGGGCAATGTATCAAGGCTCGGTCAATCAGCCTGAGATTTTCTGGGCGGTGCAGGCCAAGCGGATTGATTGGATGAAGCAGCCGACCAAAATCAAAAACACCTCATTCGAGGGCGATGTCAGTATCAAATGGTATGAAGATGGATCGCTGAACGCTTGTTACAACTGCGTTGACCGCCATGTGCAAAACGGCAAGGGCGCACAAACCGCGCTGATTTACGAGGCTGATGCGTGGGATGCGGCGGATATTCGTCATATAACCTATGCTGAATTGCTCCGTGAGGTGTCACGGCTCGCCAATGCGATGAAATCTTTGGGCGTGGAAAAGGGTGACCGCGTTGTATTGTATATGCCGATGATCCCGCAGGCCGTGTATGCGATGCTGGCTTGTGCGCGCATTGGCGCGGTGCATAGCGTTGTCTTTGGCGGGTTCTCGCCCGATGCGCTGGCGGGGCGGATTGAGGACTGCACACCCAAGCTTATTGTAACCGCTGATGAAGGGCTGCGCGGCGGCAAGAAAGTGCCGCTCAAGGCCAATGTCGATGCGGCGCTGGCGATGACCAAAACCGATCAAAACGTATTGGTTTTTGCGCATACGGGCGGTGATGTGGCGAAAAACCCCGCCCGCGATCATGACTGGCAGGATTTGGTGTCGGCGCAATCAGAGGATTGTCCTTGCGAGGAGATGAACGCCGAAGACCCGCTATTTATCCTTTATACTTCCGGCTCTACCGGTAAACCCAAAGGCGTTTTGCACACAACGGGCGGGTATATGGTTTATGCCGCCATGACGCATGAGATCACCTTTGATTACAAGGCGGGGGAGGTGTATTGGTGCACGGCTGATGTCGGCTGGGTGACGGGGCATAGCTATATCGTTTATGGCCCTCTGGCCAATGGCGCGATCAGCCTTGTTTATGAGGGCGTGCCGCAATATCCCGACTGGTCGCGGCTCTGGCAAGTGGTTGACAAGCACAAGGTCAATATTTTCTATACTGCCCCGACTGCGATCAGGGCGCTGCTGCGGGAGGGTGATCAATGGGTCACGGCGACCAAGCGCGATAGTTTGAGGATTTTGGGCAGTGTCGGTGAGCCGATCAATCATGAAGCATGGCTGTGGTATCATAATATCGTCGGTGAAAAGCGCTGCCCGATTGTTGATACGTGGTGGCAGACCGAAACGGGCGGGCATATGATGACCCCGTTGCCGGGGGCAACCAGCCTGAAACCCGGCGCGGCGTGTCATCCGTTTTTTGGCGTGATTCTGGCGATTGTTGATAATGACGGGCAAATCCTTGACGGCGAGGCCGAGGGGAATTTTGTCATTCTCGATAGCTGGCCGGGGCAGATGCGCACCGTATTCGGCGATCATGAGCGTTTCAAGCAAACCTATTTCAGCACATTCAAGGGTATGTATTTCACGGGTGACGGGGCGCGGCGCGATGCCGATGGCTATTATTGGATTACGGGGCGCGTGGATGATGTGATCAATGTGTCGGGTCACCGCTTTGGCACGGCGGAAATTGAAAGCGCGATCAATGAGCATGAAAGCGTTGCCGAGAGCGCCGTTGTTGGTTATCCGCACGATCTCAAAGGCCAAGGGATCTATGCCTATGTGATTTTGAATGAGGGCAAGACCGCCGATGAGGCGATCAAGGCTGATATTATCAAAATCGTGCGCAAGATTATCGGTCCGATTGCCACGCCTGATATTATTCACTTTACCCCCGATTTGCCCAAAACCCGCTCCGGTAAGATTATGCGGCGTATTTTGCGCAAAATCGCGGCCAATGATCTGGATAATCTGGGCGATATCTCAACACTGGCCGATCCTGCGGTGGTTGAGCGGCTGTTGGAAGGCCGCCTGAAATAAGCGGCATAGCGCGGCTGGAGGGGCGGAAATAGAAAAGCGGGGAATTGATAAATTTCGTTGCTGCTCTGCAAGATAAAATCCTATGAAATTTGCCAATATTTCATTGTCTGCGCTTGACCTTTGTGATTCCATCGTATTTATGTAGCCCTAACAAAATCGGGCTGAAGATGGTATGATTCACCCAGCAAAAAAGTCAATTCAAGAGCGAAACAATAGAGCGATTATGTCCCTGAAAAACCAGCCATTGCACAAAGATGTTCAAAAATTTATCGATCAGGCTTTGAGTGATTTGCCGAGCAAGGCAACCAATACCCACCGCGACATGCTTAAAATTTTGGGCAGTGAGATTACGCTCAATGATATTGATATTTTTGATAAAAATATCCTGCTGGATGCTGCGAAAATCCATTGGGAATTGGCCAAGGCCCGGGAGCAGGGCGAGCCGAAAATTCGGATACATACACCGTCTGTAAGCGGAGGCAACTATCACAAAACCGTTATTGAGGTTGTGA
This sequence comes from Alphaproteobacteria bacterium, assembly GCA_046293135.1. GTDB lineage: Bacteria > Pseudomonadota > Alphaproteobacteria > Micavibrionales > Micavibrionaceae > UBA2638. Next base: position 107,137 of record JBKBPR010000002.1, on the reverse strand, counting down.
GCGATGACTTTGCATTTCTGGTTGATTCCGTTGCGGCTGAGGTTAATAAGCACAATCTTTTGATTGATTTGATGCTGCACCCGATTGTTTATGTCGAATATGATGACAAAGGCAATATGAAGCGTATTCAATCCGAGCGTGATGAGAGTTTAACGCGGCAATCGCATATTCATGTTCAGATTAAAGATGCGGTAAGTCCCGATATTTTATCCGAGTTGGAGCGCGGACTGTATGTCGTCTTGCAAGATGTCTATTTTGCCAATCGTGACTGGCGCAAGATGCTGAATCTTGTGAAGTCGACGCGTGATGATCTCGCCAAAGCGTCGATCAAGGCCTCCATGAAAGAGATTGAGAAATATTGCGCGTTTCTTGATTATATTGCTGATAATAATTTCACGCTTTTGGGTTACCGCCATTATGAATTTGTCGAGGGCAAAGACGGCCTCAAGAGCAAAACGGTCAAGGGTGAGAGTTTAGGGCTTTTGGCCGAGGACGTTTCCCCAGCTTATATCACAGAAAATAGCGAAGGTTTGCCGCGCAATTTGCAGGAGTTGCGCCGCAAATTAGAGCCGATTTCAGTATCAAAAACAAACCGTATTTCAACTGTTCATCGCCGCGTGCCGATGGATGCGGTGGCGATCAAGACTTACAATGACAAGGGTGAGGTTACGGGAGAGAAGCTATTTTTGGGATTGTTTACTTCCGTCACCTATTCCCGCAGCGTTTCGAGCGTTCCGCTTATCCGTGAGAAGGTTGAAGATGTTATTGAAATGTCTGATTTCCTTGCCGGAAGCCACGATGCAAAGGCCTTGCGCCATATTCTGGAGAAATATCCGCGTGATGAATTGTTCCAAATTGATAAAAACGAATTGTTCAAAACAGCCGTTGATATTTTGCGGCTTCAAGAGCGTCAACGTATTGCACTTTTCATGCGCCAAGATCCGTTTGGCCGTTATATTTCCTGCCTTGTCTATGTGCCGCGTGATCGGTTCGGGAGTGATTTGCGGGCGCAGATTATCTCTATCCTTGAAAGTGAGCTGAGCGGCGAATGCGCGAATTTTTATACCACGCTCGATGATTCTGTTTTTGCGCGGATCATGATTATTATGCGCGTTAGCCAGTCCAAGCCGCCAAAATATAATTGCGGGAAAATCGAGCAGCGCTTACAGGAAGCCGGACAAACTTGGGCGGAAATGCTCTCAGCGGCGGTAATGGAAAGCACGCAAAATGCCGATCAGGTAATGCAATATACCTTGCATTACGGTGAAGCGTTTCCGGTATCGTATACCAGCCGTTACCGCGCGAAACAGGCGGTCTTTGATATTGAAAAAATCGAAACGGTCGTCAAAGCAGGTCTTATGGATCTCGACTTGTATAAGCCTGATGATGTATCTGACCAGCAGTTGCGTTTGAAAATCTATAACCCGCAAGAGCCGATTACGCTTTCCGATGTCTTGCCAATTCTTGATAATATGGGTCTGCGTTCTATCGCCGAATTGCCCTTTGAAATTCATCCGAAACATTATGAAGGCTCAATCTGGATTCATGATTTCTTGCTTGAAATTACTGAATCCAAAACGCTCAAAACAATCAAGGATGTGAAGGAAAATTTCGAAGAAGCCTTCACCCGTATCTGGCATAACCAGATGGAAAATGACAGTCTGAACGCTTTGACACTGGGCGCGAATTTGAACTGGCATGAGGTGACGATTTTGCGCACTTACGTGCATTATCTCAAGCAAATCCGTTTTCCGTTCAGCACGCAATATATCGAAAAAGCGTTGACTGATTTCGGTGATATTGCCGGATTGATCGTTGATATGTTCAAGGCGATGTTTAACCCCTCCGGTAGCGTCGCCCAAAACGAAAAGAAAGCCCGCGAGATTGCCAAAGAAATCGATACGGCCTTGGAGAGAGTTGAATCGCTCGATCAGGATCGTATCTTGCGCATGATGGTGCAGCTTGTCGAAGCGACGATGCGGACAAATTATTTCCAAACCGATGCCGAGGGGCAAGAGCCTTTGCCCTATACCGCAATCAAGATCAATTGCCGCGCCCTGGCTGAAGTGCCTGAGCCTAAGCCGTTTCGCGAGATTTTTGTATACTCGCCGCAGGTCGAAGCCGTGCATTTGCGCAGTGATAAAATTGCGCGCGGCGGTTTGCGTTGGTCTGATCGTCATGAGGATTACCGCACCGAAGTTCTGGGCTTGATGAAAGCGCAGATGGTGAAAAATGCCGTCATCGTGCCGATGGGGTCAAAAGGCGGATTTGTGGTGAAAACACCGACTAAAACGCGTGAAGAATTCCGCGAAGAGGGTATTCGTTGTTACAAAACATTCATTCAGGCGATGCTGGATATCACTGACAATCTAAGTGGCGGAAAAATCGTGCCGCCGAAAAATGTTGTCCGCCGTGATGGGGATGATCCGTATCTGGTTGTCGCTGCGGATAAGGGAACGGCGACGTTTTCCGATATAGCCAATGAATTGTCCTTGAAGAATAATTTCTGGCTTGGGGATGCGTTTGCGTCCGGTGGCTCGGCTGGGTATGATCACAAGAAAATGGGTATCACTGCCCGCGGTGCTTGGGAATCCGTGAAGGCGCATTTCCGTCAGCTCAATCACAATATTCAGGAAAAGCCGTTTGATGTGATCGGTGTTGGCGATATGGGCGGGGACGTGTTCGGGAACGGAATGCTTCTCTCGGATCATATCCGACTGGTCGGGGCGTTTAACCATCTGCATATTTTCTGTGACCCCAATCCCGATATTGTATCCTCTTTGAAGGAGCGTCAGCGCTTGTTTAATGAGGTCAAGGGCTGGGACGGCTATAACACCAAACTGCTGTCCAAGGGCGGGCGTATTTACTCCCGCGCCGATAAAATGCTGGAGCTGACGCCGGAGATCAAAGAGCGTTTTGATATTTCCAAAGACAAGGTCACACCTTTTGAACTGATGCGGGCGATGCTTTTGGCGCGGACGGATCTGATGTGGTTTGGCGGGATCGGAACATATATCAAATCCTCCAAGGAAAGCCATGGGGATGTCGGTGACAAGGCCAATGATGCAATCCGCATTGACGGGAACGAACTGCGCGCCAAAGTCGTCGGTGAGGGCGCAAACCTCGGTGTAACCCAGCTTGGACGCATCGAATATGCCGAAAAAGGCGGGCGTATCAATACCGACTTTATCGACAATTCAGGTGGTGTGAACTCCTCTGACCTTGAGGTTAATATCAAGATTTTGATGAGCGATATCATGAGTCAGAAATCCAGCAAGATGGATATAAAATCCAGAAATATCTTGCTTGAAAAAATGACCGATGATGTTGCGGCCTTGGTTCTGCGCAGCAATTACCAGCAAGCCCAAGCCGTGAGCTTGGTTGAGTATCAGGCGCGGGACGAGCTGAAAATTCACAATGAATTTATTCAGGATATGGAGCGCGATGAGGGCTTGAGCCGCAAAAATGAAGGCCTCCCCAATCAGGATATGATTGAGGCGCGGCTGCGTGCGGGTAAGGGGTTAACCCGCCCTGAGCTATCGGTTCTGCTTTCCTATTCGAAAATTTCGTTCTCGAAAGATTTATTGGCAAGCGATATTCCCGATAATCTGGATATGGATGAATGGCTGGTTGAATATTTCCCCAAGGCGCTGCAAGGGAAATACAAGACCGAGATTATGCGGCACAAACTGCGCCGCGAGATTGTCGCCACCACGATGTCGAACTCTTTGGTCAACCGTATGGGGCCGACCTTCATCAAGACCAGTATGCGCAAAACGGGCGCATCCTGCGCTGATGTCGCCAAGGCCTATATCGTTGTGCGTGATGCCTTTGGCCTCAGGCCGCTCTGGGATGAGATCGAAGCGCTCGATAACCAAGTGCCGGCCGAGGTGCAGGTTAAGGCTATGCGCGAGCTTGCGAATTTGTCCGAGCATGCGATCACATGGTTCTTGACGCGTTTGGGGCGCAATCTGGATATCGCCAAGGACACTGCCGATTTCAAAAAGGGTATTGAAACCTTACGCAAAAATCTTGATAAGGTCGCGCCGGAGCAGTTACAAAGCACGATTCAAGACCGCATGAGAGCCAATAAGGGCAACGGTTTAACCGATGCGCTGGCCTATCAGATTGCGCTTGTGCCGACCTTGAAATCTGTCTGCGATATTATTCGGATTGCGCTGGAAAATAAGGCCGATTTACTGGATGCTGCCCGCACATATTTTGAATTGGGTGAGCGTTTCCACATGGATTGGTTGCGCCAGCAAGCGCGTTATCTTACCTCCGAAGATCATTGGCATATGGAAGCGACCAGCGGCCTTGTCGATCAGCTTTATAGCTGTCAGGCGGGGATGACGATCCGCGTGCTGCGCGATACGGGCTGTAAGGGCAAAAAGGGTAAATCATTGACCGAATGCTGGCTTGATGATCATGACCATCTGGCGCAGCAATTTGACCCGCTTTTTGCGGAGCTGCGCCGTGCCGGAAATCTTGACCTTGCCATGCTGGTCATCGCCGAGCAGCGCTTGCGCGGATTGTATGGCGGGTAAGTATTGGAAGCCAAGGGTCAATGATAGAAATAAAAAAGCAAGCGCTATGGCGCTTGCTTTTTTTTGATCGTTAGTTGATCTTAAGCTTAGGCGCTTACTCCTCGGCTCTTTTTTTAATCTGCCATGCCGATGGCCGCCTTATAGAGTTCAAGAAGCTCTTCAGACTCGCGGCGCTTTTCGGTATCCATTTTCCGCAGAGAGATAATTTTGCGAATGGTTTTGGTGTCAAATCCAACGCCCTTGGCCTCGGCGTAGACTTCCTTTATGTCTTCGGCCAGTGCAGCCTTTTCGGATTCAAGGCGCTCAACGCGCTCGATGAATGCTTTGAGGCGTTGCCCGGCAACGCCGCCGACATCTTTGGTTTCTGATGCTGTAGGCGCTTGATCTTGTTGTGCTGGCGCAAAGCTGGTTACATTTTCACTCATGGAAAATACTCCTTAAAAGTTATGTGATGACCTGCATCATCATTATGATTCGGATTTAATTAGTGTATAGATTTTTGAGCAATCTACCAGTGAATGATTGAGAATTTTCGATAGACCGAAGTGTTTTTAAACACGCAGGCTTAGCGGCGTGTAATGCTTTCGGAGCGACCGTTCCATGTTTCGATTTTTACATCAAAAATATTGTCCGGATCTTCCACATCATGGAAGCGTCCGATTTGAATTGTTAAAAGTATATTCTGATTAACGGGCTCATCTGTCTTATAGTTAAATGTTTCTGCATTCATGTAGCTTACAAGTATGGGGACTTCAAACACCCATCGAAAACGATCCTGAGCTGTTCCGGAATTTAATAGCAGCGGTCTTTCTCTAACAAAGCTATTGATGTTAAAGCGATTGGAATCAATAACCTTTTGAATATTGTTCGCGTCAAGAAAAGATTGGAATTGTTCTAGACCGCTTTGCGCGAAATAGCTCTTATTTCTTTCGGCAATGTTTGATTCTTCTCCGACTTCAAAGCTCATAGCATTTGAAACGGCTGTAACAAGCCAGTTCGCAATTTCCAACTCGGTCGTATGCGCATAACGTAAAGAAATTCTTGGGTTGGGCTGTTGCTGTGTTTCGGTGACATTTTCTTCACCCTCACTCACGGTAGCTCTGCTTGGGGCTGCAAAAGGCGCACGCAAAGTCACAGCAGGATCGGGCTCATTATCAGGAGCTTTTGACATCCAGCCAAACATAGCTTCAAAAAAAGATTTTTTTTGCGCGGCGGCAGGGTAAGCGGTTCCAATGATTACAAATAATATAACAGCTAGCGTTAAATATTTTTTATATTTTAGAGATTGGAAAAGAAACATATTTGATAATAGCCCTTAATAATTAGTCTCATTCAATAGTAGCGATATTTTTTTAAAATTGCATTACATTCAACCAATTATTGTAAATTTTACAAAATATTACAAAAACTACCTGATTTCGAAATATATGAAAAAATTACAGTCTCATGGCTATTTATCCATATTTAGCTCCAGAATAACCGGAACGTGATCAGAAGGTTTTTCCCAATTGCGGGCATGGGTTAGAACTTCATGCGCTTTGAGCTTGGATTTAAGCGGTTGCGTGACCCAGATATGATCGAGCCTGCGCCCCCTGTTCGATTTTTCCCAATCGCGGTTGCGATAGCTCCACCACGTATAGCATTTCTCATCCATCGGCACGAAATGCCGCGCCGTATCAACCCAATTCAGCGATTGGCGCATTTTTTCCAAGCGTTCGGTTTCGGGCGGGGTGTGGGAAACGATCTTCAAAAGTTGTTTATGCGACCAGACATCATGCTCGTAAGGGGCGATATTGAAATCTCCGACGGCGATCAGGCTTTGATCCTGACTATAGCGATCTTGAAACCAGCGCGCCATTTCATCGACAAAATCAAGCTTATGCGCGAATTTGTCGTTAATTTCGGGGTCGGGCTCATCCCCGCCCGCCGGAATATAAAGGTTATGCAGCTCGAATTGTTCAAATTGCGCGGCGATATGGCGGCAATCCTCCTTGCCGCAGCGATGGTGGATATCTGCGCCTTGAAAAGGGATTTTGGAAAGGATCGCAACCCCGTTATAGCTTTTCATGCCATGGATATGAATATGCTCGAACCCCATCGCACGAATAAAATCGAACGGAAAATGCTCATCAGGGGTTTTGGTTTCCTGTAGGCATATAATATCGGGCGCGGCCTCCTGCGCTAGGCGCTCAAGCAAACCCTGCCGTAGGCGAACCGAGTTTATATTCCAAGTGGCAATACGCATTTTCTTGTTCCAATAACCGTTTATTATCTCATTTATGATCCCAGTACACCGCGGCTGGCGGTGAAGACATACCCCGCGCCAATCGCGATCAGCGCAAAGCCTATACCGTGAAAAACAGTAAGCTTTTCACCGAATACCAAGACAGCAAATCCGGCAAAAATAACCAAGGTCAGAACTTCCTGAATAGTTTTTAGTTCGGCGAGGGAGTAGACTTTATGGCCAATGCGGTTGGCCGGAACAGCAAAACAATATTCGATAAAGGCAATGCCCCATGCAAAGAAAATCGCGGCCCATATCGCAAGATGCGGGATTTTTAAGTGATAATACCATGCAAATGTCATGAATACATTTGAAATAGCCAGAAGCAAGATCGGCGCAATGTAGGAAATTGGCATAGGGCGGCTTATCGTGTAGCGGTTGGTTAAAAATCGTACCGTGATTAGAATGGCAATTGTGAGCCGGCGGGGAGCCCCAAAGCCTCCATCATCGCTTGCGTTTCGGATTTAACGCGATCATCCTTGGCTTGATTGGCGTTATTGATGGCGGCGACAATCAAATCTTCAACCACCTCTTTGTCTTGACCGCCCAAAAGTGATGGGTCGATGTGAAGCCCCATCATCTCGCCTTTACAGGTCATGCGCGCCTTAACGAGGCCGCCGCCGGATTCGCCTTCAACCTCGATATCAGCAAGCTTTTCTTGCATTTCCTGCAACTTGAATTGCATTTGCTGGGCTTGTTGCATCATTTTTTGAAAGTTCATCATGGCGTTTTTCCTTGGTTTAAAATGCGGATTATATCGGTTTTATATAAGGCTCGATATTATTTTTTATCTTTAAACTCTTCAATATCAATAATTTCCGCGCCGGGGAAGAGCGTAAACACCTCACGGATAATCTCGTGATTTTCGATCTCTGCGCGGAACGCTTCACTGCGGGCGCGGGCTTGTTCGGCCAAGGTCGGCTCTCCGATGGCGGTGGAGGGGGAAATCATCCATTGCCTGCCCGTTACGGATTTGAGCGTTTTAAACATCTGCGGCAATAAATCCCGCGGCGCATTTTCTTGCGGTCGTACATCAAGAATATAGGCATCGCCCTTGCGCTCCAGCCGCACAAAATGGAGCATCTGATAAGCGCGGCCAGCCAGCACCATTTCATTGGCCTGTTCCAACAGCTCAATCACATCATGCAGCGTTTGCGGCTCTTTGTAGTCAAAAACATCCGTATTACCCTGCGGCGCAGCGTGTTCGAAATTTTGTAGTTCCTCGCTATCCTCAATTTTATAGGCCAGAGCCGCACTTGCGGAGGATGATGCCGCCGAAGAAGCTGAAGAGGGCGCTCTATTGTTACCACTGGCGCGGACAGGCTCGCCGCTGGATTGTGCGGGTGTCGCGTTTGATGCTGTATTTGAAGTCGTATTTGAAGCTGGCGCGGCATAATTCGCTGCGGGTGCGTTTGACGCTGTTGCTGCTGCAGCGCTTCCGCCAGCGCTTCCACCCGCCACGCTCGATCCGCGCTGATTTTGCTGCTCCTCGGCATTGCTTAATTTCCGCGCCAATTCCTGCGGGTCGGGTAAATTCGCCGCATAAACCATGCGAATAACCACCATTTCGGCTGCGTTTTGCGGATTGGCGGCCAGATTGACCTCATTCAAGCCTTTGAGCAAAATCTGCCATGCTTTGCCCAATGTCGGCATTGACAGCTTGGCGGCCATATCGGCCATGCGGTTTGTTTCATCTGGCGGCATCCCGCCTTGCGCCTTGTTTGAGGCCAGCTCGGGAACGGCCTTCAGGCGCGTAATCTGATGAACGCAATCAAGCAAATCCTGAATGAGGATCGAAGGATCGCCGCCAACGGAATAAATGTCGTCCATAATCTCTAAAGCGCTATCGGCTTTGGCGTTGAGGATATGATCCAGCAAATCGAGATTTTTGCTACGGTCGCCAAGCCCCAACATCGATTTGACTTGTTCGGCGGTGACACCGCCCTCATCGCTCATGGCGATGGCCTGATCGAGGATGCTGAGTCCGTCCCGCACCGAGCCATCGGCGGCGCGGGCAATCAGCGAAAGCGCATCATCTTGCGCTATAACCTGTTCTTTTTCACAAATCGCCTTGAAATGGGCAATCAGCGTGTCAATCGTCACGCGGCGCAGATCAAAACGCTGGCAACGCGATAGAACGGTGATTGGCACTTTGCGGATTTCGGTCGTGGCGAAGATAAATTTCACATGCGGCGGCGGCTCTTCGAGTGTTTTCAGCAGGGCGTTAAAGGCCTGCTTGGAGAGCATATGCACTTCGTCGATGATGTAAACCTTGTACCGCGCTTCGGTCGGGGCATAGCGCACCCCGTCGAGAATTTCGCGGATATCATCAACGCCCGTACGGCTCGCCGCGTCCATCTCAATCACATCGGGATGGCGGTCTTCGGAGATCGCGCGGCAAATCGCACAATCATCGGTCGCGCCCGTTGTCGGCTGGGCTGTACCGTCCGCGCCAGTATAATTCAGAGCCTTGGCGATAATCCGCGCTGTAGTGGTTTTTCCGACTCCGCGCACCCCTGTCAGCATAAAGGCATGGGCAATGCGGCCTGTTTCAATCGCGTTGGTGAGCGTTCTGACAAGCGCATCCTGCCCGATCAGCTCCGAAAAATTTTGCGGGCGGTATTTCAGCGCCAGAACGCGATAGGGCGTTTTGGCAGCGTCTTGGCGGTCGGCTTCGTTGTTATTTTCATCGTGCATGATGAGGTGATTAAAGACGATTCCATAGAGCGCGGCAACCAAAAACCCGAATTTGGCGATGTTTCGATGTGGGGAAGCTGGGAAATGAGGCGATTAGTTCTACAGAGCAACCAATTCAGCAATTTTGGCGGCAACTTCTGCCATTGTATCTTCTGCAGTACTCAGACCGCTTCGTGAGGCAAGCAGGGGGCTTTCTTCACGGAGGGCTTCATAAGTAGTGTTGTGTACTATAGGAATGAGCCGCTCGCCCGCGAGGAGTGCCGAAAGTTCTTTGTCAGCAATACTCTCTGTTGTAAGACGCCTTAGTAGTGCAGGAGTAACCAACACAAGCCCTACTTTTGAGTTCTTCAAGCCCTTGTCAATGGCGCGGAGTAACGGTACGCCAAGTCCAACATCCTTCTCGCTGAACCAGACCCTGACACCAAGCGACTCTAGAAGATCATGAAGCTCTTTGGCTGCGCCTTGTCGATCATCCCATGCATGGCATAGGAAGACATCACGAAGGTCAGGCTGCGTTGCTAGGTTTTCGACACTGTTGCGGATTGGTGTGAGTGCTGAAACCTCAGTAGGTGTATACATCACGGACGAAGTAGATCGCGACCAACGTGGTTTTGTGTTGCGGCTAGAACTGCCACTACTACTACTTCTTCCTAATGAGGAGTAGGGTGAGTATGAGTTGGATTCATAGCTATTATAGTTGCTAGAACTGCTGTATCCATAGCTGCGAAAGCCGCTACCGCATGCAGGACAAGCCGCTTTGCCACTCGCTGTACGATGACCTCGTGATGGTGCTGTGCATCTAGCCATGTACGTAATAATATCAGGTAATATTGCTGCTCTCAAGCGTTTTGGGGGAAGTCGAAGATGATATACATGGGGGGATTGAAAGTGGAAAGCCGGACAGCGACCCGAAAAAATTCACTTGCGGCTGCTTCCTCTCGGACCTGACCGGATTCGGCGAGATTTCGCCCGCGCCGACTTTCCGCTACTGATATAGACAATTTGCGCCCTGGTTGCAAGCCTTCCGTGCCGCCCGAAATATTCATGCCTTGCTGCCTGATTGGCTATAGCTTTGCCAAAATTTTCATACGCGGGTATTCGCGCCGCAATATTTTTTTGCAATTTTACAATCTATGATAGTTTTATGATGCTTTTTAAGGGGAGATCATCATATCATGAAAAATGCCGCCACCAGCCTTGTTCCGTTTCTAAGTCAAGCGCCCGATGCAAGGCGAATCCTTGATATGATCCCGCTAAACGTCATGACCTGCGATCCCAAAACGCTCATTATTGATTACGCGAACCAGCCTAGCATTGACACGCTCAACACCTTGACCGCGCTTTTGCCCGATGGGGTGAGCGGCGATAATATTATCGGGCAGTGCATCGATATTTTTCACAAAAACCCGCTGCATCAGCGCCGATTGCTGGCCGATAGCTCAAATTTTCCGCATTCCGCGATTATCCGTCTGGGGCCTGAAATGCTTGATCTGCATATCGATGCGATCAGCGTGGGCGGCAAGGTCAAAAAGCTGCTCTTAAGCTGGAGTATCTGCACCGAGCGCGAGCGGCTGAAAATCATGGTCGATAATATGCCGATCAATGTCATGATGTGCGAGCCGGAAGAATTCCGCGTCAACTATATCAACCAGACCAGCATCGACACACTCAAGAAACTGGAGAGCTTACTGCCCGTTAAGGTTGAAAATATTATGGGAGAGTCGATTGATGTCTTCCACAAAAACCCGCAACATCAGCGGCAAATCCTGAAAAACCCGCAAAACCTGCCATGGCGTTCAAAAATCCGTTTGGGTGAGGAGGTTCTCGATCTCAATGTCGCGGCAATTCAGGATAAAACGGGCTATTATATCGGCCCGATGCTGAGCTGGTCGGTGATTACGGCGCAAGAAAAGCTCTCGCAAAACGTGCTGGATATTTCCGATGTCGTGTCGGGCTCATCGGGTGAGGTGCAAGAAACCGCACAAAGCCTCTCAGCAGCCGCCGAGGAAGCGTCCTCGCAGGCAACATCGGTGGCGGCGGCGGCGGAAGAGGCTTCGGCCAATGTGCAAACCGTGGCAGCGGCAGCGGAGGAAATGACCGCCTCAATTCGCGAGATTGCCCAGCAGATCGAAAAATCAACCCAAATCGCCGCCGAAGCGGTGACAAGCGCCGAGCGTACAAATGACACGGTTGAAGCGCTGCATCAGGCCTCCAACCAGATCGGCGAGGTTGTGCGACAGATCAACGATATTGCCGAGCAGACCAATCTTCTGGCGCTCAATGCCACGATCGAGGCGGCGCGCGCCGGTGATGCGGGCAAGGGCTTTGCCGTTGTCGCGTCGGAGGTGAAATCACTAGCGGCGCAGACCGCCAAGGCAACCGAGGATATCGCCGGACAAATCACCAGTATGCAAAATACGACCACGCAGGCCGTTCAGGCGATTGCGGGGATTCGTGAGACAATTCGCTCGCTCAGTGAGGCCAGTGCCTCGATTGCAGCGGCGATTGAGGAGCAAACCGCAACAACGGCGGAAATCTCCCGCAATGTGCAAGAGGCCTCCCGCGCCACAGCTGAGGTATCCAGCAATATCAGCGGCGTTCAGGCGGCCTCAAGCCAGACAGGGGCGGCGGCAACGGAATTGCTGGCTCTGGCGACCGAGCTATCAGGCCGCTCAACCGATATGAACACGCAGGTGACGGAATTTATGAACGGCAAGAAGACGGATTGATGTAATCCTTAGGCTTATCAATTTTGATGTTGCAGCCAAGTTCAGGCTTTTCGTTAGATCCTAAGCCGCTGATTTTTCAGGCATTAACGCTGTGCGTGGGCTGGCGCTATCGAGCGCAATCGCTGAATAATCACTATGAATTTCAGGCACGCCCCATGTGATGGTGTTAAAGCTGTTATGCGGCGGTGCGTAAGCGCTCCAGCGTTCATAAACGCGTCCCGTTTCGCGGCAATGCCACACATAATCGGGCGCAGCGTTATCGGCTTGTTTGAGGTGATTTTGTACGGCTTCCGCCCCGCGTCCTGATTTTTCATCAAGCCGTGCATGTAGAATATAAAGCCGCTTTGATGGGCGCAGAGCCTCGGCGGCATTCAAATGTGAGCGCGCCTCTCCCCATAGGCGAATGTCAATCGCGGCCTCGGCAATCGCCATTTGTCCTTCGGCGCTATTTGCGTTGACGCTCAAAAGCTTTTCCAGCCACATATAAAAGCCCAAACGAATATCGCTGGATTTCCGTCTTGGCTTGGGTGCTGTTTTCGCCCAGAGCGGCACAAGATCGGGATGCGGGCTGTGTTTCCAGACTTTTTCGATGATCTGTATAGCGCGGCGGCGCTGTTTACGCTCTATGAGTATTTCCACAAGCCGCGTGACAACGGGAATAGAATGCGGGCTGTAGCCATAGGCCTTCTCAAGCCTTGATTTTGCCGCGCTTTGATTGCCCTCCTCTAAAAGCTGATCAGCTTGAGCAATCATCAATGCGCTACGGATGCTCGCGGCCTCGGCAATCGGAATGGCTTTAAGCTTTTCGAGCCTATAGAGTGTTTTGAGCGCGTTATCGCATTCCCGCGCGCGGATTTCCAGATCCAGTACGACCTTTAAAATCCAGTGCTGTTTCGGTTGAAGTTTCGAGGCCTTTTGCGCGATATCCAGCGCTTTTTCGAAGTCTTTTTGATCAAGCGCCGATTGTAATAGTCCGCGCACGCCCAAAAAGGCCGCATCTTTGTCCTGCGCCAATAATTCAAACTGGGCATTGGCGGCCTCTTCATCGCCGGAAAGCCGAGCGGCCTGCGCATTCAGCAATATCCCCAAAGCGGTCAGTTCGGGAAGCAGCTTTTCAGTGCGATAAGCTTGATAGGCTGCGATTTTTTTGTCCCCTGCGGCAACGGCGGTAAGGCCGAGCGTGAGAGCGCGAAATCCTTTTTCGCGGCGCTTGAAATCACGATACCGCGCCCAGCTTTGCGGAAAATGGGCGATATTACTCATAATTTTGAAGATAAACAGCGCAATCAGGATAATGATCAATCCAAGCAGCAAAAACAGCCCGAGATCAACTGTCACGGCGATGTCTGCGCCCTCCATATCTTTCCAGTTGAGCCTGACACTGCCCTCCCGCGAGGCGACCCACACCGCCAATAATGACAGCGCGGCAAGCTTCAGAAAAAATATCAAGGCGCGGATCATACCGTATTCCTTTGATGCTTAATAAGGCTGATTTATCAGCGTGTTCCTGTTCCTGCTGGCCTTGCGCCGCCCGCAATATTCACACTGCGTGCCGGCAGATAGATTTTTAACCCTGATTTCGGGTCTTCAATCATGCGTCCGCCTGAGGGAAGATAGCCTTGTACGGTATCGCCAATTGCCGAAAGATCAAGGCTAAAATCATTCATATTCTGGGTTAGACCGAAAGCGCGCAAATCAATATTGGCATCAAGAATGGATTTGAGATCAAGTGCTGTGCGGGTTTTTTCCGCTTCTTCCAACCAAGGTTGAACCGCTTCTAAGGCTTGTGGCTCAAGGCTTTGCGCTGTCGCAATGGCACTGTCCAAATCACCGTTATCAAGATGGTTTTGGGTTTGTAGCAATTTGGCTTGGGTTTCCGTTCCCGTTAACAATTCACCGTCTTTCTCAACGCTAAAAAGCTCATTCATGCGGGCGCGGGTGCGCTCGCGGACATCGGCATTTTCTCCCTGCAGCGAGGCAACAACGGCATCACCGGCGATTGAGCGAAACTCGCCGCTAAGCCCCGAAACCGTCAAAACGCCGCTCTCCGCGTGGGGGGCAAGTCTGTCAATCGCCATATGCAACTCGGTATTGTCCTCGCCGATGAAGTTTTTGAGCAAGGCGAGATCTTCGGTGAAAGGCTGATTGTTGCGATTGAGTGCGCCGCGCATCTGATTGAACGCAAACAGCATCGTTGCGGCCTTCAGGTCGTTTGTCGGCACATTCTGGAATGTTTCGGCAATCGGCGCACTTTGCGCGCGTGCAGCTTGTAGATAGCTATTGAGCTGGTCAGGTGTGCCGTTAAACTGTCCTAAAATTCTGGTTAATTCAAGCTGGGTGTTGTCGAGGATTCCGTTATTCGTAGGGTGGCTGGTCAGGCCGCTAATATGCCCCATAAATCCTGCTAAATTCGGATTGCCCATAAACTCTGCTGCGTAATTTTGTAGCTTTGTAATACGCTCAGGCAGCGTTCCGCCATGCTCGCCCAAAACATCAGATGATACGCTCTGCGCCATTTTTAGAGCTTCGCCAACCTTTTGCTGTGCCACCATTGCTTGCTCCCGCAGGCTTTCGGATTGCTCCGCCAGGGATTGGAATTGCTGTTTCCAGTCCTCCGGAAGTAAGCCCCCGAACGCAGCGCTTTCGCTTTTCATGGCGTTGACATCATCGGCCAAATGCGCGATTTGCGTATGATTGCTGTCGAGTTTGTCTTCAACTTGTTTGGCTTTTGGCCATAGCAAAATCGCAACCGCACCAAGCCCGATTCCAATCATCAGCATGGAAATGAAGATGCTTTTCTTGACGGCTTGCTGTTCGACCTCGGCCAAACGCGCTTTCAAAGCGGCCACTTCACTGTGGTCAATTTGCTGTGATCCTGATTTTCCAGTGTGTTTCACGGGAAACGCATCGGATTTTGATTTTGCTGAACGTTCGTTTCGCTCATTATTAAGAATATCCTGAAACTTGGATCTTTCAGCTTTATCGCTTTGAGACTCACGCGCAGCCGTGCCGCCCAGAAGATCGGATAGGTCAATCCCATTCTCATTCGCCGCGGCGATGATTTGCTTGGCTCTATTGGCGGGAATAGCGCCGCGTTTTTTCCAGCCTTGGATCGTGGTAACGGCAATATCGGTCTTGTTCGACATCGGGCGGATACCGCCAAAACGCTCGATTACGGTTTCGGCATTGTTCAGAAAGTTATCATCAAATGTGCTCATATCGGCGACCTTAATATGTGGTTGTGTTACGTATTTACAGCGCTTATCGCGCATTGAGTAGCTCAACAGCGTACGTTTTAAGCGCAGCGCTGTCAGGGTGAGCGGGGATGTACGTCCCAGCCCATGGAAACATACGTACACACTCTAACACATTTGTGCTTAGAGACAATAGATGAATGGATTTCAAGGTGTTCTCAAGGTTATGCACACGTACAAGCGCGGCGAGTGTTTCGGCGCTGCGGACGGAATAAAGCGTTATCGCGCCGATAGTTCCGTTTTGAAAATGCGCTCGAATATCCTCGGGGATGCTGCTGGTCTTATGCGCCTTGTAGACGCTGGTTTCTATACAGCTCAAACTATGGCTTCGCAGCGCCGTAGCGAGATCAAAGGAAATATCCTCTCCGCGCAGATACAGATATTTATGAGCTGTTTTGTTATTGCTTAAGTCTTGAATAATACGCTCAGCGAGCGATTGCCCCGTTCCCGCCGCGGCGATAACGGCCTGAAACCCCAGTGACAGAGCCAGTTCTTTCGATTTTTCACCGACAATATAAAGCGTAATGCGGGATTTGATCGGAGGGGGCAGCGCCTCAGCCAATATGCGGATGGGCTGCATGCTCGTGGCAATCAAAGTATATTCTTGAATATCTTCTGGCAGCGAAAACGGCAGCGTTTCATAGCGCAATAGCGGCAATGTCAGCGACGAGATGCCCTGCGCTTCAAAATAGGCGCGGTCTTCGAATAGTTGCGGTTCTGGCCGCGTCAGGAGGATATAAGGCCGATGCGTCATGTCTATTCTATGGGCGTTTGTGTATGGCTCATTTTATCTATGAACTTTGTTATCTATGAATTTTAGTTATCTATCAACTTTGCAGCGATTTTATGTGGTTTGCCGCATCCGCGCCGAACTGCACCGCGCCCTTTATGTCCGTAATTTTGCGCGTCTCCTCAAAGCTGTACGTCTCGAAGCTCTCGGGCGTACAGAGCTGTACGCGTAGATGCATTTGATCTGATTGCAGCGTAGCATAAGCCCCGATCGGCGTATGACAACTGCCGTCCAGAACGCGCAAGGCTTCACGTTCGGCACTGACGCAAAGCATTGTTTTTGAACATGATATTTGGCCAATAAAGGCTAGCGCTTCATGGTTTTTGTTCAGAATTTCTATTCCGACCGACCCTTGTCCGGCGGCGGGCAACATATCATCCGGCTCTAAAATGCGCGTTACATGATGTGTTAGCTCCAAACGCTCCAACCCCGCCATAGCCAAAAAACTGGCCTCGACTTGCTTGGCGGCAATCTTATCAAGCCGTGTTTGCACATTGCCGCGCAAAGGCGTGATTTGGATATCGGGGCGGCGTGATTTCAAAAACGCGGCGCGCCGCACACTGGCCGTCCCGATGGTGCAACCATGCGGCAATTCGGGTAAAAATAAATCCGGCGCGTTATTTTTAGTTTGGCCATTATCGGCCAAAGCATTGTTATTATTTGCACATATCAGCGCATCGCGGGCATCAGCGCGGGGCAGCATCCACGGAATAGACAGGCCTTCGGGGAGGTTGCTGTCCATATCCTTCATCGAATGAACGGCGATATCAATCTCTTCCCTGAACAAGGCGGCTTCAAGTTCCTTGGCGAACAAGCCCTTGCCGCCCTGCGCCGCAGAAAGTCTGGTTTCACCCTGTTCAGGCCGCCAATCGCCGGAGGTTTTGATGATAACGATTTCTATCGCTTGATCTGGCGCGGCCGATTGTATCGCCTGCATGACCATATCGGCCTGCTTTAAGGCGAGCGGTGAGCCGCGTGTTCCCAATCTGATCGGTTTATCCGGTCTTTGCATTTGACACTCTGGCGTGTTTTCTGTTTCCATGCGGTTGATGAGCCACAACCTAGCAACAGACACTATCCACATTTTGGGCATAGAAACAAGCTGTGATGAAACAGCCGCCGCAGTTGTGCGCGGTGATGGCGAGATTTTGTCGAATTTGGTGCTCAGCCAGCTGGAGGATCACCGCATATTCGGCGGCGTTGTGCCTGAGATTGCGGCGCGGGCGCATCTTGACCATCTTGATCGGCTAATCAGGGGCGCGATGGAGCAGGCAGGCTTGGGTTTCGCGCAATTGAGCGGCGTGGCAGCAACGGCCGGCCCCGGCTTGATCGGCGGGGTAATGGTCGGAATGATTGCCGGAAAGGCGATTGCGGCCGCGCATGACTTGCCGTTTATGGGGGTCAATCACCTTGAAGGCCATGCCCTGACGCCGCGTTTGACCGATGGCATTGCCTTTCCTTATTTGCTGCTTTTGATATCGGGCGGCCATACGCAAATTCTGATCGCCGAAGGGGTCGGAGAGTATAAACGGCTCGGCACAACGCTTGATGATGCGGCGGGGGAGTGCTTTGATAAATCGGCAAAGATTATGGGCTTGCCCTATCCCGGCGGCCCGCAAGTCCAGAAAATTGCGGCGGAATGCGTCGACCCTGAAAAGGCTTTGGCACGTTTTCCCCTGCCCGCACCGATGAAAGGCCGTAAGGGCTGCGATTTTTCATTCTCAGGCCTGAAAACCGCTATACGCCTGTATGTCGAAGCCTTACCGCAGGGCGATTTACAGCGCGAGGACATTGCCGATCTGGCCTATGCCTTCCAAAAAACGATGGCGGTTGTGATGGCGGATCGGGTCGGGCGCGCGATTACAGAATTTAAAGCGCTTTATCCCGATATTCCCCCGCAACTTGTTATTTCAGGCGGTGTCGCCGCCAATAGCGCCATCCGTGAGGCGCTCGATACGCTGATGAGCCGTGAAGGTGTAGCGTTTTTCGCGCCGCCCTTGGCGCTATGCTCCGATAATGCGGCGATGATCGCTTGGGCGGGGGTTGAGCGCTTGCGCTTGGGGCTGACCGATCCGCTAGATTTTCCGGCGCGTCCGCGCTGGCCTCTTGACCCTGACGCTCCGGCGCGGCATGGTGCGGGGGTTAAGGCATAAAATGCCACAAACAAGACCAAGATTTGAAATAGCAGAAATGGGGTTCTATTGAAATATAGCGGACAGAAAATCGGTATTATCGGCGGCGGCGCATGGGGGACAGCCCTTGCGCAGGTTATGGCCGCGCATAATCGCAATACTTTGTTATGGGCGCGGGAAGCGGATGTCGTCGAGAGCATCAATACGCGCCATGAAAACACGATGTTTCTGGCGGACATTCCGCTATCGAAAAACCTTAAGGCGACTGGTGATTTAGAAGAGGTTGCGGAATGCGATATCTTGCTGCTCGTCACCCCCGCGCAATATGTCCGTACAACGGTTGAGGCGATGAAACCACAGCTTTCCAGCGGCAAGCCGTTGGTGATCTGCGCCAAGGGGATTGAGCTGGAAAGCGGCTTGCTGATGTCACAGATTGTCGAACAAAGCGTGCCGGAGGCAACGATTGCGGTTTTGACGGGGCCGACCTTTGCCTCGGAAGTGGCGAAAGGCTTGCCCGCTGCGGTCACGATTGCCGCCAAGGACAAGGATGTCGCCCAGGAATTGCAAGATGTTCTGGGCGTTCCGGGCTTCCGCCCCTATGTGACAACCGATGTGATCGGCACGCAGCTCGGCGGCGCGATCAAGAATGTTATCGCGATTGCTTGCGGCGTTGTGCATGGCCGTCAATTGGGCGAGAGCGCCCGCGCTGCGTTGCTAACGCGCGGGATTGCCGAGATTGCGCGGCTGGGCGTGGCCATGGGCGCAAAGCGCGAAACCTTGATGGGGATGTGCGGAATCGGCGATTTGACGCTGACCTGTTCCTCTATGCAATCGCGCAACTTTTCGCTCGGGGCGGCTTTGGGCGAGGGCAAGAGTCTCCGTGACATTCTGGGTGCGCGCAATGCCGTGACAGAGGGCGTTCATACCGTTAAATCGACGCTCTCACTGGCGAAAAAACATGCCGTGGATATGCCGATTACCGAAGCGGTGTCGCATTTGCTCGATGAGGGATACGGCGTGGATGCGGCGATTGAGGAAATGCTCAACCGCCCGTTTGGCTATGAAATCTCGGGGCATTGATCGGCTTAAGCGTCCGATAAAAGACGAAGAAATACAAAGAAATAAAAAAAGGATTGGTGTGATGCAATATTGGCTTGTGAAATCCGAACCGTTCAAATGGAGCTGGGAACAGCAGGTGAAAAAGGGCGTTGAGCACTGGGACGGTGTGCGCAATTATCAGGCCTCGAACAATATGAAGGCCATGAAAATCGGTGATCAGGCGTTTTTCTATCACTCCAATGAGGGGCTGGAAATTGTCGGGATTGTTGAGGTTGTGAAGGAATACTACCCCGACCATACCGATGAAACGGGGCGGTTCGGGATGGTTGATTTTAAGGCTCTCAAACCCTTGCCCAAGCCCGTATCCCTGAAAACGATTAAAGCCACTCCCGAGCTTGAGGCCATGGCATTGTTGAAGCAATCAAGGCTTTCCGTGTCACCCGTTAGGCCTGAAGAATGGGAGTTTATTTGCAAAATGGGCGGGCTGTAATCTTGAAAGTCTGCTTTTGGGCTTACGCAAAAACAGGTGCAAAATAGAACGCAAGAAACAGATTGCATTTACTTTTTCTTACTGACAAAGTGTCAGAAAAATTAGTCTGATTATTTTTAATGATAATTCAGGCTTAAATACTTCAAAATAAGCGGTAATAATGTCTCATAGACCTGAAAATATGTCAGTGCGTGATATAGCGCTCGCAGTGTTTGTTGTCGCGCTGTGGGGGCTGCATGTCGTTATTATTCGTATCGGTGCGCTTGAAATTCCGCCTTTGCTGTTGCTCGGTATTCGCTATGCGATTGTTCTTGGCGCGGCGGCTTTTTTCTTTCAACGCCTGGCGCCTCCGAAAATAAAGGCTATCGCGCTTTATGCATTTCCGTATCTTGTTTTGCATTTGGGTACGATTTTTATCGGCTTGCGTTACATTGAGGCCGGTGTAGGCGGTTTGATTTTGCAAACCGAAGTGCCGTTTGCCATTCTTTTGGGCTGGATTTTTTATCGCGAAAAATTCGGTATCAAGACAGCTTTCGGGCTTTTCTTGGCGTTTTTGGGTGTTCTCATGATTATTTACAAACCCGGCGCGCCCGTTGAAAATTTCTCCTATTTCGGGGCGCTGACATTGCTGGCATCCTCGTTTTTCTGGGCGGTAGGATCGCTCAGAATGCGCTATATTGACGGCGTTGATTTCTGGTCGATGACGTTTTACAGCCATCTTATCGCGCTACCGTTTATCGTGCTTTTCAGCGCCTTATTCGAGAGCAACCATCTTCAGGAGCTTCAGCAGGCGAATTGGACAACTTTGGGCTTTGTTTTGTTCTATCAAACGGTTTTGATGACGTTGTGCCTGTATTGGTGGAAAGGGTTGATGGTGCGCAATCATGCCTATAAGGTCACAATTTTTATGTTGCTCCAGCCTGTCTTTTCGGTGATGTGCAGCATTATTATTCTGCATGAAACCTTTGATCTTATGACGATCAAGGGCGGTTTGATTACGTTGCTCGGCGTTGCCGTCGTGACGCTACGGAAAGCCCGCAAGGCGCAAAATTTGGAAACGGAGCAGGAAAAACCCTGATGTTAACACGGCGCGATTTATGGCTGGGGTTATTGGTGATCGTCCTTTGGGCGCTCAATACCGTTGTGATCAAGGTCATCACCAACGAGCTTGAGCCTTTTACAGGCCTAACGCTCAGGCTTTTATTCGCCAGTATCCTGTTTTTGCCCTTTATACGTCTTGTGAGCCGTGAACAATTCTGGGTTTTATTTCAAATCACTTTGCTGATCAGCGTTTTACACTGGGCGTCATTGGTGTGGAGCATTTCCAAGCTTGAGGCCTCGATGGCGGCGATTTTGTTACAAATGCAGGTGATTTTCTCGCTGTTTTGGGGCTGGCTGCTGTTCAATGAGCGCTTCGGCTGGCGTACGGCGGTCGGGATTGTGATCGGTATCGCCGGAATTATCGTACTGGTCGGGATGCCCGAAGAGCCGCCCCCGCTTGATGCGTTTATCGGGATTGTCTTTAGCGTGATCGCACTCACTTTGGGCTATGCGCGGATGAAAAGCCTGCCGGCGATGGGCGGGTGCAATTACATTGTTTACACGCATATTCTTGCATTGCCCGCATTGCTATTCATGGCATTTGCGTTTGAAAGCCCGATGGAGATTGATTGGGGTGGGGTGAACCATTTTAATCTCTGGTTCGCGCTGCTGTTTCAGGTATGTGTGGTGAGCTTTTCCAATATGATCTGGCAACGTCTTCTGGCGCGTAACGCCATGTCGGTCTTGCCGAATTTAACGCTTTTGATCCCTGTTTTGGGCGTTATTTTTGCGGTGATTTTGCTGGGCGATGTGATTACAGTGAGCATGATTTTCGGAGGGGCTTTGACAACGCTGGGCGTTGGTATTATCCTCCTGCGCAAATCGCAGAAACTGAAACAAAAAATTATAGAGCCAGAGCATTATGAATCCGTCACAAAACGACATGACACCTGAACAAGATTTTATTTTAGGGCAAGCGGGAGAATTACCGCTACATGTATTTCAAGCCCAAGGCCCAAGGCCTGATCAGCAAGACAATCTTTGCGTGTTTGTACTGAAAAATCCTATATCCGAACAAAGGATGGCTGCGCTGTTTAAGGTGATGGCCGAAGCAACCAACGCGCCAGAATTAGCCTCGATGAATGGCGGCACAACGGCCAACCTTGTCGCTGTATCACGGAATAAAATCATTGCCGCAAATTTGGGGGATAGCCTCACCACGCTCTTTACCAAAAAAGCGGCGGGGAGTTATTTAGAGGCTGTTTCTTTAAGCCGTCTGCATATCACAGCGGATCAGGAAGAGGCCGAAAGGCTTGATCCGTTACATACGCCTGAAGAGTTATTTATAAACCGATCACGGATTATGCGTGTGCACGGGGATCGTCATTCTTCTCTCGCAATGACCCGCGCTTTGGGCGATCATCAATTTGCGCCGATGGTGATTCAAGAGCCTACGATATTCACTCATGATATCAATCCTGATGAGTTTGTAGAGGTCCAATTGGCAGCCTATACAGACGGCGTTACAGATACGCATCAATATGTTCATTATGATTTAAAGTTTGATGCTGAATTGTTGGCGCAGATAGCGCAAAACGTTCAATCACAAAGCGAAGAATCTATGCCTATGGCAACCGTGTTGGCCATCATCGCGATGAATGCGGGGCTAGCCGATAATGCCGCGGCCATCAGTGTGGATTTAAAAGCACTCGATGAAAATACGCATCTACTGATCGGCGTTTTTGACGGTCACGCCCCAGAGGGTCGCAGAATGACGGAATTGGCTATCGAGGCTCTGGAGTCCCAGCCTGATCTTACTATGTAAGCACAAGGAAAATATAATCACAGACGCCAGATTTTCAAATGTCCGTGTAGCAGCCAGCACAGGAACGCGATCCCTGTTAAAAACCCGCCGATATGCGCCTCCCATGAATGGCCGCCCCCTGCGAGAGCGATAAGAATCATCAGGCCGAGCCAGAAGACAATAATCGGCATCACGCCGTAACGATGGGTGATTTTAAAGCCGGAGAACGTGCCGCGCTTATACATCATAATCAGGAATACCCCGAAAAATCCGCTGATACTGCCCGATGCGCCGATAAGCGGGTTTTGCGCAAACGGATTGACCATCAGATAAAACAGCGCCCCGCCAATCCCGCATAGCACATAAAACATAGCCGTAATTTTTGTGCCGAAATCGCGGGCAAAGAATGTACCGAGCGCAACCAGCATAAACAGGTTGAAAATCATATGCATCCAGCCGCCATGCAAAAACGTATAGCTCAGCGGCGCGATTAAGCTACCAAAACCGAATTGACCGCTAAAATATTTTTGCGGCACAAAGCCAAGATAGTTATAGAGATGGAAAATATCGGTTTCGTTCAAAAAAAGTGTGATCGCAACGTGAATGCCCAAAAGCAGCGGCGCCATAACTTTCACAAAGGGCGGAATATTGCCGACATTTAAAAAGGGAGGATTATTGGCTTTTTTGAGAGCTTTTTCCCGCGCCTTATAATTTTTGCGCCATTGCTCTTCGGCGGCGGCCTTTTCACGGCGCTGTCGGTCACGTTCGGCGAGTGTCGGGAATTGCACGATTTTATCAGGCGTCCCCTTATCGAGAGCGCCCCCAGAGCCTTCGTCACCTTTGATGCCGGAGCCATTGAGCTTGCCGGACTCATGTCCTGAATTTTCACGATCATCCATAATGGCCAAGACTATCTCAAATGATTTTTATTTGGTAGTGTGATTGCATCAAAAAATGGAATCAAATAAACAAATAAACAATGAAGCAAGCAGGGAAATGTTCGGAAGATGGCACGGCAACACACAACCGCGATGAGCGAAGAAAACAAGAGCGACACAATGTATGATTTTACCCTGAAACCCAACTCCCTCGATGAATATTGGATGCCGTTCACGCCGCAGCGCCACTGGAAAAAAGCGCCGCGCATGTTGGTCAAGGCCAAGGGCATGTTTTATTACGATGATACGGGGCGTGAAATTCTTGACGGGGCGGGCGGGCTTTGGTGCGTGAATGCCGGCCACGGTGTTGAGCGGATCAAACAGGCTGTGATTGAACAGATGAACACGCTCGATTTTGCGCCGTCCTTCCGTTACGGCCATCCGACAGTGTTTCGCGCCGCTTCCCGCGCTGTGAGCATGATGCCGAAAAATATCTCCAATGTTTTCTTCAGCAATTCGGGGTCTGAGGCGGTTGATACGGCGCTCAAAATTGCGCTGGCCTATCACCGCACGCGGGGCGAGTCTTCCCGTCGTTTGTTGATTGGACGCGAGCGGGCGTATCACGGTGTTGGCTTCGGCGGTATTTCCGTTGGCGGCATTCCTTATAACCGCAAGGCCTTCGGCCAGCTTTTGCCGAATATCGACCACTTGCCCGCGACTTATGATTTTGAGCGCAACGGCATTTCACGCGGCCAGCCTGAATATGGCGCGGATTTCGCTGATGAGCTTGAAAATCTGATCGCCATGCACGATGCGTCGAATGTTGCGGCGGTGATTGTTGAGCCTGTGTCCTGTTCGACGGGGGTTTTGCCGCCGCCCAAGGGCTATCTGGAGCGGCTGCGGGCAATCACCGAAAAGCACGGCATATTGTTGATTTTCGATGAGGTCGTGACGGGCTTCGGGCGTTTGGGCTGCGCCAGCGCGGCGGAATATCTGGGCATTGAGCCGGATATGATTACCTCGGCCAAGGCCTTGACCAATGGCGCGATGCCGATGGCGGCCACGTTTACCTCGAAAAAGGTCTTTGACGGGATGATGAGCGGGCCTGAGGAAGCCATCGAGCTATATCACGGCTATACCTATTCCGGTCACCCTGTGGCGGCGGCGGCAATGCTGGCAACGATGGATGAATACCAAGAAGAGAAAATCTTTGAAAATGCCCGCAATATGATGCCGAAATGGGAAGCGGCGCTGCATTCTCTGGCCGATAAGCCCTATGTGAAGGATATCCGCAATTGGGGTATTCTCGGCGGGATCGAGCTGCATCCCGGCAAGAACGGCGAAGATTTGGGCACAAAAATGTTCAATGATATGTGGGATTACGGTTTGACGTTGCGCCCCGGTGCGAGTGGTTGCGTCGCGTTTTCACCGCCGTTGATCCTCAATGAAAACCATATCGACCGCATTGTGAGCACCGTGTCTGATTATTTGCAAACATTATAGGCTCAGCGCTTTTTTCTAAACAACAAGGCTCAAAAGCTTCATCATCGCTGTTTCGGCGCGCAATATATTCCCGCCGAGGCATATGGGCATAATCTGCGGCGCGGCGGCGGCGAGGCGCCCCTTTTCCTCTTGCGTGAAACCGCCCTCTGCACCTGTGAATACACCGCAATCACCCATTATATCCGGTAAGATGCGCTTGGCGGGCGGAGTGTTCTCGCTCCGCTCCAGCGCGGCGTAAATCACAAAATTCGGCGGTGCGGCCAGCAATTGATCCAAAGTCATTGCCTCATGCAGCGTCGGAATATCCAGCCGCTCGCATTGCTCGGCGGCCTCGATGATTTGCGCATGAAGGCGCTCGGTAGAGAGTTTGCGGTTTTCGGTGTTTTGCGTGATGAGAGGGTGCAGATCCGTCGCGCCAAGCTCGGTCGCCTTTTCGATCAGGATATCCAGCCTTTGCTTTTTGATCGGCGCAAAATAGGCGTGGATGCGGCGCTCTAAGGGCGGCTGCGCAATCAGCAGGTTTTGCGGCGTGAGCGTACAGGATTTTTTGCCCAGAGTGTCAATCGCGCACAACCACTCCCCATCCGTGCCGTTGAAAACCCGAAGCTGATCGCCCGCATTGCGGCGCAGCACATTTTTCAAATAGTGCGCTTGATCTTGGCTGCATTCTATACTTCCATGTGTATGGATTGCGCTCGGAACATAAAGCCGCGGCAATTTTATGATAGCCTTGTCTAAACTCATAAGGGTCAGCCTTTGCAAAAAGAAATCAATACAGATATCAACAAGGCGGGATGGCAAGTCAATATTTTTCCGCCCAAGCTCCGCCCCTATGCCGTATTGGCGCGGCTGGACAGGCCGATTGGCTGGTGGCTTTTGCTGCTGCCCGCGTGGTGGGCGATTGCGCTGGCCAGCGTTAGCAGCGGCGGTGAGCTTGGCGGCGGGAGTGCATTCGGGTTGCTGGAGAATTCCGCACGCGGCTTGATGTTGATGCTGTTATTTCTGATCGGCGCGATTGTCATGCGGGCTGCGGGCTGCGTTATCAATGATTTATGGGACCGCGATATTGACCGTCAGGTCGCACGCACGAAAATCCGCCCGCTGGCCTCGGGCGAGTTAAGCGCAAGGCAAGCCCTGATCTTTCTGGGCGGTTTGCTTTTGATCGGCGCGGCGATTTTGTTCTCGCTCAATGGCGTGAGTATTATCCTCGGCCTTGCCGCCTTGCCCCTGATCGCGCTTTATCCTTTGATGAAACGTATAACCTATTGGCCACAACTCTTTTTGGGCATTACGTTTAACTTCGGGGCGCTGATCGGTTGGGCGGCGGTAACGGGCGAAATCGGCTCGGCGGCGATCTTGCTTTATATCGGCGGGATATTCTGGACGCTCGGTTATGATACGATCTACGCGCATCAGGATAAGGAAGACGACCTGTTGGCGGGGGTGAAATCAACGGCGCTGCGCTTCGGGGCGCGCTCGAAATACTGGGTCGGCACGTTTTACGGGCTTGGGTTTTGCTTTTTTGCCGCGGCGATTATCAGCGCTGGCGGGGCTTCGAGTCTCAGTCTTGTATTGCTGGCTTTTCCCGCCGCGCATATGGTCTGGCAGCTTAAAATCTGGAACGAGACAGAGCCTCACAGCGCCTTACGCGTATTCAAATCAAATAAAATTTTTGGATTTTTGATTTTAATAGCTTGTATTTTTTCTTGAGAATGGTGTAGCCTTTCGATTAAATATGAAAACAAAAAACTATAGGGAGAATGATCTGTGTTATTGGCACAACAATTCATGCAAGGCGCTTCAAACCGTAAAGTTTCAGTCGGTGTTACATATCTGAGCGACTTTAGTGCTGAGGAATTTCAAGACAGGCTTACGGCACGGCAGAACGGAAAAAATGTTGAATTGACCCGCAAGCGTATTGATATTCAAGCCATTACCGCGAGTTTTGCAACGGCCCTTATAGAGGCCGCAAAAATTGCGAAATTTGTTCCGGCCAATGACCGTGAGGGCAATCTGGATTTGACCTCAAGACTGACTATTTTGCAGCATATGATGCGCGAGGTTTTGGGCGATCAGGCCTTGAGCGTCCAAAGCTTTAATGTTGAACTGGATGATCTTGTGCCTTTCGGGGCGGATGATGTGAGGATGCTACAAAGTCAGATTGACAGTTACGTATCGCAAACCAGTGATCCGGCATGGCAAAAAGCTGTGAAAAAGCTGCATATTAACCCTGCAAAGCTTCTGGATGATCTTATTCACGATGCAATTGACAGTTCCATGAATGGTGACAAGGCGATACGTTTAAATTTCCTGACGGCTGCCGCATTGGGTAGAGATCCTCAAAAATTGATCAAGATGAGCATACCGATGCAAAGAACGCAAAATTACCTGATGCAATGGCTTGGCTTGGATTTGCCGATGATCAGTGCGGTGGTTGCGCATGCACCAAAACTATCGAATGATGATGTTCTTGTGCGCGCGCAAACGGCCTCAAGAATTGTAAGAACGTCTGGGTTTTCTACCCCGTCCAGCGGATTAAACTGATCGTAGAAAGTTTTGCGGGTTTAGTTAATCGGTGACGACGCCGAAATTATGCTCTCCGGGTTTGATCCAACCTGATCCAATTATATTTTGGACATTTCTTTCTTGCGCCAGAATGACAAATCCGTCAGCTCTGAAATTATTCAGCGGGATTGTGATTGTTTCTCCCCGCCCTTCCCACGGCCCTAGAAGTTCGACTTTTTTGACAATATTGTAAAAATCATGTGATCCGAATTGGCTTTGCTGTTCCTCAATCGCTTGCTCATACAGTAGGCGCTCATCATCACTTATATCAGCGTCTATAGGAAGCTCTGGAGTCTCCATAGCGGTATTTTCTATGACATGCTGTTCATGTTGATTATAGGCAATAAACCAAAGTTCAAGCGGTGTGTGGTGTTGAATCTCAGGAAGATCGGCAATAATGGAGGCGTCTTCAATCCGAACGGGGATTTGTATGATAGTGTCTTCCGCCCTTGCCATTTGAATACCGGATGTTATCACATTCGGGAATGAGCCGTTTGCGTTATATTGTCCGTTAAACTGTACCATCGGTGTGGCGCTGGCGTTCGGGAAGTTGTGTACGACATATCTCATTTTCCGTCTGGAACATATTTGATGGCTCAAATCGGGAACGATACCCTCATTGGGCGTATAACACGCCAAAATCAATACATCGTCCTCTTTGCCGATCAGGCTATGGAAGAATTCCTCACTGACTTTTGTGTCCATGCAGCCGAAGCTCGGGAAATGCTCAAGGATGACGTTTTGCGCCAATGCTTTTTGCGCGCCAAACCCGATCAGAGCAAAGGCCATGAAAGCAGCGAGTAGAAATGCGTTCGAATATCTCATGATTCAAGCCTAACACAGCCAGATTAAAATCGCATTACAGATTTAAAACGGTGCGGCCAATGCGGTCAATGCGTTCAATAAAGCGGCTCATGAAATGAAAATGCTAAAAATCCGAACAGCGGCCTTTAACCTCCCAATCGCCGTAACGGGTCGGCTCGGGCAGGTTTTGATCCTTAAATCCGCCGATTTCACGCTGGTCGAGGGCGGAATTATCGGGTTTTCGAGTGTTTGTAACGCTGGGCGTTGCTTTTTCGGTTTTATTTTCGGCTGGCTTTGTCATACTCTAACACATAGAGCAATATTCACCTTTCGAAAAGATGGCTGCTGAAAAATTATGAAAGAATTACAGGATTACAGATCCGAAATTGACGAGATAGACAAAGAGATTATGAAATGCCTGGCGCGGCGTTTCGAGATTATCCGCGCGGTCGGGTATTTAAAGGCTGAAAAAAATATCGAGGTCGTCCAATCCAAACGCGCCGAAGAGGTGATTAACCGTGCCATGCAAGCGGCGCGTGAGAATAATGTTGATCCCGATCTGGTCGGAAATTTTTACAAAGCGATGATTGATATTGCGCATATCATCGAAAATCAAATCAAGGAAGAGCAGGCAAGCCGTGGCCAATGACGCTGATCTATTCGCGCAAAACAAATTCGGCGATGCGGAATCATCGCCGCAATCGCCGCAATCACCGCAAGATGAAAACGCGCCGAGCAGCGAAGACCGTATGCTCGAAGCCCGCCGCGTCGCCCTGTCATTGCTCGAACATGTTCTGGGGCAAAAGCAGCAGCTAGATGCCTCCATCGAAAAAAGTGCTGGATTTGCCGCGCTCGACTCCCGCGATAAGGCCTTTGTTCGCATGGTGGTCGGGACGACCCTGCGCCGATTGGGCGAGATTGATGATCTGATCGGCAAATGCGAGGAGCGCCCCGGCTCGGTTTCTGGCAATTTGTCGCTGCAAAATATTTTGCGCATGGGCATTGTGCAGATTATTTATATGGATGTGCCCGATCATGCCGCGGTCGATACCTCCGTCAGGCTCGCGGAAGATGCGCGTATGAGCGGTAAAAAAGGGTTTGTGAACGGCGTATTGCGCAAGATTATTCGTGATTACCCCGCCATGATGAGCCGTCAGGATCCCGCAAGGCTCAATACACCTGAATGGCTTTTGAAAACATGGATTGCCGATTACGGGCTGCGGATTGCGGCGGATATTGCGACGGCCAATCTTTCCGAAGCGCCGCTGGATATTTCTCTCAAGGATCAAAGTACGTTGATTCACTGGGCGGAGCGATTGGAAGCGCGCGCCTTGCCTTCTGGCTCTCTTAGACGGGCGAGCGGCGGCGGCAATATTACAGGCCTCCCCGGTTTTCATGAAGGGTTGTGGTGGGTGCAAGATGCATCTGCCGCGATTCCGGCGCAGCTTTTCGGCGATGTCGAGGGGAAAACCGTGGTCGATTTATGCGCCGCGCCGGGCGGAAAAACGGCGCAGCTCGCGGCAATGGGGGCGCAGGTTTTGGCGGTTGATCGTTCGACACAACGCATGAAGCGCCTGCGCGAGAATATGCAGCGTTTGGGGCTGGAAGAGCGCGTAGAGGTGCATATCTCCGATGGTGCGGTATGGCGGCCGAAATCACCCGTTCCTTTTGTGCTCTGTGATGCGCCGTGCAGCGCAACGGGTACAATTCGCCGTCATCCTGATGTGCCGCATTTAAAAACACCGCGCGATATCGATATTTTGACCGAGGTGCAGCAGCGTATTTTGCGCAATGCGTTTGCGATGCTGGAGGTCGGCGGTATCTTGATCTATTGCACATGTTCGTTGCAAAAATCCGAAGGTGAGGCGCAGATCGAGCGTTTTATCAGCGAGAACAACAACGCCATCAGAGCGCCGATCAACGCCGATGAAATCGGCGGCATGAAAGAATGCGTCACCGAGCAGGGCGATTTGCGCATATTGCCGTTCATGCAATCGGCCTATGGCGGGATGGACGGGTTTTTCGTTGCACGGCTTAAAAAAATCGGCCAGTAGAAAATCTGATTTGTGATAAAAAATCGATTTTCTATCGTGAACTCTTTAGAAAAAGCTGATATTCTATAAAAAGAAGTTTTTTCATTCATCCACAGATTCTTCACAATCTATTGATAATACTCAAGAATTCAGGATAGCATCGCTATGTCCATGTCGAATATCAAAATTGCACCATCCATATTATCGGCTGATTTTTCCAAATTGGGCGAGGAGGTACGGGCAATCGATTCGGCTGGCGCGGATTACATTCACATTGATGTGATGGACGGCCATTTTGTGCCGAACCTGACCTTTGGCGCGCCTGTTGTGAAATCGATCAGGCCGCATTCGAAAAAAATTTTTGACGTGCATTTGATGATTGCGCCCGTTGACCCGTTGATCGAGGATTTCGTTAAGGCTGGGGCGGACATTATCACCGCCCATGTCGAGGCGGGGGCGCATTTGCACCGCACCTTGCAAGCGATTAAATCGCATGGCGTGAAATGCGGCGTGTCGCTCAACCCGCATACACCCGCCGGCGCGATTGCGCATGTCATGGATATGGTTGATCTGGTTTTGGTGATGACGGTCAATCCGGGTTTCGGCGGCCAGAGCTTTATTCCGTTGCTGGATAAAATATCCGAGGTCAAACGCATGATTGATGCGCAAGGCCGCGCGATTGATCTGGAGGTTGATGGCGGTATCAATCCGCAAACCGCAAAACAGGTGATTGCGGCGGGGGCGAATGTCTTGGTGGCGGGAACGGCTGTGTTTAAGGACGGGCCGGAACACTACGCCGCACACATAAGGAGCTTGCGCGGGGCATGATCCAGAATTTAAACCGCACATTGCAGAGTATAAGCAAATCCGGTTTGACACGCGGGCTGGGGCTGAACCATGGGGTCAGCGATCATTTGCTGGTGCGCCCTGTCGACCCGTGGGCGGGGGATGCGGCGCGTGGCGCTTTGGTGGCGCAGGGATGTTTTACCGTCGGCGGTGATCAATTCATTATGCGCGGGCGTTGCTGGAATCCGATTGGTGCGGGTGAAGCGTGGCTCGATTATATTCACGGCTTTCGCTGGCTCAGGGATTTGCGCGCTTCGGGCGGCGATGCGGCGCGGCAGGCCGGAAGCGCCTATATCAAAAACTGGGTGCAAATCAACCGCGACAAAAAATCCGAAGGCTGGCAAGCGGGGCGCATGGGCGAACGCATTGCAATGTGGATTTCCCATTACGATTATTTCGAAGCGCATGATGAGGAATTTCATGATCTGTTTTTCCCGTCGCTGAATATGCAGGCGCGGCAATTGACGCGGCTCATCGATCAGGCCGAAGGGCTGGAAAAGCTGCTCGCGGCCAAGGGGCTGCTTTATGCGGGGCTGGCCTTGAGCGGGTATGAGCCATTGATAGAGCGGGCGCTCGATGTATTTGTCAATGAGCTGAATATCCAAATCTTGAGCGATGGCGGTCATATTTCGCGCTCCCCCGAAGCGTTGTTAAGAGCGCTGCAAATCTATCTTGATGTGCGGGCGGCGCTGTCTGCGGGTGGGTATCCGATGCCGGAGAAAATGCAATTCGCCATTGAAAATATGGGCGCTGCGCTGCGCTTTTTTGTTTATGGTGACAAGCATCTCGCCGTGATGCAAAGCGGGCGTGAGGACAATGCCGATTTGATCGAATCCGTTCTGGCGCAATCGGGCGTGCGCGGAAAAACGCTGCAAACCCTCCCCTCATCGGGCTATGAGCGCGTTTCGCAAGGCCGCACATTGCTGATGGTTGATACGGGGAAAATGCCGCCCTATCCGCATGATCGCTTTACGCATGCCAGCCCGCTGGGCTTTGAAATGGCCTATGGCAAGGAGCGCATTTTCGTGTCTTGCGGCTCTCATCCTTATTCCGAGGATTGGCGCGAGTCCTTGCGGGCGACGGCGGCGCATAACACGCTCTCCATCGATCACCGCAATGCCTGTGAGATCAAAGACAACGGCCATATGGGGCGCAAGGTCGCCCAGCCCTATGTGAAGCGCGAGGAAAGCCGTAAGGCCTGCTTGATCGAGGGGCGGCATGACGGCTATCTCGCCTTGAACGGGATTATCCATGCGCGGCGCTTTTTCCTGTGCGAGCAGGGGACGGATTTCCGCGGCGAAGATACACTCGAATGCGTGGCTTCACCCGCCCGCGCGATGGAGGTTGCGATCCGCTTCCATTTGCACCCCAGAGTGATTGTCTCCCTCGTCAAGGATGGCGATGAAGCGCTTTTGCGCTTGCCGAGCGGCGCGGGTTGGCGGTTCTGTCATACCGGCGGCGCGCTTGCGCTTGAAAATTCGATTTATCTGGGCAGCGGCAATCACCCGCGCAAGACCAAACAGCTTGTGATCTACTCAACGTTGGAGAGCGAGGCGCTGCAAATCAAATGGGCGCTGCAACGCGAGGGGATTTAATAGTTTAAGTCCTGTTCTGTCACCCGATCAAAAATAATTCATTTTCACCTTTTGTTCTCATTTTGAATCTGGTAGAGTTTTCAAAATGGCAAAAGCTCTCAAATCATATGTTTGTAACGATTGCGGCGCGGTGTATCCGAAATGGTCGGGGAAGTGCGAGGCTTGCAATGCGTGGAACTCGCTTTCCGAGGAAAATAGCGCGGCGAGCGTCCCCAAAGGCCTGTCCGCGGCCAAAAAGGGTAATGTCCTTAATCTTGTATCCTTGCGCGATGAAACCAAAACCGCCTATCAACGCGTCACCAGCGGCATCAAGGAATTTGACCGCGTTCTGGGTGGCGGGCTTGTCCCCGGCTCCGGAATTTTGATCGGCGGTGATCCGGGGATCGGGAAATCAACGCTGCTGCTGCAACTTGTGTGCGATTTGGCGCGGCGCGGCGAGCGCTGCTTGTATATTTCGGGAGAGGAAGCGGTCGATCAGGTGCGGATGCGCGCCTTGCGCTTGGGTCTGGCCGATGCGCCCGTGGAGCTGGCCTCTTCGACCAATGTGCGCGATATTGTTGCCTCCTTGCAGCAGGATAAAAGCAATCGCCCCGCTTTGGTGATTATCGATTCGATACAAACCATGTTTATCGACAATATCGAGAGCGCCCCCGGAACGGTGACCCAAGTGCGTACCTCGGCGCAGGAAATTATCCGCCACGCCAAGCCGAACGGCATTTCCGTGGTGTTTGTCGGCCATGTCACAAAGGACGGACAGATCGCAGGGCCGCGTGTCTTGGAACATATGGTGGATACGGTTTTGTATTTCGAGGGCGACCGCTCGCACCATTTCCGCATTTTGCGCAGTGTCAAAAACCGCTTCGGGCCGACCGATGAAATCGGCGTTTTTGAAATGGCGCAGGAGGGCTTGATCGAGGTTGAAAACCCCTCGGCGCTCTTCCTGTCGCAGCGTCATCAAGATGTTGCGGGCAGTGCGGTTCTCGCCGCGCTGGAAGGGACAAGGCCGCTTTTGGTCGAGGTGCAGGCCTTGGTTGCGCCTTCGGCTTTGGCCGCGCCGCGCCGCGCCGTTCTCGGCTGGGATCCCAACCGTTTGGCGATGATTGTCGCTGTGCTGGAAACGCGCTGCGGCGTGCGGTTATCGGGGCATGATATTTTCCTCAATATTGCGGGTGGAATCAGGATTAACGAGCCGGCGGCGGATATGGCCGTGGCGGCGGCGTTAATCAGTGCGCTTTCGCAAAACCCGTTGCCGCCCGAAGCCATTTTCTTCGGCGAGATCGGTCTGGCTGGTGAAATTCGTCAGGTCGCCCAAGCGGATTTGCGCTTGAAGGAAGCTTCGAAGCTCGGCTTCAAAGAAGCCTTTATTCCGGAGAATAAAAACAAGAAAGACGCCAAAGCGATTGCGGGTATCAAAGCCAAGGAAATCGAACATATTCAGGTGCTCGCCGCCCTGTTCGGTGAGGAATAGGCAGGCTTACCCTATAGAACCAAAAAGACTTTGTCGTGAAGACACAAAGACACCAAGAAGTCAGGCTTCATTTCTCTTGCATTTTGCCGTATCATTCCGTATCAGAGTGTTTAACCTTATTGTCCGGTTGTGATCGGATACGGTGTCTGTTCCATGATTGTTGATATTCTTGTCCTGATTGTTCTGGCCATTTCGGCGATAATTGCTTTTGTGCGCGGGTTTATCCGCGAATTATTGACGATTGTCGGTGTTCTCGGCGGTTTTTTTGCGGCATATTACGGCGGGCCTGTGGTCTTGCCGATGATGGAGGGCTGGCTCGGCGTCAACCCCGAAGCCGAAGAGCCGCAAAGGTTATTTGATATTATCCCTTATGCTTATGTTGCCGCTACGATGGCCTATGGCGGGGTATTTATCATTGTTGTGATTATCCTTTCGGTTTTGAGCCATTTTATCGCCGAAGGTGCAAAAACCATTGGCCTTGGGCCGATTGACCGCCTACTCGGGATTGCGTTCGGCGCGTTGCGCGGTGTGTTGTTGCTGGGGATTTTATACCTGCCCGTTCACCTGACCATTGAGGAAAAGACGGTCGATGAGTGGTTTCAGGGCAGCAAATCACATCACTATATCAAGCTGACGGCGGATGCGCTGGCCAATCTGCTACCGGATGGAGCGCGTGAGGGCATTGAAAGCGCGGTTGAAGACGGGACGGAGAGTGCGGCAAATGCCAATGAGATTCGCGGTACGCTGGAGCGGTTGGAGCTGCTGAAGAACGAGCAGCAAAA
This sequence comes from Alphaproteobacteria bacterium, assembly GCA_046293135.1. Classification (GTDB taxonomy): domain Bacteria; phylum Pseudomonadota; class Alphaproteobacteria; order Micavibrionales; family Micavibrionaceae; genus UBA2638. The sequence goes on along the minus strand of JBKBPR010000002.1, from coordinate 71,836 downwards.
CGGCGCTGCGCCAAGCGGGGAAGCCGAGCCAGAGAATGGCGCGGGCTATAACCAGAACCAGCGCAATGAAATGGATCAATTATTCGAAAATCTGAACAGGGGCGAAGGCCTCGGAGGGCGTTAACACTCATGACATTTTTGCGCATTGCAGAGGATGATAAATTGCATGAGGAATGCGGCGTATTCGGCATTTACGGCCATGATGATGCGGCGGCGCTAACGGCGCTGGGGCTTCACGCCTTGCAGCACAGGGGGCAGGAAGCGTGCGGGATTGTCACCTATGACGGGGAGAGCTTTTACTCGCACCGCGCTTTGGGCTTGGTGGATGATACATTCTCGCAAGCCGAGGTGATCCAGAACCTCAAGGGCTATGCCGCTATCGGCCATAACCGCTATGCGACGACGGGCGCAACGATGATCCGCAATGTCCAGCCGATGTACGGCGATATGGCGATCGGCGGGTTTAGCGTCGCGCATAACGGCAATCTCACCAATGCGCATATGCTGCGGCAGGATCTCGTTAATAAGGGCGCAATTTTTCAATCGACCAGCGACACCGAAGTGATCGTCCATCTTGTCGCGCAATCGGCTAAGCTTGATGCGGTTGAGCGCTTGGTTGAGGCTGTGCGCAAAATTGTCGGCGGCTATTCGCTTGTGGCTTGCGCGCAAGACAGGCTGATCGGGCTGCGTGATCAAAACGGTATTCGTCCGCTCTGCCTTGGTAAGTTGGGCGATGCCCATGTTTTCGCCTCGGAAAGCTGCGCCTTTGATATTATCGGCGCCGAATTCATCCGCGAGGTCGAAGCCGGAGAGATGATCGTGATTTCCAAGGACGGGCTGCAATCCTCCTTCCCGTTCCAGACCTCTTCACCGCGTTTTTGTATCTTCGAATATGTGTATTTCGCAAGGCCGGACAGCTTCATGGAAGGGCGCTCGGTCTACCAGATCCGCAAGAATATCGGCGCGGAGCTGGCGCGCGAAGCCCCATGCGATCATGCCGATGTCATTATTCCCGTGCCCGATAGCGGCGTGCCCTCCGCAATCGGTTATGCCGAGGCGGCGAAAAAGCCCTTTGAGCTTGGGATTATCCGCAATCACTATGTCGGGCGTACCTTCATCGAGCCGACCGATAAAATCCGCCATCTCGGCGTGCGTTTGAAGCACAACGCCAACCGCGCCTTTATCGAGAATAAAGTGGTGGTGCTGGTTGATGATTCCATCGTGCGCGGCACAACCTCCCGCAAGATTGTCGAGATGGTGCGCAATGCGGGCGCAAAGGAAGTGCATATGCGGATTTCCTCCCCGCCGACGGCGCATAGCTGTTTTTACGGCATTGATACGCCCTCGACCGAAGAATTGCTGGCACATAAAATGTCGGTTGAGGAAATCTGTAAGTTCATTCAGGCTGACTCGCTTTCTTACGTGTCGATTGACGGGCTGTACCGCGCTACGGGCGCGGCGATGCGCGGCGATAATCCAAAATTCTGTGATGCGTGTTTCACGGGCGATTATCCTGTGGCGCGGCACGACCATGACAACAACTGGACGGGACGCAAGGTTTCGAACTTGCTGGAACGGCAGGGGAAATCCTGATGAGCCGTCCTGATTTATCCGGAAAAATCGCCCTGATTACGGGGGCGAGCAAGGGGATCGGCGCGGCTGTCGCGCTTGGTCTGGCTGAATGCGGCGCTCATGTGATTGCGACGGGGCGCACGATCGGCGCTTTGGAAGAGCTGGATGATAAAATTCAGGCCGCCAATAACGGCCAACCCGCGACTTTGCTTCCGCTTGATCTGGGGCGGCTTGATGAGGTTGATAAGATCGGCCCCACAATTGCCGAGCGTTTCGGGCGGCTCGATATCTTGATCGGCAATGCGGGGATCTTAGGGCCACTCAGCCCTGTCGGACATGTTAAGCCGCAAGATTGGGAGAAGGTCTTCAAGATCAATTTCATGGCCAATATTCGCCTTGTGCGGACGGTTGAGCCATTGCTGCGGCTATCGGATGCGCCGCGTGTGCTGTTCACAACCTCCGCGATTGCCGATGACACGCCCGCTTACTGGTCGCCTTACGCCTCCAGCAAGGCCGCGCTCAACGCCTTTATGCGCACCTATGCTGCGGAGAATATCAGCAATAAAACCATGCGCATCAACGCCATTCACCCCGGCGCGGTCGCCACCAATATGCTGGAAGACGCCTTTCCGGGCGGCGCACCATTTGCGGTTAAACAGCCGATTGATGTGGTTGATGATTTTCTGGCGCTGGTTGCGCCCGATTGCGCCAAACATGGCGAGATTGTAAAGCTGGCGTAAAACTATATCCGCAGCAATTATTTCCTCTCAAGCGCTTGAAACCGTTTCGCCATCCTGTTAGAACAGGGGCGCAAAAAGAGCTGTAAACACAAAATAAAACTGGAAAGCGAAGCTTATGAATTTTTCACTGAACAATCTGACTTTGGAATCTATAGGAATCTTTGTCGGTCTTTATGCGATTAAAATTCTGACCGCCTTGGTAATTTTCTTTATCGGAAAATTCATCGCCAAGCGGATTGTGCGGATTGTTCAGGCGATTATGCGCAAAAGCAAAATTGATGAAACGCTGGTCGGGTTTGCGGGGCATATGCTCTATGCGTTGGCGCTGGCCTTTATCATCATCGCCGCGCTCAGCCAGTTGGGCGTTGATACGACCTCCCTTACTGCGGCGGTGGCGGCGGCTGGTCTTGCCATTGGTTTGGCGCTGCAAGGCTCACTTGCCAATTTTGCGGCGGGGGTTGTGATTATCCTGTTCCGCCCGTTCAAGATCGGTGATTTCGTTGATGCGGCGGGGATTGCGGGGATCGTTGAGGAAATTTCCATCCTCACCACGCAATTTCGTACGCCCGATAACAAGACGATCATTGTCCCGAACAGCACGATTACGGGCGCAAATATCATCAATTTTTCGGCCAAGCCGACCCGCCGTATCGATCTGGTTTTCGGGGTGAGCTATAGCGATGACCTCAAGAAAGTCCGTGAGATTCTTACAAAAATTATCGAAGGTGACGAGCGTATTTTGAAAGACCCAGAGCCCGTGATTGCCGTGCATACGTTGGGTGATAACTCGGTTGATTTTGTGGTGCGACCATGGGTCAAGAGTGAGCATTACTGGGATGTTTATTTCTTCTTGCAGGAAACTGTGAAAACCGAATTCGACAAGCAGGGTGTGAGCATCCCGTTCCCGCAGCGCGACTTGCATCTGAAGGTTGAAGACTTGCCAGGTCTTCCCCCTGCCAATGATGTCGATGTGCCGAAGGATAAGGCCGATAAAAAGGCCAAGCCCGCCGCGAAAAAGTCAAAATAAGTCTTGATCATTTAGGAATTAAATCATATATTGAATTTGGTTCACGGTCGAATTACGTCTAAAATACGCCGTTATCAAACGGCATTCATCACCCCGTCATGCCCGCCTTGTGCGGGCATCCGGATTTTTTGATGGAAATAAGCGTTTCCAGATCCCCGCCGTTTAAGCTCTGCTGCGCAGAGCCGCGGGGATGACATTAAGTCCTTCGTCGTTCAACAAAATAAAGGAACAGCAAATGCGACAGGTCATAAATCTTTCAAAGCTCCAAGCATCGCCACAACAAGCGCCTCCGCCTCGCAATTGCCCCCGAAACATGCCCGCAGCGCACCTTTGCTCTAGCTCTAGTCCATTCTATAGTCCTGGCTCTAACTCTTGCTCTAACTCTTGCTCTAGTCTTAGCCCTAGCTCTAGCACTAGCTCTAGCTCTAGTCTTTGCTCCACCCTGCGCTTCCTCTTCCTCTTCCCGCTCCCCCTTCTCCCCCTCTCCTCCTCCGGATATTAAATTATGTAAAATATATACAGCTTAGCCAAAAACAAGTGGGGCGAGTGGGGCAAGTGGGGCGAACGTGCCGTAACTTACTGAAATATATAACAAACCTTTCGCCCCACTTAAAGGCAGAGAGTGGGGCGAGTGGGGCGAAACTGGAAACGGGCTTATTTCCCGAACGGGTTTTTCGAGGTTCGTACGAGCAGGCGGATCGGCACGCTCTCGATCTCGAAATCGCGGCGCAGGGCGTTGATCAGATAGCGTCTGTAAGACTGCGGCAGTTCTTGAGGTTGCGACACCCAAAGCGCGAAAGTCGGCGGTCTGGTTTTGATTTGGGCGATATATTTCAGGCGGTTTGAACGCCCGCCGACCAGCGGTGCAGGGTTTTGGCTCTCCGCCCGCCCCAGCCAGCGATTGAGCTTTCCTGTTGAAACACGCATATTCCAGAACGCATACGTGTCCAGCGCGGCCTTGAGCAATTTTTCGATATTGCGGCCATTCAGCGCGGAAATCGGCACAAACCGTACGTCTTTGATCTGCGCCAGCGAAGTTTCGAGCTTATATTTCAACTCGTCCAGAACCTCTTCCTTATCCTCGACCATGTCCCATTTATTGACGGCAATCACCATGGCGCGGCCTTCATCAGCGATGTGCCCGCCAATGTGTAGATCCTGCTTTTCCAGCGGGACATTGGCATCAATCACCATAATGACCACCTGCGCCAGACGGACGGCGCGCATGGAATCCTCAACCGACATTTTCTCAATCGCGTTGACGACCTTTGATTTTTTGCGCATTCCGGCGGTATCGACGAGCTTAAAGGAGCGGCCTTCATAGTTCCAGTCAACGGCAATGGAATCGCGGGTAATCCCTGCTTCGGGGCCGGTCATGACACGCTCTTCCTTGACGATAGCATTCAAAAGCGTGGATTTCCCGACATTGGGGCGGCCGACAATTGCAATCTTGATCGGGATTTCGGGGCTGTCCGGCTCTTCGGGCGGCAGGTCAAATTCCTCCATACCCTCTAGATCATCAAGGCTCTGAATTCCAATTTCATTCAGGCTCTTCAGGTCAAACTCATCTTCCGAAGCGCCGTCTTCACCCTCAAGCAGCTCCGGCGCGTTGTCCTCGCGGTATTTCTCGAAATACGGCGCGAGCGCGTGATAAAGGTCTTCAATCCCCGTACCATGCGCCGAGGAGAGCAACACAGGTTCACCAAGGCCGAGCGCGAAGGAATCGCCCGTTGCGCTCATCACGGCTTTTTCATTTTCGGCCTTGTTGACCACAAGAATGACGGGCTTTTTTTGTTTGCGCAGCCATTGCGCGAAATGTTCATCAAGCGGGGTCAGGCCAGCGCGGCCATCAATCACAAACAGCACCGCATCGGCGTATGACAGGGCGCTTTCGGTCTGGCGGCGCATACGGCCTTGGATGGAATCATCGAAATTATCCTCCAGCCCCGCCGTGTCCAGAACGCGGAAAGCCTCGCCGAACAAATCAGCATCGGCTTCGCGCCAATCGCGGGTAACGCCGGGCGTATCATCGACAATCGCAAGTTGCTTTCCCGCCAAACGGTTGAAGAGTGTGGATTTTCCGACATTGGGGCGGCCAACAATGGCAAGGGTAAACATGGGCTTCTTCTGTCTTAACGTGGTCTATCTTACTAAATTATCTTTATCGAACGTGATCGAACGCGCTCATTTGCTTTATGCAACGAGGGCGATAGATAGCAGATATATTAGCGATAGGCCAGTAAATTGCCGCGATCGGTCAGAAGATAGAGCGTCCGATCAGCCAAAGTCGGCGGAATGGTTACGCTTTGCCCGATATCGGATTGGCGGATGATCTCGCCCGTTTCGGGGTTAATCTCGGCAAGCAACCCGTTATCACTCACGGCAATCAAACGCCCGCCCGCCAGAACAGGCCCCGTCCAGATAATCTTGCCGTCGCGGCGATCGGGGCGGGTATATTTATCAAGCTGCGTCACCCAGCGGATCAGGCCGTTATCGCGGTTGAGCGCAACAAGCTCGCTATCAGAGGTCACAACAAAAATGCTATTCCCCGCAACCCAAGGCGTTTGCGCGCCGCCGAATTCACGTTGCCAGACACGGCCGCCAGAACGCTCGTCAATCGCAACAATCCGCCCGCTAAAGCTGATCGCGATAATCAAGCCCTTATCAATAACGGGCAGGCCGCGAATATCTGACAAGCTCGCCAAACCGCCGATTGCGCGAATGGTTGAAAGGTTGTCAGACCAGGCCACAGAGCCGTTCTCAACGCGCAGCGCGGTAATTTCACCCGAAGAGAAGACGGGCAATACAATATCAAAATTGGCGGCGGGGCTTGCCGCACCGACCAATCCGGCTGTTTCGCTGATCCCCTGATATTCCCACAAAATTGCACCGTTCAGGGCATTCATAGCAATAACGCGGCCATCAAGCGTAATCACGAAGAGGCGGTTTTCCATGATAGTCGGAGCAGCGCGGGACGGAGCGGGAATGCTCTCCCGCCAGAAAATCTTGCCGTTTTCAGGATTGATCGCCAGAACCTCTTTATAGCCGTTGGTCACGTATAAAACCGCATTCGAAAAAGCAATACCGCCGCTGATAACCGGATCGCTTTCATTGGCGCTGCGGACATTGGTGTGCCAGAGTTCTTTCCCGTCCTGCGTTGAAAAGGCAGTGAGGCGGGAATGTGTATCCAACGTGAAAACGCGGCCATCAACGACAATCGGCTGCGCAAGAAGAGGGAGTCTACGGTCAGAGCCGCGCCCGATATTGGCGCTCCATGCCAGCCGTAATCCATCCTCATTCAAGGCCAGATGTTGCATGGCGTGGTTCGGATACCCACCCGCTTGCGGCCAAAATTCATTTTGCCATGGCGAGGGCACTTTTAAAGGCTCATCAGTTTCGCCGATAGCATCGGGCGCGAGCGCGCTTTGCAGATCAAGGATTGATATACGCTCGCCAGGGAGTGGATCGCGCGAGCTATCCGAACACGCCGCGACCGTGAAGGCCAGAAGCGTCAAAGGAATAAGGAAAAATACGAAGCGGCGCAGCGGCATCATGTGTCATTGTCCTTGTTGTCGGTCTGTGTTTCTGTTTCACCTTCAGAAGGGTTTTCAGCCGTTTCTTCAGGGCGATCAAGCGATTGTTTCAGCGCGTAAAGCGATTCCAGATCGCGCGCCTTATCCTGAAGGCTCGCGGAGATCGGTGCATTGGATTGTGTGATAGAACGCACGGCGGTCAGGGCGGCGGTCAGGTCTTGCTTGTCATGAGCGAGGATTTGCGCAGCCTCAAGCGCGGCGTGGAAGCGCCACGGGCTTTTTGTATTGTTCTGGATGCCTTGTAGAGCGCCGAGTTTGTCATCTGCGCTCATCTCGCTATCAAGCATGGCGCTCATAATCACGGCAATGTCACGGAATTTTGCGGGGATCGATCGATCCTCGGCAGCCTGTTTGAAAAGCGCAAGGGCGCTGTCTTTATTCTCGCGCTCCATATAGGTGTTGCCCGCACCGATCAAGGCAATGCCGCGTAAGGACGGGCGGAAATTTTCTACGACTTCCTCAACGCCTTGCGGATATTCCGGCGTTTCCATGAATTCGATCAGGGCTGAAGTTTGTTTTTCCTTGGTGGACACATTCCAGCTTTTATACATCGCGCCGGCCGCCGTTCCGCCGATCAGCAGGACAATCGCCGAAATGACCCAAAGCCCGTATTCGTGCCAGAATTTCTCCAGACGCTCCTGCTTCATCATTTCATCTACTTCGCGGAATATATCGACCATTTTAAACTCGTTTTTACTCGTAATAGTTATGCTGTTTTGTAGTGCTATTTGACGCCCATACTAGAGTTTTTTACGGGCTTTACCAGCGTTTTTAATCGGAATTTTTTAGGATTTCCACTTAATTGAACAGCCCATGGACGCCATTTGCTTGTGCGGCCCTGCGCCGATATCGGCAATGCGGCGCATTGCCAAAAGCAGCTCCGGCGCAGTGTTGGTATCGGGCGGATTGATACCCGCGCTGTCCAATCGCCCACGATATTGCAATTGTAAATCCTTGTTAAATCCGAACAGATCCGGCGTACAAATCGCGCCATAAGCCTTGGCGGTTTCTTGGGTTTCATCAATCAGATAGGGGAAGGTGAAATTATGCTCGCGGGCGAATTTTTGCATATTCTCGAAGGAATCGGCGGGATAGTTCTCGGTGTCGTTCGGCATGATGGCGGCGCAGCCTATACCCTCGGCTTGCAGGGTTTTGCAGGTTTCGGCCAGCCGCTCGATAATCGCCTTCACATAGGGGCAGTGATTGCAGATGAACATCACCAGCGTGCCTTTTTCGCCCTTTATATCGCCGAGTGATAGCGTGTTCCCGTCAATGTTCTTGAGTGTGAAATCCGGCGCAATCAGCGCCTCGTCATAGGACGGCGTATGCAGCAAAGCCATGAAGTTTCCCTTTATTTATCTATATATGTTATACTTATTGGTGATGAGCGATAAAGTTATCACGATTCCGAATTTTTCCAAACAGCAGGATCACCCCTCGGGGTTTACGCAGTTTCAGTTCAAAAAGCTGGATGGGCTGTATTTGCAGGCCGCCGCCGCCAAAGCCCTGACCTATCGCAGCGTGGAGTGCGATTTTGACGAGGGCGTGGCCAGCTATACCTATTACCCGTCCGAGCATATGGCGCCTTATCTGCAATTCATGATTCGCCGCGTCGGCCCTAAAACCGTGATGTATGAGATTTATTTGCGCGGCAAAGGCCGCATTTTCAAAAGCGGCTTATTCGACAAGGCTTATGAGCGCCTGCACGAGGTTGTTTTTGAGATGATTGATGAGAAATAAGCGGAATTTCTAGACTTTTGGGACGATAAACCGCTAGGATAAATCAAATATATAAAAAAGCAGGGATGTAATGTCGGTTATCTCATTTCAAGATGCGGCGCGTCAGCGGCCGAAACAACCACTATCTATAACCATAGTTTCTGAGTCTTTAGGCTCTGAAAATGCCGATACGCTAGGCTGCGTGATGTTTACGAGCGCGGAAATGCATGGCTTGGCACTGTTGCGAAATTATGAGCAAGGGTTGTTCAAAGACGTGACCTTAACGGCATCGGGACAGTCAGCCGCCTATCATTTCAGGCAAACCGCGCAAGACGGCATATTTATGAGTATCGGCAAAATCCGCAATGGCGCTGGGTTTGGTTATACTTTGGCGATATATGAAGAGCCTTCGGTGTTGGTTGATGATTTTAAAACCGTCCTTGATCTTGCCCGCGCAGAGGTTGAAACCCTTGCGCTGGACACTCAGCCGCCCCCAGCGCGCGATCAGCATGTGCTGAGCATTTAATCCAGCCCTTCATTTCTTGCAGTGCTTCAGCAGGATTTCGCAATCTGACCTTGTGAAATCCTTTGGATGTTGTATATATTTTGATTGGCGCTGCGCGTTTTTGCGCGCTCACGTTTAAAAGCAATATTGAAAAATTACGATACATAGACAGCAATATACAGCAATACAAGGATTGGCGAGATGACAAAAATCAAGGTTAAAAATCCCGTTGTCGAGATTGACGGCGATGAAATGACCCGCGTGATATGGGAAATTATCCGCAATCGCTTGATCTTGCCTTATCTTGATATTGATCTGAAATATTTCGATCTGTCGATCCAGATGCGCGATCAAACCGATGACCAGATTACGATTGATGCGGCCAAGGCCATTCAGGAATACGGCGTGGGCGTCAAATGCGCAACCATCACCCCCGATGAAGCGCGGGTTGAGGAATTCGGCCTTAAGAAAATGTGGAAATCCCCGAACGGCACAATCCGTAATATCCTGAACGGCACGGTGTTCCGCGAACCGATTATCATGAGCAATGTTCCGCGCTATGTCCAAGGCTGGGAGCAGCCGATTGTGATTGGCCGTCATGCATTCGGTGACCAATACAAGGCGACCGATTTCAAAGTGCCGGCAGCGGGCAAGCTGACCATGACATACACCCCCGCCAATGGCGATGCGCCGCAAGAGTTTGAGATTTTTGATTTCCCCGCCGCCGGTGTGGCGATGGGAATGTATAACCTTGATGAGTCAATCGATGGCTTTGCACGGGCGTGTTTTAACTATGCGCTGGCGCTTGGTTATCCGGTTTATATGACGACAAAAAACACCATCCTCAAACAATATGACGGGCGGTTTATCGAGATTTTCCAATCGATTTACGATAGCGAATTCAAGACAAAATTCGAGAGCAAGAATTTGTGGTATGAGCACCGCCTGATTGATGACATGGTTGCGCAAGCGATCAAATCCAAGGGCGGGTTCTTGTGGGCGTGTAAGAATTATGACGGTGATGTGCAATCCGATATCGTCGCACAGGGTTTTGGCTCATTGGGGCTTATGACCTCTGTGCTTTTAACGCCTGACGGGAAATGCGTTGAGGCCGAAGCCGCGCATGGAACGGTGACGCGCCATTATCGCCAGCATCAACAAGGCAAGCCGACCTCGACAAACCCGATTGCCTCTATTTTTGCGTGGACGCGCGGCTTGCATTATCGCGGTGTGTTCGATGGAAACGAAGATTTGATCGGCTTTGCGGCAACGCTTGAAAAGGCCTGTGTCGATACGGTCGAAGCAGGTTTCATGACCAAGGATCTGGCCTTGCTGATCGGCGAAAAACAACCTTACCTAACCACAGAGTCCTTTATGGACAAGGTGATTGAAAACCTCGATCACAAAATGAAAGAAGCGGCGTAATGCGGTCTGATGCGTTTAAAACAGATTTTGTAACAATAGATTCTCGCGGTGTATTCTTTGCGGCTTTTCCTGCTTTTGCAGCTTTTGTAGCTTTTGCCGCGCTGATTACAGCTTTGACAGCCGCGTTGCTGTTGCTTGTAGCGCTGCCGAAAGCGGCCTTTGCATCCTATGCGAAACCTTATGTCGGCGATCAGCAAATCTACATCGCGCACAAGGATGATACTTTGGTGCATATCGCGCGGCGCTTCGGTTTGGGCTTTGTGGAGTTGCGCGCTGCCAATCCGCAAGTCGATCCTTGGATTCCGGGTGAGGGCACAAAGCTGAATTTGCCGAGCCGCCACTTATTGCCCGATGCGCCGCGTAACGGGATCATCATTAATTTGCCTGAAATGCGGATGTATGCGTTTTTGAACGGTTCAGCCGCGCCCGCCACATTTCCTTTGGGAGTTGGCCGTGAAGGCCTCGAAACGCCGATGGGCTCAACAACCGTTGTCCGGAAGCAAGATGGTCCTGTATGGCGGCCAACGCCACGTATGCGCCGCGAAGATCCGAGCTTGCCGGAGGTTGTCTATCAAGGCCCCGATAACCCGATGGGAACGCATGCGCTTTATCTTGGCTGGCCGAGCTATGCTATTCACGGCACGAACAAGCCTTACGGGATTGGTCGCCGCAGTAGTTCGGGCTGTTTGAGGCTCTACCCTGAAAACATTGTTGATCTGTTTGAAATGACCCCTGTCGGAACGCGGGTGACCGTTGTGAACCAGCCGATCAAGCTCGCCTGGATTGATGGTGTGCTGTATATGGAGGCGCATCCTGAGCTGGAGCAGGCCTTCCAGATGGAGGAAACAGGGCAGGTTTTCGCATCGAAGATGAGCGAGCAGGACATGGAAACAATCGTAAAAGCAGCGGGCGAGCACCGTGACCGCTTACACTGGGCGACGATTCGCAATGAAGTGCGTAATCGCAGCGGTATGCCGGTGATGATCGCCAGAATGCCGGATGCCGCCGTGCCTGATGAGAATTTCGAAGTGATTGATGGCCGTAAACTTGACCCGCCGGAGAAGGTAACGGATGTTGATCAGATTGAAGAGCCGATGTTATCCGCCGTTGTCGAGGCTGGCCAAGCGCCTGAAGAATCGATTCCTGCTGATGATGTGATGTCTGACGGTGTGTCTGGGGAAGTGCGTGAGTTGGAGAGCGATGGGCAGTCGTCCAATGCGACGCAATCAACGCCTCAGCCTAGAAGCACCAGAGCGGCCAATCCGTAAATCACAGGGATAATCGCGGGCGATAAAAGCAGGATAAATCGATCCGGTTTTTCGCTGAATGTGGCGGCAAGGCTGAATATCGTGCAAACAAGCCATATCGCCAGCACACTGACCGACCAGCTGAAGAAATCTGCGCCTGACGCGCTTTCTTGTGTGAGATATCCTTCAGGAATAATGTTCAATAGCCTGAGTGAATAATAACAAAGCGGAATGCTCCAGAAGCCAACAAATGTTGCGCCGAAGAAGATCATTGTGTTTTTAAATCGAATATTCATGGCGTTACTCTATCCCAAAAATGAAAAAAGGCCGCCATAATTTTGGCAGCCTTCGTTCAATCTTTTGTGTAAAAGATGTATTACTTCGCCTGACGGGCGCGGAATACTTGCTCAGCAGGAGCAGATTCAACAACCTGCTTGTTTCCAGCTGTACGCTCTTGAGCGTATGGAACTTGTGTTTCGCGTTGGCCGTGACCATCAGCTGCGCAAGCAGCCAAAGTTGCAGCTGAACCGATGATGCAAAGTGTAGCAATTAACTTTTTCATAGAAGTCCTCTTAATATTCTTGTTGGTTGTGTTGTTTTTTAGAATACCCGAACCCGAGTAAACCAAATATCAGCATCCTTTATACACAAGTCAAAAGGGCTTGCACATAGTTTTCATGAGATTTTCACAAGATAAAAATTATTTCTCCCAAGACTGTTGCTGAATTGCAACACGTGCTCTAACATTATGATTATTAACGGGTTTTTATGTAAGCTCTGGGCGTTTTATTGATATTCATTTTCGGCAACTGTTCTGAAATAGGCGTCTATTGCCCTTGTCATGCTGACAGCAAAGCGCTGCGCAAATTCAGGCGTTGTGAGCATATCAGCTTCGGCGCGATTTGACATGAACCCGGCCTCGACCAGAACGGAGGGAACATCCGGCGCTTTTAAAACGGCAAATCCGGCGTAGCGGTGGGGGCGCTCCAACAGTCTCAAGCCCTTCTCATTAAAAGTGGTGACAACCGTATTCGCAAAATACTTTGATTGATTCATCGTATCGCGCATCGCCAGATTAACGAGAATATTGGCCACATCCTCGTCCTCAACGCTTAAATCCAGCCCCGCAATCAAATCGGCTTTATTCTCCCGCGCGGCAAGGCGGGCGGTTTGCTCATCCGAGGCCTGATCGGAAATCGTATAGATTGATGCGCCGCGCACATTGGCTTTGGGCATAGAATCGGCATGAACGGACACAAACAGATCGGCATTATGTGTGCGCGCAAATCGCACGCGGTCAGATAGCCTTATGAACACATCGGAATCTCTGGTCATTAAGACGCGGTAACGCCCTGTCTTTTCCAGCTCATTACGCAAAGCGCGGGAGAGGTTGAGCACGACATTTTTCTCATAAGCACCATTCGCGCCGACAGCCCCCGGATCAACCCCGCCATGGCCGGGATCTATAACGATGATATGCCGTTTTCCCTGTTGCCCTTGCGGTGATGGCGCGGCGGTGGCTTGGTTTTGTTGTTCGAATGGAGGGGAGCTGCTCGGCGTTTGAGCTGGCGCCGATAAAAATCCTGGATTCAGGCTCAATGTACCAAAGCTCTGATCCATATTGCGGTTAAAAAGATCAGCGCTGACGGGGATGAGATCAACCACCAAACGGTTTGGTAGCGCGCCGTCTTTGGGCAGAATAAAGGCGGTTTGAATGCTCAAGGGGCGCGCCATATCCAGCACAATTCGTGAAATTCCAGCTTCCAGCGAGCCTTGTCGCATTCCGCTGATGACCGATTGACGGTCCTTTTCCAAACCCGCCGCCCGCCATTCAAATTGCGGCAGGTCAATCACCAGCCTATACGGGTCTTTGAGGGTGAAGGCGCGAAATTCAGCGGAGCGATTAAGGTCAAGAACGATCCGGGTTTTATCGGGATGGGTGGCGGAGCGGATTTTCTCAATGCTCAATGACTGGGCAGAGACTTGAAATGGTGCGCACACAAACGCCATAAACACAAAAAGCATCGCCGCCCAAATATAGAGACGCTGAATATGCAGCCGCTGCGACGGGGTATTTGAGAAATCGGCAGTCATGAATGTTGTGCGGTATTTTTTCTGTTTTAAATTTTTTCTTATCAATAAACCTGTCAATTGCAGGGGCTAAAAGCAAGCGCAAAAGAGAATAATTCTAAAAATCCCGCAAGATTTCACGCGCAAATTCGGGAACTTTTTCCGAAGCTGCGCCATATAGCCCGCTATCAAAAACATGGGCGTTCACGGATGGTTCTAAATTGATCTCCAACGTGACCGCACCGCCAAGGGCGGCTTGTTGGACAAATCCTGCGGCGGGATAGACATTTCCCGATGTGCCGATAGATACAAATAAATCGCATTGGCTCAGGGCGTGGTAAATTTGTTCCATCTGATAGGGCATTTCCCCAAACCAGACAATATCAGGGCGCATGCCCCCGCTTTTGTTGCATGCGGGGCAGGCGGCAGTGCTCTCAAGGTCATGGTGAATGTCATATTTGGCGGTGTGTTCATTGCCGTTTTGACGCGCGCAAAAGGTGCAAAACATCTTCAATAATTCACCATGCATATGAATAAGCGATTTCGAGCCTGCGCGTTCATGCAGATCGTCAATATTTTGCGTGACAAGAAGAACCGAGCCGCCATTGCGGGCGCTCCAATTGTGCTCCAGCTCGGCTAAGGCCAGATGCGCGGGGTTGGGGCGGATATCGTCTTGCCGCAAAGTCGCTCGGCGCATATTGTAAAAATTATGCACCAGCGCCGGATCGCGGGCAAAGGCTTCGGGCGTTGCAACATCCTCGATGCGGTGGTTTTCCCATAAACCATCCGAAGCGCGAAAGGTTTTGATCCCGCTTTCGGCGGAAATTCCCGCCCCTGTCAAAATGACGATATTGCAATCCGGTTTGATCAAATCAGCGTAATACATATCCCTAAAATGGCAGAAAACAGCTTTTTTCAAAAGCGGATATTTTTAATCTTGCTGTTTTGATAATCTGGGTATAGAGTGCAAAAAGGTATAAGTATTACGGTTTTAGCGCTTATCTGCATTTTGCATAGTTAAACAAGGTTTCGCGAACTGTAATACCGACAGTGTTGTAACGTTTTTAAAGCGTGCTTTCAGCGCCCCCTTAGCTGTGAGGGAAACTTTTGTGATCTCTCATAGTCTTAAGCGGTTGAGGCTGCCCGCGCGATATGGAGATATAAAATGACTAAGCGTATGTTAATTGACGCAACCCACGAAGAAGAAACACGGGTTGCGGTCGTCGATGATAGCAATTTCCGCATTCTGGAATATGATTACGAGAACAAATTCCGCAAACCTCTGAAAGGCAGTATCTTTCTGGCCAAGGTGACGCGGGTTGAGCCATCCTTACAGGCAGCTTTCGTAAATTTTGGCGGCAATCGCCACGGATTTTTGCCGTTTTCTGAAATTCACCCCGATTACTTCCGTATTCCTGTTTCCGACCGCGAAGCCTTATTGGCCGAGCAGGAAGAAATGTTGGCCGCCGAAGCGGCGCGTCAGGAAGAAGAAGATGCAAAAGACAGCCCTTCACATGACAAGGAAAACACCGATTCGGATATTGAGGGCGGCATTGTTGATGTTGAAGACGAAGAGGTCATTGAAACACTCGGTGAATCCGTTGGTGAAATCGGTGATGACAATGAGGATTCGGATATAAAAAGCGCTTCTTCCAAGGCCAAAAAGGGCAAAGGGAAAAAGGCTGCTTCTGCTGAGGCTGAAGCTGAAGATGCCCAAGAGGAAGAAAGCGCCGCTGAAGAAAAAGCGCCATCCAAAGGCAAAGCATTGAAAACGCGTGGCCGCAGCAAAAAAGGCCCTGTTGAGCCGGATGCTGAGGCTGAAATCGCCGCGCAGGAAAAAGCTAAATCGAAATCCAAAGCCAAATCAAAGAGTAAGAGCTCCGATGACGCGGAAGGCGATGACGGAGATGAGGAATCAATCGGCAATCTGAAAGCCGATGATGAGGATGAAGATCTGGACGCGCTTGATGAAGCGGTCAACGGTAATGTTATTGATTCAGACGGGCGAGACGCGGACGGCAATTCAGCCGAGTCCGGCCAGTCACAAAACGGCAATGATCGCCGTGGCAATGGGCGTTTTCGCCGCAATCGTCGCGGTGGCCGCAATCGTCATTCCTGTGGCGGCGGTCGTCACGGCCATGGCGGTGGGCGGTCTTCGCAGCGCGTTGAGGTGCTTGGCGGAACCGAATATGAAGATGACAATGGCGGTTCAGAGCGTCACCGTTTTAACTTGCGCCGTCAGTACAAAATTCAGGAAGTTATCAAGCGCGGCCAGATTATGCTGATCCAGGCCTCTCGCGAGGAGCGCGGCAATAAAGGCGCGGCGGTTACGACCTATCTTTCACTTCCCGGACGTTACGGCGTTTTGATGCCGAACAGCCCGCGTGCAGGCGGTGTCAGCCGTAAGATCGCAAAATTTGAAGATCGTCAACGGATGCGCGAAACGCTCAAGGAAATGGACGTACCGAAAGGGATGTCGGTGATTTTGCGTACGGCGGGCGTTACACGCACCAAAACCGAAATCAAACGCGATGTCGATTATTTGATGCGGCTCTGGGATGATATCCGCGAAAAAACATTGCAATCGTCTGCACCGGCTTTGATCTATGAGGAAGCCGATCTTATCAAACGCGCAATCCGCGATCTTTATGGCCGTGATGTTGAAGAGGTCATCGTCGCAGGGGATGAGGGGCAGAAAAATGCCCGTAAATTCATGAAAATGATGATCCCGTCGCATGTGAAAAAGGTGAAGGATTATCAGGATGATAAAGTGCCGCTTTTCCACAAATTCCGCGTGGAAAGCCAGATTGCCGAAATGTCCGAAACAACGGCAAAGCTGAAATCGGGCGGTTATCTTGTGATTAACCCGACCGAAGCTCTGGTGTCGATTGACGTGAACTCTGGCCGCGCCACCAAGGAACGGCATATCGAGGAAACCGCGCTCAACACCAATCTTGAGGCCGCCGATGAGGTTGCGCGTCAATTGCGCTTGCGTGATTTGGGCGGTTTGATCGTGATCGATTTTATCGATATGGAAGATCGCCGCAACAATGCGCGGGTTGAACGCCGCTTGAAAGAAGCGCTGTCGGGTGACCGCGCGCGTATCCAGATCGGACGGATTTCGTCTTTTGGGCTCTTGGAAATGTCGCGTCAGCGTCTGAACCCGTCCTTGACCGAAGCGCAATATGAAACCTGCAAACATTGTGACGGGCGTGGTGTGGTCAGAAATTGCGACTCGACCTCGATCTTGTTGCTCCGCAATCTTGAAGAAGAGGGCATCAAAGCCCGCGCGGCACATTTGATCGTTAGCGTGTCCCATGATGTTGCGCTCTATCTGTTGAACAATAAGCGCCACCATTTGGAAGAAATCGAAAAGCGCTATGGCTTTAGTGTTCTGATTCGCACCGATGCAACGCTCGGCGTTGATAAGTTTCGTATTGAGGTTGCCAAGCCTGTTGATAGCGGTAACGCTGCCGATCAGGATGATGAAGACTCAGCGGTTGATGCCAATCAGGGTGATGAGGAGCGCGATACATCTTCTCGCAATAACAGGCAGAGCCGTAATCGTGACCGTGACTCTCGTGATCGCGATTCCTCTCGTGATAATAATCGCGGAGAACAATCCGATGATGATCGCTCCGACTCTCGCCGCCGTCGTGGGCGGCGCGGTGGGCGCGGCAGAAATAGGGGCCGTGATCGCGATCAGGACAATAATAACAGCCAAGACCGTGACAATGATAGCCGCGAGTCACATGAGCGTGATACAGCCGCGGACGATATTGCTGCGAAGGCTGATAATGCGCCTGCCGTTCAAGATGAGGTGACATCATCAGAAACGCAAGATGCAAAGGCTGAGAAAAAATCATCCAAGGCCGCACCGAAGAAAAAAGCGGCCGCGAAGTCGTCCAAAACGACGGTGAAAAAGGATGCAAGTGAAGATCAGCCGCAAGCTCAAGCTGAACCGCAGGATAAACCCAAAGCCGCAACCAAGAAAACGCCATCCAATGATGACGGGCAGGATAAAAAAGCTCCGGCATCGGTGAAATCGGCATCAGCCGCCGCCGCGCCGAAGAAAAAAGAGCCCAAGCCCGCCGCGGATTATGAAACCGTGAATGAAGAGCCTTCCGTGAAGAAAAAAGGCTGGTGGAATAAGCTGGTTGATTAAGGGTGAAACCCCTATCGCTTTTGTAATGTCGAGTTTAGAGAGAAGGCGCTTTATTGAATTTAATGAGCCTTCACTCTAACGCGCAACCAAAACGCGATAAAATACATTCTCCACGGTGCCGCCGTCATTAAACACAAAGCAGCCCGCTTGATGGCCATTTGCGGCGTTGAGCGTTTCCGAAGCCGTATAAGCCCCGTTAAAGGCCGTGAAGTCAACCGCCGTATCGGGCGCGCCCATTGTGACATTTAAAATACGGTTGATTTGCGCACAATAAGCTGGATTGACATTGCGCAGCATCATAATCAGATCAGCGGCATTCGTGCCGACATTTTGCGCATTGTTCGATCCGGTGATGATCCATTGTGCGCCCGCCGTATCGCTTACGCCGAGGGGTGGGGATTGGTGGGTGAGGCCGCCACCATCAACATGAAAAATTTTGCACGTGCTGCGGTTGCAATTGGCGGTATCGGCGGCAGTGGGCGAGAAATTCAGATCGCTCTCGGAAATACCCTGAAGCTTCATTTGGTCGATTGCCTGCGCAATGCCTTGAACATAGCGCAGCATATGGTTGATTTTGATGCGCTGTTGTTCGACATCGGCGCTTTGATCGACGCTACTGCCGGAGCGGCTCAAAAATGCAGTGAGTAAGCCAATCAGTATCAGCACAACAAGCACAAACCACAAGGCGCTACCGCGCTCATTCCGGCGGCTGTTTGGTTTTTTTGATTGTGTATGCATTGTCTTGCCCATGATGATTTTATTCTATCATAAACGCTTTGTTATTTCTTGCAAAAATATCCTGACAATAAATTTCGCGCAAGTAAATATAAAATATAGATAAAATTTTATGTAATCTTTATTATAAATATAAATAAAAAATTTTCAAAAAATCATTTTTAAATAAAAATAGAATTTTATTTACTTTGTATTTACTTTATTTGTGATATGTTAAATATAAGGGTTGAGATTTTACAAATACAGTGGAGAGAGACTGTTTTATAAAATAACAAGCTGAATTTACGGCTGATATAAGGAATGCGAATATATAGTAAAGAGAGTTTGACAAGTCACTTTATCGTTTTGTGCACTACCTGATTTTTTGTCCTCGGATGTTTCTGTGTTGCCCCGCAGTTTTTGGAGAGAGGAAAGTACAAAAGATCAGGTAAAACTGATCCGCCAGGGTTTCCTGGCGGCTTTTTTTTTGCTAGATATATGGGATAGTAAATTTACTTTAATAATAAGGTATTCATCATGATTATGCGCTTTGTCTTCTGTTTTGCACTTGTTTTCACGCTCACTTTAAATATGCCGATGTCGTCTGCTTTTGCCGAAGATACAGCGGTTTTAGAATCGGAGGAGGCCGTATCACCCAATGAAGAAAGCGAGCAGGTTGAGACCGAACAGGTGGAGATTGGGCAACCAGAAGGGGAGCAGGTAGAGATTGAGCAGCAGGAAACTGACGAAGAAGCCGCTGCCAAAGCTGCCAAGGAAGAAAAAGATGCAAAAGCCAAAGCGCAAGCGGAGGAAATGAAATCACAAAGTCAGCTTCTACGTAAGTTGACCGATGACATAAAAGATTTAACGGAGTCTCTTGATCCTCCAAGCCGCGCTCATTTTTATATGATTTATAACAATCATAATTTGATTTCTACGGTTAAGCGTGTTCGTGAAGATGTCAGTGGTGCTGTTAATAAATGTAGCGAGAGCAATCCTGAAATAGAAGAGCGTATTCGTGCGCGCTACGCCCAGTGGGAAGAGGCTGTGAATGAAAAGATTGAGAGCGCCAAGGGCAACATTGATAATATGACGATTGCCCAAGACTATGCGCCGGAAGAAAAAATTCGTTCGATTATGAAGATGTCAGATGATCTAAGAGATGAAACCATGGCCAAAATGGAACGTATCCCCGTGACAACGTTAGAGGCGTGTGAATACTTGCTTAACAAGATGGATGAAACACAAGCCAATATGGTTAACCTTCTTGAGGCAACATTGGTTAGCGTCCCCCAAGCTATTCACGAAACGTTGGAAGATGACAGGAATGTCGGTGCTGACACGCCATAACGGGCAGTCCGCTGGCGCGACCATTTGACTATGCGTATCATGCAAATTATGGCTGGCGGGGCGCATGGCGGGGCTGAAACCGCTTTTGTGGAACTATGCACGGCGCTTGGAAAGACTGAGCATGATCTTCATATCGTAATGCGTCCCAATCTTGCGCGTGAGAAAATTTTTCAGGATTCGGGGCTGTCTTACACCACGCTGAGTTTTGGCGGTAAGCTTGATATTTTTACCTCCATGAAGCTCCGTAAGCTTATCCGTGAATTTCGCCCCGATATTGTACAAACATGGATGTCGCGTGCAGCGGTCAAAACGCCCCGCTGGTCGGCATCTATGGGGGTTGAGCCCTATGCTCATATCTCGCGGCTCGGCGGTTATTACGATCTGAAATACTATAAAAATACCGACTATTTCGTTGCCAATACGCCCGATATCCGCGATTACTTGCTCAAAAGCGGTGTCGATCAGACACGCGCCAGCTATATCAACAATTTCACTCGTGAAGAGCCTGTGATATCACCGATAAGCCGCGCTGAGTATGGCGTTCCGCAGGATAAAACACTTCTGATTGCCCTAGGGCGGCTGCATCAGGTCAAAGCCTTTGATATGCTCATTCAGGCCGTGGCGCAGATGTCTGATATCTATCTCTGGATTGCCGGAGAAGGCCCTGAACGCGCCGCGCTGGAGGCTCTGATCGTTCAGCTTGGCGCCGGGGATCGCATCAAGCTTTTGGGCTGGCGCAGTGACCGTGCGGAGTTATTCGCCGCCGCCGATATTTGCGTGTTCCCGTCACGCTTTGAGCCGTTCGGCAATGTTTTTATGCAGGCCTGGGCGCAGAAAATACTGCTTATCACCACCAATTCCGAAGGGCCGCGCCAATATGTCCGCCATGAAGAAGACGCGCTGGTGGTGGAGGTGGATAATCAAGAACAGATGATGGCGGCGATCACACGCCTTGCGAGTGACAAAATCCTTGCCCAGAGCCTTGTTCAGCGCGGCTATGAGCGATTTTTGAATGAGTTTACCGAAGCCAAGACCGTGCAGGCTTATCTGGAGCTTTATGAGCGGCTGAAACGCGAGTTGAAGGGCTAGTTTAGAGAGTCTCGAAGACTACCGCGAAATTTGAAAAATTCCCTCAAATATGCTATTTTCAGACATAATAATGATATAAATTTCGGATTTAGCGCATATTTAAGAGAATACTAAGCATTCCGAAGCATAATTTGATCAGGCGGTGTGAGAGCAATCACAGATATGGCCTGTGTTTTTTGAGGGGTGTGACGTAGCATGGCGGATGAAGCCGCGATCAATGCATCTATACAATTTCTTCAGGAGCTCCTGAGGGATTACACCACCAGCTATGGTGGTGGCATTGACGGTCGCCTTGAGCTTGGCCAGATCCCACAGGGCTTGTTTGAAGATATTCAAGCTTTTGTGATGGCGCTTCGTGGAATTGAGCCTGTGAGTGTTGCACTTAATAGAGCGGGCAGTCCGCTTTCCGGTGCTTATGATCCGCAAACCGGAGCTGCTTTGCGGGCGCAGTTTTCACCTGAAAATATAGCGCAGCTGCGTCAAATTCGAGATAGCTATGGACTTGATGGCCTGCGTGCTGAACTGCGTCGATTGGATGTGCCGGAGATATTTATTCGTGCGCCTGATTTGTTTTTAAACTTTGTTCAAAATGATATTGAGCCGACTTTGGCGGCTTTGGATATGCTTTATAATGAGCGATTGCTCAGTGTTCCGCCTGTTGCGTCGGAATTGCTGGCGGCACGCCCCGCGGCATTGAGCGCGATAGAGCAAACAATCAGATCCGATCTCGCGTTTTTCCAATCTTATATTCTGGATGAAATACAATATCATCAGCAAGAATTGGATGCGTTTCCAGCCAATGGATCAGAGGAAAATCGTAACAGGTTGACAGGAATTCTGACGGGTCTTTTAACAGCAAACGAAAATTTGAATCTGATTGTGGAGAGATTTGCCGAATCTGATTTTTCGAATTTGCTGGCGGATGACGCTGCGCAAGACACATTGTCTCGATATATTTTGTTTATGCAACGGCATAACACCTCGATTGGTTACGCCCCCCGTGACTCACAATATTCTGCTGCTTTTCAAGAACATTTGTCGCAAAGAATCGCTTCTCAAGCTGAGCGTTTGGCAGAGCTCGAGGCGAGAGCGCCTAATCTTGAATGGTTTGACGACGCCGAGCGAGAGATTCTTCAGCGAAATATTGTATTCAAATCTGTGATGGATGAGATGGTGCGGACGGGATTGATTGTTCAGCCTGATGCGCAGGCGGCGCAAATACAAACCCCTGATCCTGTGACGACTGCGCAAGCGGTTCTTGAAACAGCATTGAGTTCAATGGACAGGCATGGGCGTTTGATGGTTAGCCCTGTTTTGGGTGCGCGTGATAACAATGCCTTCGAAATGTCCTCACGCATGGCGACTCAAAATTTTCTAATCGATGTGGCTTTGTTACTCAGAATTTCTAACGGCAGTAATGGCGGGGTTTATACACCTGAATTGCGCAGCGCGCTTTCCGAGGCTTTAAATGATCCTGATAAGCTCGGCCTTGTGGCCGATACATATTTCAAAGGCGATAGGACTATGGCCGCAGGGCTGGTGAGTGCTCTTGATGTTTATAGCAACCCTGAACTTGTGCCGGATATAAACGGCGCTGGAAATATAGCACGGGATAGGCTTGTCGTCAGGCCTGCTGTGTATCAATCTGATGTCGCTTATATTCAATCTATGATTGGCCGTATTCCGCAAGCTGAAATGGCGGCAATGAACGCGCTTGTCGGGACATTGAACGGCTATGGTTTTGACGGGTTCTTGCCTGATGCTGTATTGAGCTCCGAAGATCGTGCCGCTATGAGCCCTATAGGGCAAACCCGCGATCAATCTTTTGCAATTCTATTTGAAAGCGTCTATGCCGAAGCGCAGGAAGCTATAGCGCGCAATGGTGGTTCGGGCGATCTGAGAGAGGAAGTCTCAGCGCGTATGATCGAACGCTATCAGATGGTTGTAACGGGGCATAGTTTATACCGAGCCTCTCATGCCGCGCAGATGGAGCAATATTTACGGCACGCCGTTTCGGTAGGGATTGATGCCATGGAGGGGTTCCGCAGCGATGATCCAGCCGTGAAGCTGCAAATTGCAGCGATGGGCTTTGCAGCTTCTATTCCTGCGCCCGAAGATTTTATTGCGGCGCATGGCTTAAATGAGCGGCCAAGAAACACAATTACAAACCCTGGATATATGCCTGTAGCCGTTCCTCAGAGTTTGGCAGGTTTTGGCGGAGCAATAGCGCAATCCCCCGCGATACTGGCTCAAGCGATGAACGCGCCATTGCTGGATGAGCTTTTGGCGGGCGGAATGCCCAATGCGGAAACACAAAGGCGTCTTTCGGAAACGCGCGCGATGTTAGAGCAAGCCTATAATGCCGCACCTGAAAAATCCGCTGATGGTGCGTTAATCCTTCAAGATCGTCATGGCGAGCGTGTTCTGGTAACGCAAGGTGAAAACGGTATTGAAATGCGCTATCTCAGCGCGACGGGTATATCCGCGATAACGGATTCCGATATTCCGACACAGGTGATCGGCGAATCTTTCGGGCTGGATTCGCGCATGATCGAAAGCGCAATGGGGCGTTATTTACACGATAACCGCAATGCACGTCGCGCCGATGAGTATAATCCCAGCTTTATAACGATGGGCGGCACAACCTATGTGATGGGGATTGACCGTGATAGCAAGTTGCTTCAGATTATCCCGCTTGATCCAAATTTTGTAACGCCGGAAAACGCTGCGATGACGACATTCGCAGTTGATCCTGCGGCGAAACAAGCCGCGCTGGAGAGGTTTTTGCAAGATCCTGCCTATCGTTTTCTTTTTGAAAATTATCAAGGGCGTTTTCACAGTGGAGGTGTTACGGATCGTATCTTATATACAATGGCACAGAGACTCTCTGAACAAGGCTCTGCGCGAGCAGATGAAACGCTTGCGGCATTCGGTTTGTATTCAGGCATGAATGTCGGTGGGAATATTTATGATCCGACCACTATTCAAAATGATCCGAATTTAGCAGCGCAAATAAGCGATGAGCTGAATGCCCTGATTGCGGCGCGGCCCGAAGAAGATAGATCAAATCCTTTTGTATATTTTGATCAGGTCAACGGTAAAATTCTATGGGTTGAGCCTGCTACAACAACGGTTCAACAAGAAATCAATGGCCAGATTCAAGATATAGAAGTCTTTGATGCATCGCGCCATCCTGTTGTCAGGGATATTTCTGACCCTGATGTATATGCCGCTTTGCGCAGTTCGCTTGTTGAATGGAATGCAAGCGGATTGTTTTTGAAGGTGGATGCGTACCCTCTTGGCGTTCCTGAAATTCATGACCAATTCAGCGGGTTCTTCTCATGGCTGCAAGAGGGCGCACCGCCGCCGATGCGGCAGCCGGCAGAAGTGCAAGAGCCGCTTCCTGTTCTTGAGGGCGAAGCCCGCGCCGCCGCTTTGGCTGAGTTTGAGGAGAGCGTTGCGGGTTTTTCATTCGAAAATGGATGCGTAAGCTTTGGTCGAGAGATATCTTCACAAGCTCTGCTTGAAGAAATTCTTGGTTATAATCCTGCGGACACATTTAATTTTGGTGGATATGTCGACGCAGAGCAAACCTACATCATCCATGGTTTAGATCCCGTGACTTGGAATGGGGAAAATCCTCAGCATGAATTATTGCGCGATCATGTGTTTGTAAGCTTTATGCGTGGCGGTGAGGTGCGCACTATCGCGATTGCCAAGGAAGACCTCGATTATAATCCGTTGAGATTACCGTCTATGTTGGAACAAATGCATCCGGGGCAAGGATCGCCGGAGTTTTTGGCGGCTAATCGTAATATTACTTATATCCACGAGAATGAAACTATTATTCAAACACCCAATATTTGGAGTTTTGTAGCAAGGAATATGAATGCATATAATCAAAATCCGCCAGAAGGTGTTGAGGCCATTCCGGGACGCCCCGACCAGGGTTTTGTCGTTCCGAGACGTTGGCGTGTCGATGAAGGATTTGTGCGTAATATTGTTCGTCAGGGATTGGCCGATAACCCGCGCCCTGCACCCGAGCCGGAAAGCGATTTGCCGATTACCCGAAGATTGCTTCGGGAGAATGCGCAGGAGATTACAAATCCTGACAGTTTCCTTACTTCGATTTGCGATTCGCGCGCTCCAGATGCAACCTGTGATGCACAGTTACTGCGACCCAATTGCCCTTAAGCTATCATAAACAGGGGTATATCTTCGGGAAATGCCTTTTGTCTTGATGTTAGAGCATTAAAATTTTACACTTTATGTCGTATAGTGAAATGAGCCGCCATGCAAAATATGTCAGAACAATCCAGTATTCCCAAGCCTTTAACGCATAGTGAAACCGAGCGCGAGCTTTACAGCGAAAAAAAATTACCTTTTCTTGAGGCTTTGGAGTGTCTTTACATCCATAACAACCACAGCGCCCGTCACGCTTTCGGGGAGCGTTGGTCTGCGGCGGTAGACTATATATTTGATCCGAAATTGTTGGAGTTTGACCGTAACGGTGTTCAAAATGATGATGAGCGTGAGCAGCGGAGGCAGCTTGAAGACGCTGCAGATATGAAGCGCATAGAGCTTTTATCTATTTTTCAAGGCATGGAGCAAAAGCTTGTTGTTTATGGCAGTCTTCAAGTGGAAGCCCTTGACGAGATCATGAAACAGATTTCAAGGCCAATTGCGGAATATATTTTCTCGGAACGTTTTGTCAGTAAATACTTCCCTATCGCCGATGTGAATGTGCCTGAAGAGGCTGAAAACTCGGATCAGATCGCTGCTGATGGCTCTATTGCTACTCACGAGGGTGGAGCAAATGACGATGCGGGAGCCTCAGATTTGTCTGCGGAAAATTCTCACTCCTCTACTTCGGAAGCATCACCAACACAACGCCCGTCATATTCTGAAATTTCCTCCCCGCCTGAGGTCATTACAGAGAATATTGGTCATGTGGATCATTCTTATCGGGCATCGACTCCTCAATATGATTTGAAAAATGAAGATGGTGAGACCGAAGAAGATCTGAGCTGGCTCAATGAAGTTGAAGAAGATGAATTTTCAGGCATTGCACCGATTTCAGTATCAGAAGATATCCCGAAAGATTCTGCTCCATTAGAGAGTTCTGCACCTACTTCGGAAAATGTTCAAAGTGAAGAGGCGAAAGCAGCTTCCTCAACCATCGCAGAGCCTCTGGAGTCCTCAGAACGCTCAGATACTTCAGACGCCTCAGACACTTTAGAGCAATCAGCTACACAGACCGCAGAAATTCATGAAGAAGCCGCTCCACCCGCGCCTCAACCGCGCGTCCCATCTTTGGATGATTTGGACAAGCATGTGAGTGAAACGGAAAACCCCAAACCGTCCGAAATGCTTCCGTCTGATATCACGCCGCGCGGCGGAAGCGATTTGCCGCCGATACCGGGATCTGAGGATTCAGGCGAGGGTGAAGATATCGACTCGTTTTTTAGCAAAAAATAAGCTGCTAAGATTTTAGCTTTAAGAGCCCTGTCGCCGCAAAGGCGCTGCTTTGTATAGGCATATGCTCAAGGTTAGCAGCAATAATGCTGCTCCCGCCTGATGCAGCGTTGCCAGAACAATATTCACCCCGCTGAGCAATGTTGCAATGCCCAGCCCGACCTGTAGAAGCGTTATAAACGCTAAAATATGAAACTCTGGCGCATTATGGCCGCGTTTAAGGCTGTGCGCCCAAAGCGAGAGCAAGACCAGAGCGGTTACAATCGCCAGCCAACGATGCGTGAACTGCACGGCGGCAGGGTTTTCAAAAACATTGATCCAGTGCGGCTCAAGATGCCACATATCAGGCGGCATAAGGCCGCTGCCCATTAAAGGAAATTCATTGTAAATCAGGCCCGCATTGAGGCCGGCGACATACGCCCCCCAGAAGATTGTAACGGCCAGAAACCCGAGGGCGACCCAGCCATGGGCGTAAAGCTGCGGCATGGGCGCACGTTTGACTTGCTTGAGCGAGAGCGCGCAAATCACCAACAAGCATAAAATGACAAAGGCGATGGAAAGATGCGCGGCAAGGCGGTAATGGCTGACGCTTGGGCGATCAACAAGGCCGCTGGCAACCATGTACCACCCCATAAAGCCCTGAAACCCGCCTAGTATAAGCAGGCCGAATAACGGCCAGCCGTAACCGCTCGGAATTTTCTTGCGGGCGAGGAAATATATATAAGGTAGAGCATAGGCAACACCGATAATTCGCCCCATAAAGCGGTGAAACCATTCCCAGAAGTAGATTTTTTTGAAATCGTCCAGATTCATCCAGAAATTCTTATGAATATATTCGGGTGTGGCTTGGTAAAGCTCGAACTCGCGCTGCCATTCGGCTTCGTTCATCGGCGGGAACGTGTCGATAATCGCCCGCCATTCCACCATCGACAGACCGGATTCCGTCAACCGTGTAATTGCCCCGACAACAATCATCGCAAAAACCAGCCCCGCCATGAAAAACAGCCAGTTTGCGACCTGAGCCCTGCTTTGTCGCTCTGATTGATTGCTGATATCGGTGTTTAAAGGTGATGATGTCATGCCAGATAAATAGAGTTTCCCGCGACATTCGACAAGATGTTTTTCGATTGGCCAGTGGACTTTCTCATTATTTCAATTTAGTCTACGCATGGATTTTTAAGCGGAATAATTTCGGACAAAACATCAAATAATTACGGATTTTGAGAAATTTATGGCCAGTTTCGACATCATGCACGCCACCAGACAGGGCTATTTCCATTTTTGGGCGGGTCGTCATGTGCTTGTGCGACTTGCCATGATCCCGCTTTTTTTGAAAATTATATCGTATTTTGTTGTTTTATCATTGGGCTTGGAGGGTAATATTTTGCGTCAGGGGCTTATTTTGCTCCCCGCGACTTTGCTCGAAGGTTATATGGTTTGCCTGTTTTTACGGCTGGCGACTTTCTCACATGAGCCCATGGAAAAGCCTTATGGCTCGGCGGCTGAGGTTTATTATAAAATCCGTGCGCGTGATATTCAGGCAGGCGCAGTCATTTACACGCTTCTCAAGCTCTTTTCTACATTTGTCGTTGGTATAATTATGGGGATGGGTGAGCCGTCAGAGGAGTTCCAAACCTCGTTTTTGGCCTTTTTGCTTATTATAGGGCTTTTGGTGGGCATGATCTGGGCGGTGCGGATTGCGTGGATTTATATTCCGGTTGTTTTGGGGTATAGCGTGAAAGAGTATTTGCACAGAGTGCGTGGTTTTTCCTTTTCCTTTCATGCGCTTTCAGTCTGGATTATGTGTCTACTCCCGCCTTTGCTGGCAACGATTGTTTTAAGTGACATATTAGGCCTGATTACAGGACATACAGCGGAATCGCCTTCACAGATTTTCAGATATATGATTGTTATGTTTCAATCTGTTATTGAATTGGCGATTGTTATTATTTCTACGGTTGCTGTTGGGAACGGAATTTATCAGCTCATGTCAGGCCAAGCCGACAAAAGCGATAAAGCATAAGGGCGGCGCGAAAAATGTATATTTACGTCACTGATTTGGTTGGGGTTGAGCATAAGCTTGATGCAATCGAGGGTTGGCGCGTGATGGAAATTATTCGCGATCACGGCTTGCCGATCAAGGCCGAATGCGGCGGTGCATGCGCTTGTGCGACCTGTCATGTTTATGTCGATGCGGATTGGTTGGCGCGGGTAACGCCCAAAAACGGCGAAGAGGAAGATATGCTCGATGAGGCAATGGATGTTCAGGATAATTCGCGTCTATCTTGCCAAATTATTATGAGTGCCGAGCTTGACGGTTTGCGTTTGCGTCTTGCCAATGATCCCGATGATTTGTAAGGCTTGACCCTGAATATTACTGCAATGTTTTTTGCCAGGCGGCAAAGCGATAATCTCCGGGAGTAATAAGCTCCTGCCCGGCCACAAAAACCGAATGCAGCTTGCCTTCAATCTCTTTTTCCCAGAATGATAGAAATTGCGTCAGGCTCGGATATTTCGGCGCAATGTCATAGTCCTGCCAGATAAATTCTTGCAGCAGCTTTTCGTAGTCCGGCATGTAATAGATAATTTTCGCGGTGGTTAATCTGTAATTCTTTGTCAGTTGAATTTCCAAATCTGCCATATTTTGCAATGTCCTCTTATCATCGTTCTGATTGTATGCCCGTCTGTTCCTCAGCGGGCAGTCTTATATGATTATTATCTCACAAGCCGCGGAAAATATGCAAATTTCATAAAAAGGTTAACGAAGTATTAACCAATATCCCTTTATATTATATGAAAAAGAAGAGGGAATAATGGACGAATTCGATTGCGGCTCACCTGAAGAGGTATATAGCTTCTTGGATATGGAGTATGGGCAAACGCCGATCTTTGAGGGTTTGAACCAAAATGGCCAACTTACACAAATCCATGTCGGCACAGAGGCTGGTGCATGGTCGATTGTTTTGACGGATCCAACAGTTGAAAGGGCAAGGCAAACCTGCATTATTAATCAGGGCGACTATTGGACATTCGGTGATTGGCGAAGCTATCCGGATCAAAATACGCAAGGCGCTCAGAGTGCATTAGCGTTTTACAATATCACTGGTTCTATTGAGGCTAGATATTTGCCGTCACTTCTTGAGAGCTTCGATGAGGCCGCAGCTTGGCATGGTGTGGGTGAAGGGGGGCATAATTTTGTTCTGGCACTGAATAATGTCGGAAATTATGCAATTTATGCAGACCGAGGAGCCGTAAGCCAACATCCGCATTCGGGTATGTTGGTCGGGCTTGCGGAAGTTGGTGAAGCTCTTGAGTTGAATGCCAATCAAGGATCTGGCGTTCGCTCTATGATGCCTTAATCATTAGATTTCTCATTCAGTTGAATTTTTCAAAAAATCTTGATCTTTTCCGATCATTGCCTTATATGTATTAGCACTCACGCTAAGGGAGTGCTAATAGCGCTCTTATGTGAGGATTGGAGGGGCTTTTGGGCTGCTCAAATGGGTTCAAAAGCCTGCTATTTCAACCATAATCTTTAGGAGTTATACGAAATGTCAAAAGCTAAATTTCGTCCTTTACATGATCGCGTTCTCGTCCGCCGCGCCAGCAATGACGAGAAAACAGCCGGTGGAATTATCCTGCCGGAAACAGCACAGGAAAAGCCGATGGAAGGCATCGTTGTCGCTGTTGGAAAAGGCCATATCAATGACAATGGCGATGTTCGTCCGCTTGATGTCAAGGAAGGCGACACAGTGATTTTCTCGAAATGGGCCGGAACTGAAGTCAAAATCAACGGCGAAGAGCTGATGGTGATGAAAGAGTCCGACATTATCGGGATTGTAGGGTAATTTTTTCAGATCATTTTGATTTTGATCTGGAAAAAACAACAACTGAACACTACTCAAACTTTTAAACACAAAGGAAAAGAACATGAGTGCGAAAGAAGTACGTTTTAGAGAAGACGCCAGAGAGCAGTTGCTCAAAGGGGTTGATATTATTGCCAATGCCGTGAAGGTAACGCTGGGGCCAAAAGGCCGTAACGTTATCCTTGAGAAATCCTTCGGCGCACCGCGCACAACAAAGGACGGCGTTTCCGTAGCCAAGGAAATCACGCTCAAGAACAGACAGCAAAATGTCGGTGCTCAGCTCATCCGTGAAGTGGCGTCCAAAGCCAATGATCACGCTGGTGACGGCACAACGACAGCAACGGTTCTGGCGCAGGCGATTGCCCGCGAAGGGATCAAGGCTGTGTCTTCCGGTCGTAATCCGATGGATCTGAAGCGCGGTATCGACAAGGCTGTGATTGCCGTTGTTGAAGACCTCAAAAAGCGCGGCAAGAACGTCAAGACCAATGAAGAGATCAAGCAGGTCGGTACAATCTCCGCCAATGGCGAAATTGAAATCGGCGCGTTGATCGCTGAAGCGATGGACAAGGTCGGTAAGGAAGGCGTGATTACCGTTGAGGAAAACAAGTCCCTTGAGAACGAGTTAAGCGTTGTTGAAGGTATGCAGTTTGACCGCGGTTACCTCTCTCCTTACTTCATCACCGATGCGGACAAAATGGTTTGTGCGCTTGAAAACCCATACATCCTTCTGCATGAAAGCAAGCTTTCCAATCTGCAATCTATGTTGCCGATTTTGGAAGCGGTTGTGCAGTCCGGTCGCCCACTTTTGATCGTGGCCGAAGATGTTGAGGGCGAAGCCTTGGCAACGCTTGTGGTCAACAAGCTGCGCGGCGGTTTGAAAATCGCGGCTGTGAAAGCCCCTGGTTTCGGTGATCGTCGTAAGGCGATGCTCGAAGACATGGCTGTCTTGACAGGCGGTCAGGTTGTGTCTGAAGACCTCGGTATCAAGCTGGAAAGCGTTACTCTTGATATGCTTGGTACAGCCAAGAAGGTAACAATCACAAAAGACGACACAACAATCGTTGACGGTGCAGGCAAGAAAAAAGACATCGAAGCCCGTTGTGCACAGATCCGTCGTCAGGTTGAGGAAACATCTTCTGACTATGACCGTGAGAAATTGCAGGAGCGTCTGGCGAAACTCGCTGGCGGTGTTGCAATTATCCGTGTCGGCGGCGCAACCGAAGTTGAAGTGAAAGAGCGCAAAGACCGCGTGGATGATGCAATGCACGCCACACGCGCCGCTGTTGAAGAAGGTATTATCGCAGGTGGCGGTACGGCTCTTCTTTACGCCACGAAAGCTCTGGCGAATCTGAAAGGCGATAACGATGATCAGGATGTTGGTATCGAGATTATCCGCCGCGCCATTCAAGCGCCAATCCGTCAGATTTCCGAAAATGCGGGCTCTGAGGGTTCTGTAATCGTCGGCAAGCTGCTTGAGCAAAAAGATACCAATTTCGGTTTCGATGCTCAGGAAGGCGAGTTCAAGGATCTGGTGAAAGCTGGTATCATTGACCCTGTGAAGGTTGTTCGTACAGCGCTTCAGGATGCAGCTTCTGTTGCTGGATTGCTGATTACAACCGAAGCTATCGTCACAGACAGCGAAGATGACAAAGCCCCTGCCAATGATATGGGCGGCATGGGCGGTATGGGCGGTATGGGCGGCATGGGCATGATGTAAGCCCAACCTCTCTACGCCTTTGCTTTACCGTTCTGCGGAAAGTATTGGAAATATAGGAAAAGCCGCGCTTTCGGGTGCGGCTTTTTTATGTGCATATTTTATGCGCATATTTTATGCGCATATTTTATTTGCTGCGAAGGTTTTGAAGTGCTAATAAGGCATATATAAAAAATAATTATAAAAAAGTATCAGGGAGAGAAATTATGAATCCATCATATACGGATGATAAGTCCATTTGTGCCGATTTGCTGGTTGTGCCGGTTTTTGACGGCTGTGAACTGGGGGAAGAGGCGCGGAAACTGGACGCACATTTCGGCGGGCTACTGTCAGCGCGGATGAAAAATAAAGAAGAGTTCAAGGCCAAGTTTGCACAGCCCTTGCGCTTGACGGTTGATCCCGCTTTCGGAACGCAAGAGGTTCTTCTGCTGGGTATGGGAAAGCCTGAAAATCTTAACGAAGAACAAGTGCGAAAGCTCGGCGGCGCGATTATGACGGCTGTTAAAAATGTCGGCGCTAGGTCGATTGATTTTGCCGTTGATAGCGTTGAAGCCATGTCGATCTCAAAAGAAAAACTCGCCGCTGAACTTGCTGATTCTTTGGTTGAGAGATCCTATCGTTTTGATAAATATAAAACCACCAAAGCTTCGAATGATAACCCTGATTTAAAAGCATCGTTTATTGTCGATGATCCGCAAATCGCACAGGTTTTGCATGCACGGCTACATAATATCACCAGCAGCAAGGCCTTGGCGAAGGATTACGGCAATGAGCCAGCCAATATTCTTACCCCCGTAGCCTATGCCAAGCGCATAGAAACTGAGTTCTTTAATCAGCCGAATGTGAAAACAAAAACGTTGGATATGGAAGATATGGCGGCGCTCGGGATGGGCGGTGTTTTGGCGGTATCACAGGGAAGCACCAGAAATCCGGCGCGGATTGTCGTTATTGAATATGACGGCACGAACGGAGAGCAGGATCGTCCGTTCGGCTTGGTCGGCAAGGGCGTAACCTTTGATACGGGCGGTTATAATCTCAAGCCAGGTGGCTCTATGGCTGATATGAAGACCGATATGTGCGGCTCGGCGGCTGTTGTCGGGGCGATGTGCGCTTTGGTGTTGAACAAAGAGCCTGTGAAGGTCGTGGCGATTGTCGGCTTGGCTGAAAATATGATTGATGGCCATTCTTATCGTCCGTCAGATATTATCACGATGATGAAGGGTGTTACCGTGGAGGTCGGAAATACCGATGCGGAGGGGCGCTTGATCTTGGCCGATTGCATGACCTATCTGCAGCGCGAATATGATCCCGTTGCTCTGGCCGATATCGCAACATTGACGGGCGCTATGGTCGTTGCATTGGGCAATACACATACCGGAATTTTCTCGAATGATGATGGATTTAGAGCGTTAGTCGAAGAGGCCGGAAAGAGATCGGGCGAGCTGGCATGGCCGATGCCGCTTTGTGAACAGCATACAAGTGCGGTCAAAGGCAAGCTTGCTGATTTAAGCAATACGGGCAGCATGAACGGCGCGGGTGCATCGACAGCAGCCGCCTTTTTACAGGAATTTGTTGAGCCGAATAAAGATGGTTCGGTGCGGCCTTGGGTGCATCTTGATATTGCGGGAACTTCGCGTCAGGACGGTCAAGTGTCCGGTGTCGGTGTGCGGATGTTGCGTGAATTGGTGGCGACTTATGAGGCTAAAGACAATACTGCGCTTAAGCCTGTCTTGTCGAATGATAACGGTCCGGATGCAGCACCAACGGCTGCTCAGGAAGCATAAATAATAATTTAAAAATACAAAAATATAAAAATACAAACAGGGAGATTAAATAATGAGTGTTGAAACGCATAAACTGTCGAATGGGGCAACGGTTCTGATCGATCCTATTCCGCATGTACAAACCATTTCTATCGGTTATTTCTTTAATAAGGGTGCGCGGCATGAAACCAAGCGCGAGAACGGAATTGCTCACTTCTTAGAGCATATGGCGTTCAAGGGTACTGACAATATGACCGCGCGGGAATTGGGGCAGAAAATTGCATTCTTGGGTGCGAAGGCCAATGCGTTTACCTCAAAAGATATGACAGCGTATTTTATGGCCGGAGCTGCGGATCAAGCGACTGATATTAATGGCTTGGTATATGATATTGCTGCGAATATGGCCTGCCCCGCGCAAGATTTGGAGATTGAGCGCGGTGTTATCATCGGTGAGATTGGTGAATATGCGGATGATGCCGGTAGCGTGAATATGGATAGCTATACACGGACAGCATTTCCAAGCCATGCATTTGGTCGAACGATATTGGGGCCGAAAGAGCACATTGAGCGCTTTTCACGCGCCGATTTGCAAGGCTTCCGAAAAAAACATTATCATGCCGGAAATCTGGTTGTATCAGTTGCCGGAAATGTTTCACCGGATAAAATCCTTGAGGAATTAGAAGCAACGGCTGGCCAAATCTCCGAAGGCAATAAAGCAAAGCTAATAAAACCGAAATATGCTGGTGGGCATGCCGCAATCACAAGGCCGACTGAAAATCTTGATGTATATCTGGGATTCAATGCGGCGGCGCAGGGGAGGAAAGAAAATCTTGCTGCGCAAATTATGAGCAATATTCTTGGTTCAGGATTCTCATCTAGACTATTCCAAAGAGTGCGTGTTGAAAATGGTCTTGGCTATAGTGTGTCTTCCGGTGCTTACAGAACTTATGATGCAGGTACGCATATATTACATGCAAATATTAACCAAGGCGGCGCTGCAAAGCTGGTGGAAATCTTCTGTGATGAAATCAATAGAATTAAACAAGAGCCTGTGACGGATCTGGAATTTGAAAGCGCGAAAAACGGCATTAAAGTGTCAGATCTGATGTCCAACGAAAGTGTTGGCGCTCGGATGCGGTCAAATGTCTCTCAATTGCTTTATAAAGGCAGAACATCATCATCGACCGAGTTCCTGGAGCGATTGGCCGCCGTGACAAAAGATGATGTTATGAAGGCTGCGCAAAATTCGCTCTCTGGTGTTCCGACATTGTCTTCGATTGGCCCGTCAGGTCTGCCTGATTATGATGATGTTTTACGAAGGCTCGATATTTAACAAAGGCTTCAGGTTGTTGTGTGATCTTTAATGTAATATTCGAAAATAAAAACCGCCTTGATTGGGGCGGTTTTTTTTATGGGTCTTGCGGGGTTGGGGGTGGCGGCGCAGCAGGATTTTGCGCAGGCTGAGGCGGCACATAAGGCGGCGGCACTTTGACGAAATAATCATCCGGCTTTTGCGGGTCGTATTCCGGCGGATGCGTTCCATATGCGGCCTGATAGAGCGTTAGGTAGTGCTTCTGCCAATCCAGAAGATCTTGCGCCATAACTCTTTGTAGGCCGATACTGAGCTCACTGGTGAGAGAGCCAGTATAATCCTTGGCATAAGCTTGGACGATTTCATTTTTATAGATGTGGATACCTCTTGCCTGTGCGTCGAGATAATCTTTATGTTCGGCATAGGTATATAGCTTCTTGGGTCTATTTTTATATTCATTATGCGTTTGTTGTGAGATTTCCGGACGCTTAATGCCCATAATGAAAAGGTTTATATCATCCAGAATCATATTGCTGACCCTCGGAACCATACCCAAAAGGTCTTGCAGAATTGTTTTCCCTTTTTTGAACAGCGAGCTTGTGATGTGCAAAAACGGTCCTGTATCAATACCTTGGTCTATCACGTGCATCGACCAGCAATTTTGTGGCGATTTTTTATAGCGCGCCCAAAAAACGGTATGTGTTCCGGGGAATGTAATAACATTCCCTGGATGTATGTTTATGGCTTGCCTCTTCATGCCGTTCGGAAAGTTATACCCTTCGATTGCATTAATAAGATTTTGTCCTAAAATCTGCATATTCCGGAGGTTATAGAAGCGTTCGATGGTTTTATCCTTGGCCATACGATCAATAAACTCAGGTGCGTTAATGTCGTCGATTTCCTCGATGGTTATTGTTACCTTGCCTTTTGCATTGTAATAATCTGCAATTTGTTTGGGCGTGTATTTTAGATCCGGGTCAAGCTCGCCATCGTCAGTAAGAATTGTCGGATGGCTCTCAAGAAATGGATATCCGCGTGTAATAACTAGCTGTTCGATGAAGTTTTGCATTTGGACTTCCGGTCTATTCAACCGTTCCCGATGCTTATCATTTTTTGGTTTTACTTTTGTGAGGAAAATTTTGCATGAGATTCCATGTTCTGCCAGATCTATCAGTATATCGCTTGCAATATAATGCGCTGCGGCGTTCGTCCCGACAAAAAGCCCAATTTGGGAATGGCTTGCAGTGCTTTTCGAGCTTTTATTGTCCTTGGCGGTTGTGATGGGTCTATTATCATTGTGGGCGGCAGCAGGTTGCGCAGCCTTGGCAAACCCACCTTCAATGGATTTTTGCGCTATAGAATCTATATCCATGTCATTGTTTGTATCAATAGCACTGACTGCCATGATCGACCCTTATTTTTTTATATTACGCAGTTTTATTCTTAGTCTTATATTTTTTTAGAATTAGCCAACTTTTCTTACATCCGGAATTTTTATTGCAACCGTTTCCCATGCGATGTTGAATAAGATTCTGTATCCGTCAGCAAATTCCTTATTGTCCAGAATCCGTATGACGACATCACTTTCTTTAAAAGTTACAAAAGCTAGCTTGCTGTCATAGGCATATACGGATTGCTGGTTGAACATATCGCGGGGAAACCAGCGATACTCGGCGAAAGCGCTACTGATCAGGTTGGTTGTGCCTTCTTCCGCGGTGATGCGGTAATCAATTTTATTGCCCAAAGCCTTCATTCTGTCGGCATGCATCTCAAACCAGTCTACGCCAAGCCATTTTACCCAGTTGCTGGGGCGGGCATTATGAAGGCAGATTGTGCCGCCTTTGGCCTTTGCGGTGTTGTAAACATCGTGCATAAATTCTTTGAAGCCGTCTGTACCGTGAAGGGTTTTCACCTCATCGGTTTTTTTACGAAGTCCTGTAGAGCCTAAAAATTCAATATCATTCTCTTCAAAGGCTTTTTCGATTTTGGTCAGGGTTTGGGAATTCGGGTGGTTTGTTCCGTTCTCGATGCGCGCTATTCCTGTTTGAGACAGTCCTGCGCGGTCGGCAAGGTCAGATTGACTCCAACCTAAAAGGGCGCGGGCGGCGCGAATTTGTTCAAGAGTTGGCATATCGTGATGTTCCTATATGTTCCTGTCTTTTTATCGTATTAGCTTGGTTTTTATTTTTCGTATTTCTATAGGATTTATGAAGGCTTGTCCAGTAATTTTATTACGCGATAGCATAAAAAATATACTATTGAGCAAAAAATATGTATTTTTGGTTGACAGCCATGCCAATCTTGTCATATACAATGCATAAGACTTTTCATTTTAAGCACAATTTAAAGTGAATACTCTTGATGAATCCCCACACACGTAAACTAGAAAAGTCGACTTTTTTTAAAGTCGGCTTTTTTCTTCTTTATTTAAAAGCCATTACAGACTGTCTGGTTCAATAGATTAAATCTCTGTGAAAACCTGTGCCAATCGTTTATCATTTTGTTATGCGATTAATCGAGTTCGGATAAAATCATGGATGATAAAGATAATAAATCAGTGAAAAAGCCTCCTCAGCCCATCGCGCAAAAGGCAGCTCAAAAAACACACGCGCCGCGTAACACCGTTAAATCGAAAAAGAAAAAAAGTCGTAAGCTAGATCCCACAGCCGTTAAGTTGATCGGTATTTTTGTTTTGGCGCTTGGTGTTGCAAGTTTTATTGCTGTTTCGTATTTGGCGTTGATTCATTTGGGGCTTATGGAGCGGGCTGAAGGGCAGCAAGCTGCTCTTGCCACAAATCATCAGAATCAGGTTTCTGAAGCGCAGCGTGCGGCGCTGGAGCAACATGTAACAATTGCGAGCACAGCCAAAGTTGCTGAAGCCACGCAAACACAAATAAACAGTTTGGGTTTGAAAAAAGCGGATATAAACACCATTCAAAGAACATGGGTGTCTCGGCACAGAATTATGACGGCGCTTGCTGATTTCAAAAATGACGGCAGCTTTGAGATTATTTTATTCACCGATGCCAATGGCTTTGAGCGCTATTATGTCCGCGGTAACTATGTTTATGATGACAAGCAAGGCATTTTGACGATGCAAGCGGGGCATGATCCCGTTCCGCGTATAGATGGCGTGATAATGCGCTCTTTAACGAGCAGTACTTTCAATGTTGTTTTGCTGCAACAAGGCAATCAGTTGATTTGGGTTCCGCATATCTTGCAAGGCCACCGCAATCAAGTGCATCCGCTCTTTACTTTTTTTGAGGCGCGAGACAGCTATATTGTATGGTCTGAGGATCGGCGATAACTTATCCTGAGCGCCGCGTATCAAACCACAATAAATATTATTGAGCGGAGTATTTTATCCTATGCCCGAACTCCCCGAAGTTGAAACCGTTAAACGTGGTTTAGAGCCAGTTCTATCCGGTCAGCGCATTATGCGCTGCGTGCTGAACAGGGAAAATCTGCGCTATCCGTTTGAAAAAAACTTTGCCAAAATCGTATCGGGAGCGCTGGTCAAGGCGCTGGAGCGGCGCGGAAAATATATCATTATTCATCTCGATGGAGCGGCCAATCTGGTTGTGCATCTGGGGATGTCGGGGCAATTTCGGATTGTGCCTGCTGTCCGCTCATCCAAAAATAACGAGCCCTCAGCATTGTCAGAGCCGCAAAAACACGATCATGTCATCTGGGAGATTGAAAGCGGGGCTAAGGTCATTTACAACGACCCGCGCCGTTTCGGCTTCATTAATTTTCTGCCGCAAACGGGGTGGGAGCACTCTTCGCATTTTGCGCGGATGGGGCCTGAGCCGCTCGGCAATCATTTTCACGCCGATGCATTGATGGCGGCGCTTAAAATCCGTAAAGCGCCGATCAAAATTGCGCTGCTCGATCAATCGGTTGTGGCGGGGGTCGGCAATATCTATGCCAGTGAAGCCTTGTTCAGAGCGGGAATCAGCCCGCTATTGCCCGCTTGCGATATCAACAGCGCGGCGGCGGAAAATCTGGTGCAGGCGATTAAATCAGTCCTCAGCGATGCGATTGCGGCGGGCGGCTCAACGCTCAAAGATTATAAACATACTGATGGCGGCTTGGGTTATTTTCAGCATAATTTCAGCGTTTATGATCGCAGCGGCGAGCCTTGTGCGGGCTGTGATTGTAAATTGGACAAAACGGGCGGTATTCAAAAAATCGTACAGGGCGGACGCTCCACATTTTATTGTCCGCAAAAACAAAAAATCACTGGCGCGGGGCGCTGATTGCGCTAGTTTGATACGAATATGGAGTCTCACATATCTAATAAATCGAATGCATACGGGGCGCGGGCAGATGTTGAAATCCGTCCCAATTCACTGTGTTTTGCAGCGTCAGTGCTTATGCTAGCGCTTGTTATTTTGCTGTTTTCTCATGCGCCTGTGGGCGCGCAGCCGTCAAATCCTGCAAATACCGCTATGAATGCTGAGGTCAGCCAAAATCAGGCAGAGCCGGCCATAACCGCGTTTTTCTCAGCGCTGCAAGATGTTCCGGTGATGGAAGGGATGCAGGAATTGCCCGATTATACGCTGGTTTTTGATAAGCCGGAGGGCAGAATTATCGAGACTTTGGCCGTTTATAATACGGATTCTACTGCTGATTCTGAAACAATCAGGGCGTTCTATCAAAGCGCTTTGCCGCAATTCGGATGGCATCGTGTGAGTAGGGCGGTCGAATCCGGCGCACAAAGAGATTTTTT
This sequence comes from Alphaproteobacteria bacterium, assembly GCA_046293135.1. GTDB lineage: Bacteria > Pseudomonadota > Alphaproteobacteria > Micavibrionales > Micavibrionaceae > UBA2638. The sequence goes on along the minus strand of JBKBPR010000002.1, from coordinate 31,758 downwards.
CGGGCGCAGCGGTGAAACGCTCATGATTGAGCTGGATACGGCCTCGGCGGGAGAGGTTTTTGTGCGCTTTACCCTGCACCCTGATTAATTTGAGGGGTTTAAGGGGTTTTTGGTTCAGTTAGAGCTGAAAAGTAAGCCATGGGCTCAATAGAATCAGGCATGTGCATAAAATTGTTGGCTTTTTTGTTTTCGGGCTTGTCAGCGGCAAAAAAATCTTTCGAAATTTGTTGATCAAATGCTTGACAAGCGTTGTTTAACGGGCGTATACATCTCCATTCATTGGAATGATAGTGCCTTTAACATTTCTCTTGCTAATAAATGTGTATATGTTGAAGGTTAATAAAATTTTTGAAGGAAGAGTACAGAAATGGCAAACCATGCATCCGCAAGAAAACGCGTACGTCGCAACGAAAGACGCGATGTTATCAATACGAACCGTCTAAGCCGCATGCGCACTTTCATTAAGAAGGTGGAAATGGCTTTGGCTGGTGGGGACGCGCAAGAAGCGGAACTGGCTTTGAAAAATGCTCAACCTGAAATTCAACGCGGCGTTGCCAAGGGTCTTCTCAAGAAGAATACAGCAGCGCGTAAAATCTCACGTTTGTCTGCGAGAGTGAAGGCTTTAAAGTAATATTTTAATCGCTTTAAAGTATTCGTAAAATATTCAAATAGTACATTTAAGATTTAAAACACTCATTGAAATAGTTCAATGAGTGCATAGCCCGTTGAGAGCTAGTATTCGTTAAATAATTATTACTTTTTTTGATGTTCACTATTTATTCTCATTGCAACTGCGTAAAAAATTAGTGTAGGTTGATTTTATTCCGAGCGAATATGAATTAATTATTCACTCGCCATACAAATGTAGTCTTGTTTGTGAACGTTTGTTTTCCTCAAGTCTGTGTTGTGTCTGGAATAGCGATACGCTGCGTTGTGGGGAAAATCAGCGCCAGAGAGTATCTATAAAATATGAATAAAGAGCAAAAGTAGTGCGAAAAACATGATTTTCGCAAACCCTTGGCTTTTGCTTAGAACAAAAAAACAAGGGCAAATAATTGGTTATTTATAGTGCATACAGGAAACTTGGAGAAAAATACGATGTCAGATACAGGGGGAAAATCCGCAGCCATGGAAAAAACGATAGCGACAGGAAACGGAGCGGAATATACGGCTGCACCCTTAAAACCGACAAAAGAGATTATGGATCTCTGGCAAGCCATTCACGGTGATATGCGTCAGGAATTCGGTGAGGCGATCTTCCGCAGCTGGCTCAAGCCCCTTGTATTGCAAGCCTATTATCATGGCACGATGGAAGTGTCCGTTCCGACACGTTTTATGCGCGATTGGATCCAAAACCATTATGCCGAGCGCATTTTGGAGATGTGCAAAGCCGCCAATCCCGAGATCAAACGTATCCAGATCGTCGTGATCCAAAGCGCGATTTTGGATGATTTTGATACGAATACCGAAGTGCAACCAGCTATTAAGCCGGGCGCAAACCAGAACCTCAAGCGCGAGATCGAGGAGATTTCCTCCCCGCTTGATGCGCGGTTTAAATTCGAAAGCTTTGTGGTTGGTAAGCCGAATGCTCTGGCGCATGCCGCCGCCCGCCGCGTGGTTGAAAGCGCGAGCGTTCCGTTCAATCCGCTCTTTATATATGGCGGGGTTGGTTTGGGCAAAACGCATTTGATGCACGCCATCGCGCACCAGATTAAAGAAGACAGCCCGCAAAAAACCGTGATGTATCTGTCGGCTGAAAAATTCATGTATCAATTCGTGCGTGCGCTTCGCGCCAATGAAACAATCAATTTCAAGGAGTGTTTCCGCTCGGTTGACGTGCTGATTATGGACGATATCCAGTTCATCGCCGGCAAGGAATCAACACAGGAAGAGTTCTTCCACACCTTTAACGCGCTGGTCGATCAGAACAAGCAGATCATTATCTCGGCGGATAAATCGCCTTCCGACCTCACAGGCATTGATGAGCGTCTGCGCTCCCGTCTGGCATGGGGTTTGGTTGCCGATATTCACCCGACCACCTATGATTTGCGCCTCGGCATTTTGCAGTCCAAACGCGCACAGCTTGAAGCCAAAGTGCCTGATAGCGTCCTTGAATTCCTTGCGCTGAAAGTCACATCGAACATCCGTGAGATGGAAGGCGCGCTGAACCGTATTGTTGCCCATGCCGATGTTGTCGGGCAGGAAATCACGCTGGAATCCACGCAAGAAGTGCTGCAAGACTTGCTTAGAGCGCATGATCGCCGCATTACAATTGATGAAATTCAGCGCAAAGTCGCCGAGCATTACAATCTGCGCCTCACTGACATGCATTCGTCACGCCGCGCCCGCAATGTTGCGCGCCCGCGTCAGATTGCCATGTATCTGGCCAAGCAATTGACCGCCCGTTCTTTGCCGGAAATCGGCCGTAAATTCGGTGGCCGCGACCACACAACCGTGATGCACGCTGTGCGCAAGGTTGAGGAATTGATCGAGCAGGATGCACAAATCGCACAAGATACAGATGTGATCCGCCGCGCTCTGACAGGTTAGGATCAAAGCTCACAGCTCACAGCTCCCTTCTAAAGGCCTGTAAAGCATGGCTTTGTAAAAGCTGTGAGCCTTCACGCATCATCTTTATGATCAATTATTCTGGTTTGAGCTGTGTTAGGGCTGCTACGGGCTGCCAAAAAGACGCGGCGGCTCTCGCTCTATGGCGCGCGGCGGAATATAACGCTGATTGACTTGCGGGGTCGGAGCTTCTTCTTGTTGAGGATTGGAAACTGTGCCGTCGGGGTTATTTTGCCCCATCCATCCTTGTCCCACGCCTTCTTGTCCAGCCCATCCTTGCGCCGAATAGGGTTGCATTGCCTGATTTTCACGGCGCGTAAATTCTTCCATCTTTCTATTGGCGGCGCGTGTTTGCCGTTCTGCTTGCCGTTCCAAACGTCTGATTTCCCGCTGCTGGGATCTGTTGGAAACGCCTCGTAAATTCTCATATTCAAGGCTTCGCGGAGTTTCTTGTGCGTAAGCTACGCTTGAATTTCCTGCTATGGGCAGCGCGAATGCCCCGCCAAACGCCAAGGTGAAAATAAGCAGTGATGTTTTGATCTGTAAATGTCCCATAACAATAATTCTATCATCTTACCGAACCCCTTGCCAATTCGATTGACGCGGAAATATGAAATCACTACTATCCGAGGCTATGAGCACAGAACAATACACCCTAAACGACGTAGCAGCCCTTTACCGCAAGCCCTTTATGGAGCTTGTCTTTGAGGCGGCCTCCGTCCACCGCGCCCATCATGACCCAAGAGAAATGCAGATGTGTACGCTGCTTTCGATCAAGACGGGCGGTTGTACCGAAGATTGCAAATATTGTTCGCAATCGATCTATAACAACACCGATCTCGAAAAAGAGATATTGATGAAAACTGATCAGGTTCTGGCCGAGGCGCGCAAGGCCAAGGAATCAGGATCGACCCGTTTTTGCATGGGCGCTGCGTGGCCGCGTGTTTTGGATGGCAAGGCTTTTGACCGCGTTTGCGATATGGTCAAGGGCGTGTCCGATATGGGCATGGAAGCTTGCGTGACCTTGGGAATGCTGACCTTGGAGCAAGCGCAGCGTTTAAAAGAGGCGGGGTTGACCGCTTATAATCACAATCTCGATACCAGCCGCGAACATTACGATAAAATCATCACAACCCGCAGCTATGACGAGCGTTTGGAAACGCTGAAAAATGTCGCTGAAGCTGGAATTTCGGCCTGTTGCGGCGGTATTTTGGGCATGGGCGAGAGCGAAGATGACCGCATTTCGCTGCTGCATACGCTGGCGAATCTAAACCCGCAGCCTGAAAGCGTGCCGATCAATATGCTTGTCCCTGTTAAGGGTACGCCGCTTGAAAATGCGCCGAAGCTTGATGTGTTCGAGTGGATCAGAACGATTGCCACGGCGCGGATTTTGATGCCGAACGCGATGGTACGTTTGTCGGCTGGGCGTTTGCAAATCTCGAAAGAGGCGCAGGCTCTGGCCTTTATGGCGGGGGCGAATGCGATCTTTACGGGTGAAAAATTGCTCACCACCGCCAATCCGGAAGAGGATTTCGATCAGGCCTTATTGGCGGAGCTGGGCATTGAGCCGCGCGCGCCTTATAAAATGGAACAGCAGCAGCAAGGCTGCGGCGCTGGTTGTGGTTGCGCAAAAGCGGCGTAGCGGGCTTTAACAAATAAAGGGAGAAAATAAATGGGATCATTATCACAAGATATTACGCGGAGAAACGAATCACGTACGCGTTTGCGTCAAATGGAAAAGTTTTTGGCAGGAGAGTGGGATAAAGCTCAAAAACCAGATGCTGATCCCAATATTCTTCAGCCTGAAGTTAAGACGATGATTGCTGCAGCCTATAGCTCCGTTGTTTCGGCCTTGGAAGACTTGGAACGTTAAAAGAATTGTGTTCTCTCAAAAGCTTGAAGCTCTCTCATCGAAAAACCGTTTGCGTGCATTGAGCGGCGCGAGCGGCATTGATTTATCCTCCAATGATTATCTGGGCTTAAAAGATCACCCGCAGTTGAAACGCGCGGCGCTTGCGGCCATCGAGCGCGGTGTTGGCTTGGGAGCGGGGGCTTCACGGCTGCTGCGCGGTAATGCGCCGGAACACAGCGCGCTTGAAACCTATGCCGCCGCGCATTACGGCTTTGATTCCGCGCTCTATTTCGCCAACGGGTTCAGTGCCAATTATGCGGTTTTAACAACGCTGCCGAGCCGTCATGATGTCGTGATTTTTGATGCGCTGGTGCATGCGAGTATGCGCGATGGGTTGCAGGCTGGTCATGCCAAAGCGGTGAAGGTCGCGCATAATGATCTGGACGCTTTTGAGGGCGCGCTCAAGGCGCATCGGGATCAGGCGCAAAATCTTTTTATTGCGGTGGAATCGCTCTATTCAATGGATGGGGATCTCGCGCCGCTGCCCGCGCTTGCCGCTCTCGCGCAGCGTTATGGCGCGGTTTTGATCGTTGATGAAGCTCACAGCACTGGCGTGTTTGGCGCGGAGGGGCGCGGCCTTTCCGACCTCCTACCGCGCGAAAATCTGATTGTGATTCACACCTGCGGCAAGGCGCTGGGCGTTGCGGGCGGACTGGTTTGCGCGCCAAAAGACGTTATTGATTATCTGATTAACGCCGCGCGGCCATTTATCTATTCCACCGCTCCGCCGCCGCTACAGGCCGTTTTGACCCAAGAAGCGATTGCGCTTTGTGCTTCGGCGCAAGGTGAGGAGGCGCGCGCCAAGCTCCGCAGTCTATGCGAGATCGCGCAAAATTCTCTGGGTGGGGTGGGCACGCAAATCATCCCGATCATTCTCGGCGCGGAGGATAAGGCCATGTCTATTGCCGCGGATTTGCAAGCGCAAGGCTATGATATTCGCGCCATTCGCCCGCCGACAGTGCCGGAGGGAACAGCGCGGCTGCGGCTTTCGCTCAATGCCAAATTGCCACCCGCCACGCTGCGAGATTTCCTTGGCGCTTTGCAGCCTTATTTGCTAAAACAGGCCTCATAAAAAATAAATATAAACCAATTCGTCAATATGATGGGTATGACTATGAGCAGCGCCGCGCGATCCTCTTTTATCATCACCGGAACCGATACGGGTATCGGCAAAACCGTCGCCAGTACGATGCTGGTGCAGGCTTTGGGTTATAATTACTGGAAGCCGCTGCAATCGGGCATCGAAGAGGGCGGGGTCGATACGCGCCGCGTTCAGAAAATGACGAACCTCCCCGATGAGCGGTTCTTGCCCGAAGCCTATGTTTTCTCCGAACCGCTTTCACCGCACCGCGCGGCCGAGCTGGACGGCGTGAGCATCGACCTCAACAATCTAACCCTGCCGCGTTCGGATAATCCGTTGATTATCGAGGGCGCTGGCGGTCTGCATGTGCCGATTACGCGTGAAAATCTCCAGATCAATCAATTCGCGAAATGGGAAGTTCCGGTGATTTTATGTGCGCGTACGGGTCTTGGCACGATCAATCACACGCTGCTCTCTATCGAGGCGCTGTGGACGCGCGAGATTGATATTCTGGGGCTGATTTTCATTGGCGAGAACAATGACGATAATATCCGCACGATTGCCGAATATGCGGATGAAAAAGTTTTGGGGCATATTCCGCTCCTTGAGACGCTCGATGCCCAAAGCCTGCAAACCACGTTTGAGCGCAACTTCCGCTTGAGCGATTTTGAGTGATCGACGCGATTTTAGATTTTAAAACCCAAGCAAAACCAAACCCCCATGAGCAATTCCCCCTCCTCCCCCATTTGGCATCCGTTTACGCAGCACGCGCTGTTCCCTGAGAGCATCATGGTCACAGGCGCGGCGGGCGTTTATATCCACGCGCAAAATGACCGCCGCATTCTCGACGGGATTTCGAGCTGGTGGATCAACACGCATGGTCATTGCCACCCGAAAATCGTTGAGGCGGTACGGGCGCAGGCGCAAAAACTCGATCAGGTGATTTTCGCAGGCTTCACCCATGCCCCCGCCGAGAAACTCGCCGAAAAGCTGATTGCAATCACGGGCGATAGTTTGAGCCGTGTATTTTTCTCCGATAGCGGCTCAACCTCCGTCGAGGTCGCGCTGAAAATGGCGGTCGGGTATTGGCACAATGCGGGACGCGCGCGCAGGAAAATTATCGCGCTGGAGCATGGCTATCACGGCGATACATTCGGCACGATGGCGGCGGGGTCACGCTCGGTTTACAATGCCGCTTACGATCCGTTTTTATTTGATGTCCAGCATGTGCCGTTCCCCGAAGGCGACGGGCAAAACACGCTGCAAGCCTTGCGCAAAATATTCGATAAAGACGGGCGCGATATTGCCGCCTTTATCTGTGAGCCGCTGGTTTTGGGCGCGGGCGGGATGTTGATGTATTCCCCCGCCATATTGCGCGCAATCCATCAGCTTTGTGTCGATTACGGCGTGTTCTTTATCGCCGATGAGGTCATGACGGGGTTTGGCCGCACAGGGTCGCGCTTTGCGTGTGAGCAGGCGGGCATCACGCCCGATATTTTATGCCTCTCCAAAGGCTTGACCGGCGGCTATTTGCCGCTGGCCGTCACGCTGTGCAGCGAGGATATTTACAAGGCGTTTTATTCCAAAGACCGCGCCAAGACCTTCTTTCATTCATCCTCTTATACCGGCAATGCGCTGGCCTGTAGCGCGGCGCTGGCGGCGCTTGAGATTTGGGATGACGAGCCGGTGATGGGGCGGATTGCCTCTATCGGCGATTGGCATACCAAGCTTATGGCGCGTTTATCAGAGCGCGAGGAGGTCACGAATTTGCGCCGCTGCGGCACGATCATGGCCTTTGATATTCACGTTGCGGCGGGGGCGGGCTATCTCTCGAATATCGCCCCGAAGCTTTATGAATTTTATCTTTCTCAGGACGTTCTCTTGCGTCCATTGGGCAATACGGTGTATATATTGCCGCCATATTGCATCACATCAGACGAATTGGAGCGTATCTATGACACAATCACAAGATCCCTTGATTATATCAGGAATGCTGGAGGCGAATAAGCCTTTCGAAGCGCCCGTTCAGTCTTATCTGGAGCGGATTATCGATGATCGTATGACTCATGCGAAATTCATGAATATGCTCTCGATGCTCGAACATATGGGCAGCCGTAAGATTATGGTCTCACAAATGCATAAGAGCGAAACCTTGACCGAAGACACGCTCAAACATCTGGCCGAAGAGGCACGTCACGCTTATTTCTTCAAGCGGCAGGCCGAACGTGCGGCGGGTAAGGCGCTGGACGGCTGGACGGAGGACAATACAACGGCCCGCGTTCCCGCGCTGATGTATTTTGGCCGCATGGATGCAGGGATTTCCAAAGAGGTCGGGGATGAGGCCGCCTATTACTGGGTATCGCTGATTATCGAATTGCGGGCGTGTTGGCTGTATAACATTTATCAAAAGGCGCTGGAAAATTCGGGCTATCAGCTTTCGCTTAAATCTCTGATCGCGGAAGAGGACGGGCATCTGGCTGAAATGTTCGGGCAATGCGGCGCGGATACCGAGCGTTTGCGGGCGTTGAGCGCTTATGAAACAACGCTTTTCGCAAAACTCTGGGCGCAGATTGATATTTCTGTGCAAACTGCCCGCGCTGCTTGATTTTAGGGCTTTTCTTACGCGCTGCGGATTGCTAATCTCTGATTCTCATTGAAACAGATTTGTTAATTTTTTGATTAGTACGAGCAGGATTTCGCCATGAAGCTGAGTATCGACAGAGCCGCCCTTTTAAGAGCCTTAAACCATATCCAGAGCGTTGTTGAGCGCCGCAATACCATTCCTATTTTGTCCAATGTTCTGATGCGCGGGGAGGACGGCGTTCTCTCCATGACCGCCACGGATATGGATCTGGAGATCAACGAATCGGTTGCGGCGAATGTTGCAACGGCGGGAGCGATCACAGCGCCCGCGCACACGCTCCATGACATCGTGCGGAAATTCCCTGACGGTTCGGAAGTTGAAATCGAGCTGAACAAGGAAGGCACGCAAATTACTGTCCGTGCGGGACGTTCGCAATTTAAGCTGAGCTGTTTGCCTGTGGCGGATTTTCCGGCCATCGGTGCGGGTGAATTGCCGCAGAGCTTTGCCATCCCGGCCGCCTCACTGCGGGCTTTGATCGACCGCACGCGCTTTGCGATGAGCACGGAAGAAACCCGTTATTACCTCAACGGCATTTACCTCCACGAAGCCGATCAGGAGGGCGTGAAGGTTTTGCGCGCGGTGGCGACTGACGGTCACCGTTTGGCACGATTTGAAATGCCGCTCCCTGAGGGCGCAACCGCAATGCCGGGGATTATCGTTCCGCGTAAGGCGATTCAGGAGTTGCGCAAGCTGTCCGATGATGCCGCCGATACAATCAAGATCAGCCTGTCCGAAAGCAAAATCCGCTTCGAGTTCGATCATATCGTTCTGACCTCCAAGCTGATTGACGGGAAGTTTCCGGATTACGAGCGCGTTATTCCCAAGGGCAATGACAAGATCGTTGAATGCGATCCGAAAATGTTCACGGGCGCGATTGACCGCGTTTCGACCATTTCGGACGGCAAGTCCCGCGCTGTGAAAATCGCGCTTCAGGGCAAGCAGATGACCATTTCCGCCAGCTCTGCCGAAGCGGGCAGCGCGACCGAGCAAATGGAAGTCAACGGCGATACCGATATCGAGATCGGCTTTAACGCGAAATATCTGCTTGATATTACCTCGCAGATTTCCGGTGAAGGCTGCCGCCTGACATTGGCCGATGCCGCCAGCCCGACAATCATTCAGGACAATAGCGATCTAAGCGCCTTATACGTCCTGATGCCGCTGCGGGTATAGAAGCAAAACGCGCAGTTCTTGCAGCAGGCATGGGTACGCTTCGCTGGTTTTATTCTATAAATCCATGGTTTTTTGTTTACATAATGTAATAAATCATGTAGTTTCTCTCCATGAAAAAAAGCGGAACACTACATGATTATTTTTACCGCAAGGCTTATGGTCTTTCCACAAGCCCTAAAGGTATGATCGTATTAAAGGCCGCCGCGGCTGTATTTTCGGTATTTTACTCCCGTGAGCAAGCTTCGCGCAGCACCGAAGAGGTTTTTGCGGAGCTGGGATATCGCCCCGATGTCTATCAAAACGCTATCTAGACCCCGATCCGCGTTTATGAGCACAACCTGAAAGGCTTTTTGGACTTTGTACATCATAATGGCGCCAACATAGCTTCGAAGTTTTTTTCATCCTATATGCCGGCTTGTGCAATTATCCCTTATAAATACCAGCAAAACGCCAATTCTGCCGAACCGCAATTTGTTATTCTTGAAGATACAAGGGCAGGTTCCTACCGCAATGAGATGTCTGATCTGACAACATTGCCGCTACGCTGCATTGAAAGTGCGCGGGGCGATGCGCGCCTGTTCAAAGCGCTGATACTTGCCCATGAAATGACACATTTCGACATAGAGCTCCCAAGCGCGTTTCAGCCTGAACGCTTTGTTGAAATCGAGAGCTATTGCGATATGATGCCGATGTTGGCATTTCAAAAAACTGTTGATCCAGCTGTTTTTGATGTGACGTTTAAGGAGCATATTCTGGCGCGCTCCATTGCCCCTGTTTTGGTGGCTCTCTCGCAAAATTTGGAATATCCGTTACAAGCTATAAATGACTCTATTTACGGCCATGCCACTGCCTTAATGATGCAATATCCCGAATTGCTTGAAGAAGAAAATCCGGGGGAAATTGTGATTGCGGCCAATAGGCGCGCGGTTGAACGTATTGCTGCTATTATTGATCGGTATTCGCTGGAGCCATACTTCATGCGGGCATACCGCGCTGCGTATGATATTGTGCAGCATGAACCGCCATCGGGTGATTATTCCGATCATGTCATTGCACTCTTTGCCGAAGCGATTGCATATTTCAGCCCTAGCTATGCCGCGAAGGCTCTGGCAAATCGCCAAGCCCGTAATATAGCTCCAAGCGTTGATATGGCTTGAACGCTATTTCAATATAGCTTGACATATTAGGAATTAAATCATATATTGGTTTGGTTCAGGGGCGAATTGCGCCTAAACCAATACTCCAGTCATTCCGACCAAGCGGCCAAAGCCGCGCGTGGAGGAATCTCGAAATAAATTTATGAGACTCCTCGACTATGCTCGGGATGACAGTACAAGGAGTGCGTCATCACGCGCCTTGTGCATGTAATTTCAAAAATAAAAATACTCCGTGACCGCAGCAAAACGGGGAGATAAGATAAATCCATGGCCTTTGTTCAAACTTTGAAACTCTCGAATTTTCGGTGCTACGAGTCCTTGCGGCTGGAGGATATCTCCGCGGGGCTGGTTGTGCTGACGGGGGCAAACGGGGCGGGCAAAACCAATATTCTGGAGGCGGTTTCCATGCTGACCCCCGGGCGCGGTTTGCGCGGGGCAAAACTTCCCGATATGCAAAGGCGGCAGGGCGCAACGCCGTGGGCGGTGGCGGGCGATATTGCCGAGCCGAACGCGCTGGGCGATGTCACAAAAATCGGTTGCGGGCTTGAACCTGTAACCGAAAAACGCGTGGTGCGTATCAACGGCGTTACTGTGAAATCACAAAATGCGCTGGCCGATTATCTCGCCTGTATCTGGCTGACGCCCCAGATGGACAGGCTTTTCATTGATTCAAGCCGTGAGCGGCGGCGCTTTCTCGACCGTTTGGTGTTTGCCTTTGACCCGCTGCATTCGGCGCGGGTGAGCCGTTATGAGAACGCTCTGGCGCAGCGCTCGAAATTGCTGCGCAGTGATCGTGACCGTGGTGGATATGATCGTGGCTCTGGCCGTACTGATCCGCATTGGCTTGATGCGCTGGAGGGGCAAATCGCCGAGGCGGGCGTTGCGCTGGCGGCGGCGCGGCTGGATTTTGTCGAGCGGTTGCAGCGGGTTTGCATTGCCGAAGACCACACGCATTTTCCGCTGGCGCAGCTGCGCGCTCACGGCACGATTGAGGAGTTGCTCGGCTCTGCGCCGGCTTTGGAGGTCGAAGACATGTTCCGCTATCAACTCGCCAGTTCGCGCGGGGTTGATATGTTGACGGGCGGGGCGGCGACGGGGCCGCATAAAAGTGATTTGCTGGTGAAAATGGCTGAAAAGAATATGCAGGCGGCGCAATGTTCAACGGGGGAGCAAAAGGCGCTGTTGATCGGGATTGTGCTGGCGCATGCGCGGCTTGTCGCGGCGGAGCGCGGGGCAGCGCCGATTTTGCTGCTTGATGAGGTTGCGGCGCATCTGGATGAAAATCGCCGCGCCGCGCTCTATGATCTGTTGCGCGATATCGGCGGGCAGGTCTGGCTCACGGGGACGGATGAGGCGCTCTTTAGCGATTTGCACGTTTCACCCGCGCAATGCGTTCCGGCGCAGTTCTTTACCGTTGAAAAAAGCAGCGTGTTTTCCCTGCCGCCAAAAACAAGTGGGGCGAGTGGGGCGAGTGGGACGAAACGCCCGCAACTCACTGAAATATAAGAGAAACCTTTCGCCCCACTTAAGGCTGGAGAGTGGGGCGAGTGGGGCGAAACTCTGGGGTCAAGATTTAAAGAAAAATTTAAGGCTGAATTCAAGAAGCGCTATAAAATTCTTCAAACAGCCGCATAACAATCCGGTTTTGCTCCGGCGTGCCAATCGACAGGCGGATGCAATCCTTGGTATCGGGCGCGGCGGAAAAGTCACGGATAATCACGTTTTGCGCCTTGGCGAATTGGATGAACTCCGCCGCACGTGCCATCTCGATCAGCAGGAAATTCACCGCTGAAGGATAGACTGCCCGCACGTTTTCGAGCGTGGCTAAAAACGCTTCCATGTTTTTGCGCTCAGTGATCAGCGTTTGAATATTCTCCAAGGCCTGCGCGCGAATATCGCTGGAGAGCACGTGCAGCGCGGCTTTGATGCTGGCGGTCGGGATCGGGTAAATCTCCATCACCTTGGTTTGCAAGATATGGGTGAGCGCGGCCGCGCCCGTCAGAATCGCCCCGACCCGCATTCCGGCGAGCGAGAAGGATTTCGATAGCGTCCGCAGGATAATCACATGCTCGAACCCGTCCTTATCCAGATCGGCGGTCAGTGAGCATTCGGGCGCAAATTCAGCATAGGTTTCGTCAAGCACCACAATCGCCTTGCCCGCGCTCATGCGGATAATCTCCAGAATATCACTGCGCGGGAATAGCGTTCCTGTCGGATTATTTGGATTGGTCAGGAAAATCAGCTTGATGCGTTGATCGGGCTGGTTGAGCGCGGTTTCAATCGCCGCGCAATCAAGATGGAACGTCCCGCCCGTTTGTGTCAGCGGCGTTTCAATGATGCGCCGCGCGGGCATGGCATTGCCGTAAACCCGATACACCCCGAAGGTCGGCGGGTTGATAAGGATATCATCGTGATGCGGCTCGCAAAACAGCCGGAACAGCATCGCAATCCCCTCATCCGCGCCGCGCGTGATGGTTATGCCCTCAGGGCTTACGCCATAAAATGCGGCCATTGCTGCGGTCAGTTCAGCCGATTGCGGTGGCGGGTAGCGGTTTAGCCCCTCAAGCCGCGGCAGTTCAAACGGGTTCTCATTGGCATTCAAAAACAGCTTTTCAGCGCTTTTGGCTTCTTGCATTCCCGCCGAGACATACCCCTCCAGCGCCCTGAAATGCGCACGGATCAGCGCGAGCACGTTTTGCTCATAGCGTGTTGAGCGTGTTGATGTTGCGGTGTTTGTGGCGGTGTTTTCAGGCTTCATATTGCCGTTGTAAATCAAGGCTTTGCCGCTGCCAATCGTTATTTTTAAAATTTATCGCTATCTCCGGCGCTATCCTCATATTGATTGATGTTTGAAAACACCCCCGAAGGCCGCGGAAAACCGCAGGAAAATTAGCTGTGAAAAGCGTTAAAAAAGGCTTGAATCTGCTAGGCTTTGATGGTGGGCTATGCTATAAAAATCAGGTATTTTAGCGCGTAAAAACTGCGGAATTTGAAGGAGTTACAATAACTTCGCTACGGCGTATAAATTGCACGAAAAATATGAACTAGAAAACATAAGCCAACGCTAGAAAAACGAAGCGTTTATAAAAAAGGATAGGGCTACAATGGCCGAAAATTCTGCAAAGATTGAGAGAAATATGGTTGATGAAAACGAATACGGCGCCGATTCGATTAAGGTTTTGCGCGGCTTGGACGCGGTGCGGAAACGCCCCGGTATGTATATTGGCGATACCGATGACGGAACCGGCTTGCACCACATGGTGTATGAGGTCGTTGATAACGCAATCGACGAATCGCTGGCGGGGCATTGTGACCGCATTGATGTGATTCTCAATCCTGACGGCTCTTGTAGCGTTCGCGATAATGGGCGCGGGATTCCGGTTGATGAACATGCGGAGGAAAAGGTCTCCGCCGCGCAGGTGATTATGACTCAGCTTCACGCGGGCGGAAAATTCGATCAGAATTCATATAAGGTTTCCGGCGGTTTGCACGGCGTTGGTGTGTCGGTGGTGAACGCGCTTTCGGAATATCTCGACATGAAAATCCGCCGTCAGGGCAAGGAATGGACGATGCGCTTCAAGCATGGTGAGGCGCTCGCCGATCTGAAGCCTGTCCGCGACCTCGAAGCGGGCGAGCGCAACGGAACGGAGATTACCTTCCTACCCTCCGCCGAAACCTTCACAATGACGGATTTTGATTACAAAACGCTTGAAAACCGTTTGCGGGAGCTGGCCTTCCTCAATTCGGGCGTGAATATCTATTTGCAGGATTTGCGCTCTGAAAACCCTGAAGAGCACCAGCAGACCCATCTGCATTTTGAGGGCGGTATTGAAAGCTTTGTGGCTTATCTTGACCGTTCGAAAAAAACGCTATTCACACCGCCTGTGAGCATGTCTGTCTTTGATGAAAAGGCGGGAATCACGGTTGATGTGGCGATGGAATGGACGGATGCCTATCACGAAACGATGCTGTGCTTTACCAACAATATCCCGCAGCGTGACGGCGGAACGCATTTGGCGGGTTTCCGCGCCGCGCTGACGCGTGCGATTACGAAATATTGTGATGAGCGCGGCTTGCTCAAAAAGGAAAAGGTCAAGCTGACGGGCGATGATATGCGCGAGGGTTTGACTTGTGTGCTTTCGGTGAAAGTTCCTGACCCGAAATTCTCCTCCCAGACCAAGGATAAGCTTGTGTCTTCCGAGGTGCGCCCTGTCGTTGAGGCGGCGGTGGCCGAGCATTTCGGGACATGGCTTGAAGAGCATCCGGCGCAGGGGAAGGAGATTGTCTCCAAGATTATCGAGGCCGCCAGCGCCCGTGAAGCCGCGCGGAGAGCGCGTGAACTGACACGCCGCAAGGGGATTATGGATGTGTCCAACCTCCCCGGAAAATTGGCCGATTGCCAGTCGAAAGACCCCGCGATTTCCGAATTGTTTATCGTTGAGGGAGACTCGGCGGGTGGTTCGGCCAAGCAGGCGCGGGATCGTCACAATCAGGCCATCTTGCCGCTGCGCGGTAAAATTTTGAATGTCGAGCGTGCGCGTTTTGACAAAATGCTGGGCTCGGAGCAGGTCGGAACGCTGATTACAGCGCTCGGAACTTCGATTGGCCCTGATGAATTCAATATCGAAAAGGCGCGCTATCACAAAATTATCATCATGACCGATGCTGATGTGGACGGCGCGCATATTCGGACTTTGTTGCTGACCTTCTTTTTCCGCTATATGCCCGAGGTGATTGAGCGCGGTTATCTTTATATCGCCCAGCCGCCGCTCTTTAAGGTAAAGCGCGGTAAATCGGCGGAGATGTATCTGAAAGACGAACGCTCATTGGAAGAATATCTGATTGATGTTTCGCTGCCCGATCTCTCGCTGGTTGAGCATGATGGCTCGAAACGTGTCGGCAATGATTTGCGCGATGTGCTTGTGCAATCACGGAAAATCCGTAACTCGATCAATGCCTTGCAACAAAAATCGGGCAATCGCCGGATTGTCGAACAGCTTGCGATTGCGGGCGGTTTGAGCGATGTAATTTTCGATGATGCGGGTAAGGGGCAGGATTTCGCCAAACAGGTGGCGCAGCGCCTTGATAATATTGCCTCGCGCAATGAAAAGGGCTGGAAGGGTGATTTTACGGCCGTCGGCGGTTATGTGTTCGAGCGGACTGTGCGCGGTATTACCGAGCGCGTGCGGGTGTCGATTGATCGTATCCGCTCCCCAGATGCGCGGCGCTTGCACAATTCTTATGCTTGGCTGAAGGAGGTGTTCGAGCATCCTGTGGTGCTCAAGTCGGGTGATGAATTGGTGGCGAAAATCAACGGCCCTGCGGCGCTTTATGACCGCGTGCAGGAATATGGCCGCAAGGGGCTTGCGATCTCCCGCTATAAAGGTTTGGGGGAAATGAACCCTGAACAGCTTTGGGAAACGACGCTTGACCCCAATGTGCGGACGTTGTTGCAGGTGCGGGTTGCCGATGCGATCAAGGCTGATGAGGTGTTCTCGACGCTGATGGGCGATGTTGTCGAGCCGCGCCGCGAGTTCATTCAGGATAACGCCTTGAAAGTGCGGAATGTCGATGCTTAAAAAAATAGCCGTCTATTGAAAGCAAAATCCCCGTACTTGGCGGGGATTTTTTTTGGCTATTATTGGTCGATAGACGAACTTATTTCGGTTCGAAGCCTAGCGCTGGCGCTGGCGCTGGCGCGGGATCGTTTATAAGCGGCACAATCCGCACATTATCGGTTTGCCCGCCGCGGAAATAGGCCAGCGCGCATTCAACTTCAGGATTATTAATGCTTGCGGCAGTATTGTCGATTGGAACGCATTCGGAATGGCTCTCTGTCGTCAAATTTGAGTCTGTGGGCGCAGAGATAGAGCCGTCTAGGTCGGCCTCTCCACTTTGTCGGCGGGCTACATATTCAAATGCATCGGACAAACGAATATCGGGGGTTATCCCGACACCTTGAATACTATGACCTTCGCCGCGGCCAACATAATAAAGACTGGTCGTTAATCTTAGTGCCCCTGCTAGCCCACGATTGCTGTCCAAAAGTGGCATAACCGTCTGCACGGAGCCTTTGCCGTAGCTTTGCGTTCCAATAACTACCGCGCGCCCGTGATCTTGTAAAGCGCCCGCGACTATTTCCGAAGCGGAGGCAGAATAACCATTCAGCAAGACGACAAGCGGTGCATCTGTCTCTTGATCAGGGGTGACAAAGTATTGAGGGTATTTTCCTGAGTTATCGCGTATTGAGATTGTAATATTATTGTCTATAACAGCCTGATCTTCAGGCGAAAGCGGTGGCAAAACAACATCCCGTAGCCAAATAAAGGGCTGCCCTGGCTCTCTATTTCTGTTTTGTTCTGTCGCCATTTGAACACGTAGGTTACTTTGTTCTTGCCAGATTTCGAGTAAACGGGGGTCACCGCTAATAAAGTTCTCAATCATTTCATCAGCTTGTGGCAAAAGTCCGCCCGGATTGAATCTTAAATCGAGAATAAATTCAGTGGCGCCTTGGCTTGTCAAAGTACGAATGGCTTGATCGACGAAATAATCGGTTTGCTCGTTAAAAGTTCTGACTCGGATATGACCTGTTGTATTATCAACCAATTCAAAAATGACCGGAGAGATTCTGACATTGCCGCGTGTGACGTCAATTTCCAGCGGATTTGCCTCACCACTACGCTCAATTGTAAGGGTTACAGACGTGTTAATCGGCCCACGTATAAGGGAAGTTGCTTCATCGGTTGTTTTACCTGCCAAAGCGGTATTACCAACATGCGTGATAAGATCATCCGCTTGCAGACCTGCAATTGCAGCAGGGGCGTCATCTGAGATTACGCCCTCTATCAGCAATCCTCTCTGTAATGTGGGGGGATTATCCGTATCTTGCAGTGTATTATCATCGGGCGTGTAATCCAATGTAACACGAACACCAATACCTTCAAACGTAGAGTTTGTGCTCTCTCTCATCGCTCTAAGTTCATCCGCAGATAGAAAGCCTGAATGGGGATCTAAATTGTCCAAAATAGCATTTAAGGCATTTGCCGCGGCAATTGATGGGGGTGTGTTTGTAATAGCGGGATCTGATAATTGGCTCAGAAAGTGTCTGTATATGCCTGCACGAAGATCGTCTTCATTTGGCGCTAAAAAATGGGTTTGGCTTATTCTATTAATAACATTTTCAATTAAAAGGGCTTGTTGGTCGATCTGCGTATTTGTTGTGATGATATCGTTATCTAGTTTTTTGTAAGCTTGATCGTTATCATTGGCCAGTGCAGCAGACGCAGCGAGTGTAATTGCTGAACCAGCAACAGATGCAAATATAGTATTGCGGAGTGAAATTCCCATGTAAAAAGATCCCTGACTAAATTATTATTATTTATATAATCACTAAATATTTGTCAGAGTATTGTCAAGCTGCCGAAAATTTTTATGCGAATTATATACGAAAAAATATTTTTCTTTCGTTTCAGTGTAATATTCTGTTTATTGCGAAGTTGAAGAATAAACACTGAAATACGAGTTATAAGTAAGAGATTGAATTCATGACATCTTTGGCCAAAATTTTATCAGAGCGCGTCGGCGCAGTATTTGAGGCGCAGGGTCTGCCCGCCGAGCTAGGGGCTGTGCGCGTATCTGATCGCCCTGATTTGTGTCAGTTCCAGTGCAATGGCGCGATGGCCGCGGCGAAGAAGGCGGGTAAAAACCCGCGCGAACTTGCTGGTGTTATCGTTGAGGCGCTCAAGAACGATGCTGATATTGCCAAGGTTGAGCTTGCCGGCCCCGGATTTATCAATATTGATCTAACTGAGGCGGCGATTGCCGATTTTACGGCGCTGCAAGCGCAAGATGAGCGGTTCGGGGCGCAGGCCTATCCAAAGGATACGATTATTCTGGATTACGGCGGGCCGAATATCGCCAAGCCTATGCATGTCGGGCATTTGCGGGCTTCGATTATTGGTGACTCTTTGCGCCGCATCTATCTGTTTGCGGGCTATAAAGCCTTGGGCGATGTGCATATGGGGGATTGGGGCACGCCGATGGGGCAGATTATCTCAGAGCTTGAAATCCGCGGTATCCTTGATAAGCCGCTGAGCATGGATGATCTCGAGGAAATCTATCCGATAGCTTCAAAGGCCTGCAAGGAGGATGAAGCGCGGATGGAGCGCGCGCGCGCCGCCACAGCAAAACTGCAAGATGGCGACCCGACCTATCGTAAGGTCTGGCAGCAATTTATCGATGTGTCGATTGCGGGGATGAAGGCGAATTTTGATGCGCTGGGCGTGCATTTCGACCTCTGGAAGGGGGAGGCCTCCGTTCATGATTTGATCGCGCCGATGGTTGAGGCGCTCAAGGCCAAGGGCTTGGCACAAGAAGATGATGGCGCGGTGGTTGTTCCGGTCGCTCTGGAGGGTGATAGCAAGGAGATTCCACCGCTGATCCTCTATAAGCGCGATGGTGCGGTGATGTACGGCACGACTGATCTGGCCACGATTGTGGATCGGATGCGGGAATATTCGCCCGCTCCGGCCAAGATGATTTATGTCGTTGACCAGCGGCAATCCTTGCATTTTGAGCAGGTATTCCGCGCCGCGCGGCTCGGCGGCATTGCCCCTGCGGAGGCTGTGGAGCTTATTCACGCCGGATTTGGCACGATGAACGGAACAGACGGAAAACCGTTTAAAACCCGTGCCGGCGGAGTGATGAAGCTTGAAGATTTGATCGCAAACGGTGTTGAAAAAGCTCGTCAGCGTTTGGATGAAGCCAATTTGAGCGCTGAAATCGGTTTAGAAGAGCGTGAAGATATCGCCCATAAAGTGGCGATTGCCGCCATAAAATTTGCGGATTTGCAAAATAACCGCATTGCCGATTACGTCTTTGATCTTGACCGCATGACCTCCTTCGAGGGCAAGACAGGGCCTTATTTGCTTTATCAGGCGGTGCGGATTAAATCGCTGCTGCGCAAGGCCGAGGCGCAAGGCGTCGGGTTATCTGAAGCGCAGGAAAACAGCCAGTGTGAGGGCGGCGTAGCGGCAAAAATCATCATTCAAGAGGCTGATAGAGCGCTCGCGCTGATGATGGCGGAGTTTCCCGATCATTTTGATCTGGCGCTGCGTAACAATACGCCGCATGTTTTATGTGATTACGCGTACAGGCTGGCGCAGGCCTTCAGCAGCTTTTATTCGAATTGCCATATTTTGTCCGAACCTGATGCGGCGATACGTACAAGCCGATTGATGCTTTGTGATATGACCGCGCGGCAATTGGAGCTGGTTTTAAATCTGTTGGGCATTGCCGTGCCTGATCGGATGTAACAAGGCCTTTTGCGCTGGCGGGCTTTGGTCGCGCAGTTTAAAAATCTATTTACAAACAAAATCTTATATGGCTATAATTGGACATTATGCTGTCTGTCCAAACGCTAAAAATTACGCCTGAGATGCTGGTTGATATCGCCGCCCTTGATGAATTCAAGGGTGCTTGGAATGCGTTGGAGGATTACACAACCGCTTTAAACCTGCTCGGCGATGTGGCCAATTTTGGTCAAAATTTCAAGGCTGTCTTGGAGCCGTTACAGGACAAAACCCTCAGTACCGATATTCTGGCAAAGCTGTACGTGTCAATCGCCCGTAAAGACGTACAGCAGGCCATGTTGAAATCGGAGGCGCAGGGCGCGGCTCAATTTTTTAGAACCGAGGACATGTCTTTTGATGTCGTAGAGGGCGAAACGTGGATCGGCGCTCTGGATACGGCTGATCCTGATGATATTGCGGATTTGACCGAAAACCTTTTGGCTTGGCTGGAAAAATCGCTGCAAGATGCGCGGTTTCACCCGTTATTGGTGATTGCGCTGTTTTATGCGATTTTGTTGCAAATCAGCCCGTTTGCGCAGGATAATGACAAGCTCGCCAAGCTTTTGGTGAATATTCTGCTCCTCAAAAGCGGTTATAATTACGCGCCCTATATCGCGCTTGATGGGATTATGAGCGAGCGCTCACAAGGGTTTTACGATGCGCTGGCCGAAGTAAACAAAAATATTGCGGATGGCCGCGCCGATTTCACGCCGTGGATATTGTTTTTCTTGCGCTGTTTGAGCGAACAAAAAAACCGCCTTGAGGCACGAATGAAAACAGAGAGCAAAGAAATCACGGGGCTTCCCGCGCTTTCCGTGCAGATTTTACGGCTGTTTGAAAATGCCGAGCGTATCCAAATGCGCGAGATTATGCGCCAAACACGCGGGAGGCGCTCCACGATCAAGCTGCGTTTGGGGGAACTTGTCGAGGGCGGCTATCTCAAGCGCTACGGACAAGCCCGCTCCACATGGTATAGCCGAATTTGAGAAAATTTCCCTTTAACAAGGTATTTGGCAAACCTATCAGCGCTTGATCAGGATGGAGTAGAAGTGGAATGCGCCGCCATTTTGATAGCAAGCAGCGGTGAAAGGCCCGCCAGCCAGCGCGATTTCAGTGTCTTCGGGGAATGTTCCCGTAAAGGGCGTGGCTGAGAACCCGTCGCCCGCATCAACCGGAATACCGTCAATGCCCAAACGGCGATTTATAGCGGTACACACGGATTGATTGATATTGCGTAGAACGGCGATCAGATCTTCATTGCGCTGACCGTCTGAATCACAGCCCGTGACGGCATCACCCTCAATACAGGTTGCGCCAGTAAAGTGCCAGTTTGTACCGTCATTGCTGTTCAGGGGCGGTGTTTGCGGCGAAATATTACCGCCTTGCGGGTGGAAAACCTGACAGTCAGGAAAGCGGCGATCGGCCGCATCATTGCAATTGGCGTTGATAAAGCCGCCATTATGCTCAAGGCTGATATCACCTTCGGAGATATCCTTGCGGCGAATGGCACTAACCGCGCGCTCAATGCGTTGGGCATAGGTGACAATATCAATTGCAGCCAGATCAGCCTGGCGCGCGGAAAGATTAGATGTACCCTCGCTACGGAAGCTGCGTGACATCACAAATGAGATTGCCGCAAATAGAACAATTCCAATCAAAATAAACATGAAAACATTGCCCGACTCATCAGCCAGTTTTGCGGCTAGCCCTGATTTTTGGGACGACTTTGAAGGTGGTTTGGGGCTTGATTTTTTGTGGTTATTCAGCGGCATCAATATCTTCCTTATCACGGAATAGCGCCCTGCGTGTTTCCTGCGCCGCAGATTTGAGGATATTTTCAATTTCCGGCGGAAGCTTTTTGGGTTCGGGCGTTGTCGTCACCACTGATGTTGCCGATGCGGCAGGTGTTTGTGGCGGCAGCGGTGATTCTACTGTTGGGGGCACGGTTGGAGGAGAACTCGTTGGCGGTGTCATCGCTGTTGTTGAGGTCGGTGTTTGTGGAGGCTGCAGCGGCGCAGCTGGCGGTGATTTAGGCGTTGCCGGACTATTGGCGATCACTTGCCCGATTGGTGAGCTTGCAACAGGCGGCGTGGACTGGGATTGAGCGGCAGTTGGCGGTGATGTCGGTGCAGCAGGCGCAGCAGGCGGCACGTTTGCCAGCGGTGATTGCGGTTTTGTGGCGAGTGGGCTGACTGGGGGGGGGGCAGCTGGCGTAGCGCCGCCCCCAGCGCTGGCTGTTCCTGTTGTTGTGGCTGCTGGGACATCATCAATCGAATGCTCCAACATATGAACGCGGACAAGCGCGGCAATTCCCGCATCGACAAGCGTTTCGACGTTCTTTTCAACTTCGGTGAAACCAATATTTAGGGCTTCGATCTCTTTCGGTGTTTCTATAGCGACATCGGCGCGTTCCGCCGTCCATGTTTTGTTGACCATTAAGTCGCGGAGCTTGGTGATCGTACCGGAATGCTTGATCAGAGCCTCATCAGGCGGCGGTAGAGCAATAAACCGCGTCACGCGCATCGCCTTGGCGCTGCCGGGGTTGGAATAGAATATCTGGCAATCGGTCACAGCCTCACCAAAGGTCACAATGGCTTCTCCTTCTTTAAAGGAGCGCAAACCTTCATAGGAGGCGCGGGCACGAACCTGAACGCTGGCTTGTTGTGTGTCAAAATATGAGCCGAACTCGGTACCGCCCGTCATTTGGAAGCCCGAAACCTCGGTTACAATCGCTTGGCCGACAGTTTTTTCAAAGAACTCCTTGGTTTCGGTCGGGTCTTCGAGCTTACCGAAAATCTTGATGTTACAGTTCGCGGTAATGGATTGCGCTTCCTCGCGGACACGTTTTTTCATCGCCGGTAAATCCTGACCGGAGAAGACAAGGCAAAAGCCGAGTGATCGCGCCTGAGCAGCCATAACCGCCATACCTTGGGCGGTATAGTAACCAACCTCGTCAAAGACGGTCATAAACGGCGTTGCGGATTTGGTCGGTTTGTTCTCAATGACCTTGGAGGACTCGCCCTCAACCGTTGAGCCAAGCGTTGAGCCCATCATTCCCTTAATTGTAGCAGCAACAATTTTACCGAGATTGGCAATCTCGTCCGAGGATTTCTCAAGCGCCGGAATCAATACAACCAGAATACGGCGGTTTAGAACGACATCGACCATATCGACATCGGCGGCTTGTGTGTCAAAGATATAGCCATAATCATCACCAAGAGATTGCAAGGAGCGCGTAAACTGCATAGCGAGATAGCCGTGCTGCTGGCTGGCGGTTTGTGTATCGGGCGGTGGGCCGCTGCCATCGGGCGGTTTGACGTTTCCTTGATCGTCATAAGCATCCTTGTTAAATCCGGGCAGCGTATCGAGGTAACCGATTAAGCCAGAGCGTAACTCACGAGGGACAATCTCATCACGGGCAAGGCGGATAACAGCGGGCAGCGATAGTGAGTCACGCAAGATTGTTACAGAGAGCGGGATATCTTGGTTGTCCCGCTTCCAGCATAATGCAGGCATGATCGCGCTGACGAGCGAGATTGCCCGCTCTGACCACATCGCGTTATCGCCCTGACTTTCTGGCATCAAGGATACAAGCATATTGGTCAAATAGGAGGCCGAGCCGCTGGAGAACGGGTTCATCGTATTGGAAGGTGCCTGAATGGCCGAATTGCCCGTCATATAGTTCAAAACGAGCAAATCATCATCACGCCCGAAACGCCGCACAAGCGCCGAAAGCGATGACCAAAGATCAGTATCGGCTTTACCGTCAACATACACGAAGCCCGAGCCCCAAGTGAGCGCGTTGGTGACGAGCGATTTCAAGCCTTCGGTTTTACCGGCACCAGTTGTTCCAAGGTAAAGAATATGCGTTCTGGCATCGGAATCGGTGAACCAGACTTCTTCGTTGGTGTTTTTGGTGTTTCCGACATACAAAACCCCTTCAGGCTTGCCGCTTCGGCCAGGGCCTTCGTTGTTTTTATCCTTATATTTCAGGCGTTGCGCCGACATCGGCAGTTTGAAAGCTATGGTACGATCTATTGAGCGTAGCCAGAGGAAATAAAGGAACATAAAGATCATCAAAACATCGGCAAAGGTTGACACCCAGCCAACCAGATAAATCGCCCCCGCCGCCAGAATAAACATGGTGGAGGATGTATTCGGTTGGCTCATTGAGGCGGCAACACGAGTCATAAGCGGCCGCACATCCCGAAGGACGGCTTCATGCTTATGTTCGTATTTTTTATCCAGTGCCATGAATTACTCTAAGTTTTTTGTGCTTTATTGACCCTAATATTACCTATCGTGAGCGCAAGAAATCATCTGCGGAAACCGGAACGCCTGAGCTTTCGGATGCGGGTGTGCCGCCAGCGCCCGCACGATTGCCAAAACCTGCTGCATTATCAACGGATCCGGGCGCCCCTGGTCGCATGGCGTTCATCATTGAAAACATCACAATAATTAAGATGAGCGCGATAATGACAACCAGCCATTTTCCGAACCCACCCTTTGATTTTTCAATGATTAAAGGCGCATAGCCATGCGGAAAAGATTGCGCAGGAGCGTGTTTTGCCGCATTGGAAGCAGAATTATCCGATCCAGCCACAGACAAACCGCTGATTTTCCCATGCGCGCCCTGTAAAGCGTAAGAGGTTGCCATAAGTGCGTTCACAGCGTCTTGCTTTTGTGCAAATGGCGCAATCACGTCTTTTTTCTGTGCGCCCTGCTTTTTGGTGGTTAACGCAAAGCTGTCTTTATCCTCTACGACCTCGAAAGAAGACGACTTGGCGTCTTGTAAGTCGATTTGCCAAACAATCGGTGTGATGGCTTCAGGGAAGGATAAGATCAGTTTCCCATCAACGACAACGGCATTGGCGTTTCTGGCAGTTTCTTGGGATTTCTTTAAGCTTGCGAACATAGTTTTTTACTTTCAATAGGTTATGATTTTTCAGGTTTAAATTTAAACGGCCTTTTTAACGCTCCGTTTTTTGGAATTTGAATAATCCAGCGCAGGAATAGGGCGCACTCTGGTTGATTGGATATAAGATTTTATACTTTCAACAGCGCCTTCGACTTTCGGCACAGGAATAGGGCGAGAGGTACGCTTCTCGGCGACATAATGGGACATAGCGCCCAAGGCCTCCATGTGAAAGCTTTGTCGTCCAAGGTTATTGAGCGGATACCAGAGAATGCGGTCATAGCCGCGT
Source organism: Alphaproteobacteria bacterium (assembly GCA_046293135.1). Taxonomy (GTDB): domain Bacteria; phylum Pseudomonadota; class Alphaproteobacteria; order Micavibrionales; family Micavibrionaceae; genus UBA2638. The sequence goes on along the minus strand of JBKBPR010000002.1, from coordinate 6,669 downwards.
AACCATACAAATTGTGCTGGCGCAAGAACGCCACCCTCTTCACGGGCATAGGTCAAAGCACGGAGCAGGGCGGTGGTGACATAAGCGTGTTGATTGATTTTTGCCAGCGCATCGCCGCTGAGCTTTTTATCGGCCAGAATTTTTCGGGCTTCTTTAAGCAATGTTTTGTCTTTCTTGAAATTCAGCCCTTCCTTGAGTGTCCAGCATTGTGCAATGCGCCCAAGCAATTCATCGGCCTCCTTACGTTTGCGTGCCGCTTTGAGGCAGAATGCAGCCAGCAAGACCTGTTTGTATGGTTCAAGCGCGGCAGGGCCTTTCCAGCGCCCGCCAAGTTGCTTTACAAATGCTTTGTAGGCTGCGGCCTCATCAAGCTTACCGTCAGGCACGGGAATTTCCTCATAGGCCACCCATTCTTCAGGACCCAAGGCTTCGGCAAATTGCGGAAGATCAGCCGGAACTGGCGTCCCGGGCGGCCTGGGCGGCTGTGAAGAGGGGTTGAACTTGATAAACGGGGCAATCACAGGGAATACAAGGGATTGACGCTCAATAAGGCTCTCAAGGTCAAGCTTTCTGCGATATTGGGTGTTCGGGCCTTTAAACATCGCCCATAGCGCGCCAGCGCCCAAAATCAGCATAAACGGAATTTTTAAGGGCTGCATCGCCAGCTTGTCAAAATAAGCCAGATGGCGGTAAGTCAGCTCTTCTTTTGATGGGGTGGGGGTGAATTCAAACCCGTCTTTCCACGGCATTTCGCGGCCGTTAAAGGTAATCATATATCCCTGTTCGCCAAAAACACCCAATGACTCAAGCAGTTCAATGACATGGCTGATCATCCACATTTCGCCATAGCGAATCCAGCGCACCATATTGCGAACTTCTATGTGGTGATAATGCCAGAACAGCCAGATCAGCACAGCAATAACCGCAGCCAGAATAAGCCAGCCAATGGCATTTTCATGAAGGGTGTTTTCTGCCTGTTGTCCGGCCACGCTCGATTGCTCCCGCTCAGTGCTTTAATAAAAATACACTCAATATATTAATTTAGCAGAAAATTCTGCACTCACCAAGAAAGCTTGTGCGGGTTTTTCACTTTCAATCACAAAAATCGCTTGAATAGTGCTCGGTTTTTTGGCACAACACAAATTCTTCATCGTGTTTGACGAGAAGTTGCCGGCATAGCACAGCGGTAGTGCAGTCGATTTGTAATTAAAAGGTCGATGCTGGAAAGACTACAGACTTCAAAGGGTTATCATCTTGCCCTTGCCCGTAATAAGGCTATAATAAGGTGAATGAAAATTGTTGGCTTTTCCTTGGGCCGGTTTAGCACAGTGGTAGTGCAGTCGATTTGTAATCGAAAGGTCGGGAGTTCAAATCTCTCTGCCGGCACCATTTCTCTTTAATGTAAAGGCACGCACAAAAGGCATTGGGGTATAGCCAAGCGGTAAGGCAGCGGTTTTTGGTACCGCCATCCCTGGTTCGAATCCAGGTACCCCAGCCATTTATATATTCTCAAGCTACTCTTTCTAAATCTATAGCCCTATGTAACATCAAATTATGCAAAATCTGTTATTTGATGGACATGATTCGGTTTAAAATGTGGGTAGGATTAAATCTCACCCACATTCAAAAAATTTTTTCAAATAATTGGTTACATAGGTAACATCATTCATCATCTACAAAATTATCTTTAAGGATCAGATTGTAATAAATCTGCTTTATGATGCCGTTATGACGCCCTTTAGAGGATTCGTAACCCTTAGCTTTTATATGTCGGCCGAAATTATTTGCGTTTAGTGGATGGTAACCACTATCGAGTGCCCATTCTTTATATGCCAAGTATAAATCTTTTGCGGGAAGTTTATTGCCCTCACATGTGTCGCACCTCTCGTCAATAAATGCCTGTATGCGGTCCATCTGCCCACGAAATTCTTCAACACGGTTTGTTATAAGTTCCGGCTCGATGAGGCTGTTCATTCTCCATTTTCGCAACCCTTCAAGCGCAAAGTTAAAAATGCCAGGTAATTCGTCTTTAAGTTTTTTACCCAGCTGTGGGTCTACCTGCTCTTTGGGCACAACAAAATCAAATGGTAAGATGCGTATTCGTCTCCAGATGCCACCATCCATACCTTTGATTTGGGGGAGGCTGTTTACTGCCATTAATAATTTGAAGCGAGGTAAGAACTCACTTTCATTTTCGTACAATAATCTGGCTGTAACTTTTTCCCCGCCAGATATATCTTTAATCAGCGCTTCATCCCAGAACTTATCATTCGTTGCTTCTGATCCTGTTATAACACGCGCTCCTTTTAATCGAGCTAAGTCACTTCGGATTGGCGATTTATTTATATTGAGAAACGTATCAGCGTTTGCGCGTTTATGATAAGGGCCCATAAGTTCAATAATGACATTGACCAAAGAAGATTTTCCGTTACGGCCATCGCCGAGCAAAATAAATATGCATTGCTCTGAAGTGTCCCCTGTAAGTATGTAACCCATCATACACTGTACATATTCGATCATTTCCGCATTGCCTTGGAAAGTGATGTCTAAGAACTCCTTGAATTTTGGGCAATCTGCATCTGGATCGAATGTTATAGGTGCGGTTAATGAATGATAAAATTTGGGGTCATGATCAATGATGTCGTCAGTTTTTAAATCGACAATACAATTTAATAAATTTAGCTGCATATCATTTTGATTAAACTTGTCTGACTTACAGGCCATATCTGGCTCAGCCAATTTGATCATGGAACTTAAACGCGTTGCTGATTGAGACCCATGCGCCCATTTAGAGGCTTTTTCCGCTCCCTTATCAGTTCTTAGCCGTGCATCTTCCGTTAATTTCTTTGCTGTTACTTTTGCTTTTTCCAAAACCTGTTTTGTTTCATCTTTAACCCATGAGGTGCCATCCCAGATATACCAGACTTTTTCATCTGCGCAGAAAAGAAGGGTCTCCTTCCAATCATCTCTAAATCGCTCTGCATTCCGCATATCTGTAGAGGGGTAAAAATTCTTTCCGCTTGGATATTTAAGGGCACTTTCTGTTAAGCTCTTCACCTCTTTTTTGTCTAATGGTGATACGCAGCGCTCTGCATTGGCCTGTTCGACATAAGTTTCTATATGTTCACGGCTTAGACCTTGTGAACGAAGACTACAGGCATACCTGAAAAGGTAGTCGTTCCTGTCACCCTCCATAATTGCATCAGGAAGGACGAACGGCTCAGCATCTTTATTTACCTCAAGATTATGAGGAGCATCTTCAGCTAAAAGTTCTAATATTTTTTCTCTAGGATAGTAGTCATCATTACAGACTTCAGCTGTCACCAAAAATGGATTTTTGTGTATTTTCATGTTGTATGTTCCTGCAAGACGTAAGACCCGTGATATATCTTTTGCATTTGGATCACCGCCATATCTGGCTACAAATCTGGATTGTGTTTCTTCATATTTTTTAAAATTATTATTCATGGCTTTTCCACTCCTTGCTATCGATTAAGTAATAAAGGTGTTGTTTGTTTGGTGATGTTTTGACGCGAATATGAGGTTTGATTGGCGGCTCTTTCACCCCGCCATCATCATCAAGAAATAAAGCGCGCACATCGACAATATTATCTTTTGACCGACCTTTTAGATCGGTTTCATTGACTGTTACAAAAATCCCTGCGCCGCGCTCATTCAAATCAACAAGTGTTGGCCAATGCTCTTCGAGCGATCCGTGTAAAATTCGGCATATTGATTTGTTGTTGCCGCCAGTATCATCAAACGTCTGAAATGTGAATGCCCACGCTAAATCATCTAATGCCTCTAAGTGCTTTTTAGCTTCTTCATAACTATGCATGGCTTCCCCCTTGATCAGAAGTGGAGGTTTTTATGCGCGCCTCAATAAAGGCTTCAATATCACTTTCGCGATAACGAACGGCATGCTTGATTTTTACGTATGGTGGTCCCTCGCCTGTATGGCGTGAGCGTTGCATCCAAGATATGGATACGCCTAAAATATTGGCTGCGTCTGGTTCGGGTATTAGTCTCATTATTTGCTCCTTTTTTTGAATAAACGGAGCACGCAACAAAGTTATACATGTGACTTATGTGTATGAGCGTTCTTGCATGATTTTTTGAGTAACATACAAATCTATTTTGTATCGGAGAGGTTACTCACTTTTGGCACGTAATCTTTGATGGTTTTTAGTTCACCAATTTTCTTTTTTATGGCTTTTAAACTTTGTTTTATAGTATTTTGTGTAGGAAGAATTTTATTTTTCCAGTTCGTATTATCATATTTTTTGTGCGAATACTTTTTAGTATAACTGCAATTAAATGTTTCGAGTGCGTCCAATATTATCACTGACATATTTTCTTGTGTAATCTTAGTCACTGAAAGAATTCTAAATAATTCTTCAATCAATTTATTATTCTGTGCGCTGATGTCATCAATAAGGCCACCAGCAGATGGTTTTGAATACATGCGAAGTTCTTCTAATCCTTTATCTTGACGCCTTTTTTCCAATTCATGCCTTGTAAGCTTTTTAAGCAATCTTTTTAAAATTTTTTTTTCATGATTATTTAGTGCTTCTGGTGAGCTTTTTAATCTCTTTAACAACATATCATTTTCGCTAATTTTATTATTTTTATAGTACTTATAAGCCTCAATTTCTGCCGACTGCTCGTAAGTAGGCATGCTATGGAAGCCTTGCCAGATATCATCTTGCCTTATTTCCCAAGCAACAAACAATGCTAAGAAATTACAAAAATCGACAAGGTAATCTTTCTTTTCTGAGGAATGCTCTATTAAGCATTTTTGTAATTCATGGCTCGCAAATGCATTTTCTCTGTATTTTTTTTCCATTCTTTTATAGAGATCTTTAGTTTCTTCGATGAAGGAACTTATTTGTTCTGAATTTTTTTCTTTTATAATTTTCTTAAGCGTTTGATATGTGTTTTGATTAAAAACTCTTATAGATTCAAGTGATGCAATTAAACTTACGCTGTTAAACTCTGCCATTTCTTCATCAGGGATATCATATTCATCCATGAATCTTTCCTCATCATTATTTTTTTCTTCTGTCATAAATACTCTCCAAAATGTAATTTTCAATTTTTTGAACTGGCTCACGTAGTTGTTCTATTCCTAGCACAATATACCCGCCAGTTACATCATGTGATGTTTTGTGGTTTACGAGCCGTTTGAGAGCATAAACAGATATATCCAAACTGGCCGCAATCGTCATATACGTGCGCCTAAGATCGTGTATTGTGAAATCCACACCGCAAGCATTTCGTACTATTCTAGCGGCTTTTTTGGGTTCAGAGAGATGCCCAGTTTTTGATGAACTTGGAAATACCCAATCACCCGTAACTTTCTCACGGCGCTTTTGCAATAGACTATGCAGATATTTCCCAATCGGTACGCTCAGAGATTGCCCGTTTTTGGTTTCAGATATGGTGAGCGTTTCATTGTTAAAGTCAATATCACTCCATTTCAGCTTTGCCGCCTCAGACCTTCTCAGACCCGTCAGCAAAACTAGTTTGAGATAGTCAGTCATAATATGACCCTCTAGATCTTCTACAGCTTGCCACCAGATTGGTAAGTCTTTTGGATTGATTACATTCGTCTTTCGTTTGTCTGGAAACGTAGAACGTGTTTTTGCGATAATTGATACGGGGTTTTGATCAAATAGCTTGTGGGCTAATGTGGCGTAATTTAAGAGTGAGCCAAGATATCGCCTTACGTTATTAGCTGTCGCATGACCGGAATTTTTTCCAATATACAAATAGCGGTCTAAGATCATTTTTTCTGTGATATCTGCGGCAGGTTTATTCGCCCAGTCGTGCAGATATTTCAGGATAAAATATTTATAATCTTTTTGGGTGTTGGGTTTGAGTTGCGTACGAACTGCTAAAAAATCATCAACTATTTCAAGCAGTGTTATTTGCCTATGAGCAGATTTTTTTAACGCTTCGTCAGGGTCAACCCCCTGTGCCATTTGCAGTAATTTGGCTTGCGCACTTTTTCTTGCTTGTTCAGGTGTAAAAACACCGTGACGACCAATTGTGATTTGCTTATTGCGTCCGTTAATAGTGTTATAAACGCAATATGTTTTTGTATTCATGCCTACGCGAAGCATAAAACCTTTCAAATTTTCATCATGGTAAAGAACCTGCCCTGTTTTTGTAAATGGTATTTTATCGATATTGGATTTGGTTAATTTGGTTATCGGCATATGATTATCCCTTTTCTTAATTACTGGAAAGTCGTATCCAGGTATTACTGAAAAATTATATGCCCTGTACACAAAAAAATGATTGTTTATCAGGGTGTTACAGCCCCTTCAAAAAGCTTCATAATCTTTTATAGGCTTTCATAGTTTGGAAACTAATGCTTTCGATTTCCAGTCGGTTTTTTGTGATGCACTGGCAATACAAAACGAGAAATTGTAAATTAGCGCGTTTGGTAATTTTATAGCGAATATTTGACCCTAGACATGCCAAGAATTTTGTTACCAATGTTACCTATTTTTTGGGGATTCTATTTGTAAATTGCGATTGTTCTAAAGGTTGTGTTCAAGACAAATGCCATTTGGATATTTTGGTAATGATTTGATTGTATGTACATTTTGAATAAAGAGACGTCTATCAATCCAAGCGAAAAATCCGCTAATGAAGCGTGTT
>JBKBPR010000001.1:0-605302 GCA_046293135.1 Alphaproteobacteria bacterium | reverse complement strand
AATATTCGGAATATGAGCGCACGAAGCCAAGCGCATAGGCCTTGCCAGGGAGTTGTTCAATATTGCCCGTTTCCAGCGCGTGAAGCTGTATGGCGCGAATCCGCAAATTGCGCTCGACATCCTCCAGGGACTGACCGTAATGCTCACGGCCACGCCGCAGGATTTCTCCCACCGGCATATCCGTATGAAATTCTGCTGCTGATTTTTCGGGCGCATCAACCATAATATTCCATTTATATTGGATTTATAGGGTTTTGGCCAGAGGGTAATTTATTCAAGAAAGAAAAGAGCTTGCCCTTTATTCTTCATCCAGACCATAAGCCGCATGCAAGGAACGTACGGCTAGCTCTGTATAATCCTCGGAAATCAGAACACTGACCTTGATCTCGGATGTCGAGATAACCTGAATATTGATCCCTTTATCGGCCAGTGTCTCGAACATTGTATTGGCCACACCGGCATGCGAGCGCATTCCGATCCCGACAACGGAAATTTTCGACACATTGGTCGCCGTTGTGAATTCAACATCGTCAAAATGACCGCTGGATTTGATAACATCCAAAGCACGTTGAATATCACCGCGTGGAATGGTGAATGTCATATCCGTTGTTTTACCGTCTGCAGAAATATTCTGCACGATCATATCAACATTGATCGCTGCATCGGCCAGCGGTCTGAACAGCTTTGCCGCAACCCCCGGTATATCAGGCACTTTAAGCGCTGTAACCTTGGCTTCATCCCGCGTAAAGGCTATTCCGGTGACAAGTTCTTGTTCCACGATATTTTCCTCTTCTGTGACTAGTGTTCCGGGCAGATCGCTGCCGATATGATCCTCAAAGCTGGATAGAACCTGCAAATTGACATCCATTTTATAAGCAATCTCGACCGAGCGCGTTTGCAAGACCTTCGCGCCGAGTGAGGCCAGCTCCAGCATTTCCTCATAGGCAATCAATTTGATTTTCTTGGCGTTCGGCACGATGCGCGGATCGGTTGTGTAAACCCCGTCAACATCGGTATAGATATCGCAGCGATCAGCCTTCAGCGCCGCCGCCATCGCCACTGCAGAGGTATCAGAACCGCCGCGCCCCAATGTTGTGATGCGGTTTTGCTCCGACACGCCCTGAAAGCCGGGAACAACAGCGACCTCGCCCTTGTTCAGGCGCTCCATAATCTTATTCGTGTCGATATCGGTAATCCGCGCCTTGCCGTGTGTACCGTCCGTTCTGAACGGGATTTGCCAGCCCAGCCAAGACCGCGCCACAACACCATGCTTTTGCAGAGCCAGCGCCATCAAACCCGCTGTAACCTGCTCCCCGCTGGAGACCACAACATCATATTCCCGCACATCATACATCGGGTTCACGGAGGTGCAATAATCAACCAGCTTGTTGGTCACGCCAGACATCGCCGAGACAACAACAACAACCTTGTGACCGGCCTGAACTTCGCGGGCAACCTTCGCCGCCGCTTTTTCAATCCGCTCGACATCCGCAACGGACGTCCCGCCAAATTTCGCCACAATCAAGGCCATGAATTACAACTCGACTTTCGTATCAAGGAACAGTATTTAAATAGACTATGAGCAATACTGTTGATCAAAAAGAAATTCAAGCTTTTTCAAAAGATGCAGCGCATTGGTGGGATGTAAATGGCCCCTTCAAGCCGTTGCACAAGCTCAACCCCATCCGTATGGGCTATATTCGCAATGAAATCTGCGCCCATTTCGGGCTGGACGGTTCAACGCTCAAGCCCTTTGGCGGGTTGTCCATTCTTGATATCGGCTGCGGCGGCGGCCTTGTTTGTGAGCCACTGGCAAGACTAAACGCCAAGATTACGGGGATTGATGCCGACCCTATCGCCATTGAGGTCGCCCAAGCCCACGCACAAGAACAAAATCTGAATATCACCTATATCAACGGCGCGGCGGAATCGCTAAATCAGCAATTTGATGTTGTCCTCGCCTTGGAGGTTATCGAGCATGTTGTGGATAGACATGAATTTGTGCAGCTCTGTGCAAAGCTCTGCAAACCCAATGGCTTGGCCATCTTTTCCACATTGAACAGAACACCCAAATCCTTTGCGCTGGGGATTGTTGCCGCGGAATACCTGCTGCGCTGGGTTCCCGCCGGAACGCATCAGTGGAAAAAATTTGTAAAACCTTCGGAAATCGCGAAAAGCTGCAGAATATCAGGCCTCGCGCCCACCAGAACAAAGGGCTTGGTGTATAGCCCGCTCAATGATGAATTTAAGCTCAGCGAGAATGATCTGGCGGTCAATTATTTCCTCACCGCCAAAAAAGTGTAATAGGTTTGAAAAATATAGTGAAAATATCATTGCCAAACAAAAAATAGAGGCTAATTTAACATCATGACAAGTTTTTCAATCATCGCAATGGTTTTGGCCTGTATCGCCGTTTTGGGCGCTTTGGGCGTCGGGTTATTCTCAATGGCCAAGGGCGGCGAATTCAACAAACAATACGGCAACAAGCTGATGCAAGCCCGCGTGATGTTTCAAGGGCTTGCCCTTGCCCTCCTCGCTTTGGCATACTTTAGCTCACAAGGCTGATTCTCGGTCGCCGCATAAAATCAATAAAATACCCAATATTCAAAAGGGGAGAGAGCATTGAAAATACTGGTTCCTATCAAGCGTGTTGTTGATTACAACGTCAAAGTCCGCGCCAAATCCGATCAAAGCGATGTCGATATTGCCAACGCCAAAATGTCGGTTAATCCGTTTGATGAAATCGCCATTGAAGAGGCGGTGCGCCTTAAAGAATCCGGTAAAGCCAGTGAGATTGTCGTGGTCAGTATCGGCCCCGAAAAGGCGCAGGAGCAAATCCGCACAGCCATGGCGATTGGCGCGGATCGCGGCATATTGATAAAAACCGATGCACGGACGGAGCCTTTGGGCATTGCCAAAGCCCTCAAAGCCATAACCGATCAAGAGCAGCCAAACCTGATTATCATGGGCAAACAAGCCATTGACGGCGATTTTAACCAGACAGGGCAAATGCTGGCCGCGCTACTCGGTTGGCCACAAGCAACCTTTGCCTCCAAGGTCGACCTTAACGGCGCAAACGCCAGCGTCACGCGTGAGATTGACGGCGGGCTGGAAACGCTCGAAATCGACCTGCCCGGCATTATCACCACGGATCTGCGCCTCAATGAGCCGCGCTATGCCAAGCTGCCCGACATTATGAAGGCCAAGCAAAAGCCTTTGGCCGTTCACACGCCAGAGGAATTGGGGCTAGACCTCAGCACACGGCTTGAAATCGTCAAGGTGACCGACCCGCCGAAACGTCAAGGGGGAATCAAGGTCGAAAGCGTTGAAGCGCTGGTTGATAAACTCAAAAACGAAGCGAAGGTGATCTGATGGCTATTCTTGTTATTGCCGAACATGACAATGCGGCGCTTAAACCCTCCACGCTCAACACTGTGACAGCGGCCTCAAAGCTTGGGGGCGAAATTCATGTTCTTGTGGCGGGTGAAAATTGTAGCGCTGTGAGCGCCCAAGCCGCACAAATAAACGGTGTAAGCAAAGTTTTAGGCTGTGATAGCCCTGCTTTTGCGCATGCTTTGGCGGAAAATCTCGGCGCACTGATTGCCCAGATCGGTAAGAATTACAGCCATATCCTCGCCCCCGCCTCGACATTCGGGAAGAATATCCTTCCGCGCGCGGCAGCATTGCTTGATGTGCAACAAATCTCCGAAGTTAGCGCTATCGTGAGCGGCGATACCTTCGAACGGCCTATTTATGGTGGGCAAGCGATGGCAACGGTGAAATCATCGGATGCAATCAAGCTTCTGACCATCCGCACCACGGGGTTTGATGCGGCGCAGATTGGCGGCGGCGCGGCGGCGCAAGAAACAATCAGCTTTGAAGCAAGTTTCAACGGCACAAAATTTATCAGCATTGAGGCCTCCAAATCCGACCGTCCAGAGCTTGGCTCGGCCAAAATCGTTGTTTCGGGCGGGCGCGGCGTTGGCTCCGGCGAAGATTACAAGCGCTTGATCGAACCGCTGGCCGATAAGCTCGGCGCGGCGGTTGGCGCTTCACGCGCGGCGGTCGATGCGGGTTATGTTCCGAATGATTATCAGGTCGGCCAGACAGGAAAAGTCGTTGCGCCAGAGCTTTATATCGCTATCGGTATTTCCGGCGCGATCCAGCATTTGGCAGGCATGAAGGATTCCAAGGTTATCGTTGCGATTAACAAAGACGCCGATGCGCCGATTTTCTCTGTGGCGGATTACGGGCTGGTCGCTGATTTGTTCCAGGCTGTGCCAGAGTTGACTGAAAAGCTCTAAATTGACATATCCGGATAATGCCTATAATTTATAGAGCATATAAAAAAGCCTAAGGATAAAACAATGAATAGGGTTCCAGCGCTTCTTTCCGCCGTATTTTTGGTTGCAGCTTGTGACGCCAGAGTAACTTGGCCAGAGGAAGGCGTCTGGAATTGCGAAAATAAGCAAGACGGCCGTGAAATTTCTTTCGATACCCAAAACCCTTCAAGAGGTGCTATTGGCTTAACAAGCACATTCATTATTGTTCAGGATTTAAACTCCGGAACAAATGTTAGGATTGAAAGTGACACTGGTTGGGTTTGTGTAATGCCAAGCGGAGAAATCTTCAAAATGGAAACCAATTTACGTTAAACCTAATCTTCATCTGATTTCACCCCACCCATTCGGAAGACAGGCCTGCTTTCACTTTGTTCAAAAATAGCGCCGTCGGTTTGTGCGCCTTCAAGAATAGCCCTTGTCAAAACCGCTCCTGTAAAATCCGCGCCGCGCAAATCAGCACCACTAAGGTCGGCATAGGATAAATCCGCCCCATGAAAAATTGCATCTTTAAACTGCGCACTCGATAAATCGGCATAACGCAGCCGCGCATAAGTAAAGTCACACGGACTGAAGCGCTTGGTCGCGCTGCCTCCGCCGAACATAAGCGCCCCTCCGTTGACGCCATGCATCTTGGCATGAGAGAACTGCGCTGCTTTAAAGCTTGAGCCTCTTATATCGGCATGCTCCAGATCGCAATTCCGAAAATCTGCACCATCCAAAACCGCACTTTGCAATTGCACTTTATATAAATTCATACCGAAAAACTTTGCGCCGACGGCCTTGATCGCCGTAAGTTTTTCCTCTTTGAGTGATTTCAATTGACGCATATCGACATAGCTTAAATCAAGCTGTCCACCATTCACCCCTGAACTTTCAACCCATATTCTGTGTTTTTCAATCAAGTTGGCCAACGACTCTTCGAGGTCGGCAACCGAGCGCCCGATATTTTCATCTGTGATCGCTTCACTCAGATCGATACTGGAGTTTTTCAGGTCAGTAAGTTCAACCCCTGTCAAAATCGCTGAACGTAAATTCGCACCCGCAAATTTTGCGCCGCCAATCTCGGCATCAGATAAATCAGCGCCCTCAAACATGGCGTTGCTCACATCCGCGCCCGCAATATTCGCGCCCGATAAAATCGCATCGGAAAAATCGGCGTGAATAGCCATCGAGCCTGCAAGCTTCGCACCGCTCAGATTAGCGCCGCGAAAATTCACAGCGCGGCCAGAATCATAACCACTCAACCCATCCGTAATGCCGCCGACACGCAAATCGGCCTTTTCAAGATCAGCACCCTCCATTGAAGCATTTTCAATTCGCGCCCCGCGCAAATCGGCTCTGATGAATTTTGTCCTGTCGAGATTGGCATTGCTCAAGTCGCAGGCATAAAGTGTGGCTTCTTGAAAGTTTGCTTCCGAGAGATCCATGGAAATCATCGTGCAGCCCCAGAAATTTGCCTGACGCAAATTTTGTCCTTTCAGGGTTAAGCCTGTCATATCCGTGTTTTTCAGCGTTGCGCGCCGCCCGCCAAGCCGCCCGTCCAAAAAGCGGTTATGCAAGCGCACCATTGCGTCAAGCTGATCCTGCGATATTCTCTCCAAAGCCGCCGAATCCTGTTTTTGCTGCATTCTCTAATTATCACCCGAAAGACGTTAACATTCTCTTTTTCTGTTTAGAGAATATCACGCATTTGCATTAAAAAACTCTAAATTCGCGGCAATAAACCCAAATTCACCTTTGTATTTGCAGCAATTTGTTTTAATCATGAAAACGTAAATATTCAGGAGAGCCTATTCCCATGAAACAATTTTTGACGCTCAGCCTTGCTGTCATCTGTATTGCCGCCGTAACGGGTTGCGGTGTGAAACCCTCTAGCCTTCAGGGCGGGGATAATCACCCCAGAACCTATCCTGATACGCGCCACGATCCGAAATAAATTTTTCGGATAAGCAGAAAATTTGAGAGATCAAAGCCCCTCCCCTAAACAAGATACATATTGGTAAACATCATGACCGGTTTTCACATTCACAACAATCAATGGCATGTCGACTCCGTGGCCTTGGCTGATATCGCCGCTGAATACGGCACGCCGTGCTATGTTTACAGCGCATCTCATATCCGAACGCAATATAATGCGTTGAAAGACGCAATGCGCAAAGCTCTGCCCGAAGACCGCCAACCTTTGCTCTGCTATGCCGCAAAAGCCAATACCAATATCGCAATATTGAGCCTGTTACGCTCACTCGGCAGCGGGCTGGAGATTATCTCAGAAGGCGAGCTGGCCAAGGGCTTAGCCGCTGGATTTAAAGGCGAGCACATTATCTCGACCAGCCTTGGGAAAATGAGCGATGAAATCCGCGCCTGTTTAAACGCCGATATTCTCCAGCTTAATATTGAGTCCGTTCCCGAACTTTACAATGTGAACAAAATCGCCGGAGAGATGGGCAAACGCGCCGATATTCTGTTCCGCCTGAACCCGAATGTCAGCGGCGGCGGGCATCATAAAATCTCAACGGGGCGCAAACGTGATAAATTCGGGCTGAGCGCTGAGCGCATTCTGGAGATATACAAAATCGCCGAAACGCTGGAACATGTTCGCCCTGTCGGGCTATCCATGCATATCGGCTCGCAGGTTTCCAAGGTCGAAGCTTTCAAGCCCGCCTTTGAGATATTATCCTCCATGGTGCATAAGCTCCGCGCCGAGGGCTATACGGTTGAACGGCTGGATATCGGCGGCGGCTTCCCGATCCAGTACAACAATGAACCGCTGCTTGATCTTGAGGATTACGCCAACTGGGTGCGCGATATTGTTCTGCCGCTTGATACGGCCATCCAGATGGAGCCGGGGCGGTATATGGTCGGCAACGCCGGAATATTGCTCAGCCAAACCATCTATATCAAGGAAACGGGCGAGCGTGATTTTCTGGTGCTTGATGCGGGGATGAATGATTTGATCCGCCCGACTCTCTATGAGGCCTACCACGCGATCACCCCGCTCACCAATCTGGGACGGCCTGAAAAAACCTATGATATTGTCGGCCCGATCTGCGAAAGCGGTGATATTTTTGCGGAAAGCCGCGCTTTGCCCGAAATGCGTGATGGTGAATTTGCGGCCATTCACTCTGCGGGGGCTTACGGATTTTCGATGGCCTCGAATTACAATAGCCGTCCTTTGCCCGCCGAAATCATGGTGGATGGTGATAAGGTTGCGCTTATTCGCCAAAGACAGAGTTTATCGGATATAATGAAGGGTGAGGAAATTCCGCTCTGGCTAAAGTAGCTTAAAAACACTACCTTATTGATTATGCATCACACTGGCGCACACCATAATCTAAAACCATCAAAGGCTTTATCGCTGCATCTGAAGCGTGCTTTTGCCTTTGGCGTGATTTGCGCCGAACAAATGACCACAGCCCTATGGCGGGTATTTTTCTGGAGTTTGTTCTTTTTCGGGTTGTGGATGCTGCAAGTGCCAAGCCTATTTGACAAGGCGGGGCTGTATCTCGCGCTCTTTGTCTATATCAGCGGCTTGATCTGGTTTTTCTATCGCGATTTTCGAGGCCTGCGCTTTCCGAACCGCAAGCAAATCGACCGCCGCATTGAGCGCGAAAGCGGTATTTTACACCGCCCGCTCAGTGAAACCGAAGACAGCCCGATTCACTCGGAAAACCCCGAAACACTGGCCTTATGGGAGGCCGAACAAAAAAGACGGGCGCGCTCGCTGGAAAATATCAAGCTTGTGCGTTGGGGCGTTTTTCTTGCGGGGCGCGACCGTTACGGCCTGCGCTTGATGGCTGTTATTATCTTTGCAGCGGGATATATGGTGGCGGGCTATCAATGGCAAAGCCGCATTCTCGAAGGGCTGATCCCTGTCGATTGGTATGATAAGCGCAGCAATCTGCCCCCCGTGATTGTCACCATTACACCGCCCGAATATACAGGGCTGGCGCAAAACGTCCTGCGCGGTATTGGCGATATCCGTGAAAAGCAAAGCATCCCGACCGGATCGGATGTCCATATCCTCATGCATAGCGCGCTCACCAATCCGTATATCACCTTTCAGGGCGAAAAGGCGCGCCTGGAGCGTATTGATGAAAGAGGCTTTGAATACCGCTTTACGCTTGAAGTTGACGAGAGCAAACCGCAAGACGAGCCGCAACAAAGCCGCCTTGACCTCAAACAGCTTTTTATCAGCCATTTCAGCTTTGCCTATGAGATTGTTCCTGATTTGCCGCCGCAAATCACGATGCAGGAAATCACAGGGCAGGAAAAAGAAGACCTGCTCAAGCAAAAGCAATCCTTGGCAGAGGTCGAACGATTGCTGGAAGCCCATGACGCTGAGGATTCAGACCATGCTGAGGATTCAGAAAAACCACACGAAAACTCGCACGAGCACCCGCACGATCACGGCGACCATGAAAACGATAAGGCGCAAACACTAACGGAATTGCCGGATAGCGTGGATAGTGAAACGCTCCCCCTAATTGACCTCGAAGCGCCGCTCTACCGCGAGCCCAAAACCCTCACCGATGCGCAACTGCAAATCCCGCTGACGCTCTATGATGATTACGGCGTTAAAACCCTGCATATCACCATGGATATCGCCCCTACGCTCGAAGACAAGCCGATTGGCGAGCCTGTCGAGATTATCCGCTCGGTGATGAGCGCAGCGGCGCAAAGCACCAATATCGCCCCTGTGCTTGATTTCACCGATCACAGCTGGGCGGGGCTGCCTGTTACGATCTCCATCACCGCAATTGACCATATCGGGCAGGAAACCGCCCTCACGCCGCTTGAGCTTGTCTTGCCGGAGCGTGAGTTTAAACATCCGGTTGCGCGGCAACTTGTTTCCTTGCGCAAACAACTGGCTTGGGAGCCAATCCACGCCGCCGCAAGCGTCCATGCTGATCTGGAACGGTTGCTCGATTTCCCGCAAGATTTCGAAGATAACATGACCGCATTTCTGGCCATCCGCGTTGCGGCTTCACGGCTCTATTATGCTGTCCCGCGCCAGCTTTCACCCGACTATAAAGAAACCCGCTCGGTTATGGCGCTGTTATGGGATACGGCGCTTTTGATCGAAGGCGGGAATTTGAGCATTGCCGCAAGAAATCTTAGATTTGCGCAAATGCGGCTCGAAAACGCGCTGCAAAACCAAGATATCCCCGATGAGCAAATCACCGCGCTGATGAATGAATTGCGTCAGGCGATGGACAATTACATCACCGAATACAGCAAAGAATTGCAAAAGCGTTTTGCCGAGGGTGAAGAATTGCTGCTCACCCCTGAGATTTTGCGCGATCTGCTCAACCCCGAAGAGCTGGCCGATTTCTTCACGCAGATGGAAAATGAAATGCGCGACGGCAATAACGATCTCGCCCAAGGCATGCTCTCAAAGCTGCAAACCATGCTTGATTTGCTCAACCCAGATATGGCGCTGCCGATCCCCGAAGATATGCTGTTTATGGCCGATAGCGTCAGCGAGTTGCAGCAGCTTATCGACATGCAAACGGCGCTGCTCACACAAACCGAAGAGCAAGCCGAAACGCTCAAACGCTTTCAAAACAAGGATTTCGGCAATCTTATCCCACCCGATCTGGAGCTGTTTATGCATTGGCGGCTGGACAACCTGCCCCCGCCGCCTTCGAGAGAGCGCGGCTCTGCGCAGCGTTTTTCAGGTGTCCTCACCGAGCAAAACAGAACCGAACAAGAATCGATGCGCTATATTCTCGGCCAGTTGATGCTGGAAACCGATAGAATGCTTGGCAAAATCCCCGAAAAAATGGGGCTGGCCGAGCGCGAAATGCTCTATTCCTCCGACCAGTTGGAGAAAAACCGCCCTGATGAATCCGTGCCGCATCAAAAGCTGGCGATTGAATATCTCACGCAAGCGCAACAGGAAATGCAGCAAGAGCTGCAACAGCGCCTTCAGCAAATGGCGGGCGGCGATATGATGTCAGGCCAGCAGCAAGAGCGCTTTGGCGGGTTCGGGCAGCGCTTCGGCCAAGCGCCGGGGCAATATGATCCGCTCGGCAGGCCGCTACAAGGTGGACGCAGCGGCGGGCGCGGCACAACGCCTTATCCTGATTCGGATGTGACTATTCCTGATGAGGCGCAGCGGAAGCGGGTGGAGGAGATTCTTCGGATTCTGCGGGAGCGTTCAGGGGATCTATCTCGCTCGCGGGAGGAGCTGGAATATTTCCGTCGTCTTCTGCGTCAATTCTAGCGCTTTCCGTCACCACCTCTGTCACGGCCTCTGTCATGCCCACGCGCACGCCCAGCGTAAAGCGCACCAATAAATCTGAAGCGCCGTGATGGTCAGGCAACACCGCTTCAAACGGCAATACGCCCTCACCCTCGACACGCGGCAGAGGCGCTTGGATATAAGCGGTGCTCAAGACATCTTGTCCGGAGGCGCGGAATTGCACTTCGATCATCGGCACACCGACGCTCACACGGCTCAGATTGATAATCATGCCCGATACGCGCACGCCCTCAGCGCCCGCATGGGCTTCAAGCTTATCAAAGACCAGCCCCTCGCCGGGCATTTTCGATTCAATCCCGACCAAATTATAAAGCGCGGCGCTTTGCGGCCATTGGTTCACAAGCTGATCCTTGGCAACAAACAGGCCGCCACCGCTGGCTGCCAATAAAACCGCAAACACCAAAAGCGATTGCAACGCGATTTTGCGGCGGGAGAGCTTTCCGCGCCCTTCGTCCTCATCATCCTCTTTAATCGCCGGAAGCGCGCTATGACTTTGCGGCTTGACGGCTTCGGGAATATCATCGCCGCTATCGGATTGGTCTTCGGGACGGGCGCGCAGCTCTTCAGGGTCGGGCAGTTGAAACCAGACCTCATAGCAATTCGTACAGCGCACTTTGCGGCCGTCAGGCGCAAGCGTCAGAGCCGGAAGCAAAAATCGGGTCGTGCAATTCGGGCAAGTTAGAATCAAAGTTGGTTATACCTTTTCAAGACGGCTTTTATTGTCTGGCGCGATCCTGTATTTATAATGATTACAAAACACTTGAGCAAGACAGGTTTTACCTCGCAAAAACTATACCATGAAAACATCCTTCGTGACGATTGCCTTTCTGATTTGTCTTATTCCCGCGCTGGCGGGAACGGCCTCCTATGCTCAAACCGAACCAGAGAGCGCCATTTGCAGCGTTGAGGATTCGGCTTGCCTGCTGGAACACCTGCACAACACTGCCAAGACGATCGAACAGGATAACTGGCGCGACCAGACCTTGCGCGAGATCGGGAAATCCTATGCCGCGGCGGGCATGATCGATCAGGCGCTTGCGGTTATCCCTGAGATTGGCAATCCCGACACCAAGGCGATGACCATTCGCGGCATCGGCATGGAACTGGCGCATCTCAATCTTGAACCATCCGCGCAGGCTGATATTTTCACGCAGTTGCACGAGGCGGCGGCAAAAATTGACCATCCGCCATCCTTTGCGATTGCCCTGACCTATATCGCAATGGCGCAGGCCTTTGCGGGCGATAATGAGGGCGCGTGGCAAACGGCCTCTGGCATGGACAATGAAGCTTTGCGCCATAAGGCCTTTGCCGAAGCCGCCGAAGTTCAGGCCGAAAAAGGCGATTATGAGTCCGCCATCAAAAGCATTGAATTTATCGGCAATGAGGCCTTCCGCAATAAGGCGCTCGGCGTGGTGTCCAAGATTTTCGCTGATAACGCCCTGTTTGATAAGGCCTATAACGCGGCGCTAAAAATCTCCAATGCCTATCTCAAGGCGCAGCGCATTCAATATCTCATTGACCGCCAGCGGCATATCCTGCGCACTAACGCGCTCACCGGCGGCGCCGATATAGTCGACAGCGCCGATACACCCACGAGTGCCGCGCCATGATCCAGTTCGAACATGTCGGATTTCGTTACGGTATCGGCCCTGAGATCCTCAGCGATGTGAATTTCATTCTAGAGCCGGGCAGCTTTCACTTCCTAACAGGGCCGAGCGGCGCGGGAAAAACCTCGCTTCTCAATCTGATGTTTTTGGGACGCAAGCCGACACGCGGCCTGATTACGATGTTCGATCAGAATATCAACACGCTGGAGCGGGAGAAACTTGCGCGAATTCGCCGCCGTATCGGTGTTGTCTTTCAGGAATTCAGGCTTTTGCCGCATCTTTCGACCTTTGACAATGTCGCCCTGCCCTTACGGATTTTAGGCCAGCCCGAAAGGGAAATCCGCAACAATGTCAATGAATTGCTCGAATGGGTCGGGCTTGGCGATTACAAAAACGCCCTGCCGCAAACGCTTTCAGGCGGGCAGCAACAGCGCGTTGCGATTGCACGAGCGGTCATAGGCCGCCCCAAGCTGCTCTTGGCCGATGAACCGACAGGAAACCTCGATGATGAGATCGGCCTGCGTTTGATGAACCTGTTCGACCAGCTTAACCGCATGGGTACAACCATCGTCATCGCCACGCACAGCCAGCACATCATGGACAAATTCGACCATCCGCGCATGGTTTTGGACGCGGGTACAGTTCGCATCGAACCGCCCAAAAGCTGGATACAGCGCAAAATAAAGGATATGTTTTGATGGCCGCTAAAACAAAAATATCCAAAACAAAACTGCCGAAAACCGGAGCGGCAAAGGCAAGCCCGTTTGCGCTGTTCAAAAAGAAAGACCGCAAGCTCGGCGTATCGCATGGCCGCCGCCGCTATGACTTACCGCTCAATTCAGGCTCTGGCGCGGATTTTCTGATCCTGCTGATCGCGCTGATGACCTTTTTGGGCGTGATGGCGCTGGCGGGTAGTTTTGCGCTCTCCTCCCTCGCCTATCAATGGTCTTCGGGGCTTGAGAATAAAATGACCATTGAAATTCCCGCCACCGATGAGAACAACGCCATTCGTGATTTTGCGGCGATTGAAAAACTCGCGCTACAGATCGAAGCGCGGCTCAAACCGCAAAGCCGTATCAGCGCCGTTGAAGTCCTCTCGGAAAAGGACATCAAGGCCTTAATATCCCCATGGCTAGGCGATACGACGGCTCTGAGTGAAATGCCGCTCCCAGGCTTAATCTCGGTTGAGCTTACCGATATGAGCGATGCATTTATCCAAGAGCTGGACGCCGAGCTAAAAACCCTCGTCCCCAATGTCGTGCTGGATACGCATGAAAGCTGGCTGGCTGATATCCTCAAACTCACCAACGCCCTGCAAGCCGCAACATGGCTTATCACCATCATGATCGGGATCACAACGGTTACGGCGATTGCCGGCGCTGTAAAATCGCGGATTGCCATCCACAAAAGCGATGTTGAGTTGCTGCATTTGATGGGGGCGAGCGATACCTATATTTCCAGACAATTCCAGCGTCACACATGGATTTTATCCTTTCAGGGCGCAATGGCGGGAATGCTGACGGGGGCGCTCACTCTGGCGCTGATCGGATATTTTGCTGGCGATACTGGCGCGGCGCTGCTGCCCGAATTTCAAATCCAGCATTATCATCTGGGAACACTGGCCGCCCTGCCCGCTCTTGCTTGTATTATCGCAGCTATGACCGCGCGGATAACCGTGTTGCGGGCGCTGGCCAAAATGCCGTGAATGGTTTATAAGCTCAATGATTTATAAAAGCGCTGATCCATGACATGTTTTTTGCACAATATCCTGATCTTGGCTGTGACGCTCCTAATCTTATGGGTGGGCGGTTTCATCCATTTTCTTGCCGCGATTTATAACCCGCTGCCGCACCAGCCCAATTTGCAAACTCAGGCCATCGTAGTGCTGACGGGCGGCAATCACAGGGTTCTGACGGGGCTTAATCTTTGGGGCGAGCAATCGGCGCGGGAGCTGTTTGTAACGGGCGTTCATAAAGATGTGACGCGGCAAGAGCTTTTGGATTACTGGCAAAGCCGCAGCAATAGCGAGCCGCCGCGCTGCTGCCTGACGCTGGGCTATGAGGCCACGACAACCAAGGGCAATGCGCAGGAAGCCAAAAGCTGGATTGAGCGCAAGGGCATTCACACCATTCGGCTGGTCACCTCGAATTATCATATGCCGCGGGCTTTGCTGGAATTTCACGCCGCATTAAACGATGAGATAAAGATTATCCCGCATCCCGTTGAAATCACCGATTACACCCCCGATACGCAAAAATTCTGGGCTTTGGCGGTTCTGGAATATCACAAAATCCTCTGGCGCAGGGTGGAGCTAATCTTGGGCGTCGAGTTACCGCGAAAGGCCGTTGCAGCATGACCATGACAAGGCGCTATTGGCTCAGATCCTCGCTGTTTAATCTGGCGTTTTATGGCGTGACGGCGATTGCTTGCATTGCCTGCCTGCCGACCTTGGCTTTCCCGCGGCAGGCCTTGCTGAAAATTGTCCGTATCTGGGTCGGAACAGTTTTTGTGCTCGAAAAATATATCCTTGGCCTACGCTTTGAAATCAGGGGGCTGGAGCATCTGCCCAAGGACGGCAAAAGCTATATCATCGCCGCCAAACACCAATCTGCCTATGAAACCATGAAGCTGCATACACTTTTTGGCGATCCGGCGATTATCCTCAAACAGGAATTGCTGAAAATCCCGCTTTGGGGGGCGTATCTGAAAAAATCCGATGTGATTGCGATTGACCGCTCCACGCCCGATGCGGCGATTGCCTCGATCCAAGACGGCGCAAAACGGATGATGAGCCAGAACCGCCCGATCGTGATATTCCCGCAAGGCACGCGGGTTCGCACCGATCAAACCGCGCAGGACAAGCCCTATAAAATCGGCGTTATGCGCATCCAAGAAGCGACAGGGCTGCCGATCATTCCGCTTGCGCTCAATAGCGGATATTTCTGGCCGCGCAAGGGCTGGTTCAAGCGCCCCGGAACGGTGGCCTTCGAATTTCTACCGCCGATAATAGCCGCGTCAGACAAAGCGGAGCGCGGCGCGGCGCTCAAAGCGCTGGAGGCTGCCACCGAAGAAAAATCCGAAGCCTTGCTGAAAGAGGCGGAATTTATCGAGCAGCAAAAGCTTGATGACAAAGGCGGATTTCTCGCAAAGACCGCGCTGCTGGGGCTTGCGCTCGCAGCGATACTTTATGCGGGGCTGTGGTATGTCGTTTCCGAACAGGTCAAGATGGAAGCGGCCATATTCATGAGCCAACCGCCCACGGCGGAGGACGGCGAGCCGCTCTGGAATGCGATTACGCGGCAATCAAGCGGTGTTGCATTATCGGGCTTTCCGGGGCGCATTCACCTAACGATGGATCAGGAGAGCTTCCGTTTCCCGCGCGGGCGGCTGGATATAAGCGCCGTCACGCTCAAGGGCTGGCCAATTCCCGCGCTGCCCGTCGAGATTGAAACGGGGGCGGTCACCTTCCAGTCGATCTTGTATGAAATGCCGTTTGTGTTCGACCAATTTACGGCCCTCATCACCCCGCTGCAAAACCGCCTAAACGTCCATCATGCCGCGCTGCGGCAAGGTGAGCTGGAGATTGCGGCGGAGGGGGTTATTGAGCGTGCGGCCAATCAAACCGCGCCGCAAATCGATATAACCGTTTCCATCAAAAACCATGAGGCGTTGATACGGCTGTTGACCGAGCGGGATGTAATTGATTCCCGCACCGCATTGTTTGTCAGTGCGGGGTTGCGGGGATTACAAAACGAGGATGGCATTGTGACGCTGCCGCTCAGTGTGCGTGAGGGGCGTATCTTTGCAGGGCCGTTTATGATCGGCGAATGGCCTGAGAATATGGAGTTTTAACATTGGGCGTTTCGCCCCACTCTCAAGCTTTAAGTGGGGCGAAAGGTTTGCTATATATTTCAGAAGGTTACAGGGACTTTGCCCCACTCGCCCCACTCGCCCCACTTGTTTTTTCTGGTTTAAATATATTTACATAATGAAACACCCAAAAAGACGCAATGTGTAGAACAAGCAAAAAGCGTGAAGTCGCCAATCAGACTTAGCGTCATCCCCGCGGCTCTGCGTTGCAGAGCTTAAACGGCGGGGATCTGGGAAAACTTGCTTTCAGATAAAGTCCGGATGCCCGCACAAGGCGGGCATGACGACCACATGGTAGCCTTTGCTGTCGCGGTTTTACCACAGAGATGAAAGAGTTTTAAAAAAGAGGACACGGAGGAAATTTATCGAGAAACCTCTGTGAACTCTTATAACTCTGTACCTCTGTGGTTAAATGAGATCTTTCGCTATCGCTCAGGATGACGATGGGAGGCCTTGGACTCTTGGTGACTTGGTGTCTTGGTAGTTCAGGTTTTTGGATTACACGGACAAGCCGTGTAATGACGCACCCCTTAACTGTCATTTCGCCCCTTAATAACTGTCATCCCGAGCGAAGCCGAGGGACCTCGTCATATGGCCTTAGATTCCTACACTCATGGCTGCGTCACTCGGTCGGAATGACTGTTGTGAATTTAAACCACCAAGGCACCAAGTCACCAAGGTTTTTCAGACTTTTTCGTCATCGCCTGAATTGCGCCAGCAATTCTAAGGCGATCTATGAGTCTGCAAATGGATTCCCTTAGAATGTTTTGCAAAAATTCAGGGAATGACAGCATTTTTTTACCACAGAGATGAAAGAGTTTTAAAAAAGAGGACACGGAGATTTTTTGTTTAGAGAAAACTCTGTGAACTCTTATAACTCTGTGCTTCTGTGGTTCAAAACATGAGATCCCTCGACTTCGCTCGGGATGACGATGGGAGGCCTTGGACTCTTGGTGACTTGGTGTCTTGGTGGTTAAAAACCTAGATTCCTGCTTTCGCAGGAATGCGATAGAGACAAGGCGCAATTCGCCCGTGAACCAAAACCAATATATGACTAAATTCCTAAAATGTCAAGATATATATATATATATCAATCCCGCCCGACGCGTTGCGGAGAAGGTATCCCCTCCGGCCCCAGCTCGACAATCTGGCGGCGGATTTCGCGGGTACGACTGAACACATCAAACATATAATCACCATCACCCTTGCGGATCGCCTTTTGCAGCGCGCTCAGATCCTCGGTGAAGCGCCCCAAAATCTCCAGCACTGCCTCGCGATTGTTCAAAAACACATCACGCCACATCACGGGATCGGATGCGGCAATCCTTGTAAATCCACGAAAACCTGAGGCGGAAAATTTAATCACTTCGGATTTGGTTTCCTCCTCCAGACCGCTGGCCGTATCGACAATCGAATAGGCGATCAAATGCGGCAGGTGAGAGGTAATCGCAAGGATAAGATCGTGGCGCTGCGCCTCCATTATCTCGATTTTCGCGCCGCAAGCCTGCCATAGCGCCGAGACCTTTTCCACCGCCAAAAGGCTGGTTTCCGGCAACGGCGTGAGAATGCACCAGCGCCCTTCGAAAAGCTCGACAAAGCCCGCTTCTGGCCCTGAATACTCCGTTCCCGCAATCGGATGCCCCGGCACGATCTCGATTCCTTCGGGTAAATTCTCGCGCAAATCTTTCACCACCGAACTTTTGACCGAGCCGACATCGGTGACGATTGCCCCCGGCTTGAGATAATCGGCAATGCCCTTGGCGACCAGCGCCATCGTTCCCGTCGGTGAGCATAAAATCACGAGATCAGCCCCCTCCGCCCCCATTGAAAGGCTGGTCGTGGCTTCGTCGGCAATCCCCAGCTCCAGCACCTTATCGCAAACTTTCGGGTTGATATCGACAGCGACCAGCGTTTCGGCCAAGTTCTGCGCCTTGATAATCCGCGCCAGTGATGAGCCGATCAGGCCAAGGCCGATGATACATATTTTATTAAACATGATTGTGATACCCTCATTCACGCGCCTGTGACATCTTGCGATAGCGTATGATGTCTTCACAAGCGCAAAAAATTCTGCAAAAACCCTATAGGCTAGCATTAGGAAATACAAGAGCCGAAACATGCCATTGATCGCCCATAACGATTTACCGAGTTTTCAACGCCTGATCGCCGAGGGCGGTACTGTGCTGACGCCTGAACGCGCGCAAGCTCAGGATATTCGCGAAATGCATATCGGGCTTTTGAACATGATGCCTGATTCCGCGCTGGAGGCGACGGAGCGGCAATTTTTCCGCCTGATCGGGGAGAGCAATAAGATCGCGCAATTCTATATGCACCCGTTCACGCTGCCCGAAATTCCGCGCAGCCCCGCGATGCAAGATCATATTGCGCGCTATTATACGCGGTTCGAGGACTTACAGGCGCAAGGGCTTGATGCGCTGATTATCACGGGCGCAAATGTCAACGCGCCGCAGCTTGAAGAATGCGAGTTCTGGGAGCCTTTGCAGCGGATCATGGACTGGTCTTGGTCTCATGTTACCTCGACGATGACGGCCTGCCTCGCCAGCCATGCGGTGATGCAGTTCAAATACGGGGAGCGCCGCCAAGCCTTGGCGGAGAAACATACCGGCATTTTCAAAAGCCGCGTCCGTGACCGCGCTCACCCTCTAGTGCGGGGGATGAATACGGTATTTGATGTGCCGCATTCCCGCCACAACCAGATCACGTGGGAGCAATTTGAAAAATCCGGCATGCGGATATTGGTCAATAGCTTTGAGGGCGGCGTGCATCTGGCGACCTCGGCCGACGGGTTTCGCATTGTATGTCTTCAGGGGCATCAAGAATATGACACGGTGAGCCTTCTGAAGGAATTTCGCCGTGATTTCGGGCTGTATCAAAGCGGCGCGCTCAAGGATATGCCGCCGCTGCCGAAGCATTATTTTACATCGGAAGCGATGGAGATTTTAAGCGCCTACATCGAAAATCCGCAAGGTGAGTTCCCCGAAGAGGCGATTGCGCCGCATATCGAAAACACATGGCGCGATTCGGCGCGGGCGATTATCGGGAATTGGATCGGGCTGGTTTATCAAACCACCCATGTCGAGCGCACCAAGCAATTCATGGATGGTGTTGATCCGGCCAACCCGTTGGGGTTATAGGTTTTTTCGAGGGCATTGCTTTTGGGACAGGGGCATTCAGGGGCTGCGCCCTATTCCCGCGATGAGGTGGCGGCAGGTTTCAGCCCGCCGAGAAATTCCCGCCCGCGCACATGCACTTTCGAGCCGCCACTTTGGCCGGAGCGGGCGAAAACCTGCTTGCTGGCCTCGACCATATGCACGCCGGAAACAAAGGGCAGATAGCTCTTGCCCATGGTTTCAAAGAACCCCGCCGATTTTAAAAGGAGCGGGAATTTGCGGATCGGCGGCATAAACAGCGCCTCTTCGGTGCGTTCGTGGATGAATTGATTGTCCTTGAGGTAATAGCAAAGCTGGGACACGCTATAGGGCGTGCCTTGACCGAAGGGCGACCATTCCACCCGCGCCCACAAACCCGTACGGTTCGGCACGATCACCAGAATGCGCCCATTGCCCTTAAGGATGCGCCAGATTTCCTGCAAATTCGGTTTGAACAATTCGCAATATTCCAAGGCATGCACCATTAAAATGCGGTCAACCGAAGCGGTTTCGATAGGGATTTCGGTTTCCTCCGACAGCGCAATCAGATTACCGCCATCATGCGGCCAGCTATGTGCGCCCTGCCCCGCCGGCATAATGCCGAATACGCGCTCCGCTGACTGCTCGGAGAACATCCGCAAATAAGGGCTGGGATAGCCGTACCCCATCACGCGCAACCCCTTTGTGTCCGGCCAGAATTCAGCGATGCGCTCCTGCAGGACGCGGCGCACGATCCGCCCGATGCGGGAGTTGTAGAACGCTTTTAAATCATAGGCCGAGCAATACATGGCGATTTAATATCTTTCGGTTTCGGTTTCGTTTTGGTTTTCGCTTTGGGCTGCGGCTTTTAAACGACGCAAACACCACATCATAACATCACCCGCAAGGCCGAGATCAACGGCAAGTCGGCGGCGGGCATCGGGTAATCGTAAAGCTCGTTCACCCGCACCCATTTGAGCGCCTTATGCTCCTTTGAGCTTGGGAAGCCGCGCCAGACCCTGCACACAAATAACGGCATCAGCAAATGAAAATCATCATAGCGATGCGAGGCAAACGCCACCGCAGAAAAACAGCATGGCCGCGTTTCAACGCCCAGCTCCTCCTCCAATTCACGCATCAGCGCATATTCGGGCGTTTCCCCCGCCTCGACCTTGCCGCCCGGAAACTCCCACAGTCCCGCCATGGATTTGCCTTCGGGGCGCTGCGCAATCAAGACGCGGCCATCGCTATCAATCAGCGCCGCCGCCGCCACCAGAACAACTGGGATATCCTCACGCTCTGGCTTGGGCGCGTCCAGCGCCTCTTCACAGCTTCGTTTCGGTGCGGCATTGATGCTCATAATGTCATTCCAAGTTTTGTATTATTTGTGTAGCGCAGTTTGCTCTGTTCCATTTTATTTTGCTTCAATGTAGCAAAAACTTAGAAAACAAAAAGCCGCGTCATTGTATCGGCGCGGCTTCATGAAAACTGTAATTACTCGACCTCGATCAAAAGACAGGCCAAACGCATATATTAAGCGGGGTTGCCGTTAATATCAAAACGCTTGATTTCTTTATCTTTTCTCCAGTCATCAATAATTTCATCAACGATTTCGCGTCGCAATTCAGACTCAAGGAACTGCTTGGCTTCTTCCATTGTCGGATTTGGACGCTTACGCTTATCGTTTTGTAAGATCACATGATAGCCAAATTGTGACTGAATCGGTGTTTCAGTAAAACGACCTTTTCTCAGCGCAAATGCCGCTTCCGCAAATTCAGGCACAACATCGGTCTTGGCAAAATAACCAAGCTCGCCGCCATTCTCTGACGTTCCGTCCAAAGAATGCTCTTTCGCCAACGCAGCAAAATCACCGCCATCTTTCAACTGGGCAATAATTTGTTTTGCTGTGTCTTCATCTTCCACCAAAATATGCGACGCGTTCACTTCTTCCACTTCGGGCTGTGACTTTACGAACTCGTCATATTTCTTTTTAAGACGCGCCTCGGTCATTTTCTTGGAGATTTCACGCTGCATGAATGCGTTGCGGATGATTTGTTCCTTGGCTTCTTCAAGCTGTGCGAGAACTTCAGGGTCATCTTCCAGCCCCGCTGTTGTCATGTTTTGATCAAGAACGCGGCCATTGATAACCTGCTCTTGTGCAACAGTGAAAAGCTGCTCAATCGGCATTTGGCGCATTTGCGGGGGCAGTTGTGAGATGAAATTCAACACATCAAGCCGTGTGATCTCCTCTTCACCGACAATCGCAACGACAGGATTGCCCGGCTCAATCGGAAGCTCTTCACCGGCTTCGGCCAGAACAGCCTCACCATTTTCATCAACAGCCGCTATCGCCTCATCTGATAATTCGGCAGCAGGAGCAGATTCCGCAACAGGGGCAGATTGTTGATCCGTATCGGCATCAGGCTTGACCTGACCTGACAAGTAAGCCAGAACGCCAACCGCAACAACGGCCAGCACAACCAACACGATCACAGTCACGTTTCCGCGCTCTGACGATCTGTTATTCATTTCAATTTCACGTATATTCAGACGTTTCATAGTTCAAAATCCTTGATTTGAGGGATAATCACCATACGTAATGCGTTTATAAACAGATTTCAACCGCTTTCCTGTTTTACAAACAACAATACCAACAAAAAGAATGAATCTGTTTCACGCCCCGTTATTGACGCTAGGTGAATTGGGGCTTATAGAGGTGATACACAATAATTTTTTGAATTTCTAAGGTCGTCATGTTCGTATTTAAACTTGCCTCAAAAATTTTCGGATCTTCCAACGAGCGGATCGTAAAATCGCTCTCCAAGCATGTCGAGCCGATCAACGCGCTTGAGCCGTATTACGAGGCGATGAGCAATACCGAGCTTCAGGCACAAACTTCCGTGCTGCGGGAAAAGCTCAAGAACGGGGCAACCGAAGACGACATTATGCATGATGCTTTTGCCGTTGTTCGCGAAGCCGCCAAACGCACATTGGGGCAGCGTCATTACGATGTGCAGCTGATCGGTGGTGCGGCGCTGCATATGGGTAAAATCTCCGAAATGAAAACGGGGGAAGGAAAAACGCTGGTTTCCACACTCGCCGCTTATCTGAATGCGCTCTCCGGTAAGGGCGTTCACATTGTGACGGTCAATGATTATCTCGCCAAACGTGACTCCGAATGGATGGGCGAGATTTACGGCTTCCTCGGCCTGACCACTGGCTGTATCACCGGCGGCAGTAACGAGGATGATCGCCGCAAGGCTTATGCCTGCGATATCACCTATGCGACCAATAACGAGCTGGGCTTTGATTATTTACGCGATAACATGAAATTCACGCTGCCACAGATGGTGCAGCGCGGCTCGTTCAATTTCGCAATCATCGACGAGGTTGATTCGATTCTGATTGATGAGGCCAGAACGCCGTTGATTATCTCCGGCCCGTCCGAAAGCGCGACCGATTCATATATTCTGGTCAACAAGCTGATCCCGTTGCTCAAAGAAGAAGATTACGAGCAAGACGAAAAGCACAAAACCATCGTCCTGACCGATATCGGCAATGAGCATGTTGAAGAGCTACTCAATGAGCATAATCTGCTTGCCGAAGGATCAATGTACGATATCCAGAATATTGCGATGGTGCATCACGTCAACCAGGCCTTGCGCGCGCACAAGCTGTTCCACATCGATAAGGATTACATCGTCAAGGATGGCCGCGTCATTCTGATTGACGAATTCACAGGCCGTATGATGGAAGGCCGTAGACTTTCCGAAGGCCTGCATCAGGCCATCGAGGCGAAGGAAGGCGTTGCCATTCAGACCGAGAACCAGACCTTGGCCTCGATCACGTTCCAGAATTATTTCCGCCTCTATCCGAAACTCGCGGGGATGACGGGAACGGGTATGACCGAAGCCTCGGAATTTCAGGAAATTTACAATCTTGATGTTGTATCAATCCCGACCCATGTTCCGGTCGCGCGGATTGATTATGATGATAAAATCTATCGCTCTTTGGCCGAAAAGGAACAGGCGATTGTCGAGCTGATCAAAGAGTGTCAGGAGCGCAAACAGCCCGTTCTGGTCGGGACGGTTTCGATTGAAAAATCCGAAAAGCTCTCGGCACGTTTCAAGAAGGAAAAAATTACGCACAACGTCCTCAATGCCCGCTATCACGAGCAAGAGGCCTATATTGTGGCGCAGGCAGGCCGCCCCGGCGCGGTGACCATCGCAACCAATATGGCGGGGCGCGGTACGGATATTCAGCTTGGCGGTAATTCCGATATGCTGATGGGCTCTGATTATCCGCCGACACCTGCGGATAAACAAATCGTCAAGGATGCGGGCGGGCTTTTCATCATCGGAACGGAGCGCCACGAATCACGGCGGATTGACAATCAGCTGCGTGGCCGTGCTGGCCGTCAGGGCGATCCAGGGGCTTCTATTTTCTTCCTTTCGGTTGAAGACGACCTGATGCGGATTTTCGCGGGCGATAAATTGGAGCAACTCCTGAACAGCCGTATCGGCCTGCAGGAAGGCGAATCGCTCGAACACCCGCTGATCTCGAAAATGCTTGAACGCGCCCAAACCAAGGTTGAGGGCATGCATTTCGAAGTGCGGAAAAACCTGCTCAAATTTGATGACGTGATGAACAGCCAGCGGAAAGCGATCTATGAGCAGCGCCGCGAAATCATGGAATCCTCCGACCTCTCCGAGCTTATCAAGGATATGCGCGATCAGGTCATTGAGGATATGGTCAACTTGTCCATTCCGGCAAATTCCTACTCCGAACAATGGGATACCGATACACTGCACACCGAGGTGCTGCGCGTGTTCGGCCTTGATTTGCCCGTTCAGAGTTGGGCGAAGGAAGAAGGTATCGGCGGCGATGAGATTCTAGAGCGTCTCAGCACTGCAATTGATAAAAAATTCGCCAGCAAAATCGCCAATTATTCGCAAGATATTTGGCGCAAAACCAAAAAAGCGATCATGCTACAACTGCTCGATCAAAGCTGGAAAGAGCATTTGCTCTCGCTCGACCATTTGCGTCAGGGGATCAATCTACGCGCCTTCGGCCAGAAAGACCCGCTCAACGAATACAAGACCGAGGCCTTCGGAATGTTCGAGGCGATGCTTGATAAACTGCGCGAAACGGTGACGCAAACGCTGAGCCTTGTCGAGATTAGCATTGATGAAAACCAGCTTGCGCTGATCCTGCCCGGCGTTTTGGGCGGCGGCCATCCCGAGCCGGACGAGCTGCAAGAAACCCGTAACGACCCCGCATTCACAGGTCAGGGCGGCGGCGGTAGCGGCAGCATTTTCGATCCGCGCGGAAACGGCGATAATGTCGCGCAAATGCCCTCACGCACGGTCAAGAACACCTTTGACCCGAACGATCCTGAAACATGGTCGAAAGTGCCGCGCAATGCCGATTGTCCGTGCGGTTCAGGGAAGAAATTCAAACATTGTCACGGCAATATCAAAAACGTGGCCGCGTCTTGATGGTAACGCCTTGATAGCAACGCCTTGAGAGTGACATCTTGATACGAATTTTTGACCAACACAAAAGCGCCTTAATAAGCGCCCCGAAAGCGACCTAAAGATTAAATAGAGATGGATTGCGCCGATGGCTTTCACCGAAAAGCATTTCCACGCCCTCAATTCCAAAGGGTATCACCGCATAACCTATAGCGATTGGGGCGACCCGCAAGCCCGCCCGATTATCGGCGTTCACGGGCTGACAGGCAACGGCCACGACTTTGACGTGATCGCCGCCGCACTGATAAATCATGGCTACCGCTTTATTGCCGTTGATCTTGTCGGGCGCGGGCGCAGCGATTTCCTGCCTGACCCGCTCGATTACAACTATCAGCAATATTGCGCCGATCTGATGTTGCTGCTCGCCCATCTTGATCTGACCCGCCCGCATTGCCTCGATTGGTTGGGAATCTCGCTTGGCGGGCTGCTCGGCATTCGTCTGGCGGGGCTTGAGAACTCGCCGATTTGCCGCCTAATCCTGAACGATGTCGGCCCCGAAGTGCCGCAAGCGGCGCTCGATTTTATTCACGGCGTCATTGCGCAGGAATACAGATTCGATACGCTGCAAGAGCTGGAAACCCGTATGCGCGCCACACGCGGTTTGAGCTGGGGCCCGATCAGCGACCAACAATGGAAGGATATGGCCGAACATAACGCCCGCGCCTTGGATGACGGGCGCTTGACCTATGGCTATGATCCGCGCATTGCCGAGATTTTCAAACTGCATCCGACGGGGCAGGAAAGCCTCTGGCCGTATTGGGGCAATATTGCCGCGCCCGTTCAGGTTCTGCACGGCGCTCAATCCATGGTGCTGACCGCGCCGATTATTGAGTCTATGCAATCAAGCTATCGCGGAACGGGTATAGAGGTCGTGACCTTTGAGGATTGCGGCCATGTTCCCTCGCTTATGCATCCTTCGCAAATTGAAAAAGTTTTGACATGGCTCAACACCGCGCCGATATCATCATAATAGGCGGCGGCATTGCCGGCCTTTGGACGCTCAACCGTTTGAGCCGCATGGGCTATAATGCGCTGTTGCTGGAAAATAACGCGTTGGGCGGCGGGCAAAGCATTGCCTCGCAGGGGATTATCCATTCAGGGCTAAAATACGCGCTGGCCGGAAAGATCAGCGCGCTGGCGCAATCCATCAGCGCAATGCCCGATTTGTGGCGGCGGGCGCTGGAGGGCAAAGATTTAAGCGCTGAGGATGTTGACCTCAGCCAAGCGCAGATTCGTGCGCCCTCGCAAATCATGCTTATTCCCGCGGGGCTGACGGGCGGGATTATCAAGATTGCCGCGAAAAAGGCGCTGGGGAATAGCGTGCGCGATATTCCCGCCTCGCAATGGCCTGAAGCCTTGCAAAATAGCGGCTTTATGGGATCGGCGATTTTCATGGGCGAACCTGTGATTGATGTGCCAAGCGTTATCAAGGCGCTGGCCGCGCCGTATCAGGATCGTATTCGCAAGGCTGATATTGATTTTGCGCGGGATATTGCCGAAAGCGAAAATGATGTTCGCGTGACAATCGGCGCGGAAACGATCACAGCCGCCAAAATCATTTTCACAGCGGCGCAAGGCAATCACCCCGCCGCGACAATGCGTCTTCAGGATAAGGGTTTGAAAACGCAGCGCCGCCCGCTGCTGATGGGGATGCTGCGCTCTGCCCCGTTCGAGATTTATGCGCATCTGATCGGCGCGGCGGAAAAGCCCGTTGCCACGATCACAACGCATAAGGACGCGCAAGGACGCTTGGTTTGGTATATCGGCGGGCAAGTCGCCGAGCGTGAAAAGGATGTTCCCGCGCAAGAAACCATCCGCGCCATTGAATTTGCGTTTCAGAAATATTTTCCCGCCCTTTCTCTGGAGGCGGCGCAATGGGCGGTGCTGCCGATTGACCGCCATGAGGGATCTTCGGCAACGGAGGGCTGGATGCCCGATACGCCAACACTGCACAGTATCGGGCGCAGTATTTACGGCTGGCCGACCAAGCTGACCTTTGCCCCGCTTTTGGCCGATAAGATCATCAAAAAGCTGGATGAGGATGGCATAGCGCCCTCGCAAAGCGTCACGGACTGGTCATGGCTGCTCGCCGCGCCCTATGCCAAAGCGCCGTGGGATAGAAATGAGGATAGAAATGAGGATAGAGATGGGGATGAGGATGAGGAGAATATGCAATGGCGCTAAAACCTCTCGGCACAACGGGTATAAGCCTCTCGCCCATCGGCTTGGGAACGGTGAAATTCGGGCGCAATCAGGGCGTAAAATATCCGAGCGGCTTTGATATTCCGGATGAATCCAGCCTTGCGGATTTGCTGGCGCTGGCGAAAGATTTGGGCATAAATACGCTCGATACCGCCCCCGCTTACGGTTTGAGCGAGGAGCGTTTGGGCAGGCTTTTGCAAGGGCAGCGGGAAGATTGGGTTATTATCGGCAAGGCGGGTGAAGAATTCGAAAACGGCCACAGCCATTATGATTTCTCGCCGCAGCATTTCGCGCATTCGCTGGAGCGGTCGTTAAAGCGATTGCAAACCGATTACCTCGATATTTTTCTGGTGCATTCGGACGGCAACGATCACAGCGCTCTTAGAGATGATTTGATCGCGGCGATGATAGATTTCAAAGCCAGAGGGCTGGTGCGCGCCATCGGCGCATCGACAAAGACGGTTGCAGGTGGGCTGCGCGCCCTTGATACGATGGACACGGTGATGATCGCTTATCATCAGGATTATCAGGATGAAAAACCCGTTCTGGATAAGGCCGCCGCCCTCGGCAAAGGGGCGCTGCTCAAGAAAATTCTTGCCAGCGGGCATAACACCAATATTACAGCCGCGCTTGAGTTTTGCTTCAAGCAGCCCGCCGTGACCAGCGCGATTATCGGCACGATCAACCCTGTGCATCTGCAAGACAATATTGAGCGTTATAACGCGATTACAAAGCTGTGATTCAATACCCGCCATCGGCTGGTGGGGTGACGCGGATCATAGTGATTTGATTCTTGTGGCGCTTCACAACGTCAAAGGTAAACCCATGATAGCGGAAGGATTGCCCGACCTTCGGGATGGTTTGCGATTCATACAAAATCAACCCCGCCAGCGTTGAGTATTCCTCATCAGGCAATTCCCAATTAAAGCCGCGATTAAGATCACGAATGGTCACCGTGCCGTCAACCATATAACGATTGCCCGCAAGAACCTTGACCCCCTGCATGGTTTCGTCATGCTCATCATCAATATCACCGACGATTTCCTCCAAGATATCTTCGAGCGTCACAATCCCCATGAAGCTGCCATATTCGTCAATGACAACAGCGAAATGCTCCTTATTGGCGCGGAAGGCCTGAAGCTGCTCATTCAGAGCCGTTGATTCCGGAATAAAGCGCGGCTCCATCATGACTTCGGATAGATCAATCTTGCCGATATCGCCTTCCGATTTCCTCAGCGCCCTAAGCAATAATTTCGCATGCAACACGCCGACAATATTATCCGGATTGTCACGCCAGAACGGAATACGGGTGTATGGGCTATCCAGAACCTGCTCAACGATTCCTTCAATCGGATCATCAATATTGAACATGGTCACATTCTTGCGGTGCACCATGATATCCTCAACCGACACATCGGCGAGATCAAGGATCGAGCGCAGCATGGCGCGTTGCTCCTGCACATCCTTATCCGTTCCCTCATGCATTTCAATCACACCGCGCAGAACCTCAAGATGCGAGCCGGCATTGACCATCGAAATATCCACACCGAACAAACGCAAGAACCGCCTTACGATCCATGTCACGGCTTCGGTGACCGGCGCGAAAATCACGATAATCACCCGCACAATCGGTGCAATCCGCATCGCCATCGTATCGGCGTTGTGAAAGGCATAGGTTTTGGGCAGCACTTCGGCAAAAATCAGTACCAGCAGAGTCATCGCAATCGTGGCATATAAAACGCCCGTTTCACCGAAAAGCTTGATTAGAACGCTGGTCGCCAAGGCCGAAGCCATAATATTGACGAGGTTGTTTCCCAAAAGCAGCGCCCCGATCATACGGTCTTTGTGGGCGCGAATTCTATTCACAAGCCCCGCACGCGAATTGCCGTCCTTTTCCAAAGCATGCAGCCGAGCGCTGGAGGCCGCCGTCAGGGATGTTTCAGAACCGGAGAAAAACGCCGATAAAAGCAGCAATATAAAAATTGCAACTATAGGGAAGAGAAGGCTGATTTCCATTTTTCCTGCAATATGTCATGAGATTTTTGATCCGTACCGCTCAAAGAATCGCGCAAGACATCCAGCACGATTTCCTGCGGCACATCGGAACTGGTGAAGGCATCACCGATTTGCCGTACCAGAACGAAATTTATTTTCCCGCCGCGCATTTTTTTATCACCCAGCATCAGTTCAAACAGGCTTTCGGGCGTGGCGTTCATCGACGGCGAAATGAATGAAGCGCGAGTCGGCAAGCCTGCGCTCACCAGATGATCTTCAACGCGCTGCAAATCCTCCTGCGCGCATAACCCCAAACGCACGGACAGATCAAAAGCCATGACCATACCGATCGCAACCGCCTCACCATGCAGCAATCGTCCGTCATATTTCGCCGCGGCTTCAAGGGCGTGCGCAAAGGTATGACCCAGATTCAACAGCGCTCTGCGCCCCTTTTCGTGCTCATCCTGAATGACGATATCAGCCTTGGCGCGGACACTTTTTTCAATCGCGTATAACACGGCCTCTTCATCGAGCCTGCAAACGTCGCGGCCATTTTCTTCGAGCCATTCAAAGAAATTCGCATCGCCCAACAGGCCGTATTTCACAATCTCGGCATAGCCCGCAAGCAATTCCCGCTGCGGCAATGTCGCCAGCGCATCAATATCGGCCAGCACCAGATCAGGCTGGTAGAACGCGCCGACAAGGTTTTTGCCCTGATCGGTATTGATCCCCGTTTTGCCGCCGACTGAGCTATCGACCTGCGCCAGCAAGGTTGTCGGGATTTGCACAAAGCCGACCCCGCGCAAAACAGAGGCCGCGCAAAACCCCGCCAGATCGCCTATTACGCCGCCGCCAATGGCCAGAACCACCGAGTCCCTGTCGATCCTGTGGGAGAGCATCCACTCGCAAACATACTGATATTGCGCAAAGGATTTCGTGCCCTCCCCCGAAGGCAGCACAAGGCTTTCAACACGTTTTGCACCATGGGCATTGAGCGAGATTTTCACAGACTCGAAATAGCTTTGCACATTCTCATCAACCACGGCGAAGAATTGCCGCCCGTCAATCTCCATCGGCATTTTTTCGTGAATGCGGCCATGCAGGGCTTTGCCGATATAGATATCGTAATCCCGCGTCCCCAGATCAATTGTGACGATTTTAACGGACATTCTCGTTTTCCTGATGAATGGCGCGAAGAATATCCTGAAGCGCATCAGAATATTTTCGTCCGGAACTATAGAGTTGCAGAGGGGCTTTTTCGTATACAGGCTGGCGTGTATGCATAAGTTTTTCTATTACATCACGCGGGTTTTCGCAAGCAAGAAGCGGCCTGTTCGCATTTTTGGCCACACGTTTGAGAATGTCGTCCATATCAGCCCGCACCCATACCGCAATCGAGCGGTTGAATATTCGCGCCGCCGTGTCGGGATTCATAATCGCCCCGCCGCCCGTGGCCAGAACGCACACATCCCCCTCCAGTGTTTCGGCGATTGTCTTGGCCTCGACTTCACGGAATTTCGACTCGCCCCAGCGCTCGAAAATTTGTGCCACAGAGCATCCGGCTTTCTGCTCGATTAAAACATCGCTGTCATAGAACGGCAGTCCTAACGCCTTGGCAATGCGGCGACCAAAATGCGTTTTGCCACTGCCCATCATACCGATCAATGTGATCGGCTTGATAATCGGCGCGGTCATCGTTTGAGCTTTATCGGTTCGGCGTGGCATGGGTGTTATTCATCAACATCAATATTCATACTGGTTTTATAAAAATGGCTATCCCTTATATTTCTTCAACAATGCCCTAAATGCAATTGATCTTGTAAAAGATTTTCACTAGGGTGAGGCAAAATTAAGGAGTGTGCTACTATGAAACTTGCCATTTATGCTACTGCCGCCCTGCTCGCATTGGGCTTGGCTGCATTT
Organism: Alphaproteobacteria bacterium; assembly: GCA_046293135.1. Taxonomy (GTDB): domain Bacteria; phylum Pseudomonadota; class Alphaproteobacteria; order Micavibrionales; family Micavibrionaceae; genus UBA2638. The sequence goes on along the minus strand of JBKBPR010000001.1, from coordinate 574,414 downwards.
TTAGTTTTCGCCGTGATCGATGTCCCCGTTCAGCAAAGCCCCGTCACGATTTCAATCAACGCCCAAGGGTAAGATAACGATTATGCAGTCCCTCATTTGCCGCAACGCCACTCTGTTTAACCGCGCTTTCTGGCTCACAGCTTTTGTGTGCGGCGCATTTTTGTTGTTCACGCCACTCGCGCAGGCTGAAACGGAGGCTGCAACGGAGGCTGAAACAGAGACTGAACAATCAACCGAGGATATCACCGCTTTAGAGATTGAAGAGTCAGATGACGCAGAAAGCAAAGAAACATCCGAAGCAAAAGAAACCGAGGAAGCCTTAGAATCCGAAGTTGAAGCTGAAGCTGAAGCTGAAGCTGAAGTTGAAACTGTAACTGAAACTGAAACTGAAACTGAAACTGAAGCCGAAGAAATACAGCCCGAAGAGAAAATTGAGAAAAAAGCCGAAGCAAAGCCAATTAAAAAACGCCCTGCGGTTCTCAAGGTCAATTATAATCAACTTGAAGCGCTCGGCCTGTATACAACTCCTGCGGAGGGCAGCCTTGGCCGCGACCTCTGGAGCAATACCCGCCGCTCGTTCCTGATGGAATTTTTGCCGCTCCTGCCCGACCCGACCTCCTCCGCCGCACACAGACATATGTTGATGGGTTTGCTGCTCAGTGAGGCCACCCCCTCCCTTGTAGAGAACGATGTACGCGTTGAGGCTGGCAAAGATATTTTCACAATGCGTTTAGAGCGCCTCAATGAGATGGGCGCGTATCACTACAGCTACAAGCTCTTTTCCAAAGTCAACGATGAGCCTTATCACGAAAACCTCGCCAAGGCCGGCATTATCGCGATGCTGTTTAACAATGAGCGCTCCGTGGCCTGTCTTGAGTACAAAACTATGGCAGACAGGGATTTCAGCAATCCGTTCTGGGACGATATGGCAATTTATTGCGATTATGTTCTGGGCGACGAGCAAGGCAAGATCGCCGCACGCGAAGCAATGCAGCAATCAGAGTTACAGATTTTGCAAGATATCGCCGCCGATGATAATTTTAAAATCAATTATTCAACAGCGCGATTTGAAGATATCAGCGAGCTTGAGCGCGCCCTGCTGATCGCCGGACGGCGCGTAATATGGCCTGCAATTACACGAGACTCACTTTCAGCGCTCCCGCTCAACCATTTGGGGATTTTTATTTCGCGCAATGATTTGAGCAAAGACGAGCGGTTTTTGGTTCTAACAGAGGCCGCACGACGTGGGTTGGTCGATTCCTCGATTTTAGGTAGTTTTTACACGCAGGTTTTTGATGAAGAGTTGCGGCAAATCGAAAGCCCGGGAAATATCGGCTGGAAACAGCTCCCTTTCAGCTATCAGCGCGCAAAATTCGCACAGACCGATGCGGAAAAATGGAGCTTTATCAATAAAGCCCTAGAAAGCACTGATCGGTTTGGTATTCATAGCTTCACTCCATTCGCCAATATAATGCAAACAATTGATATTCAGGATCAAAGGCAGGCAACAGCATTAAAATCTCTGCAAATTATCTCTGCAGCCGGAATAAATTACCCGGGACGTTGGGCAAGATTTTATTCACAACTTTCTGCTGAAACCAAACTGGAGAAAAAGCTCGCCTTTATTGCCGAGCTTATGACCGCCACCAACATTGATGAAAACTTTCTTGAATCACAAAAAATCGTAGATTTTTTGGGGGCTCTGGACGAAGATACGCGAATAAAATATTCTTCTATTATAGAAAATGTTGACAAAAATTATAAAACTATACATAATGCCGATGAAATTTATGGTAAAGATTTGGACTTGACATTATCTGGCCGTTATGTAATGCCTATTCCACGTGTGTGGAACCAGTTAGTGAATTCAAGCCAAAATAAAAGGATTGGAGAAGCGGTTCTGCTGACCAGTGTTGTGCTTCGTGACGCACCCTTGGGTAAGCAATACCCCGGTGTCGTTAGCGATGTGCTTCACAGCCTTAATACTGTGGGTTTAACAAATTTATCCAGAAACCTCTCTCTAGAGACAATTTTGGAAGATAAATAACTATAAGGAGATAGATAATGGCTCGTCCAGGTCGTCCAGCACTACCCAAACCAGATCTTCACCCTCTGGTGGATTCATTTTTAGATATGCTTACCACGGAACGTGGTGCGGCAATGAATACACGCCATGCATATTGGCGTGACCTTGCCGATGTGTCTTTGTACCTGCGTAACACACTGAAAGTCGAAATCGATAAAGCCAGCACAGATGATCTGAAAGGCTACCTGAAGAACCTGTCAGAGAAAACGCATAACAAGGGCACGAATAATTCTAAAATTGCTGTTCGTACCGTTGCGCGCCGCCTGTCAGCCTTGCGTCAATTCTACCGCTTTGTGATCTCGGAAGGTATTCGTAAGGATGACCCGACATCAACAATCGACAGCCCGAAGCAAACACGCACTTTGCCGAAAACTCTGAGCGAGCAGGAAGTTGCACAGCTTATCAAAACAGCAGGAATGCCAGGCACAGCCGAAAGCACCCGCTTGGTTTGCTTGCTTGAAATGCTTTACTCAAGCGGTCTGCGCGTGTCTGAACTCGTCGGTCTTCCGCTTTCTGCGATTGGCGAAGGCAACCAGTTTCTTATCGTTGCCGGTAAAGCCGGTCGTGAACGTATGGTTCCGTTGACTGACCCTGCGCAAAAGGCGATTGAAAACTACATGAATGTGCGCAAGCAATTCATCGGCGGCGAAAACCCTGATGCTCAGCAGCAATGGCTGTTCCCATCCAGAACGTCAATCATCGGTCACCTGACCCGCCAGCGTTTCGCCCAGCTCCTGAAGGATCTGGCACGTGAAGCGGAGGTCGATGAGGATCGCGTTAGCCCGCACGTTCTGCGTCACGCTTTCGCAACGCACCTGCTCAGCCGCGGCGCTGACTTGCGCGCTGTCCAGAAAATGCTCGGCCATGCTGATATTGCAACGACACAAATCTACACGCACATGATCGGTGAAGATTTGAAAAATACTGTTGAAACCAAGCACCCGCTTGGCAAAACAGGTACAAGTCGTTAAGCCTTAGCATAATCTAAGCACATAAATAATTCACAAACAGGCAGATTGATTATTTGAAATCATCTGCCTGTTTTGCTATCAATGCACATTCCGCTTTAACAACAACGAAGAAAGCCCATGAGCCAACTAGATTTCGAAAAGCCGATATTGGAGCTGGAAGGAAAAATTGCAGAGCTGCGCAACTTCAGCGGCGATAGCGCCTTTCAGATTGCCGATGAGATCAGCCGTATGGAAGACAAGGCCTCCCGCCTTCTCAAGCAAGCTTACAGCAAGCTCAACGCCGCCCAGAAAGTGCAGGTCGCGCGCCACCAGAACCGCCCGCATTTCCTCGACTATATTCGCGGCATGATCGAAGATTTCACCCCGCTCGCCGGTGACCGCAACTTTGCTGAAGACCATGCGCTGATCGGCGGGATTGGCCGCTTTAACGGCCAATCCTGTATTGTAATGGGTCAGGAAAAGGGCTCTGACACGGATTCACGCATCAAGCACAATTTCGGTATGGCGCGGCCTGAGGGCTACCGCAAGGCGCAGCGCCTGATGAAGATGGCATCGCAATTCCGCCTGCCCATCATCACGCTGGTGGATACGGCTGGCGCTTATCCCGGCAAGGGCGCGGAAGAGCGCGGCCAGAGCGAGGCGATTGCCAAATCCATTGAAACCTGCCTGCGCACCGATGTGCCGATTGTTTCGGTTGTGATCGGCGAAGGCGGCTCCGGCGGGGCGATTGCGATTGCCGTTGCCGATAAAATCTTCATGCTGGAGCATTCAATTTATTCGGTCATCTCGCCCGAAGGCTGCGCCTCCATTCTCTGGAGAAGCGGCGAGCACGCCAAGGAAGCGGCGGCGGCGCTCAAGCTCACGGCGCAGGATCTGTATGAATTGAAACTGATCGACGGCATTATCGAAGAGCCTCTGGGCGGCGCACACCGACACAAGCAAGAGACCATCGCCAGCGTGGCCAAGACCGTGCAAAAGGCGCTCGATGATATCATGCCCTATGACGGCGCGGCGCTGATCCAAAACCGGCGGGAAAAGTTTCTGGCCTTTGGCCGCAATCTTTAAAATCGGTTTTCACCCATTTTGTTGATGGGGCGTTTCGCCCCACTCGCCCCACTCTCCAGATTTAAGTGGGGCGAAAGGTTTGTCATATATTTCAGCAGGTTACAGGGACTTCGCCCCACTCGCTCCGCTCGCCCCACTTGTTTTCGCTGCGGGCGTTTTTGAGGGAATTATCCTGAATTTTACGCATAATTCGCCCACTATATAGAGCACATATTATGATTTAATTCCTATTTTGTCAAGGGTAAAGGTCACAGCAAAAACAAAACAGAATGCTCGCACAGATAGCATCCGGATACCCGCACAAGGCGGGTATGACAGTAACTTTTCACCACAGAGATAAAAGAGTCCATGGAGGTTTTTATATTCACAAACTCTCTGTGGACTCTAAAAACTCTGCGCCTCTGTGGTTTAAAAAGGGATCCCTCGACGACGCTCGGGATGACAATAAGGGGGGTGTGCTATGGATTACACGGACAAGCCGTGTAATGACGGAATTCTAAACATATTCACCGGAATGGCGAGGTGGTGATACCTTCACCGAAATAACCAAACATCAAACAGCGCCGACGCTTTCCATCTGTGCAGCGTTAGGCTGGCAGAACAGAATATCGGCGGGGCTGGCGCGATAAAAATAGCGCGTGTCACGTTTGGAGAGGACACGGGCGCGGGTTTTCATGGTTTCGAAGCTGCCATGCCCTGCGCGTTGATGCCCCTCCTCCGTCGAAGAAGCGCGGTAATAAAGCATGATAAAAACCCGTATCGCCGCCGTCAGAGAGGTATTCTCACGCTTACGCAGGCTAATGAGAGAGCACACATCATGGATGGTGCAGCGCTCGCGCTTGGCGATATCCTTGACGGCGTTCCACATTTCCGGCTCTAGCCTGACCGAAGTGCGCTTGCCCAAAATCGTGATATTGCGGCTGACCAGAGAGCTTTTCAGCGGCTCTTGCGGCTCAACAAAATTATCATTCAACGTCTCTTGTCGTAAAGTCATAAAATCCCCCGATAAAACAACTTATAATTGAACAAAATTTGAAATACATACTAAAGGATGTATTCCTAAATTCAAGAAAAATCTATCTGGGGTTGTATTTTATTTTTGAATAACAACTGAAAGCGCATGGATAAAGCTTTGTAGCTCTTCCTCCAGACAGGCATAAACCATCTTATGCGCCTCGATACGGGACTTGCCCTCAAAGGCCGGCGCCGCAATGGTGAGCTTAAAATGGCTGTTGCCCGTATTGGGGCTGCCCGCATGCCCCGCATGTTTATGGCTTTCATTTTCGAGCACCAAAACCGTCGGTGAAAAGTTTTTTTCCAATTTGGACTTGATGAGCGCTTCGGCCTGCATATTTCTCTACTTTCATTTATGTTTAAAACTATGCTCTAATCCGCTAAAATAAAGAAATGAATAGCATGATCGCAAGGATAAAAACCGTATGCCGCGGATACGCCTGAAACCGAACTCTGCGGAATATGCCGATACGGGCGCAAGCCGTATGCGCACCCATGTCTGTAATATGGACGGATGCATGCAGCAGGGCGAGTATAAAGCGCCGAAACATCGCGGCCTGAATGAATATTACCACTTTTGCCTCGACCATGTGCGCGAATATAATCGGGCTTGGAATTATTTTTCCGGCATGAGCGATGAAGAAATGCAAGATCACGTCATGAGCAGCCTATACGGCTTTCGCCCGACCTGGAAATATGGCGTGAATGGCGATGCCGCCGATGCGCTGCGCGATAAAATCTGGCAGACCTATCATTTCACCGATGAAGAACCGCCGCGCAATGGCGCACATGGCAACGGCAGCGGAAACGGGCATGAGCATGGCAAAAATGGCCGCAACGGCTATCACCACACCAGCGGGTTCGAAGCCAATAGCGCCGAGTTTCAGGCGCTGGCGATTATGGGGCTGGAGCCGCCGATCACGCTGGCGGGCATCAAGGAGAAATACAAGGAGCTGGCGAAAAAGCACCATCCAGACCTCAATAAAGGCTGCACCAAATCCGAAGAGCTTCTCAAACAGATCAATATGGCCTATACCATATTAAAGGCGGCCTATGAGAAATTCGAAAAATTGCCAGATCAAAAACCCCATACACACAAGACCGGATAAATCATGAAGATCAATGAAGTGAACGAAGTTGACGCGCTGGACAGCAAAGACCGCGAGGCCGGCAAGATGTCCTTTGACATCACCCATATCAAGGCCAAGGAAGGCAAATATACGACCATCCCCGATACGAAATTCAATGTGCGGGGGGTGTTCGGGCTGGACATCGATTGGGATGTGCCGGGGTTTTCCGAAGACAGCGCGAATGTGCCTGATCTCGATAAAACCTATCAATTCGATCACGACACGACCTTGGCTATTCTGGCGGGGTTTGCGCATAATCGCCGCGTGATGATTCAGGGCTATCACGGCACGGGGAAATCGACCCATATCGAACAGGTCGCGGCGCGGCTCAACTGGCCTTGCGTGCGGATCAATCTGGACAGCCATGTCAGCCGTGTTGACCTGATCGGCAAGGATCAGATCGTGCTGAAGGAAGGCAAGCAGATTACCGAATGGAAAGAAGGGCTATTGCCTTGGGCGCTGCAAACCCCGACGGCGCTGGTTTTTGATGAATATGATGCGGGGCGACCCGATGTGATGTTCGTGATCCAGCGCGTGCTGGAGGCCGAGGGCAAGCTGACCCTGCTCGACCAGAACCGCATCATTCGCCCGCACCCCGCCTTCCGCCTGTTCGCCACGGCCAATACGGTCGGGCTGGGCGATACGACGGGGCTTTACCATGGCACGCACCAGATCAATCAGGGGCAGATGGATCGCTGGAATATCGTCGTGCAGCTTAATTATCTCGCCCATGATGATGAGATGAATATCATGCTGGCGAAGTTCCCCACGCTGCAAACGGCTGAGGGCAAGGACAGCATTGATAAAATGGTACGGATGGCCGACCTGACCCGTGAGGGCTTTATCAACGGCGATCTTTCGACCCTGATGTCACCGCGTACCGTGATAAGCTGGATTGAAAATATGCTGATTTTTGACGGCAATCGCGAGCTGTCTTTCCAGCTCTCATTCCTCAACAAATGCGATGAAACCGAACGCCCGATTATCGCGGAATATTACCAGCGCTGCTTTGGTGTCGACCTCCCCGAAAGCGCGATCCGCAACGTGGCGGTGAGTTAGAGTTGAGTTGATTTAGTTTATTTATTAATTCAGAGCCATATCCGTTAAGGCCAAATCGATATAATGTCAGAGCATTTCGAACATTTCAAAACCGTTACCTCCGCCGTGTTGCGGACGATTTCGGGCAAGAAGGATATCGAGCCGAGCTATGCCGCCGGAGAAGCGCCGATCGGCGCGGTGAACTCGCTGACCCATCCGCGATTGCCGCTGCCCGAACATACGATGAGCGCGGAGTCCGTGCGGTTGGTACGCGGCTGCTGTGATGCGGCGGCGCTCAAGATTGCCCATCACAATCCCAAGCTGCACAACCGCGAAATCCCGACCGACAGCGCCGCCAAGGGCGCATTTGAAGCACTGGAGCAAGCGCGCTGCGAGGCCTTGGGGATGCGCTCCATGCGGGGTGTTTCGGATAATCTGAGCGCTGTGCTTGATGAAAAATGCCGCCGCCGCGGCTATCAAAGCGCCGAAGAGCGCACACAAATCCCGCTGGCTGATGCGCTGCATATTCTGGCGCGGCAAGCCCTAAGCGGCGAGCGCCCCAGCGCAATCACCGAAAATATCCGCGCCCTGTGGCAGCCTTGGCTGGATGAGCGCTTGGGCGAGAACGGCTTTCAAAAGCTCCTCCCCGACCTTAAGGATCAGGCGGGCTATGCCAAGCTGGCGCGCGCCTTGATCCGCGATCTGGAGATGAGCGCCCCCGAACCCGACAAGGACGGCGCAGACCCCGATCACAACCAAAGCGACCAAGACAGCGACACGCCGCAAGAGGCCAAGCCGCAAGACGAGAGCGAGCAACCACAGGCCGAAGACGACCAGAGCGAGGAGCAAGCCGCTCCTCCGCCCGATAGCCGTCAGGACGGCAGCGATCTGGATGCACAAGGCCAAAGCGATGAGTTCGAAACCGGCTATGACGATATCATGGATGATATGCTCGATCAGGCGCGAGCGGGCGAAACGCCGATGGATAACATCCCCAACCGCCCCAGCGATTTCGCCGCCTATGCCGAGGGGCGCTATACGATCTATACGACCGAATTCGATGAGGAAATCCCCGCCGCCGAGCTGGCCGAACCCGATGAATTGCGGCGCTTGCGGGATATGCTGGACAAACAGCTCGCCCATCATCAAACCATTATCACCAAACTGGCCAACCGCCTGCAACGCAAATTGATGGCCAAGCAAATGCGCTCATGGCAGTTTGACCTTGAGGAAGGCATTCTCGACACCGCCCGCATTGCCCGCGTCATTGCCAACCCGAATGTGCCTTTGACCTATAAACAGGAAAAGGATATGCCGTTCCGCGATACGGTGGTGACGATCCTGATTGACAATTCCGGCTCGATGCGCGGCAGGCCGATTGCGATTGCCGCCATGACCACCGATATCATCGCCAAAACGCTGGAGCGCTGCGGCGTGAAGGTTGAAATTCTCGGCTTTACCACCCGCGCCTGGAAGGGCGGCAAAGCCCGCGATTTATGGGTGCAGCATGGCCGCCCCGACAATCCCGGCCGCCTGAACGATATTCGCCACATCATCTATAAAAGCGCCGATGAAGCATGGCGGCGCACGCATAAAAATATCGGGCTGATGCTCAAGGAAGGTCTGCTCAAGGAAAATATCGACGGCGAGGCGCTGGTCTGGGCGTATAACAGGCTGGCCAAGCGCGGCGAGGCACGCAAGATCATCATGGTGATTTCCGACGGCGCTCCGGTTGATGATTCCACGCTATCGGTCAACCCATCCAATATTTTGGAGCAGGATTTGCGCAATGTCATTAGCTGGATCGAGAGCAAAACCGCCATCGAACTGACCGCTATCGGAATCGGCCATGATGTCACCCGCTATTACAAAAAAGCGCTCACTATTGCCGATGCCGACGCTCTGGCGCAAGCCTTGGTCGGGCAACTGGCGGATTTATTTGAGGAACAGTAGGCATATCATTGGCCTGATGGCTGGTAATATTTGAACCACCAAGACACCAAGGTCACCAAGAGTCCAAGACCTACGCCGTCATCCCGAGCGAAACCGAGGGATTTATTTTAAACCACAGAGGCACAGAGTTTTAAGAGGTCACAGAGTTTTCTCTAAACAAATTATCTCCGTGTCCTCTTTTAAAACTCTTTCATCTCTGTGGTGAAAATTGACACCAGCCGTCATGCCCGCCGTTCAAGCCCTACTGCGCAGAGCCGCGGGGATGACCTTCTTGTTTCTTCATTTTGTCACGCCATATTGTATTCCCGCCGCAACAGCGCTATAAATCTCACATAAGCACAAACGAGGCACGGGCAACCCACAATGCAGGCACAGCCAAAAGAAAACCGACAGACCATGAGCGAGAGCAAAAAGAAAATCTATAAACCCAACCCGATTTCAGGCTTTCCCGAGTGGCTGCCGGAAGTGCGGATGGTGGAACAACGCTGGCTCGACCATATTCGCGCCGTGTTTGAATCCTATGGTTATTGCTCGATTGAAACACCCGCCGTGGAGGAGCTGAACGTCATCGCCGCCAAGGGGGAAGATGTCGATAAGGAAATCTATGTCATCGAGCGCCTGCAAAAGGACGAGAACGACACCTCCGAAGCGCGGCTGGCGCTGCATTTCGATCAGACCGTGCCGTTTGCGCGCTATGTCGCCCAGCATTTCAACGATCTGGTTTTTCCGTTCAAACGCTATCAGATGCAAAAAGTCTGGCGCGGCGAACGCCCGCAAGCCGGACGTATGCGCGAATTTTATCAATGCGATATTGACGTGATCAATCCTGATAACCTGCCGCTCAGCTTTGATGCGGAAATGCCCGCGATTATGTGGGAAATCCTCTCCACCCTGCCCGGTATGGAGGGTGAGAACATCCAGATTCGGATTAGCAATCGGAAGATTGCATATGGTTATCTGAACGCATTAGGAATTCAGGCGCCAGAGTTCATAAACATTTTCATTAGAAATCTTGATAAGATAGAAAAAATTGGTCAAGAACAGATTACAAATAACATCTTAGGGTATTTAGTAGAAAATAAAATTAATATTGATAGTGCAGAAATTGGTGATGCCTTAGGTAATTTTTTATTATTTGCTGCCGAACGACACCAATCCTCAGAAAGCCTCTTTAGAAAAGCTGCTAAATTAGAAAGCATATATCCTCAATTACAAAACGATCAGTTATTTTCAACAGGAATTCTTGAATTGAAATCTGTCCTCGACGCCCTATCACACCTCCCCGAAGGTGCGGTGGTGGCGGATTTATCTATCGTGCGCGGGTTGGATTATTACACCGGAACCGTCTATGAAACCGTTTTCACCGACAACCCGTCTTATGGCTCGATCTGTTCGGGCGGGCGCTATGACGATCTGGCGGGCAGCTATATCAACAAGCACCTGCCCGGCGTTGGCATTTCCATCGGCTTCTCGCGGCTGTTCGATTATTTGCGCACGCAAGGCAAGCTGCCGATTAACCGCAAATGCCCGACCGATGTGCTGGTTATTCCGCCGCGCGATGAAACGCAAATTGACGAAGCGTATAAGGTCGCCCGCGCCTTGCGGAAAAACGGCGTGAATGTCGAGCTTGCCACGGCGCGCAAATTCGACAAGCAAATGAGCTATGCCGAGAAAAAGGGAATCCGTTATATCTGGTTCCCCGAAGACGGCGAAGTTCAAGACCGCCAGACCCGCAACAAAATCAAAGCCAGCCCCGATACATGGCAACCGGAAAAGGATTAACCGACATGACCAGATCACGCACCCCTATACTATCCGTTCTTCTTGCGCTCGCCTTGATCGTTTATGGCGCGGCCTATAGTAGCAGCGCGCACGCACAAGAGACAGAAAGCGCGCCAGCAGAAGCATTCACCCCGCCCCCACCGCAGGATTTGGCGCATATCTATTCCCCCGATTATTGTGACTTCCGCGCCGGATTCCCGACAGAGCCACTGATGGAAACCAAATGCGATGGCGGCGAAAATCGCGATCAATGCTATGACAGGGCGGGATTTGTCCAGACATTCGGGCTGGATTCAACGGTCAGCCTCACAGCGACCTGCAACCCCATCGATGCCGATGTGAAAGAAAGATATGACGAAGAAGTCATGATCAAAACACTCGAAGCGATGACGGATGATAATGTCGTGCAGACCTATTCCACCAGCTTCAAACGCGATGAGCAAGGCCGCTATAAGGTTGCGGGGCTGATCGGTGAAGGTATGGTCGGCGTAACGCCCAGCATTTACATTATGCAGATGTGGCTTGGCGACCGTTCGGCCATGGTTATCGAATCCCAGCTGATCGGCGAGCAATTCGAAGAGTCCGATGCGCTGTTTCGCGATCTTTTGATGAATATCCGCTATAAGGGCGACGACGAAGAGAGCACTGCTTCTGCCCCCGCCGATGAGGATAACGAAGATTAGCATCCTCTGAAATATTGACAAAAAACACGTCCCTGCATAGTATTTACGACAATAAATATAAAAACACTAAAACAGGGACTAGCTATGACCGTTATTGATCTTAATGCCTTTAAAACAGCCGCTGCAAAGCCTCCTGAGCCGCAATCACCGCCGCAGCAAGACCCTGAGCCGACATGGGAAACGCCGCGCCACAGATACGCCTCTAGAATTTCCGGAGTCACCAAGGACGGACGCCCGAAAGCGGACATATACCGTGAAATGCTCCGCAATGTAATGAAACGCAATATGGGCAAGAGGAAACCAAAGGCAGGCATCATCTTAGGCCTATGCGAGCACAGAAAACTAAGGCGCGAGGTTACCAAAGCAGAAAACCGCGACTTCGCGCTTCAATGCCTGCGCGAAGAGATGGAAAAAGCAGCAAAAAAGCCGACGGTTATCTCTACGCTTTTGAATGTCGACGATCCCGAAGACGCAATGACCTCTCCCCCCTCAGGCGCGGAGATTATCGCCCTGACCCATAGCCGGATGTAAACCGCCGCAGATGCTGCAATCCGATAAGGGCTGTGAAAATCTATCTCGCACCGCTGATGGGCATGGATCGCTAGAGGCTGATTTAAAACCTATATGTAGCCTTAAGTTTGGAATTGAGTCGAAAGACCCTCAGCATCATGGAACCCGCCGAACACAGCGAACGGAGACTTCAAAGTTCTTAAGGTTGGGGAGCCCAAAGCCATCACTGAATCTTGGGAGTCGACCAGCATCGGGACCGAATTCTGAGGAGGACCAGTACCACCCCTCTGGAAATTCACCTGTCCTGTTAAATCCAAAGCTATTGCCGGGGGTCGCAGCTGCCCCATCATCACGCGCTAAGTTCTCATAAAGGACGTCAAGCTCATCTTGCGAGGGCAGATACCAGTCCGTATGGCCATGCGCATCCAAATCATAACAGTAATTCGCGGCAACATAGGGGGCGGGTGAAGGGGATGAGCCTAAACTCACAAGAAGATTCGTATTGGCACGACCGGTGCGGCAGGACTCTTGAAAACTTGGGCTCATGCTCGTGCAGTTTTCCATATCAGTATCCAACCAAAAATCTGATCCGTCATTCCAACTCATCAAAGTTGGCGCATCTGCAGGCGTTGTGAACATCGGCACGTTGCCATCCGGCGAAAGACCAGCATAAATCGTACCATCCGCGCAGGTTGTTCCTGACGCCGGAGAGTTCATCGGAAGACAGGGGTCGCACCCATCACCATCGGGACAAGCGGGCGGATGCAACGCCACCCAGCCTTTTGATGTGCAAGCCTGTAAAGCGCCATAATCACTACTGTAAACCATTGTACCGCGGTCACCATCGGGCGCGGAGCAATCCTGCGCCACAGCCTCAAAGCTGAACACCATCAGCGCCAGAAGCAATACCGCACTTAAAATTCCCCGCCGCATCATCATGGACCCCTCCGAACACAGCGGATGGCGACTTCATTGTCCTTATTGCTGTTGAGCTGAAGGCCGTCACTGAATCTCTGGCTCCGCGCAATGCTATTAGTGCGCTCTGAGGAGGACCAGTACCACCCAGCAGGAAACAAACCTGTTCTGTTAAATCCAAAGCTGTTGCCGGGGGTGATATCCGCACCACCATCACGCGCCAAATTGACGTAAAGTACATTCAACTCATCTAGTGCGGGCAAATACCAATCCGCATGACCGTGCGCCTCGGCCCCACCTGTCGGATCGCCGGAACAAACCCCTGTCAAAGGCTTGCCCAGACAATGGCAGTAGCGGGCAGCACGGTGGGGCTGAATACCTGCGACAGCACTATTCGAATCCTCAACCACCAAAACGTCATCTGTATTGCTACGCCCCGTACGGCATGAAGTCTGCGCGCCAGGACTGACGCTTATGCAGTTCACCATCGTCGTATCGACCGTTCCCGTGCCGTTCGCATCATTCCATGCCATCAGGCTTGGGGCGTCTGCAGGGGTCGTAAACATCGGCACGTTGCCATCGGGCGAAAGCCCCGCATAGATCGTGCCATCCGCGCAAGTCATGCCGATATCATCATCCGTCAGCACTCCGACACACGGGTCAGGCGCAGCAGCGCCACACCCAGCACCATCACAATAAGACATCAAAGACACCCAGCCTCTGGGCGTACAGCCCTGCATGACGTCATAATCGGCATTGTATTGAATAACGCCATGATCACCATCGGGTGCGGAGCAATCCTGCGCCATGGCCTCAAAGCTGAACACGATCAGCGCCAGAAGCAATACCGCACTTAAAATTCCCCGCCGCATCATCATGGAACCCTCCGGACACAGCGAACTTTGACAGTGTTATTCTTACTGTAGCCTAATTGACTGCCGTCACTGAATCTTTGGATACGCGCGTTGATTGAATATTCCTCTGAGGAGGACCAGTAAAAACTATGTAGGAAAATGCCTGTTACATTGAATCCGCCAATAGCCATGCGGTTGATCCACAAGACATTCAGTTCGTCCTGTGCGGGCAGATACCAATCTGTATGACCATGGGCATTGAGAGAATTACAATAGTTTGCTGAAACATAGGGCGCGGGCGAAGGGAAAGAACCCAGTCCGGCCAAAAAATCTGTGTTGAAGCGACCGGTGCGACATCGCATCTGCACGCCGGGACTGTTTGTTACACAGTTTTGCATGGCGGTATCTACCCAAGTGGACGTGCCGTTGTTCCAGCTCATCAAGCTCGGTGCATCCGCAGGGGTTGTGAACATCTGTACGTTGCCATCGGGGGACAGACCGGCATAGATCGTGCCATCACGACAAATCTGCCCCGGCGTTGGTGAGTTTATAGCGTGACATTCATCGCACCCATCTCCGAGGGGGCAAGCGGGCGGATTGAGCGCCGCCCAGCCCTTCTGTGTACAGACCTGAAATGGCATAATCGGAATTATATGTCAGCACCCCATGGTCGCCATCGGGCGCGGAACAACTTTGCGCCAATGCTGGCGCGGCGGCAAAAAATACACACAAAAATACTGCAACAACTAATCTTGCCATAGTTCCCCTAGATATAGTCTATCAATAATCCGATAAAGATGTGTTAACGGCAAGACTATTCTGCGCTGGGAATATCATAACATAGGGGGATTTTTTGATCTTTATGCGAGATGGTGGCCAGGCCACACTGGAATTTAGGCCATAAGCCATTGATTTAAATTATAAAACAAACGAAATATTTAACGTGATGCCCCCATTTATGCCCCCAATGCAATAAATCAGCACCAACTTTAACCGCTATAATTCACCATTATTCATTCTTGTTTGCATTTTATAATTCTTTTGCGTAAAAGCAAAGAGGATTGTTCTGCTTATGGAACGGTCTGGGGCTTTATATCCCCAAACAAATGCGCTTATGACACTGCCGGAAATGTGTCGCTACTCAGTTATGGCTGGGTGGCGATGTCATGTCCAAGCGCAAGCCAAAAGCATCGCGCCGTTTCATTTGTTACGGATATTAACACCCAGTCACCGGAGCCGGACAGCTTTGGTCGCTTTTGTTAATGGGAGAAAAATATGGAATACGTATTTATATTAGGAATAGTGTTTATATGCTTTCTGTCTTGGAACATATGCCAGCATTGTAAAAGTAAACTCCAAATTACCGCACTGCTATCATCACTTTTTCTTCTCTCTTCATGTTTCGAATCTGGAAGCTCATACAGCTTTATGATTAGTGATGCAGAAAAAATAGGTTTTGAAAAACGGCAACAGCAAATCTACCAAGTGATAGGGGCTGTTGACGGATGGAGCGGTACACTTTCTGGAGATGTCGTTGAGTTGTATCAATATCAAGACTCAGCCTCGGTTGACCCTTCAATCTTTGATTCGGCAATCCAACCCGGCAATATTTCGGGCTGGATTGATCGTTGTCAAGTTGCCAATTTATTAATGCTTTCGAAAGGGCGGGATGCATGTAGGCATCTCAACACATTAATTTAATAACAATCGTCAAAAGACTAAGTCCATCGGTATTTATATACTAGCAAAATTGCCAATAAATATTCCAAAGGAAAAAATGACGCTACGCATGCACGCCGTAATACTAGGTAGATTGCTATTATTTAGGGGCATTTGGTTTTGTTATCAATAATCTTCCTCTAATAATGGCCTCGCTATTAAACCGCTTTCATCAAAAACCTCTGAAACATCACGCTCAATATCTTTTGCAATAGCCCGGCGTTTTGCTATGTCCCGTTTGTCCCCACCAATACCACGACCATGAATAGACAAAGATCTCCGGAAAGCCGTTATGCTGTTCGCATAAAATGAGATCAGCGCTTTGCGCGGGTTTGTGACCGTGCCTTTCTCCGTTTCAATAACAGAGCCTTCTTTTCGCATGGCCAGCACTTCGTTATCAAAATCCGTTATCATACGCGCCAGCAAAGCCATAACGTCCAGCTTATGAGGGGTAATCTCGACTTTCGCCATTTCTCCCGCAATATTTTCAAAATGTATTAAGTCCTGTTCGGATAACTCAAAATAATCCGGCGGCTGAATATCCTTTCCAGAGGCATTGATAACTTTTTGTCTTTCATTAGTTGTGGTTATTTTTTGTCGTTTGCTCATTTTTATTCTTTTACTCTCTCATATAAAAAGTCGGGTTAGCATTAAAACAAGGTTGGGGTCGATATCTACGCCATAGTTTCATTCCACTTTTTAATAGCCCCCCCTGCTTTTTACTGTGACACTTTTCCTTTTCAGCTTTTAAACTCCGATGAAACCGATAAAACCGATTCCACGCGCCAGGCGGCGGCGCTAAAACTACCAGGATCACGTACAAAGCGCATGTTATCGACAATTCTGTTCTGGTGGCGTTTGATCCAGTGCCCCAGCCTTTTGCGGTTTATAGTGTCTCGCTCCCCGGCTATGTCCTGCAAAATTTCCCGCAGTTCTTCATTGTTGCCATAGGCCATATCAACAACTTGCCGAACCATTTTAGGCCCAGTGCCAAAGCAGTTCCGCCATGCATGTAAGAGCCGCCCCAGCGTTTCACGTTCCGGATCATCATTCATGGCCCTAAACAAAGATTGCGTAGGGTCAGATAGGCCGAGCCATAATAAAGGCTGGCGGCATAGCTCAGACCATTCGTTATAGCTTGCAAGTGTCTTGCATTGAGTTTCTGGGCGCTCGGCAGCAATCCATGCGCGTATGATTGTCAGCGCAGCGCAAACGTATTTTTCTCGATTCTTAAGCAGGTCACGCAGAACATACGGGTTTTTAAATTCCCTGCTGGCGGGGTTTTCACATCCCGGGTCAAGGTTGATAGTAATGCATCGTCTTACCATATCCTGTATCGGGCCAACATTATTTCCGCTTGATAAAAATAGCGAGCGTGTGCTGACCGTAGCCGTTTTTGAAACCCCTAATATCCTGTCAGTCAGGTGCCCCGAAGTCATTGCTGTGCAAAGGCTTTTATGCGCCATAATATCGCTTGTTAGATTATCAAACTCTATAACGGCGGGGGCGCGGAGAAGCTGAGACAATAAAAACTTACGGCATTCTTCATCATCCTGCGGAAACGCAGAGGGCGCACTTCGGCTTGCTGAGGCAAAGGCGGCAATAATCTCACACAGAAATGATTTGCCAGAGCTGATTTGTGGGGCGCGGACGTGATACATAGGCGCAAGCGGCAGGCTGGGCCTTATGGCAGCTGTCAGAATGGCAGATAACACAGCTCCTTTGTCACTATCCTGCGCAAAGATAAATTCGCACAATAATTCTTCGATAGAGGCCAGCGCCTTTTCAGCATCGCTTTGTGTAGGGGCCTCGGGGATAGAAAATTTATCCCTATCAAAGACGCCATACATGCCCGTGGCGGCGTCATAGCCCGGCTCCTGCGCCAGCGTTCCGTCTTCACGCAAATAAGGTTGTCGCGCTATGCCGTTTAGAACTGGTAAATGTCGATAATCAGTTGCGTCGTGCAGAATAGAAACCACGCGCCCGGGCGGATCAATTCTTACCCAGTCTTTAGCGCTGGCATCATAACGCTGCCAGTATGAAGCCCCTGAGAGGGCCGCCGTCAAAGAGGGCTGGCTTATATCCTTTACGATGGTTTCCCGGGTTCCGGGGTCAGTGGTGATTGTCACAATCAGGCCGCCCCGCTGAAAATATTTACCGCTTGCTGCAAGCTCATGCTCCGCCTTATCGGCAATCTTATGGATTTCTCCGGCAATACTGCGAATAGTCGCTTTCATATGCGCGTTATCCGGCGCTATTTCCAGATATTGCAAAAGGTCATGGATACGACGCTTCTCACAGTGGCCGTGAAAGCAATGAAACCCGCCTATGGGGTAGGCATCATCCGGCTCAAAATAGG
Organism: Alphaproteobacteria bacterium; assembly: GCA_046293135.1. Lineage (GTDB taxonomy): Bacteria > Pseudomonadota > Alphaproteobacteria > Micavibrionales > Micavibrionaceae > UBA2638. Next base: position 556,335 of record JBKBPR010000001.1, on the reverse strand, counting down.
CTGTACCACCGTCCACGCTGTCCGTGTGTTCTGATACCCATGGGCAGGTTATATCGTGCTTGCCGCCGCCCAGAGCCTCTTTGTACAGACCTTTGCTTTTAAGGGCAGCAATAACTGTATTTTCTTCAGGCCGGGGGATAAAAACATCATCCCCTATGTCCGGGCGTTCGACCTGCTTTTGGCCCTTGCTTTTTTTCGAGCGGTCTGCGGGCTTTATATCCAGCTCAAGGCCTTTTATAAGCTCTTCAAGCTCATATCGGCGCTCAGGCTTCCAATCTGCTATACGGCATTGAAAGGCAGGGTCAGATTTTCCATTCACGGCTAAGGGCAACCTTGCCAGCCGCGCCGTAGGCCCGCCAGCACCGGGATCACATAAATGCGCTGCAACAATGGCGCTCATAAGGTTATCGGCAGTATTGGCCTCTGTAATCGGTTCTGCCAGTATATAGCCTGCCTGATAATTACCGGGGGACGTTTCCAGCATCCAGGACGGCGGCAAGGTTAGGCGTTTATGCTCTACTTTTGTCCCTATGTCATCCAGCATGACTGCATAGAGCGCGGCAAAATGCTTTTTCTGCCGCCTGTATTGACCTGAGTCATCGGGCCTAAAGGCTGCAAGGCTGAAATAGTTATTGTAGCGGGCTGGTAAATCAGGCTTGCCGAGATTCCATGCTTTGCCAAACCATTTACCTTTTGCGACTTTGTTAGGGTTTCCTGCAAAGCTGACAATGATAGGCTTTATATCGTTTTTCAGAGGGGTAAATATAGCCTCCAGAAACCCAGCGTTATCTGCCGGATTGGTTTTATCGGTTTTATCGGGTTCCCCTGAATCGTTTGTAAAATCTGTCGGACACATGATTATCGCCCTCCATTTTGAAAAAGTCGAATTGAAACGCCTTCTGGCAAATGATAGCGAGCATATCTTTTAGGGCCAACGCGCTCTGTATCAATGACATTAAAAAAAACGCAATGTTTGCGAATAAAGCGAACATGCTGAGTGAGGCACAGAATCCAATACTCCCCCAGCGCTTCCGCCCGTGTAATGCCCTTCTTATGACGAGCAATCAGCAATAAAGACCGAGCCTCATCGCTTGCGCCTACATAGTGTAATTCATGCTCAGCATCCTCGTTTCTGCGGAAAGAAAGTTCAACAAAGTAGCCGCTTTGAGCTTGGCCATTAAGGATTTTTAAGGCATAATCTGAATTCAAGCTTACTAATGCCCCTTTGCGATTGCCGCCGCCGGGGCCTTTTTTTTGCTTTGTCATGATTTAAGCCTCCGTTTTCGTGTTTGCGAAAGCGGGCAGGCTGTTAATCCATTCGTGCATGGCTTCGCGGGGAATGCGCGTATGACGGCCATACTTCACGGCCTTTAACCGCCCTGCTTGAATTTCAGAGTAAATCTTGGTTACTCCGGTATTGGTGATACGAGAAAAGTCTTTTATTGTTAAAAGTTCGGGCAACATTGAGTGTCCTTTCGTTAACGGTTGTGCGATTGCTCGCGTTAACTAGAGGATATAACTAAAATAGAAATTGGGTCTCTGGGCGGTTCTGGAAAAAATCACAACCTAATCGTCCAGCTTTTTTTCGTTTTCAATATTTTAATAAGTTTTTCAATATGACGTTCGATGTTTAGGTTTTCTGGCGCATGATCTGGGGTTTTGAGAATTTGGGTGCGCCATAATTTCACGTACTTATAAAAAGCGGAATGGGGGTCTTTAGAAATATTTCTTTTTTCTATGTTTTCTGTAAACGCTTTTTCAAGAACAATCATACCAGCCATAAACTCTGTGGTTTCCCTTTTTCCTGCCTTACCTGTGTTTTTCAAAAGTAGCTCTAAAGTGCTTTTCATCTTATCTGCAAGGACTTCAAAATTAGAACGCTCTTCATCCGTGCGGGCTAAGCTCATTAGTAAATTATCGCCTCCATTTGCTTCATAATAAACGGTGTCCAATGCATCCCTATCGATGTGGGGGAGCTTTTTTAGGGCATATAAAAGTTTATCAATTCCACCATGGGCAGATTGTAAAATATTCTCATACTCTTTTTTACAGTAGGGGGAATAAAAGGCATTTTGATATTCTTCATGTTCCTGTTTGGCCTGATAAAGCGCATTTAATAAACCTTCTATTGCATCATCACTTGCATTCATAAGGTTAAGCTCGTCTCTTAAATTTGATTTTGTCAAAGTCATGATGCATCTCTTTTCCTGAAATGTCCTTGAATAACCCTGCCTTTGTTAGCCATATCATCCAAATAATCTGTCCAATCCTGCATCATGTGAATGCGCTGGTCTAAAAACTGCGTGCGGTCATAACTTTCACCAAGTGGGTTTTTTGTTTTATGAGCTAGTTGTTTTTCAATGATTTCACTATCATAGCCTAGCCTTTCTCGAATAGTCGTGCGTGCCAATGCTCTCACGCCATGCGCAACCATCGTTTCACCATAACCAAGGCGCTCTATGGCGCGGTTTACAGTTCCATCACTCATGGGCTTTCTGGGGTGTATCTGTGAGGGAAACACATAATCAGAATTGATATGTCCTGTTTCTTCATACTGGGCTTTAAGCACTGCAATAGATTGTTTGGAAAGCGGGACAATATGATCCCGTCTAGCCTTCATCATGCTGGATGGAATTGTCCAGATGCCCCGCTCCATATCAATATCAGCCCATTTTGCTTGGCGTATCTCCCCCGGACGGCAAAATGTATAAAGGGATAACCAGATAGCGCGGCGCGTTCTTTCAAACAATCGGGCTTCATTTCTTTCCAGCGCATCAAGAAAGCCAGGCAAGTCCTTAATATCTATTGTTCTGAAATTCTCTGTTTTGGCTGTTTTGAGCGCTCCCCTGAGATCATTGGAAGGGTCACGCTCACATTTTCCCGTCTGAATGCCATACCGGAAAACCTGCCCGCATACCTGTTTAGCGCGTCCGGCCATATCCAGCGCCCCTGATTTTTCTACTTTGCGTAAACAATCCAGTAGTTCAGGCGGCGTAATTTGAGATATTGGCCTATTGCCGATATAAGGAAACGCATGCATTTCAAGGCGGCGCAAGATTTTATCGCCGTAACTTTTGCTCCAGCGGTCTTTTTGAACTTCGAACCATTCCAGCGCCACAGCCTTGAATGTATTTTCAGCTTCTATCAGGGCTGTCTTCTTGACTGCCTTTTTATGCTCGGACGGGTCTATCTGGTTGGCAAGCAGCTTTTTGGCCTCTTCCCTGCGCTCTCTGGCTTGTGCAAGGCCAATAGTTGGATATATGCCCAAGGCCAGACGCTTTTCCTTCCCAAGCCAACGGTATTTCATACGCCAGTATTTTGAGCCGTTCGGCATAATCTCAAGATACATGCCCCCACCATCGGCCATTTTATAAGGTTTGTCTTTTGGCTTGGAACTGTTGACCTGCGTATTGTTTAACGGCATTTGGGGGCATCTCCATTTTGCTATTTGGGGGCATGCCCCCACTTATGCCCCCTAATTTTGCGGTTGTAGACAATTTTCAGAGAACATCTACGAATGAAGATAAAATAAAAGCCCTTGATTCACAAGATCTTTAAGGTCAATAGCGAACGATTATGAATTGTGGCGAAAGGGAAGGTGGTGGGCCAGGCCGGACTTGAACCAGCGACCAATCCGTTATGAGCGGACTGCTCTAACCAACTGAGCTACTGGCCCCTGCTATCATTCTTAACAGCAATAAAGCTCTCTAATCAAGCTTAAGTTTTCTTACAGCCCCGCTTCGGGTTCGGATGGTTGTGTGTCAGGTTGGGACAGGATAGCTCTTAAAATACGATCATTTTCCTGAGCAAGATAATTTTTCGGGACATCGCCGAATTTTTCCATACTCGACAAGACTTCGTTTAACACATCCGCGGCGCCGTGTTCATTGTCCATGGTAATCTGTCCGCTTGCGATTTGCTCACGCAGCAACGCCGCCAAAGCTTTGGTCTCCGTCATGGAATGAGGCCCCAAATCATAATTCGAAAAGTCCCGAACAACATTCAACACAAAATCAGCTTCAATCGGCTTGCCGGAAAAAAGCTTCTCAACACGCTGCTGAAAATTGCCGTAAGTGCGATCCGCAGCATTAAAATTCGGTGATAAACTCATACAATCAGCCTTTCCTAAAAATTCAGGAAAAGTGTAACATAAAAAATATTAACTTTATGTTAAATTCTGGGCTGGCGACTGCTGATCTAAAAACAACAGAGATTCTTGAGCAATTTCAATAAAAGCTTGTCGATGATCCGAGGGGGCTGCTGAAGCCTCAAAATCAGCTATCATTTTACTCACAATCTTGCGCATGAGCATCGCATCACCATCGCCACCATCGCTACCTGTAAACCATATCATCGACGCTGCTATAACGCGCGTATCATTCACCGGGTCTTCGGAAAGCCCTATTGGCTTGATATTAAATTTCCCATCAAGGTGATCCAATAATCTTTTCCATAGAGGTACAAGATTATCCATAGAAAAACCCCTAAGTATCCAGGAAACTACGAAGCTTGCGGCTGCGGCTTGGGTGCTTGAGTTTGCGCAGAGCCTTGGCCTCAATCTGACGAATACGCTCACGCGTTACGTTGAATTGCTGCCCGACCTCCTCCAAGGTGTGATCGGTGTTCATCCCGATCCCGAAACGCATCCGCAAGACACGCTCCTCCCGCGGGGTGAGAGAGGCCAGCACACGGGTCGTCGTTTCACGCAAATTGGAGTGAATCGCGCTGTCAACGGGCAAGAGCGCGTTTTTATCCTCAATGAAATCACCTAAGGATGAGTCCTCCTCATCACCAATCGGCGTTTCGAGCGATACAGGCTCTTTCGCGATTTTCAGCACCTTACGCACCTTATCCAGCGGCATGTGCAAACGCTCCGCCAACTCTTCAGGGGTCGGCTCACGGCCAATCTCGTGCATCATCTGGCGGCTGGTCCGCACCATTTTATTGATGGTTTCAATCATATGCACCGGAATACGGATCGTGCGCGCCTGATCGGCGATCGAGCGGGTAATGGCCTGCCTGATCCACCATGTCGCATAGGTCGAGAATTTATAGCCGCGGCGATATTCGAACTTGTCCACCGCCTTCATCAGGCCGATATTCCCCTCCTGAATGAGGTCGAGGAACTGCAAACCGCGATTGGTGTATTTCTTGGCAATCGAGATCACAAGACGCAAATTGGCCTCGACCATCTCTTTTTTGGCGCGAGCGGCTTCTTTTTCGCCCTTTTGCACTGTGCCGATAATCCGTCGCCATTCCTTGATCGGCAGCATCGTTTCTTCGGAAACCAGTGCAATCTGCTCCCGCATCTTCACAACCTGATCTTCGTGCTTTTCAACGAATTTCGCCCAGCCCTTGGTTTTGAGCTTGCCGACCTGATCGAGCCAGCCCGGATCAAGCTCCGAACCATAATAATTCTTGAGGAAATCCTCACGGTTTACGCCGCAATCCGTCGCCAAGCGCAGCATCCGCCCCTCTAGGCTCACCAACTCGCGGTTGATGCTGTACAAACGGTCGATCAACTGCTCGATACGGGCATTGTTGAGGCGTACCTCATTCATCAACCCGACCATTTCCTCTTTGAGTTCGTTATACTTCTTATTGGTCGCAGCCTTCGGCTCATCACCATTTTGCAGCGCGTCCAGACGCTCTTGCTGGACTTTTTGCATTTTCTTGTAGGTTTTCTGAATTTTCGAGAAATTCTCCAAGACCTGCGGCGCCAGCTCCTCTTCCATGGCTGAAAGCGACATATTGCTTTCTTCGTCATCGCCATCATCACCGCCGCTTGCGGAGCTATCGCCCTCCTCATCATCAGAATCAGCGGATTTGCCCTCATCATCCTCATCGACATCGCCCTCAGGCCCGTCGCTGTAGGTTGCATCAAGGTCAATCACATCGCGCAGCATAATATTTCCGACTTGCAGCGCTTCATACCATGCAATGATCGATTCAATCGCCAGCGGGCTTTCGCAAATTCCGCCAATCATCAATTCGCGGCCAGCCTCGATACGCTTGGCAATCGCGATTTCCCCTTCGCGCGAGAGCAGCTCAACCGCGCCCATTTCGCGCAGATACATCCGCACCGGATCATCGGTACGCCCGGTATCATCATCGGCGATATTTCCGCCCGATTTATAGTCGCCGCCCTCTGATTCGCTCTCATCATCGCTGACATCATCTTCGCTCTCGACGATCTGAATCCCGATATCGGAGAATGTCGCCATGGCATCTTCGATCTGCTCGGAGGAAAACTCCTCAGCCGGAAGGGAGTTGTTCAACTCGTCATAGGTGATAAATCCGCGTTCCTTGGCTTTTGCAACCAGACGCTTTACGATTGTCGCGAACGATCCCTTCGGAACGGTGCTTTGACCTTCTTCATTATTGCTGTTTTCTTTATCGCTCACTGCAAGATTTCCAATTTTATTTGCTGCTTTGGCTGCCATTACTTCAATCCGATTCGTCTATTTAATCTCAAAATCCAATTATTTCAAAGTGCTTGATGCCAAAAAACCATCAAGATTACAAAGAAAAAAGTTATATCACGATTATTGCGAAGATTGTTCAATCAAAATTTGTCTGACCTTATTTTCTTCGTCCTCGCTGGAATCCTCAAATGCCCGCTTCCATCCCGCTTTAATTTCGTGGTTCAGCCCCGCCGTTTCCATGGTTTCAAACAGCGCCAGCCATTTTTGTTTCACATCGAATAGCTCGATTTCAAACGGCCCGCTGAATTTCCCATGCGTATAGGTCGCGGGGGAGAGAATTTGATACAATAACCGCTCATACCCGTGATAATTGATATGATGGCTCAACCCCTCAAGGTCAAGCTCTTCTTGCGTATGGAAATAGTCCAGCATGATGCGGCGCAAGCGATCAAGCTCCTCATTGTCTATCAAAAGCCGCGCAAATTGCTCCTCAACCTCTTCAAACAGGCCGTTATGGTTGAACAAGGCGGCAATCAGAATGCGAATTTGCACATCTTTCGAGCGTCCGCGCGGGGAGCGCAGCGGCGCACCGAGCATTGCGCCCGTTTTGCTTTTTTGCGCGCCGCCGCCGCCGTAACCAGTGCCGAAACTACTATTATTACGCCCTAGAGCACTTCTTGTGCCTGAGCGGTCAGCGCCGCCGCGCCCTTGCTGGCCGCGACCCCTGTTCGGCGCGGTGAAAAATGCCGCCGAGATTTTCTGACGCAGCAAATAATCATAATGGCGCTGCACTTCGCGGTCTTGAATACGCGCCACCGCATCATTAAGCGTTTTCATCAGCGCCGCCCTTGATTCGGGGGTTTCAAAATTGCGCCCCGCGACATGCATTTGCCACAAAAACTCGATCATCGGAATAGCGCCATTGAGCACCTTGGCAAAAGCGGCCTTGCCCGCGCCCTTAATCAGGCTGTCTGGGTCTTCGCCATCGGGCAGGAAGGCAAAGCGCACGGTTTTTCCGGCAGATAGCAGCGGCAAAACGCGCTCGGCGGCGCGCTCGGCGGCTCTGCGCCCCGCCGCATCACCATCAAAGCATAAAATCGGCGCCATATCGGGGTTTACGCCCATCTTCCAGAGCAAAATCATCTGCTCTTCGGTCAAGGCCGTGCCCATCGGCGCCACCGCGCCGCGAAAGCCCGCCTGATGACAGGCAATCACATCAAAATACCCCTCAACCACGAACAAAACCTGCCCGTCTCCTGCCGCTTGCCGCGCTTGCGGCGCTCCATAGAGGATATTGCTCTTGTTAAAGATCGGGGTTTCCGAGGAGTTCATATATTTGGCCGGCACAAAGCTGGAACCATGATCGGGGCGGCGCATATGATCGGGCAGGATACGCCCGCCAAAGGCGACAACGCGGCCACGGCGATCAAGCACCGGAACCATCACCCGCTCCCTGAAAAAGACATAAGGCTCTTTGCCGTCCTTGCCCTTTTTCACGACACCGACCGCGATCATCTGCGAATCACTATAGCCCCTGCCCTTTAGATGCGTCCTGAGCGCCTGATGATCGTTCGGCGCAAAGCCCAGCCTGAAACCGTTGATCGTATCCTCGCGCAAGCCGCGCTCCCGCACATAGCCGAGCACATCCTTGTGCGCAGGGTCGAACAACCGCTCGGAAAACCATTGCGCCGTCTCCCCCATCAGGGAATATAAATCCTTCTCTTCTTTGGCTTTCTGGCGATCCTGCGGGGAAGATTGCGGCACTTGCAGCCCCGCTTGCGCCGCCAATAGCTCAACCGTTTCGGGAAAGGGCAGATTGTCATGCTGCATCACGAAGTTAATCACATCACCATGCGCCCCGCAGCCGAAACAGTGATAGAATTGCTTGTCATCATTGATGGTAAAGGACGGGGTTTTTTCCTTATGGAACGGACAACACGCCTTATGCTCACGCCCCGCCCGCGTCACGGGGATACGCTGCCCGATCACTTCGGACAGGATCAACCGCGCCCGAATATCGTCTAAAAACCGTTGATGAATCGACATAAATCAGACCCTAGCAAAAAAATATGTTGCATGGTTATAAAAAATTTCATAAGCAATGAAAAATAGCGTCAATGATATAAATAATTCATTGTGCGGCGCGAAAAAGTTTGCATAACTTTTTAAAATTTAGTACAATCTAATGTATGCGGTAACGTATATATTTGGCGGACAAATAGTGTGTAATGAGAGAGTGAATTAATATGACGCCCCCATTTTTGGATGATAAGAAACTGAAAATCGTCGAATACGGCGAAAATTGCTCGCAAAAAGTTGATTGGGGCTTTTTCCGGCGCCTGTTTCAGTTCCGCTTTTTCAAGAAGTAAATTCAGCCTTTAGAGGCAAAATATAGAGGTCAAAACACTATCTTAAGATAGCAAGCCTTTGACCACGCCGCTGGCCTTGCCGACATCAAACTGCCCTGCATAACGATCCTTGAGCGTGTTCATGACCTTCCCCATCGCCTTGATATCCGCAGCGCCCAATTCCTGAATAACGTCCTGAATGATTGTCTGAAGCTGAGATTCACCTAGCTGATTCGGCATAAAGCTCTCAATCACAACGATTTCAGCCTTTTCACGCTCGGCCAGATCCATGCGGTCGGCTTGCTCGTAAGTTGCGGCTGATTCGGCGCGCTGCTTCATCATGGTTTGCAGCATCGCCATAATTTCGGAATCGGAAATACCCTCGGACTTGCCAGCCGCGCGGGCTGTGATGTCGCGATCCTTGAGCGCCGCCATAATCAAACGCACCGTCGCCAGCGCAACCTGATCCTTGGTTTTGAGAGATTCCTTGAGCTTATTGTTAATTTTTGCCCGAATATCCACGATTTTGCTTCCTTTTTGTAAAACTTTTCTATAAGTAATCTTTTTCTAGCGACATAGTGTATCGTCTTTATCGAATGAGAGCAGCTAGAAAGATTTATCCATGAGCATTTCTTCTAATACAAAACCTCCTGCCAATGCAACGGGTCTGATCGTCCTGAATGACGGCACGCTGATCTGGGGGCGCGGATTTGGCGCGGAAAAAGCCTCGGTCGGCGAGATTTGCTTTAATACCTCGATGACAGGCTATCAGGAGATTATGACCGACCCCTCCTATGCCGGACAGATTATCAATTTCACCTTTCCGCATATCGGCAATGTCGGCACGAATGAGGAAGACCTTGAGACCATCAACCCCGCCGCCAAGGGCTTGATTGTGCGCGAAGATATCACCGCGCCGTCAAATTGGCGGGCGCAAAAACATTTTGATACATGGCTTAAAAGCTATGATCTGGTCGGTGTGGGCGGCATTGACACCCGCGCCTTGACCGCGATTATCCGTGACAAGGGCGCGCCAATCGGCGTCATTGCCCATAGCGCGGACGGCGTTTTTGACATCGACGCCCTCAAGGCTATGGCGCAGGGCTGGAGCGGCCTGAACGGGCTTGATCTTGCTGCTGAGGTGTCTTGCACCCAGACTTATCACTGGAAAGACGGGCTGTGGGATATCAAAAACGGCTATGCCACGAATGTCGCAGGACAATATAAGGTTGTTGCGATTGATTTCGGCGCCAAGCGCAATATTCTCCGCTGCCTTGTCGCGGCAGGTTGTGATGTGACCGTTGTTCCCGCCAAGGCAAGTCTGGAAGATATCCTCAGCCACAAGCCCGATGGCGTTTTCCTATCAAACGGCCCCGGCGATCCGTCGGCGACGGGCGCTTATGCCGTTCCCGTTATTCAAGGCTTGATCGAGAAAAATATTCCAATTTTCGGGATTTGTCTGGGGCATCAACTGCTATCCCTCGCCTTGGGCGGGCAAACCCGCAAAATGCATCTGGGGCATCGCGGCGCCAATCACCCCGTCAAGGATATTGAAACCGGAAAGGTCGAGATTACCTCGCAAAATCATGGCTTTGAGGTGCTGGAGAGCAGCTTGCCCGCCGATGTCACCCCGACTCATATCAGCTTGTTTGACGGCTCGAATGAGGGAATCCGCGTCAATGGCAAGCCGATCTTTTCGGTGCAATATCACCCTGAGGCTTCGCCGGGACCGCAAGACAGCCATTACCTGTTTGACAGATTTGTTGAGAATATCCGCCAAGCCAAGGCTGCATGAGGTTTTTGTTTTTTCGAATGGTTTTGGACAATTTGGCACAATAAGTTTGACAGTTTTGCATAAATTATGTATAAGTTTTCATAATAAGCACAAAGGCGTAAAATTACTGGGGCATTCTTCATGGACTTAATCAACCGCTTTAAAGAGCATCGTGCGGCTTTCTATGACACGGACGGCTTGATCGAATATCTGGCGCAAAATGGTCAAAATCCAGACCATTTGATTGTAACCTGTATGGATTCCCGTATCAGCCTTTATAAACTCTTCGGCCTTGAGCCGGGTGAAGCGCTGGTTATGCGCTCGGCAGGCCCTTTGATCCCGATATTTGACGAGAATTGCAGCGCATCACAGATTTTTCATGAAAACCTGTCCATCGCCATCAATGATATGCAAGTTAGGTTCATCTCCCTGATGGGGCATACGGGCTGCGGCGCGGCGGGAAAGCTCTCGCAAAATCTCTATAATTCGGGCGATATCCCATGGATGAAAAAGGTTTCCAACGCGATCATGCTCGAATCGATCAACGCTGTGGGCGAAGACGATCAACGCGCCCTTGCCGCCGAGATTGAAAAACAAATCATCATTCAGGGTTTGCGCAATATTCTTGAATACCCCGCCGTACGTAAGGCGGTTTACGCGCTAAAGCTAAACGTCGAAGGGCTGCAATTTGATGTCCATAACGGGCGGATTTTAAAGCTCAACACCTCCGGCCAAACCAGCCATTTTGACGTTGTGGCCGGCCCCGCCGATCTGCATAGTCATGAGTGCGATCACGAGGGGGCTCATGCGGGCGTAAAAGCCTCAGCCCAGAGCGCCGCGAACGACATAGCAAAAAAACAGGCCACAACAGCCTAAAATTCAATATTTTTGTTGAATTGCCGCGCCAACTCCGTTAACAAATCAACTTCGGTACGATTATTTAAATCTTTTTTCTGACACGAACGGAACCGAAGCCCCATGCCTAAAAGAACCGACATCCAATCCATTGCCATTATCGGCGCAGGCCCCATCATTATCGGCCAAGCCTGCGAGTTTGATTATTCAGGGACACAAGCCTGCAAAGCCCTGCGCGAGGAAGGATACCGGATCATTCTTATCAATTCCAATCCGGCCACGATCATGACCGATCCCGGCATGGCCGATGCGACCTATGTTGAGCCGATCACGCCGGAAATTGTGGCCAAGATCCTTGAGAAAGAAAAGCCCGATGCGCTGTTGCCGACCATGGGCGGCCAAACCGCGCTCAATACCGCGCTGGCGCTGGAGGAAAACGGCACGCTCAAACGTCTGGGCATTGAGCTGATCGGCGCGAAGGCCGATGTCATCGACAAGGCAGAAAACCGCGAGCGCTTCCGCGCCTGTATGGACGAGCTGGGGCTGGAATCAGCGCGCAGCACGACCGTTCACACCATCGAAGAAGCACGCAAGGCCTTGGAATATACCGGATTGCCCTCCATTATCCGCCCCTCCTTTACGCTGGGCGGGACTGGCGGCGGGATTGCCTATAACAAGGAAGAGTTCGAGCGCATCGTCCGCGAAGGTCTGGATGCCTCCCCGACCACTGAAGTCTTGATCGAAGAATCGCTTCTGGGCTGGAAAGAATATGAGATGGAGGTCGTGCGCGATAAAAATGACAATTGCATTATCGTATGTTCGATCGAAAATGTTGACCCGATGGGCGTACATACGGGCGATTCGATTACGGTTGCACCCGCCTTGACCCTGACCGACAAAGAATACCAGATCATGCGGAACGCCTCGATTGCGGTGTTGCGCGGAATTGGTGTGGAAACGGGCGGCTCGAACGTCCAATTCGCTATCAACCCCGCTGACGGGCGCATGATCGTGATTGAGATGAACCCGCGTGTGAGCCGTTCATCGGCGCTGGCCTCCAAGGCGACAGGCTTCCCGATTGCCAAAATCGCCGCCAAGCTGGCTGTGGGCTATACGCTTGATGAGCTGGCCAATGATATTACAGGCGGCAAAACGCCCGCCTCCTTTGAGCCGTCGATTGATTACGTTGTGACCAAAATTCCGCGCTTTGCCTTTGAGAAATTCCGCGGCGCGCAGGAGCTTCTGACCACCTCGATGAAATCTGTCGGCGAAGCGATGGCGATGGGGCGCTGCTTTGAGGAATCCATCCAAAAGGCCATGCGCTCACTTGAAAAGGGGCTGGACGGCCTGACCCCGCTTGCCATCGGCGGCAGCGATGAGAATAGCGCAGCCGATTCCATTGAAACGCGCCGTGATGAGGTGCTGGCCGCAATTTCCCGCCCGACCCCAAGCCGCATTTTATATATCGCCGAAGCGCTTCGGCTCGGCTTTAGTATCGAAGAGGTACACGCGACCAGCAAATTTGATCCGTGGTTCTTGGAACGTATTCAAAATATCGTCAATGCCGAGGCCGAGATCATCAAAAACGGCCTGCCCGTAACAGCCGAAGGCTGGCATGAGGTCAAGGCGCTGGGCTTTTCCGATCGCCGCCTTGCCAAGCTGATGAATGTCAGCGAAGAGAGCGTGCGCCAGGCTCGTCACACGCACAAGGTTCACCCCGTCTTTAAGCGCGTGGATACATGCGCGGCGGAAATACCTTCGCTCACGCCTTATATGTATAGCACCTATGAGCGCGCCAGCTTTGGTACGCCGATTTGCGAAGCCAACCCGACCGACCGCAAAAAAGTTGTGATTCTGGGCGGCGGCCCGAACCGTATCGGCCAGGGGATCGAGTTTGATTATTGCTGCGTTCATGCCAGCTATGCCTTGCGTGAGGCGGGGTATGAAACAATCATGATCAACTGTAACCCCGAAACGGTTTCCACCGATTACGACACCTCCGACCGCCTGTATTTCGAGCCACTGACCGAAGAGGACGTGATCGAGATTATCCGCAAGGAACAGAGCAACGGCACATTGCTCGGCGCGATCGTCCAGCTTGGCGGGCAAACGCCGCTCAAACTCGCCCATGCGCTGCAAAACGCCAATATCCCGATTTTGGGCACAAATCCCGATGCGATTGATCTGGCCGAGGACCGCGAGCGTTTCCAACAGCTCGTCAATAAGCTCAAGCTCCGCCAGCCGCCCAATGGATTGGCACGCACCGAAGCCGAAGCCATCGAGATCGCCGAAACAATCGGCTTCCCGCTGGTTATCCGCCCGTCTTATGTTCTGGGCGGGCAAGCGATGGAGATCGTCCACTCGATGGATGAGCTTAAGCGCTATATCAATACGGCGGTGGATGTATCAGGCGATGATCCGGTTCTGCTTGACCGCTATCTCAAGAGCGCGATCGAGATTGACGTGGATGCGCTGTGTGACGGCGAAGACGTCTATGTTTCGGGCATTATGGAGCATATCGAAGAGGCGGGCATTCACTCCGGTGATAGCGCTTGCGTGCTGCCGCCGCATTCCTTGCCTTACAAAACGGTCAAAGAGCTGGAAAAACAGACCATCCTTCTGGCCAAGGCGTTGAATGTCAAAGGCCTGATGAATGTGCAATTTGCCGCCCGCAAGAATGAGCAAACGGGCGAGTTCGATGTCTATATCATCGAGGTCAATCCCCGCGCCTCCCGCACTGTGCCGTTTGTGGCCAAGGCTACGGGCGTTCCGGTGGCAAAAATCGCCGCCCGCATCATGGCCGGAGAAAAGCTCAAGGACTTCAAACATCTGCTGATTGGCATGAGCCCCGATCACAGCGCGGTGAAAGCGCCCGTCTTCCCGTTCAACCGCTTCCCCGGTGTCGAGCCGCTGCTTGGCCCTGAAATGAAATCCACGGGCGAGGTGATCGGGCTTGACCGCGATCTGGCCAATGCGATTGCAAAATCGCAAATCGCCGCTGGAATCAAACTACCGACCACAGGCACGGTGTTCCTTTCCGTCAAAAATGATGACAAGGAGGCGCTATTGCCGCTCGCCCGCGACTTGGCGGCGATGGGCTTCAAGCTGGTGGCAACGGGCGGGACATGCGCCTATTTGAAAGACAAGGGGCTGGATGTCACGCGGATCAACAAGGTTCTCGAAGGCCAGCCGCATATTGTCGATGCGATTATCAACGGCGAGATTGCGCTGATGATCAACACGACCTCGAAAAGCTCCCAGGCCGTAGCCGACTCCTCCTCTATCCGCCGTCAGGCCTTGCAATACAAAATTCCGTATTACACGCTAATGAGCGCGGCCAGCGCAGGTGTTCAGGCGATCAAGGCGCTCAATGCCCATGATCTGGACGTATTCCCGCTGCAAAGCTATTTTGAGGCGCAGGACAAAGAGCAAGCGGCCTAATCTTGACTCGGAAAGCATAAAGCGATACCGTTTATCCAATCCCGCCCGTTTGTGGCGGGTTTTGATATTTATAGTGAATATCAATAACACTGCTATCCTAAAATAAATGATAGGTGATATGCCATGGAACTGTTTCCGGTAACCAAACAGGGCTTTGCAGCTCTTGAAAATGAATTGAAAAATCTGAAATCCGTGCAGCGCCCCGCTGTGATTGAGGCGATTGCCGAAGCGCGCGCGCATGGTGATTTATCGGAAAATGCCGAATATCACGCCGCTAGAGAGCAGCAAAGCTTTATCGAAGGCCGCATTCTGGAACTCGAAGCCGTGGTCAGCAAGGCGCAGATTATCGACCCGTCAACGCTCGACGGCAAATCCGTGAAATTCGGCGCGACGGTGACATTGGTGGATGAAGAAACCGACGAGGAAGTGACCTATCAGATTGTCGGCGATTATGAAGCCGATACAGAAAAAGGGAAAATCTCGATCAGCGCGCCGCTGGCTCGCGGATTGATCGGCAAGTCCGAGGGCGATACCGTCAATATAAACACCCCCAAGGGCAAGAAATCTTACGAGATTTTAGACGTAAAGTTTGCGTGATGTATTGATCATTGTCTTATCCACCCTTCCTTTGCAGGAAGCGTGAGTTCGTACAGCCCTACTCAACTTCAATCGGAATACCCGGTGTTTCCTTCGTCGCGCGGATAGCGAGTGAGGATTTCACGGAAGTGACATTCGGCGCGGCGGTCAGCTCATGCGTTAGAAACTCCTGATAATCATCCCAATCCTTGGCAACAATCTTGAGCATGAAATCAACATCGCCCGCAAGCATGTGGCATTCGCGCACCATCGGCCATTCCTTGATTCGGCGTTCAAACTCGAGCAAATCTTGCTCCGCCTGTGAGGTCAGCTTCACCAACGCAAAAACCGTAACCGTATACCCCAAATAAGAAGAATCCAATCTCGCGTGATAGCTTTTGATATAGCCGAGCTCCTCCAACGCACGCACACGGCGCAAACATGGCGGGGCGGAAATACCGACATTTTTGGCCAGATCCACATTGGTGATTCGGCCATCCCCTTGTAGTTCTCTTAGAATTTTCTTATCAATTTTATCCAATTTTGCGCGCGCCATAATGCTCTTCCTACTTTACCTATTAAAATTTAAGATTAGAATATGTCTATATATTAAATTAATATTACCTAATATTCAAAAATAGCATATTATTGTGTCGCCATACAGTTATAAAATTACTGTGTTCTTTGCAAGTATTTTCACCGTGTAATTAAAAAAAAATTATTTTACAGTAACGGGGCAATGGAAAATTTCCTCCAAAACAAAACTTGCTGGGTTTTGACCGAAGGCTTAGCCGGCACAGAAAACCAATGCATCGGCGTTGCCGAAGCTTTGGGGCTCAAGCCGCAGATCAAGCGCGTGAAATTGCGCGAGCCTTGGAAAACACTCTCTCCGCATATCGGTTTTGAAAGCTGGTGGAGCTTTGATCCGCTGCTTTTTGCGCCATGGCCGGATATTTTGATCGCCTCAGGCCGCAAAAGCATTGCCGCCTCGCGCTATATCAAGCGGCTGACTTATGGCGAAACCTTCACCGTCCAACTGCAAGATCCGCGCGTTTCTGCGGATCAGTTCGATCTTGTCGCCGTGCCGCAGCATGACCCGCTGCGCGGTAGCAATGTTATTGTCACAACAGCAACACCGAATCGCATTACAGCGGAGCGCCTGAAACGTGAGTCCATCCGTTTTAAAAAGCAATTCGCCGCTCTGCCTTCCCCCAAAATCGCCGTCTTGATCGGCGGGAACAGCAAAACCCATAAAATGACCGAAAGCTCAATCGCCGCAATCATTCAAACCCTTAAAAGCCTTGAAGGCGGGCTGATGATTACGGTATCACGGCGCACCCCGCCGCCCTTCGAAGCTATGCTGCGCAAGGCTTTGCAGGGCGATCACATCCATTTTTGGGACGGCACGGGCGAAAATCCCTATTTCGGGATGCTTGGGCTGGCGGATTATATATTCGTCACCAATGACAGTGCCTCGATGCTCTCCGAGGCTGCGACAAGCGGAAAACCTGTATATATCCTGCCGCTGGAGGGCGGCTCACCCAAGTTTGATTCGCTCTATGATGCCCTTAAAAAGCGCGATGCCGTGCGGGACTATCTCGGCAAGCTCGAGAAATGGCGCTATGAGCCGCTCAACGATGCCACCCTTGTCGCCAAAGCCGTGGAAAACGCCATGATCGAGAAATTCAAGGCTGACAACACTGGCGAAACAGGCTAAGACTGCTAAATAAATACTTAGATAATTAAATTTATTAAAGAACAGCCCAGACATTCAATAGCGTGCCACATGACGGATAAAACATATCACAGCAAAGTCCTTATTATCGGCTCCGGCCCTGCCGGATATACCGCCGCCATTTATGCCGCGCGCGCCAATCTTGAACCGATGCTGGTGACTGGTATGGAACCGGGCGGGCAGTTGATGATTACCACCGAGGTCGAGAACTACCCCGGCTTTGCCGATGTTATCGAAGGCCCTTGGCTGATGGAACAAATGCGCCTGCAGGCCGAGCATGTCGGCACAAAAATGGTGAGCGATTACATCACCGAGGTTGATTTGAACGTCAGACCGTTTCGCGCTCGCGGCGATGGCGGCACGATTTATACGGGCGACACCATCGTGATTGCCACGGGCGCAAAGGCGCGCTGGCTGGGGCTGGAAAGCGAATCTACTTATCGCGGCAAGGGCATTTCCGCCTGCGCAACCTGTGACGGATTTTTCTTCAAAGGCAAGGATGTGGCGATTATCGGCGGCGGCAATTCGGCGGTTGAGGAAGCCTTGTTCCTGACCAATTTCTGCTCCAGCGTCACATTGATTCACCGCCGTGACAGCTTACGCGCTGAAAAAATCCTGCAAGAGCGCTTATTCAAGAACGAGAAAATGCGCTTTATCTGGGATACAACCGTTGAGGAAATCCTTGGCGACGGTCAAGCCGTTACAGGGCTGAGGCTCAAAGACGTAAAATCAGGCGCCGAATCAACGTTGGATGTTGAGGGCGTGTTTGTGGCGATTGGCCATGATCCGGCCACAGAACTGTTCAAAGGCAAGCTGAAAATGGATGAGAGCAATTACATTATCAGCAAGCCCGATTCGACCCAGACCTCGATTCCCGGCGTTTTTGCGGCGGGTGATGTGACCGATCACACCTATCGCCAAGCCGTTACGGCTGCGGGCATGGGCTGCATGGCCGCGCTTGAGGCTGACCGTTTCCTTGCCGCGCAGGACAAGGCCGAAACAGAGCCGCAATCACGGAATGCTGATAATGAGGCTGCGGCCTAGCGCATGGATTGGGACAAGCTCAGAATTTTCCACTATGTCGCCAGCGAGGGGAGCTTTACCCATGCCGGACAGAAGCTTAATCTGAGCCAATCCGCGATATCACGGCAAATTTCTTCACTGGAGGATTCGCTGGGCGTTGCGCTCTTCCACCGCCATGCCCGCGGGCTTATCCTCACCGAGCAAGGCGAGATTCTGTTCAGCACCACTCAGGATATTTTTAAAAAGCTGACCCATATCGAAGGGCAAATCATCGACACCCGCAAGCAATCAAGCGGCCCGTTGATGGTAACAACAATCGAGTTTTTTGCGACGACGTGGCTGTTTCCGAAATTGCCGCTACTACGTGAACAAAACCCGAATCTCCAGCTTACCTTACTGTTTGACGACAGAATCCTGAATTTAGGGATGCGTGAGGCCGATGTGGCTTTGCGTATGAGCAAGCCCGATCAGGATGATCTGATCCAGCGACATTTATGTTCAGTGGGCTTTCATATTTGCGCCTCCAAAGACTATCTGGACAAGCGCGGCAGACCTAAAACCATGCTCGATTTACGCGGGCATTGGTTATTGGGGTACGCCACACAAGCGAATCAACCTTATAGCGATATCAATTGGCTATTCGATGAGGTGGGAATCGATACAGCGCATGACAATGTGATGCTTATGAATTCGATCAACAGCATGATTCACGCTGTTAAGAATCATGTCGGGATTGCGGTTCTGCCCGATTACGTGATTATGAATGATCCTGACCTTGAAGTTATCATCCCAGACAAGACAAGGCCGGATGTAGACTTATATTTTGTTTATGCCGAGGAACGCCGCAATTCTCAGCGTATTGCAACGTTTCGGGATTTCCTGCTACAGCACATCGCCAAAACAAAGTTCAAGTTATAGCCATAAAAACTTTGGCGTGTTAAATTATAACAGTTTTTTTATGAATGACTCCTAGCTATCCGAATCACTCATGGAGGTATGCATAATTAGCATGGCTGGTTTGCGTAAATATATATAGACTTCGAGTCATCGAAAAGTATATAAATCCTCATCAACGCGATGCGTTGAGGGGTCTCTTCCCAGAGATCCTACGTCTCCCAGACGTGAAACCTCCCTGTTCAACTCGCCGGGTCCGGAGCTTGCTCCAGAGACCCGGTTTTTTATTTCAGCCCAATATTTGAATATTCTGTTTTATGCATATATGCGTTGCACCATTAGCTTTTCTTGAATTTTCTGAGAAAAGCATTAATCTTTGCCGTCAATAAGCGATTACGACGCATAAAAAAGAGGTTTCAAACAGTGGGGTTTTTGCAGTCCGCAGAAGAGGACTTCCGACTATTATATTTGGGCGGCGGCGCGGTTCATGGAGTTAGCCAAGCACAGCTGCTAATATTTCTAGAGGAAGTCACAGGCATTCCGATTGCTTGGCAATTTGACATGATCTCCGGCGATTCAATCGGTAGCGATCCCGCTGTCGGCTTAGCATGCCCTATTAAAAAAGGCTCTAAAACGCCTAAATTTACCGCCGCGCAATATGCAGAGATACTAAAACAACTCTGTCAGGAAATTTTCGAGCCGTATCAGGAAAACTATCACACCAATATGGTGAAGCTTGAAATTGAATTAAAGCTCTTCGAAAAAACCATTGAAATCATAGAAAACTGGTCAGGCAAAAAAGATCAAGCCTTCGCAAATGCTTTGGATAGCGCCGCCGCCATGGCCAGAAATATCGGCCGTAAAATCGGCCTGCCGTTCTCCAAACATACTGCAAAAACAGACAATGCAGATAAGAACACGCATACTCGACGCTTCAACCTTGTTTCAGGGGCGATGGAGCTGACGGCACTCCCAATCTTAAGAAAATTATTAGAGCGCTCTAAAGGCAAGGTCAAAAACTTCTTCTTTTCCCCCGAGCCTGTTCACAACGCGCTTGATAGACATCTGGTTTTCGAAGACGGCTCGCCCGTTATGCTCCATGATGCCATTACGGGGCTTCACGTTGACTCTTTCAACATTTGTCGCCGCGAGCCTGAATCGCATATTTTCATCAAACCTATCAAACGATGGAAAGGCTTTATTTCTCACGAAAACTTACCGCTGGCAGAAATCCCCAAGCGCAGCATGCCAGCCCAAACCATTTTCAAACCGTATTATTCGCCGGTTTCAAAGTGTTATTATGATGACATAGCCCACCACAACACGATGGCCGCCGCCATGAACAGCATTCGGCGTAAATTCAATCAAGCGCAAGAATCAGGGCAGTTAAAAGTAAGCATCAAGCGACATGGCGTTAGTATAGGGACAGGTATTTTCCCGCCGAAGATCGACCCTGAGCGCATGGGGGAACTATTGATCCTTGGGCGCCTGGATTCGGAAGAAGGCGCGCCGCTTTTAAAGATCCCTCTATTGTTTAACACCTCCAAAGCCATTCGTGACTTAAAAGAGGAATTAGGACCAGAGAACGCCGTCTTTATTGATAAAATCGTTGATGAAGCCATCGTAAACAACACCTATAAGTACCGCGAAAGCCTTAAGAAATATAAAGGCGTATTTTCCAAGCGCCATATCCGTCAGAACTTTGAAGAAGAGGTTATGCGGCTTCCCAAATATGACCTGATTGATGCAAGGCCTGAAAAAATTGCGCAGCTTGAGGATTTTGGATGGACCATGGTTTGGGACAATCTTGAAGCTTTAGTGAATGAAGCCAAGCTAGGATTAGAGCGCGCCTTGCGGCATAAACTCATCACGGAGTCTTTCTACAACAAGCGCCTGAAAGCCATTGATGAGATTTTCCCACCGGAAAACTTGAACAAGAAACCCCAATCAAGCAGTAGTATTCTCGACTTTTTGAGATTTGGCGGCTCTTTGCCACGCTTCAGCCTTTTCGATTCATCTCCCACGCCCAATAATCAACCATAAAATATAAGGCTTAAAGAGCATAAATTTGCGCATTCGATGCAAAATCTGTTATACATGAATCAGCTTAAAGACACGGAAACTCTTATTAAGCAACGGAAACGGTTTTGACAGAAAAACAAAGAGCACTTACAGGGTTATTCCTGGAATGCCTTCATGGCAACGACAATTTCAGACACCCGATAGAGCATATGCGCTTGGGAGGGGTCGACACCTATATCACCCGCGCCCACATAAAAGACCCGATTGCCGAAGTTCACTTTATCAAAGGCTTTAAATCCAATCCTTATTTGTACGAAAAGCTTCTCAATACGCTGAACAAAAGCGGTATTAACGTTACGCTGGTAACCCTGCCCGACCCTGCCGATGAAATTGACTTTCTTGAGTCTTACGAAAAAATTGCCAAGGCCGTCTACATTGATGGCGAATTGGATAGATTATCCAAATACACCGCCCCCAAAATTGCCGCAAATCACTCGACAGGCGGATTTTTGTTAACCAAGCTTCTTACAGATCCTGACCACGCCAAGCGCTTTTCAGAGCGCTATGAGGGTACGGTTATGGCGGCGCCCTTCTATGGATCAAGATATCACAACAGTATTTGGAGAGGCGCAGCAAAGTTATACTCAAGAGTGTTTGCCAATGCCGCTGTCGGCACAACATTTTTGGAAAGCGCCTTTTTGCGTGCAATTCAATCCAGTGATGAAACAAACAAGCAAATCGCCAACCACAGACAAGCACTTTATATGCATCGCCCCACCAGCGAGCTCATGCAAGCTATCCGTGAGAGCGGCTTCCCCAGAGTTTTAAAAAGGGAAAATATACATTTCTTATCAGGGGAGCATGATCTTGTTTCGCATAACCCGTTTATCGAAGAGGTTGCCAACATAATGGGTGCAAAAACAGACTCAGTTGATAGCGGTCATAGCTTTATTCACAAAACCGATGAAGGGATTCAAAAGCTGATTTCGATTATCAAATCAACCCCAGCCGTGCGGCAAGCCTTACATGACAGGGCGCTTTATGAACCTGTTCAAGCAAGGCATATTTCTTCGCACGCCCCAAAACCACCGCCGACAATAGAGGGGGAGAGCGGAGAACTGGCTTACGGCTAGACAACGCTTTCTGTTTTGGCTTTGCCAAACATTTGCTCAGCAACTGAACGTAACCGAAAGCCTTAAGCCGCTTTGGCCTCGCCCTTAAGCGCTGCGCAACCCTTTTGGATACGGCTGCACGCTTCGCGCAAATTGGCTTCGGATGTGGCGTAGGAAATGCGGAAATATGGCGACAACCCGAATGCCGCGCCTTGTACACAGGCAACGCCGACACTTTCCAGCAAATATGTCACAAAATCCTCATCGGTTTCGAGGCGCTTGCCCTCTGGCGTTGTTTTGCCCATCACCCCTGCGCAGGACGGGTAAACGTAGAACGCGCCTTCAGGCTTCAGGCATTCAATGCCTTCTGCGGCGTTTAACATTTCCACCACCATATCGCGGCGCTGGCGGAAGCTCTCATTGCGCTCCTGCAAAAACGATTGATCGCCGTTGAGCGCCGTGACGGCGGCGGCTTGCGATACCGAACACGGGTTGGATGTGCTTTGCGATTGAATTTTCGCAATCGCCTTAATCAGCTCCTTTGGCCCGCCCGCATAGCCGATCCGCCAGCCTGTCATCGAATAGGATTTCGACACGCCGTTACAGGTCAATGTGCGGTCATATAATTGCGGCTCGACCTCGGCGGGGGTGCAGAATTTGAATCCGTCATAAACCAGATGCTCGTACATATCATCGGTCATGATGTAAACATGCGGGTGGCGCAGCAAAACATCAGTGAGCGCTTTCATTTCCGCCCATGAATACGCCCCGCCCGTCGGATTAGAGGGAGAGTTCAAGATCAGCCATTTTGTCTTGGGTGTAATCGCCGCTTCCAGATCCTGAGGCTGGAGCTTGAATTGCGCCTCCTTCGGGCATGGCACACAAACGGGCGTACCTTCGGCGAGCAAAGTCATATCGGGATAAGACACCCAATACGGCGCGGGGATAATCACCTCATCCCCCGGATTGAGCGTCGCCATCAGCGCGTTATACAATACCTGCTTGCCGCCCGTTCCGACGGTGATCTGATCGCGGCCATAGGTGAGGTTATTATCCCGCTTGAACTTACCGATAATCGCATCTTTGAGCGCATTCGTTCCATCGACGGCGGTGTATTTCGTCTCACCCTTATCAATCGCGGCTTTCGCCCCTGCCTTGATAAAGTCGGGCGTATCAAAATCAGGCTCGCCCGCGCCAAGGCCGATCACATCTTTGCCGGCTTCTTGCAATTCCTTGGCCTTGTTCGTCACGGCAATTGTCGGCGAAGGTTTGATACGGGACAAGCGGTCAGCAATAAAAGCCATGGGACGGAACTCCGGTTTTGATGGTTTCAGAATTTCAATTTGCCGCGAACATCGCAACAAACGCATTGGGGAAAATATTTTCCTGAATTATTTAAAAACAGGTGCAGCCCACCGAATCAAGAGGAAATGTGATACCAACCGCGTTAAATCGCATTTTGAGCGATAAATTTTCGGCTCTCCGCCCAGTTCATCTTTGAAAGATCACAAATGGCAATGCGCTCGCGCTCTAAAAACGCTTTGAATTCGGCCAGCACAGGATCAGCCAACGCCGCCTCGACATACCCGACAAGCCGCGGATAATATTGCATATATTGGGTTTTATTCTCCGCCAGCGCCCAGCGCATAATCTGCCCCAAAAGGCGGCAATGAAATTGCGTTCCCAAAACGCGGTAACGCGCCAAAAATTCTCGCGATTGCCCGTCCAGCAGCGCGGCACGAATATCCGGCGGCACATCGGCGCGCATATCTTCAAGCAGATTCGACCAATCATAAGCTTTAGGCCCGATCATGCCTTCCTGAAAATCAATCACACCGATAGAATCAACGCCGATAACGCTAGGATGTCCGCTCGATTGCCCGCCCAACACCATCATATTTTCAACATGAAAATCGACATGCATAAACCCCTCTTCCGCTGCGCCGATCCGCTGCTCAATGCCATCCCAAAGCGCGTGATACTCCTCAACCAGCGCCGAATCATTGGCACGTTGACGCAAAACAGGCACATACCAATCGATAAAACGCTGCCGCGCCTTGCGCATAAAGGATTGCTCGAAATGCGGCAAGCCTTGCGGAAGCTCGGAAATCGGCACGTTTTGCATGAGCTTGAGAATCTCCGCCGCGCCCTTATAATAGCCCATAGCCGCCGCGCCGCCGCTTTTTACAATCGCCTGCTTGACAGAAACCGCGCCGAAATCCTCGATAATGGCCGCATTTGCCTCTTCGAACAGCTCATAGATTTGCGGCGTCCGCACCCCGATATCGCGCAGCCATTCACCGATCCGTACAAAATCGCGGACATCGGATGCCCCCGCCAAGCTCGGATCGCCGCACTCCATATAAAGCGCGTTTAGGCTGTTTTTTTCAATGCGGGTATAGCGCCGCAAACCGCCATCTTGCGGCAGTGTCTCAACAATAGTCCAGTGAGGGCTATATAAGGGATCAGGGCGCATCAAAACCAAAGATCACATCAATCAATTTTATCAATCTTGCCGCGGCCTTTGGTCATGGCGTGGATCGCCTCGATATGGCTTTTTGAAACTTTCGGGCGTTTGGGCGCGTTGCCGCTATAGCTTTCCATTCCGAACATAGCACCCGAATTACCAGCCACAGCCTTCAGCAGCTCCATTCCGAAATTCTCTTCCTTCTGCGCCGCGGTCTTCGCGCCCTGCCCGGCTGATTTATTGACGCTTTGAATATCGCTGATATCTTCCGCCGCGCCGCGCCCTGATAAAATGCGCTCAATGTTATAGGCAACAATCCCCGTCAAATGCGATTTCGTCAGGGCATGGAGCAATTTCGGGTCTTCATATGTCCAGGCGATCACCTGCTGGCGCGCCTTCACGGCGTTACCGCCCGTTTTCTTGAGGGCTTCTTTGATCCGCCGCTCGGCATATTCCTTGGACATGAAAAACTCCCTTTGTAAATCGCTAAAATGCGCGCGAAAAATACATACAAACGCATATTTATCCTTCTTTCAGGATTGCACAATTCGTGCCAAAGACCAAATTCAAAAATTCAACGGCAAAACGCCTTGATTTTCTCAACCATCGAGAAGAAACCATTGCGGCGGGAGGGGCTGAGATGCTGCTCCAGCCCAATGTCACGGAAGAATCCTTCAATATCCACCGATGCAACGGCTGAGGCCGCTTGCCCCTGATAGGCCGCCATCAAAAGCGCAATCAATCCCCGCACGATATGCGCATCGCTATCGGCCTTGAAATAAAACCTGCCATCGCGCTGCTCACAGATCAGCCAGACCTTTGATGTGCAGCCGCGCACAAGGTTTTCCTCACTGCGCTGCGCTTCGGATAGCGGCGCAAGCCCGCGCCCCAGATCAATCAGATAACGATAGCGATCCTCCCAATCATCAAACAGCGCAAAGTTCTCCTTGAGCGTTTCCAGATCAGGGGCAGCGCTGTCCCCTGCGTTTCCAGAGGTGTTTTCGGTTGCGTTTTCGGTCATGCTTTTATCCTAACGCTCCCCTTTTACTCCCCTTTGATAATGCGCTGCAAGAGCCGATTTTTTGGAAATTATCCTGCGTAAAAGCAAAATTGTTTGTTTTTGGGGCTTGCGCTAGGGCTTGCGAGTTGGCAAATTGGTACAAAGAAGAATAAATTTCTCACGTTTTTAATCAGAAAGATAAAGAAAGTAGCCCTTCATGAGTAAATCAGGATCCTCATCCAGCGATTCAAAAAATACGCTCTATTGCTCTTTTTGCGGAAAAAGCCAGCACGAAGTCCGCAAGCTGATCGCGGGGCCGAATGTCTTTATCTGTAATGAATGCGTTGAGCTGTGCATGGATATTATACGCGAGGAAGACAAGAGTCAGCTCGTCAGCTCCGGAGAAAATATTCCTGCGCCGAGCGAGATCAAAAAAGTTCTCGATGATTACGTGATCGGCCAAGAGGCTGCGAAGCGCGTGCTTTCCGTTGCCGTCCACAACCATTACAAACGTCTGGAACATGGCGGCACGGGCTCCGGCGCGGATGTTGAGCTTGCCAAATCGAATATCCTGCTCGTCGGGCCGACCGGTTGCGGAAAGACCCTGCTGGCGCAAACACTGGCGAAAATTCTTGATGTGCCGTTCACAATGGCCGATGCCACGACCCTCACCGAAGCGGGTTACGTGGGTGAAGATGTTGAAAATATCGTTCTCAAGCTGCTGCAATCCTCTGATTACAATGTCGAGCGGGCGCAAAAAGGAATTGTATATATCGACGAGATCGACAAAATTTCCCGCAAATCGGACAATCCGTCTATCACCCGCGATGTGTCGGGCGAAGGGGTGCAGCAAGCGCTTCTGAAACTCATGGAGGGTACTGTCGCCTCTGTTCCGCCGCAAGGTGGGCGCAAGCACCCGCAGCAGGAATTCCTGCAGGTTGATACCGCCAATATCCTGTTTATCTGCGGTGGTGCGTTTGCCGGGCTTGATAAGGTAATTGCGGCACGTGGACGCGGCACGACCATTGGTTTCGGCGCAGATGTCAAAGATGTTGATGAACGCAAAATTGGCGATCTGTTCAAGGAGCTAGAGCCTGAGGATCTCCTCAAATACGGTCTTATTCCTGAATTTGTTGGCCGTTTGCCCGTCATTGCAACGCTTGAAGACCTTGACGAAGATGCGCTGATCCAGATTCTGACAGAGCCGAAAAACGCGCTGACCAAGCAATACGGCAAGCTGTTTGAAATGGAAGGCGCTTCTCTCAAATTCACCGATGATGCGCTCAAGGCCATTGCCAAGCGCGCCATTGAGCGCAAAACAGGTGCACGCGGATTGCGTTCGATCATTGAGAATATGCTGCTCGACACCATGTTCGAATTGCCCGATATGGATAATGTCGAGGAAGTCGTGGTCAATGAGGACACAGTCACCGATAACAAGCCGCCCGTTTTTGTTCATTCCGACAAAAAGAGCAAAAAATCCAAAGCCAAGGACGCTAAGGACGACAAAACCAAAGATACAGAAGTGGCTTAAATTCTTATCTTAAGAGATATCATTATCTCTCATGCTATGCCCGCCCTTCGCGGGCATTTGCTTTTTGCACTCTCTTGGCACGCAAATAAAATCAGCAAATAGAAAATGAATTTTTCAACAAAAAACCAAATTTTTAGTAAAAAATTTATTTTTTCGTGTATCCTGTTAGAGGTGCTTAATCCTCTAATTTCAGGAGATTCCTTCCATGTCAACCAAGGCCAAAATCGTTCCGGATCCGAATAAAAAATATCGCCTTATCACACGCAGCGATATGGACGGGCTTGTTTGCGGAATTATCCTTAAGGAACTCGGGATGATTGACGACATTACCTTTGCGCATCCAAAGGATATGCAAGACGGATTGGTTGAGGTCGGCCCAAATGATATCACGACGAATTTGCCTTATGTCGAGGGCGTTTATCTCGCTTTTGACCATCATGCCAGCGAGACCGAGCGCGTACAGGGCAATCCCGACAACCATATTATCGACACTCACGCCCCCTCTGCTGCGCGGGTTGTTTATGATTATTTTGGCGGCGCGGCGGCACTCCCAAGCGTATCTGATGATATGATGCTTGCCGTCGACAAAGCCGACTCTGCAGCTTTCAGTAAAGAAGAAATCCTACACCCCGAAGGATGGGTGTTGCTTAGCTTTATCATGGACTCCCGTACAGGGCTTGGACGTTTCCGTGATTTCAACATCTCGAATTACCAGCTCATGATGCAGCTTATTGATGAGTGCAGGCAGCATAAGACGATTGATGAAATTCTTGAATTGCCGGATGTCAAAGAGCGCGTTGACCTGTATTTCGATCATCAACTCAAATTCCGCGCACAGATTGAGCGCTGTTCAAGCGTTCACGGAAACTTGGTTGTTCTTGACCTACGCAAAGAAGACACGATCTGGGTAGGAAATCGTTTTGTGATTTATGCGCTCTTCCCCCATTGTAATATCTCTATGCATATCCTTTGGGGCAAAAACAAACAAAACACGGTTCTGGCAATCGGGAAGTCCATTCTGAACAAAACCAGTAAAACCGACATTGGTACGCTTTGCCTTGAATATGGCGGCGGTGGCCATCAGGCCGCAGGCACATGTCAGGTTGAAAACCTCCGCGCCGAAGAAACATTGATCGACATTATTGATCGGATTAAAACGGACGGCTAAGGTTCAAACTCGTAACTTCTTACACTGATCTTTATAAAATTTATAAAGACCTGCAGAATTTGAGAGTTCAGTTTTTCCCGCCTTGCCTTTCTGCTGTGTGATGGCACAATATCCCGATGGGAATCATCGCCAAGACAATAGGCCACCGCGCCCTACTCAAACCATTATCCCGCTTGAAATCGCAACGGGCAGAACTCACAAAACTGCTGCGCCATGCTGATACGCATGTGCCGTTCTATCAGGGGCGCTTCACGCATTTCCTGAACACCTGCAGCCCCTCCAGCGTCAATGACGCAGCCTTTTTCAAGCGCTTTGCCGAATTGCCGATTGTCACAAAGGACGATTTACGCGCCCGCAATGATGATTTCACCGCTGAGCACTTCTCCGGTAAGTGCGATATTCTTCAAACCATCGGCCAGAATAATTTCATCGAAACGCTCTATACACTATTCCTGAAGAAAAACTTCAAAATCCCGATCTCGACAGGCGGTACATCAGGCGAGCCGACTTATCGTTGGCTGGATTACCGTGACGGTAACGCCATGGCGCAATCATTCCTTGAATCCTTTCATTTGAATGGCTGGCAGCGCGGCGAGGCTTTCGTGCTTTACTATCCGCTTCGCTCCTATTTCACCGGAACATATGCCGCGTTCAATGACTGGCTGCACCGCCTGTTCGGCTTTACCGTTGTGCCGTTTGAAACTGTTACGCCTGAAAGTGTTCGTGCGCTGCTGGATACGCTACAAAGCCGAAAAGCGACGCTGCTGGTGATTTTTCCCTGCGTGATGCAGCGTGTTGCCGAGATCATGCGCGAAGAGAAAATCCCGCCCTTTCGCGGCCTCAAAACCATCAATGTCAGCGGCGAGTTTTTCTTTGATTGCTCGAAAGCTTTCATTCAGGAGATGTTCCCCGACTCGCGGATTGAAATCACCTATGGCGCGGTTGAAATCGGCGAGATTGCCCACCAAACCGAAAATTCCAGCTTTGATTATCAGGTTTTCCGCGATTTCGCCTATGTCGAGAATGGCGGCAACGATACCATGCTCGTAACCTCCTTGCGGCAATATGGCTTTCCGATGATCCGTTATCAGATGGAGGACAAAGCCGAAATCCTGACACAAACGGACGGCGTGCAATATCTACGTACGCTCGAAGGCAAGAATACAGATTATCTGATCGGCGCGGATGGCGGGAAATATTACGCCTCTCATTTCAACCGCTTTGTGAATGACCTCAACCCGCGCTGCGATCATCGGATTATCCACTTCATGATGCGCCATGAGGGGACGCGGGCAACGCTATATTTCGTGCTCAAAGAACCGAATACCAATACCGAAACCATCATAGAGCGGGAATCCCGTGACATGATGCTCAAGACCTTCCCGCAATTCAAAACGGTGCAGGTCAAATTCCCCGCCCATTTTGATCACGACTATACCCGCAAATTCAAGATTATCAGCGAGGGCGACGGGCTTGCCGAAGTGGTCGGCGGGTACTATATCCATGCGGCAACCAATTCCAAAAAAGAACACGCCGCATGAGCTCAACATCGCCACAAACCCAAGCCCCAACCGCAATTGTTTGGTTCCGTCAGGATTTGCGGCTGGAGGATAACCCCGCCCTCACCGCCGCCATTCAAAACGGCTTTCGAATTTTGCCCGTCTTTATCCTTGATGATGAGAATGCGGGCGCATGGAAACGCGGCGGCGCATCGCGCTGGTGGCTGCACAAAAGCCTTGAATCGCTCAATCGCTCGCTCAATGACAAGATGATCTTTTGCGTGGGCAAGGCCGATGAGATACTGCCCAATCTCGTTCATGACAACGGCGCAAGCGCGGTATTCTGGAACAGATGCTATGAGCCGTGGCGAATCGCCCGCGACACCAAAATCAAGGACACACTCAAATCGGGCGGGATTGATGTTCACACATTTAACGCGTCCCTGCTTTGGGAGCCTTGGGAAATCAAAAAGAGTGACGGCACGCCTTATAAGGTTTTCACCCCGTTCTATCGCAAGGGCTGTCTGGAGCATAGCACACCCGCCCTGCCTGTTTCCGCGCCAGCGCTTAAGGATATCCGCTTTGCTGATGCCGCCGAAAGAAACCTGCCTTATGCGGGGGCGCTTGATTCGCTTGCGCTCATGCCAAGCATAGAGTGGTATAGCGAGATGGATACACTCTGGCAGCCGGGGGAAAGCGGCGCTCACGCCACGCTAGAGCAATTTCTAAATCACGGCCTCAAGGGCTATAAAGAGGAGCGCAACCGCCCCGATAAAGAAAATGTCTCGCGGCTTTCACCCTATCTGCATTTCGGTGAAATCTCGCCGCGCGCCGTCTGGCATCGCGCCCAAACCGCGGGGCTGGCGCAAGGGCTGGAAAAAGATACCGATCATTTTTGCAGCGAGCTGGGCTGGCGGGAGTTTTCCTACTCCCTGCTCTATTACAATCCGGATATGATGCGCAAACCGCTACAGACCAAATTCGAGAATTTCCCATGGGATCGTAATGATGCGGCGCTGGCCGCTTGGCAAAAAGGTTTAACGGGTATTCCGATTGTCGATGCAGGGATGCGCCAGCTTTGGCGGACGGGCTGGATGCACAACCGCGTGCGGATGATTGTTGCCTCTGTGCTCATTAAGAACATGTTGCTGCACTGGCATCACGGCGAGGATTGGTTCTGGGATACGCTCATTGATGCCGATCTGGCCAATAATGCCGCAAGCTGGCAGTGGGTGGCGGGATGCGGTGCAGATGCAGCGCCCTATTTCCGCATTTTCAACCCGATAACGCAGGGCGAAAAATTCGACCCTGACGGCGCATATATCCGCGCTTTCGTGCCGGAGCTGGCCGATATGCCCAAGCAGTATATTCACAAGCCGTGGGAGGCAGGGCCGCTGATCTTGCGTGAGGCGGGCGTTACGCTTGGCGAGAGCTACCCGCTGCCGATCGTTGATCTGAAAAAATCGCGTGATGCCGCGCTCGAAGCGTTCCAAAGCCTGAAGACAGCGGCTTGAATAGGCTCTAAGGGCTTTCAATCTGATTGGGGCATTTTTGCAGGTGCGGCGCGGCTGTTTTTCGCGCTATACTCGCACTCATGACAACACTAGCCGCACAATCCATGTTTCAACTCAAAACAGGCGATACGATCGGCGTATTTGCGCCCTCAAGCTGGATTGAGAAGGCCGATCTAGAGCCATCTATTGCATTCTTGCACGCGCAGGGCTTTGAGGTGTTCATTCATCCGCAAACCTATCTGCGCCACAGGCAATCGGCAGGCACGCCGCAGGACAAGCTCAAAGCGCTTTATGAGTTATGGGAGGATGAGCGAATCGCCTGTATCTGGGCGGCGGGCGGCGGCAATCATGCCCTACATTTGTTAGAGCACATCGATTTTGCGCGTTTGAAGCGATCGAACATACCCAAGCCGCTGATTGGTTTTAGCGATGTCACGGTGCTGCTCAATGCCTTTTACGCCCATCTCGGCACGATCAATCTTCATGCCCCGACCCTGAACCGCCTGCACAAATCACCGCAGCGTAACGATGTTCTGGCGCAACTTGGCGGTAAAACCACCCGTATCCCGCTCGATGGCGCGCAATGCGTTACGGCGGGTGAAGCCCGCGGCGTGTTGATCGGCGGCAATTTAAGCCTTTTTCAATACCTGCCGCAAACCCTGAACACCGCAGCCAACAAAGACTTCTGGAAAACGGGTATATTATTCCTCGAAGATTGCAATGAAGAGCTAAGCCGAATCGACCGTATGGCGCTTCACCTCAAACGTTTGGGCGTTTTCGATGATATTTCTGCGCTTATTCTCGGCAGCTTCGACCCGATTCTGGATTCAGGCAAGCCTTATGAGGCTGATATTGTGGATATATTTACGGAACATTTGTCTGGCCGCACCATTCCGATTGTAAAAAATGCACCCTTCGGACATGAAAAAAACCTAATGCCTTTTCCAATTGGTAGAAAAATGAGGATAAAATCCTCAGAAGATCAATGTTTTCTGGATTTTGAATAATTTATGCATTTTTTCGAATCGAAAACTTGTTTTTCCACATTTTTTGTGTTATTCATTAGACAATCATAATAAATAACAGAACAGGGAAAACATGGATTTTCCGTTTCAGTACCAGATAGCGGACACGCATGGGAGCGTGGAAGCATGCGGCGTATCATTCAGCTACAAATACAACGCTGAAAAGAACGCATTGCAGCTCTTTCGGAACGAAAGCGGCTGTAAAACGCTTAATATTACCTTGCCGGAGAAAATCCGCGACAATCCCCTACTCTTTATCCACCAGCTTGAAAAAGCGACAAAGATCAAAGCGCTGACGCTCAGCAACAATGAAACGCTGAAATTGTGCCAGACAATCGTACCCGATAAGCTCTCGGCGATTGCCAAAAGCATCTCTAAGCTGGCGCTCAACAGCTATGATTTGAGCATGGGGCAAACCGAAAAATTCTCAAGACTGATTCGCCGCAGCTATAATCTCAAGGAATTCGAAATTTCGAGGGTGAATTATGATAGCGGCGCACCAGACTATTATCGCGCTAAAATCGTTTCCTGCCGTGATCATTGTGTGATCGTACGTGAAGACAGGTTGGACACGGTTGTAAAGAATCTTGGTGAAAAAATTCTCAGCGACCTGATTACACATGAATACTCCAGTCGCGGAAATGACTGCTCGCAGCAGCTTTTAAGGCTGGCGGTACGTCTAAATGTTATGGCGAAAATCCTGAATGATAATTTTTATCCTGAAAAATTTATCATTTTGAACGATTCGAATCGGCAAAACATGGCATCTTAATGCAACTTTTTGTATGCTAAAACATTGATTTTAAATAATATTAATATTTTCTTAATCAAAAGTTGAAATTTGCCCGATTTTTATGTAGTATCATTCCATAACGCATACATCAAGAGATGAAATCCACAAAAAATCATTCTGCCGCGCAGATGATCTGAGAGCCGGATTTTCGGCATGCTTCATCGTCGATTGTATACGGGAAAATTGTTAAGAATGGTCAACAACAAGCAAACAAAAAGGTAAAAACCCAAATGGCTGATAACGATAACTTCAATTTCAATACAGGTGATTACGTAGTATATCCGGCGCATGGCGTTGGATTGATCGAGGGGATCGAGACACAAACAATCGGCGGCATGGAAATCAGCCTATATTCCATCAGCTTCAAACAAGACCGTATGCGCCTAAAAATTCCTGTGATGAAAGCAGAATCAGCGGGTTTGAGAAAAATCAGCTCAGCGGCACAAATCAGCGATGCGCTGCAAACTCTACAAGGTCGCGCCCGAATCAAGCGCACAATGTGGAGCCGCCGCGCACAAGAATATGAAACAAAGATCAATTCCGGTGACCCGATCTCTATTGCCGAAGTTCTGCGCGATCTGAAACGCAGCAATGACGACTCAGAGCAGTCTTACAGCGAGCGTCAAATCTATCAATCCGCGCTGGAGCGTCTGGCACGTGAAGTGGCTGCGGTTGAGGACATCACCGAAGTGAAAGCCTGCGAGCAACTTGAGAAAATCCTCAAGCCGACAACAAAAGCGGCTCAAAAAGCGGCGGCGTAAACACGCCTTAAAAACAACCGAATAGAAATCCGCGCTTTGGAGAATATCTAAAGCGCGGTTTTTTGTTTTTGTTCACACGCCCTATAGAAAAAACACAGCCCAAATTATTATTTTTCCGCAGTATTCCTGGGCTTCCACCAACATTACATTTTTGTAAACTTTCCGTCATGCCTCCGACATTCTCCCCCTTTTATACTGAAATTGTATCTTGGAATTGAGAAGGATTTGAAAACAACAAACCGTATCAATAACGACATACAACTTTGATAAACAACTATTAAGGAAGGTTCAAAGAGATGGCACATATTGATGACCCACAAACACAGAAAGCCAATCTGGATTTCATCCAGAGTTCAATGAACGCGCCCTTGCTGGAGAAAGATCATGAATTGGAACTTGCGCGGCGCTGGCACGAAGAAGGCGACGAAAAGGCTCTCCACGAGCTGATACAATCCTATACAAGGCTTGTGATTGCCATGGCATCGCGCTTCAGAAATTACGGTTTGCCGATGGGCGACCTTATTCAGGAGGGCAATGTCGGCCTGATGCAAGCGGCAAGCCGCTTCGATTACAAACGCGATTTGCGCTTTTCGACCTATGCCTCATGGTGGATTCGTTCAGCCATACAGGATTACGTCCTGCGCAACTGGTCGATTGTCCGCACAGGCACAACGGCTGCGCAAAAATCACTGTTCTTCAATTTTCGCCGCTTGCGCAACAAGATTGAAAGCGCCAATGGCGGTGAAGCGCTTGACGCTGACGGCCGCCAGCAAATCGCCAATGACCTGAACGTCAGAGTTAAAGACGTGACGGATATGGAGCAACGCATGAATGGCGGCGACCACTCGCTGAACGCCACAATCGGCGAAGACGGCGAAGATGACTGGCAGAGCATGCTGGCTGATGAGCGCCCAAATCCCGAGGAAATCGTTCTGGGGATGAAGGATGCGCAAACCCGCTCGGCATGGCTGAAACATGCGCTAAGCCAACTCAGCGAGCGTGAGCAGACCATCATTCGCGAGCGTCATTTGAGCTATGAAACCGTAACCCTTGAAGAGCTGGGCAAAGAGCTTGGCGTTAGCAAGGAGCGCGTGCGTCAGCTTGAACAACGTGCGATGAGCAAGCTCAAATCAACGATGAAAAAATTCGTAACGCACAGAGATGAGTTATTTCTCGAGGCGTAACAACGAAGCGCAATACCAAGCGTTTCTATACTGAGTAAAATTAAGTTTCTCTCTCTCCTGGAAAAAGGAAATCGGCGCCAGATCGCGTGATTTTCTTCTCAGAGCCGGGCTGCCCTCCTCCCCCACTTGTCAGCCCGGCTCACTTTTTTTGTAAGCAGAGCTTTCACACCAAATGGCCAATAAGCAACTATTGCGCGGCTACTGCGCGGCGATAATCTTATAACGCTGCCCCGGTACGATTTGCGCATTCGGCGCTAAGGCGTTGAGCACGCGGAAGCGCTCGACATTCATACGCTCATAAGTGAACCGTGCCGCCATCGAGGCAATCGTATCGCCTGAACGCGCCGTCACAACCCGCAGCACATAAGGCCTGAAGGAGTTTTTCTCGGCCTCGCTCAACTTGGCAAAGCTATAGGTCGTGCGCTTTAAATCTTCAACCACACTTGCCGCAGCGCCTTGCGGAATGCCGATCTGGAAACGTGCAAATTGACGCGGCGCAAATTCGATAGCGACAAGACGAATCGTCATCGGCTGATTGTTGACGCTGCCCTGAAACCCTGCCGTTGCCGCGCGCATTCCATTGATCGTAATCGCTTCAGCAGGCTCGCTTGGCGGGTTTTTCAACCAGTTTTGCGTGAGGTAACTCAACGGATCTTGCCCGCCTTGGTTTTGCGCCATATCAAAAATCACCACCGCGCCCGATTGCGACGTTGCGACAACTTGTGACGGCTGGTTAGAAATGCGGAAACCGTTCGGTACGCTAAAGCGAAAACCGATTTCAGGATGAATGAAATCCTGTTCGCGCACAAAGCCATGCTTGGCGCTTTCGCCATAGGTCATGCCGTCAATCATATCAAGATAGCGGTCGCGGTTCAGAGCGCCATTCGTGCGCACTATCGAGGCTTCGGAAGAGGCGCGTTGCACCCGCTCGGATGTGGCGGGGTGGGTGGAGAAATACGACATGCTGGCCTGCTGACGCCCGTCAAGCTGGGCTTCAAATTCGGTCGCCATTTGCAAGCTTTGCAAGAAGCTGGCGGAGGCTAGCGGATCATATCCGGATTGCGCCAT
Organism: Alphaproteobacteria bacterium; assembly: GCA_046293135.1. Taxonomy (GTDB): domain Bacteria; phylum Pseudomonadota; class Alphaproteobacteria; order Micavibrionales; family Micavibrionaceae; genus UBA2638. The sequence continues at coordinate 520,117 of JBKBPR010000001.1, read as the reverse complement.
GTAACGAATCCCCAGCGAGTCGGCTTCATGCTCTTGCGCGCGGGAATAGGATTTCAGATAAAGATCAGCGCCGATCCCCAAGGCTTGCGACGCGCCGCCCCGATCAATCGCCGCGGCCAGAATACCCACGCCCAGCCCTGTTACAACACCGCGTGAATAACGCTCCGCCGAATGACGGCCTGTGATGTGTCCGGCTTCATGCCCCAAAACCGAGGCCATTTCTGCTTCGTTATTGGCCAGCGCCAACAAGCCGCGTGAGAGATAAATATACCCGCCCGGCAAGGCAAAGGCATTTACAATCGGCGAATCCAGCACAAAGAAGCGGTATTGCACGTCAGGGCGCTCGGTATCGCGCGTGACCTTTGTGCCGATTTCCTGCACATAGGCGCTCAGGCGCGGATTTTGGTATTCTCCAAACTCGGCAATGATATTCGGGTGTTCTTGCGCGCCGACGATTTGTTCTTGTGCGGGCGACATAAGGCCTGTGAACTGGGTGCGGCCTGTGGCGGGGTTGGCCGAACAATTGGCCAGCAATCCAGCTGAAACGCATAATGACAATACCGTAAGGAAACTCTTGATCTTCATGTGAAATCCGTCCATGTCTAATAGTATGATGCTGCGGATTTTAATCATTTTTATGCTGATGGCCAGTGTTTTTGTTGCAAAAACCGATCACGCCGCGCGCGCCCAGCATATGGGCTCGTCACCGAGCATGCAGAGCATTGAGCGTTCACCATCGCAGCCATCGCAAAATACAGAAGAACCGCCACCGCAACGCCGCGTTGTGCGCCCCAGCCGTTCTTCGGTGCTGCCGAATTACTCAGCGCATAATCCGCAAAGCGGCGCGGAGGACTCTGGCGCGATTGATGTTGGCGGTGTGAATGCTGTTCCGCCTGCTGGTGAAACAGTGGAAAATGAAAACAATGATAATGCCGCAAACGCAACCCCCGCCCCGACACCGCCCGTAACCGAATTTAAATCCCTGCGTGAGGATAAAATTGATAAGATCGCGCAAATCATCGACCCGCTGACAATGCGGCTTGATAATGCGGGCATTATGCATCTTGTCGGGCTGGATATCCCTGATTTCAATCCTTATGCGCCGGGGCCGCTATCCGAACAGGCTATCGCCATTCTCAAAGATATGGCCGAGGGCAAGCGCGTCCGGCTGTTTATGACCACCGACCGCAGCAAGGGGCGCACGAACAGGCTACAGCAAAAGCTTTACCACGCCGCGCTGGAAAGCGATCAAAGCTGGATTCAAGGAACGCTGCTCAGATTAGGACTGGCGCGGGTGCGCACTGAAAAATCCAACCCTGAAATGGCGGCGGAGATGTATGCGCTGGAGGATATTGCGCGGCGCGAAAAGCTTGGCCTTTGGGCGTTTGATGGATACCGCGTTTTGCAGCATGATGAAACCGAAGCCTTTATCAATAGCTATCAGATTGTGGAGGGAAAAGTCTTGAGCGCGGCGCGGCGGCAGAGTAATTTCTATCTCAATTTCGGCGGCGACTGGCGCACCGATTTCACCATCACAATCCCATCAAGCGTGGCCAATGATTTTTTCAAGGCCAATATGAATCCGCTCGATCTGGGCGGGAAGCGCGTGCGGGTCAGGGGCTGGATCAAATCATTCAACGGCCCCAATATCGATGTTGACCACCCCGCGCGCATTGAAATTCTTGACTAAATAATGGTTTAGGCTAGTTTATAACACATTCTAATATTTCATTTGAATTGATCGATTTTTTAAACAAACTTCCATTTTGTATCATGAAAAAAAATACACCGCCCCCTGCACATAGCAATTCAACCACAGCATGTTACCAAAAGCCGAAACTTGACCTTTTTGCACCGATCACGCCCTATTCCAGCGGATTTTTGAGCGTTGATGATCTGCACACTCTGTATTGGGAGCAAAGCGGCAATCCCGACGGCGTTCCGATCTTATTGCTGCATGGCGGCCCCGGTGCGGGCGCAACGCCGACACATCGCCGCTTTTTCGACCCTGATTTTTACCGCATCATCATTTTCGATCAACGCGGCGCGGGACGATCCACCCCGTTGGGCGCATTGAAAAACAACACCACCGATTTATTGGTGGAGGATATCGAAAAGCTCCGCACACATTTAAGCATTCGCAAATGGCATATATTCGGCGGCTCATGGGGCAGCACGCTGGCGCTGCGTTATGCCATCCGTTATCCGCAGCATTGCGTGAGCATGATCCTGCGCGGAATTTTCCTATGCGAAAAACCAGAAATCGACTGGTTTTTATACGGGATGGGCAATGTCTTCCCCGAAGCATGGGAGCAATTCACCGATATTATCCCCGAAGCCGAGCGATCCGACCTGCTTGGCGCATATTACAAACGCCTCACCGAAGGCGATGAGAAAGCACAAATCGAAGCGGCGATTTGCTGGAGTCTATACGAAAGCGCCTGTTCGTCGATTATTCCGAATTACGAAACCATCACCACCGAGGAACAAAAGCAACATGCGCTCAGCATGGCGCAAATCGAAGCGCATTATTTCTTGCACGAAACCAAGGATGGCGCGGCGAGCATTCTGAACCATATCGATGCAATCCGCCACATCCCCGCAACGATCATCCATGGCCGCTATGACATGATTTGCGCCATCAAATCGGCTTACAAGCTCCACCAGCTCTGGCCGGAGGCCGATTACATCGCTGTGCCCGATGCCGGGCATTCCTCGCTCGATCCGGCGTTGCGCTCGCGGCTCATCGAAGCGACCGAAAGCGCCAAAACAATCAGAATATAAGCCGCTCTGCGCGAAACAGGGCTTGAAAGATTGCCCCGCACATTTTAAAACCTTTATCAAACATCCATAGCTTAACTGGTTCATATTGATTGAGGCATACTGACCGTGACAGATTTTCTTACGCTTAAAGATTTTGCTCTCGAAGGAAAAACGATTTTACTGCGCGCTGATTTGAATGTGCCGGCGCAAAACCGCAAGGTCACGGACACAACGCGGATCGACCGCCTTAAACCGACGATTGATGCGCTCTGCTCTGCGGGGGCGCGGGTGCTTATTCTCTCGCATTTCGGCAGGCCGGAGGGCGATCACAACCCTGAAATGTCGCTGGCATTTTTATGCCCTGTGCTGCAAGAACGCTGGGGGCGGACGGTGCGCTTTGCCGCTGATTGTATCGGCGAGCCTTCGCAGCGCTTGGCCGAGAGCCTCCAAAACGGCGAGATTGGCCTGCTGGAAAATGTCCGCTTTCACAAGGAAGAAACCAAGAATGATCTGGAATTTGCCCGCAAGCTCGCCGCGCTGGGGGATATATACGTGAATGATGCATTCTCGGCGGCGCACCGCGCCCATGCCTCAACGGAGAAGCTGGCGCATCTGCTGCCCAGCGCCGCAGGATTGCTGATGGAAGAAGAGCTGACCGCGCTCGGCAATGCGCTGGAAACTCCGCAAAAGCCGCTGGCCGCAATTGCCGGAGGCTCGAAAATTTCAACCAAGCTGGCCGTGCTCAACAATCTTGTTACCCGCGTTGATTACCTGATTTTGGGCGGCGGCATGGCCAATACGTTTCTGGCGGCGCAGGGCGCGAATATGGGCGCATCCTTATGCGAGCATGATATGCTGGACGAAGCGCGGACGATTATGGCGACAGCTGATAAAAACGGCTGTAAAATTATCCTGCCCGAAGATTTTGTCTGTGTCCGTGATTTACATCAGGACGCGGCCTTCGAGATTTGCACCCCCGCCCAAGGCATCCCCGATGACCTGCGCGCCATAGATATCGGCGAGCAGACAATTACAACGCTGTGCGGGTTGTTAGAGGAATGCCGCACCGTTTTGTGGAACGGGCCGATGGGCGTTTTCGAGATCAAACCGTTTGATAACGGCACGAACGCGCTGGCGCAAAAAGCAGCCGCCCTAACCAAGGCGCAAAAAATTCTCAGCGTTGCGGGCGGCGGCGACACGGTTGCAGCGCTCGAAAATGCGGGCTGTCTTGATGGTTTCAGCTATGTTTCAAGCGCAGGCGGGGCGTTTCTGGAATGGCTGCAAGGCGAGAGCCTCCCTGGTGTAATCGCGCTCAGCCGTCATAAAAACGCGGCGTGAGGACATAATAGTTAACCTACTGCCCATAGCCATAGCACTGCAAAGCCACTCATTTATTTATAATGAAAAAGTTAGACCTGAATATCAATGACAGAGCCGCGGCGCTGCTCGCCGGAATTATCATTGCTGGTGCTTGAGCGCGATTCAGACACATCCGTACGCTGCTGCGTGTTACGGTTGGTGCTATCCTGCGTTTGATTGGTCGGGGCATTCTGGGCGCGCACATCATCATTCCGCCCGACCGTACGGGTATCCTCTTCACGATCACGCACCTGCGGCTGATTGGTGTTCTCAGCGCTGCCCGGCTTGAACGTCGTTGCGAGTGGAATTTGTTGTCCGATACCTGATATTGGCCCTGCCATTTTGCCTGTCCCGAATTAAATTGCTACACTTATAAGTATACATTGTAAAAACTTAACAATTCCTTATACACTAGAATAATCTACAACGCAAAACTCGAAAAAAAACTCAAAAAAGAGCAATTTTAATAAATTTAAAATAAAGTTTTAACCAAATTGTAAATATTTACCCCTATCATGAATTCAACGTGTGTGGTGAGTATCTTCTAAGTCTAGGGTGTTCACCCAAATAAAATCAAAACAAAACAAAAAACTAGTATTTAAGAATGTGGATATTGGAAATGGATTTAAACTTACTGGATAGGTCGTCACAAGTGATACCGGTTTTGGTCAAACTGCATGACACGCATACGATCTATACGCTCGCGCAAGATAAAAAACCAGAGGCTCAGGCAGAGCTGTCTAACGTCATTACGGAACTTTTATCCTGTGGCGCCAATGAGCGCGAAGCCGAATTAATCGCCGATATCCTGATCAGCTTAATACGTCAGGCCGAAAGAGAATTAAAACTGGCGCTATCTGAAAAACTAGCCGCAATTGATAATGTTCCGCTCAGATTGGCATTGCATATTATCAATGAAGATATTGAAATTGCTACGCCAATCCTCAAATTTTCGAACGTCCTGAGTGACCTTGATTTAATGTATATCATCAAATCAAAATCACCTGAATATGCTGCGGCAATTGCACAGCGTAAAGCTCTGAGCCCTGAAATCATCAATACATTGGCAGCGACGAAAGAGAATAATACGGTATGCAAGCTATTGGAAAATATGAATATTGTTTTGCCGACTGAAGCGCTTAAAATTTGCGTTGATATAGCGCAAAATAATGAAGAAATGGCAATTCCTCTTATCAATCGCCCCGATCTTACGAATGAAATCGCATCAAAGCTTTATGTCTATGTTGGGAATGAGCTAAAGAAAAAGATTTCCGCACGCTTTGAAATTCCGATTGATGTCATTCTCAGCACACTCGATGAAGTTGTGCTTGAGTTTAAAGAAGTTGCAGCGAGCGAGTTTACACCCACAAAGTCAATGATGGTCGCCGCAAAGCGTCATAAAGAAAAAGGACTATTGACGTTAAATTCGATCATTTCAACGCTCAAGCGCGGACAAATCCAGAGCTTTATCGCACAATTTGCGGTCTATTTTGACAAATCGCCAAGCCTGGTGGAGGAGCTTTTATCCTACCCCAAAGGCAATGGTCTGGCGATTTTATGCCGCGCTGCCGAGATTACAAAATCTGATTTTGTCTCTATTTTCCTGCTTACCAATGCTGTGCGCCAGAAAGGGCGTATGATTGATGCGGTTGATATGGCGCGGGCGGTGAATTATTACAACGCGATTTCGAGCGTTGTCGCCCAAGATATGCTCCACGCACTTATGCGCAAAAAGCGGGATTAAGTCTTACATAGCCCTACATTTTTCGACTGTAATAACAAAGAGCAGAAATAACTTCGAGTTTTCGAAAAAATTATATTCTGTTTATAACGAAAAGCTTCATGTAAAAAACAAAGCCCACAGCGCAGCACCAATACACAAAATCCCTAAAAGTAGTAATGTGAAATTTCCAAAAAATGCCTGCCTTTTTGAAAGCCCCTCCAGCTTGCCAGCATAAGGAGCAGAGCTCACAAAATTCTTGTCGCGCTTTTTATTAACGCTAAGAAGCATTGCGCCACTCATAGCCAATGACACACCTAGACACATCATCATGACAATAAATTCTATTTTGCCGCTGAAAGCGTCGTTGAGTGCATATTCATTCAAAAAAATAAATGCAAGAGCGAAAAATGGCAGAAATATCGGTAAAAATATAAAGGCTGTTTTTAACTTCTCCAAATTACCAACCCCTGCTTTATACAGTTAAACTACTGAAACGCGACCTCGTTGAAGCTCCGCAGCTTACGGCTGTGTAAGCGCTCGGCGGAGAAATCGCGCAAGATGGTCATGGTCAGCAAGCCGATTTGCAAATGCTGTTCGACCCGCTCGCGGTAGAACGTATCGGCCATACCGGGGAGCTTGAGCTGTCCGTGCAGCGGCTTATCTGAAACGCATAACAGCGTCCCATACGGCACACGAAAACGAAAGCCATTGGCAGCAATCGTGCCGGATTCCATATCCATCGCCACGGCGCGGCTTTGGCTGAGACGGAGGTTTTGCCGCACCGATTCCCGCAGCTCCCAATTCCGATCATCGGTCGTCGCCACAGTGCCTGTGCGCATGATTTTCTTGAGATCATAGCCCTTATAGCCCGTCACCTGCGCCACCGCCTGTTCCAGCGCTTGCTGAATTTCGGCCAGTGCGGGGATGGGAATGCTCGGCGGCAAATCCTCATTCAAAATATTATCCTCGCGCAGATAACCATGCGCCAGCACATAATCACCGAGATTTTGCGAGTTCCGCAGCCCCGCACAATGCCCCAGCATCAGCCAAGCATGGGGGCGCAAAACCGCAACGTGATCGGTAATCGTCTTGGCGTTGGATGGCCCGACACCGATATTGATCATCGTGATACCGCTACCGTCAGGGCGCTTGAGGTGATAGGCCGGCATCTGCGGCAAGCGGGAGAGCGCCGCGCCCGCAACATCCTGCGCCCCGCTCAAATCGACATTGCGATTGATCGTCACACGGTCGCCCGGCTCAACGAAGGATTCATATTCCGTACGCTGCTTGCGTAGCTCCAGATCATCGGTCGGCGCCATAATATCGCGGCACATCTTGACGAACTCATCGATATAGAACTGGTAATTCGTGAAGATCACGTAATTCTGAAAGTGATGGGCATTCGTGCCGCAATAATGCTTGAGGCGTTGCAGGCTCAAATCAGCCCGCGGCGCTGTAAACAGCGCCAAGGGCTGCGGCTCGCCCTGTTTGGGCACAAATGTACCATTGGCAATTTCATCATCCATAATATCAAGATCGGGAATATCGAACAGATCCGGCACAATACGGATTTTTTCGGGCGATAATTCCTTTTCAAGGTGGAAATTCTCCCCCAGCGCGAAATGCACCGGAATCGGCGTTGTACTCACGCCAATCTCAACGGGCGAGTCGTGGTTTTTGAGCAGCAACTCAATCTGCTTGACGTAGTAATTCGCAAAAATATCAGGCCGCGTCAGCGTTGTCGTATAAACGCCGGAGCGCGATACAAAGCCGAAAGAATGCCGCGAATCCGAACGATACGCCTTGATATTCGTGACCTTGATATAAGGGTAACACGCGCTGATACGCTTTTCAGGGGTGGAGCGCCCCGCCGCGAAATCCTGAAACTGCCCGCGCAGATACTCGACATTCGTGTCGTAAATCTCACTGACATAGGCCACGGCATCCGCGGCATTCATGAATTTCTTGGGACGGAAGGATTTAAAAGCTTTGCCGATATTCATGGAAGGTATTATACATCAACGCTTGGGAACGCCAACCAGAGAATTTGCAAAATCCCCCGCATCAAAGCTGGACAGGTCGCCGATCTTCTCCCCCACCCCGATCGCATGGACAGGAAGGCCGAATTGATCGGCCAGCCCGACCAGAACGCCGCCCTTGGCCGTGCCGTCAAGCTTGGTAACAACCAGCCCCGTCACATTGACCATCTTCAGGAAGGTTTCCACCTGCGAGAACGCATTTTGCCCCGTCGTCGCATCCAGAACCAGCAACACCGCATGCGGCAGGCTCTCCTCACGCTTTTTCAGGACGCGGATAATTTTTTCCAGCTCCGCCATCAGGTTTTGTTTGTTCTGCAAACGCCCTGCCGTATCGATCATCAGCACATCCGCGCCATGGCTCACGGCCTGCTCATAGGCCTCATAAGCGACGGCGGCGGCATCTGCGCCGATATCCTTGGCGAGGATCGGGCAACCCACACGCTCCGCCCAGATTTTGAGCTGCTCAATTGCAGCGGCGCGGAATGTATCGCCCGCCGCCAGCATCACCGATTTGCCCTGTCTGCGCGAAAAATCATGCGCCAGCTTGCCGATTGTCGTTGTTTTGCCCGCGCCGTTCACCCCGCATACCAGAATGACAAACGGCCCCGCTGCGGGTTTGGCAATCTCCAGCGGCTTGGCCACGGGTTTGAGGATTTCGGCCATACTCTCCGCCAGCGCCAGACGAATTTCCTCCTCCGATATATCTTTGCCGAAACGATCCTTGGAAAACTCCCAAACAATGCGCTGCGCCGTTTTGGGGCCAAGATCAGCGGTAATGAGCAATTCTTCCAGCTCATCGAGCATATCCTGATCCAGCTTTTTCTTGGTCAGTAAATCGCTCAAGCCCTGGGTGATTTTTCCGGTCGATTTCGCCAAACCGAATGTCATACGCGACAGCCAACTTTCTTCAGCGACTGGCGGCGGCGCGGCGGCGGCTTCGGCTGGCGGCGGCGGCGGCTCAGAGGCGGCTTCGGTCTTTGCTTCGGCTTCAGCCTCTAAAACAGGCTCAATCTCAGGCTTAACTTCAGGCGCAACGGCATCCTTCTCCGCCTTATCGTCAAGGTTTTGATTGTCCGTAGTTTTATCATCCGTGCTTTTATTGTCGCTGTTTTTGCGCCAGAAAATCATCGCATCCCCGCACTATCCGTCTATATCATCAAAAATTTGCGTTATGATTGCATAGCGGCGCACAAAACGCCATCGCTATATGACTCAATCCGCGCCTGACGCAACGCCCCTGCTGGCGGCGGCTTCGCTCCCTGTGCGCCGTCAATCCGCGCCAGCGCAAAATTCTCCGAGCGGCCAAGCCCGTTTTTCTCCATCAACAACGTCACTGTTTTACCGATTTGCGCCTTGTGGAATATCTCAAGCCGCTGATCGCCAAGGGCGCGCAATCGCGCCGCCCGCTCCTTGCGTTCGGGTACGGGAACCTGATCGGGGATACGCGCTGCGGGTGTGCCTTCACGCTCCGAATACGGGAAGACGTGCAAAAAGCTCAAGCTGCATTCCTCGACAATATCCAGCGAGCGGCGAAACATCTCTTCGGTTTCGGTCGGAAATCCGGCGATAATATCCGCGCCAAAGGATATATCGGGGCGCAAGCGGCGCGCCTTTTCGCAAACATCAATGACATCGGCGCGCAAATGGCGGCGCTTCATACGTTTTAAAATCAGGTCATCCCCCGCCTGTAACGAAAGATGTAAATGCGGCATAAAGCGCGGCTCTTCGGCGATCAAGCGCCATATATCCTCATCCATTTCCACGGGGTCGAGCGAGGATAGCCTGACGCGTTTCAGCTCCGGCACAAGCGCCAGAACGCGGCGGATCATCTGCCCCAAGCGCGGCTTTCCGGGTAGGTCAGCGCCATAGGAGGTCACATCAACCCCCGTCATCACGACCTCATTATAACCGCCCTGCCCGACCAGAACGCGCAATTGTTCGGCGATCACCCCGATCGGCACAGAGCGCGAATTACCGCGCCCATAAGGGATAATGCAAAAGGTACAGCGATGGTCACAACCGTTTTGCACCTGAATAAAGGCGCGGGATTTATCCTCAAAGCCCTGCAACAGATGCGACGCCGTTTCGCGCACCGCCATAATGTCATTGACCACAATCCGTGCCTCGTCCGTGGCGGCGTTTGCATCCCATGTTTCGGCCTTGAGCTTGAGATCATTGCCGATAATCCGATCCACTTCGGGCATCGCGGCATACATACCGGGCGCAATCTGGGCGCTGCACCCCGTCACGATGATTTTTGCATCGGGATTTTCGCGCCGCGCCTTACGAATGGCCTGACGGGCTTGGCGCTCGGCCTCTTTGGTGACGGCGCAGGTGTTGAATATGATCGCATCCTCAAGCCCCGCTTTAAGCGCATGGTCGCGCATCACCTCGGATTCATGGACATTAAGGCGGCAGCCGAATGTCACGATTTCGGGCGATTTTTGCGGCATCTTGGCTCTATCGTGTTGCGGGGTTTTGTCTTGCATCACTGCGTTATAAGGAATTTTGTTGAAATGCGTCAAATAAAATCCTGAAAATTAAGGAAAAAACGATTTTGGGCGCGTTAATTATTTCTTAAACATTTGGTAATATTTATATACTTCTCAAGAAAAATTTGTAACAATAGTTTAAAAATAACAATAATAATTATCAAAAAAACAAGGTGAGGTTTATAATGGGACAGATCAGAATTAGCAGTGATGTATTCAAATCAGCCGTCGAACACGATGCCTTAAAGCTCAAAGCCACTGAAGCTGCGCAAAATATACACGATTTTATCGACCGCTTGGCCAGTGCGGCCAACCACAGCGTCAGCCCCCCTTTTCTGAATTTGAAATCATGCCGCTTCACGTCAGCGCGGAGGCAGGCGGCGGCGTTTCCGATTTCCTGCTGGTTTGCACCTATTACGATACATTTGATGCCGAGGAAAAAGACGAGATCGCGGCGGATGGCGCGCAAATCGGCTCGACCAAAGCCGCAACCTCAAAAGCGGCCAACACCCCCATCAGAGATACTCTGGTGGAAAATATCCAAGGCGTTCAGGTGGCCGATCGTGATGTTCTGGATTTCAGCTTCGGCGTCACCAAGGATCCGCATCACGTTTTTGTGCCTGGGATTGTTCTGCGCGGCGACACGCATTTGAGCATTGATCCGGCGACCCAAGACAAAACAATCAAACGCAAGCTGAGTTCAGGGCAATTCATCCATGCCGATCAAACCGCCAGTGTCGGGAATTTTATTTTCCAATGGGTACTGGATAAACTGCCCGAGGCCGACAAAGAGCAATTCCTGGAGCGTTGCAGGCAGCTTGATCTGGTCGATGATAAATCCAAGATCGGCTTTGGCAGACCTTCAGCAGAAGCGGCATAAAACGCTCTTCGCAGAGCCAATTAAACAACATTCCCCTTAAACACCGTAACGGCGGGGCCGGTCATAAGAATATGGCCGTCCTCTTCGCGCCAATGGAAATCCAGCGCCCCGCCATTCAGGATGACGCGCCCTTCGCGTTCGACAAGACCACGGCGGACAGCCGCAACATAAGCGGCGCAAGCCCCGGATCCACAGGCATTTGTTTCCCCGACGCCGCGCTCCCATACCCGCATTCTAAGCGTCTTGCGATCCAGAACATTGATAAATTCGACATTGGTCTTTTCGGGAAACAGCGCGTGAGTTTCGATTTGCGCCCCGATTTCATGGACAGGGTAGCCCTCGACAGGCTCATCAATAAAAAAGACGCAATGCGGATTGCCGATATTCACGGCCACCGCCGCGGGCAGCCCCGCAACCTGAATATCAACGCTTAACGTATCGCGGCTTTCCGCGAGGGGTATCTGCTTCCATTCCAGCCTTGGCGCGCCCATATCCACGCAAATCAGCCCGTCCGCAACCCGCGTGCAAATCAAAAATCCCGCAACGGTCTGGATAACGCAGCGCTCTTGCCCACTTTCACGCATCACAATATCGGCGGCGCACCGCGTTGCATTCCCGCAAGCCTGCGCTTCCGAACCATCGGCGTTAAAAATCTTCATAAAGCAATCACTTTGCCCGCCTTGACCCGATTGCGGCGGTGGCGGTGGCGGTGGCGGCGCTAACAGCACCAGAAACTGGTCACAGCCAATCCCCGTATGACGCTGTGACAAGCGCGCAATCTCGCTGCGCGGCGGAATATCACCCCCGCTACGGCAATCGACAAACACAAAATCATTGCCCAGCCCGTGCATTTTAATGAAATCCATATCCGTCCGCTTTCCCGCTTGATCGTGTTTTGCTTGACATAGAAGAATAAAAACCATACTTTGCGGGAAATTTCCACTGATAAGCGAATGTGAGATCAGTGCTTAACGGTACACCGTGCTCGGCGAAGTTACGCTCAGCGCGGCCAAAATGCTTTTGGGCTTTGTGCTTTTGTGCTTTGGAAATTTTAGAATTTGAAGAAGGTTTGAAGACTTTAAGATTATGTTTGACTCATTGAGTGACAAATTAGGCGCGGTATTCGGAAAGCTCAGGGGCAAAGGCTCTTTGAGCGAGAACGATGTCATGGCCGTCAGCCGTGAGATCCGCATTGCCTTGCTTGAGGCTGATGTCGCCCTCCCCGTCGTCAAGGATTTCATCACCGCCATCAAGGACAAGGCCGTTGGCCAAGCCGTTATCAAGGGCGTTAATCCGGGGCAACAGGTTGTAAAAATCGTCCATGACGAGCTGGTGAAAATGCTCGGCGGGGCAACAGAGGCCGACCGCGCCGCGCAGGAACTCAAATTCGGTGCGCCGCCTTGTGCTTATCTAATGGTCGGTTTGCAAGGCTCTGGTAAAACAACCTCGACGGCGAAAATCGCCAAACACCTCACGGATCGTCACAAGAAAAAGGTGCTGATGGCCTCGCTGGACGTCTATCGCCCTGCCGCGCAAGAACAGCTGCGCCAGCTTGGAACGCAAACGGGCATTGACACGCTGGAGATTATCAGCGGCCAGAAACCCGTTGATATTACCCTCCGCGCCCTCGAAGAAGGCCGCAAGGGTGGCTATGACGTTGTTATGCTCGACACTGCGGGGCGTTTGACGATTGATGAAGAGCTGATGAACGAGGTCGAGGCTGTCAAAAAAGCCGCCAATCCGACCGAGGTGCTCTTGGTTGCCGATGCGATGACGGGGCAAGATGCCGTGACCACCGCTGAAACCTTTAACAACCGCGTTGCCCTGACGGGTATTATGCTGACCCGTGTTGACGGCGATGCCCGCGGCGGTGCGGCAATGTCGATGAAGGCCGTCACCGGAAAGCCCGTCAAGCTGATGGGAACGGGTGAAAAATGGGATGAAATCGAGCCGTTTTACGCCGACCGTATCGCGGGGCGTATTCTCGGCATGGGCGATATTGTGTCCTTGGTAGAAAAAGCCGCAACCACCGTCGATCAGGACGAAGCCCGCAAAATGGCTGAAAAGCTGAAAAAGGGGCAATTCGACTTTAACGATCTGCTAACCCAGATGCGCCAGATGGGCAAGATGGGCGGTATGGGCGCGATGATGAAAATGCTCCCCGGCCTTGGCAAAATGTCCGGCCTGATGGAACAGGCGGGGATTGATGAATCCTTTATGAAGCGCCAAGAGGCGATGATCCTGTCCATGACTCCGCAAGAGCGTGAAAACCCGTCTTTGCTCAATGCCTCCCGCCGCAAGCGGATTGCCGCGGGTTCAGGAACAACCGTTCAGGACCTCAACAAGCTGATCAAGCAGCAAATGCAAATGGCCTCGATGATGAAAAAGATCAAGAAAATGGGCATGGGCGGGATGATGAGCCAGATGAAAGGCCTGATGGGCGGCAAGATGGACGATCTGGAATTGATGGCGCAATCCATGGATCCCGATGCTTTGGGCGCGGATATGGACGCGCTGCGCGATGAGGGCGACGATCACGGTGCATTGGGGCCGAACCCCTTTGCCTCGGGCGGCGGTGCGTTCCCTCCGAATATGCTGGGCGGCAATCCTTTTGGCGCTGGCGGCGGTATGGGAATGCCCGGCCTTGGCCTGCCCTCTCATGGCGGCACGAAAAAAGATCGCAAAAAGGGCAAAAAGCGATGAAACAATTTAAAAATCTACCATCAACAAACGACTAAAAAACCAACTGATTGAATTAACCTAAAGGAGAAAACACATGGCACTAGCAATCAGACTATCCCGCGGAGGCCGTAAGGCTCGCCCGTTCTACCGTATCATTGTTGCGGACAAGCGCATGCCGCGCGATGGCCGTTACCTTGAAAGACTCGGCACATACAACCCGCTTGAACAAGACGAAGCGGCGCGTGTGAAGCTGGTCGAAGACCGCATCAAATACTGGCTCTCACAGGGCGCAAAACCATCCGAGCGCGTGGCGATTTTCCTTGGCAAGGCCGGCATTATTGCGATGCCTGAGCAGCCGAACCGCCCGAACAAGTCCCAGCCATCTGAAAAGACAAAGCTGCGGATTGCCGATAAGGAAGCCAAGCGCGAAGCCGCTGCTGAAGCTGCCAAGGCCGCCGAAGAAGAAGCCAAAGCCGCTGCTGAGGCTGCTGCAAACGCTCCAGCCGAAGCGGAAGCCCCTGCGGAAGCAGAAGCACCTGCCGCCGAAGCAGCGCCAGAAGCAGAAGCTGAAGCCGCTCCAGCCGAAGAAACAAAGGCTGAGTAATATTTTGACATCCGGAGCGCAGCCGAGGGATCTGATACAAAATATCAGCCCTCGGCTTCCTCTTATATATTTCTATCGCTTAAGCAAAATAACAATATTGACGTGTATCGTATGACAGAGCGCATCGTCCTTGCCAAAATCGCGGATGCCCACGGGATCAAGGGGCTGGTGAAAATCTTCCCGTTCGGGGAGGATATATCCCTGCTTGAGAGCGTCGACACGATTTACGGCGGCGACCAGCCGATCAAATTCACACTCAAAAACCCTCTGGGCAAGTTCATCCTCGCTGAAATCGAGGGGGTTCACACCCGCGATCAGGCCGAAGCGCTCAAGGGGCTGGAGCTGAGCATTGATAAATCCGCCCTCCCCGCCATTGCCGATGAGGATACGTTCTATATCCATGATCTGATCGGGATGCGGGTTTTGAATACGGCGGGTCAGGATATCGGCAAGGTGAATAATGTCGAGAATTTCGGTGCCAGCGACCTTCTGGAAATCCTCTCCCCCTCCGGCGAGAAAACGCTGATCCCGTTCACCGATGATTTTGTCGAAGCCCTCGATCACGAGGCGGGAACGCTCACCATCGCCGAGATTACCTACCTCTAAAACAGCCTCATATAACGCAATTTTATTGACATAAACGAACACATAAATCTATAGTCGCCTCACAAAACACGTATTGAGGCTATTTTTATGTTCTACGATATTCAGCGCCTGACCGCCCCGCCCCACATCACAGAGGGTTTCAACCTTACCTCCGGCCTATTGCTCAACGAAGGGCGAACAGCCATCAATAACATTGTCGGCTTTGACTATATGGGCAATTCCACATTTGAATGGGGTGCGCTCGGGAAAACGGCTGATGCCTATATCGCACAACTCGCCGATGGAGAAATTCAGGCAAAAACATTCCAAATCCCCGCAACACACAAACATAGCCGGATTAGGGATACACGCGAAGGCCGCGTCATCCTCCAGCGTGATTTCAGCGCAGTGAAGGATGTTTACACCCTCGCCCCCAAATCCATCGAAACCGAGCTTGAGGCCTTTTTGAAGATTGCCGCAGCATCACAGCCCAGAACGGCAGAGTTCACGAATTTCCGCGAGTCCCTGTTCACGCCTGAAATACGCAAATTCATTGGCAAAAAGGATCATTTCCTGGGTGAACGCTTTGTCGGCTGGCTTGATCTCCAAAGCACCTCTTTTTTCTTCCGCGACCGTGACAGCTATGAGAAAATGGCTATAGCCAGCGGGCTTGATCCGATCTAAGCTGTTTTCCATTATGGCGTTGCATTTCAACATTCTGACCCTGTTTCCGGAGATGTTCCCCGGCTCGCTTGGCCATTCGCTCAGCGGCAAAGCGCTTGAAGGCGGACTATGGAACTATCGCTGCATCAATATTCGCGATTTCGGCCTTGGCGTGCATAAGGCCGTCGATGATACGCCCTATGGCGGCGGCGCGGGCATGGTTATGCGCCCCGATTGCCTGGAAGCCGGCACCCGCGCGATTGGCGGCAAGAGCGAAACAGGCCGTAAAATATACCTCTCCCCGCGCGGCAGGCCGCTCACCCAGCAAATCGTGCGAGATCTGGCGCAGCCCCAAACCGCCGTGACCCTGCTCTGCGGGCGTTATGAGGGCGTTGACCAGCGTGTTCTCGATGCTTGCGGCTATGAGGAAATTTCCATCGGCGATTACGTGCTTTCTGGCGGCGAGCCGGCCGCGCTGGTGCTGATGGATGCCTGCATACGCTTGCTGCCGGGGGTGATGGGCAATGCGCAAACCGCGCCGGAGGAGAGCTTCTCACCCGAACGCGGCGGGCTGCTCGAATATCCGCATTACACCAAACCCGCCGAATGGACGGATGCAAGCGGCACGCTTCATAGCGTTCCCGACGTGCTGAAATCGGGCAATCATAAGGCGATAGAAGACTGGCGCGAAACGCAATCCCGCGCCATTACGCAAAAAATCAGGCCGGATTTGCTCAACAAGCCATAAAAATACTTGCAAATACCTGAATTTCCACATATAAAACGGACTGCTTTTAGAAAAAGACAAGTGATCCGCCGGAAAACCAAGCAATTTCCGATATACGGGATCCGATAAATTAAAAGGAACAAAACGATGAATACATTACAAAAATTCGAAGCCAAGCAACTTGCCCAGCTTCAAGGCACAAAAGAAATTCCAGAATTCGGCCCCGGGGATACCGTTAAGGTCAATGTCCGCGTTAAAGAAGGTACGCGTGAGCGTATTCAGGCATTCGAAGGCGTTTGTATCGCCCGCACCAATAACGGCGTGAATGCCAGCTTTACTGTCCGCAAAATCAGCTACGGCGAAGGCGTTGAGCGTGTATTCCCGCTCTGGAGCTCCCGTATTGACTCCATTGAACTCGTGCGCCGCGGTTCTGTTCGCCGTGCGAAGCTTTACTACCTGCGTGATCGTAGCGGTAAGTCTGCCCGTATCGTTGAGCGGACAACAGGTTACGGCATCGAAACCAAAGATGAGAGCTTGCAGGAGATTTCACAAACAGAACGCAGAAAGGCAAAGCAGGCTGAGAAGAAAGCCCGCCGCGAAGAAATCAAAAAAGAAGATGCTGCGAAAAAGGCCGCTGCTGAAAAAGCTGCTGCCGAAGCCAAGGCTGCGGAAGCAAAAGCTGCCGAAGAAGCCGCCGCCGCTGAGGCTGGTGCCGCCGCACCTGCTGAGGGCGCAAGCGAATAAGCACTGTTTGGCCGCAAATACGGCGCAGGTAAATAAAATAAATTTGACAATTAAGGAATTTTATCCTAAATTGTTGTGTATCAAGGGGCGCTCTGCGCCCTTTTTTCATTGCTCTGTCCGTGTAATCCAAAAAAACAACTGGGGCGAGTGGGGCGAGTGGGGCGAAAGCCTCTAACATACTGAAATATTTAACAAACCCTTCGCCCCACTTGGGAACGAAAAATGGGGCGAAACGCCCCACTTGAATAATATCAAAAATCTCTAACTGCCGCCCTACTCTCTACTCTGTAACAGTCAGCGGCGCTTTCAGGTTCACGGCCTTCTTATTGGCCAGCATCCCTGTCAAATGAATTTCCTTACACTCCGCGAAGACGCTCATCATTTCATCATCAAGGTCACCGAGAAAATGCTCGCTTTCATGCAGCACAGCATAAAGCGACCTGTTCTTGCGGTCGAGCAGGATAATATCCGCCCGCACATAGGCCGGATCAAAAAATTTGATAAACGCATCGCCTCTGGCATTTTTTAAAAACTCTGCTCTGATTTTCATGTCACATACCTCATGTTTTAATTGTATATCCTAAGGAGTAAGCGCATCTGGGCGCGGCATAATAACATCATTACTTTCAATTCCTGACGGCTGTACCTGCTCGCCGATCTTCACTTTTTCATCCAATGAAATCAGCGGTGTATTTTCCAGCTGGTTCATCAAATCATGAGAATATTCCGGTAAGTCACGCGCCTGTAAAAGCGCATTATAAGCGGCATCCATCGCTTCCAATCTTGCAAGCGTTCCATCATGTGCCGCACGCCCCTCACTATCGCCCAGATCATATTCATACGATACGAACCCATGATTGGCATCTTGAAGGGTTAAGGCCAATGCCTCAATAATTCCACTTTCGACAATCGCATTATGCGCTTCATAGGGATCAATATCTTGGAGCGCTTCCGGATCACCCGAATAATAGCGCCAATCGACAAAATCCATCGCCCGGTTAAGCGCAGCAACCTGCCCGCTTACAATCGCATCATTTGACAATTCCGCCGGTTGCACCAGATTTGCACCGTTATAAGCGGATAAAACGCTTTCGGGAATTTCACGAATATCCCCCTGCCCCTCATGCCCAACATAGGCCGCCGTACTGTTGAGCGGTACAACAATATCCATGTTGCCCAGAGCTTCATTCTCAGAATTGAACTTAAAAAGCTCCTGAATATACCCAATAACACCCATAATCCGATACCCTCTATTGCCATCGTTTGTCTTTGGCTGACTGAAGCAAATTGTTTCGCACCGCCAGCATTGTTTCGAATTGAATTTGTTTGTTTTTTCTGTTTCAATTCATACACACAATGAAATGATATTCTGGAAAGTTTAAATTAGCGTTAATCTGGAAAAACTTTTAACGCCCCGGATATAAATTAAAGACCCAAAACACCCTTGAACACATCAGGATACGCCATGACGCAACAGCCCCGCACCTTATTCGAAAAAATCTGGGACGATCATGTGATTGAACGTGATGAGAGCGGCACATGCCTGATCCATATCGACCGCCATCTTGTGCATGAGGTCACCTCCCCGCAGGCCTTTGAGGGCCTCAGAATAGCGGGACGTACGGTTCATGCGCCGGAAAAGACGCTGGCGGTGATGGATCACAACGTCCCGACCTCCGCCGACCGCGCCGAATTCATTGAGGAGGAAAACAGCCGTATCCAGATCGAAACCCTGCGCGAGAACTGCGCGGAATTTGGCGTGCAGCTCTTTGACATCACCGATAAGCGCCAAGGCATCGTTCATATTATCGGCCCTGAACAAGGCTTTACCCAGCCGGGAATGACGATTGTGTGCGGCGATAGCCACACCTCCACCCATGGCGCGTTCGGGGCGCTGGCCTTCGGGATCGGCACATCCGAGGTCGAGCACGTTCTGGCCACGCAAAGCCTGATCCAGAAACCCGCCAAAACCATGCGCATCACCGTGAACGGCCAATGCGCCCCCGGTGTCGGCGCGAAGGATATCATTCTGGCGATTATCGGTGAGATCGGCACGGCGGGCGGTACAGGCTATGTCATTGAATATGCGGGTGAGGCTATCCGCGCTTTGTCGATGGAAGGCCGTATGACCATTTGCAATATGTCGATTGAAGCAGGCGCGCGCGCGGGTATGATTGCCCCTGATGAAACGACCTTCGCCTATATGAAAGGCCGTCCGATGGCGCCACAAGGTGCGCATTGGGATCAGGCTCTGGCGTGGTGGAAAACGCTGCATAGCGATGAAGGCGCTGTCTTTGACCGTGAAGTCGTGCTGGATGCCGCCCAGATCGCACCCATCGTCACATGGGGCACAACGCCTGAAGATGTCGTGCCAATTACGGGCGCTGTTCCCGATCCGCTAAGCTTTGCCAATGAGGACAAACAAAAATCAGCGGCGCGGATGCTCGAATATATGGGGCTGAGCGCCGGAACAAAAATGACCGATATTCAGGTTGATAAGGTTTTTATCGGCTCTTGCACCAATGCGCGGATTGAGGATTTGCGCGTTGTCGCCGCCATCGTCAACGGCAAAAAGGTTGCGGATAATGTCGAGGCGATGGTTGTCCCCGGCTCCGGCCTTGTCAAGATAATGGCCGAAGAGGAAGGCATTGCCGATATTCTGATTGAGGCTGGATTTGACTGGCGCGAGCCGGGCTGCTCGATGTGTTTGGGGATGAACCCCGACCAGCTCAAACCGGGGGAGCGCTGCGCCTCGACCTCCAACCGCAATTTTGAAGGACGGCAGGGCAAGGGCGGCAGGACTCACCTTCTCTCCCCCGCAATGGCCGCCGCCGCCGCCATTACAGGCCGCCTCACCGATGTGCGGGAGCTGCTTTAAGCAATATTAGACTATAAAAAACACAACAAAATTATGATGAGCCAAGCATGAAACCTTTTACCACACTGACCGCCAAGGCCGCGCCGCTGCCGATGATGAATGTTGATACCGATATCATCATTCCCAAGCAATTCCTGAAAACCGTCAAGCGCACGGGGCTGGGCGTGAGTGCATTTTTCGATATTCGCTATCACGAGGATGGCGTTACCCCGCGTGAGGATTTCCCGCCGAACAAACCCGAATATCAGGGCGCAGAGATCCTTGTGACGGGCGAGAATTTCGGCTGTGGCTCTTCGCGGGAGCATGCGCCATGGGCAATTGCCGATATGGGGTTTCGCGCGATTATTGCCCCGTCTTTTGCCGATATTTTCTTCAATAACAGCTTTAAGAACGGCCTGCTGCCTATCACACTGCCTAAGGAGCAAGTCGCGCAGATTATGCAGGAAATCGAGGATAACCCCGATGCACCGATTGAAATCGATCTTGAAAAGCAAACGATTACGCGCGGCAATAAATTCACCTTTTCTTTCGAGATCGACCCGTTCCGCAAGCATTGCCTGATAGGCGGGCTTGACGATATCGGCCTGACGCTGCAAAAATCCGGCTCTATTGCAAGCTATGAGAAAACCCGCAAGGCCGAAAAGCCTTGGCTATAAAACTGGCTATAAATTTTGTTATAAAGATAAAGTCCTGAGTATAAAAACGAGAGAAAACCATGACACAAACCCCTTTTAAATTGCTGCTGCTGGCTGGTGACGGGATTGGCCCCGAGGTCATGAACGAGGTCAAAAAGCTGATTTTCTGGCTTGAGGCGCATACCCCGCTCGGCTTTGATATTACAGAAGATTTCATCGGCGGGGCGGCTTATGACGCCTATGGCCATCCTTTCGCCGATCAGACCCTTGAGCTGGCACGCGGTATGGATGCGATCATCATGGGCAGTGTCGGCGGCCTCAAATGGGACGGTGTGGCGTATAATCTGCGCCCTGAGGCGGGTTTGCTTCGCCTGCGTAAGGAGCTTGATCTCTTTGCCAATCTGCGCCCCGCGATTGTGTTTGACGCGCTCGTAGAGGCCTCCAGCCTCAAGCCCGAGATTGTGCGCGGGCTGGATATCCTGATTGTGCGCGAGCTGACAGGCGGGGTTTATTTCGGTGAACCGCGCGGTATTGAAACCCTTGCCGATGGCCAAAGGCGCGGCTTTAACACCCAAAGCTATACAACCGGCGAAATTACCCGTATCGGCCGCGTGGCCTTTGAATTGGCGCGTAAACGCCGCAACAAGGTGACATCGTGCGAAAAGGCCAATGTCATGGAATCAGGCAAGCTCTGGCGCGAGGATATAACCGCGCTCCACGCCTCTGATTACGCTGATGTGACGCTGGAACATATGTATGCCGATAACTGCGCGATGCAGCTCCTGCGCGCCCCTGCGCAGTTTGATGTTATTGTGACGGATAACCTGTTTGGCGATATCCTGTCCGATGAGGCGGCGATGCTCACAGGCTCGCTGGGAATGCTGCCTTCGGCCTCCCTCGGTGCGCCTGATGTTCCTGGGCTCTATGAGCCTGTCCACGGCTCTGCGCCAGACATAGCGGGGCAGAATATCGCCAATCCGCTCGCCACGATCCTGAGCTTCTCAATGGCGCTGCGCTATTCACTGAACGCTGGCAACTACGCCGATAAGATCGAAAGCGCCGTCCAGAGCGTCCTCAATGCCAATATCCGCACGAAAGATATCGCCGAAGCGGGTATGAAACCTGTCAGCACGACCGAAATGGGCGATGCGCTTATTGCCGCTTTGTCAAACTCACTTTCCGCCGCGGCTTGAATAAAAGCCCCCTATTGCGACAAGACGCAACAAAAAAGCCCGACACAAGGTCGGGCTTTCGTTGTTTGTAAGAATTTGGAGGCGATTAGCCTTGTATTCTCATGTATAGGTTACAGCCTGATGGATTGCCCGCTGTGTCGTAAAAATCAGTAGAAGTACAATCATCTTCACTGTCAGCAAATGTTGTACCTGTATTCGGAACACCATCATCGATTTTAGAATCGATTCTGGAGGCCTGCGTAGCAGACAACGCGCCAAGAGGTGCAGAAGGAACATCAGGTGAACCACGAAGAGACAGATAATGCCCACCGCGTGCGGAGGCATTTTCGCCTAGAGCACCAGCACCATGGAAACCAACATAGTAACCACCACCGACATTGGCTCCCGGAAGACCTTGACCAAATTCAGTATCATCTGTGCCTTCAAAACCACCGATCAAATCAGCTTTGAGCAGGTGATTAAAGAACAGGAATCCTTCGTCACCAGCAGCAGCAGCATCACCCGGAGCGTTACTGACACGACCGTTCCCGTCACCATTGTCACATGGATCATCACAGTTCGGCAAACGCTCTGTTGCATTGGCCATATCCCCCGGGAATGAACGATAAGAATCGCGGAAAGTCGATGCAGCAGCCTCAATCGCTTTGATCTGTGAAATCGTTGCAGACACCTGAGCATTGGCAATCAGTTCTTGCCCTTTCAAAATCCCGCCGATCAAAAGACCAACGATAATCATAACAACCGCCAATTCAACAAGGGTAAAACCCTTTTGCTTTTGTCGGTCTTTTAAAGTTTGTAGTTTCATTTAAGTTTTCTCCTATTTTCGAAAAAAGTGAATCACTCGTCTGATGAGTATACCCGCTATCAAGCAGCAAAAACAGCCCTATTTGGTACTGCTTTTCACTCCAAGCTATACTATCAATTTGATAGATTAGAGTTAACAAGGGTTTAAAATTTCAACTCGGTATCATCAAAAAAACAAAGTGAGAAACCTATATATCAAAATAAAAAAACAAGCTGAAAATTAAACTTAGCCTTAACCTTTTATCCCTGAGAATCCCCTTTAATAGATAATATTGCGCGCATTTTTTCGATATTCGGAAGGTGTCACGCCTTCAATCTCTTTAAAAACTCTATTAAATGTCGGGACTGAGTTAAAACCAACCTCTTTTGCAATAATGGACATCGGCTCTTCCGTCTGGTCCAAAAGCCGCTTAGCGTCTTGAATACGCCGCTCATTAAGGAGCTGGGGGACTGATTTTTGGAAATTCTGATTAATCACACGTGTTATTGTTGTTTCAGGCACACCCAGTTCACGTGCAATCTCGCTACGGCCTATACCAAATTCATGATAAATTTTATCTCTATCTATTAACCGCTCAATTTCACGAGCAATCATTTCGTCCTCTTTGGAAAAGCTTTTATCCGTATTTGACGCTGCTCCTCTAAGCTCAATAAGCTGAGGATAGACACGGAACAGACTCGTCATAACCAAATATACAAAGACGAGGCCAATGACGGTTCTAATCTGGGAAATTTCAAGAGAGCTTACATTATCACTAAAATACGAAAACATTAGTGTGACAAATACAATATTACTGATGATAACCGTCAAAACGAGCCAATAACGTTCTTGCCCTAGCTTTTGGCCACGCAAATTCTGAAAAAGGCTTTTATCAATCCATAGCGTTAGCAAACTTAATGCACCGCTTATAATTCCAAAAACAACGAACCAGCTATAAAAACTTTGGCAGCTTTCAAAAGCTACACAAGATTGATCCAACAATGAAAAACCATAAGCCGTAAAGAAAGCAATCGGAGGCAAAGCGACAATCCATAACCGTCTTAAGGAGAAAATATTACTGACATGAATACCGCAAAGCTGCAAAACAACCAAAACACTTAACGGAGGCCCGGAAAACCAGAGTGACAATGCCCAAAGCTCATAATGATTGTGCAGCTCGCCAATAAACCTTTGCCCGAAATCAAGGCTGAACGCCCCACCAAGAACAAGAAAATATAAGGCCGGAAATAAAATTTGCTTGAATTGCTGCCCTCGTGAAAACAGGTAGACCAAGATAAATACACACTGCACCACCCCGAACAGCGAGAGAATTTCAGCCATAGAAAATTGAAGATTATTCATACAAATCCATTATCGTTTGCTTATTGAGCAATAATTTCTTCACAAAGCGGGTTGGAAAGCCTTTCTGGCTCATCCAGAATTTGATAACAGATATAATCAAGATAAAAAAGATATTCCGTACGTTCCATATTCTCACGCTCTGTGAGCAATGTTTGCACCATAATCTGATAAGCTGCTTCTTTTTCACCCTTTACGTTCAAAATCATATTGTCCATGTTACGTGCCCAGATCGGCAACTCAACACCCTGACCTTCCAAGGCGGTCAATCTCTCTGCATAGGACAAAGCCAGAGGCAAATCTTCCAATCTATAACGTGCCAAATGTATGGCTTGCACCAAAAAGCGCCACTTATCACTATCTGCACGGCTTCCTACATCGGCAAGGTACTCCAGTAACGGCGGTAAACTTTCTGGCGTCTGCACTGAGCCATAATAATATGATGCAATATAGGGGGCAAAATTTGAACGAGGGTCAAGATAATCAACAATATAAAACCATCTCGCCAACAACTCATAATTATAATCCATAAGCGGACGACTCACGCCTGCCGAATCACCTAGATTCTGAAGCATTAGGCCAATTGAGCGGTAAGCGAACTGCTTATCACCTAACGAAGAAGCGCTCGCATGTTCTATTTTTGGCGGCGGAGGGACATTCGGCCAGTTTTGTTGGGTTTCCCGCACTGAAAACCATAAAATATAGTTTAGAAATACACAGAAAACCAAAACACCAAATATGCTTAAATATTTTTTCCAGTATAAAGTGTTCAGCATTCCTAAAACTGCCGCCTTTTAAGGTCGATATAAGATGCCGCCAAAACAAGCGCGGTAAAAATAAAAGTCTGCAAAAAAATGAACCCTGCTCCGATTGAACCATCAGAGCCATAAAGCAACCACGATGTCTGGCCGTACAAATCAAGCCTTGGGAAAAAGATAGATAGCCCCTCAAAAGTCTGCTCTAGCAACTTTACATTCGTGCCCGTTACGATGTTTGCATCAATCACCCCTAAAAGCTGCCCCATCATACGCGCTAAAATATAGAAACCGATTGTTGCCATAGAGCCTGAAGCGGCACTACTCAGCACCATTGAAAAGAAAAAAGCGACATTCACAACAATGACAAACTCAGCGCATATACTCAGTATCCATAAAAAATGCCCAGCACCAATCATTGAGCCTGATAAAACACAAACAGAGATACCAACAATAAGGCCGAACAGCACAGCCATTAACGTAAATGCGGCAGAATACGACAAAATCAACCCTAGCCTTGAAATAGGCCTTGATAATAAAAACTCAATATCTTTTGTTTCAAAAGATCGCCGTATAAAAAACACAACAAACAGCACAAGCCCAAGGGCAACAGCCATGCGTAAAGCACCGCTGGCGAAGACAAGCATAAATTGTTTTTGTTCAATAATGGCTGCAGAGCCGAGAAATAAGCTTAAGCTGATGCACACGACCATGGCCGCACATAGAGAAACCAACAGCCTATCACGAATAGCACCTAAAATAACATAATGTATGAGATGAGAAGTCATAATAGCTCAGCCATACCTAGTTAAAGGCATACATTAAAGTTGGAATGGACGCCTGTCTTGAGAGAAAGTGCGGTATAGATCTTTATCTGTATTGTGAACAGTATTACCGCCCTCAACAATTGTTGCCTTCAACAGGATAACAAGCTCAGTCTTTTGAACATTGTCGCCGCGCTTACGGAACAGATTGCCAACAACCGGAATCTCTCCCACAAGAGGCACAGATTCTGTTGTAGATTCAACCCGATCTTGTAGCAAACCGCCCAATACGATCGCCTGACCAGAATTAACCTTAATTACAGAATCAATTTCCTGAACATTCAACTCCGGAATAAATGAGACAATATCAGGATCAACAAGCTGAACACCCGGATCTTGTCTTTCACCAGTAATTTTAGTAATTGTCGGGCGCAAGGACAGTGAAACAGTCCCAGCCTCAAGATCAATAGACGGGATCACATTCATCAACACGCCTTCCGGAACATTTCTGATGGTTGAGTTAACGCTCGTATCCACGATGTCCCCCGAAATAGTGCGGTTTACGTCAAGCTCAAAGAACACACGATTGGTTGCAACATTCATCACAGCAGACTGATTGTTCAAAACCGTCATCCGTGGGGAGGCCAAAGCCCTAACCGTTCCAAAACCCTGAATAGCGTTCATAAGCGCAGAAATATCATTGCCTACATATCCGGCAACAAAGTTAGCATTTACAGCAGAAGATGTTGTCGCGATATCAATGATTGGCCTGTTAGGAGTGCTTGTAAAACCAAGAACGCCCTCACTGCTAAATCTTAGGAGATCCCAGTTAATGCCTGCAGAATATTGATCCGTCAAAGAAACTTCGAGAATTTTAGCTTCAATCAAAACTTGCGATGTTACGGAACGTCTCACTTGGTTCAAGTATTTTTCCAGCTCTTTTTGCGCACGTTCATTTGCGAAAACAGTGATAAGACCTGCCTGCTTATTCACCGCAAAAGAAAATGGCGGCATGTCATTTGATGTATCTGCAGAACCTCCACGACGAGATCTAGAGCCACTTTCTTGATCATCCATCGGCAAAGAATCTACGCGAAGCACTGCCTCAGGGGCACTCACCGTAATATTTCCAGCATCGTCCGTTCTAGGCGCGACAGCCGCAACATCAGGGTTTTGAGGAGCCGCAGTTATACGCGGATCGCGATTCGTACGAAGTGATCTGTTGGCTGCATTGCCGAGAATCTGCTGAACATTTGCCGCAAGCTCACCCCAAAAGTCAGCCTCACTTTCAATCGTTGCTCTAAATGTTGACCCTGTATCGGCTCCATCACCAGAAACCACGGCGATATCATTCCGAACAGAGCCTGTATTGGAACGGATATAATTCAAATAATCAATTTTATAGGTTTTGTTAAATGGCGTATCGACCTCAACGCGCATAACATCACCATCAAATTTAAAGCGAAGCCCTGCAATTTCAGATATACGCTCAATCACCTGATCAAACGGGCGCTCACGCGCAGTAAATATAATTGCCCCTCTAATATTGGGATCCATCTCCAGATCGTACTCCGCCTGCTGAGCCAATTCATATAGAACATCGCGAAGCGGAACAGTTTGGTTCACAGACAGGGAAACCAACGGCATCGGCTTTGTCGTTGTCGCGGTATTTGCGACATATGACTGAAAGTCCGGAATTGAATTTCTTTGCGCATCACTTTGATCGTCCACTGCTGGCAACCTGGGCGCCATACCATCACGGTAGTCCTGGAACTCCATATTGGCGGCTCGATCAGATTTGAGCGTGTTATTTGCCAAATCACATGCCGCAATATTAAGCAGCACGCCACATAAAAGCACTGCCTTAAAAGGTTTCAATTTTATAGAAGAAAGCTTCATTTTGAGGGTTCCCAAATGCCGTTTAGATTAGAGAATCATTTCATATTCACCATTAAATTAAAACACAGGGCTAATTTACTGGCAATAGCCTTCCCATCAATTATTTATGTTATGAATTTTTATGAGTGTCGCGTCACTCACTAAAAGAAATTCGCGATGTATCAAGCGCAGAGAGAACATCATTTTTTTCATTTTTATTAGAGCTGCCCTGTGCATTCAGCTTTACCTGCTGTAATTTCACCTTCATATCTGAGGGCTTATCGGCATTTGCGATAACAACATCCTCGGAGATGAAACCATCCCGGAACAGCGCCAATAGCGATTGGTCATAGGAACACATACCAATCGAATTGTTCTGCTCCATAACGTCTTTAATTTTGGCAATTTCGCCCTTAAGGATTAATTCGCGTACAAAGCCTTGATTAATCATGACCTCAATGGCAGGAACCAAGCCACCCTTAATACTCGGTAGCAGACGTTGTGAAATGATGGCCTTGAGATTGGTGGAAAGATTCAACCTAACTTGGGCATGGTAGTCTTCCGGAAACAAATTAACGATACGCTCAATGGCTTGATAAGAGTTATTCGTATGAATGGTCGAAAGGCATAAATGCCCTGTTTCAGAGACAGACAGCGCCTGCTCCATAACTTCACGGTCCCTGATCTCGCCAACCAAAATCACGTCAGGTCTTTGCCTTAACGAGTTTTTCATGGCGATTGCAAAAGACTCGGTGTCAACCCCAACCTCTCTTTGTGAAACAACACACTTTTTATGATCATGAAAATATTCTACAGGATCTTCAATTGTAATAATGTGGCCAAACTGATTCGTATTGCGATAATCAACCATCGCAGCCAATGTTGTCGACTTACCGGACCCCGTCATCCCTGTTAGCAGGACAAGTCCACGCTTTTCAAGAGCGAGGCTGGCCATGATTTGTGGAAGCTTTAACTCTTCAAAGCTTGGGATTTTTGATATAATTCTTCGAATAACCAAAGCTGGAAACTGCCGTTGACGCATAACATTAACGCGAAAACGTCCATGAGCCCCCATATCCAAAGACGTATTCAATTCCAACGACATTTCAAAATCCCGCTTTTGTCTTGTCGTCAGCATCGAGTTTAGAATGTCATTCAAGTCATCCGGAGAAAGTGGAGCCTCTATAATATTAATCAACCCTTTATCGCCCCTCATAGCGGGAGGAAACCCCACGGTAAGATACAGGTCACTCGCATTGTGATCCTTCATTGCGTTTAAATATTGAAATATTATTGGCGCGCTCAAAACGAATAATTCCCATCTGCATCAGACGCATTTTTATTTCCGCCGACAGAAGATGACGACGATGAAGATACATCCGACATATCACCAGCAATTTTTCCGCCACCTAGCGATGCAGCAGCATAATCGCCATCACTATCCTCTTCTTTATCCGCAGCTTTCATAACAGCGCGGCGAGCCTCTTCTTTTGAAATAATACCCGCTTCAAATAGATCTTTAATGGCATCTTCCATCGTAATCATTCCATAACGCGACCCCGTCTGCATCATAGAGAAAAGCTGAGGAACCTGGTTTTCGCGTATCAAGTTTCTTACGGCGTTTGTTCCGACAAGAATTTCGAATCCACCGACACGCCCCCCACCCTCTTTTTTCAAAAGAGTTTGCGCAACGACACCCTGCAATGAGCTGGCGAGCATCGCGCGAATCATTTCTTTATCCCCTGTTGGGAACACGTCAATAATACGGTCAATCGTTTTCGGCGCAGAGTTGGAGTGGAGCGTTCCAAATACAAGGTGTCCTGTTTCCGCCGCCGTCAATGCCAGCGAGATTGTTTCATAGTCACGCATCTCACCAACAAGAATAACATCAGGGTCTTCGCGCAAAGCACTTTTCAAAGCACGCGCAAACGAATTGGTATCTGCGCCAACTTCACGGTGGTTGATAAGGCTTTTTTGTGAACTGTGAAAAAATTCAACAGGATCTTCAATCGTCAGAATATGTTTGGCCGAATAAAGATTAATGTGGTTGATCAATGATGCCAGCGTGGTTGACTTACCAGATCCCGTAGGCCCTGTAACCAAAACAATCCCACGCTCAAGCTCTGCGAATCTGCGCATCACCGGCGGCAAACCCAATTCTTCAATGGTCGGAATAACGGTCGGAATCGTTCTAAATACAGCGCAGCTTCCCAATCGGGACGTAAATCCGTTCACACGAAATCGCGCTTTCTCCCCCAAAGCAATGGCAAAATCCAGCTCCATATTCTTTTCATACTCTGAGCGCTGATCTTCCGTCATGACAGAATACAGCATCGTACGAATATCATCGCTGGAAAGTGGGTCTCCCTTCACACGTTTAAGAGTTCCGCTAACGCGAATAATTGCTGGGCTTCCGGCACTTAAGTGTAAATCCGAAGCTCCGTTTTGCATTGTAAAAGCTAAAAGTTGTGTGAGATCCAATGTTGCCCCCGTAAGGTTGTTCTATAGTTATATCGCAGAAATCTAAACGGAAAGTAAAAATACCGAAAAAAACACTTAGATTGTAACCTTATTCAAAGAAAATGAGAACCGTTCATTAAAAGGTGAACAAAAAATGACGCAATTAAAGCAGGGCCAAAAGGAAAAACTTCTGTTTTCATGAGCTTGCGCCAAATAAGTGCAAAGATTATCCCGATAACGCCAGAGAGCAGCAAAAACGTACTGAATTGAAAAGTGCCGAGCCAAAGGCCAGCGACAGCAAAAAACTTAACATCCCCAAAGCCCAAGGCTTCCTTTTTCAACAGTTTTTCCATTCCCAAACCTAAAGCATAAGCAAAAAGCCCATATAATAGAGCTCCTCCCAAATGCAAAAAGAAAACGCTTTGCCAATCAAGTAATTCGCTCATAGCTTGAAAAAGCAAAAATGAACAACCAATTAACGCCAGAGCGAGAACAAGCTCATCAGGTAAAATAAAATGTTCAAGATCGATGTATATAAGGCTCACCATCACTGGAATTGCCAAAAAGAGAAAAATAGAGCTCAAAGCAAAACCAAAAGTAGCGTATACACATAAGAACCCTATCAAGCTTGTTAGCTCAATCACGGGATAGATCGGAGATATCTTAACTCCGCAAGCGCGGCAACGTCCCTTTTGTAATACCCATGAAACAAGAGGAATTAAATCTGCGAATTTTAAAGTATAACTGCAATGCGTACATTGCGAACGACAGGGGCTACGTTTTCCCGATTTATCAACTTCATAGAACCATGGCATATCTCTGGGAATACGGTAAACAAGCGCACTCGCAAAACTTCCAAAAACCAAGCCTAAAAATATGACAACAAAATATTGGAAAATAACCACTTCGATGCCTGACATACACTTATCTCCTTGTCAGACAAATTAAAAATGATCGCTATAGGTCATCGCTGCTACCGAAGCTGCGCCAATCTCGTATAGACAGTATCACGGGGAATTGACCGGCCACCGCCGTAAATAGAGTCTGTTTCCAACGACATCTCATAATATTTCACAGCCTCACGCACAGCCCCGGCACGGTCAGCCATAATCGCCATATTAAAATAATGATTGGCATTTTTAGGCTCAAGGCTCGCCGCAACCCCCATATAGCGTATCGCCGAGTCATAATTCCCAAGCTTAGCCTCAGCTATTGCTATCTGCGCAACGATACCAGCGCTATCTGGACTTTCCTGACGTAAGTCACGTAATTGTTGAAGTGCTACAGCAGGATAGCGCTCCGCGATTAAACCGAGCATATTTGTTCGCGCCTCAACATTTCTGGGGTTCGCTTCAAGAACACGTTCATAGGCTGTCACAGCCTCCTCAAGCAAACCTAACTTTTGCAACGCAACTGCGCGCCCCATCAACACATTAGGATCACGGCTATTGCGTGCATACATCTCATTGTAAATTTCCAAAGCAGAACTATATCTTCCAAGAGTAAGTGCCCTTGATGCAGCCACAAGCTTTGCCTGATCAGAGTTAGAGGGGGCAGCCTGACGCACAATAACAAGCTTTGATGCAGGCTCCACCCGCGGGTCAACTCGACGTGGCGCTTGTCGCGCTAATTCCCCTTCAGGAACGAGAGCCTCCGCATCATAGAAGATAGTATCGTCCTCTGGCAGTTGGGGAACACGCTGCTCCTCAACCAACAGATTTCGTCCTGGCGACTGAGCAGGACTGGCTGCAGACCCCTCGCTAGGTCGCACATCAGAACTCTCTTGCACCGAAGGGCTGGATAAGCTTGAATTATCCAACGGCGCATCAATTGAGACATCAGGAAGAAGGTTTGGACTCTGAACCGCACTATCATCTTGCGCATAAACAGAAGGCATCAGAAGCAAGTACGACAATGCAACTGTAGTAAAAAGTAAAGTATTTTTCTTAAGACTGAGTTTCATAGCCGAGAATCCTAATAAAATTTCTATTTCTATCTTTAATGATTAACTTTGCGAATGCAAACAAAAGAAGTACCAGAATAGGATAACACGAGGATTTTCATTGCTCAATATGCTTTAGGAACGCTCTCTCGAGGTTATCTGTTTTCGTAACTCGCTTTAATTCCTTTGGTGTACCCACAAATTTTATTTCTCGCGCATGCAATATAGCGATACGGTCACAAATTTCATCCATATCTGCTAGAATATGAGAGCTTAAGAAAATTGTCTGATCTTCCCTTTTATGCTTTGTAAGCATATCTTTAACCTGTGTACGCGCCATAGGATCAAGCCCGCTCATTGGCTCATCTAATATCAAAATGCTACAGTTCGTTAGAATTGTGCCTAGCAAACCAAGCTTTTGTCTCATGCCTTTTGAGTAAGTGTGCATTTTTCTTTTCAGAGCAGCCCTATCCAAGGCCAGCTTATCGACAGCTTCGAGAACAGTCTCTTGGTCAAAAGGCTGCCCATAAAGCTCAAGAGAGAACTTCAGAAACTCTTCACCTGTAAGAAACCACGGAGGGTCAAACCTTTCAGGCAAATAAGCGATATTTCGTTTAGCCTCTTGCTCTGTTCTGTTTTTGCCAGAAATAAATATATCTCCGGAGATTTCATCTCTTAAAGAAACCAAAGACTTAATCAGGGTTGTTTTTCCTACACCGTTTAGCCCAACCAGCCCAAAAAACTCCCCGCGTAAAACAGAAATATGGACATCTTCAAAAACACGGACATTACCATAACCGGCGGCCATCGCTTTGATTTCAAGCGCATTTAACAGC
The DNA here is from genome assembly GCA_046293135.1 of Alphaproteobacteria bacterium. GTDB lineage: Bacteria > Pseudomonadota > Alphaproteobacteria > Micavibrionales > Micavibrionaceae > UBA2638. Next base: position 487,372 of record JBKBPR010000001.1, on the reverse strand, counting down.
TTTTGTGACGAAACTTCTGAAGTCATTGAATCCATATGGCTAAAAATTAACCTGGTAAAAATATACGCGAATCGAGGTTAAATCGTTGATGCGCCCTCAAACGAATAGGAAAAATCCTTTGCGTATACTCATCAAGCCATTTCATATCAATGAATTGCTTATTTACACGCAGGTCAATAATTTCCGGCGGCAAAGCATCCGGCGTAACCCGTTGACCATTTAACCATATAGTCCAGTCATTTTTTGACAGATATGCAATACCACCGAGAACAACTTCACGCTCTTCAGGCGGCGGTGGCGGCCCTCGCTCTTGTGGCCTGGAGGATTGAGCCAACTCACGCTCAAGCTCCTCTTGAGTAACACCACGCTGAAATCCTCCGGACAAACGAGATTTTTTTACATTCTGGATCGCATCATACTCCCAGAACATAAATAAAACGCTCGTGATATTCGCGGGGAGAAGGTCTTCACGACTCCCTCTAACCTGAGCAGGTGATGCTCCTAAAATTGTACCAGGCTGTGCTTCTTGTGTAATCTGGGCTACATTCAGAACAGGTTCGTTGTCTTGCGCTTGCGCATCAATACTAGATAAGCATAGCAACACGACCAAAGCCATGAACTGATACCCTACAGCAAGTCTGCAAAAATGTTTTTTCATTGTTCCCCCAATCATCTGTCACCTCGCCCTTGTGACGACGCCTCGGGACTGCTCAAATAAGCTTCGCGCGATACCATCGTTCTCCAAATCAAATTAATATCTGCATGAACAAGATCAGGATTCGCTCCGCCAGCAATAGCCCGAAGAATTGTGTCAGAAATATTTGAATTACGACGTAAAAACATACCTTGAATTGTTAAATGTCCTGGAAAATATCTGTCCAGATACGCCAAATACGCATAGATATCAACATCATCAACAGCTTTAATTTGAAGGACGATCTGGCTCTCTAACAAAACTTGTCCAGCTTTGGCTGCAATTTGATTTTCAGAAACGACCCCAGGCCTTACATTAACGACAGCATCTGAAACCCCTGATATTTCTTTTGCTTCCTGAAAAACACCTCGTGCATCTTGTCGATTCTGATTAGAAAAGAACCCGCGCCGGCTCAATTGCTCATATAAATTTTTCTGGCCATCGAAAGCATCAAACTCTTTAAGCAATGCATCAATATTATTTTTCAATTCATTCTCTTTGGATCTCTCCGATCTTTCCGCACGTGTAAGCCTTTCTATTTCCGGCTCAAGATACAAATATATTGAGGCAGCAGAAACAATATTCACAGCGACAAGAAAGGATATGATCGCAAGTCTTTTGAAACCGAGGACGTTTAAAATCATGAGCTTGCCCCCCTAATTGTTAAAGACACGACAAAATCTTGATCTAAATCCTCAACTCTTCGGCGCGTGTCAACACCCATTACAAGCTCATCAACGTACTGTGTATCTTTAAGATATTTATCGACAACGACTTCATGGTTAGGAAGAGCCCTTAGCAAGCGCTCGCGGAGGGTATCAATTTCGCGATTTCCGCGATCAATATCAATCGTTTTAGGAAAAGTAAGCTGAATTCTTGCCTGATACGTAACTCTTGCTGGCTGTTGAGATTGGGTATCTTCCTGATCTCGTCCACGAGCAGCCCTTCTTGGCGCAGGCTGCGGCGTTGAGGGTGCTTCCACCCTTTCAACAATGACAGAATCAACGCGCAAGTCACGGCCAAGCGCACGACCTATACCACCAAAAAGCTGGATCGGTTTAATATTCATCTTCTCAAGGTTGTCATGCAATTCAATAGAAGATTGAACGAGCCTTACATCAAAGCCTAGCTGCTCTTTTTTTGCAATCTCATCCGCATAATCCGCACTTAATACCGCAACACGCGACCTGGTATTGCGAAAATCGTTTTCCAGATCTTGGTACACCCCAAATTGATTGAACGCCTCGTAACTGAAATAGGCTGCACCGGCAATTAAAACAACGGAAGCCGCCGTAGCGATTTTTCTTGGATTTGAAATCGACGAAATCTCATGAGCAGACATCGGCAAAGCAAGGCTGGCCTTTTTTGCGACCCATGTCGCATAAATAATATCTGAGTAACGTTGATCAACATAAGATGAAACGACAAGCCCCAATTTACGAGCGACCTGTGACGCCGTTAAAGTATGTATATTTGCATCAATCTCCACCAGACGTGAAAAAGCATCACCAGCCGCCGCATTGCAAACAACGACAATATCAAGACCTTCTTCCTGAGTGAAACCGAAACGGGACATGTAGCTTAACGTAGCCTGAAATTCTTGGTGCACGTCATTCGCCCAAACATCGACATCTGAATCGCTATCGACGATCGGCGTCATACGTGTAAGCGCAAGCTCGCCATCTTTAATAACAACTTGCCTTAACCCACCGTGCTGATGCTGCCCAATAAATACGGACCATTTCGATTTCGGTTTGCCTCTCACAGCCAGCTTAGATGACAGTGACTTTACCATACCCGAAGCTTCAACAGGCAAAAGGCCGTAGCCTATAATCGAAGCCATTGATTTTTTTGCTGCGCCCATCGCTTTTTTATATTGCTCAGTTTGAGGCGCGGCCGCAAAAATATAGACACTTGCAGCAGGAAGCTTTTCCGTTTTTGGTATTTTTTCTTTTAAGGGAAAAGCGGCCTTGATGGGATAATTAGGAAAAGCAACGCTAAGCTTACGGTTTACAATGTTTTTCTTATCCATAACATTGACTTTGGGGACGCGCTCTTTTCTGTAATACTGCTCGACCATGTCATTCAAAATGACGACAGGCTTACCCCCGCAATCCTTGGAAATAATCTTTGAAACATTGTCTTCAAAATTATCAGACCCCCAAGGGACCGACTCCATTAATTCCATGCCTTTAAATCCTGATGAAAATACATAAAGAAACTCATCAGAAATAAGCAGCACTGTTTTTGAGGAACCCAACATTCTATTATTTTCTCATTCTATCGTTTAAAAATCAATCTCGCTGAAACTCTCGTAAATCGGACCAAAGACGCCAGCCGCGATCCACAATATTAAAATACCCAAAACACCAGTCAAACCAGGCTCAATCCCTGCGATCAATCCCTGTACAGCTTCATCCACGTCCTTGGTGTAAAATTCAGAAACCTGCTCCAGAACATCCGTCAAGTTACCCGACTCTTCACCTACTTTAAGCATTCTAATCACAAGGCTAGGAAATTCACCGCTATTGTTAAAGGCTTCGGATAGCGGACTGCCTGATTGAACGTAACTTTCAACAGTTTCTAATGCCTCGATAAGGGCAAGGTTATTAACAGTATTACGCGCAGATTTCAGTGCATTCACAACATCGATACCGCTAGCAAACAAAGCTCCGAAAGTTTGCGCATAACGCGCAATAGTAATTTTCCGAATCAAAACGCCAGCTATCGGCATATTAAGCATCATAAGATCTATCTTATAAGCCCACTCTTTAGACATTTTTTTCAAAAATTTAATAAAAGAAAATACCAGTAGCGGCATCAAAATCACGATAACTCCGCCCGGAACTCCAATACCAAATATATTAAATAACGGATTTGCAAAAAAATTAGACGTTTTAATCAAAGCGACAGTTTGTATAGGCAAATCAATCTTCATGTTGTTCAAAAAGCCCACAATCTGGGGAACAACAACCCCCATCATCACGACCACGGTAATAAGAACCACAAATGTTACAATGATCGGATATCGTGTTGCCTTGCGAACCTTTGATTGCATATCATCAACCCATCGAAGGTAGCGCTCCAACTGCTTGTAAGATGATGTTAAATCCCCTGTATCCTCGCCAGCCTGTATAAGAGAAATATAAATATTTCCAAATATTTTAGGGTGCCTTGCCATCGATTCTGACAGTGACGCCCCGTCAGAAACATCCCTAACAATTTCAGACATCACATCGCGCAAGCGATCATTTTCGGTTGTATCCCGAATATCAGCCAAGGCATCCAGCAACGGTACACCCGCGCTTTGCATTTGCTCCATGTGAATGAAAAACTGAATGAGCTCTCGGATACTGATCTTTTTTGTACCCAAGAGTCTCCCTGAGAGCTTTTGTTGAGAAATGACAGAGCAATCAACAAGCTCTAGCCCAGCGGACTGCAGTTGATTATACAAATCGACTTCATTATTCGCAGCAATCACGCCGCGAATTGGCCTACCCTTTGTGTTCAGCGCTCTATACTTGTAACGTTCGATAACACAACACCTTAAAAATTATGATTATACATTCGATATACGCAGAAAACTATCGATGAATATCGACAACCCGAGCCAAGGCCTGAAGGTCGGTTATCCCATCAAGAACCTTAAGGATGCCATCATCTTTCATATTTTTGAAGCCTTTTTTCTCGGCCATTATTTTCAATTCCGCTTTTGACTCCCCTCGTGCCAAAAGCTCGTTCATATCCTCATCAAACGTAAGAATCTCAGCTACTGCAATACGCCCCTTGTAGCCTTGCCCAGCACACATTTCGCATCCTCCTTGCTTGGCGCGATATATTGTTGGTGGATTACTGGAGTTTACCGATAAAATTCTGCACTCTTCAGGTGACGGTTTATAGGCCTCCTTACAGTGAGTGCATAAACATCGAGTCAAACGTTGCGCAAAAACAGCCACAAGAGCACCGGCAATCATTCCAGGCTTAAGCCCCAAATCCAAAAGTCTCGGAATTGCTCCAAAAGAATCATTCGTATGCAGCGTTGTATAAACCTGGTGGCCAGTCATCGCAGCTTTTAGAGCCATTTCAGCGGTCGTTTTGTCTCGGATTTCACCAATAAAGATAATATCAGGATCTTGTCTCAATAAAGCCTTGATACCATCTGCAAAATCAAGGTAACCCTCACGCACATGAGTCTGACGAATCATCGGCAAAGAATATTCAACAGGATCTTCGAGCGTTTGAATGTTGATCTCAACGCTATTAATCGCATTCAACATCGAATAAAGCGACGTAGACTTTCCTGAACCGGTTGGCCCGGTAACAATAATAATTCCTTCCGGCTTTAATTGCGATGTCTTGATTTTCTTAAGATTATCAGGGCTGAAGCCCAACTTATCCAGCGGCATAATGCTGGCGCTTTTATCCAAAACCCTTAGGACAATATTTTCACCAAATACGGTAGGGAGTGATGACACACGAAAATCAACATCTTTACCGCCCGCACTTAACCCGAAACGACCATCTTGCGGGCTAAGCTTATCGGCAATATTCATTTCGGCCATCAACTTAAGGCGCTGCGAGATACCGTTCCAATGCTGCTTATGAAGAATTTGCGATGTAAACAGAACCCCGTCCAACCTATAACGCAACCGAACAAAATGCTCCTCTGGCTCAAAGTGCAAGTCAGATACACCCAGCTTCACAGCATCAATCAATAACGCATTCACCAGCCTGACAATAGGGTGAGAATATATTTCATTATCCTTAAGGTTGGTTACATCTTGATGGTCCCCTCCCTCAAGTTCCTTAAGAATATCTGCAATCGCACTCGAATAGCCGTAAGCAGCATCAATCGCATCGGAGATAACCGTAGAGGTCGTAACAACCGGCTTAATTTGCAGCCCTTTAGGAATATGTTGGCGCAAGGTATCGGTTGCCAACACATCATAAGGATCAGACATGGCTACATAAACATACTGGTCATCCATCGAAAACGGCAGCACCTGATATTTTGTAGCCAGCTTCTTTTCAATCAGGTTAAGAGCCTCTCCGTCAACAATTGTATGTTTCGGATCAAAAACCTCAAACCCTGACGTTTCCGCCAAAACGGCCGTCAGTGTTTCCTCATCAATAAAGCCCAGATCAACCAGCACTTCGCCGATCATGCGGCCTGTAATCTTTTTTTCCTGAAGGGCAACATTGAGCTGATCTTCGGTAATAATCCCCATGCCAACCAAACGGTCACCAAGACGATTCTTTGCATTCGCATTATCACCTTGAGCATTCCGAGCCTCTTCAGCCTTGACCTTAATCTCAGTGTGGCGACGAACAATTGCCCCCTGAGTATTCGAGTCTGGTTGAGGCTTTACCTGAACAGGCAATTGCGCGCCTGACGCATCTGAAACCGATTCATCGTGTGATGAAATATTATTTATCAGATCAAACTCACTATCAGCAGGCTCATCCGTTGCCGCGACAGAAGAATCGATATCAGTATTATCAATTTCTGTAACCTCCAGCACTTCCAGATCAACTGCATGCTCCTTAGAATCTTGGGATACAGCGTCTTGATCCGCTTGTGTATTATCACTGAAATTCATACCGCCAATATTAGCTGTCTTCCAATCTTCTTTTTGTATTTCCGGCTTCGCGGGTGCCTGCACTTTAGGCCCACTGCTATATAAATCATCGTGCTTCAAGTCAGGAATCTCATCCAAAATTGTAAAGTCCTGAAAGTTTTCAAAATCAGGGTCATAAGACGCACGCCTAGAGGCAGACGTCACTTTTTCTGAAGCGCCTTTAAAATCAGCACCTTGCTCCTTCGCTCCTTTATTTTGAGTTGGGTCTTTTTCCTGCATTTTCATCCATTTTCGATTTTTTGAGCCCGAACTCAGCTCAGAAATTAACACTCTCTAGTAATATAGTTTGCACTATAAATATTAAGAAATACCTATATTTAATTTTCATAATATAAAATAAGTTTTTATACAAAGCAGACAAGAGCATAACATAAAAAAGGCCGGCTGTAAGGCCGACCTTTTGATTTATATTTAAAGCTACGAATACTTATTCAGCAGCAATCGCGAATTTTGCATCCTGCCTAGGCCAGCTTGCAAAGCGCATTACGCCCTCATCAATACCAGCCAACGTGCAGATCATACGCGCCGCAACCAGATATGGGTCAGCATTTGCGCCCGGGCGGCGGTCTTCAAAGTAACCATAACCCTTAATCTCAACTGGCTGAGGGATACGGATAGAACATCCGCGATCCGCTGCGCCGACCTTAAATGTATTGATATCACAAGTCTCATGCAAGCCTGTCAAGCGTTCGCCCAATCCTGCTCCATAGAGTCTAATATGCTCTGCGTGCTTTTTGCCAAGCGCTTCAACAGCCTCTTGAATGGCTTTACGGCCTTTGGCTTTATCGCGTGTATCGTTTGTGGACACATTTGTGTGCATACCTGCACCATTCCAATCACCTTTCACAGGCTTGTTGTCTGTGGACACTGTGATATCGAACTCTTCAGCCACACGGCAAAGCAACCAGCGTGCGAGCCATGTCTGGTCACAGATTTTAAGAGCATCGGCTGTTTCGCTGTCATCACCGCGGAAACCAATCTGGAACTCCCACTGACCCGGCATAACTTCAGCGTTAATGCCGTAGAACATCAGCTCTGTCTGCAAGCAAAGGTCGGCATGCGCCTCGGCCACTTCACGGCCAAAAACCTCATCAGCACCAACGCCGCAATAATATGGGCCTTGTGGGCGTGGGAAGCCATATTCCGGCCAACCCAACGGTGTACGCTTCTTAAACAATGTGTATTCCTGCTCAAAGCCCAACCATGTACCAAGCTTATCGCCGCCAGCATCCAGAATAGCACGCAACTGCGCACGAGAATTGGATTCATGCGGCGTTCCATCAGGATTGTTCACTTCACACATAACGAGGAAGTTGCCATCTCCGCGAATTGGGTCTGTGATATAATAAACAGGCTGCAACAAACAATCAGAGTCATTGCCTTCGGCCTGCCCTGTTGAAGAGCCATCAAAGCTCCACTCAGGAAAATCTTCAATTGATGGGTTGTCGCCGACATTGACGACTCTGGCTTTGGAACGAAGTTGACGCGTTGGTACACTTCCATCCATCCAAATATATTCTGCTAGTGTAAAATTTGACATATTTCTCCCTTTCAAGTCAAAAATAATTAAATATGACAACATAAAAGTCACGGTTTCAGGTTATTTGCAAGCTTTTTTTGTGCGGCGCACAGTTTTTTTCGCAGAAAAATTCCTGCATTTTCATAAAAAACAAAAAACCTTGCCTTGTCGATATGTTTTGGTAGGTTTCTTCAATACGTAATTTTCTAGAAATGCTAGAACACGGACAACCCAAGAAAGAAAAACAATGTGCTTAAAACATAATGGCCATCTCGAATTCAACGAAACATGGCGCAAAAAACCTCTAATCATCGGCGTTTTTATAAGTGTTGCACTATACCTGTCTTTTATGTGGACACCTATGTTCCAGATGTGGGAGGCCATAGATATAGCCGTTTATCTGATTCTCAATGGCTCTGTTGAGCAAAAGGGACTCTGGAGTGAAGCAGCAGCGTTCAGCAATTCCAAGCTCTACGATAAACTCTCGACACTATTTTTAATCATTGTGCTCGCGTCTTATTGCATTTTTGGACGGAACGGAGGGTGGAAAAAGCGCCTCGCCGCAGTCATCTTCATTGGTCTTTATATGCTGATCACTACCCTATTCCGCAGACAATTGGGCCTTTTTGAAATTGGCCGCGAAAGCCCGTCACTCACCGACCTGCCCTTTATTGATTTGCGCGAAATGCACCCTAACATTGCCCCTAAAACCACATCAGGCAGCTCTTTCCCCGGCGATCACGGCATCTCCTGTTTTATTCTTGTTGCAATCTTCTGGTATTACGCTGGGTGGAAATGGGGCACATTTTCAGCGCTCGTCACCCCGCTTTTTGTTATACCCCGCATGATTTCCGGTGCGCATTGGCTCTCCGATATTACTGTCGGCGCTGCATCTTACGCGCTTTTGATCGTTGTTTTGGCGCTCTGCACGCCTTTGGGCGCTATATGCTGCAGGAATCTGGAAGCGGGTTTACTGAAAATCCAAACAATAGCAAAGAAACTTACTTCTTAGCTTTTAATCACATTCAAGCCTATCATTTGTGCATTGTGAGGACTTGCTGGTATTTTACCGCCATTGAATAGCTGCGATGGCGTTTGCGCGACCTGAACAGGCTCAACAGATGGTTCTAAGGGCACGACGGCCGATTGCGCTTGTTGATAGGCTGCACCCAAATTAGGAGCGCTCTCAAAAATATCGTATCCCATTTTTCACCCTACTTATTTAACTCTCAAAATTCTTTTCATCTTTGAAAATTGTATCTAAAAATCTATAATTTTATGTTAATTTTCCACTCGCCATACCTCTCCAACATCTTCGCGCACTCCCTAATCGTTGACTAGGAATCGTTGATCAGGTCGTATAGACATCATCAATAAAGGATACGGTTTACCCGACAAGCTATTTACATAGCCATCACATCAGCGCGATACATTAGTGGATGGATAATGATTGCCTTTGAAGTAGCCAAGAGAGTCATTTTGGCTTTCTACTTGCGGCCTATCCCGAAGAAATGCCCTACCATAAGAACTTGTCCTATACACATTAAAGGCAGTTGCAAGCCCCAGAACGCCTCCAACAATTCTGCCTTCATCAGGATACTCAGTATATATTTTTGCCAGACGAAAACAAACCTCAGCAACTAAGATGCCCGCTGATGCACCATAAAAAGCTCCAATAAGCTTATCTCGTGAGGTTCTATAAACATTATTTTTCATCATATCGACTCCCGCAATAATTCAATAAAAATTAGCAAAATTGTTATAATATAATTAGCCCATTTTGTCAAATTAACATATTGCCATTCAGTCACATAAGTGATCAATTGGAATTCAATTGAAAATTATTATATTTTTTCGGGAATACTTGGTAAGTCAATCAATAGACAGGTAAATGTGAGATGGCGCACCCTGGAAGATTCGAACTCCCGACCTTCTGATCCGTAGTCAGACGCTCTATCCAGCTGAGCTAAGGGTGCTTGAGGCGTGACCCTACTCAAGTTCCACCCAGATTGCAAGCTATTTTGTGAAAGCATTTAAATCAGTTTAAACAAAACCCTGTTGATCAATAAAAATAAATGAAATCATGCAATTGACAGAGCTTTGTGAACAGTAGATTGTATGAATCGTATGTACTGCCCAAAATTCTTTACAACATGATTTGATAGCTGTAGAGAATATTGAAACATATAGAGAATAATTAGAACAGTGATCTAAGTTTGGAATTTACACGGCCATGAAAACATTAAGAAGTTTTGCAAATTTTACAGCAATCATTTGCGCGGCTTACGCATTTAACTCTATTGATTTTGGATCTTTAGAGCTCAAAAAGGCAAATGCTCAGACCGTCAGCCCATCCTTGGTTATCACGCACGCACCGCTCCCAGAAAATCTTAGGCAGCAAATATATAATGTACCGCGGCAAAACCGCGATATTACTGTCCAAGAAATTACAGGTGATGCATACAGAAGCGTTTCCGGCACAACTATTGGGCGTGAAATGAACACTCTTCAAAACGACTTATTAAGTTTGAAGAGAAGAATTGCAGGCCTTTCAAGCGGCCTTGAATCTTTGCAGCGCGACGGAGAACGGCTATCAGCTCAGTACTATGCAAATGTTGCAACGATTAATACACAGCTTCAATCCGGCACAACGCCTGGAAATCCTCGTTTGGTAAGAAAATTAAACGAGGCTGAAACGAATCTCCAAGGTCTGAATAATAATATTTCGCGTTTAAATGACACAGCGATAGGACTTGCCGAAGTTGCCTCACAAGCAGCTTTTATGTTGAACACGACACGATCTGCCTTTGCCTTATCAGGAGCTGTTGAAGAAGATCATGTTCGCCTTACAGAGCTGGAAGATAATATTGATGGGACTATTATTATTATTCAGCGTCTATTAAATACGGTCAGTGATAGCATATCTCGTACCACAGCTTATCTCAGCTCTGAACGCAACAACCTGCGAACACTTGCATATGCTGTTACAAATGGCGATCTCTATGGGCGCAGCCTGTCTAATCGTCCTTTCGCTGCGGCGCAAGCTTTTGCCGGTAGTGTTGACAGCGTTTATCAAGCCAGTGCAACAGATACCCCCAGCGCATCATATCAGCCACAGCAAGCGCATTCACAATTACCTGCTGGAGGTAGACCTCTCGCCAAAATTCGTTTTGATCGCAGCGATGTCAATTATGAACAAGCCCTCTATGTCGCAATTAATGAGGCATTACAGCGGTACCCCAATGCTCGTTTTGATTTGATTGCCGTTCATCCGGCTCAGGGAAATGCGGCTGAAGTTGCAATTGAAAGTACGCGTGCACGTAGAAATGCGGAGCGTGTGTTACGCTCCATGACACAAATGGGCGTTCCGGCAGAAAGCATTGACCTCTCTTATGATCAAAGCTCTGGAGCCGTCACCAACGAGGTTCACGTCCTTATTAAATAGCAGCCTTTCGCTTTTTTATCTTTTGCCAAGTGCAAATACATTCAATTTGCATAATATTTGACTTTTGGCGCATATTTGCTATACTCTGGCCATTCAAATATTAGAGATATGAGTATGGCTGCTTCAGAAATATATGGATTTAACACAAGCACCGCAACCTTGCGGAAAGCGACAATAGAAAACTATTTATTCTCAAAGCATAGCTTATTCCCATTCATAAAAATGAACAATTTTATTCAGGGTAAGTATGAGCGATGAGAGTTCATCTTAATGATCTGAGTCGTGGGCAATTGCCCGCAACAATTTTAAAAGACCCCTATGCTGAGCTGTATAGGAACAAGAATACCGTTGAAGCTGAGAATATATATTCTGAGGTTGAGGGACACATACGCCATCAATTGGCCGCCGCACAAAGTGCAAAAAGAAACGCCGTTTATGAAGCGATTTCAGATTCCCCTATAATACTTGGAACATTGATGCTTGATCCGGCATCTATTGTTGCCATGCTGAAAACAACCCCCGTCTTTTACGAGTTTTACCGGGGTCATGATGAGGCAATGAATTTTGCAAGGAATCTCGTCCGAGCAAAGAAAATTGACCAGCATTTTAGAGAGCAAAATGGCTATTCAGATGCAAGAATTTTTCACGTTGTAGGCCTAGAGCTGCAAACAGACCCGGAAATGCTTAATCGTAAAATAGATCACGATCGTGAAAAACTTATTGAGCAAAGCATTTCACGATCAAGGCCAATTCACGCAACACTTCATGATTTTTTTGAAAAACAGAAGAAAAATGCCCGTTTTGGCTTAAAACTCGTGAAAAGATCCCCTAAAAAAAGCGCTTATTTTTTCTTCAAAACCTTGAGAAACTCAGCCTATAAAATAAAAAACGGTATTCAGGAAATCTCGTATAAAAAAGCTTTCGGCAATTTTTTACGCGCATCATTACAAGACGTAGCCAAGCTATTTCCATCCCTCTCTAAACTGAAACAAGACGCGCTATCCGTAAAAAAAAGTGACATTCAGCAAGGAAAAATACTGAGCATTCTTGAATGCTTTCACGCCAGTCACTTTGGGATCATAGGTACATACACGGCTTCCACAGTCATTGAGGCACATCAACTATTAGATTACGCCATCGTAACGCCTATACACGGTGTTTATTCTAAATATTTTAAAGCTGCATCGGCATTACCAGAACAAACGAGCAATGATCCTTTACTAGAGCAAGCAACTCACTCGAATGCGGTTATGGCTGGTGGCGCGACATCACTCTTTATGAATGCAAATGACAATACGCCACCGCTAAAAACCTCTGATATGCATCTAAAGGTACAACCTGTTCATACAGAAAGCCCTGTGAACATCCATAAACTGGACAGAGAGTATCAACGTATTTTGCGCAACAGAAAAAAGGACATAAAGTCGAGCGCATTCAACAGCGCCGCAAAAGCCGGGGAAACATATTTTGTCTATGATCTCGGAAAAATGACAATTGAGGCATTTCAAAATGCAGCTCAGGCTTCAGATTATACTGTTGGAAGCTTTTATTTATTAACAACCGTGCTCTCCGTCGCAGTGACAAACCATATTTGCACACGCCGCATTGAAATTTTCAATCGTTTACAAAGTGAGCGCTCTAAGATGGCAAGAAAGAATGCGCAAAGAGTTTCTCTTGAGAACAACATTCGGATTGTAAAAGAGGCTCTTGAGAAGCTTGGCAATGATAAAGATGCTAAAAATAATAGCTTCACGGATACAGACATTAAAGATATTACAAATATTTTAAGTCGCTTGGTGAAAATTGAAAAACGATCATTTGATATTGAAACACGAGAAAGCATTCGTGACTTCTTAAATGATCTCATGGAATTTACACTCGTCATTACACACGATAAAGACGAGCAAGAAATAAAAGATCTTGTATCAAAAGTTCACCCGTCCTATTTTCAAAAACCTCTGATCATTAAAAAAACTGACGAGCAAAATAGCTCGCCAAACGCCCCTTCAAACTAAAACCTTGCCCCTCTTATAAAGCCCGCCTAAAATGCAGATTGCCATTTAAAGCTAGAATGCACACAAAAAATTCGCTATTGATGAGAATTAGTTTGAATTTATAGCTCATATACGGACATAGTTTAATCTTCATGGAACATGCCACAACACATCGCACTGATAACTCTTTAAAGGGAATTAAAGTTCGCCTTGTTCAAGATGATTCTGAGCTGCAAGCTGCACAAAACCTAAGATATAAAGTATTCTATGAAGAATACGGGGCTATTCCTTCAGAAGAAATGATTAAGCTTGAGCGTGACTTCGATGAGTTCGATAAGATTGCCGACCATTTAATCGTGACAGACACCGACGGCGGAGATGAAAAAATCGTCGGGACATATAGGCTTATGACTCAAAAAAGCCTTAAAAAAGGTGATCGGTTTTATTCGAGCGGAGAATATGACTTAAGCAAGCTTCTCGATACAGGCTTAAATCTTATGGAGCTAGGACGATCTTGTGTGCTACCGCCTTATCGCGCAGGATCAGTGCTTCAGCTTTTATGGCAAGGTATTGCTGACTATATCAGTGATCATGATATAGACATCATGTTTGGGTGCGCTAGCCTTCACAACACAGATATAGAGGCGCTCGCACAGCCGCTATCTTATATGTACCACTATCACCTTATCGATGAATCCTTACGCCCAAAAGCGATTGATGATCGCTATATTAATATGAATATTCTCCCAAAAGATGATATCAATATAAAAGCAGCCTTTTCAGATTTACCTCCTTTGATCAAAGGCTACCTTCGCGTAGGTGCAATGATTGGCGACGGAGCGGTTATTGACCCGCAATTCAAAACAACTGATGTGTGCATTGTTGCTCAATGCCACCTTGTAACCGATCGATATCGCAAACATTATGAGCGCAAAATAGAGAAGGTAATCCCATCTCAGCCAAAGCAAACGCAAAAACCTTCGTCTAACAATAAAACAGATTGATGAGATATGCGTAGCCTTATTGCTCTTAGTAAATTCATTGCATTTTTTTTGTTATGCGCGATTTTTGTTCCCATTCAAATTCTCGTGCTTGCTGTCAGCAAAAGCCAGGCATCATACGCACTGCCTTACATATGGCATAAGCTCGTTTGCGCTATTTTCAGGCTCAGCGTGTTAGTAGAGGGTGCTCCCAGCAGAAATAAACAAATCATTTATGTGAGTAACCATTTATCCTATCTCGATATCCCCGTAATCGGCAGCGTTCTCAAAGCCTCATTTGTTGCGAAAAAAGATGTTTCTCGCTGGCCAGTATTCGGCTTTCTATCAAAACTACAACAAACCGCCTTCATTGATCGATCACGCAATGCTGCTGTAAAAGAGGCGGATAGCCTCGATTCAATGCTCACAAACGGGAAAAGCCTGATCTTATTTCCTGAGGGAACATCAACAGATGGGCGCGATGTTGACCCATTCAAATCCAGTCTTTTTTCATTAGCCCTGAAAAACAATGAGAAGCTCTTACCTATACAGCCTTTTTCAATAATTTTACGAAGCGTAAACGGAGAGAGCAATATAGACAATCAAGCCATTCGGGATATTTATGCTTGGCATAAAGAAATGGATACCCCTTTGCCAAATCATTTATGGCTTTTCGCAAAAAGCAAGGGGGCTAAAATTATTCTAAAATTTCACCAGCCTCACGAAAGCGCTCAATATCCCGACAGAAAGGCTCTTTCCATTTCATGCTACGATGCTGTAAGATCTGGAGTGTTGGAAAATCAGGATAAAATCGCCGCTTAAGTGAAAAAGTAGACTAAATATCAATAAAATCAATAAATCAGGAGAATATCATGCAATTTAAACCCGAAGAAATGTCACAAATTCAAAAATATCTTCAAAACAAGTTCGGACACACGGGTTTTGCGTTAAAACTAAGAGATAAAGCCTCAGATTCAGCTGAGGTTTTGCTAAATGGCGAGTTTATAGCCCTTATCTATAAAAATGAGGAAGATGGTGAAACCTCATACGACATGAATATGTCTATACTTGATATCGACCTTAAAGATGCTGCATAAGCATCTTTTTAACGGAAAGACTTTGCCGAAACTTTCAAAAATCTGATATAATTATTGGATAATAAGTTTTACGGTTAAAGTGAAAATATTCGGGCACCCTATTTTTCTAACTCCATTACTGGTAGCGATGCTAACAGCGTCCTCGAGTGCTTTTGCACTTGAGAGCCTAAACTTTAACGTTCCCTATAATGATAGCGCTACATCTTTAATCAAAGAACATGTTACGCTCAAAGGCTTAGACGCTATTTCAACTCCTGCTATCGCAAAATACGATCTGAATAATGACTTCATTAATGAGTACATCGTGAGCGATAAAAACTGTATAGAGGCTCAGCTATTATGCCCATTTCTGATATTCGCAAATACGGCGCAAAATCAGCTTATAGAAATCGGAAGTTTTACTGCTAGAGATGTAAAGATATCCAATAATACAACATCGGGCGTGCGCAACCTGAATATTTATCAAAATAACCGCAATCATTTCTCTTTTGATGTCGCAAAATGGAATAATAATGCTGCTAGATACGTCTTATTCAATCAGGAGCATTCGCAATGAAACATATCCTGAAATTATTGACCTTAAGCTTCTTCTTGTTCTGCTATTCCTCCCATGCTTTGGCACAATGTGTGGCGGGCGCGCCATGCATCCATACAGAGTATGAGCCCCCATCATCCGATAACGACGATAAGCGAGGTGAAGCAGAAAGCTGCGACGGTGACTTTATGAACCAGATATATGCGCGGGCTTTTCTGGAGGCTCAGCGGGAAAACATTATGAACCAAACCTATATTCGTAAGCCGGATAGCACGCTACAATATACATGTATTGACAGGTTCGTTAATCATTTAGCCCGGCACGCGCCACCATTATTTTCTGAAACAACACGCTGGCAAAACGCCATTGTTCCTCTCAATATTCGATTTGCGGCGGCCGGCAACCCAGACCGGATACCTTTACGCGTTTTCATGGGTACGGGTCATATCGTTCCAAGGCTAGATGACATGCTCAGCCATACAATCACCGAATACATCGATTCAAACTTTGACCACAACTCTTTGGGGGGCTCTGGTGGTACTATGACAGCTATGCAGGATTCCGTTTCCCCGGGGGATTACGCTTGTTCGACTATGACGCAAGTATGGCAGCTCGCGAAATGCTTTAATTTTCCTGCCGCATCAACCCTTTTTATGACGTTTGACGAACTGGTTTCAAATGACCCGAGAACGCTTCCGGAAGTTTGCGACAACACTGTCATAACATCAGAACTGATTGAAACTGCCCGCAATCCTGGGCCAGCGTTCTCTGCAGCGAGCTTTGACGTTCTAGATCCCCTCACCGATATGATTAGGCCTATGGATAGCGGTGAATCGTGTGGCTCTGCTATTCCGACTGGCTTAAGTTTTGAAGCTTATGATATTTCAATAACGGGGCCAACCGATGATTTGCCCTCTGGCGTGACAATGACTACAACTCCAGAGCAAGAATTTCTATGCATAAACCCGGGATGTTACTATAGTGCTTCTAGCGGGTCGTGCAGAAGATCACCATAATAACGAGTTTGCTATCAAACATTAAAATGGACTATAATTTAAATTAAGGTAGTTAAGGTGGAATTTAATGCAAACACAGCTTTATCGCTCAAAACACACAAAAACCTGCTTATTTTATACTTTTGTGCTTGGCTTAATTCTTGTTTTCAGCATCACTGAAAAATCATTCGCACAAGATATTGCAGACAGCCCCTGTGACGCTAACTATTTTCAATCGCTTGAGCAACGTGCTTGGTTAGAAGCCCAACGGGAAATCACCCAAAACCAAAATCTGATTTTCAAACCTGACAGCGTGTTGGCTTACACATGTTTTCATGGGTACCTGTTTGAACTGGCCGATCATGCGGACGAAATGTTTAGCGAGAATACGCGTTGGGGGGATGATGTACTCGGCTCCGATCAAGATGTACATATGAATAGAGCGCTAGAAGCGCTTGTGTCCAGAGCAATGGCAAATTACTTACAAAGTAATTTTGCCGTTGGCGGCCAAAGAAGATTATTGGGTCACCGTATTACCTCTCCGCAATTTGCCGATCCAAGTACGTATACAACCATTCCAAACGGTCGCAATTACGAATGCGATATAATGCAACAGGTCTGGATGGCGGCAAAATGTTATAATTTCCAAGAAATGGAACAAGACGGTTTTTTTACTTTTGAACATTACACAACCGCAACAAATTCGCGCCCTCTTCTAAGTCCTTGCGCAGGTGAACCAACAAGCCTATATCGAACGGCAATTGACCGCGCGGGCTTAAACCCAGATGCTGACCCTGCATGGCCGAGAGACAACACACTAACTTATATTCGCAATTTTGATGCCGCCAGCTGCGGAGATGATGATTTTCCACCTATTGCAACTGGGGTGACGGTTAGAAGACAGCACCAAGATCCACGGGAATACTTCGAAGGCGTTTGTATTCAGCCAGGCTGTATGTATCAGCCGAGTGGAGGGGGAGGTGGCACGCCAACAGCGAGCGGAAGTTGCGTACCGTAATATTCTGATCGCGGTATTTTAAAAATGTTAGCCTTTGTCGTGCGGACGGCTTAATCTGCTGTCATGTTTCAAATATACAAAATAGCGACCTTCGCCGCAGCGCCAGCATTTCACGGGCTTTTGCGTTCGCGTCTGAATAAAGGCAAAGAAGATCCTCAGCGCATCGCCGAGCGCAAAGGCTTTGCCTCACAGCCGCGCCCCAAGGGAAAGCTTGTCTGGATACACGCCGCCAGTGTAGGGGAAGCGCAAGCAGCGCTGATCGTGATCGGCAAAATCACTGCCCGCATGCCAAATTGCGCTATTCTGATTACAACAGGCACAAAAACCTCCGCCGAGCTCATGGCGCAAAAGCTCCCCAATGGCGCGATTCATCAATATTACCCGCTCGATCATCCGCATTGGGTTGAGCGGTTTCTCAATCATTGGCAGCCCGATTTATGCTTATGGATGGAATCCGAGCTATGGCCGAATATGCTAAGCGGCATTAAACGGCGAAGCATCCCCGCCGCGCTCGTCAATGCCAAGCTCTCCCCGCGCTCCTATGGTCGATGGAAGCGCTTGAAATCGCTGATTACCCCGATGCTCTCAACGTTCCATACCATCCTCACGCAAACGGATAGCGATAAAGGATACTATCTCAATCTCGGCGCCGCGCCCGATAAGGTTCTCACAACCGATAACCTGAAATATAGCGCCGATCCCCTGCCCTATGACGAAGCCGCCCTCATGGATATCCAATCCGCCATCAGCAGCCGTCCGGTCTGGGTATATGCCAGCACCCATGACGGTGAGGAGGCGCTCGCCTATCGCGCCCATCAAAGCCTGCTGGAAAAGTTGCCCGATCTTCTGACGATTATCGTGCCGAGACATCCGGAGCGGCGCAGTCAAATCCAATCCGCCTTGGAAGCCTTACAGGGTAATGCTGCGGAAGCCGCACAAAACGCCACCCCTCCTCTCAAAATAGACTTCCGCGGCCAGAATAAAAAGCTGCCCAATCAAAACACCGCGCTTTATATCGCCGATACGCTTGGCGAGTTGGGACTATTTTACAAGCTTGCCCCCATCGCCTGTATTGGCCGCAGCTTCAGCCATGATGGCGGCGGCGGTCACAACCCGATTGAGGCCGCGCTTCATAATTGCGCCGTTTTATACGGCAAGAATATCCAGAATTTGCAGGAAATCTTTGATGATATGAGGGCGGCACAGGCCGCGCTGCGCTTGAAAGAACCATCAGAGCTGGCGCCTGCATTGGAGGCGCTGTTCACCGACCCCGCACGTTTAAAGACCCTGCAGGACAAAGCCCATAGCTTTGCCACCGCCAAGGCGGGCGTGATCGACACGGTGATGAATGCGCTTGAACCGCTGCTCAATGCGGTGCAAGATTAAGCCCATGCCGCTTTTATCACTCAAAACCCCCGCATTCTGGTACAGGTCGCCACAAAGCAGCCACGCGCCGCCCCTGGAACGCGCTTTAAGGCCGCTCTCAAGCGTTTATCAGCGCTTGCACAGCTTCAACCAATCGCTCAAACCCCCTTATTCCAGCGCCTTGCCCGTGATTTGTGTCGGCAACGCCGTTGCGGGGGGAAGCGGAAAAACCCCGACGACCATCGCCTTACACAAGCTTTTGAGCGCGGGGGAGCAATACAACAATCCAGTCTTCATCACGCGCGGCTATAAATCGAGCCTGCAAAGCCCCGTTCTGATTGACCCGAAAGTACATAGCTTTGCACAGGCGGGCGATGAAAGCCTGCTGCTGGCGGCTCACGGCGCAACCATCTTGTCGAAAAACCGCGCTGAAGGGGCAAAACTCGCCGCGCAAAGCCCAGATTTCAACGCCATTATTCTTGATGATGGCCTGCAAAATCTAGGCCTTGAGAAAGATTTCAGCCTGTTGGTCGTCGATGGGCTAAGCGGATTTGGCAATTTGCAAACCCTGCCAGCAGGCCCTCTCAGAGAGCCGCTTAGTCAGGCTTTTGCGAAATCCGATGCGGTTGTGCTGATCGGCAAGGACAAGAATAACGTGAGAGCGCTCCTCCCGCCTGAAAAACCGTTATTTCACGCTCATGTCAAGGCCGTGAGTGAGAGCTTGCCGCCGCTTGATACCCCCATCGTTGCGTTTTGCGGATTGGGGCAGCCGCAAAAATTCTATCATTTCTTGCATTCTGCGGGGTATCAGATCGCCGAATTCATTCCCTTTGCCGATCATCATGCCTATACACAAAAAGACTTGGATGCGCTCAAATCCGTCGCCAGCAAGCACTGCGCCGCTTTGGTCACCACTGAAAAAGATTTTATGCGCTTGAAAAATACGGATATAGAGGCGCTGCTCAAGGTTATAAGGATCGAGATTACCTTTGATAACCCCGCCGCGCTGCTTGAGTGCCTGACGAAGACCATAGCGCAAAAACGCCAAAAAGAGCCGAATACGCCATGCTGAAATCCTTACGCTATACCATAGAGGCCATATTATGCGGTGCGCTTTTGATCGTCTTCAAATGCTTGCCTGTTGATGCGGCCTCCGGTCTCGGCGGCTGGCTTGCGCGTAACATCGGCACGAAACTCGCCGTGTCCAGAAAGGCTTATAAAAATCTCAGCCGCGCCTTTCCCGATATGGACGAGCCGCAAAAACGCGCCATCATCAAGGGGATGTGGGACAATTTAGGCCGCGTTTTTGCCGAATACCCGCATATCAAAACCATCGCCCAGAACAGGGTCGCGGTTGAAAATGCCGAAATCGCGCTGACCGCGCAAAAAGAGGGAACGGGCGCAATTTTCATCAGCGGACATCTGGCGAATTGGGAGGTTGTGCCGGCGACCGCGCTTTTGAAATACAATATTCCGATCAATATCACTTACCGCAAGCCGAATAACCCGATGGTGGACAGGCTGGTGCAATATTTACGCAGCATCGGCAACCGTATTCAAGCCTTCCCGAAATCGGCCGAGGGCGGGCGGCAAATGATCGCGACGCTGAAAAATAAGGGCTTTCTCGCGGTTCTGATTGACCAGAAATACAATGAAGGCCTGCCTGTCGCGTTTTTCGGCCATACCGCCATGACCAACCCGATTGCGGCGCAGCTGGCGGGGCGTTACCGCGCTCCAGTTATCCCTGCCCGCTGCATCAGGGAAAAGGGCGCAAATTTCCGCCTGAGCCTTTATGCGCCGATCCCGACCCATTATGAAACGGGCCATGAGGCTGGGCAGCCGCGCCCGCTCGAAGACCAGCTCAAAGAGGCCAATCAATTGCTGGAGGGCTGGATCAGGGAATATCCCGAACAATGGATCTGGCTGCATAAACGCTGGGGCAATGCGGCCGCTGAAACAAACAACAATGAAACGGAAGAGAGTGAAGAATGAGCACTCACCCTTATGATTTTGATTATTTCGTGATTGGCGCGGGGTCGGGCGGCGTACGCTCGGCGCGGATTGCCGCATCCTTGGGCGCGAAAGTCGGGATCGCCGAATACAAAGCCGTCGGCGGAACATGCGTCAATGTCGGCTGCGTGCCTAAGAAAATCATGGCCTATGCCGCCGATTACAGCGCTCATTTCGAGGATGCACGCGGTTATGGCTGGGAGGGCGGCGCGCCCGAAGGCTTTGACTGGGCGGGGTTTATCGCCAAAAAGAATGCGGAGATCGAGCGGCTGAACGGTATTTACAGCACACTGCTGGAAAATGCGGGCGTTACATATTTCAACGGACAGGCCAGCTTTATCGATCCGCATCGCTTGGAAATCGGCGCGGATAAGGCAACGGTCAGTGCCGATAAAATCCTGATCGCAACGGGCGGCACACCGCGCAAGGACACTATTTCAGGGGCGGAGCATCTGTTAACCTCTGATGAGATTTTTTACCTGCCGCGCCAGCCTGAGCATATCCTCATTCATGGCGGCGGCTATGTTGCGGTTGAGTTCGCGCATATCTTTAAAGGCCTCGGCAGCAAGGTCACGCTCGTATATCGCGGCGATCTGTTCTTGCGCGGCTTTGATGATGATCTGCGCCTTCATCTGAAAACCGAAATGGAAAAACAGGGTATCGCCCTCATTTTTGAAACAGCGCTGACCGCTATCGAAAAAACCGCGCAAGATCGCTACACCGCGACGTTAAGCAACGGCACAACGCTTGAGACAAATTGCATTTTAAGTGCGATTGGACGCATCCCGAATACGGCGGGGCTAGGGCTGGAAGCGGCAGGAATCAATACTGCGCCGAATGGTCAAATCATTATCAATGAGCATTATCAAAGCTCAGCCCCGCATATTTTCGCGCTGGGGGATGTTGCCAATCAATTCCACCTGACGCCAGTTGCCACTGCGGAGGGGCAGGCTCTGGCGCATCATCTGTTTGGCCATGAAAACGAGAAGAAGAACAAAATAGTAAGCTATCAGAATATTGCCACGGCTGTCTTTTCGAATCCCCCAATTGCCACGGTGGGCTTGAGCGAGAAGCAAGCCCGCGAGAATGGCTTTGAGATTGATATCTTCAAAACCACATTCCGCCCGATGAAATTCATTCTCGCCGCGCGGGATGAAAAAATCCTGATGAAGCTGGTCGTTTGCCGCAAAACCGATAGGGTTCTGGGCTGCCATATGATCGGGCTTGATGCGCCGGAAATCATGCAAGGCTTTGCGGTAGCGCTGAATGCCGGAGCGACCAAGGCCGATTTTGACCGCACAATCGGCATTCACCCGACAGCGGCAGAGGAGTTTGTCACGCTGCGCACGGCTGCGCGGTAAAACGCCCCACTCGCCCCACTCTCAAGCTTTAAGTGGGGCGAAGGGTTTATTAAATATTTCAGTAAGTTACGGGACGTTCGCCCCACTCGCCCCACTCGTCCCACTTGTTTTTTTGGCCTGATATAAGATACCTTACCAGCCTAAACTCCAGATCCAGCCTAAACTCCAGATAGGGTGCTCATCACAATATTTATCACTGTAAAAGAAAAATGAGCACGTATAAAAAGTAAGACCCGAAGCATAATCCAAGCTAAAGTTTGAATTATATATCTACACTGGCCTTTGATATCACTTTTAAGTTACTATTTTTCAATCAAGAAAATCTCTTAAGGTTTTATGTCACATTCTTTTTTCAAAAACTTGCCCAGTTTGGAATCCTTCACCGATGCTTGTGATTCCAGAAATTTCCATCCTGCGCCGCAAGATTGGTTCGTGGTCATTACCGATGTTGAAGGATCAACCAAGGCCATTTTGGAAGGCCGATATAAAGACGTTAATATGGTTGGCGCCGCCTGTATTGCCGCAGTCGTCAATACATGCGGGGATGAAGACATTCCCTTTGTGTTTGGCGGAGACGGGGCAACCTTTATTATCCCGCCAGAACATATTGAGGCTGTCAAAAAACAGATTTTAGCGGTTAAAGCTATTGCAAAGTCCATACATGACCTTGACTTGCGTGTGGGCATTGTTCCTATACAAAAAATTTGTGATGCAGGCGGTAGTTTTGAAGTTGCCAAATTCGTTTTCCCGACAGGAAAAGCGCTCGCTATGTTTAATGACGGCGCAATTTTGGCCGATAAACTGTTGAAGAAAAACAAACAATTTTTAATTGAAGACACGGAAGACGCGCCGCCGAATCTACAAGGTTTATCATGCCGCTGGAAACCCATTCCCTCACACCATGGCATTATTATGACGCTTTTGGTAATGGCGCGGTCACAAAATTTAAATGATGAACTTTATCGCAACGTACTTGAGGTGATATCCAAAGTTTCAGATTCCAATGCTGATGCCAACCCCGCATCCAGCCCGCATAAGTCATATAAATGGCCGAATATGAGAACTCTCAGAGAATCAATGATGGTCTGGAGACAGGGTGCGGTTATTAAAAATTTATTAGAACACATCTTTCTCATAACCCTGTTTAACATCATGAATAGATATAACCTCTCTTTTAAAGGGCTTAATGTGCCTGCTTATAGACAAGATATGATCACCAACTCCGACTATCGAAAATTTGACGGCATGTTAAGAATGGTTTTGGACTGCACGGAAGATCAGGTCGAAATGATAGAGACCCATCTGGCAGATATGCACGGCAAAGGACAAATTGTTTACGGCACGCATTATTCCAATTCGGCTCTAATGACATGCTTTGTGCAAAATCTGGAAAAATTAGGCCATGTTCATTTTATTGACGGAAACGATGGTGGCTATGCCAGTGCCGCAAAAAAATTAAAAGAACAACTTTTAAAACAAGTTGAGATTTAGTCTTTAGACGTTTCCAAATAAGTGCTGAAAATGAAACCATATAGGCGCAATTATCCCGTTACCAAAACAAGAATATGATTTAATTCCTAAAATGTCAAGAAATAATTCTATGTTAATAAAATTCTGTAGAACAAAGAGCGTTTCAATTGAATAAGGCGCAAGGAGCGATGCCTACCTATATTTTGATAGGCAACCGACGAGGCAACGTAATTCAGGTGAAACGATCAACGCTCTAATTTATTGAATCAGAACCTTTGGCGTGATGATAAGGCCGTGTAATGCCACGAACAAAATCAGAGCTTTCGAGCGGCGGATAAGGCCGATTTCCATTGCGATAATCATCCTCAGCCAGCGCATAAATCCGCGCCAGATTGGCCGCGAAAAGCTGTTGACCGACCTCGGACAACATTTGCCGATTGCAAATATCATTGAGGAAATTCATCACATGTTCCGGCCGCGCTTCCCCGTCGGAAACTTCTTTCATCAACAAACCGGTTTCATATTTGGTAACATCGTAATGCAGCCCAGCAGAGGTTGCGATATCAGCCTCGTGCATCATCAAGGCCATCGCCGCCATAGCAGGACATTTTTCCATGGATTGCAGATCTTCATCAAGATTAAGACTATCCATCGCCGACTTGCCCGGCAAAAAATGGAAACGGTAAGCGGTCTTGGCCTGATTAACCGCGTTTCCGGGATCTTTAAACGGAGTGACATCAGTACAAAGCAGCATCACCCGCATCATCAGCAAATCAAACTCGCCGCGATTTCCGAGCGCGTTAAATACAGGCTCCACCATGTCATAGGTATTTTGTTCCAAACGATGGGGGATATAAACGCCCTTAACCGTATTGCCCTTGCCGTCATGCCCCAAATCATGGATACAGGCCGTTGCCAGCAACAGTGAAATCTGGTGTTCATTGAAGGCGCGTGATGTTCCCTCATAAATATCATTATAAACCGCAATCATGCGCATGAGTTGAAACGTTACTTTGCGGTAATGCATGTTGCTGTGATAAGGCTGGGGGTTGTCTATCTCCCCCATAACACTGGCGGTAAGCACAAGTTTTTGCAAATCCGTATCGGTAATCCCAAACCCTTGCATGGCATGAATGGTCAAGGCCGTTAAAGACGGGCATATCGGCCCCATAGTGAATTTATGCAATAGATTGATCGTTGCCAGTGTCTGATTTTCTATTTCCTCACCAACGGAAAAAACAAAGGCTGCATCCTTGGATAAGAACTTTAGATCCCTATCAAGGTTTTGCTGAATGTCTTCTATTTTTTGAATAATTTGCGAGTTTTCAAGCCAGCTTGAGGAAAAGCCATGCCCTTGAAAAAACTGCTTTAATTCGTCCAGCTCTGATACCCAACTCATGAGAATGCTTTCATTGTCCATTCTTCTACTTTATCTTTTATTGTAACTTTATTTTTATCTTCAAACAACCTTTCAAAGCCCCCAAACATAAGAAACCCCTTATATAATCAAGCATTTCAGTCTTCCAAGGCGAAAAAAATTTTGATTCTTTTTCGCAATTGCGTCATAAAAGATGTCTGGAATGTAAGAAAGAGATCAATATGACCCAATGGTCACCGACATCATGGCGCACAAAGCCCGCAAAACAGCTCCCCGTTTACAAGGATGAGGTGGCGCTTAAATCTGCGGAAAACGAGATCAAAGCTATGCCGCCGCTGGTTTTTGCGGGCGAGGCGCGCAACCTCATGGCCAGACTGGCCGATGCTGCGAACGGCAAGGCGTTCCTGCTGCAAGGCGGGGATTGCGCCGAAAGCTTTGCGGAATATAGCGCCAATAAAATCCGTGATACGTTTCAGGTGATGCTGCAAATGTCTGTTGTCCTGACTTATGCCGGCGCTTTGCCTGTGATTAAGGTCGGGCGGATCGCAGGGCAATACGCCAAGCCGCGCTCGAACGATACCGAAACCATTGACGGGGTGACGCTGCCGATTTATCGCGGTGATAACATCAATAGCCTTGATTTTAGCCCTGAATCGCGGGAGCCGAACCCTGAGCGGATGATCCGCTCTTACCATCAGGCGGCCTCGACGCTCAACCTGCTGCGCGCCTTTGCCAAGGGCGGGTTTGCCGATTTGAACCGCGTTCATGGCTGGAATTTGAACTTTGTCGCCGACTCCCCGCTGGGCGCACGCTACGAAGACCTCGCCGAGCGTATTGACGAAGCGTTGAAATTCATGGCGGCTTGCGGCGTTTCGGGCGATAAGGTCGCGGCGCTGCGGGAAACCGATTTTTACACCTCGCATGAGGCGCTGCTGCTGCCTTACGAAGAAGCGATGACCCGCGTTGATAGCTTGACGGGCGATTACTATGACACCTCCGCGCATTTCTTGTGGATCGGCGCGCGCACCCATCAAAGCGATCATGCGCAAATCGAATTTGTGCGCGGGATTAAAAATCCACTCGGGCTGAAATGCTCGCCTGATCTATCGCCCGATGAGCTGATGCGATTGATTGATGTGCTCAACCCCGACAACACCGCTGGGCGGCTGACGCTGATAGCGCGGATGGGGCATGACAAGGTGGAGAGCAAGCTCGCGCCGCTGGTGCGCAAGGTCAAGCAGGAAGGCCGCAGCGTCGTCTGGTCATGCGACCCGATGCACGGCAACACTGTCAAGGCTAGCTCCGGCTACAAAACCCGCCGCTTTGAGCATATCTTGGGCGAGGTGCAAGGATTTTTCGCCGTTCACCGCGCGGAAGGCACGCATCCCGGCGGGGTGCATTTCGAGATGACGGGCAGCAATGTCACGGAATGCGTCGGCGGCGCACAAGATATCACCGATGAGGATCTCTCCAGCCGCTATCGCACGCATTGCGACCCGCGGCTAAACGCCAATCAGGCGCTTGAACTTGCGTTCTTGCTGGCGGATGAGTTGAAATCATTGCGCGGAAATGTCAAAATCAAAACGGCCAATATTGCCGCGAATGTTTAAGGCGTCCGTTTAACACATTGGCTTAGTTTGTTCGCTTAATGCATTGGTTTCATATATTCGCCTAACCCATTCTTGAAGCTGGATTTATATAGTTTTTAAAACCATGGCCGCACCCCTTTCCATCGTGATCGCGCAGATAAATCCCGTTCTGGGAGATCTGGAGGGCAATCGCGCCCGCATTGCCGAAATTTGCCAGAAACATCATGAGCAAGCCGCGCTGATCGTCTTCCCCGAACTCACGATCTGCGGCTATCCGCCCGAAGATTTAACCCTGAAGCCGAGCTTTGTCACCGCCTGTATGGAGGCCGTCAAAGCCCTTGCCAAAAGCACCGCTGCGCTGGATTGCGCCCTGTTGATCGGCGCGCCGTGGTGGCTTGACGAAACCGCGATGGCGCTTGGCGATAAGCCCTATAACGCGGCGCTGCTGCTGCAAAACGGTAAGATTGCCGCCATTCAATATAAATACGATTTGCCCAATTATGATGTGTTTGACGAGCAGCGCTTTTTCCAGAGCGGCGCATTGCCCAAGCCTATAACGCTGAACGGCCATAAGATCGGCGTTTTGATCTGTGAGGATATGTGGAGCGCCGCCCCCGCCCAGCACCTCAAGGACAATGGCGCAGAGCTGCTGATCGCCATCAATGCCAGCCCGTTTACCGCCCAGAAATACGAAAAGCGGCTGGAGATTGCAAAAAAGCGCTGCCTTGAAACCGCATTGCCGCTTTTGTATGTCAACCAGATCGGCGGGCAAGATGAGCTTGTGTTTGACGGCGGCTCTTTTATGCTCGATGCAAGCGGTACATTGATAAAACAATGCCCGTTTTTTGAAGAATTGATCGCCGAAGCCCAAAAGCACAAAATTGATATCCAGCCCCCGCCTTCAGAGCTTGAGCGCCTATACACCGCAGCCTGTTTGGGGCTGCGCGATTACGTGCTGAAAAACGGATTTTCAGGCGTGTTGCTTGGGTTATCGGGCGGCATTGACAGCGCCCTTGTCGCGGTGATGGCCGCCGATGCGCTGGGCGCAGCAAATGTTTTGAGCGTTATGCTCCCCTCCCCGTTTACCGCGCAAAGCTCGATTGATGATGCGGAAACGCTCGCCCGCAATCTGGGCATTGCGCTGGAAACCTATCCGATCTCAACCACGCTCGAAAGCTATGAAGCGACCATCCCCGCCTTGACAGGGCTGGCGCATGAAAATATCCAATCGCGCATTCGCGGTACTTTGCTGATGGCGCTGTCGAACAAAAGCGGCAAAATGCTGCTGACCACCGGCAATAAATCGGAAATGGCCACCGGATACGCAACGATTTATGGCGATATGAACGGCGGCTATAACCCCGTTAAGGATATTTACAAAACCGATATTTATAAGCTCTGTGAGTGGCGCAATAGCCGTGGCGGTGGCGTTAGTGGCGGCAACGGCGCGCCCGTTATCCCCCAAAACATCCTGACCAAAGCGCCAAGCGCCGAATTGCGCGACAATCAAACCGATCAGGACAGCCTGCCGCCCTATGATACGCTGGACGGTATTTTGAAGCTGATGATCGAGGGTGAATGCTCGAATGCGCAAATCGTGGCCTTGGGGCGCGGAAAATTCACCAAGGACATGGTGCGCCATATCCGCAGCCTACTCAATCGCGCCGAATATAAACGCTATCAATCCGCGCCGGGGCCGAAGTTGACCGAACGGGCTTTTGGCCGCAATCGCCGCAATCCGATGACCAATCATTTTGCCGATGAAGCATGACAAGAGAGTTGAAAAAGCCTGAAATACGCGGTATTGAAAGGATGAAAGGTTTTTAAATATATGAGCACATCACAAAATTCAGCCCCGCGCGTACGTTTTGCCCCCTCCCCGACCGGATGGCTGCATGTCGGCAATGTGCGCGCCGCGATTATCACCTGGCTTTTTGCCCGTAAGAATGGCGGGCATTTC
Source organism: Alphaproteobacteria bacterium (assembly GCA_046293135.1). Lineage (GTDB taxonomy): Bacteria > Pseudomonadota > Alphaproteobacteria > Micavibrionales > Micavibrionaceae > UBA2638. The sequence continues at coordinate 458,323 of JBKBPR010000001.1, read as the reverse complement.
CTGTTCCGCGTTGATGACACCGATCTGGAGCGCTCGAAGCGCGAATATGAAGATGACATCGAAGCCAGCCTGAATTGGCTCGGCCTGAATTGGGACGAAAAAGCCCGCCAAAGCGAGCGTATGGAGCGCTATGACGTTGTCATTCAAATGCTCAAGGACTCCGGCAAGCTTTATGCGTGTTACGAAACACCTGAGGAATTATCGCTGAAGCGCAAAACATTGCTCTCCCGCGGATTGCCGCCGATTTATGACCGCGCGGGATTGAACCTGAGCGATGCGCAAAAGGCCGCGTTCGAAGCCGAAGGCCGTCAGCCACACTGGCGTTTCAAGCTTGAGCACACGCCGATTGTCTGGAACGATCATATTCGCGGCGAGGTCAAATTTGACGGCGCGCAAATGGCCGATCCCGTTCTTATCCGCGAAGATGGCCGCCCGCTTTATCACTTATGCTCGGTGATTGACGATCTGGATTTCGCGATCACCCATGTTGTGCGCGGCGAGGATCACGTTTCCAACACCGCCAGCCATGTGCAAATGTTCGAGGCCATCATTGCGCTTGAGGGCAAGGGAACGCTGCCGGAATTTGCGCATTTGCCGCTGATCTCCGATAAGGATGGCGGCAAGCTCTCCAAACGCCTCGGCTCACTAAGCGTTAAAGATCTGCGCGAAAATGAACGGCTTGAGCCTATGGCAATCGTTAGCCTGATGGCACGGCTTGGCACGTCCGAGCCGATTGAAGCCTTCGGCGCGATTGAGCCTTTAATCGAGAGCTTTGACTTTTCGAAATTCTCACGCGGAACGCCGAAATTTGACACGGATGAGTTGCTGCGGCTGAATGCCAAAATCCTGCATGAAACGGATTTCCAAGCCGTTCAGGGGCGTTTGGACGCTATGGGGCTTTCCAATATTGATGAAACATTCTGGCTGTCCGTCCGCCCGAATATTGAGCGGCTGGACGATGTCAAAAGCTGGTGGGATATGGCCAAAGGCCCTGTGCAATCGGTGATTGAGGATGCCGATTATATCGCGCTGGCGGCGCAAAACCTGCCCGATAGCCCTTGGGATGAAGGGACGTGGAGCGCTTGGACAACGCGCCTTAAGGAAACCACAGGCCGCAAGGGCAAGGAGCTGTTCATGCCGCTACGGCTGGCGCTGACAGGTCTGCCGCATGGCCCTGAAATGGACAAGCTGCTGCTGCTGATCGGCCCTGAAAAGGCGCGTGAACGGCTGCAATCCCAGCGGAAAGCCGCGTGACACAACCAGATTCAAAAGTCTCAGAAGGCCGAAAAGCTCCAGAAGGCCGAAAAGCTCCAGAAGCCTCAAAAGCCAATCAGCCGGCGATTATTCTGGTTGCGCCGCAAATGGGCGAGAATATCGGCGCGGCGGCACGTGCCATGTTCAATTTCAACCTGCGGGAGCTGCGCCTTGTTGCGCCGCGTGATGGCTGGCCAAGTCTGGAGGCCGAGCGTAACAGCGCCGGAGCGCTCGAAAAAATGGATGTCCGCGTTTATGATACGCTGGAGGCGGCGAGCGCCGATTTACACTATATGCTCGCCACCACGGCGCGGCCACGCGACCTTAACAAGCCCGTCTTCACCCCGAAAACGGCGATTGCGGAGATCACAGGCTTGAACGCTAAAGCCAGCAAAACGGGGTTGGTTTTCGGCGGGGAGCGTGCGGGGCTGAGCAATGATCATATCGCGCTATGCGACGGGATTATCACCATTCCGACCAATCCCGATTTTTCCTCACTCAATCTCGCGCAATCGGTGTTGCTGTTGTGTTGGGAATGGTTTCACGCAAATGATGCGAGCGAGGCTGACACTGCGGTTGCGGCGGCTTCAGCATCCCTAGCAGATATCGCGCCCAAAGCCCAGTTTGAGGAGTTTTTTAAACGATTGGAGCAAGAGCTGGATACAAGCGGGTTTTTCAAATCAGCCGAGCTGAAACCAACCGTTCTGCGCAATCTTCGTACGATGTTCCTGCGCGGAGGGTTTTCCGATCAGGAGATACGGAGCTTCCACGGCATTATCTCGGCTCTCATCGGCAAAAACAAAAAACCTTCTGATTGACGCTCAGAAGGTTTTGTTATTGCTTGTAAAATGAGGCGCGTATTACGCGGCGCGGGAGTATTCCTGCGTATTCAAATTACGGATATTTTTCACCAAACGGCGGATCATATCTTCGGTCTGGCCGTAATCATCAATCTTGGCTTTTGATTTTTCAACAAGCACCAAAGGAATGAACGCCAGATTGGCATTGCTAATCTTCTTGTAAAAAATACCGTTCTCACCACGGCCATCGGCGCGCTCGCCCGTATAAAAAGCCGTTGCGTAGTATTCACCTTCGATTTTTTGCAGGTGATCGCAATACTGGAACTCAACATCATCAATCAGAACCGTTCCGACGGTTTCGGAAAATTCATAAAACTTCACTGGCTTCTTTTCGTATTTTTCCATGAGCGGCTCCTTATCAGCTTTTTGCGCGAAACCATTAATGGTTCCTTAATCTTATCCAATCTTATAACCCAAATTTGAGTGAAATGCAAGTTTTTTATGTAAATAAAATCAATCGATAAAGCAAGCAATAAAAAAGCCGCATATAGCGGCTCTTTTGAAAAACTGTAAGCTTAATCCTAACGTGAGTAAAACTCGACAACCAGATTGGGTTCCATTTGAACCGGATATGGAATGTCTTCGAGTTTTGGCGTGCGGATAAAGGTCGCTTTGAACGCTTTCGCATCAACGTCGATATATTCAGGCACATCGCGCTCAGGCTTTTGCGTTGCTTGCAACACAAGCGGCAACTGACGTGAGGCTTGCTTGACTTCGATCACATCGCCCTCTTTCACAAGGTATGACGGGATGTTTACAATTTTACCGTTCACAAGAATGTGTTTGTGGTTCACAAACTGACGCGCCGCGAACACAGTCGGCACGAAATTGGCGCGGTAAATCACCGCATCCAGACGGCGCTCGAGAAGACCGACAAGATTTTGACCTGTATCACCGCGCAAGCGGTTTGCTTCCTGGAAGTAACGGCGGAACTGCTTCTCACCGATATTGCCGTAATAGCCTTTCAGCTTTTGCTTGGCCATAAGCTGCAATCCGTAATCGGAGAGCTTGCCGCGGCGCTCGCCGTGCATTCCTGGGCCTTTTTGTCTCATATTGTAAGGGGATTTTGCCCGTCCCCATAGATTAACGCCGATACGGCGATCGATTTTGTGTTTGGCTTGAACGCGTTTTCCGCTCATAGTTTTGCTCCTTTATAAGGTTTCATGTTGTCCCGCTTGACCAGAAATTTCGGTTTGAAAACTCAGTGTTTTCAACGGAAAGGCTCTATAAAAAGCCCTTCTCTTTCGCGAGAATGCTTGGATTTATAAGGATTATTGCAGAAATGTCAATGGAATTTTTGCGCCCCGCCCGCCCCCTTTTCCGCAAAACCAAAGGCAAACCAGTCATAAAACAACCATAAGCCGCCCTAAAAGGCCGCCAGCTCCTTCATCAGGGTGCGGACACCGTTAACGCGGTGTTCGGCTTTTTCCCAAACGCGGATGACCGAGATTTTCTGATCGGGGCGGATTTTCACCGCCCCCGCCTTGGATTGAATCCAGCCCATCAGCGCCCCGACATCGGGCGGCGTATCCTTATGAAACCCGATTACCGCGCCTTTCGGCCCAGCATCGACACTGCCCACGCCTGCGCGTTTGCAAAGCTGCTTGATCGCCACCACCGCCAACAGATTTTCAACCTCCTGCGGCAAGGCGCCGAAACGGTCGATCATTTCCGCCGCAAATGCCTCGATATCTTCGGGCGTTTGTAAATCCTGCAAACGGCGGTAAAGGCTCATGCGCACATTCAATTCCGGCACATAATTCTCAGGGATCAGGATGGAAATTCCGAGGTTGATTTGCGGCGTCCAGCTTTCTTCGATTACCGGATCAAGGCCGCCGCCATCTCTGGCCAGCGCCACCGCCTCCTCTAACATTTGCTGATACAGCTCCGCCCCGACCTCGCGGATATGGCCGGATTGCTGCTCCCCGAGCAGATTTCCCGCACCGCGAATATCCATGTCATGGCTGGCAAGCTGAAAGCCCGAGCCCAGCGTATCAAGCGTTTCCATGACCTCCAGCCTTTTGATCGCCTGATCGTTCAGCTTCACCCCCGCCTCATAGGTCAGATAGGCATATGCCCTGACCTTGGAGCGCCCGATACGGCCACGGATCTGGTATAGCTGCGCCAAGCCGAACATATCGGCGCGGTGAACGATCATCGTATTGGCGCTAGCGATATCGATACCGCTTTCGATGATATTGGTCGCCAGCAAAATGTCGTATTGCCCGTCATAAAATGCGGTCATCCTGTCTTCCAGCTCGGTCGGCGTCATTTGCCCATGCGCGGCAACGACTTTCAGCTCCGGCACCAGCTCTTTGAGCATATCTTCGAGATCCCGCATATCAGCAATGCGCGGACAGACGTAAAAGCTCTGCCCGCCGCGATAATGCTCGCGCATCAGGGCTTCGCGTATCACCATCCCATCGACAGGCATCACAAAGGTACGGATCGCCAGCCTGTCCACGGGCGGGGTCGTAATCAGCGACATTTCCTTCACCCCCGTCAGCGACATTTGCAAAGTGCGCGGGATTGGCGTTGCAGTCAGCGTCAGGACATGGACATCGGCTTTAATCTCCTTCAGGCGCTCCTTCTGCTTCACGCCGAAGCGCTGCTCCTCATCGACGATCACCAGCCCCAGATTGGCGAATTTAATCCCCGCGCCGAACAAGGCATGCGTGCCGATCACGATATTGACGCTGCCCTCGCGTAACCCGTCTTTGGTGAGGGCGGCATCCTTCGCGCTGACCAGCCGTGAGAGCTGGCCGATCCTCAACCCCGTTCCTTCAAAGCGGCGGCGGAAGTTATTGTAATGCTGCCGCGCCAGCAGCGTTGTCGGCACAACAAGGGCAACCTGCGCCCCCGCCATCGCCGCCACATAAGCCGCGCGGATCGCAACCTCGGTCTTGCCGAAGCCGACATCACCGCACACAAGCCGATCCATCGGGTGGTCGTTGGCAATATCGGCGATCACATCATGAATGGCGCGTTCCTGATCTTCGGTTTCGGCATAGGGGAAGCGCGCCGCGAACTGCTTGTAAACCGTATCACTGACATCAAGCTTTTGCGCCTTTTGCAGCTTGCGGGCGGCGGCGATATTGAGCAGTTGATCGGCCATCACCATCAAATCTTTTTTGACCCGCGCCTTTCGCGCCTGCCAGCCCGCCCCGCCCAGCTTATCGAGCTGAACCGAGCCCTCATCCGCGCCGAACCGCGCCAAAACCTCAAGGTTTTCAACAGGCACATAAAGCTTATCACCGCCCGCATATTCGATCTTCAGGCAATCATGGAGCGTTCCCGCAGCCTTGAGCGTTTCCAGCGCGATAAACTTGCCGACACCGTGATCGATATGCACGACCAGATCACCTTCATTCAGCGCAGAAACCTCACGCAGGAAATTCTCGGATTTGCGCTTGCGCCCCGCCGATTTGCGGGTCAGGCGATCCCCGAAAATATCAGCCTCGCTCAAAACCGTAAGGTCATGGGACACAAAGCCATGCTCCAGCCCCAAAACCGCAACGCCGAGCTGGGCGGGCTTGAGCTTTTTCACAGCATCAAAATGCGAACATAGCGCGACATCATCAAAGCCATGCTCCTTCAACAGCCCTGCGATGCGCGAGGCTGCGCCCTCACTGTAAGCGGCGATCAGCGTCGTTTTGGTATTAAGCGCCGCGATATAGCGCTTGAGCTCACCGAAAATATCACCATCGGGCAAGGCGCGGATATCGGCGAAATCTCTGGCCTTGCGCGCTGGCGGATAGGATTGCTGTATAGATTGCTGTATAGATTGCGCGGGAAGCTTGTTTGCAGCCTGAGATTCTTTTCCAGCGCCGTCGTCAACGCCCTCAACATCCTCCATCCCGCCTGAAAATGGCGAAAGCGTTAGCCCTTCGCTGACGCGCCCGCCCCATTCTTCATGCGTAAAATAGAGCAAATCAGGCGCTATCGGGTTATAGAGCGCGCCCGCAACAGCTTGGTTGCCCTCACGCCCGCTCCCCGCTTTGCCAATGCGTTCCTTGCGTTTATGCTTGGCAGCTTGCAGCATGGCATAGCGAGCCTGAAAGAAATCTGTGATTTGCTCAAAACGCTCAGCCGCCGCTTCAAGCCCATGGTGATCGAAACAGAGCGCGGCGTTCGGAACATAATCAAACAGCGTTTCCATCGTGTCATGGAAAAACGGCAACCAGTGCTCCATCCCGTTATAGCGCCGCCCCTCGGACACAGCGATATAGAGCGGGTCATCATCGCGCGGCACGCCGAAATGCTCCAGATATTTCGCCCGAAACCGCGATATGGAGGCCCTATCCAGAAAAAATTCCGTCACGGGCTGGAGCGAGAAACTCTCAGTTTTTTGCTCGCTGCGCTGGCTGAGCGGATCAAAAAAGCGAATGGATTCCACTTCATCGCCGAACAGATCAAGGCGCACAGGGTTTTCAAAACCCGACGGATAAAGATCAATAATCCCGCCGCGCATGGCAAATTCACCCGCTTCCCGCACGGTATCGGTGCGCGTATAGCCGTTTTGCACCAGATAAGCCTGCAACTGCTCGACATTGATGCGCTGGCCGACTTGCGCGAAAAACCCCGCATTTTTGAGCGTTTCACGCGGCATTACGCGCTGTAAGGCCGCATTCACACTGGTGAGGACAATCCGCGGATAGCGCCGCGCCTCCCCTTGCCAGACCAGCATTTGCGACAGTGCGCTAACCCGCCGCGCAGCAATATCGCTGCCGGGGGAAATCCTGTCATACGGCAAGCAATCCCAGGCCGGAAGCTCGATCACCGCCACATCAGGCGCGAAAAAGGCCAGCATTTCCCGCAACAAGGCCATGCGCCGATCATCCTGGGCGATGTGCAAAACAACGCGGTCTTCTGGCATCAGCTTGCGCGCCATATCCGCAAGGATACGGGCATCATGGCCTTCAGGCGCTCCGAAGAGAATATTGCCCATGCGGGGCGGCGGTGATTTTAGCGCTGTGTTATCCAAAATATTTCAATCCTGCGGTGATTTTCGCGATTTTCATGTTTGTATTCCACCGCGTTTTTATATATAGATAGCCCTGCAAGCAAGTACAACCATCAGTAAAGAAAAAATCATGGCACAGGCAGCGCGCAAAACCGACGATAAAACGTCCACCACCAACGACAATCTGACAACGCCCGCCGCAGATAGCGCCAATACAAAAGAATTGCTCGGCAATGCCGTCCACAAGAACAGCCTGATTTCCAAGCGCGGCTTTCTGGAGCGACTTTTTACCCTGTCTTTCCGCGGCTTTGTTTACCCGCAAATCTGGGAAGATCCTGAAGTTGACCTCGCCGCTCTCAAAATCGAAAAGAACAAAAGCAAGATCCTGACAATTGCTTCGGGCGGCTGTAACATTATGAATTACCTCACCGAAAGCCCCTATGCGGTAAAGGGTGTTGATTTGAACCCCGCCCATGTCGCGCTGACCCGGCTAAAGCTCTGCGCGGCAAAACATCTGCCTGACTATGAAAGCTTTTTCAAATTTTTCGGTCATGCTGATGACAAGCAAAATATCTATAACTACAATGTCTATATCAAACCCAATCTTGACCCGTTTTCGCTCAAATATTGGGAAGGCCGCCGCATGACGGGTGAAAAGCGGATCAATTACTTCCGCAAGAATATCTATCAATTCGGCTTGCTTGGCCGTTTTATCAGCGCCGTTCACATTCTGGCCAAACTTTATGGCCGCGACCCGCGCGAGATATTGACCGCCAAAACCATGCAGGAGCAAACGGAGATTTTCAACCGCACGCTCGGCCCGATTTTCGACAAGAAATTCGTGCGCTTTATCTGCAATATGCCGCCCGCGCTTTACGGTTTGGGCATTCCGCCGTCACAATTTGACGAGCTGAAGGGCGACGAGCACATGGCCGATGTTCTGCGTGAGCGTTTACGCAGGCTGGCTTGCGACTTCCCGATTGAGAGCAATTACTTCGCATGGCAAGCCTTCGGACGCGGCTATGACCGTGAGAAAAAACTCGCCGTTCCGCGCTATCTGACCGAAGAAGGCTATAAAACGATCAAGGCCAATGCAGATCGCGTCGAGGTGTTCCAGACCTCCCTCAGCGAATATCTCGCGTCCCAGCCGCAAGAAAGTCTGGATTGCTATATATTCCTTGACGCGCAAGACTGGATGAACGCCGCCCAGCTCAATGCCTTGTGGAAAGAAGTGGCCAGAACCGCAACGCCCGGCGCGCGCGCAATCTTTAGAACGGCAGGCGAAGACAGCCCGCTGACCGCCGCTTTGCAGCCTGAAATATTGAGTAAATTCCATTACGACCCCAGCCTGTCTGAAAAGGCCGTTGAGAAAGATCGCTCCTCGATTTACGGCGGTTTCCACGTTTACACATTTGTCGGCGCAGTTGGCATCGTTGATGGCAACGGGGCTGAGAGCGCAAACGCAAAGAACGCCAATTAAGGTAGAGCAGGATATCTTAAAGTGATTTCTCAAGAGCCGATCACAACAGATACCAAACATACCGAAGCCGATGATACACGCGGGCAAATGAACCGTATGTACCGCTGGACGCGGCATATATACGATGCGTCGCGTAAATATTACCTTCTTGGCCGTGATACACTTATTCGGCGCATCAAGATCACCGAGCAAGATGTGGTGTGCGAAATTGGATGCGGTACGGCGCGTAATTTAATCAAACTTGCCGAAAAACACCCTGATTTTCGTTTTTACGGTCTGGATGCTTCAGATGAGATGTTAAAAACAGCCCATAGCGCTTTGAAATACACGGGCTTATCATCGAATGTTGCTTTGGTGCAAGGCTTCGCCCAATCCTTTGAGCCGCAGAAACTCTTCGCTTTGGAGCGTCCGATCAACAAATTCATATTCTCCTATTCCCTCTCGATTATTCCGCCATGGAAAGAATCCATCGACCATACGCTGGCGCTGCTCCCCGCGCAGGGCGAAATTCATATCATTGATTTCGGCGCGCAATCGGGGCTGCCGCGTTTTGTCCGCGCGATTATTTTTGGCTGGCTCAAGCTGTTCCATGTTTATTACAGACCCGAAATCGAAGCCCATCTGCAAACCCTCAAGGCGCAGGGCAAGGGAACGCTGAAAATCCATAACCTTTATCGCGGCTATGCGTTCTACGCGATTTTCAAAAAGAATTAACCGCTCGCAAGCCTCAGCGCGCAAGCCCTAAGCGCTCAAATACTCAAATGCTCAAACGTTCAAACACAATCATCCGGCATATTGATGCTGCGCAAGCCGTTCGAAGAATGTGAGGGCTTTGACCTGCGCGGGCGGGGCTTCCTGACCTGTGATCCAGTTATACAAATCAGGATCATTGTTTTGCAATAGCTCCTGATAATCCAGAAGCTCGGCTTCCGAAAACTCCGGCACATAGCGCCGCGCAAATGAGCCAAGCAGCAAATCCATTTCCTTCGTGCCGCGATGCTCGGAACGGAAAATCAGACGCTTGCGCATATTTTCAATCTCTTCTAAGGTCATGGGGGCACTATAAATGAAGCGCCGCGTAATTGCACCCGCTTTCATCGTTTGGTGATATACCCCGCAACACACGGGTTAAGCCCAAGGATCGGCCACAATATTTATCAAGATTTTTTAAGGCGGTTATGAGCCAAAACAAACGCCCTTTCATCCTCGACCCGCTCTTTCGCGCCTTTACGGCTCTGCCCGGCGTTGGCCCTAAAAATGCGCCTCTCTTCGAAAAGCTGACAGGGGGGCCGAAGGTTCTTGATCTGCTGTTTCACCTGCCGATTGATTTTATCGACCGCCGCTTTTCACCAAAAATCAACGATGCGCCCAATGGCCGTGTGGCAACGATTGCGGTCGAGATTGTCAAGCACAGCCCCAGCGCCAAGCGCAGCCAGCCTTACCGCATCACCGCGCGGGATGATACGGGCGCAATCACGCTGGTCTTTTTCCACGCAAACAAGGATTGGCTGCAAAAACAGCTTCCGGAGGGCGCGGCGCGGATTATCAGCGGCAAGGTTGAGTATTATCAAGGTATTCCGCAAATCGTCCATCCCGATATCGCCAAGCCCGAAGAGCGCGAGGCGCTGGAAGCGGTAGAGCCGATTTACCCGCTCACACAAGGTTTAAGCAATAAAACCGTCCGCAAGGCGCTGCAAGGGGCGATCGGCTTTGTGCCGCAGCTTCCCGAATGGCTGGATACAGCGTATAAAACGCGCAACAATTGGGCGGATTGGGACAAGGCGCTCAAGGAGGCGCATCACCCCTCCGGCGCAAACGGGCTTGAGGCCAATCACCCGGCGCGGGCGCGGCTCGCCTATGATGAATTGCTCTCCAACCAGCTGACGCTGGCGCTGGTGCGTGAACGGCAACGCAAGAAATCAGGCCGCAGCTTTGCAAACCCATCTGCGCCCACTTCCTCCCCCTCTCTGCGCGATGGCTTGCTGGCGCTCATGCCGTTTGAGCTGACAGGCGCACAGCAGCGCAGCCTTGCCGAAATTGATGCCGATATGAATGCGCCTTATAAGATGCTGCGCCTGCTGCAGGGCGATGTCGGCTCGGGCAAAACGATTGTCGCCGCGCTGGCCATGCTCAAGGCTGTGGAATGCGGCGCACAGGCCGCCATCATGGCGCCGACCGAAATTCTGGCGCGGCAACATTACGAGGGCTTAGCACCACTGCTGGAAAAAATCGGCATTCGCTCGGTGATCCTGACGGGGCGTGACAAGGGCAAGGCGCGGGAAGTCTTGCTCCAACAAATCCGCAACGGCGCGGCGCAAATCATATTCGGTACACATGCCATCTTCCAAGACAGCGTTGAATTCAGCGATCTGGGGCTGGCCGTGATTGACGAACAGCACCGCTTTGGCGTGCATCAGCGGCTACAGCTTTCCGCCAAGGGCAAGGGGACGGATGTGCTGGTGATGACGGCCACGCCCATTCCGCGCACGCTCACCCTGACCGCTTATGGCGATATGGATGTTTCGCGGCTCGATGAAAAACCGCCGGGGCGCAAGCCGATTGACACCCGCCTGATCCCTGCCGAAAAAATGGAGGATATGATCGCGGGGCTTAAGCGGCAGATTGACGAAGGCGCTCGCGTTTATTGGGTTTGCCCGCTGGTTGAGGAATCCGAAAAGATCGACCTCGCCGCAGCGGAGGAGCGCTTTGACATTCTCAAGCAATTCTTCGGGGAGGACTATCAGATCGGGCTGATCCATGGCCGCATGAAATCGGAAGACAAGGACAGCGTGATGGAGCGCTTTGCCGCGGGCGAGACCAAGCTTTTGGTTGCCACCACCGTGATTGAGGTTGGGGTCAATGTGCCCGAGGCCACCATCATGATTATCGAGCATGCCGAGCGTTTCGGGCTTTCACAGCTTCACCAGCTGCGCGGGCGCGTCGGGCGCGGCGGCAATAAATCCTATTGCTTTTTGCTCTATTACACGCCGCTGGGCGAAACCGCCAAGGAACGTTTGAGCATTATGCGCGATACGGAGGACGGGTTTTTGATTGCCGAAAAAGATCTGCAGCTGCGCGGTGCGGGGGATATTCTCGGCACACGGCAAAGCGGTATGGTTGAATTCAGGCTGGCCAATCTCGCCGAACATAGCGAATTGATCGCCGCGGCGCGGGATGATGCGCGGTTGATTATCGAACGCGATCCGAAGCTGGAAACCCCGCGCGGGCAAGCGCTCAAGACGCTTTTATATCTGTTTGAACGCGATCAGGCGATTAAGTATCTGGAAAGCGGTTAGGACGATTGAGAACAGTTAGGGGCGTTTAGATAACCCAGTCCTGCACTGCGGGCATACCGTAAGTGCCCAGCCCCACGCTATCACCCTTTTTGCAAACGATTTTGGCGGGGATACCGATTGCGGTGCAGCCTTCGGGAATATCCTGCACCACCACTGAATTCGAGCCGATTTTAGCGCCGCGCCCGATGGTAATCGTTCCCAATATTTGTGCGCCGGAGCCGATCATCACGCCGTCCTCGATGCGCGGATGCCGCCGCCCGTCCGCATCCGGCTGCCCGACGCCGCCAAGCGTCACCCCGTGATAGAGCGTCACATCATCACCGATAATCACCGTTTGTCCGATGACGCAGCCCATGCCGTGATCGATGAAAAGCCGCTTACCAATTTGCGCCTGTGGATGAATTTCCACCCCTGTCAAAATACGCATGATATTAGCGCTCAGCCGCGCAACCGCGCGCAATTTGAGCCGCCAAAGCGCGTAATTCAAACGATGCCACAGCGCCGCATGAAAGCCGTTATAGCCCAAAACCACTTCCATAAATGTCGGATTTGCGGGGTCTCTGGATTGAATAGAGCGGACGAACTCTATCATTGTCCTAGCCTTTTGTTTTGTCTGTTGCAGATGGCTTGGATTTATTCTTTGCGCCGTTTTTCTTGGAGGAATTCTTAGCCTCATCATCCGCCGCGCCCTCAGCCTCTATCAATACAGGGTCGGGCGGGGTTAAAATTCCCCCTGATACAACAAGCTTGATCGCTTGCTCCACGGTCATTTCCAGATATTTGAGATCTTTTTTCGGCACGAGCAGCAAAAAGCCGGAGGTCGGGTTCGGCGTTGTCGGCAAAAAGACATTGACCGTTTCATCCGAGGTCACGCGCTGGATTTCGCCTTGCGAAACGCCTGTGACAAAGCCCAAAACCCAAATCCCCTTGCGCGGATATTCGAACATCACCACATCGCGAAACGCCGAAGATTGCGAAGCCATAACCGTTTCAAACACCTGTTTGGTCGCATTATACAAGGTGCGGATAACGGGCATTCTGTTGACGATATATTCCGAGGCGCGGATGGTGATACGCCCCAGAAAATTCGTGGCAAACCAACCCATGATAATAAAGAATATCAGCGCAATAATCAGCCCGATCCCCGGAACGGTCGCATTCCCGTAAAGCGCGTGATACCAGCCCTCAGGCAGGATTTTCGCCACTGTGATATCAATAAAGCTCAAGAAAATATAAGTCAGATAGAGCGTAATACTGATCGGCGCGGTAACCAGAACGCCAGCCAGAAGATAGCCCCTGAATTTTTGCGCCAGCCCTGCGCGAGGGGGGCTGAGAGCTTGGGCTTCATCACCACTCTCGGATTGTGACGCTTGGGTAGCTGTCGAAATTTCGGAATTATGCTCTTGTTCAGAATTGCTCATATGACCGCACCAAAATCCGAAAAATTACCTGATAAAGTTTTTTTTAACTCGCTCGTACACTATGTTTTAAATGCTTTTGGGTCAATCTCCAATTTCAAGGAAAAGCACGTTTTTAAAACGCGTTATAGCTGACTATCAGCTTTATTTGAGCGATAAAAAACCCCTATATGCATCCTCTTCTAGTACAAGCCAAAGCCGTTCCTTGATTGTCCCTTGCAATTTTAAAATTATCATATATACAACCGTTATATTGTAACATTAAAAATCAAGAAAGCTTAATCGAGCATGTCGCAAGCTGCTGCAAAAAAACTCCCCGTTACTGTTCTTTCCGGTTTTTTAGGAGCGGGAAAAACAACGTTGCTCAATCATGTACTCCATAACCGCGAAGGAAAACGTGTCGCCGTCATTGTCAATGATATGAGCGACGTCAATATCGATGCTGCCCTTGTCGAAAGAGGAAATGCCAATCTATCGCGCACGGAAGAGCGTTTGGTGGAAATGTCGAATGGTTGCATTTGTTGCACCTTACGTGATGATCTTTTAAAGGAGGTCCGCCAATTGGCTGCAGAAGGAAAATTTGATTACCTCTTGATCGAAAGCACCGGTATTTCTGAACCATTGCCCGTGGCCACAACGTTTGACTTCCGTGATGAAGATGGCCATAGCCTCTCAGATGTCTCCAGGCTGGACACAATGGTAACAGTCGTTGATGCCGCGAACCTAATCAGAAATTATAGCTCAACAGATTTCTTGAAAGATCAGGGCGAAAGCCTGGGCGAGGATGATGACAGAACACTTGTCGATTTATTGGTTGACCAGATTGAATTTGCAAATGTGATTGTACTCAATAAAGTTGATTTGATTTCAAAAGAACAGCTCAAAACGGTTAAGGCTATTATACGCGGCCTTAACGCACGTGCCGATATTGTTGAAACGACACTGGGGCAAGTGAACCTAGATCAAGTGATGGATACAGGGCTATTTCATTTTGCTGAGGCTCAAGAACACCCCATGTGGGCTCAGGAATTATATAACTTTAAAGACCATGTGCCGGAAACCGAAGAGTATGGAATTCGCAGCTTTGTCTATCGCGCTCGCGAACCTTTTGATCCTGCCAAAATTTATGCGTTTTTCAACGAAGAATGGCCGGGCATTGTCCGCGCAAAAGGCTTTTTCTGGATTGCAACACGCCCTGATTTTGTAGGAGAGGTCTCGCAAGCAGGCGCTTTTATTCGTCATCAAGGCATTGGTCGATGGTGGACAGCTATTCCGAAAAATCAATGGCCTGCGGGACAGGATTTTGAAGAGGTTATTCGGCAATATTGGACAAAAGATTACGGTGACCGACGGCATGAGATTGTTTTTATTGGCCTAAAAGATGAGATGAATGAGGCCGATATTTGCAAAAAACTGGATTCTTGCCTTGTGAAAAATTATCTGACAGCACCTGAAATATTCAAAAAACTTAAAGATCCCTTCCCGCAATGGTTCAAAGAGGCTGCTTAAAACACGAAAACCAGAGCCGCCCCTATGCGAACTCTTCATAGCTTGACAAAGTTTACAGTTGTTTATTACTGAATATAAAAAACAAGGTATGAGCACATGGATTCCCCAAAAAGCTGTTGCAACACAAAACCAGATAAGCCCGCGCAAACGGATCATTTATCCAAAACATGTTGCCCCTCCCAAAAAGAGGACGTACCCACTGCCGCACAAGAAAAACCAGCCTTTACCCCATCGTTTTTTAAAGCCGCCAGCGAAACCATAAAAAAATATGCACCCGTCATCGGTGTCTTCGGGCTTGCTGCTGTAGGGTCCATTGCACTTGATTATGGCGCTCATAGCAGCCTGATGGGACTCATGCATTATTTCATGGGATTAACCCTGCTGAATTTTGCTCTTTTGAAAATAGGCAATGTTACAGCTTTTGCAGATACATTTGAGAAATATGATATTTTAGCAAAGAAAAGTCGCTCTTACGCGGTGAGTTACCCATTTATTGAGGCCGCTTTGGGGATTGGCTATCTTGCACATCATACCCTACCCGTGGAGGCTCAAGCCGTCTTATACGGCGCGACATTCGTAATAACCGCTATCGGTACTATCGGCGTCGCAAAGGCTCTTTTGGAAGGAAAAAATGATCTGAAATGTGCCTGTGTCGGAGGCGATAAAAACCTTCCGCTCTCGAAAGTTGCTTTGGCAGAAAATATATCGATGGGCGCTATGTCCGCGGCTATGTTCGCAAGTTTAATGATTTGATTTTCGTACAGAGTCAATTCTCAGCACCCCGCAAGCGCCGGATTACCTAGCGTTTTTGGAGTATATCGGATTGTATGGGAGAAGAAAAGTGCGCTGAGGGATTCGATTTGAGCATTTAAGCAATTGAAATAAATAAAAATTATTTTTTAATTATTTTGAGATACCTGAAAATGTACCTGATTTTAGTTCGGATTTATGCGGATCGCATTACATTTTGCCAGTAATATTACAGACTAAATCACTAAACAATTCGTTGCCAGAATTTTTCACTGTACTTTTTGTTATGTTTCAATCGATCATCATAACTATATTGTGTTCCAGTCATACAAATTAGTAAATATGTTACTACAGGGATTAATCGCATTACGAATGACGTTAAGTTGCCATAAGTGAAATTATTTATCCTATCTTTATTTAATGAATGGGCTAGATGAGTGTTTCTATATTCAATAATAGCTTGCTTATGTTTTTTGTGGTTGCAAACTTTATTGAGAACACGCCTAGTCTTTTTGAAAAGACGATCAAACTTCTCTTTATCACCCCTAAAATATAATGTTGTGAGTTCCTGCTGATTATTTGGCTTATTAAGAAGTTTTAGCGCATACGTAAACGAGCACCTATCTTTGCCACCATCTTCAATCATTTTACAAAGGCTCATAATAATTTCGTTTTCAAGGCAGTTAATAATCGTATTATATGCATGAGCTTCATATGTATTATTTATAGATTTCCTAACCTCTTCACTACTATTTGCAGCGTCCAAAGTTGCAAGAGCTGCGGTAATCCCCCCCGAAATTTAGCGGTGTTTTGCAGTAGAATTTTCTATCATCATCAAGATAAGGAGATTTTACGATGAAACAGAAACGCTTTACCGAAACACAGATTATGCAGATATTGAAACAGGCGGAGGGCGGCGTTCCGGTTGCGGAGCTTTGTCGCGAGCATGGCATGAGCAGCGCCAGTTTTTACAAATGGCGCTGCAAATATGGCGGTATGGATGCGTCGATGATATCCGAGATGAAGGCGATGGCGCAGGAAAACCAACGCCTGAAGAAGATGTATGCAGAGATGAGCCTGCAAAATGATTTGCTGAAGGAGGCTTTAGGAAAAAAGTGGTAAGCCCTTCGCGGCGCAAAGACATGGCGCGGTGGGCGGTTGATCAGAAACAGATTAGTATTCGCCTGGCATGTGCAACCTTCAATATCTCGCAAACCTGCTATCGCTATCAACCCAGGCTAAACGATGAGAACGCCGAGATCGCGGACTGGCTATTACGGCTAACCGATACGCATAAGAGATGGGGGTTCGGGCTGTGTTTTCTGTATTTGCGCAATGTGAAGGGCTTTGGCTGGAACCATAAGCGGGTGTACCGGATTTACCGGGAGCTGGAGCTGAATTTACGGATCAAGCCGCGCAAGCGTTTGAAGCGCGCGCGGCCTGATCCTTTGGCAGTGCCAGAGATGCCCAACGATGTTTGATCGATGGATTTTATGGCTGACCAACTGCAGGACGGCCGGTCATTCCGCACTTTTAATGTTCTGGATGACTTCAACCGCGAAGGGCTTGGCATTGAGGTCGATCTGTCACTGCCATCCGGGCGCGTGATCCGCTCACTGGATCAGATCATTGAATGGCGCGGCAAACCAAAGGCTATTCGCTGCGATAATGGACCGGAATATATCAGCCATGCTTTGCAATGCTGGGCTTTGAGCCGAGGCATCCGGCTGGATTACATCCAGCCCGGCAAGCCACAACAAAATGCGTATGTGGAGCGATATAACCGCACCGTTCGCCATGAATGGCTGGATATGTACGAGTTTGAAACGATTGAGGAGGCACAAATAACAGCAACGCAATGGCTCTGGACTTACAATAATGAACGCCCTAATATGGCTCTTGGCGGCATCACACCAGCCATGAAGCTGGCAGAGGCAACCAATTTAAAACTGTCTACTCCATACCCCAACTAAATTTGGGGGGATTACCGGATCATCAAAAATAATCCAATTAAAGCAAAACCCGCTTTGTTCATATAAAAAGATCCTTGTTAATGATATTTGGGGTGCCCCCCCCCTTTGTATTTAAGCTAGCCTCCCCTCCCCACTCCCTACTAAAAGGTTCCTCTTATTCCAATATTTCAAAAATGATCAGAATTAAATACCTATTGGCTTTAAAATTTTTATTACTTCTTTTTAAAAAACATCAAAATAAAAGGAGAAGCTAATATGTAAGCCATTGCAGAAATGTATCCCCAAAATTCATCATCTAATAGTCGATATAACAATATGGCAGGCGAGGCCCATAATAGGAAAAATATTGAAATTATTAATAAGCCGGGTAAAACCCCCAAAAAAAACTTGAAGAAATCACCTGAGCCCTCAAATTCCCTTTTGATTATCTCACTTATTCGATTTATTAGGCACAAAATTTTATTCCTGAACGTTTCTTAGATAGTTACTTCTATCATTGTTTCGAACTTTTCTAATCTGTTAGTGGAAGTTTTCCAGACCGTCCATAAGCAGAACAATCCTCTTTGCTTTTACGCAAAAGAGGACTAGAGCACAAGAAAAATAAGGTTTTATTAATTAGAAGCCGCTCAACATAATTTTCTAATAATCAAAATGAAAAAAATGCAGATGGCTGTATCCATACTGTATCCACAGACACACTTGGAAAATTTAAATTGGCCGGAAAGTGTTGGAAATAGTGGTGATCGCTGAGGGATTCGAACCCTCGACCTACTGATTAAAAGTCAGTTGCTCTACCGGCTGAGCTAAGCGATCATCAAGGCCGCGCTAAAGCGAATGCTTTAGAACGAAACGAACCTTATGGTTTTCAAAACCGTTCGTCAAGTTTTCTTGCGCCAAAAAAGCAATTATTTTGCAAATTTCTGCTTCAGACGCTTGGCAACATCGGGGGTTACAAAGGCCTCGATATCCCCGCCAAGCGAGCATATTTCCTTAACAAAACTCGCCGAAACGAACTGCCATTTATCCGAAGCCATCAAAAACACCGTTTCGATATCCGGATCAAGCTTGGCATTCATACCGGTCATTTGAAACTCGTACTCAAAATCGGATACGGCGCGCAGGCCTCTGAAAATACAGGTCGCCTTCATTTCCGCCGCAAAATGGATCAGCAGCGAGTTAAACGGGTGTACGGCAATCTCGCAGCCCTTCTCCGTCATATTTGAAATATCGTTTCGCACCATCTCACAACGCTCATCCAAGCTGAATAGCGGGCCTTTGCGGGGATTATCAGCCACACCGACAATTAATTTATCAACCATCTGCGAGGCTCTACGGATCAGGTGCAAATGTCCCTTTGTGATCGGGTCAAACGTCCCAGGATAAACGCCGATACGGTATTTATTGCTGATTGAATTTGATGTCATGCTGCTAGTCACAGTTCCGGTATTAATTTTGCCGTATCGTGCCGGGAACGCCAGTAATGGGCTGCTGCTGTTGCGCCATCCCCTGATGAATCTCGGGTAAAAGCGATATCTCAATCATGGTATTCACAGCGATTGCAAACAAAGCGATCAGAAACATTCTCATAAAGGTCTTTTTCTTGATATTCAACGTTGAAATATCATTCTTCTTTTTGAGCCTACTCGCAATCGTGGCGTAACAAATAGCCATATAGATAACAAAAACAAATGTTTGATTGAGAAGAAAGGTAACAATTACCGCCAAAGCGTTATAAATCTGTCTTTTGCCGACATCTTTTTTTCCAAACGCGTTACGATGCTCATACATAATATGAAACAACGACAACACAAGCATGATAATCAAAACTATCTTAGACCAATGATAGTCCCAATATAGGGTCGACAATGCCAAAAGTGCATAAGGACCAACCCATTCACCGTCATAAATAAACAAACCCGATCCGATTGGCCTTTTCATCTCTACTCAGCCTCTTTATCGTCTTGCGTTGCACTGTTATCGTCGCCACTCTCTTCGAGAGACACTGAATTGTCTTCAGCAGCACCAAGATTATCGTCCAAAGCCGCTTCATCTCCCTCATGTACCGCTGACTCTTCGTCCTGATCTTCAATCAAAGCCGCCACAGATACAACTTTCTCATCCGTACCGACCTTGAAAATCGTTACGCCTTGCGCGCTACGCCCTGTCACGCGGATAGTATTGACATGCGTACGGATCAGCTTGCCTTTATCGGTCACCAGCATAATCTGATGCTCATCGGTGACGGGGAACGTTGCCGCAACCGCTCCGCCATTTTTCTGGGTTAAGGCCATATTGACAACACCTTGACCGCCACGCCCGATCACACGGTATTCGTAGGATGATGTGCGTTTCCCAAAGCCGCCTTCACTCACGGTCAGCAGCAGCTGTTCCTTGGATAGCAGCTCGGCAAAGCGCTCCTTGGATAGCTCAATCGTTGTTTCAGGGTATTCATAACCCTCATCTTCTGAATCGACGATCTGGCTTGCCGCTTTCATGTAGGCGTCGCGCTCTTCGGGTGTAAGGTCAACATGATTAAGGACAGACATCGAAATCACTTCATCATTCTTGCCCAGCTTGATACCGCGCACCCCTGTCGAGCTACGCCCGGCAAAAACGCGGATATCATTGGCGCGGAAGCGGATAGCCTTACCCAAGCGGGAGGCCAGCAACACGTCATCATCTTCTTTACAGAGCTTAACCGATACAAGCCGCTCCCCCTCGCCCAGCTTCATGGCAATCAACCCGTTTGAGCGGATATTCTTGAAATCCGAGAGCTTATTACGGCGAATAGAGCCGTGGCTGGTGGCGAACATAATGTCGTGATCGTCCCACTCTTCCTCGTTCTCCGGCAAATGCATATAGACCGAGATTCCCTCACCCGCTTCGAGCGGAAGCAGGTTCACAAGAGCCTTTCCACGCGCTTGCGGTGTACCCAAGGGCAGTTGATAAACCTTCATGCGGTGAACAATACCGCGGCTGGTGAAAAACAAAATCGGCGTATGCGTATCGGCGACGAAAAGATCGGAGATGAAATCATCCTCTTTCATCACAATACCGGAGCGCCCCTTACCGCCGCGGCGCTGCGCACGATAGGTGTCAAGCGGAACGCGCTTGATATAGCCGCCGCCCGTAATCATCACGACCATTTCCTCACGCTGGATGAGGTCTTCCATATCGACCTCAAACTCCGCATCAAGCAATTCGGTGCGGCGCGGGGTATGAAAACGCTCTCTAACATCGCGCAATTCGTCGCACAGAACTTCCAGCAGCTTCTCGCGGGAGGCCAAAATAGCCAGATATTCCGCAATTCTATCGGTAATCCCTTTTAATTCTTCAAGGATTTTATCACGCTCAAGCCCTGTCAAACGGTGCAAGCGCAAATCAAGAATGGCCTTCGCCTGCGCTTCGCTCATCTGATAGGTGTTGGCCTCGTCAATCGGGTATTCAGGATCGTCAATCAGCTCGATCAACGGCGCAACATCAAGGACAGCCCAACGCTTCCCAAGCAGGCCTTCACGCGCCTCTTGCGGGCTGGCGGCATTTCGGATCAGTGCAATCACCTCATCAATATTGGCAACGGCCACCGATAGACCCGCCAATAAATGCGCCCGCTCCCGCGCCTTGCCAAGCTCATAGATCGTGCGGCGCGTGATAACCTCTTCACGGAATTTCAAAAACGCCTTGAGCATGTCCCGCAGCAGCATAATCTGCGGCTTACCGTTATGCAGCGCAACCATATTGCACGGGAAGTTCGTTTGCAGCGCCGTATGGCGATAAAGCTGATTAAGAACCACATCGGCAATCGCATTGTTCTTCAGCTCGATCACAACCCTCACACCATCGCGGTCGGATTCATCGCGGATCTCGTGAATATCTTCAACGATCTTTTCGCGGCCAACCTCACCAAGGCGCTCCAGCAATTTGCCTTTATTCACCTGATACGGCACTTCATGGACGATAATCGCTGTACGCTTGCCAATTTCCTCAAACGAGGTTTTCGCCCGCATCACCACCGAACCATTGCCAGTATGATAGGCGCTGCGAATACCGCGCTTACCAAGGATATAACCGCCCGTCGGGAAGTCAGGCCCCGGAATAATCATATTGATTTCTTCGGTTGAAATTTCAGGGTTTTCCACCATCGCCAAACAGGCATCGATCACTTCGCCGAGATTATGCGGCGGAATATTCGTCGCCATCCCGACCGCAATACCGCCAGCGCCATTGACCAGCAAATTCGGAATACGCGCGGGCAGAACTTCAGGCTCGCTCAAGGACTCATCATAGTTCGGACGGAAACCGACCGTATCCTTGTCAATATCCTCCAACAAGGCTTCGGAGGCCTTGTTCAGGCGCGCTTCGGTATAACGCATGGCCGCAGGGCTATCCCCGTCCATCGACCCGAAGTTCCCCTGCCCGTCAATCAACGGCAAACGCAATGACCACGGCTGCGCCATCCGCACAAGTGCGTCATAAATCGCCTGATCGCCATGCGGGTGATATTTACCCATCACATCCCCGACAACCCGTCCCGACTTGCGGTAAGGTTTATCAGAGCTATAACCGCCCTCGCGCATCGCGAAGAAAATCCGTCTATGCACAGGCTTTAATCCGTCGCGGACATCGGGCAAGGCACGGCTTACGATTACGCTCATCGCGTAATCGAGATAGGATTGCTTCATCTCATCTTCGAGAGAAATCGAAGGCGTATTGTCCATCGGTGTGCCGCCATCATCCATGTTTTCAGCCATATCACTCATATCTTGTCATCCAGTTTACAAACTCAGTTAAAGTCTTTGATTACCCTGCAAAAATTCATCACGGCGCAGACGAATTTCCGTCTCCGGCACGCATTCTCATAATCCCCTGATCAATCATACGCACGATTTCAGGCGAAATTTTATTTTGGTATAGCTCGAACTTATCCTGTGCGCTTTGCGCTTCGGGCTTGGAATAATATTCCAACATGGCTTCAAGCTCTTCAACCGTAAAGGTTTCCGCCATGGCATGCGTAGAAATACGCTCAATCGCGCGATAATTCAAAATATTGCGCATACTGGCTTTGAAAGAGTCAGCCTGCATACGCGGCATTTGCGCGGCAACGCTCTCCACGGCTGCATCGACCTGCGCGGCGGAGGGGCGAATTTTGTGCATTTCGGTCGCCAATTCCAAACGGCGCGGAAAGGTCGCCGCATCCGGATCGTCAATAGAGATTGAAGCTGAAGATTCGGAAGCCGCATCTTCACTGGCTTGCGCCTGATCTGCAGCGTCCACAGCTTCTTCAGCTACCGCCGTAACAGCCGCAAGACCAAAAGCCATCACAAAAACGGCGACAAATACCAAAGCACGATTCACAATCTCATACCGCATAACAAATACTCTCCATAAAATCCTGAAATCCTAGAACGGAATTTCATCTTCCATTTCATCAATTCTGCTGGCCGCTCCGCCCGCTGCCGCTTGGCGTTGGCCTGAACCGCCACCATCATAGCCGCCGCCGTAAGAATTATCCTGAAACCCGCCGCCGCTTGAATCATTTGCGCCGCTTGCCCCGCCTGAGCGGGAATCTAGCATTGTCAATTCACCGCGATACGGACGAAGGACAACTTCGGTTGTGTATTTTTTCTGCCCATCTTGCTCCCAGCTACGGGTTTCCAATTGACCTTCGATATAAACCTTCGCGCCTTTTCGCAGATAATTTTCACATACAGAAACAAGGCCTTGGTTGAACACAACAACGCGGTGCCATTCTGTTCTTTCTTTACGCTCGCCGGAGCTCTTGTCTTTCCAATTCTCCGAGGTCGCAATCGAGAGGTTCACAACCCGATCACCTGATTGCATTGTGCGAACATCTGGATCCGCTCCTAAATTTCCAACAAGAATAACTTTATTTACGCTTCCGGCCACGTTATCTACTCCTTTAAATTCAATAAGAATCTCACTATAACGATGCGTTAAGTGAATCAAAAGAGCAAAGTAAGGATAATCCCGATAAAATGCGCGCATGGCAAAGAATGTTGAGTGGCCGCAGGCTGGATCTTGTCAATCCGGCCTCTCTGGACATTGAAATTGAGGATATAGCCCACGGCTTAAGCCGTGTTGCGCGGTGGAACGGCCAGACCATCGGCGATCATCCCTTCAGCGTCGCCCAGCACAGCTTGCTGGTCGAGCATATTTTCACGCAATCGGGGCGCGAATGCACCAATCAGTGGAAACTCGCCGCTTTGCTTCACGATGCGCCCGAATATGTTATCGGCGATATGATCTCGCCGTTCAAGGCTGTTCTGGGCGATGATTATAAATCCTACGAAAAATCGCTGCAACGCGCTATTCATCTGCGGTTTGGACTACCCGCCGACCTGCCCGAAGACTTGCTCAAGCGCATCAAGGAGGCCGATAAAATCGCCGCATGGCTCGAAGCGACAAGACTCGCCGGATTTCAGGAGCAGGAAGCCTTAACTTTTTTTGGCCAAAAACCTGAAAATTTTCTATCCCTTGACCTGTCCCCCAAAGACACAAACTCAATCAAATCACTGTTTTTAAATAGATTTTTATCACTGTCCGTCCAATAAGAATTGGATTCAATTTTATCTATTCTTCACCTCATGTTTACCATAATAATGATACTCTTTCTAGATAAGGGCGGTCAGGGGGAAGTCGTCGAATGAAGTTGCTAAAGTTGAAACTGCAGATCGTGCTCACAGGCCTCATTCTGTTTCAGATAGGTGCTTTGGCCGACAAGCAGAGTAAAGATAGCGACGCACTACCCACCCTGACGCCCGCTGTTATGCAGACGGGATACTCCCTCACAAGGCCGGCCTATGCCGATGACAATACGGGTATTCCGGTCGACATTGCCTATAACCCTTATCTCGGCAGCACCACATCCAATCACGGACAGATACAAGCCGCCGCCCGCGCCGAGGCGGAAAGAATGCTGGAAACTGGTGATGTTTCGCGTTTTCAGCGCAAGCTTGAGAAAAATCCGCACATTGCACGTGCAATTGGCTATTAATCGGCTATTAATTCGACCAAATCTGAAATCTGCTGATTAAATCTGTATTCCCTTCAATAAAATTATTGGACTTATGCGAAGTGCTGCGCCATATATCTGCCTATGCTGACACATATTTCCATACGCGGCGCGCGCGAGCACAATCTCAAGAATATCAATCTTGATATTCCGCGTGACAAGCTTGTGGTTATCACGGGGCTATCCGGATCGGGCAAATCCTCGCTGGCCTTTGATACGATCTATGCCGAAGGGCAGCGCCGCTATGTCGAGAGCCTGTCCGCCTATGCCCGCCAGTTCCTTGAGATGATGCAAAAGCCCGATGTCGATAGCATTGAGGGGCTGTCCCCCGCTATCTCAATCGAGCAAAAAACCACCAGCAAAAACCCGCGCTCCACGGTCGGCACTGTCACGGAAATCTATGATTATATGCGGCTTTTATATGCGCGGGTCGGTATTCCCTATTCGCCCGCCACCGGCCTGCCCATCGAAAGCCAGAGCGCAACGGAAATCGTTGACCGCATCAACGCCATGGGCGACGGCACGAAGCTGTATATCCTCGCCCCGATTGTGCGCGGGCGCAAAGGCGAATACAAAAAGGAATTCAAAGGCCTGCACGCCAAGGGCTTCCAGCGTGTTAAGGTCGATGGAACGCTCTATGAAATCGAGGACGTGCCCGAACTCGACAAAAAGCTCAAACACGATATCGAGGTTGTCGTTGACCGTTTGATCGTCCGCAGCGATCTCGGCAACCGTTTGGCAGATTCCGTTGAAACCGCACTGCGCCTTGCTGACGGCTTGCTCATCACTGAAAACGCCGATACAGGCGCACAAACAATCTTCAGCGAGAAATTCGCCTGCCCTGTTTCGGGCTTTACGATTGCGGAAATCGAACCAAGGCTGTTTTCGTTTAACTCCCCGCATGGCGCATGCCCGTCTTGTGACGGCTTGGGGCAACGCATGTATATGGATGAAGGCCTGATCGTCCCCGATGAGAGCAAATCCATCAAGCAAGGCGCGGTTGAGCCATGGTCGAAGAACTTCGCGCCGTTTTATATGCAGGCACTCGAAGCCGTCGCCAAATATTACGGCTTCAAAACCGATATTCCATGGAAAAAACTCGACCGTAAGTTTCAGGAAATTATCCTCTACGGCTCAGGCTTTGACATCGTGCCGATTGTCTATAACTCGAAAACCGATAGCACATGGAAATCCAACAAGCCGTTTGAGGGCGTTATCCCATCATTAGAGCGGCGCTTGCTGGAAACCGATTCCAATTCCGTGCGCGAAGATTTGCAGAAATACCAGTCTTCCACCCATTGTGAATCGTGCGCTGGCTACCGCCTCAAACCCGAAGCGCTGGCGGTGAAAATCGGCGGGCTGCATATCGGTCAAATCAGCGAAATGGGCATAGAAGAATCTTTGCAATGGTTTGATAAAATCGACAAGGATCTGACTCCCCAGCAGTCAAAAATCGCCGAAAAAATCCTTAAGGAGATCAGGGAGCGCCTGAACTTCCTCAGGAATGTCGGGCTGGATTATTTGACGCTTTCACGGGCATCGGGGACATTATCGGGCGGCGAAAGCCAGCGTATCCGCCTCGCCAGCCAGATCGGATCGGGCTTAACGGGCGTTTTATATGTGCTCGATGAGCCCTCCATCGGCCTGCACCAGCGCGATAACAACCGCTTGCTCGAAACGTTGACCCGCCTCCGCGATCTCGGCAACACCGTGATTGTTGTCGAACATGACGAGGACGCCATCCGCAGCGCCGATCACCTGATTGACATGGGGCCGGGCGCGGGTGTACATGGCGGACAAATCGTTGCCGAAGGTACGCCGGAGCAGGTTTTCAAATGCGCGCAGTCCATCACCGCCGATTACATGAACGGCAAGCGCGAGATTCCCATTCCCGCCAAGCGCCGCAAGGGCAAGAAAGGCCATCACATTGAGGTCATCGGCGCGAGCGGTAACAATCTCAAAAACATCTCGGCCAAAATTCCGCTCGGCACGTTTACCTGCGTGACGGGCGTATCGGGATCGGGCAAATCAACCTTTACGATTGATACGCTCTTCCGCGCCGCCAGCCGCAGCCTCATGCGCTCCAGCGAACAACCTTTGCCGTATAAGGACATCAAGGGGCTGGAATTTTGTGACAAGGTCATTGATATTGACCAATCGCCGATCGGCCGCACACCGCGCTCCAACCCTGCCACCTATACGGGCGCGTTCACCCCTATCCGCGAATGGTTTGCGGGATTGCCCGAAGCCAAGGCACGCGGCTATAATCCGGGACGCTTCAGCTTCAACGTCAAGGGCGGACGCTGCGAAGCCTGCAGCGGTGATGGCGTTATCAAGATTGAAATGCACTTCCTGCCCGATGTTTACGTGACCTGCGAAACCTGCAAGGGCAAGCGCTATAACCGCGAAACGCTCGAAATCAAGTTCAAGGAAAAATCCATCGCCGATGTGCTGGATATGACCATTGAGGATGCCGCTGAATTTTTCAAAGCCGTGCCAAGCATCCGCGATAAAATGCAGACGCTGATTGATGTCGGCCTGAGCTATATCAAGGTCGGCCAGCAAGCCACAACGCTCTCAGGCGGCGAAGCCCAGCGCGTCAAGCTCTCCAAGGAGCTATCCAAACGCTCGACAGGGAAAACGCTCTATATCCTCGATGAGCCGACAACGGGGCTGCATTTCGAAGATGTCCGCAAGCTGCTCGAAGTTCTCCACAAGCTTGTCGATCAGGGCAATACCGTAATTGTGATCGAACATAATCTTGATGTTATCAAAACCGCCGACTATCTGATTGATATCGGCCCCGAAGGCGGTCACAAAGGCGGAAAGATCATCGCCCAAGGCACGCCGGAGGATATTTGCAGCGCAGAAAATAGCCATACAGGGTTCTATCTGAAACCGATACTAAACCCCAAAAAGCCGAAAATCATGGCCGCAGCTGAATAATTTACATATAAATCATTTGCTTTTTTGCAACCCTTCTGGTAGCTTAAGTATTCATAAAGATAAATTCTGGGAGATAAACTGATGGCTGAATCAACAGTAGCAAAAGCAAAAGGTGCAGCTGGCACAGCTCTAAGTTACGCGTGGTCAGCGACAAAATGGACCGCCATTGGGACAACCGCATTTGCCGCAGTCTCATTTACGGGAGGGAGTGCAGCCCTCGCCGCCGTTGCAGCAGGACAGGCCGCACCGACAATCAGCGTATTGCCTACGATGGCCTTGGAAGGCCTTGCTGAATCCACATCCTTTGTCGCCTCTCATATTGCCAACGCGTCAAACGCATTGGGCGTAGCAGCGGCAGGCGTGACACCGAGTCCTTAATTCAATAAATCCGTAAAAATTCAGATGGTGCGGGTGGCGAGACTCGAACTCGCACTCCTTTCGGAACCGGATTTTGAATCCGGCGCGTCTACCAATTCCACCACACCCGCATGTGTGAAGTTCTTGAAAAACTTTTGGCACTATACGCAAACAAAACAAAAAATCAAATTCTCTTTTTCAAAATCGTCATTCTCTCTATGAGAGCGCAAAAGAGCGCGTTATACTCTCTGCATGACAATACGCAGCATTTCAGAACTCTTCGAGACCGAATTTCTCAACAAAACGCAAGACACGCTCAGCTTTCGCGAGATACTTGAAAGCGTGCATGAGCGCGGATTCGGCTTTATATTGCTGCTGATCGCTTTGCCGATGGCGCTGCCGATCCCTGTGCCGCCGGGGGTTAATATTTTGATGGCCAGCCCGCTTATTTTGCTCACCGCGCAACAGGCGATAGGCCGCAAAACCATCTGGCTGCCGCAAAGGGCGCTGAATCGCTCTATCTCCCGCGAGAAATTCGAAAAAATGCTGCGCGCCTGCCTGCCATGGATCAAGAGGATGGAGCGCATTATCCGCCCGCGCTTCGGCATTATCACCCAAGGCCTGTTCTCCAATCTGATCGGCATTTGCGGCTTTGTCATGGCGCTGTCCGTGTTGATCCCCATACCACTTACCAACACAGTGCCAAGCCTCGGCATTGCGTTGATGGCTGTGGGCGTAATTATGCGAGACGGGCTGGCCGTGATTGCCGGCGCGATGATCGGCCTGCTCTGGGTCGGGCTATTGACCTATTTTGCGCTCTATTTCGGGCTCGAAGGAATTGAAATCCTCAAAGACACCATTAAATCGTTTATAAGATGAAAGCTTTAATCGCCTTACTCCGAAAACTCCTGCTCTGCCCGATTGCATTTTTCGGCGGGATTCTGGCACTCAGCATTCTCGCCATCGCCGCCGCTATTGCCTCCGAAGTGTTCTGGGGGCTGGAGCCATGCCGCCTGTGTATCTATCAACGCTGGGGCTTTGTCGCAACGGGTCTACTGGGGGCGCTCGGCCTCATCTTCAGGAAAAACCCGCTTCACGGCGCAATCTTTGCTGCGCTGGCGGGTCTGGCTTTCTTGGGCAATGCCGCCGTGGCCTTTTATCATACAGGGGTTGAGGAAAAATGGTGGGTCTCGCAAGTCGAGGGCTGTACCATTCCGAGCTTTGATTTCGACTCCAATTCAGGCAGCCAAAGCTGGATTGACAATATCATGTCCGCGCCGTCCAAACCTTGCGATGTCATTGCATGGCAAGACCCGTTTTTCGGCCTCAGCATGGCGAATTACAATCTGGCCTTGTGCTTTGGTATGGCGCTGATTTGCGCCCTCGCCGCGGTTTTATATTTCAGGAAATCTCGGATAGCACCTAACCCCTTAAGCGCCTAAACCTCATCAAGCTCGGTATCCCAATAGAGGAAATCCCCCCAGCTTTCATGCAGGAAGTTCGGCGGGAAGCTCCGCCCATGGTCTTGCAGCTCATAGATCGATGGCGGGCGCGGCTCTCGAAACGGGTACATTTCGACCTCATGCGGCATTTTATTCGCCTTTTTGGTGTTACAGCAGCGGCAAGCCGCGACGATATTATCCCAACTCGTCCGTCCACCGCGAGAACGCGGAATAACATGATCGAATGTCAGCTCATGGGTTTTGAAAAGCTTGGTGCAATATTGGCACGTCCAGCGATCACGCAAAAACACGTTAAATCGCGTAAAGGCCGGAGAGCGCGCCATCGGCACATATTCTTTCAGCGCCAGAACGCTGGGCAGCCTGATCCGTTGCGAGGGCGAGGACACAGTGCGGTCATATTCGGAAATCACCGTCACGCTACCACGAAAAATGGCCTTAACAGCTTCCTGCCAAGGCCACAACGATAAAGGAAAATAACTCAGAGGTCGAAAATCCGCATTTAAAATCAAGGCGGGGCATTTATCCAAAGGCCGCGCCCTTCGTATGTCTTCATCAAGCACAAAATCATCAATCGTTACGCCATCCATGAGCCTCGCTCCTTTCGCTTTGCTGTTGCAGCAAACCTTTGATGTGATGGGGATTTTTTGACGTTGTGCGTTTTTCAAGAAAACCGCACTATCCCGCGATTCATACCTTTATTCTACCACAAATCGTAGGGAAATAGAGAATTTCCTAGCGTTGTCCACAGAATTACAAACAGATATCCCTGCGGCGTCTATCGCAATTTGCAACCATCTGATGAATATAATGCTCTATGGTGAAATAATCATCGCCACTATGCGTGAACATATCGCGGCCTGAGGGTGACAAAAAGAAAGCTTCTTGCGTATGGCCGCTGACTTTTCCGTTGCCGTCAAACTCCAAAAACCCGCCGTTCAGACTCTCCACAGCGCTCTGGACATCAGGAAGTGCTCCTGTAACCACACGCACGCCTTTTTCCTGCACGCCCTGCAATCGCGCGAGATTAGCCGTATCGCTTATATTTGACTGATCGGCAACGCGCGGCATAATTACGGTTGCATTCACCCTGTCGCGAAAAAAAGCTTCTTCTGAAAGCACATGCATCGTGATGATAATCGCTCCGCAATTGGAATAGCTTTCCTGCGCCGTCATCACAAAAACAAGATTGAATTTATTGGGGCTCAACTGAAACCTTTCAAGGCTATGAATATCCGTCAAGCGCTCAAGCGGATGAGAGTCTCGGGTTTGCGCTTGAGCGTTCACAGCAGTGCCGCCGTTCAAACCGCCAACCATTGAAAATGTTCCAGCAACGCCTGTAATTCCGAGGCCTTTTAAAAATGATCGTCTATCCATCATTCTAATTCATCCCCAGTAATTCGAGCGCTTCAGGCGATAATTGCGGGCTGGCCGCTGCCGCGGCATGAGCCGTATGCATGGCGTGACCTGCATGGGCGGCATGGGCTGAATGCCCCATTGCCGCGTGCGGATCAGTCCATAAAGCGTCTGTAAACAAAACCCCGTTATCAAAAGCATGGACTGCGCCATCAAAAACGCTACCCAAGGCCATAATCCCATCAATTGACGGGATGTGCATGCTTGCAAACATACCGACAGGATCAAGCAAACCAATCGGAATGCCGGTCGTCACCATCGTCGCAACAGAGCCCAAAACAACAGAGATCATGGCAATATCCATAAGGTTATGCCGCCAGTGATTCACTTTTGCAAATTTCTCGGAAAGAGAAAGAGGTTTCGTATCAGCCATTTTAAAATCCTATTATCATCTCTGCCCACGATAAATACGGGCATCTTCAAAGCGCGTTTAAGCGCTTAATTGTCAGAGGGAAGCTTATTTAAAGAAGATATGAAATAGGCGGGGCGCGGGGGATAACCGCTTTGGACGGTGTTACGATTAAAATAAAATCCTTCAAAACGCGGGCGGATTGAATGCCACTATTTTGAGCGTTATAAAAGCTGGTAGGCTCAACGCTAACCTTGGCCATACTGCTATGAACACACACAGCGCAATCTTTGAATTGCGAGACCTCAGGGATATCCGGGGCGGCGTTCGGGTCATACTCATCCGCGCTGACGCGGACAATCTGCACCGAGCCGTCAGATGCGCAAATTTCCAAATCCATCATCTTGCCGGAAATACCGGACATAAACGCACAGGCGGGGGAAATGCCCGCCGTCAAAAGCGCTAAAATCACAAGGCAATGAGTTAGAAATTTCATAACCATCTTTTACGGTGAAACGCTTTGCCCCGTCAAGATATTCGTCAACCAAACACAGCCATGAGAGCATAAAAAAATGACGACCAAGGAGCCAGGTCGTCATTTTATGCTAGCGTTTGCCCCGCTATATACTTTTCAAGTGAACCCTTACACCCTCAACAACCTGGCTTTTAAAAGCCGAAGCCCCCAGAACCATTTAAGCGCCGCGCGTTTTCTCCTGTTGTATGTCTATCTTCTGAAACTGCTCAAGCTCCGCGCTCACCAAAATGCTCATCGAGTTGGCCTGCCGCATACCGCTGGTAATAAAAATCAATGAGACCGCCATGACCGCCACGATTATAAGCATATGTAACTTCATACTTCTAAAACTCTCTATTTATCCAGATGTTGCCTTATTCTTATTATTTGTTTACGCAGCGATCAAACTGATGAAGATTTAAATCAAATATATCTAAAATTTTATATATATTTTATTTAATTCCAAGTTAACTTTACGAAAAATAATAAAAGAAAGTTTGAATTAGCGATTAAAAACGGATTTTAAAAACTCCGCACCGCTGGCAATGCCGCCCTCATCTATGGAATGCGGCAATCCGGGGACTGTATAGCCTGAGAATGGAACGCCCGCCCCTTCCAACATCGCCTTGGCCGTGTGGAACGCCCCGACAGGGACAACATCATCGGCCTCCCCATGAATCAGATGAACGGGCGGCTTCGGGAAATCTTTGCGCTCACTCAAAGCGTCATCCCAGAGCAGCGCCCCCGAATAGCCCAAAACCCCCGCCAACGGCTTATCGAAAGCAAAGGCGGCCGACAGGCTGGTCATCGTGCCTTGAGAAAAGCCAACCAACGCACAGTTCTGGGCTGTGACATTATAATGTTCCATTTGCTGGCGCATAAATCCATGCAAAACAGGGACGGCGTGCCGCACCCCCATCAACATATCGCGTGGATCACGGCTTTGCAGCGAGAACCATTGATACGAGTCAGGATAGCCCGGGGGAGCCATATCGCACGCAAACGGCGCATCGGGCGATACAAAATGCGCCTGCGGCAGGGCGGCGGCGAAATACGGGGCAAGCGCAATCAAATCGCGCCCATTCGACCCAAGCCCGTGCAACAGGAATATAAGCTGCTTCACTTGCCCGTCTTGCGGCGGATGTTCATAGAAATTATGGATGCTTGTCTTATTCGTGCTTGTGCTCATAGTCTTGTTTTTACCAGAGATCACACCGCGAAGCCAGAGCGTTATCAGCGCCCATTGCGATTTTGCTGTTTTCCGATTCGCTCAAAGCTGATAGAATCATACCAATCAGCCTGCTTCAGGCGCTCGCGTTCCCTCCTTTTCTGTTTCTTCTTCTGTTTCTTTAAAATCTATCCGGAGCCACCATTATGAATTACGATCTTCTGCATATTCAGGGCAAACCGTTCGTCTTGGTACCGCTACACGACTACCGCACGATGAATAGCAGCGATACGATGCAAAAAAGCGCGCTGCCAGATCACATTCTCGATCAGATTGCCGCCCGCAGCGAACACCCTGTTAAAATCTTGCGGAAATTCTATGGTTTGACACAAGAGGAGCTAGCCGCAAGATCAGGCCTCTCACGCAGCTATCTAACCGAAATAGAAACAGGCGCAAAAGAAGGCTCGCTCAAATCGCTCAAGGCGCTATCCGAAGCTCTGGACGTTGATTTAAGCGTCTTGGCTTAGGTTAGATTCCCTAACCCTTTATCCCATTGAACACCGCAAAACCCTGCGCAAGGTCATCAATCAAATCTTGCGGGTCTTCCAGCCCGATTTGCAAGCGCAGCAACGCGCCTTTTTCGCTCCACGGCACAGCGTCCCTGCATTTCTCGAGATATTGCGGCTGTAGCAGACTTTCATACCCGCCCCATGAACTGCCGATTGGAAACAGCGCCAACGCATCGACAAAGCCATGCACTGCGGCTTTGGGGGCAGGCTTGAGCAAAATACTAAACAGCCCGTTCACGCCCGAAAAATCGCGTTTCCAAATATCATTGCCTTTGTGGCTTGAGAGCGCGGGGTAATAAATCCGCTCAACCTCAGCCCTGCTTTGCAGCCACTCCACCACGACACGCGCATTTTCAGCATTCTGGCGCATACGGGTTGTGATCGTCCGCAATCCGCGCAAGGCCAGCGCCATATCCTCCTGCGCCGGTGCAATCCCCATATCATGGGCGCTCGCCCTGACTTGTGCGGCCATATCCTCATCGGCGCACACAATCACGCCCAGATTGATATCGCTATGGCCGCCGATATACTTTGTGCAAGATTGCAATGACACATCAGCCCCGTGCGCAATCGGACAGAACAGCAGCCCCGCCGACCATGTATTATCAATCACGGTTTTGATGCTTTTTTGTTTGGCGAGCTTACAAATCGCCGGAACGTCTTGCACCTCAAAAGTCGCCGAGCCGGGGGATTCCATATAGATCAGGCTGGTATTGTCACGTATCAGCGCCTCAATCCCGCCGCCGATACAAGGATCATAAAACGTAACCTCGACCCCCATCCGCTTGAGGACGTTTTTGCAAAACCCGCGCACAGGCGGATAGACGGTATCAACCATCAAAACATGATCGCCCGAACGCACAATAGACAAAATCGTTGTCGTGATGGCCGATAGTCCCGTCGGTGTTCCGATGGCGGCCTTGCCGCCTTCCAGCGCCGCAAGCGCTTTTTCAAACGTATCGCTCATCGGATTGCCCAAACGCCCATAGCGATATTGATGCGTGGGGTCTTCATAGGCGGCGAGTGATGGGTATAAAATCGTTGAGGCACGGGCAACGGGCGGGTTTACAATCCCGAAATAATTCTCTGGTGCGCGGCCTGATAGCACCAATTGCGTATCAAGTCTTAAGTTTTTTAAATCCTTGCCCTTATGTGATGCCATCGGCAATGCCCTCCTCTTTATTTATTGTTTTTGAATAATACCCTTACTTAATCGCTCTCGATAATATAAGCGCGGTCATGCATCAGGGCGGGAATGGCTTGCCGCGCCTTTGTCACCGCCTCAAGATCAAGCGTCGCTAGAGCATATCCTGTGCCCTCATTCATCTGCGCCAGAATTTCACCCCAAGGGCTGACAATCATCGAATGGCCATAGGTTTTGCGCGCGCCTTGGTGATCGCCGCATTGCGCAGGGGCAATCACAAACGCCCCGCATTCAATCGCCCGCGCCCTGAGCAAAACGTCCCAATGCGCCTGCCCCGTCGGTACGGTAAAAGCGGCGGGAATGCTCAAAATATTCGCACCGGCTTTTGCCAGATCACGGAACAGATGCGGAAAGCGCAGATCATAACAAATGCTCAAACCAAGGCGAAAGCCGCCCTGAATATCGGCAATGCGCGCCGCTGTGCCGGGCTGGAAAACCTTGCTCTCGCGGTGGCTCTCGCCCGTCGGCAAATCGACATCATACATATGGATCTTGTCATAACGGGCTGAAATCTCGCCGGTATCGGCAATCAAAAAGCTGCGATTGACCATTTTATCTTCGGCAATCCGAATGCACATCGAACCAATCAACAGATAAACACCCAGCTCTTTTGCGAGGGCGGAAAAATAGGCCAGGCCGGGGTGATCTGCCTCTGAAAGCATCTGATCGATTTTCTCGGCGCGGTTGGAAATCACCTGATCGGTGACTTCGGGCGTTGCGATAAACCGCGCCCCCTGCGCGGCGGCCTGACGGATAAGCTCCCCCGCCGCCTTCAGATTCTCTGCAATATCCGCACCGCTATTGAGCTGGATACAGGCGGCTATGAGTTTGGTTTCGGTCATCGTTTCAACATCAATTTAAACGTTATTATTAAGCGATATTTCTTTTTACTGATCTTTTTACTGATCTTTTTACTGAGCCAGCAGCGGATCAAGCCCGCCTTTGGCCTCCAGCGCGTGCAAATCATCACAACCGCCGATCAGGCGATCATTGATAAAAATCTGCGGAACGGTGCGCGGCCCGCCCGTACGCTCAACCATTTTCGCCCGCGCCGCCTCATCTCCGGTGATATCATAGCCGATATAATCAACACCCTTGGAATCGAGAAGCGCCCGCGCTCTCACGCAATACGGGCAGGTCGTCCAATAATACACTTCAACTTTTGCCATTTTTCTTGTTCCTTCGCAAATTGCTATTATATTCCTTGAACAAGGAACAAAGCGCAATGACCAAAACGAAAAATCTCACAGGCGACTTGATTGTTTGCGGCGGCGGCATCGCCGGATTGACCTTTGCGGTCTTGATGGCCGATCTGGGGCTGGATGTTCACCTGATCGAACCAATCGCGCCGAAAACGTCCAAAGCCCCCAAAGCCCCCTCAGGGCGCACCATTGCCCTGATGAACAGCTCGCTCAATATCCTCAGCGCCGCCGGGATAAAACCGCAGCAGCTAGAGGCCATCGGCGCACCGCTCAAGGCCATGCGCATCATCGACAAAAGCCTTGCCGATCAGGGCGATCAAATCTCCGACTTTGAGGCTGCCGATATTCAGCTGTCCCAATTCGGGCTGAATATTCCCAATAACCTGCTCCACGCCGCCTTATTTGAGCGCGCACAAACCCTCAAAACCCTGCATCTGCATTGCCCCGCAAAGCTTTTTGATTACACGCTCAACGGTGCAAACCTGACCGCGCGGCTCGAAGACGGCACAACCATCACCGCGCCGCTTTTGATCGGGGCGGATGGGCGCAGATCGCTGGTGCGGGCGATTGCGGGCATCAAGACCAAGGAAAAGCCCTACGGCCAAACGGCGATGACCTTCATCCTCAACCATTCCAAAGCGCATATGAATATCGCCAGCGAGTTTCATTACCCCGCAGGGCCGCTTGCGCTTGTCCCGCTTCAGGGCAATCAATCAAGTGTGGTCTGGGTGGAAAAAACGCCCCGCGCCGAGGCGCTTATCCACCTGAAAAAGCAGGATTTCGAAGCGCATCTGCGTGATAAAACCGGTGATGCGCTGGGCGGAATTACGCTGGAAACAGGCGTTGAGAGCTGGCCGTTATGCTCCATCACCGCTGAGAAACTCACAGCGCCACATATCGCCCTGATCGCCGAAGCCGCGCATGTCATGTCGCCCATCACCGCCCAAGGGCTGAACCTATCCTTGCGTGATGTCGCGGCCTTGGCGGAGATTATCGCCGATGGCGCGCGCGGCGGTATTGCGCTGCATGACCCCGCCTTGCTCGCCCGATATGAGCGCAGGCGCAAGCTCGATATCACCTCCCGTACAGCAGGAGTCGACGGCATGATGCGGCTTGTGTCTCAAGATATCGCCCCGATCAAAATATTACGGCGCGGCGGTTTCAAGGCGCTAGATGCGCTTCCCTTTGCCAAAAAGATTGCCATGCGTGCGGGACTATCCCCGCAAATCGATTGCGGTAGACTCGCCGCAGGCCAAGCGCTTTGATAAACGACCAACGCGCTCAAAAATAATCACCGCGCACGACCCGCGCCACACAGACCACATAAACCTCCCGTGCGCCTTGCTTTTTCAGCACCTTGGCGCATTCCTTCACCGTTGATCCGGTCGTATAAACATCATCAATCAAGGTCACGGTTTTGCCGCGAATAATCTCGCTATAAACAGGATTAACCTCAAACGCGCTTTTGACATTCCGCGCACGCTCCTTTGCCCGCAACCGCCCTTGCGTCGGTGTGTTGCGACACCTGATCAAGCCATCGAGCAAGACAGGAATGCCCAAATCCTTCCCCAGCGGCAAGGCCAGCAACGCCGCCTGATTATAGCGCCGCCGAAACAGCCGCCAGCGATGCAAAGGGATCGGCATCACAATATCGGTTTGCGGCCAAAATTCTGCCCCCGCCGCTTTCAACCACGGTACAAAGCTGATCGCCGAATGGGTTTGATCGCCATGCTTGAACCCCAAAATCATCGCGCGGCTGGTATCGTTATAGCGCAAGGCCGCCCGCGCCTTTGTAAAGGGCGGCTTTGTACGAACGCAATCCCCGCACAAAACCCCGTTCCCCTTAAGGGATGGCTCTATCAGCATTTCGGCCGCGCCCGATTGCCCTATCCCCGATTCCGCGCTTTGAAATTCGACCTCAAAAGCAAACGGCCAGCCGCAGCAAGCACAAAACGGATCAGTGATGAAGTCAAGCTGCGCCCAGACATCGGGGGCAATCGCGCCATGCGTGTCAACCTCTTGACCGCTCAGGATACAGCGCGGCGGCAATACCGCATCAATGATCGAATTCCAGAATACGTGCATCTTATCGCCTATATCGCCCTATATCGCCCTGTGTCGTCCCGCGTGTCGGCTCGTGTCGCCCCACACCGCCGCAGATTACTCAATGTTGCCGATTGCAAAATATACTCAAGATCACTACATTACCCACCAAAGCAATGCAATAAACAAACATGACGGACTATCTTGGCCACCGAAACCGCATATATCACCGCCACTCTGGATGAATATTTCGAGCGCAGGCGCGAGCTCCTCGCCGATATTGATTACAAAATCGTGCGCAAGGCATGGTTTGCGCTGTCGCATTTGCTGCTCAATGAAAATGCGGTGGTCGCTGATATGGGCTGTGATGACGGGGCGATCACCTATGCCATGGCTGCGCTTGCGCCGAATATCCGCTTTGTCGGGGTTGATAAAAACAAGCGCAGCATCAACAAGGCCAAGGAACTCTACGAAAACAAGGTGCATAATCTTGAATATATCGCGGCCGATATTTCCACCGCATTTGCCAAGCCCGAAAGCTTTGATGCGATTGTGAATTCCTATGTGCTCTATGATGTCTTCTCGCATTCGAAATACAATGAAAAAACCATCAGCGAAACGCTGGACAACCATTTCAAAATGCTCAAAACGGGTGGGCTGATGTTCATTCGTGATTTCGCAAGGCCGCCGCCGGAAGAATATGTATTGCTTGAAATGCCCGATCTTTCGGTTGATACCGATGATCTGACGAAAATGAGCGAAACCGACTTGCTGATCTGGTATTCCGAACATGCAAGGCCGCGGCAAGATGCGGGATGCGGCGGGTTTTATCTGGAAGAGCTACCGCCGCGATTCCCGAAAACGCGGTTGTTCCGCTTGCCGCATAAATGGGCGTATGAATTTTTGATGCGGAAAGATGACCGCGAGAAATGGGACAAGCATCTGCCTGTTGAATATACCTGTTTTACAATGCGTGAATACCGTAAGGAATTGCGCTCTCACGGCGCACGCGTGTTTTACTCCGCCCCCCATTGGGATGATGAATTTATCGAGAAAAACTTTGACGGGCGCTTTCGGCTTTACTCCGCCGAAGGGGAGCTGATGGGGCATCCGCCGACCTGCTATCTTGCCGTTGCGCAAAAAATGAAAGACCGCCAGAGCCTTGTGATCGGGGAGCGGCGACCATCGAAGTCGGAAACCAGCGCCATCCGCATCACCGCCATGCGCAACGAGGTCACGGGCGATATTACCGATGTGATTGCGCGTGATTTTGTGCCTGCGGAAATTCTGCCCTATCACGTCAATGAAGAAGGGCGCTTGAAAATCTATTTGCATGACGGTATTCCGCGCGGTATGGCCAATACTGTTCCGCGCTACGGCGAGAATGTCGACGGCAAGCGCTGGTCGGGGCATATGATCGAAACCCTCACCGTCGATCAGAACACGATCAACGAGATCAGCCCCGAAGACATCAAGGACACCGTCAAATTCGCCAGAGATCACCTCGGCCTGAAACCGCGCAACAATGCCCTGCTCTTTCACGGGCCGGATTATTATCCCGCCCCCGATTACATTGATGAGCGCATCAAGACGTTTTTCCTGAATGTCGAGCGCAACACCAAGGAAATCAAGCCCAAAATGCTGATCAACAACAAGGAGCGCTATCAGGCCAAGGGCGTTATCCGCGAATTTGATGCGCAGCAAGTGCTCAATGCGATTACGGTCGGGCTGCTGCCCAATGCCCGCCTTGAGCTGCAAATCCTCTCGCTCTTCGAATTTTTGAGCGTAAAGCCCGAAACATGGACAGATCGCGAGATCAATATCCAGAAACAAAAAATCATCAAAAAGGCCGATACAAAAGACCTGCTCGCGCAAATCAGCGAAAAGGACGAGCGCTTCAAGGAGGTCAAGGGAACGGCGGGGCAGCTCCGCACTGTTCATTCCATCTTCGTTGAGGAAGGCCTGACACAGGGCAGCGAGATCGGGCTGTCTTCCGATGAAATGGATTTTGTCGTCTCCGATCAAAAAACCATCAACACCGCGATTGTCATTCCGCTGACCAAGGGCATACAAGACGATCTGCACGCCGGAATCATGGTCGATTACCTCCCGATCCCGCAGCGTCACGAAGGCAACGGCCTGACCATGCATGCGCCGAGCTTCAACATCCCTGCCGAGATTACCAATCTCAAGCAGATGAAAAAATATATCGCCGATCAATTCGGCCTCAAGCCCGAAAACGTCATCAAGCTGGGGGAGAGCTATTTCAGCCATATCGGCATCACCCAGCACCGAATTTACCCCTTTGCCGTGGCCGCGCCGCCCGAAGCCTTCGCCTATTCGAAGACCTCCTTCATCCCGTTCCACCAATACAGACTTTTGTGGTCGTCCCTGTCCAAGGACACGCATTTCATGGTCGTGATTGCCCGCGCCTGGCAAATGCTCAGCGATGAAATCAAGAATGATTACAAATTGCGCGTCAAGGAAATCGTTCGCGACCGCTTTTCGGGCAAGGTTGCCGACTGGTCAATCCCGATGACCTATGCACCACCACCCGGCAAACGCCCCGATGCCGACGCCAAAGCGCCGGAGTTGAGTATGGATAAACTTGGCGCAAAGGTCGCAACCGCCGCCCCTGCTACACAAGCGACCACGCCGAAAACGAAAACGGAATCCCAAAAACCCGAAGCGCCCAAACCCGAAAAGCCGCTGCAAAAACTCAGAACCAGCGCAACCCCGTTCCATCTCCTCTCCCAGAGAGATGCAGCGCTGATTAAACCTGAGCCCAACGGCGCAGCCGATCAACCCGCCCAAGAGCAAAAAGCGCCGGTCAAAACCGATGTCGCGCTCAGCAATGAATTTACGGAACTCGAAGAACTCGCCAAGGTCGTTGAGAAAAATATGCCGCTTGATGAATTTGCGCCCAAGCCCGACAAATGGTAACGCCGCCCACCGCATCGCCCGAACTCTTCGATAAACCCTTGCGCTCCAAGCGTTTCTCGCGCATTCGGGATACATTCCCCCAGCATGATTTCCTGTTCCGCTGGTGCGAGAAGGAAACGCTCGACAGCCTCTCTCTCATCAAACGTCATTTCGAAACCGTCCTTGTTCTGGGCGCGGAGCGGCTCTCGCAAGACTTCCTGACGCAGTTGCAAACCCAAACTCAGGCGCAGCATATCGCGCTGCTTTCCCATGCGCCGTCCATAGATCACAGCCATAGCGGCAACCATATCCATATCTGCGGCGATGAGGAATATCTCCCCTTTCGCGCACAAAGCATTGATCTCATCATCGGCGTTTTGGGGTTTCACAGCCTCAACGATCTGCCGGGGGCGCTGATACAAATGCGCCGCGCCCTCAAACCTGACGGGCTGCTGATCGGCTCGCTCTTTGGCGGGGAAACCCTGTTCGAGCTGCGCGAGTGCCTCGTTGAAGCC
The DNA here is from genome assembly GCA_046293135.1 of Alphaproteobacteria bacterium. Classification (GTDB taxonomy): domain Bacteria; phylum Pseudomonadota; class Alphaproteobacteria; order Micavibrionales; family Micavibrionaceae; genus UBA2638. The sequence goes on along the minus strand of JBKBPR010000001.1, from coordinate 417,122 downwards.
GAGCTGAAAATCAAAAACGGCATTGCGCCGCGCATCTATCCCTTCGCCACAAAGCAGGATATCGGCGCGCTGATGCAGCGTACGGGCTATGCCCTGCCCGTCATTGATTCAGATAGCCTAAGCGTCAGCTATAACGACATCTATGCCCTGATGCATGATTTGCGCGGCATGGGTGAAGGCAATGCGCTCCACGCAAGGCCGAAACATTTCACAAGCCGCCGCATTTTTGATCTGGCCGCGCAGCTTTACAAACAAAAATATCCTGATGCGCAGGATCACGCGCGAATTTCAGCGCAATTTGAAATTATTTTCCTGCATGGCTGGTCACCGCATGACACCCAGCAAAAACCCAAGCCGCGCGGCAGCGCAACCCACAGCCTCGCCAGCGTTCTCGGCGGAGAGGAAACAAAATTATGACCATCACAACCCTGCCGATCCTAAAGGACAATTACGCCTATATCATCACCTTTGAAAACGGGCAAACCGCCGTGATTGATCCGGGGGAGGCCGCGCCCGTCATTGATTTTCTCGAAGCGCATGACCTCAAGCTTGATCTGATTATCAACACCCATCACCACGGCGATCATATTGCGGGCAATGCGGCGCTTAAGGAGCGCTATCACTGCCCCCTCGCCGCCCCCTTAAAGGAGGCTGATAAAATCGGCGAGGTCGATCTGCCGCTTGCCGAAGGGCATGACCTCACCTTCGGCGGGGAGCGCGGCATCATCATCGAAACCCCCGGCCATACTTTGGGGCATATTTGCCTCCATTATCCAAATCGCAGCAGCATCTTTACGGGCGATACGCTGTTCTCGATGGGCTGCGGGCGGCTCTTCGAAAGCACGGCTGACATGATGTTTGCCGCGTTTCAAAAACTCGCAAAACTGCCAGAAGATACGCTTGTATATTGCGGTCATGAATACACGCAATCCAACGCCGCCTTTGCGCTTCATGTTGCGCCCGAAAATGCGGATATCGCGGCAAGGGCTGCGGAAGTCAACGCGCTCAGGGCAAAGGGGCAACCGACCATCCCGACCTCAATCGGGCTTGAGAAGAAAACCAATGTGTTTTTTCATTGCAAAACGGCTCAGGACTTCGCAGCATTACGGGCGCGGAAAGATAGCTTCTAAAGACAAAGCGTTCCACTTTATTCCGATGGGTGTTTTGGATTTTATCCTGCGTTGCTATTGCCGAGATTTTCGGCGCTGTCATCACCTGTATTATCAGGCGCGGGATCTTTACGGCTATGCTGGGATGGCTTCAAACCCTTGGCAATATTCGGCTTGCCGCCCTGACGGCCACCGGAGCGCGCATCACGGTTCCCACCGCCACTATTGCCGTTTCCATTGCCTTCATCATCATCTTGCGCATTTCTGGTGCGGGCGCGGGCATCACGATGCGGCGGAATCGGCAGCGGCTTTTGCTTGAGATCGTCACGCTCGCTGATCGCCAGCTCAATCTCCAAGCGGGAAGCGACCTTGCGCAATTCATGAATAGAGTCCTGCAACGCCTCGCGCAGCTTGGCATCCTTGTTATTCGCGCTCCACGCTTCATAGCATGTCTGGCATTGCTCGCTGGTGCTTTTCAGCCGTGTTTTGATATCTTCAGACATAGTGTGCCAACTCCTCGAAATTTCCTAGGCTGTAAGACTACCCTTGTTTGATTGCCTCATGCAAGCGCTAATCCGCAGGGCGGCGCGAATGTTTTACTCATTCCCGAAAACCGTGTTGAGCTGCTGGTTGACGCGGATAAATGTCGTGCGTTTCGATAGCTCCTTGAGCTTCCGCGCCCCGACATAAGTGCAGGTCGAGCGCAGCCCGCCCAAGATATCCTGCAGCGTATCTTGCACCGCACCGCGATAAGGTACTTTAACGGTTTTGCCCTCACTGGCGCGGTATTCAGCCACACCGCCCTTATGCTTTTTCATCGCCGTATCGCTGCTCATCCCATAAAAGCGGACGAATTTCTGGCCGTTTTCTTCAATGAGTTCCTGTTCAGATTCATCATGGCCGGAGAGCATCCCGCCGAGCATCACGAAATCCGCCCCGCCGCCGAATGCCTTCGCCACATCGCCAGGAACGGTGCAACCGCCATCTGAACAGATCAGCCCGCCAAGGCCATGCGCGGCATCGGCACATTCAATCACAGCCGAAAGCTGCGGATAGCCGACCCCCGTTTTCTTGCGCGTGGTGCAAACGCTGCCCGGCCCGATCCCGACCTTGACGACATCAACGCCGCTCAGGATAAGCTCCTCAACCATTTCACCGGTCACGACATTGCCGGCCATAATCGTTAAATCAGGCGCCATCTCGCGGATACGCTTCACATAGTCGAGGAAATATTCGCTGTAACCATTGGCAACATCAACGCAGAGCTTTTCAATGCCTTGGCCGCTTTTTTGCACGTCGCTATCCAGAAACGCCTTGAGTTTTTCCTGATCGTCCTGCGCAAAGCCGATACTATACCAAACCGCGCCGCCGCCGTTCTTCTTAAAGAAATCCTGTAGGGACGCCAGCGGGTAATGCTTGTGGAGCGCGACACTCACGCCGCTACCCTCACGGATAAAGGCTTCGGCCATCGCAAAAGTCCCGACCCCGTCCATATTCGCGGCGATAATCGGCACACCGTTATAAATCTTTTTGCTATGGCGCATGACAAATTCACGGCGGATATCAACGTCTTTACGGCTGCCCAAAGTCGAGCGTTTCGGACGAAACAAAACATCCTTGAAATCGAGCTTAATATCTTCTTCTATGCGCATCGGGTGTTCCTGATTGGTTATAACTGTGTAAATTGAAAAAGTGAGGCTTTAGGATTTGAAAAACGAATCCGCCGCCGCTTGTGAGCTGATTTTTTTGTCCTTATCGGTCTGAACGCGTTCAATTTCCTCATGTAAGGCCGCAACATAAAAATCAAGCTCCTGAATTGAAAATCGCTCCAGATTTTGCCCCAACTCGGTTCCGGTGAATTTCTTGCGCGGCTCCAGATCGTCGAACATATATCGCCCTCCTGCTTCAGACCAACAGGATACGGCGCGCGCCCCTGAAAATCAATCCATTGCGAAACATTTCGGCGCGGCGCAAATTTTACTGGATATTCTCGCAAAATTACCCTATAAACTCTGATATTCCCGAAATTTTACTGAATTTCGTTTTGACACAGGGGAAGTCAAAACCCCTGATTTTTTGACTTTGATACTTGTTTTATTGCGACCTGACAGGAGTAGATAATTATGGCGAGCGCGCTGAAAAACACACCCAAATTGCTTATGCCGAAGGCTTCCGCTGTATGGCTGATTGATAACACGGTTCTGACCTTTGCACAGATTGCGACCTTCACAGGCCTGACAGAGATTGAAATTGAGGCTTTGGCCAATGAGGAAATCGGCCTTGGCTTGGTTGGGCGTAACCCGATTGAACATCATGAGTTGACCGCCGAGGAAATAGAGCGTTGTGAGAAAGACCCGTCTGCAGAGCTTCGCGTTTCCAAAACTGATTTGCCGCAAGTTAAATTGCGTGCGAAAGGCCCACGCTACACGCCTGTTTCCAAGCGCGGTGATAAGCCGGATGCGATTTTCTTCATCCTCAAATACAATCCGGAAATTTCCGATGCACAAATCTGCAAGCTGGTCGGTACGACCAAGCCAACGATCAAGAATATTCGTGACAAGACTCATCCGAATATGACCAACATCAAGGCGCGTCACCCTGCCGATCTCGGTCTTTGCTCTTACACCGAATTTGAAACAGCCGTTGAAAAAGGCCTCCGCGCACAGGGTAAAGACCCTGAAGTGGTTAAGGCGCAGCGTCTGGCCGAGCAGCAAAAACAAATCAGCGAGAGCGATGCGGGCAATGAGAACAACGCACAGTCTTCTCGCACAGGCGGGTTTGACTTCTCGAACTTCCTGCCCGACTCAAATCGCTACGGCACGGATGACGAGTAAAAATATCGCGTGCGTTTACGCTGCCAGACATAGAAACACAAAAGGCCGGAAAATCCGGCCTTTTTTAATGTTGTTCCACTTATAATTCAGACTAATGGTTGGCGCTCGTTTTTCCCATACGCTCGATTGTGTCTTTCAAAGTTAGTTTTTGTTTCTTTAATTGCTTTAAGTAAAAATCTGCCGAAGCCGTTGATGGAGATTTCAAAGCCTGCTGAATACGCTCTTCTAAAGCAGCATGTTTGTCTTTCAAAGCCTTCATTTTCGCCGATCCATTAACGTCAATAGCCTGTAATGCCATATATAATCTCCTAATGTTCAAATGTTATCGCTATGGAATAATTTAATGGTAATACAAAGTTAAGGCGCATCACAAATTTGTGTTTCCTAATAATAAAAAACACCTATTTTGTTCAAAATCTTATCTGATTATTTTAAAAAACAACTTATGATGACCGATCTTGTTTTTGCAAACCATCTCAATGAAAACCGATTCGATTTTCTTTCGACTATTCCAATCCTTCGATTATAGAACGTCATGATTTAAAAATCGGTTAAACGAAATGCCTTAAACGTCGAAAACCACACCCTGCGCGAGCGGAAGCTGATCTGAGAAATTCACGGTCTGGGTCTGACGGCGCATATAGATTTTCCATGAATCCGAGCCGCTTTCACGGCCACCGCCCGTATCTTTCTCACCGCCGAATGCCCCGCCGATCTCTGCGCCGCTCGGGCCGATATTGACATTGGCAATCCCGCAATCACTGCCTTGCGCCGATAAGAAATATTCGGCCTCACGGAAATTATTGGTGAAGATACAAGAGGACAGCCCCTGCGGCACGGCGTTTTGCATGGCAATCGCCGCGTCCAGATCGCTATAGGTCATCACATATAAAATCGGTGCAAAGGTTTCATGCTCGACAATCGCGCTTTGGTTTGGCATCGCAACAAGCGCGGGCTCGACATAATAGCCGCCCTCCAGCCCTGCAATATCCTTACGCGCCCCGCCGGCCAGAACTTTGCCGCCCTCGGCAGCGGCCTGCGCCATCGCTGCTTCCATAGCCTCAAACGAAGCCTTGTCGATCAAGGGGCCGATCAGAACATCGGCATCAAGCGGATTGCCGATCCGCACCTGCTTATAGGCCTTGGCGAGCGCCTCAACCAGCGGTGCGTAAATGCTCTCATGCACAATCAAGCGCCGCAGCGTGGTACAGCGTTGCCCGCATGTTCCGACCGCGCTGAACAGCACTGCCCGCACCGTCATATCCATATCCGCCGAGGGCGCAACGATCATCGCGTTATTCCCGCCCAGCTCCAGAAGCGAGCGCCCCAGCCTATGAGCGACATCCTGCGCCACTGCGCGTCCCATCCGCGTTGAGCCTGTCGCACTGACCAGCGGATAGGTTTTGTCATTGTTGAGCGCCTCGCCGATATCGCGCCCGCCGATTACGACCTGCAGCAAACCATCAGGCAGGCTATGGCCTGCGGCCTTGAATTTCGCAGCGGCCTTGTTGAATATAACTTCGCTGGCAAGGGCTGTGAGCGGCGTTTTCTCCGAGGGCTTCCACACGATCGAATTTCCGCAAACCAGCGCCAGAGCCGCATTCCATGACCATACAGCCACGGGAAAGTTAAACGCCGAGATGACAGCAATCGGCCCCAGCGGCTGCCAAACTTCGCGCATATGGTGCTGCGGGCGCTCGGAAGCAATCGTCAGCCCGTATAACTGCCGCGACAAACCGACCGCAAAATCGCAAATATCGATCATTTCCTGTACTTCGCCGCGCCCTTCGGAGAGGATCTTGCCGCATTCCAACGTCACCAACTGTGAAAGCTCTTCCTTGGCGGCGCGCAGCTCCTCGCCCAAAAGCCTTACAAACTCACCGCGCACAGGGGCCGGCACTTTCCGCCATTCAAGAAACGCCGCTTGCGCCTTGGCGGCAATGGCGGGCATGTCTTTTTGGGTATGCATGTGAACGGCGGCAATCTTTTGACCGTCAATCGGCGAGCGCACCTCAAGGTCACCATTTTGATGCCCCGCGCCGTCCAGACCAAAGTTTTTGAGAATATCGATTGCCTGAACCATATGCGCTGCCCCTTAGAATGCTGTCAAATACTATAGAATTTCAAGCCTCAATCATCGCAAAACGGGCGAGGCTTTTCAAGCCGTGAGCACTTTTAAATAGGCGTCTTCCTCAGGCGTGTTCTCCCGCCCCAACGCCTTATTGCGATACGGGAAACGCCCGAAACGCTCGATCTCTCTGGCGTGGCGCAAGGCGTGCTCGTACCCCATCGGGTCATCAACCTGCATCGAGGCAAACAGCTCCACCGAGCGTTTCTGATCGTTGCTGTTCTCGCTATGCATAAAAGGGAGGTAAATGAAACGGCGCTTGAGCGGCGACATGATCTGGTCAAAGCCGCGGTGAATGGCATGTTTTGAAACCAGCAGCGCGTCTTTATCTGTTGCGAAAGCCTTGCCCTGCCCACGGAACATATTGCGCGGAAACTGATCGAGCACCAAACACAGCGCCAGACAGCCATTGGCGTCAATCTTCCAATCCGAACACGCCCCCGAAGCGGCAAGTTCGTAAATATCGCTATAGCGCTGCTTGATGATGTCATCAAAATCAGGGTTAACCTGAAACCATTGCTGCGGGGCAGTTTCCTCGAACCAGAAATGAATGATGGCGGATTTCGTGTCTTTCATGTGGTTATGATACCGCGTTCGAATCAAAACGCATAGCCCTATCCGACCAAGTGGGGCGTTTCGCCCCACTCGCCCCACTCTCCAGCCTAAAGTGGGGCGAAGGGTTTGCCATAGATTTCAGTGACTTACGAGGGCTTCGCCCCACTTGCCCCACTTGCCCCACTTGCCCCACTCGCCCCACTCGCCCCACCTATTTTGGGGAATGAGGCATTGGCATGACATGGGGCAAGCACAAGTCGCAATTCTCCCGCTACCCAAATTCATTATATGACTAAATTCCTAATTTGTCAAGGGAAATTATCAAGATTTAAGATCGCCGCTTTGAATCAAAACAGCGATAGCCTTTTTGCGAGAGTTTTTGGCAAGAAAAAGAAAGATCACAGATGGCACGAACGGAATGGCCAAAATAATAAACAACATCGGCTTTTTAAAGAAATTCCCGATATCAGAACCAATATTGGTTGTGTACAGATGAATAAAGATGACAAGCCCCGCAACAGCCATAGAAATCGCCGCGATACGATATATTTTAAATTGAAGTAAAAACTTCTTGGCTTGTTGCGGTTTAGGCATCGTTTTACTTCTGATTAGAAAATGTGCATATAAGTTAATTTTACCATGAAAATGGTAAATATACCATTGAACTAGGGCTGTTCGGCTTCATTTCCAGTGGGGTTAAATTCGCTCGTTTCTAATGCAGCGCCGCCCAGATTTTGCGCTTATAAGCGTACATAATACCTGCAAACACGATCAGGAACAAAATCACGCGAATACCAATGCGCTTGCGGTCTTCCATATGCGGATCAGCCGCCCATGTCAGGAAATATGTCAGGTCTTTGGCATATTGCTCGACCGTTTGCGGGCTTTCATCCTCATAGACAATCATCCCGTCCATCAACGGATTGGCCATAGCCAGAATATGGCCGGGGAAATATTTATTCCAATATTGCCCATCGAGCAACACGACATCTTCCGGCGGGTCTTCATAGCCGGTCAAAAGCGCATAAAGATAATTCGAGCCGTTCATGCGCGCCTTGGTAATCAAGGACAGATCAGGCGGCATCGCGCCGTTATTGGCAAAGGCCGCGGCCTTATCATTCGGGTACGGTGAAACAAAACGATCACTGGGGATAGCCGGACGCTCGAACATTTCGCCCTCATCATTCGGCCCATCCGTCACCATATATTGCGCAGCAATATTCTTGATCTGGTTTTCGTTATAGCCCAGAGCCTCAAGGTTTCTATAGGACAAAAATTTCATACCGTGACAAGCCGCACAAACATTCTGATAGACCTTCAAACCGCGCTGTAATGCGCCGCGGTCATATGTGCCGAACATACCGCTAAAGCTCCATTCCTGCTTCGGCGCGGGAACGTAATCGCCCGCCGCCTGCGCTGTGCCGCTGTTCAGAAACAGCACCGAAAGCGCGAGCATCAAACACGCCGCAACACTGAACATACGGGAAGTTTTGCGAGTTGTTTTACGCATAATCATGAAAGAAGCCCTATCGCGAACAAGATGAATATTGTCTGTTTTCACTGGAATACGATCCTTTTAAAATCCTATAAATCTTGGCCTAAGCCTTGGCCTTTTTCTGCAACACCGCTTCGTGAATACTGGTCGGGACAGGTTTGGCCTTTTCCTTTTTGCTCAAAATCGGCAACACAACGATGTAAAACGCGAAGTGATACGCCGTCGCCAGCAAGCCCAGAACGCTGTAAGGGATTACGCCGAACAGCTCACCATCCGCAGGTTGTGAGCCGAGGTAACCAAGCAGCACAAAATTCGCCACCAGCGCCAGGAAGAATGCGCGGTAAAGCGGGCGGTAACGGGCGGAGCGCACAGGATGCGTATCAAGCCACGGCAACACAAACCACAACGCAATCGCGCCAAACATGGCAATTACCCCGCCGAGCTTGGCGGTAATAAAGACAATCTCTGTCCCCGGAATGCCGATATCAAAGGTAATCGCCCGCAAAATCGCATAGAACGGCAGGAAGTACCATTCCGGCACGATATGCGCAGGGGTGACCAGCGGATTGGCAGGGATATAGTTATCAGCATGGCCGAGCGAGTCGGGCGCAAAGAACACGAAGCTGGCATAGATAATCAGGAACACCAAAAGCCCGAACGAGTCCTTTATGGTATAATACGGGTGGAACGGGAGCATGTCTTGCTTGCCCTTTGGCTCAACGCCCGCCGGATTGTTCGAGCCGCAGACATGAAGCGCCCAGACATGCAAGAACACCACCGCGAAAATCACGAACGGCAACAGATAATGCAGTGCGTAGAATCTGTTCAATGTCGGGTTATCGACGGAGAAACCGCCCCACAGCCACACAACCACCGTCTCACCGATGAACGGGATGGCCGAGAACAGATTTGTGATAACGGTCGCGCCCCAATAGCTCATCTGCCCCCAAGGCAGAACATAGCCGATAAAGGCCGTGGCCATCATCAGCACGAAAATCAGCACGCCCAAAATCCACAACAGCTCGCGCGGCTGCTTATAAGAGCCGTAATACATACCGCGGAAAATATGGATATAGACCGCAATAAAGAAGAAATGCGCGCCGTTCATGTGCATATAGCGCAGCAGCCAACCAAAATTCACATCGCGCATGATGCGCTCGACACTGCTAAAGGCGTAATCGGCATGGGCGGTGTATTGCATCGCCAGAAAAATTCCGGTCGCAATCATTGTCACGAGCATGAATCCGGCAATCGCCCCGAAGTTCCAGAAATAGTTGAAATTTTTCGGAACCGGAAAAACGCCGTATTCCTTTTGCAGAAGCGTAAAGATCGGCATACGGGAATCAACCCATTCGACGACCGGATTATTGAATTTTTCGCGTGGACCACTTCCCATTTTTTACTCTATGCCTCTAAATTTTTCTTAGCCAATTCGAATACGCGTGTCTGAAAGGAACTCATAAGGCGGCACTTCCAGATTTTTCGGTGCAGGGCCTTTGCGGATACGGCCTGACGTATCATAATGCGAGCCGTGGCAAGGACAGAACCAGCCGCCATACTCGCCCTTGGTTTCGCCCGTTTTTTGTCCGACAGGAACGCAGCCCAGATGCGTACAAATCCCGACCATCACCAGCCATTCGGGCTTTTGAACGCGGTCTTCATCGCTCTCGCGGTCGATCAGGGCGCTCATTTCAACGTTACCGGCCTCGGCAATCTCTTGCTCGGTGCGATGACGGATAAAGACGGGCTTGCCGCGCCACATCACCGTGATCGCCTGCCCTTCGAGAATCGGGGTTAAGTCGACCTCGGTCGAAGCCAGCGCCAGAGTGTCCTTCGCCGGGTTGAGCGAATTAACAAAAGGCCAAGCCACAATACCGACGCTGACCGCGCCGAAAGCCGTTGCCGTGAGCTGCAGGAAATCCCTGCGGGTCTCACCATCCGTTTTATTCGATGTCGTTTTAGAACTTGCCATATCCAGAAAAACCGTAAAGATCAATATTAGGAGAATTAGTTACTCAAAAACGACAGCGTAATCAAGCCCCAATCCTTTATTTTTACAGCGATTAAAATGACACGGTTTCAAAAGCAAGGAAAGCCTGTTTGAAAAACAAAATTTTTCTGTTAAGTGTTTTTCCATGCAAATTGCCATGTTCCAACCGGATATTGCCCTGAATGTCGGCGCTATGATTAGGCTCTGCGCCTGTTTGGACGTTCCGCTCAATATTATAGAGCCATGCGGTTTTCCGTGGAATGAGAAGAAAATCGCCCAATCCGCCCTCGATTATTACAGCGCGGTGACCATCATCCGCCACAATGATTGGGACGCATTCAAGGAATTCCACGCCGATAAACGTATTATATTGATGACAACCAGAGCGCCCAAACCGTTTCACGAGATTCAATACAGCGCCGATGATATCCTGCTCGCCGGACGCGAAAGCGCGGGCGTTCCTGACTATGTGCATGAAGCCGCGGATGAGCGGGTCATTATTCCGCTAAAATCCGGTCAGAGATCCTTGAATATCGTCACCGCCAGCGCTATGGTGCTCGCAGAATCGCTCAAACAAACCAGATGGAGCATAGAATAGAGCCATGACAACCGCCCAACCGCGCAATGATGCTCAAGACAAACCCCCAGCGCACTCATCGGCGCATTCAGACACACAGCCACAAAACCCCGAAATCTGGCAACAAAAAAAGCCCGAGGCCGCCGCATGGTTCAAGGGTTTGCGCGAGCGTATTTGCAGCGCCTTTGAACAGATCGAGCGCGATTATAGCGGTGAAAAACACGCCGATATCGCGGCAGGCACATTCGAAAGAACACCGTGGAGCCGCCCCGAAAGCAACACCCCCAACGAATCGGGCAGTATTTTAAACGGCGGCGGTGAAATCTCGCTGATGCGCGGGCGCGTCTTTGAAAAGGTCGGTGTGAATATCTCCACGGTTCACGGCGTGTTCTCCCCCGAATTCCGCGAAAAAATCCCCGGCGCGAACGAGAGTGACGGAAACTTCTGGGCAAGCGGTATCTCATTGGTGGCGCATATGCGCTCCCCGCTTGTTCCCGCCGTGCATATGAATACGCGCATGATCGTGACCTCCAAGGGCTGGTTTGGCGGCGGCGCTGACCTGAACCCGATGTATGAGGATATAAAGGACACACAAGCCTTTCACGACGCCTTCAAAACCTGCTGCGATCGGCACGACCCCGCATATTATCCGAAATTCAAAAAATGGTGCGATGAGTATTTCTTTATCAAGCACCGCAATATCGCCCGCGGTGTCGGCGGCATTTTCTATGATTACATTGATAACAATGACTGGCAGCGCGATTTTGACTTCACCAAAGATGTCGGAGAAACATTTCTGGCGATTTATCCGGAGCTTGTCAGACAATCAATGCATAAGGATTGGAACGCCGAACAGCGCGAACACCAGCTTATCAAGCGCGGCTATTATGCCGAATATAATCTTGTTTATGATCGCGGCACGCAATTCGGCCTTAAAACGGGCGGGAATACCGAGGCTATATTGATGTCGCTGCCGCCCGAAGCCAAATGGCCTTGAAGAGAGTAATCTTTAGTGTTTTATAGCTTGTTATCAAACCAGCAAAAACTTGCAATTTTCGATAAAATCGGTATTATATGCCAATTCTAAATCACACGGAGAACTGAGTAAAATGAAAGATTTTAAATTTGTCGCTGGTCAAGAAGTTAAGGTCGAACTTCCGCAACAACAAGGATTAAAGCACGTATTTAATGTGCTCGAAACCGATGAAGACGGCATGGCAACGCGTGTCGAACTTGCCTTTGACGCTCCGGGTCTATCCGCGACAATGAATATTGCGCTTCAAGAAACAGGCGCATCAAGTGCTTTTGTTGATCCAGAGAGCAACAACAGAATTTGCCTGACACATGGTTCAAATAGAATTTGTTCTATGGATATTGCTTAAAGCATAGACATCAACCGGTCTTTCGAGAGGGTAAAATCGCTCTCGATCCAGTGTTGCTCCAGTCTTTCTAATATATCACCGATTTGCGGGCCGGAAGGAATTCCGGCCTTTATCATATCCTCACCACTAACGGGGCAATCGGGAATATCCCAATTTTGAATAATCTCCAGCGCTTTGGGCACATAGCCGTTCATCACGCGGTCTTGCGCCAGTGAAATCATCAAGACTTGCGCCGCCGCCATCCGCCCGCAGCGATACAGAACCCGCCGCACCGTGCGCGGCTCTGCCATATCATCCATCGATAGAGCTTGCTGATAGGTGGCCGCGTCTTTCTGAAAGACTTTGGGGATCAGCAATGTTTCAAGAATGGGCGGCGGCAAGGGCGAATGATTGGCGGCGGCGCAACCGCCCAGAACATAAAGCCGCGCCGAGAGAGAGATAAGCCCGTAATTTTTTTGAAAATTGCAGACATCTTTCAAGAGCGTCATATGCGTGGCCAAGGGCGCAAATGCGGGCAAAATTTGATGCGCGAGCATAACCCTTAGAATCTCGGCGCTGTTATCCGCCGCCAATATCTTGAAAAATTCCTGCGTTATGCGCTCCTTCGAAAGCCGCGCCAGCCCGTCCGCATTTTCGGTACAAGCCTTGAAATCAGCCGCCTCAGCCGAGAGTGCAAAGCCATATTGCGCGTGAAAACGGAAATAGCGCAAGATGCGCAGATAATCCTCCTTGATGCGCGCATCGGCCTGCCCGACAAAGGTGATTTTGCGCGCACGCAAATCATCAAGCCCACAGCCCAGCGGGTCAAAAATCTGCCCCGTATCATCGGCGAGCAATGTGTTCATCGTAAAATCCCGCCGTGCCGCATCCTGCGCCCAATCATCGGTATAAGCGACAACAGCGCGCCGCCCATCGGTAGAGACATCCTTGCGCAAGGTGGTGATTTCAAAATGCCGCCCGTTCAAAACAGCGGTCACCGTGCCGTGATCTATTCCGGTTGGAATGGCCTTGATGCCCTGCCCCTCCAGCAACGCCATCACCATTTCGGGCAGGTGCGGCGTGGCAATATCGATATCCTCAACCGCTTGCCCCAATAGCGCGTTCCTGACACTGCCGCCGACAAATAACGCGGCGGGGGCTAATGCGGCGGGGGCGGCGCTTGTGTTTTTCTCACGCCTACCCTCACCGCGCAGGGCTGAAAGCACCGCTTGCGTTTCTTCGCAAATCATCCAGCTCTGGAGCGGAATTTTTTCAGCGGGGGTAAGCATGAGGGCGGGAGCGCGGTTATCGGTTTTCATCTTATCACGCCTCCAGCCTGCCCAAGGCGAAAACCGCGCCGCGGCTTTTGATCTCTGCGCCGAACTCTTGTAGCAGATTGTAATAGACCGAGCGCCCCAGCCGCGCATAAAGCCCGTCACGCACATGGATATAGGGCAATTCCATCCCGTCAAACGCCGCGCTTTGACGCAGCTCGATAGGATGCGCCGCGCCAACGGGAATGCGCTCATCCATATTGGTGATAAAATCAAACCCGCCCGCTATGTGTTCGTAATCAACGATCAAGAACGGCACATCCGCCACCGCAATCGGATATTTCTCGAACGGCGATTGCAGCCAATAACGCCCCGCCTCGTCCATCTTGAGCGCCCGATCCGCAAAGAGCTTCGCCAGCGCCTTACGCGATATTTCAGCGCCCATATGAAACCAGCGACCCTCCGCATCAATCGCAAAATCGGGCGATTGCGAAGCTCCGCTTTCAGAAGGCCGTTCCGAAGATTGCCGTGTATCCCCTTTGCGCATCGTACTTTTTCTCTTTTTTTAGCCAAATCAGACTATATAATACATTCTACCCAACAAAAACCAGAAAGCCCAAGGGAGATTAAAGCCGTGAGCTCCAGCGTACCATCCAGCAAGACCAAAGACACCGCAAGCAATAGCGGCGGCAAATCCGCTCCGATTGAAAAGCGCTTCACCGAATCCTCGGCCAAGCTTGATCTGGCGCGGCAGGAAATCGCCAAGATTGTCTTCGGCCAGAACACCGTCGTTGACCAAACATTGACCACGCTGATTTGCGGCGGCCACGTTTTGCTGATCGGCGTTCCCGGATTGGCCAAAACGCTGCTTGTGGAAACTATGGCCAAGGTTCTGGGGCTGGATAGCGGCCGTATTCAATGTACGCCCGATCTGATGCCCGCCGATGTGGTCGGTACAGAGGTTCTCGAAGAAGACGAAAAGGGTAAGCGCTCCTTCCGTTTCATTCAAGGCCCTGTCTTTACACAATTCCTGATGGCTGACGAGATCAACCGCGCCTCCCCCCGCACGCAATCGGCGCTGCTGCAAGCGATGCAGGAGCGCGAGGTCAGTGTTGCCGGAAAGGCGATCAAACTGCCCCAGCCGTTTCATGTTCTGGCCACGCAAAACCCGCTGGAGCAAGAAGGCACATACCCGCTGCCCGAAGCGCAGCTTGACCGTTTCTTGATGCAGATCAATGTCGATTACCCCGATGAAACCACCGAGCGCCAGATCATCCTTGCCACCACCAGCAATCAAAGCGCCAGCGTCAAGGCGGTGATGAACGCGAAAGACTTGCTCGATATTCAAGCGCTCGTGCGCGATATGCCGATTGGTGAGAATGTCGTGGCGGCGATCCTGAAACTCGTGCGCGGGGCAAGGCCTGATGAGGGCGCGCATAAGCTGGTCAATGAATATGTGACATGGGCCCCAGGGCCGCGCGGATCGCAAGGCTTGATGCTGGCCTGCCGCGCCAAGGCGCTGATGGAAGGACGCACCGCCCCGTCGATTGATGATGTGGTTGCATTGGCCGAGCCTGTATTGCGTCACCGTATGGCGCTCAATTTCAAAGCCCGTGCCAACGGCATTACCGCGCATCATATCCTCAAAGCCTTGTGCGAGGATCTTTAAAGTCGTTTAACTGTAACATTTTTTGGATTTGTGAGCCTTGAAACAAGACCACACCATAACCGCGCGTAAAACCGCAACAAAGACCGCGACAAAGAGCGCCATAAAAACCGAAAGCGCCGCAAGCTTTATGGATTTATTCGCCCGATTGCGCGGCAAGGCCGAGGCCGAAAGCGAGAGCTTGCCCGCCCTGCAAGCCTTGGCCGAAAAAGCGGTGATGAGCATTTTGCACGGCGCGCACAGCCAATATCGCCCCGGCACAGGGGAAAAATTCTGGCAGTTCCGCCCCTATGTGCAAGGCGACAGGCCGCAAGATATTGACTGGAAACAAACCGCCAAAACGCAAGGCGTATTCATCAAGCAAAAGGAATGGCAGACCACGCAAACCTCTGTATTCTGGTGCTCCGCCGCGCCATCAATGCGATTCTCCTCCAAGGCAAAACTGCCTGACAAACTCAACGCCGCACGGGTTTTAACCTTGGCCTTGGCAATGATGATGACCCGCGCCGGCGAGCAAATCAGCGCTCTAGGCAGCCGCAAAACAGGGCGCAGCGCACAGGCCGTTCAGGAATTGGGGCTGCATCTTTTGAGTGATGAACAGAGCAGCGATTCAAAAAGCAGCGCCGCGCAAAAAAGCACAGCGGCGGCGGCCTTACCCGAAACACAAGGCTCCCCCCTGCCCCGCCATGCGTTTTTCGTGGCGATTGGTGATTTTCTTGAGCCTTTGGAAAATATCGAGCAGAGCTTCAAGCAATTTTCCGCACAAAGCGATGGCGGTTTGATTGTGCAGATTCTCGACCCTGCCGAATTGGAATTGCCCTATGACGGGCGGGTGCTGTTCCGCGATATGCATGGAAACGCGCTGGAGCAAATCGAAAATGTCGGCGCGGTGCGGGATATTTATAAGGAACGGATTGAGAGCCACAACGCCATGCTCGCCAAGCTCTGTAAGGAGCAAAAATGGAACTATATTCTTCACCGCACCGATACGGATTATAAGACCACGCTGGCGGCGATTTGGGAAATTCTCAGCTTCCAGCCGCTCAACCATCAGATGGGTGGAGGCGCCGGATAATGCTTCCGTTCTTGAGCAATATTTTATTTGTAAATCCGTATATTCTGCTCGGCCTTTTGAGCTTGCCGATCTTGTGGTTCTTGCTGCGCGTTACGCCGCCAAGTCCGCAACAAATCAGCTTTCCGGCAACGCGGTTTCTGGCGGGGCTGATCCCCGAAACCATGACCCCGTCCAAAACGCCGTGGTGGCTTTTGCTGCTGCGGTTGTTGATTGCGGCCTTACTGATTTTCGCCCTCTCGCAGCCTGTTTACAACCCTTCGGCAACGATTGAGGGGCGCGGCAATTTGCGCATCGTCATCAATGATGATTGGGCGGCGGCGCAAAATTGGGAGCTTATCACCAAGGCGGCGGCCGATATTCTGGCGCAAGCCGAGCGTGATCGGCGCAGCATCGAGTTGATTACCACAGCGGCGCGGCCTGAAGATCAGCGCGAAAATCATATCAGGGCGCTTTCGGCAACGCAGGCTTTGCAAACGCTGCGGGCGCTCAAGCCCAAACCATGGTTCAATGATTACCCTGCTGTGATCCGTGAGCTTGAGCGGAGTGAACGGGGTCAGCGGAGCGACAATACTGGCACTGGCGTAACGAGCGCCGAGAATACAATCTTTTTTTCCAGCGGGCTGGATGATGAGAATTTGAGCGCGTTTTTAACCGCCCTGACCCGCACGGGGCGCGGCAATTTCCAGTTCTACAGGCTGGAAAGCGAGAGCCTGCCCCTTGCCTTGCAAGAGCCTGAAAGCGTCGGGATTGACCCGAAAATCGCGGTGCTGACCTCCCCCGCTTTGCCCGCCGCCATTCCGATTGCCGCCCAAGCCCGCACGCAAGATGGCCGCATTCTGGCCAATAGCACAATCCAGAGCCAGCCCGCGACAACGCTCTATGAGGTTGGTTTTGATGTGCCTGAATTATTGCG
The DNA here is from genome assembly GCA_046293135.1 of Alphaproteobacteria bacterium. Taxonomy (GTDB): domain Bacteria; phylum Pseudomonadota; class Alphaproteobacteria; order Micavibrionales; family Micavibrionaceae; genus UBA2638. Next base: position 400,145 of record JBKBPR010000001.1, on the reverse strand, counting down.
CAACGAGATCGGGCAATTTTCGGTTGCGGGGCGGCGCAGCGCAGCCAGTGTTTATATGGTCGATGAACAATTCCGCAAACGCTCGGTCGGGATTGCGGGTGATGAGCTGAACAGCGATACCCCCGCCGCTCTAACGCAATCGGTGACCTATATCCGCCGCGCGCTAGAGCCTTATGCGCAGCTTCATTTCGGCACGGTGCAAGCCTTGCTGGAGGTCAATCCCGCCGTTATTATCCTGCCCGATATCGGCGCGCTGCCGAGCGATACGCTCAACGCGCTTGAAAAATGGATTCAAAAAGGCGGGCTTTTACTGCGCTTTGCGGGGCCGAATATGACCCAGAGCCTGCACACACCTTATCTTGTGCCTGTTCCGCTGCGCACAACCGAGCGCTCCCTTGATGGCGCTTTGAGCTGGGAAACACCGCTCAAGCTCTCGCCGTTTGCACCGGAAAGCCCGTTCTTCGGGATGGATATTCCTCCCGATATTACGGTGAGCCAGCAAGTCCTCGCCGAGCCTGTTCAGGACATCGCGCAAAAGACATGGGCGAGCCTGACCGATGGAACGCCGCTCATCACCGCCGACCGTAAGGGCAGCGGATTGATCGTGCTGGTGCATACCACCGCCTCGCCCGAATGGTCGAATTTTGCGCTGAGCGGATTGTTTGTGCGTGTCTTACGCCGCATCACCGATCTGGCGGGGCGCAATGTCGAGGAGATTTTCACCGAAAACACCATCCTTGATCCGCTTTATGTGCTTGACGGTTTTGGCGCGCTCAAACAGGCGGGCAATACCATCAAGCCGCTCAAGATCGGGACGAACAGCGATTCAGGCTCTATCCATATCAACCCCGACACGCCCCCCGGCATTTACGGGCGCGGCGGCGTGCAAAAGATTATCAATCTGGGCGATCATCTCAAGGAACTGAACGCCGTTCCCTCACTCCCCGCGCCTTATCAGGTCAAGGGCTATACCCGCGATTACGAGCTGGATTTGCGCCCGTATCTTTTATATCTCGCCTTGCTGCTGCTGGTTGCCGATTGGCTGATTTTGCTGCTGATGGGCGGGGCGATGCGCTTGGCCGCGCTGAAGGGCGGCGTTGGCAGATTGAAAAATCTTGGCGGCACTGTTAAAGGCGGGCTTGGCGCTGCGGTTCTCTGCATCGGCCTCAGCCTTATCATGAGCGCCGCGCCATTGCACAGCACCAAGGCGCAAACCGCGCAAAGCTTGAGCGGCAATACCGCGCTTGAGGATCGCATGAAATACGCCGATGATCTCTATCTCGCTTATATCAAAACAGGCGATAGCAGCATTGATAGTGTGACACAGCAAGGGCTTGAAATCCTCGCCACGATTTTGACGATGCGCACCTCGGCTGAACCTGCGGGGGTTGTCGGGCTTACGCCTGATAGCGATATCTTGTCCTTTTTCCCGATTTTATACTGGCCGATCACCCCGTCAGCCGAACCGCTTTCCGCCGCGGCCGCGCATAATATCCAGCACTACCTCAATCACGGCGGCACGATCTTGTTTGACACCCGCGATCAAAATTTCAGCGCCGGACGGATCGGCGGCTCACCCAATGCCCAAGCCTTGCGGGAGATTGTCGCCAATTTGAATATTCCGCCGCTGCGCCCCGTTCCCAAAGATCACGTTCTGACGCGGGCATTTTACCTGCTCGATTCCTTCCCCGGAAAATATACGGGCGGCACGTTATGGGTTGAGGCCGATAGCTTAGAGGGGCGGGACGGCGTATCCTCGGTTCTGATCGGATCGCATGACTGGGCGGCGAGCTGGGCGGATAATATGCGCGGCGGCACGCGCAATCTTTACGGCGCAAACAGGCAACAGGAACATGCGCTGCGCTTTGGAGTCAATGTCATCATGTATGCGCTGACAGGGAATTACAAATCCGATCAGGTGCATATTCCGCATATTCTTGAAAGGCTGGGGCAATAAACCATGGAAGCCTTTCACAACACATTGAGCGTTCATTTCTCCCCCGCTTTGCCGCTGGAATGGCTGATCGTTCTTGGCATTGCCGCATTTTTATTCTGGGGCTATGGCGTATTCAAACGCCGCAAGGCCACGCATTTTCGCGCGATTGCGATTGCGCTGTTTTTGATTGCCTTGATGCAGCCCTCGATCATGGAGGAAAAGCGCCAGCCCGTTCAGGATGTTGCCGTTATCCTCGTTGACCGCAGCCCGTCACAAAATTTCGGCAATCGCAGCGAACGCACGGACAGGGCGCTGCAATATCTGCAAGGCACTCTCTCCGGCAATCCCGCGCTTGATCTGCGTATCATCCAAGCGCCCGATATGTTTCAAGATTCGATTATCAATGAAACGCGATTGTTTCAATCGCTTGATGTCGCGCTGGCCGATGTCCCGCGCCGCCGCCGCGCCGGTGTGTTTATCATCAGTGACGGACAAATTCATGATATCCCTTCACTAACGGGCGCTTCGCAAGAGGCCGCGCAAGAATACGGCCCTGTGCATTTGCTGCTCAGCGGCTCGCAAAATGAACGCGACCGCCAGCTGCGCATTCTCGAAGCGCCGTCATACGGGATTGTCGGGAAAACCGTCACCATCAAATACAAGATTGAGGACACGCCCAATATCAACGATAGCAGCGCCTATGTCACCATTCGCCGCCAGAGCGAACCGTCGGAATTGCTGCGCGTTCCTGTGAATACCGAGCAAACGATTGAGCTGAAAATCGATCATGCGGGGCAAAATGTTTTCGAGATTGAAACCGCCCCCGTTGATGATGAAATCACCCTTGCCAATAATAAAGTCGCGCTGATGATCAACGGTGTGCGCGAAAGGCTTCGCGTTCTGCTGGTTTCAGGGCAGCCGCATGCGGGTGGGCGGACATGGCGCGATCTTCTGACCTCTGATCCGAGCGTCGATCTGGTGCATTTCACAATTCTGCGCGAGCCTGAAAAGCTCGACGCCACACCGCAAGACGAGCTATCTCTGATCGCATTTCCCTTCCGTGAATTGTTCGAGGTCAAGCTCTATGAATTTGATCTGATCGTGTTTAACCGATACAAGCTCAACCGCATTTTGCCCGATTTCTATTTCAGGAATATTGCCAATTACGTCAAGGAAGGCGGGGCATTTCTGGAGGCCAGCGGCCCGTCCTTTGCGGGACAGGATTCGATTTATTTCACGGCGCTGATGGATATTTTGCCCGGCGCGCCGACAGGAGCAATCTTGCAGCAGCCCTTCAAGCCAAATCTGAGCGATATCGGGCGGCAACACCCCGTCACCAGCGCCTTGATGTGGCGCGGCATGAGTGCGGGCACGACGGCTACGCCTGAATGGGGGGATTGGCTGCGTCAGATCAGCATCAAGCAACAAAGCGGCGAAACCCTGATGTATGGGGCGGGGAGCGAACCGCTCTTGATTCTCGACCGTGTTGAAAATGGCCGTGTTGCGCAGCTTTCCAGCGATCATATCTGGCTGTGGTCGCGTGGTTACCAGCAAGGCGGGCCGCATACCGAATTGCTGCGCCGTATCGTGCATTGGCTGATGAAAGAGCCTGAGCTGGATGAACGCGCGCTCAATATCAGCGTGAGCAATACAACAATTTCCGTCCGCGCCCGTGATTTTCAATCGCGCGAGCCATCGATTGCCATGAGCGCCCCCGATGGCACAAGCGAGACCATCACGCTGGAGCGCAGGCCGAACGGCTTTCTAGAGGCGCAAATCAACGCCGATCAAATCGGAATTTACAGCTTTGAAGACCAGTTCGGCGAGAAGCGTTTTGCGATTGTCGGGGAGCTTAATCCGCCCGAGCTGCGCGGCGTTGTCACCACGGTGGATAAAATGCAACCGATGTTGAGAGCCTCACGCGGCGGGGCGATCTGGCTGGAAGAAACGCCTCAGCCTGATATCCGCCTACTCTCGCCGGGGCAATCGAGCTATGCCGGATCAAACTGGCTGGCCTTGCGGGAAAACCGCGAATTCACAGTGCAAGGCGTCACGCAAAAGGACTTCGTGCCTGACTGGCTGATGTTGAGCTTGCTGCTCGGCGCGGCAGTGTTTGCGTGGTGGCGCGAGGGCAAGGTCAAGTAAGATCAGGTAAGATCAGATAAGACTACGTAATCTCCAAAGCCTCTGCAATCGCGGCCAACAAAGCCGAGCGCGAGAGCGGCTTTTTATAAATGCCCTTCACGCTCGGCGGTAAATCCTGCGATGCTTTAATTTCTCTCGGGTTCTGACCGCTCATAATCAGGACGGGCGGGGCGGCTCTGCCCATTTTTTCAGCGACAAACCTTGCGAACTCTAGCCCGCTCCAGCCATTGGGCATTTTCAAATCGCTAATCACGAGATCGATTTGCGTCATATCCGCCCCCGCCATGGCTGCCTCGACACTGCCGAAATCAAGAACGCGCAGGCCGCATTGCTTCAACATCATTCCGGTTGAGAGGCGAATATCGTCCTGATCGTCGATCAGTAATATTTGCGCATCTATGATCGGATTTTGCTTTATGGCGTTGGCGGCGACAGGAGTATCAACTGGCTGCAAAAGCGTTGTTTCAATCTGCTCCAGCGTTTTGAGAATGCTTTCAGGCAGCGTGGTTTCCAATTGCCGCGCCGCCAGATCCACCGACAGACATTCGGCATAACGGCCGATGGCCGCCAAGAAATTATTGAGCGCATGAATATCGAGCATCATGAAATTTTGTTCGGGCAGTGACAATGCCGCGCCGCCATCCGCCGCCGCTACTTCAGACATCATCTTAGCCGATAACAAATAAGGCGGTTTAGCGATCATGCAGCAGCCCCAACTCCCGCGCCTGTATCGCAATTTGCGTGCGATTCTGGACATTGAGCTTTTTGCAAATGCTGCGGACATGCAGCTTGACCGTCACGATCTGTACCCCCAAAGCGCGGGCGATTTCCTTGTTTGGTGCGCCGCGCATCAAATGTTCCAGCACATCTTTTTCACGCGGCAAGAGCTGGATATCGGCGCTGGTTCTCGGCAAGATTCCTTCTTTGGCGCGCGGCATATTCTTTTTCGCCGCCTCCTGCCTCGCACCACCGCTGCCCCCCGCAAAATAAGACGGCATAATGCGGCTATCCGCGCCAATGGGTAGAAATCGCTGCCCCGTCAGGACAAGCTCAATCGCCTGAAGCAAGGCTTTGCCGGAGAGGGTTTTGGGGAAATATCCGACCGCGCCGCAATCCATCGCTGCCTTGACATTTTTCGGCTCGGCCACACCCGACATCAGGGCGATTTTCAATTCAGGGTAATCACGGCGCAGAATTTTCAACCCCTCCATCTCCGTCATCCCCGGCATTTTATAATCCAGCAACACCAGATCAAAGAACGGGTCTTTTTTCAGAACCGTGCTCACCTCATAAAAATCGGCGGCGATTGTGGTTTTGATGTCACGCTCCGCACGATCAAGATATTGCAGCAAAGCGTCACGAAACAAAGTATGGTCATCAGCAAGTAAAATCTTCAGCATCACGCTGATACTGTAGCGCAAATTGCTCCGAATTCCACGAAAGCCGTGCACTTCCTGCAAATGTATGCAGATTGAAACAAGTGTTAACGCGGCTAAAATCAATCGCGCAGATTGATCGGGTTGGCCAGAGATACGGTTTGCGGCGCACGCTGGCCTTGTGTATTCCGCAAGCGAAGGCGATAGACATACGTACCTTCCAGAACGCGGTGGACATAGTTACGCGTTTCATAAATCGGCATCAACTCAATGAAATCAATAATATCAATCTCTCCCTTGCGCGGATCGCCGAATGTCCGAAGCCAATTATCAACGCGCCCCGGCCCCGCATTATACGCGGCAACTGCCAGGGGATATGCCCCGTCATAGCGCTTGAGGAGTTGTTCCAGATAATATGTGCCGATACGAATATTATGTGCAGGACGAGAAATCAGCCAATCGGTCGAATGCTGTATCCCAAGCTTACGCGCCGTTTCAGCGCCCGTTGCCGGCATAACCTGCATCAACCCTAAAGCGCCCGCGGGGCTACGCGCAGTGGCATTAAACACGCTTTCCTGACGGATCAACGAATGTACAAGCGCCCATTCCAGATTTGTGCCGCGCAGCTGATCCACGATCAACGGATAGGATTGCGCCGTTAAGAACAGCCCGTTATTGGTCGCATCCTTCGAGATATTGATCGCGTCTTGCAGACTACGAAATTCAATCGCCATATCGGCAGCAAACACATAAGCCTTGGCCGAGTTATGATGCGATACAAACGTGCGCAGGAAGCGGCTGGCCGTATTGCGCATATCGGCACGGTGGAACAAACGCGCCGCCTGTATCATCTCATCTCTATGGAACTGCTCTTTATCCGCTGCGCTCAAGACTGGTGGGGCGGCGCTCAATATCTCGCCCTTGATCGATAGCTCCGCCGCTGCTAGCTGACCATAAAACGTGGTGCGGAATTGCGCGGCATCCTGATAGAAGTTGCGCCCGCGATCATTCTCGCCCATAGCCAAAAGCGCCCTGCCCGCCCAATAGGCCGCGCGTGATTTGCTGATCGGTGAGCTGACATTCTCATATAGTTTCTGGAAATGCGCATAGCCGCCACGTGAATCGCTTAAAAATCTCAGTGCGATCCACCCCGCCATCCATTCGGCCTGCGCAAAGGGCAACCCCTCCGTCAGCTTATGACCCGCCGCCAATTGATAGGCCAAACGATAGTTTTTCTGCTCCAGCAATCGACGAATGATGATATGTCGCTCCAACCACCACTCGGCAGGATTTTGAATTTTATCAATCGAAGGTTTTTGCTGCAAAATCTCTATCGCGGATTCGGTCATATTGCTGCGCCGCCGCCAACGCAAGCGCTCATAAAGCAACCCAGGATCATTTTGCAAATGTCTTGGAACCATTCGAATGAGCGTATTCACATTGCCTGCCTCTTGCGCCAGCGCAATGCGCGCATTCGCCAATTCGGGATAGCCCTGTTTGAGCACATTCGCAATCGCCAGCGCATTATCATTCTGGCCACGCAGCAGCAGCATATCGAGGCGTTTATGATGCGCCGCGGTGTTGATATACATGTTGTACTTGCGGAACAAATTGCGCTGATCGTCACGTGACAGGCTGGCGTTCGCCCACCAGTCACTTAAATAACTCCGCGCCTTGGCGGTATTGCCCGTCTCCAAAATTGCCGTTAAATAGCGATCTGCGCCGCGTGCCGAAAGCGGCGGATAATCATCAAACCATGCAATCACATTGCGTGCCGGAAGATTATCAGGCACAAGCCGCTCCGCCTTTGTCCGCAGCCCGTCCAGTCCCGGCCAGCCGGGGTTTTGACGAATAAATTGCGTTAGGCTTACAAAATCAAGATCGCGCTCTTGGCGGGTATAGCTGAGCCAGAAGAACAGCTTGGCTGCGAGCGGGTCACGCGTTTCAAGCACCATCTGACGCGCCTGATCCCACTTGTTTTGCTCCACCAGACGAAAGGCCTGTACAGTGCGATCAAATGTATTTTGGCTCATCAAACGCGATTCGCCCTGCTGCTGTGCAAATGCAGCTCTGGAATCCAAGCCGCAAATAGCACAAAGCAAAGCGGCGCAAACCGCCAGCAGCGGGGCGTAAGACTTGATTTTATAAAATGGGCGATATACAGTGTCGATCATTCGAAAAAGTATAGCGAAAAAAGAAAGAATTTCCATGTTCAAAGGCTCAATTCCCGCTTTGATAACACCTTTTAAAAATGGTGAAATCGACTGGGCCGCATTCGACAATCTGGTGGAGTGGCAAATCGCCCAAGGCTCGCACGGCCTTGTCCCTTGCGGCACAACCGGAGAGTCCCCGACCCTGAGCCATGATGAGCATAAATCCCTCGTCAAACGCTGTGTGGAGATCGCCGCCAAGCGCGTCCCCGTCATTGCCGGCACTGGCTCAAACTCAACACGCGAAGCGATTGAGCTTACCGAAGATGCGCAAAATGCGGGCGCGGATGCGGCGCTTATCGTAACGCCTTATTACAACAAACCAACGCAGGCGGGGCTTTATGCGCATTATAGAACAATCGCCGAAACAACCTCGCTGCCGATCATCATCTATAATATTCCGGGGCGCTGCATTATTGATATGAGCGTTGAGACCATGGCCAAGCTTGCCGCGATCAAGAATATCGTCGGCGTGAAAGATGCGACCAACGATCTCGCCCGCCCGCTTGAAACGCGGCTGGCGATCAATGACGATTTCTGCCAGCTCTCCGGCGAAGATGCCACCGTTGCGGCCTTTCTGGCGCAAGGCGGTCATGGTTGCATTTCCGTTGTCGCCAATATTGCCCCCGCCGAATGCGCGCAAATGTATAATGCGTGGGTGCAAAAGGATATCGAGCGCTTTTATCAGCTGCGCGACAGATTGGCGCCGCTATCCAAGGCGTTGTTTGTGGAAAGCTCGCCCGCCCCCGTTAAATTTGCGGCCAGTGTTCTCGGCCTATCTAGCGAAGATGTGCGGATGCCGCTCCTCCCCGCCAGTGAGGCCGCGCGCAAAGCGGTGTTAAAGGCTATGGATCATGCGGCGATTTCCTATGATGCGGCCTCTTTAAAAGGCGGCGCAATCGCGCAAGCCGTTTAGCCCGTACCTGAATGATTCAATACGGCTGATGATATGGCGCAAAAGAAAAACAAAAAATCCGGCCTGATCTCGACCAATCACACCGTTGCCGATAACCGCAAAGCCTTTTTCGATTATCACATCGAAGAAAAGCTAGAGGCAGGCATTATCCTGAGCGGCACAGAGGTTAAATCGCTGCGGATGGGGCAATGCACATTGAAAGAATCGCATGTCGGCCCGCATCAGGGTGATTTGTGCCTCATCAACTGCCATATTCCCGAATACCAGCAAGCAGGGCGGCATTTGCAGCACGACCCGAAACGAATCCGCAAATTGCTACTCCACAAAAAGCAACGCGATAGACTGCTCGGCGCGATCACCCGTGACGGCTATACGATCATGCCGCTGCGTTTGTACTTTAATGATAAGGGGCTTGTGAAGCTTGAGATCGGCCTCGCCAAAGGGAAAAAGCTTCATGACAAACGCGCCGCCGAACGCGACCGCGATTGGCAGCGCGACAAATCCCGCCTGATGAAAAACAAAGAGGCTTAAAAGGTCGCAGAACGCTTCAAAAAACACCGTTTTTTCTATCATACAAAATTTGACATTGATTAACATTTTAACTATTTTTTTCTCACGGAAAACAGAACGGAGAAAAAAATGGATTTTTTAAAACTCGGCCTTGCCTGGGCGGGGAAAGACGCCCAATCTCAATCACAAAAAAGAGATGAATTTGATGATGATTGCGGAGAAACCATAATAGAAAGACGCAATCGTATATTCGCTCAGCTTGACGAAGAAGAGAGGCTGCATACAGCCAATTCACAGCAACGTAATCCTTAATTCAGAACTCTCGGTTATTTTTTGAATAACAAAAAACAGGCGCATGAAACAAATCACACGCCTGTTTTTTACTATGACATTCTTTTATTTAATAATTGGTACAAACGGTACTAAATAGAGATAGAAGAAAAAACTTAAGCTTTCTTGCTGTCCTTACCCTTTGCGGCAACGGTTGCCTCATCATTCGCAATACTTGCGGCATCAATATCATCGGCAACAGGTGTATCGGAGTCCGCACCTGTCAGCATCGCCTCGGCAACCAAGCCAGCATTGGCACGAATTCTTTGCTCGATCTGATTGGCAATTTCAGGATTTTCACGTAAGAAGGTCTTGGCGTTTTCACGCCCCTGCCCCACGCGCTGCCCTTCAAAAGAGAACCACGCGCCCGATTTTTCAACGATATTACCGGAAACACCCAAATCAAGAAGTTCACCCATTTTGGAAACACCTTCACCGTACATAATGTCAAATTCAACCTGACGGAATGGCGGCGCCATCTTGTTCTTGACGACCTTAACGCGGGTCTGGTTGCCGACCACTTCCTCACGATCCTTGATCGAGCCGATACGGCGAATATCAAGACGTACAGAAGCATAGAATTTCAACGCATTTCCGCCCGTTGTTGTTTCAGGCGAACCAAACATCACCCCGATTTTCATACGAATCTGGTTGATGAAAATAACCACACAATTCGACTTTGAGATTGATCCCGTAATCTTACGCAGAGCTTGTGACATCAAACGTGCTTGCAAACCGACATGGGTATCTCCCATTTCGCCTTCAAGCTCGGCACGCGGCACAAGCGCCGCCACAGAGTCAATCACCAGCACATCAACCGCACCAGAACGCACCAGCGTATCGGCAATTTCCAAGGCCTGCTCCCCCGCATCGGGCTGAGAAATCAGCAAGCTATCAACATCAACACCAAGCTTTTTGGCGTAGCTCGGATCCAAAGCGTGCTCGGCATCCACAATTGCGCATGTCCCGCCAGCCTTTTGCGCCTCAGCAATAACATGCAGCGCCAAAGTTGTCTTACCGGAGCTTTCCGGTCCGTAAATCTCTGTAATCCGTCCGCGCGGCAATCCGCCAATACCAAGGCCGATATCCAGACCGATAGAACCCGTCGAGATTGCCTCAACCTCAATCGGCAGCTTTCCGTCGCTATTGAGCTTCATAATAGAGCCTTTGCCGAAGGCACGCTCAATTTGACCTAACGCCGCTTCCAGCGCCTTTTGTTTTTCGGGATTATTGGCTTTTTGCATTTTATCACTCGTATTCAACGCGGTTACACTCATTATCTTATTCCTCATCTATGCAAATTGAACGGCGCTTGTAAATCGCTTTCCGACCCCGTCACGCTCTTTATACACATAAGAATGTACCATGTTTGTTCCTCTGTCAACACAAAAGAACAAAAAAAGAACAATTTTTAATTCCCCGCCAAAACATCTTTTACCTTCTCCGCCAATTGCTTGAGCGTGAAGGGTTTGGGCAGGAAGAAAATATTCTCGCCCATATGATCTTTCAAGCGGTCTTCGGTATATCCCGACATGAAGATGATCTTGAGCTTGGGGGAGTTCTGGCGCATCCGTTGCGCCAATGTCGGCCCGTCAATCCCCGGCATGACCACATCGGTTACAAGCAGGTCAATATGCTGATTGGCTTGATCTTCCATCAGCTTCAGCGCCGAATCACCGCAATCGGCAGCCAAAACCTCATAGCCCTTATTGGTGAGCGCCCGAACGGAGAATGTCCGCACCGCGTCCTCATCCTCCACCAGCAAAATGCGCTCCGTACCCGTTAAATCCTTGGTTTCATCAATGCTCGATTCGGCGGTGTCCTCTTGTTCGACTTCGGTTTCCGTTGCGCGCGGCAGATAGATAATAAAGCTCGTCCCCTTGCCGACATCGCTTTTCACATCGAGATAACCATCCGTCTGGCGAATAATCCCGTAAACCGTGGCCAGCCCAAGCCCTGTACCATGCCCGACCTCTTTGGTCGTAAAGAACGGCTCAAAGATTCGCGTCAGGTTTTCGCTCGGGATTCCGCAGCCCGTATCCGTCACTTTAATCACCGTCCAATGGCCGGGGGGAAGCTCTTCGGTCACAAGCTCAATCGGTTTGCGGTTGGTGAAATTTTCTGTGGCGATCACCAAAGAACCGCTATTGTCCATGGCATCGCGTGCATTCACGGCAAGGTTAATCAGCACCTGCTCCATCTGGCCTTCATCAACCTTGACCAAGCCCAAATCAGAGCCATGCACGATGTCCAGTTCAACACTCGCGCCAATCAAACGGCGCATCAGATGTGAGAGTTCCGTGAGAATATCGGAAATATCCTGCACGCGCGGGCGTAAGGTTTGCTGGCGCGAGAAGGCCAGAAGCTGGCGCACCAGATTGGCGGCGCGGTTGGAGTTCTGCTTGATCTGCATGATATCGCCGAAGGACGGATCGCCCGGCTTGTGGCGCAGCAGGAGCAAATCGCAAAACCCGATAATCGCCGTCAAAAGATTGTTGAAGTCATGGGCAATCCCGCCCGCGAGCTGGCCGATCGCCTGCATTTTCTGGGATTGCACGAATTGCGCCTCCAGCGCTTTTTGCTGGCGCATATCAATAAAGTGCAGCACCACATTGCCGCTATCCTTGAAACGCCGCGCATGCATTTGCGTTTCGGCGCTTTTATCGCCCAGCCCCAAGGTCACATCCATCGGGCTATAGGTCGCCTTGCCGAGCGCTATGTTCTTGATCGTATCGAGAATATCGGCCTTGTTCTCGGACTGGATCAGGGTGTTAAAATCCTGCCCTTCTATTGCGGTGATCTTTGCATTGAGCAGCGCGGCAAATTGGGAGTTACAGTCCTGAATTTTTCCGTCAGCATCAATCTGAACAATTCCCAGCGGCGCTTCTTCGAAGAATTTCTGAAAGCGGTCTTCGGAGGCTTGCAGCGCTTGGCGCATCTCCCGCTCGGCGGTCAGATCATGGACAACCGCCCGCGTTCGGACGCGCCCCTCGGTTTCATGGACAACCGCCTGATTGATCGAGGCGAGGAAAATTTTGCCCGCAGGCCCTTTCATTTTCAGCTCAACGATTTGCTTCGCCCCACCATTTTCGACCAGATCATACGGCCTTGCATTTTGCGGCGGATCAACCAGATATGTATGCAGCACCGTTGTTGAAAGCAGCGTTTCGATATCTTGCCCGACCCAGCGGGCAAAGGTGGCATTGGCAAACACAAAACGGCCATTCTCGTCGACCGAAAAGAACCCGACAGGCGCATTATCGGTGAAGTCGATCAGCTTTTCACGCTCCTCACGAATGGCTCTATCGACCGTATATTCCTGCGTTACATCATCAATCCGCCAGTGAATATATCCCGCCCATCCCGCGACAGGCTGCGCGGTGACGGCATACCAGCGGTCACGATCCTGATTTTTGGAAAACAGCTCAATCGAATCGGTAAGACCGCGATGCGCCTGATCGGCCAATAGGCGGAAATGCGACAGTGTTTCGGTATTATCCTCAAAGAGCTTGATCAGGCTCTCATAGCTCGGCGCACCGACCCCTTCGCACAGATCGTTAAATTTCTGATTGGAATAAACAAGCTTATCGGTGCTGTCCGTAATCAACCGCGCCCCGCGAGAGCCCTCCAGCACCTCCTGAATAATATCGACACGGCGCTCTTTGAGCCTGTGCAGTTTCAAAAGCCGATACATCACCCCCAGCAGTAAAACCGAAATCAAGCCGACCGTGCCCATAAACATGTGCTTGTCGTCCATATCGGCCATATGCGTCCAGAACAGCAAGCCGCCTGTCATAACAATCAACGCCACCCCCGCCAAGGCGGGAAAATCATATTTGAACTTTCCCTTGCGGTGCGTAACGGGCGCTTGAACGCCTTTGTGATGTCTGGCGATAAATTCGCTATTATCCAGCTTCATGAGGCTATCATGCCATAAATATCAAGCTGTTGAACAATATTTAATCAGACTATGCCCAGAAGAAATTGCCCAGAAGAAATTGCTCAGGAGCAATCACACGGAACAAACCGCGCTGCGCTATGTTAATCGGCCCTGTAATCAAGTCTTCTTATATTGCCCGCGCATCTTGAATACGAATGAGATGACCTCGGCCACGGCCTTGAAATGCTCTGGCGGGATTGATTCATCAATATCGACGGAGTCATAAAGCGCCCGCGCCAGTGGCACATGCTCATAGATAATGATTTTGTGTTCCGTCGCCACTTCCCGAATCCGCAAGGCCACCTCATCAACACCTTTGGCAATACAAACAGGCGCATCCATCGTGTCCTTGTCGTATTTGAGCGCAATCGAATAGTGCGTCGGGTTGGTGATGACAACATCGGCCTGCGGCACAGATTGCATCATGCGCTGGCGCGCGCGCTCCGCCCGCAATTGCCGCAAGCGCCCCTTCACCATAGGATCGCCCTCGGTTTGCTTATATTCGTCCTTGACCTCTTGCCGCGTCATCCGCATTTGTTTCGTGTGCTGATTGCGCTGGAACACCAGATCGACCATCGCCACAATCATCATCACGATCAAAACCCCGATCATCAAGCGAATAACCAAGGCTTGCAGCTCGCCCATCACTTGCTGCAAGGGTAAATCAATCACATGCTCAATCCCGTCATAAAACGGATAGAGAATAATCACGCCGACCAAAGACACGAGCACAATTTTCAAAATCCCCTTGGCAAATTCCATCAAGGAGCGCATCGAAAACAGCCTGCCGAAACCCTTGATAATCGAGATTTTCGACAGCTCAGGCTTGATCGCCTTGGGCGCAAATAGCGGCCCAACCTGTGCAAACGGCCCGATAAAGGCCGCCACCATAAAAAACATAAACGGAATTGCGAGCAAAAAGAAAACCTCACGCACCGTATTGCCCAAAATGAAATACATCCCGCCGGGTGTACCCGTTACCGTGTGGGAGCGCTCGATATACCACGAGAGCAATCCTTGCATCTGCACGAAGAAATACGGCATAAACACCGCGATAATGATTGTGCCGGTCAGCAACATCATCCAGTTATTGACCTCCCGCGAGAGGGCAATATTGCCCTTTTTCCGCGCCTCTTCTATCTTTTTGGGCGTGGGTTCTTCGGTCTTCTGGGCATCATCGGGCTTTTCGCCTTCACTCATAATTTTTCCATTGTATCAGAGTATCTTTAACATTCCCTTTTGGCCGCAATAGTCCTGTCTTTGGCCAAGCCTTATTCTTTAGCCAAAGCCGAAGATAAACATCATATTTTGCTCGAACTGCGAAATCCAATAGCCGAAAATCGTAAAAATCACAATTGAGAGCGTTGTCATCGCCAGCAAAATTTGCAGCGGCAGCGCCAGCATAAAGACCTGAATTTGCGGCATCAGCCGCGATAAAACGCCCATTCCGGTATAGATAACGATCCCCGTAATGATAAACGGCGTCGCCAGCTTGACCCCGATCAAAAAGCTGGCAGCAACCGAACGCGCAATCACTTCCGCCATTGAGCCGCCATCGGGCATTTCCCCGACCGGAAAGGCTTGATAGCTCTGCACCATTCCAACGATCAGCATATGATGCAAATTCGTTGCGAATAAAATCATGATCCCCGTAATCGATAAGAACGCCCCGATCAGCGAGCCTTGTGAGGCCAAAGTCGGGTTAAACAGCTGGGCATTGCCCAAGCCCGATTGTATTGATATCACCATTCCGGCCGTATCCAGTGCCGTCATAAATATCCGCGCCACAGTGCCGAAAAACAGGCCGATGATAAATTCAGATACAATCAAAACCAGCAGCGCCGTTGTCGGCGGGATGGTTTGCGGCATATAGGGCATCAAAACGGGCAGCAGCGCAAAAACAAAGCCCAAAACCATCAACATCCTGATCCGTTCGGACACAAAGGAATCACCAAAGCCGGGCATGACCATGATCGCCGTCCCGAAGCGGATAAAGATCAGCATAAAGGCAAAAACGCCGGTTGCGAGAAATTCGGACAGGCTAAAAACTTCCATCGCGCGCCTCAGGCCTTTCTATGCTAGCTCAGCCCGATAATCTTATCGGCCAGCTCTTCCATAAATATTATCAACGCTTGCATCATCATCGGCAGGAAGAAAAAAAGAGCGAGCATGATTGCCAGAATTTTAGGAACGAAAACAAGCGTCATTTCCTGAATTTGCGTCAAGGCCTGAACGAGGGCAATGCTCACCCCGACCAAAAGGCCGATCACCAAGGTCGGTGCTCCGATCTGGATCGCAATCAACAACGCTTTTTGGGCGGTTTCAAGGACTTCCTGCTCATTCATAGCAACCAGTATAAAGCGATCAATCCGCGTTATCCACCCACCGCCAAAAGCTATCAACAAGGGAATAAGAGTAAAAAACTAACCCTAGATCGGCATCCGCATAATTTCCTGATAGGCGGAAATCAGCTTATCACGCACGGCGACAATGGTTTGCAAGGTCAGCTCGGAGTCAGTCACAGCCTGCACGACCTCGGCAAGATCTGCCTCCCCCGTTACGGCGCGGGCTTGGGTCTTTTCGCCCGCCTTCATCGTATCAATCGATTTGGCGATAGAATCCTCGACAAAATCCTTAAAGCTCGTCCCGCCGGATTGCTGGGTCGGGATATTGGCCACCGGAATCCGTGAGGTCTGGCCGTAAGCGCGGGCGGCTATATTCGGATCTATAATTTTATCAACCATTGCGATACCTTTTAAAAACTCTCATTCCTATTTTACCACAGCCTAGCCGCGAAGCAAATCAATCGTCCGCGACACCATTGTGCGGGTTTGTTCGATCATCCCCAGATTGGCCTCATAGCTACGCTGCGCCTCGCGCATATCGGCAAGCTCGATCAGCGTGTTTACATTGGGCATTTTCACATAGCCGCGCTCATCCGCCGCCGGATGATCGGGCTGATATTGCAAGCGAAAATCAGACTTGAAATCGGGGCGGATACGGTCAACGCGCACCATGTTCACATCGCGCTCACGATCCATCGCATTCTTGAAGGTGATAATCTGGCGGCGGAACGGATCAGCCCCCGGCACATCGCCCGTTGTGTCGGCATTGGCGACATTCTCGGTAATCACACGGATACGCGAGCCTTGAACCCGCATCCCTTGCGCCGATATCGCCATCGCATTTAACAATTCCGAACTCATGATTTTAACTCCTGTTTTTTACCCGTTTATCTCTGACTTTATGTCCGTTACTTCTCTATTACGCGCTGCCCAAGGCCATTTTGATCATGCCGATATTCTTCTGATACAAGCTGGTCATCAGGTTGTAATCCATGACGGTGCTTTGCGCGTTGATCAGCTGCTCTTCCATAATGACCGCATTCCCAGTCGGCGCGACATCATAGGTCTTGCGCATTTTTCTGGCCTGCGGATCATCAATATCACCGCCCGGCATAATATGCTGCGCCGCTGTTTTTTGTACGCGAACACCATTGCCCTGCGTCACATTCTTGAGCACATCGCCAAAATCCACCTTCACGAGATCCTGCGGCTTATAGCCCGGCGTGTCGGCGTTGGATATGTTTTGCGACAAAACCCGCTGGCGCTGATTGAGATAATCCATCTTTGCGCCCAAGGCTCTGAAAAGTGTCATATTCTCTGTGCTCATTGCTTTTTACCCTTTTGGTTTCTTTTATAGTTTTTGCGGTTTTTATAAGGTTTTTTATCCCGCCTTGTTCTCAATGCGAAAATCGTGCCAAAATGGACATGCAATGATTGACGAATATGATGACGGGCGGAAAAACACACAGGACGAGACTCTCAGGCCTCTGAACGCCAAGCCTATACCCAAGCGCAAGACCGCCGTTTCCCTCAAGGAGCAGGAAAATAAGCGCCGCGCCCCGATCATCACCGCCGCGGGACGGGGCATCACGGCGGAAAAAATTATCGCCCTTGCCTATGAAAACGGCATAAAAGTCCGTGAGGATAGCGATCTGGCCGAATTGCTCGCCAAAATCGAGATAGACAGCCCCATCCCCTCCGAAGCGTTTATGGCTGTAGCGCAAATCCTATCTTATATATACCGCGCCAACGGCCAACCTAACCCGTTCGAAGCCAAATTCGACGCCTCCGAAGCGCCGACAGACACCAAAGGCAAAACGCCATGACCGATCATCAAGGAAATAACGAAAACAGCAGTGCTAACGCGGCGACACCGCAAACAAACACGCCGCAAATTCCGGACGATATAAACCAAGAATTTGCGCATATTCGTAGCCTGATCGACAGCGCCGGCCAAAACGCGCAAAAATCCCCTGACTTTACGATGGCGGATATCCAAAACAAGGTCACGGCGCTTTGTAATACCGTCGTCAGGCTACCCGCGCCGCAAGCCAAGGCCTGCCAGCCGCAGCTTGCCAAACTCATCCAAAGCCTTGATACGCTCGAAAAAGCCTTGCGCGAGGGCGCAAAATCGTGATGATGGGCTGCGGAATACAAGCCGATATATATACATATAAAGGCACGCTGAGCGAACAGAGCAAACAAGGCGGATAAAGCAAATAAAACGGACAACAAAATGGAGCTGATAGGCTTTCAACAAATCTTGCAACTGATTATGGCGCTTGCGCTCGTCATCGGACTCATGAGCGGGCTGGCCTTGGTGATGAAGCGCTTGGGGCTGGGTCATGCTACCCCTGTGAATAAGTCGGCCAAGCGGCTTAAAATCATTGAATCTCTGCCGCTTGACGGGCGGCGCAGACTGATTTTGATCGAATGCGACCGGAAACAGCATCTTGTCATTCTCGGATTAAATGGGGAAACTATTGTCACAACAGACATAGAGCCACCTGCGATTGCCGAGAATTACAGTGAAGAAACTGCCGCAAAAATCTGATTTTAAAAGATATTTCCTGACCAGCCTTTCACTGATCGTGGCGACCGCAATGCTGCTCATTCCCGAATCGGCCATGGCGCAAGGCATCACCATTGATATGGGTGAGCAGGATGGAACGGTCACAGGCCGCATTATCCAGCTTGTCGCGCTGCTCACGGTTTTATCGCTTGCCCCGTCCATCCTGATTATGATGACCTCCTTCACGCGGATTGCGGTGGCACTGTCCTTTATGCGGACGGCGATCGGGATTCAACAAACACCGCCCAATACGGTCATTGTCTCTCTGGCGCTGTTCCTGACATTTTTCATTATGACACCGACCTTCAAGGCCGCTTATGAGCAAGGGGTTGTGCCGCTGGTCAACGAAGAGATTGACGAGATGGAAGCCTTCCAGCGCACCGTTGATCCGTTCAAAGTATTTATGCTCAAACATGTGCGCGAGAAAGATTTAACGCTGTTTCTGGAGCTGTCGCAAACACCGCCGCCCGAAGAATCGATGGAAATGCCGCTACAGGTTCTCATTCCCGCCTTCATGATTTCCGAGCTGCGCCGCGCCTTCGAGATTGGTTTTATGCTGTTCCTGCCGTTCCTGATTATCGACCTTGTGACGGCCTCGATCTTGATGTCGATGGGTATGATGATGCTCCCGCCCGTGACAATCTCGCTGCCGTTCAAGATTATCTTTTTCGTGCTGGTCGATGGCTGGTATCTCATCGCCGGATCGCTGATCCAGAGCTATGATATCGTTCCCGTCACCCCCGGCGCGGAAAGCGGGTTGTAGCGATTTCATATCTCGAAAAATCTATGCTTAATTCGATCCCGCGGCGGGGTTCACATCCCGATAGGTGTTCAAAAAGTCACCGAACAAATCGACCTCGGACACTGCGGAGAGCAGCGTATCCCGATCAGCCAAGCCGATATTCTGGCGCGGGCGCGTCACCACATCAAAGAGCCGCGCCTTTGTGGTGTTGTCCATAGCTGCAGCATATTTTTCGCGCAAATTCGCCAGCCCGATACGATCACCGGAGAGATTTTGCGCCACGGCGCGTTGTAAAATCAGCATTGCATGATCTTCGGACAGGCCGCGGCTGAGCGAAATATTCTCATCCAAAATCACATCCTCAAGCGCGTAATTCGCATCATCCCAATAGCCCGATTGCCACGCAATATCGGCGCGCAGGCGATTAACACGCGGGCTGGGGGTCATATTCTCCAGTATTTTCAGCGCCTCGCCCGTACGGTTATTGAGCGAAAGCGCCCGCGCCCGCAGCAGCGCAAGCTCATTCATCCGCGCCGCAGTGCGCACCGTATCGGGCTGATCCTTGAGGAAATTCTGCGCCTTGGTCAGAGATTGCAGCGCCGCCGCGCCGTTACGGTCAATAAGCTGAATTGCCGCCAAACGGGTGGCCACCTTCGCCGCCTCATCGCCGCTCAAACGGTGGTCGATCTGGTAGGTCAACAAATTCGAAGCGCGGTCAAGCAAATCCGCCCGCACCATATGTTCGGCGAGATTTGAAATTACCTGATTGCCACGCGTCCCTGTCGGAACAAGCTCCTGAAACTCCTCATACACGGCCACGGCATCCAGCGGTGAAACCTGCTCCAGATTGCCGCCGATAAAGAAATCGGTGAACATCGAGCGCATATCCGCCGTAATGCGATTGCCCAAAATCGTCCCCGGAACAAGCGTTGCGGCCTCGCGCATAATCGCCAGCCCCTTAACGTATTCGCTATTTTCAAAATAGGTACGCCCCAGCCAGTAATTGACCTGCGCCTCAAGCTCATCACCGCGCCATGCATAGCGCAAACGCTCCAGCAAATCGATGGCTTGTGCGGGCGTTATCTCGCCCTTATCCGTCAAAAGCCGTGTCAAAGCCAGACCAGCCTTGACGCGATAAAGCGTATCGCTCCCCTCTGCCAGCGCTTGCCACAGCTCCTTGGTTTGCTCAACCTGCCCCGCCTGCCGCGCCGCCTCGCCCTTGAGATATTGCAACGCCGCATCATAAGCGAGGTTAAGCGTATCGCGGTCGCGCTCAATGAGGTTAAAAATCTCCTTGGCAAGCTCGACATCCCCCGCCCGCAGGAAAATCTCCGCCAGCACGATCCCTAAACGGTTACGTATTTCGGGCGGATAATCTTTGATAGGGAGCAAATTATTCGGCAAGATATCCCGCGCTTGCTCCCAATCTCCCAAATCTGCCAATACGAAAGCCCGCCATATGCCGATTTCTTGAAACTCTTTCAAGATCGACGAAGACAAATCACGAAACGCATCATCGGTTTTCCATGAAAACGCCTTGGCAACACCGCGCAGAGATAAAAACTCAGGATTTTGCGCCAGTTCAGGCACTTCGGCTTCCGCATAGCTCAGAAAGCCGAGCGCTTCCGCCCCACGGCCATTGGCAAGCTGCATCTTCGCCAGCGTAATCAGATTTTCAACTTGCGCGCTTTTCGAAAGATTGCCCATGCTTGATAAAATCACCGTACGGTTTTGATTGAGCGCACCCAAACCGCCAAGCCGCCATTCATCAAAATTGAAAATCCGACGATCATCTTCATCCCGCGCCATGCGAGAGAAAAAATCATCTTGTTCAATTCCAGTTACAAGCTCATTCGGAAGAATATTCAAGCCATTCGGGCGCGATATTTCAACACCTTGCGGAGTAATTGCAACTTCCAGATCATCAACCTTCGGGCGAATCGCAACCCCCAAAGGCGCGGCAAGCACATCAAAATCAACAAAGCTGCGGAACGCACCGCTATAAGCGCCGGCATCTTCAACCGTCACGACCTTGAGAGTACTCCCCGAAACCGCATCGGGAACGCTCAGCACTTTCCGCGCGGAAGATATCGGCAGCGTGATTTTACCGCTGCGGATTTTCAATTTATCAACATCGCTGCGGATCGGCTCAAGCGCTTGATGTTCGGGCGTTTCGGGGCTTAATATCACATTCCACAAAATCCCGCCGCCTTGCGCCCGCAAATATGTTTCGGGCAACATCGCACTAACAAAGGCCTTGCCACCTTCAAACTCGATCAAATCAAGCTCTTTGATCTGCGCAGCATTCGGGCCGCTGACCTGCGGGCGCACCGCCAATTCAGGGCGATCCATAATCATCCAGAGCTTTCCGGCATCCTCAAATGCCGCCAAACCAATCGAAGCCGTTGAGCTGAGCGAGAACATATTGGCGCGGATTTGCTCCTGCGCCCGTTGCGCAATGCCTCTGGTGGCGGGCGCGGCATTTGCTTCACTATCTGCTGCTTGGGCTTGGGCTTCGGACACAATCTCGGCCTCGGCGCTACTGACGTAGGCTTGGAGGCGCGGCCTATCGGGATTGAGAATCTGCGCATCAACCCCGCCGCCAATCGCCTGCAAGGCTTGCTGAACATCGCGCAAACTTGATTGATCGGTTGCGGAGGCTTCAGCGGTTACATTCACATCGGCTGAGGGGGTATGATTGGCCGCATTCGGCGAGAGTTGGGAGCTGGCCGCCGTGGTCGATGCCGCAACACCTGAGGAGGAACTATCAGGCGCATAAATATCAACGACAATCCGCGATTCAACCGCAAAGCTGCGGCTTGAAGAACCGTGCGGCGTTTTAACCAAAACGCGCAAAGGGTCGGTTGATAAAATCTCAAGCCCCGCAATATTGCGCCCGCGAATATCATCTTGCAGTGCATTGCCCGTTGCGGTGAAGACAACCTCAAAGCCATTCTCTGAGCGATTGACGATCTCGTGTCCGGCATTTGTCGGCCAATCAAACACAAGCCGCGTATAGCCGTCATGCTCCCCGACCCTCACGCCGACATCCGCGCCGAGCGCTATATGCGGAGCGCCAGCAAGCGCCACCAGCAGCGCTGCGGCGCAGACAGAACCGCGCAAATATGAGGAATAGGATTTCACCATCTTTCTTTTCATTGCCCTAGAGTGCCACAGCCGCGCCAGCCCATCCATAGCCATCTCCCCCGATTACAATTCCATCCCGAAGATTGAGCGCCGCGCCCCGTCATCTTGTAGCACCACAATATCAACACGGCGCGACAGGTCGAGCTTTTCATCTTCCGGCATATCTTCGGGCAGATCATCATAGCGCGCACTGGCCATTCCCCTGACCTTGATCGGGCGGGTATAACCGACATTGGCCAGCACTCCGGCAACGCTGGAGGCGCGGGACAGCGACAAATCCCAATTCGATTTAAATATCTCGCTGCGTTCTATAGGGCGCGGATCGGCATGGCCGACAATCTCTATGGCGTTGCGAATACGCTCCAACGCGCCGCCCAGCTCGAATAAAATACGCTGGCCTGCGGGCTGCACTTCATCGCTTCCCGCTTCGAAGAAAAGATTATGTGGCACGGAAATCACCAGCGCGTTGTTCTGCACAAACAGCAAAATCCCGTCATCGCGGCCATCGCGCTCAAGCGCCTGACGGATGAGCGTTGCCAGATAGCGCAAATCAAGGGCGCGGCGGCGGTCAATGCGCTCGATATTAATCGAATCTACGGACCCCGCCAAAAATTCAGGCGATCTGAACTTGCTGAAATTGGAATTGATCGAGGCGGTCATATCCGACCATTTGCGTTGATCGGGCGCGGCCATCGAATATAGCAGCACAAAAAAGGTCAGCATCAAAGCCATAACATCGGTAAAAGTCACCAGCCATAGTGTCGAAACGGGCGGGTTTTCGTCTTCAATTTCCCTATGAAAGCCGAGCATTTTCGGCTTCGGGTGCAGCGGCGAAGCGTAGGGGAATTGCTCCTCATGCCCGCCTTGCTTCGCTTGCGGATTAACGGATGACGATTGCCCTTTATTTTTCTTTTTATTCATGGCGTTTCAGCCTCTCTGCGCGCACTGAGCGTACCTGTTGCGATCTGCACGGGGAAATAAGGCACAAAGGCAATCTCAATCATATCCTTATCATACGCGCCCATCCCGCCACTGAAAAACCGCTGCGGCAGACCTGCCGCCTCCAGCCGCAGAGCATAGCCCGCAACGCGGCGACTCACCTCCCGCAAAACTTCGGGCTGTGCATTCCTTAGAACTGAGGGGTTTTCACCAAGATGATAGGATATATCCATCCTGTAGGGTGTTCCGAGATCCTCGCTCTGCACCAAGGTAATCAGCGTTGATAAAAACGGCTCATCCCGTGCAGCCATGCCAAGAACCACGCGCTCCGCTCCATCCAGCGCAGCTTCAAATTCCGTACGGCTCATCCGCACATTCATTTCCGTACCAAGGCGGTTTTTCGTGACGTCCAGGCTCCTGATATGCGCGTTAAACAGCGCCTCAAGCTTATCGATCGTGCTGCCCTCTTTATGTGCGAGCTCCTGATACTCAATCGTGGTCGGCGCTTCTTGCTTACGATCCATTTTCCCCGAAGAGAACGCCATATCAAGGCTTCTCAGAACTGGCTGCGACTTCACATCCTCAAATTTCGACATCGCATTGAGAATGATAAAAAACGACAGCAACATGATGAACAGGGACAACCCCAGAAATTCTCTTGCCACGGAAAAACATCCTGTTTGAACAAAACCAATCCTGATTTTAGCACAAAAATTTTACAGGCGGGTGAATTTATCCATGAAATACGCGATTGCGTTTTTTATTACAGCCCTCTGAAAGTTGGGGTGTTTCGCCCCACTCTCGGCCTTTAAGTGGGGCGAAAGGTTTGTTAAATTTTTCAGTAAGTTACGGGCATTTCGCCCCACTTGCCCCACTCGCCCCACTTGTTTCTGGCTGCGCTATCTAAATTTTACATAACGCAAAACCGGAGAACAATCACAATAAAAAAAAGATCGCTGGCAGTGAAGGCGGATTACACGGATAAACCGTGTAATGACGGGGCGGTAAGGCCGTGCAATGACACACTTGCTCTTTTCACCATCCCGCCAAACTCTCCCCTGTCATCGCCTGAATTGCGCCAGTAATTCTAAGGTGATCCATAGGCTGTCACTGGATTCCCTTAGAATTTTTTGCAAAATTCAGGGAATGACAGTATTTTTCACCACAGAGGTACAGAGTTTTTTACAGTTCGCAGTGGTTTTGCAATATATTTTCTCTGTGTTCTCTTTTTAAAGCTCTTTCAACTCTGTGGTGAAAATCAATATCAACCGTCATGCCCGCCTTGTGCGGACATCCGGACCTTATCTGAGAGTTAGTAATTTTTCCCAGATCCCCGCCGTTAAAGCTCTGCTGCGCAGAGCCGCGGGGATAACACTGAGGCCTTGGTGACTTGGTGTCTTGGTGGTAAAAAACCCGAGATTCCGGCTTTCGCCGGAATGCGTTAAAGATAAGTTCTAGGCGCAATTCGCCCCTGAACCAAAACCATGATATGATTTAATTCCTAAAATATCAAGGGAAATATTGAACGATGCGCGGAAACGTCAAAACCCCTGTTCAGCACACAATTTTAACACTCAGTTTTAGCGCCCAATAAGAAGAACGGTAAGCCTCACGCCCCACACTAACCTAATTCTTTGAGAATACGGTCAATATCACTTTGGGTCATGGCCTTTTGCGGAAGTTGCGGGCCGTTTAGCAAAGATGTATCGGATACGCCCGCCTTCGCATTCACAGCGTCTATTCCCGCGCCAGTAGCGCCAGTAGCGCCGCTGCCCGCCTCCCCCGTTAACAGCAATTGCGTGGCCGCGGCCAGACCGTTTTCAATCTTCGCCAAAGCCGCCACGACCTTGCGAATACGTTGCCCCGTAATATCCTGAAACGAGCAGGCTTCATAGATTTTGATGATCTCGTCCGTCACGGCGGCGCTCAATGCGGCCTGCCCGTGCGCTTCGAGCAAAGCCTCAATCGCCTCGCAAGAATCCATGATCGTGCCTGTTGCCTCCGCCGTCGCCAGCACCACCGCATCAAGCTCATCGGTCGCCACGGGGATATGCTCCTCGGAAATCTGCGCGACATTTTGCACCGAAAGCGCATCGTTGCGTGCATCAATGATGATTTGCTGCAACCCCGTTAGCTCTTGCAAAAGCTGCTCCCGCGAGACTTCGGCCTTATGCTCAAAACGCTCGATAACGGTTTCGATCACTTTGAGCACTGTGTCTTTCTTGAGATTATCCTGCATTGCCGTTTTGCGCCCCGCACCAGATTACAATTTATAATTTAAAACTCGCCGATCACACTGACCATTTTCGATTTGAGTGTTTCGGCATTGAACGGCTTGACGACATAGTTATTCGCCCCCGCCTTTTTCGCCTCAATGACGTTTTCGGTTTTGCTCTCGGCGGTCACCATGATGAAAGGAATATCCTTATACCCCGCCGCCGATTGGCGAATGGATTTGAGCAAATCCAGCCCCGTCATCGGCTCCATATTCCAGTCCGAAATCACCAGCCCATAGGGCTTTTCATTGATGCGCTCCAGCGCCATGCGGCCATCGCTCGCCTCATCGACATTGTTAAACCCCAACTGCTTGAGAAGATTGCGTATGATCCGCAGCATCGTGCTGTAATCATCAACGATCAGGACATTCATATCCTTATTGACTGTCATGGCTTTCCTTTCCGCTCCGCTTATAAATGAAACAACCATGGCTAGAGTACAAGAAAGCGCCGCTGCCTTTCCAGCAATTCAGAAAGGGCGCATACAGGCGAATGTAAAAAGGGGTTTTGCGGCGTGGCGGAGCGGCGTTAATTCGGCAAAACAGGCAGTTTTTTCTGCTCAACCAGCATGATCGTGAGCGTGCGGGCGCGTTCAGGATCCATGGTCGCCAAAATCGGTGACAGGCGGCGCTCCGACATTTTCGAGGTAACCTTGACCAGAATATCCAGATCGAGCGTGTCAAAAATGCGCGCCGCTTCCTTGGGCTTCATCGCCTCATAGATTTTCACGAGCGAGTCGATGCGGCGCAATTCCTCTTCGGATTGATCCTCCAGCAGCCCTTTGATCTCACCGCGCAGTAGCTCAAGCTCCTGATACTTTCTGTCCAGCTCCTGTTCGGCGGCTTTCAGCAAAGCTTCCCGTGTTCCCAGAGCGCGCTCCCTTTTGTCAAGCTCCTCACGGCGCGCCGACATATCGCGGAACATGTCCATCGTCACGGAAGACGTGTCGACATTTTCCTCGGACGCATCGCGCCAGTTTGTGGCGGCGCTTGGTTCTGTTGCGGCGGGGCTGCCTTTAGTGGTTTCAGGCGCAGCCGCAGCCCCTGTAGGTTCAGCCGTTTCCGCCTCGGCCAGCGTCAATTCCTGTGCGGGCGCATCCTCATCAGTAGCGGAAGGGTCGCGCAAGGCGCTCTCATCGGGGCTAGGCGCGGCGGACGGGCGAACCGCATCAGCCGCCATTGCCGAACCCGATAAATCGCGCGCGCCCGAAACGACCTCAACGAGCCGCACCGAAAAGGCCAGCATCGCCACAAAAATCAACAATGGAAGTATTTTCAACCTGTCAGACATTTATCATCTATCTATTGTGTTATGGTGCTTTGCGCTCAAAATCCGCGCCCAGCTTTTCTTTTTCTCTTCATTAAAACATTTTGCCCTTGGGGGCGTTTTTCTTTTTCAACGCAGCGTAAAGTTCCCGCTCGGATTGGCTTTCGAATGCATCCGCGCCATCATCATCGTCATCCTCAGCGAAATCATCGGTCATATAGTTTTCGGACGGATCAGCGCCCTCTTCAAAATCGCGATCCTGAATAAAGAACGCCGGCGGGGGTTTGCTGCCGTTTTTAGCAGAGCCGTTTGAACCATTTGCGCCATTCGCACCGTTCGCGGCAGGGGCTTTGCCGCTGTCAAAATCAGGCTTTTGATTGAGCGCCGAGCGCCCTGTATCGGACAGACGCTCCAGACGGTTGGCGAGCGCATTGCCCATATCATTCATCAGCTGCAATTCATCGCAGAGCGTACGGGCGTTATTGACGACCTTTTGCAGATCCTCGCCCGCTTCGAAGCTGGCATTTTTGAGGTTTTCGACTGCGCCGCTGGCTTGCTCGATATTGCGTGATAATTCGGAGACCAGCGTGTTGAATTCCTGACGATACTGGCGGAAATTATTAAGCGCCTTGGTCAAACGGATGCAATAAAAAATCATCACCGCCAAGCCCGTTAAAACCAGTACATCAATCAGAAAAAAGAACACAGTGCTACTCATTATATTTTACTCGTTATTGTTGTTTTACTCTTCGCCAAAATCATCAAATCACTAATCGTCATCATCCCTTTCAGGCGGGATATATTTCTCGATCTTCACGGCGATATTGCCCTGCTTTTGTCCGACAGGCCCCCTGAACATCGGGAAGTGGCCGCAGCGTAGCTCCAGCTCCTCCTCCACACGCGTGTTAAAGAGCACTTGCGTACCGATGCGCCAGTTCATCAGATCATTGAGCGGCAAGGTCAGCTCGCCCAAAATCGCCTGTAGCTGCACATCAGTCTTGTATAATTCGTGGGTCAGGTGGTTTTCCCAGATCGAGTCACGCCCGAACTTCTCCCCCATGAACATCTGCAGGAGCAATTCACGGATCGGCTCCAGCGTTGCGTATGGAATAAGGATTTCAACCCGTCCGCCGCGATCGCCCATATCAACGCGTAGCCGCGCCAGAACGCAAGCATTGCCGCTTTGGGTAATTGTCGCAAAGCGCGGGTTGGTTTCCATACGATCAAGCGAGAAGCTGACCGGAGAGAGCGGATCAAAGGCCGAAGACAAATCGCCCAGACCGACCTGCACCATTTTTTCGACCAGCTTGGTTTCGATGGTGGTGTATGGCCGCCCCTCAACACGAATGGCGGGCGTACCCTTCCGCCCCCCGAGCAACACATCGACAATCGAATAGATCAGCGCGGAGTCGGTGACGAGCAGGCCGTTATTGTCCCATTCCTCGGCCTTGAAGACCGAGAGCATCGCCGGCAGCGGAATCGAGTTCATATAATCGCCGAAGCGCACCGTCGAGACCTGATCGAGGCTGACTTCGACGTTATCCGACGTCAAATTCCGCAAAGATGTCGACATCAAGCGCACAAGACGGTCAAAAACGATATCGAGCATCGGCAGACGCTCGTAATTGACCATCGCCGAATTGATCAAAGCCATGACGCCCGAAGTTTCGGCCTGCATCATGCTGTCATCATCAAATCCGAGCAGGGAGTCGATTTCATCCTGATTGAGAATGCGCGTTCCGCCGCCATCATCATCAAACATACCCGCATCAAATTGCGGCACAGCATCACCATCATCAGAATCGGTCATGCCTTCCCATTCGGAAAGCATTTCCTTTTCTTCGTCGCTCATCTTTTCAAGCTCATCCGTAGATGTATCGCTCATTTGGTCATCCTGATCTGGTTTTCACGCTATTTTGACTTTTATTGTATCCTTTACGCAAAAAGCATGCCGTTACTCTTATTATACCATTATTGAATCAAAATTTCCTGAAATAGAACATCTTTGACCTCAATCGGGCTGGCAGCCTGATTAACGCGCCATAAAAGTTCCATTTGCAGGCGGTAAATTCCCGCCGAGCCGCGCAGATCACGCACGCGCAGCTCCCGCAGGTAAGTTTGGAATTGGTCGATCACACGCGGCATAACGCCCTCGATACGCGGCGCATCCGCGGGGTTTTTCAGCTCCAGCTGCACCGTCAGCCTTAAAAAGCGCGGCGTGCCGTCATCCTCACTCAGATTGACGATCATTGTCGGGATTTCAACAAAGGCCGCAGGGCCGCTGGTCGATACGGGCGCAGCATGCGCATGGGCAGCGCCGCCCTCCTCGCCTTCATGTTGCTCATCGCCCTTGCCGATAAAGGAATCCAGCATCCCCGAAAAATATAGCCCGCCGCCGACACCGGCAAGCAACACCAACGGCACGACCACAAACAAGATCAGCTTTTTGGCGCTAAATTCTGCTTTTTCTTCGCCGTCTTCCTGGCCTTCGGCGGATGCTTGGTTGCTTTCTTCATCAGACATGGATCAAACCCGTTTTATAAATAGATATTAGAGTTATAAATTGATTGGCAAACGCAGATATGAGGCAAAATAAAACAACCCCATATTCTATATTAAATCATTCTGCGCCGTTTACAAATGCTCAACATCCCTGAAGGCCATTTTCGTGCAATTTATTTGCATTTATGGATGCGGATGGATGGAAACCGACCCGAGCGCGGGCAGGGAAAAAATTGCCCCAAGGCATGATAAGCGCCCACAAATCATCTAAGAACGGCGCGGGGAGGCGCTGCCCTTCACAACAACAAGTTACTGAAAATAAACGAAAAATCAATATGGCACGCTCTGTGCAATATCCAAACCGACGAAGGCACAAGTTACAACGATCTTCGAAAAACACATTGGGTAAAGAAAGAGTATCGCTATGGAAAACAGTATTTATCTCGGTCTGTCCCGTCAAATGGTTCTGCGGAACAATATGACGACCATCGCCAACAACATCGCCAATATGACAACCCCCGGCTATCGCGGCCAGCATATGCTGTTCTCTGAATACATGACCAAGCCGCGCGGCGCAGAGGACAGGCTCTCTTTCGTTTATGATCGCGGTCAATATATGAGCGCTCAAGAAGGCCCGATGCAGCAAACCGACAATCCGTTTGATGTCGCGTTGGTCGGCCAAGGATTTTTCGCGGTGCAAACGCAAGCCGGAGATACCGCCTATAGCCGCGCCGGAAATTTCCGCCTCGGTCAGGATGGCACGCTGCAAACGCAAGCGGGCGATCAGGTTCTGGATGCGGGCGGCGCGCCGATTGCGATCCCCGCCGAAGCCAATAGAATTATTTTTGACCGCAACGGCGTTATCTCGACCGAAGACGGCCAGATCGGGCAGTTGCAGATTGTCGAATTTGAAAACATCCAAGAGCTCAGACAATTCGGCGATAACCTTTATATCACCGATGCCGCGCCGTTGCCGCCGCAAAGAACAACTGTTCAGCAAGGTTATCTCGAAGGCTCGAACGTCAATTCGATTTTGGAAATGACCAATATGATCGAGGTTTCGCGCTCTTATCAATCGATGCAGCAAGCCTTGCAGCAGGAAAATGAGCGGCTGCGGAACGCGATCCAGAAACTGACACGTGCAGGATAAAATTCGAACAATCAGAACAATCAGAACAATTTGTAAATTAACGCATTTGAAAAAAGACCAAGGAGAAAAACAATGAGATCACTCGATATAGGCGCAACAGGGATGATGGCTCAACAGATGAATGTTGA
Source organism: Alphaproteobacteria bacterium (assembly GCA_046293135.1). Taxonomy (GTDB): domain Bacteria; phylum Pseudomonadota; class Alphaproteobacteria; order Micavibrionales; family Micavibrionaceae; genus UBA2638. The sequence goes on along the minus strand of JBKBPR010000001.1, from coordinate 369,715 downwards.
CGTGATTTCCAACAACATCGCCAATATGGGCACAACGGGATATAAGCGCCAGCGCGCGGCATTCCTTGACCTGATTTATCAGAACATCACCCGCCCCGGCTCGACCTCCTCTGATGCGGGGACGACCGTTCCTTCGGGTATCCAGCTCGGCCTTGGGGTGAGAACGGGCGCTGTCTACCGCATGACGGGGCAAGGCGCGATCCAGATTACCGAAAACCCGCTTGATCTGGCCTTGACCGGAGAGGGGTATTTCCAGATCCAGCTTCCGAACGGTGACACCGCCTATACACGCGACGGCACGTTCCAGCTTAATGAAAACGGCCAGCTTGTGACCGTTCAGGGCTATCAGGTACAACCCGGCATTACCGTGCCGAACAACGCCTTGAGCATTGACATCAACGAAACCGGCGAAGTGCTGGTACGCGTTGAGGGTCAGGTCAATTTGCAAAATGTCGGGCGTCTTGAGCTTGCCTCTTTCGTGAACCCAGTCGGGCTTGAAGCAATCGGCGATAATTTATTCCTTGAGACCCCCGGCTCCGGCGCGCCGATCAACGGCAATCCCGGTGAGAACCAGTTCGCAACGATCCGTCAGGGCGCTTTGGAACAATCCAACGTCAATGTCGTGGAGGAAATTACGCGGCTAATCGCGGCGCAGCGCGCTTATGAGATGAACTCGAATATTATCTCGACTTCGGATGAGATGATGCAGGTCGCAGGTCAGCTGAGATAAGCGCGGGCGTAACACATCAATGCAGGAAACAGGAGGTTAGGGCCATGAAACTGTTACTTTTACCAATTCTACCAACGATAATGACACGGCTTTCCGTGATGCTGATTGCGGTGATTTTGTATATCGTGCTCAGCAACTCCGCGCATGCCGTGCATTTGCGCAACAATGCGGTCATCGAGGGCAATGTCATCACCTTGGGCGATATTTTCCACGATCTCCCCGCCAATAGCGATAAGGTGCTTGGCCCCGCCCCCAGACCCGGCAGCGATATGGTTTTGAACGCCAGAACGCTGAGCCGCATTGCCGTAGCGATGAACCTGCCCTGGCGGCCATCGAGCATGGCCGAGCAGATCGTTCTGCAACGCGCGGCCACGGTTATCTCCAAAGACCGTATCGAAGCCTCGTTGATGCGGGCGCTCCGCGATACAGGGCTGAACGGCGAATATGAGGTCAGTTTCAACGGCGCACAGGCGCAGATCATTCTGCCCCATGATTACAGCCCGAGCTTTGACATCACCAATTTGAATATCGACCCGCAAACCGACCGCTTTGAAGCGACAATCAGCGCACCTTCGGCCAATAATGCCCTGCAGACGCTCAATGTTTCCGGCACGCTCCACCCGATCGCCCATGTGCCTGTGCTCAAGCATTCAATGCGCAGCGGCATGACCATCAAGGCCAGCGATATTCATTACATTCCGATGCGCTTATCGACCTTGCAGCATGATATCTTGCTCGATAGCAGCGATTTGATCGGCACAACACCGCGCCGCATGATTGTCCCCGGCAAGCCCGTCCGCACCGCCGAGATTGAATTGCCGCAAATCATCCGCCGCGGCGAGACGATTACGATGGTCTTCAAAAGCGGTTCTTTAGAGCTGACCGCTCTTGGCCGCGCCCTTGAGAACGGCGCAAAAGGCGACGCTATCCGCGTGGTAAACGCCGCCAGCAACCGCACCGTTCAGGCGATTGTCAGCGCTGAAAAAGAAGTGCAGGTGCAAAGCTTTTAACCAATCAATACCCCTTAACAACAAACAAAACCCAACAACATCTAACGAACCAACAACATCTAACGAACCAACAACATCTAACGAACCAACAACAACACAACACAGCAGAAACAACACAAAAAATTTGGCGAGGTAACCCATGAAAAAGCAACTCAAAACATTTACATTGCTCCTAGTATCAAGCTCGATGCTGATCGGCTGCGGCGCGGCTGACCGTATCTCCAATATCGGCGCTCCGCCGGCCATGTCACCGATCAGCAACCCGATGGCGGCCAAAGATTTCCAACCTGTGAGCCTGCCGATGCCTGCCCCGAAAAAATCCGAAACACAGATGAATTCGCTCTGGGCTTCGGATCGCCAGACCTTTTTCAAAGATCAGCGCGCTTCGGATGTCGGCGATATCATCACCGTTATGATCGACATTAAGGATGAGGCTTCGCTTGATAACACAACATCACGCACCCGCACATCGAATGAGAATGCGGCGCTCAATGCCCTGCTGGGGATCGAGCAATCCTTGAACCGTATCTTGCCCGAAGCGGTTGACAATACACGCCTTGTTGATGGCGGTGCAGGCTCAAGCTATCGCGGCACAGGCGCGGTTGAGCGTGAAGAGGAAATCACCGTCAGACTGGCGGCGATTATCACGCAAATCCTGCCCAACGGCAATATGGCCATCCATGGCCGTCAGGAAGTTCTGGTCAATTTCGAAAAGCGTATTTTACAGGTCAATGGCGTGATCCGTCCGCAAGATGTTTCGGTCGGCAACACGATTTCCTATGACCAGATTGCCGAGGCGCGCATTGTCTATGGCGGCGAAGGCCACCTGACCGATATGCAGCAACCGCGCTACGGCCAGCAGCTTTACGACATTATCTTCCCGTTCTAAGCGTTTTGCCGTCTGCGTTTTTATCAACGCACGACAAAACACGATCAAAAGTTTTTTACCCGCCAACTGCAAACGGCGCTCACAGCTTTATGCCTGAGCGCCGTATTTTTTTGGGGAATTGTCATTCCCCGAATTTTTACTTCAAAAATTCTAGGGGAATCCATTTCGATGAATTTTGGATCGCCTTAGAATTGCTCAAGCAATTCAGGCGATGACAAATTTGGGGCGTTATTCTTAAACCATCTTTTTGTCATCCTGAGCATAAGCAAAGGATATTTTTCACCACAGAGATGAAAGAGTAATAAAGAGTACACAGAGAAGAATTATTCAAAAAACTCTGTGACCTCTAAAAGACTCTGTACCTCTGTGGTTCATAACAACGTAATTCTTCGCTTACGCTCAGGATTACGGAAGAAAAATCTTAGCTAGACCTAATCGTCGCGGTGGGTTTTTTCCATACGCTCGTGACGCTCCTGCGCCTCAAGGGATAGGGTCGCAATCGGACGTGCCTTCAAGCGGGCAATCGAGATCGGTTCGCCCGTTTCCTCGCAATAGCCGTATTCATCATCATCAATCCGCTGGATCGCCTGATTGATCTTGTTGATGAGTTTACGTTCGCGGTCGCGAGTTCTCAGCTCCAGCGCGTGATCGGTTTCCGCCGAAGCGCGGTCGGCCAGATCGGGCTTTTGCAGCTCCGTCCCCTGTAGCGTATTGGCAATTGTTTCTTGCGATTCATTGAGCAATTCGCGGCGCCATAGCAAAAGCTGATTCCTGAAATATTCCTTCATGACAGGGTTCATGAATTTCCCCTTGTCCTTTTCAGGCTCATAATCTTGCGGCACGATAACGCTATTGGCTTGGCTCATATTTTGAAAATCCCTTATTCAAACGTCACTATAAGGATATGAACTATAAATAAGTGACTTTGCCAAAACAAGCAGAATTATAATTTACAGAAGATTTAAAGATGGTCAGTGCAGGAAAATCAATGCGCGGCGCGGCGATCCATGGCAAATTTCATTTTGGCAAGCTCAACCTGCGCCCGCAAGTCGATCTCATCGATAATCGCGGTCAGAACGGGATCGGAAATTTTTTCCCGATGTGAGGAGACGACATCGGCAATATCAATCATATGACCAACCGTCAATGTCCCGCCAAGCATGGCCATGCGGATTTTTTCCAGCTCCTGCAAGATATCATTACCGCGCTGGCGCACCCGTTTTTTAGCGGCGCGGGCGGTGGGGTCTTCGACAGATTGCACAGAGAGCAACGCATCAACACGGGCAATGCTTTTGGTCGTGCTGGCGGCGGGCGCGGAGGCGGTTTCGCGGGCGATAAAATCGCCGAAACTCTCATCACCCGAAGAGCGGCCAGAGGCTTTGCCGGATTTCGATGGAGCGCTTGTTTTGCCGGGACCTTGAATTTTCATGATATGCCAAACAGATAAAAAGATACGTTGTTTCAAAAATCTATACTCCCCTTAGTATAGCACAATTTTTTCGGGAATCAGGAAAGTTTTACCCGCCGATTTGCAAAAAATTTTCTTGATTTTATTGAAAAACTGCGCCCTCCCCCGCCTCTGCAAACGCTTCGGACAGGCTTCGGACAAAAACTGGCACGCCATTCGCATAGCACAGTGTTGCGTCAATCCGTTCATATACGGCAAGGAATTTGCACAGAACACAAAACGCACAACGATAAGGGTAAAAAAGATGTCAAAACAACAAGACAACGCTGCCACCAGATCCTCGGTAAGAACCGGGATGAAATCTGCCGCCAGAGCGATAACGATTGCGCTTGTGGCGCTGATCGGCCTGAGCTTTCCTATCACAGCACCGGAAGCCAAAACCTCACGCATCAAGGATATTGTGAATATCGAAGGCGTGCGGGATAACCAGCTGGTCGGGTATGGTCTTGTCGTCGGATTGAACGGAACGGGCGATAAGCTCAATAACTCCCCCTTCACCGAGCGCTCGCTGATTGCGATGTTAGAGCGGATGGGCGTGAGCATTCTGGGCGAAAATCTGAATACCGGAAATGTTGCCGCCGTTATGGTGACGGCTACGCTGCCGCCATTCACCAATCAGGGTGCGCGGATTGATGTTTCCGTATCCGCCCTTGGCGATGCGAAGGATTTGCGCGGCGGAACATTGCTTGTAACCCCGCTTTTGGCCGCTGACGGTGAAGTTTACGCCGTTGCACAAGGCCCGATCAGCATTGCCGGATTTGCCGCACAGGGCGATGCCGCCAGCGTGACGCAAAATATCCCGACAGCAGGTCGCATTTCCGACGGCGCGATTGTCGAGCGCGAGATCAATTTCCAACTTGCCGATTTACAGCAAGTGCGCCTTGCCCTGAGAAACCCAGATTTCACAACGGCGCGCCGCATTGCCCAAGCGATTAACGGCTTTACCTCCTCCAGCATTGCCACGGCTGAAAATTCCGCCAGTGTCGTACTAAGACGTCCAAACAGCTATGACGGCTCTATCGTTGATCTGATTACCGATATTGAGCAACTGCCCGTCCAGCCCGACCAGATCGCCCGCGTTGTTATCAGCGAGAATACAGGCGTAATCGTGATCGGCGCGGATGTGCGGATCAGCTCGGTTGCGATTGCCCAGAGCAATCTGACCATCCGCATCAATGAAACGCCGCAGGTTTCACAGCCCAACCCGTTCGCGGAGCAAGGCGAAACCGTGGTCGTACCGCGCACCGAGCTTGAGGTCAATCAGGGCGATGATGTCCGCCTCTCGACGCTGGAAACCGGTGTGACACTGCAAGACCTCGTGACTGGCCTGAACGGTCTGGGGATGCAGCCACGCGATATCATCACCATCTTGCAGGCCATCAAAGCCGCCGGCGCTCTGCAGGCCGAAATTGAGGTGATCTGATGACTATGAACAACCCCTATATCGGCAGCGGCGCGGGCAATGATACGACAGTTGCGCTGATGCACGCCGCCCAAGCCAAGGTCAAGCAAAGCGAGCTGGAGCGCAATATCGCCGAGACTCGCAAGCTCTCGCAGATTACCGAAAAGGCCGAAGAGTTCGAAGCCCTGTTTATCGCCGAAATGCTCAAGCCGATGTTTGACGGGATTAAAACCGACGGGCTGTTCGGCGGCGGCAAGACCGAGGAAATCTTCCGCAGCATGATGCTTGATGAGTACGGCAAGGCGATTGCAAAACAGCACAGTATCGGGATTGCCGATGTCGTAAAGACCGAGCTTATCAACGCGCAATCACGCGCCCAAGCGCAGCAGAATGAGTATAGCAGCGCCCTCCCCGTCATCGATATTGAACCCGAATTAGACTCACAAAACATAGAACCACAAACCCACGCATACCAAAAAGAAGAAGAGGAGCTATAATCATGACCACTCAAACACATAACGACCAGATCGACACACACGCAAACGCAGGCGCAAATGCAAGCGCAGCCGGTGCAACGATCAAGGCCGCTATCACCGCGACCGAGCAGCAACTCCTCCCCGCTGATGCCGCCATGGCGCTGAAGGCCGTTATCAAAACAACAGAAGGCCTGATTGATGTTTCCGAGCGAGAAGCACAACACCTCGCTAAGAATGACATGATGAGCTTTGCAATTTTGCAGGATGAAAAAACGATCCTCTCAGAGCGTTATATCAGGCTCTCGCAGGAATTTCGCACACGGCTTTCCGACTTCAGAAATGCCGATATCGGATTGCTCGACCGTTTGGAAAAGCTGCAAGGACAGCTAAGCGAAAATGTGCGTATCAACAATCGCACCATTCGCCAGATCGAGGGCAAGGCGCTCAAGAAAACCGAAAACACGCTGCTGAGCGCTCAGGAAATCGGCCAGACTCACGCCGTTGAGTTCCCTGACACACATGGCGAACCACATGAAACATCATACGACGTATCACAAGGCAACGGAGCATAACCATGTCAAACACCCCCACACATTTCACACATGACGAGCATGCCGCAGGCGGTCTTGATATTGCCGCCCGCCAAACCATGCGCCTATCCGCCAATCCGAAAAAAGCGATACAGGAAATGATCGATACGATCCGCAACCTGCATGAAATTTTCGTAGAGGAGAATAACGCGCTCAAGCGTTCCGACAGCAAAGGCTTCATGGCTTTGCAGCAGGCAAAAGTTGCCGCCGCTCTGGATTACCAAGACGGCGTTTATCAGATGTTGGCGCGCAAGGATGAAATGAAATCGGCTGATCCTGAGTTGAAAAAATCATTGGAGAAAATGCAGGCCGATTTTTCCAAGCTGGCGAATAAGAACCTGAAATCTCTGGAGCGCATGCAAAAAGCGGTTGACCGTTTTGGCGGCACATTACGCGAAGCGGCACGAGATGCCGTCAAGCAAGAGCGCGTCACCAGCTATACCGCGCACGGCAAAATGAGCGTTGATGACATCAAGCGGATAACCACCGGTTCCATCAGCGAAACGGTTTAAACGAAAACGTAAACGAAAACGGAAAAACAAAAACACAAACAGAACGGAAAGCACATCATGAGCATCAATCCATTCTTCACACTGCAAACGGGCGCACAAAGCGCAGCGCCGCAATCGCAATGGAACGGTAAACAGGGCGCAGCGACGATGAATGCTGATCTGGCGTTTTTCGACCTGTTCTTGCAAGTGGCGCTGAACGGGATGCAGGAAAAATCGGAGCAAAGCGATCATTCGTTCTCCGATACGGACGGTGCAAGCGATATGAAGGGCATAATAAGTGCCGAAAGCGCCGAGATTAAAATGGATATGATCGCAACGGAGCTGAACAATCTCGAACCCGGCGCTTATGAAACATTTTCGGATAACGCCACGCTAACGGAAGATAGTATCGAGGTTGTTGATATTCACAAAAATACAGATACGAATATCCTTCCAGGCAGCGAAGTGCTGATCGCCGAAGCGGAGAAAAAACCCGCTTTGCCGTTGACGACGAAATCCTTCCTGATTGATGACGAAAGCGCATTAAGCCGCCCTGCGAAAAACAACCTGCACCGCATCTGGCAAAAGATCGAACAGATCATCGGCAGTGATGACAGCCAAGGGCAAATGCTGCTGACCGATATGACGCCGGAACAGATCACGGCGTTAAAAGACACCGTTCAGAATATCTTGAACGGGCAAGTGCAAGAGCAAGACGTTGAAAATAGTGACGCTATTCCGTTTGATGGTGTTCTGATCGGGCTTGTGAATATCCTGCCGCCCAAAGCCAAACAGGATTACGTGATTACAGGCAAATCAATCCTGATTACAGGCGCGGGGCTGAGCGGTGAGAATGACAACGCCAAAGCTTTGAAACAAAATTTGGCAAAGGGCGAAAGTTTTCTTGGGCAAAAGAACGAGTTGGCAAAGCTTAATGCGCTCAATGTAAATACGAAGCCTGATGCACGCGGATACGCCCCTACTCCTGCTGGCGGCGAGGACTTTGATGATTTTGAATACAATCTCCGCGGCTTTATGAAGGATGCCAAATCGCTCAAGGCACTGGGCGAGAGTGACGGCTTAGCGGCGCAAAAATTCGGTAAGGGCGCGGGGAACGGTATCGGCGCAGGCCAAGGACTTGCGAATGCCCCCGTCAATCAAGGCACGCAAAACGCTATCCAGAATGGCGTGCTCAAAAACTGGTCATTCTCAGGAATGGGCGGGCTGCTCACCAGCGGTGAATTCACCTCCAGCGAGTTAAACATGATGGGTCTGGGCGCTGGCGGACAAGCGATCACAAGCTCGCTTGCCGCAATGACCTCGCTTGCAACACAAAGCCATGGCGCGGCGCACCCTCACCCCGGCACACAAATGGTCGCAATGAGCATGAACAAGGCCGCCGCCAGCGGTGAAACGCGCAATATCACGCTGCTGCTCGATCCACCTGAATTGGGACGGGTCGAGGTCAAAATGAGCTTCGGCAAGGACAGCGCCATCAAGGCCGTTCTGACCATCGAAAAAGCGGAAACTTTTGTGATGCTGCAACGGGATGCACAAATTTTGGAACGCGCCTTGCAAGAGGCAGGATTGGAAACCGATGAGAACTCCCTGAGCTTTAATCTCTCACAGGACAATCAGGATTTCTCACAAGACGGAAAACATGACGGAAGCCGCAATCCTACGGGACAGGGTGAGGACAACGAAAGCGATTTGGAAACAATTGAAACAACAATGAACTGGTATATCGATCCGGAAACAGGCTTCACGCGCTATGACATTTTTGCCTAGTGGGTGCGGCAAATATGAACGGCAAAGCACAGATCGACAAACAACAAAGATGAATTTTTTTGAGGAGTAAAACAAATGGTAGGCGATGTAACGATTTCAACGGCGATGCAGCAACAGCAAAATACTGAATCTTCCAGCAGCAAGCTGGCGGAAGATTTTGCCCAATTCCTGACATTGCTGACCGTTCAGCTACAATACCAAGACCCGCTATCGCCGATGGACTCCACGGAGTTCACAAACCAGCTTGTCGCCTTTACGGGTGTGGAACAGCAGATCAACACCAACCAGAAGCTGGATAGCCTCGTGGCGCTGAGCCTCGGCAATTCTTTCAGCTCGTCTTTGAATTATGTCGGTAAAACCGCGAGCTATCTCTCCCGCGAATTCTACCATGACGGCACAAATCCCAACACAATCAAATATGCGCTCGATGACAATGCGCTGGAAGCAAAAATCCGCATTCTCAATGAAGCCGGCGAGATCATCTATGAAGAAAACGGCAAAACAACCGTCGGCAGTCATGATTTCTCTTGGGATGGGCGCAACAAGCAAGGGCAGATGATGCCCGCCGGAACTTATGAAATTCGGATTGATGCTCTCGATAGCGAGAAGAAATCCGTCGGCAGCTCAACCGTCGTCTCAGGCGTTGTTTCAGGCATTGAAACACAAAATGGCGCGATTTTTGCAATCGTAGGGGATAGGGCCGTATCCGTCGGCAACATCTTGAATGTCAGCGTCGGAGCAGCAGCCTCAACGACACCGCCAACGACACCACCTCCGGTCGCGGATAACGATAATGTCGGAGACGGTGACAACGGCGGAAACGATGACGATAACGATAACGACGATACTGATAACGGCTAAACAAACATAAGACACAAAACAAAAGACTAAAACAGAGGACAGCAATAATGGGACTTTTCGGATCACTCTTTACCAGCACAAGCGGCATGATGGCCGCGGCGCGTGGTACGCAGGTGACCTCCCAGAACGTCGCCAATATGAGCACGGTCGGCTATAAACGCTCGGACACGGCCTTTAAGGATATTGTCGCCAACAGCCTGTTCACCACCAAGAATGTCGGCGGCGGCGTTGAAGCCTCCAAGCTGCTCAGAGCCTCCCAGCAAGGCAGCATTCAGCAAACCTCCTCCACGCTTGATGCGGGGATTACCGGAAACGGATTTTTTGTCGTCCGCAAATCCTTTACGCCCGGCGGCGAGAGTTTTTACACCCGCAACGGCCAATTCGGGGAGTTCGTTGACCGCGAAAGCCAGAACACCTATTTGCGCAACTCCGCAGGATTTTTCCTTTATGGTTGGCAAGTCGATTCTGACGGTAATACTATCGGCGGCGGCAATGACCCTTCAAGCCTTGTTCCGATAGAGGTCGGCCTGTTCCAGACCCAATCCGTGCCGACCAGCCGTATTGATCTCTCGCTTAATCTTGATGCCGCCGACCGCGCAATCAATCCGCACAGGCTCGTTCCCGCGCAGACATTGCCCGTATCTGCACAACCTGCAAATTTTTCAAGAGCGGTAACGGTCTATGATAATCTCGGTGGGCAACACCAAGTTGATTTCCAGTTCCGCAAAATCACAGGCCCGATGGCGCAATTCGTTACCAACAGAAATGTGCCGTTTGCCAATGCCGATGTGATGGTCGACAACCCGAACGGCCCGACCCCTGCGATCACAGCGGGCGATACATTCACCATCGCCAATAATACCGAAACGCTCACAATGACCTTTGTGAATGGCGCGGCGGATTTATCACTCAATCAGGTCAACACCGTTCAGGATCTACGCAACGTCATCAACAATTTCGTTGACGGCAGCGGTCAAAGACAATTCGAGGCACGCATAGACAGCAACGGCCAACTTTTGGTGCAATCGGTATTGCCGTCCGAAACCCTCGATGTCAGCGCGAGCGCCCCAAGCGTTCTTTCAGGCACAGGCTTTAACCTGATCCCCGACCCTGTGGATGGTGATTTCAGCTATGCCCCGTTTTATGATATTACCGGCGGCGCGGCTGCGCCTTATGACGATCAAGGCGATTTCCCCGCCTTTGCCAATACGGCCAATCCCAATACGCAAGGCTGGTGGGAAGTCACATTGATGATCCCCGACCCCGCCAATCCGACCAGCGGCAATATGGTTGAACTGCGTCGCGGCTTGCTGAATTTTGACGGCAACGGACGTTTGAACGGCGTTCCGAACGCCAGCGGCAATATGACGATTGACCTGAGCAGCGCGCCGATTGATTTTGATCTTTCGATCACGGGCGATGAATTGCCGATCACCGTCGATATTACGAATTTCAGCCAATTCGCCAACACATATAATGTCATTCAGGCAGGTCAGAACGGCGCGCCGATTGGCCAGCGCACAGGAATTTCCATCGACAATGACGGCTTTGTGGTCATGTCATTTTCGAACGGGCAAAAAGTGCCGATCTACCGCATTCCGCTTGCGAACTTTGTCAATCCCGATGGCTTGATCGAGCAATCCGGCACGATCTTCTCGCTCTCTGATCGCTCCGGCCTACCGGAACTGCACGCAGCCGGAACAGGCGGCGCAGGGTTTATCAGTGGCTCTACGTTAGAAAATTCAAATGTCGATATCGCAGGGGAGTTTAGTGATCTGATTATCCATCAACGGATGTTCGGATTGAACTCCAAGGTCATTAGCGCCGTCGATGAAATGACACAGAATCTGGTGAGGTTGAAACGATGATCAAACGCTCAGCCATCACCTTAATTAAAACCGCAACCTCAACTTCAACCGCTTCAACTCTTTATAAAAAAGGAGACTAAAAAATGGGACTATTTGGATCACTCTTTACCGGTGTGTCGGCGCTGTTCGCGCAGAGCCAGAACACGGCGATTATTTCGAACAATATCGCCAACGTGAACACGACCGGATTTAAGCGCTCGGAAGCTTCCTTCCAATCGCTGGTTACAACCGAAGGGCGCTCGTCACGCTATTCACCGGGAACTGTATCGGTGAACAGATTGCAGCGTGTTGATCAACAAGGCTCGCTCCAGCAGACCGCATCCTCAACCGATGCTTCGATTTCCGGAAACGGCTTCTTTCCTGTTAAACGCTCCAACGATTTCGGACAGGAATTCTTATACACCCGCGCCGGACAATTTTCCGAAGATGCGCAGGGCTTGCTCCGTAACGCTTCGGGCTTCGTACTCTATGCATGGCCGATTGATGCGAACGGCAATCTCCCCGCCAATCAGGGTGACCTTGTATCGCTTGTTCCTGCGGATGTGGCCTTCCTCGGTGGATTGACACGCCCGACAACATCAGCCCAGCTGGCGATTAACCTTGATGCAACCGAGGCCGATAAGACATTATCTGATGCTTTGACATCAGCGGTCGACTTCTCGCGTGGCTTGACGGTTTACGATGCGCTTGGGTCACCACAGACAATCACGCTGAACTACACCAAGACATTCGGCCCGATGGGTACGGCCGCCGGCTCAATCGGCTCGCTCTCGGCGACGACATCTCTGGTCAGCAATCTCGGTGCGATCAACGGACAGCAATTCACTGTCTCCGTTGACGGTGGCCCTGACCGGGTTTACGAGATTGACACCGTACCAACCAGCGGTACATCAGGGACGGAAGATGTCGTAGTCAGAACGATTTCCGATATCATCACCGATATCAATGCCAACGTTCCGGGTGCAACAGCATTCCTCAGTAACCGTGGTGAGCTTGTGATACAGCGCACCGAATACACAGGCGGCGCAACGCAATTCATCACACTGGCCAATGTCGGTGCGGGAACATCGCTCGGCAATTTGGGATTAACTGCCGGAAACTTTGAATCGAACGATCTGTCAGGCCCTGAATATGATAACGGATTACCGACCGATACACCGCCTTACAGCAGCGGAAACTTCCCGTCATACCGTAACAATCCAGGCGATGTGCAATATAACAGCCGCGGCTGGTGGCAGTTGAGCATCATTCACCCTGACGGCAACACGATCTCCAACGGCTTGCTGAACTTCAACGGTGACGGAACGATCAACGCCGCCCAAGACAGCCAAGGCAATGTGGACATCAACCTGTCGAATATCATTTGGGGCAACGGCTCAGCGCCACAGAGTTTCAGCATTGATATCGAGAGATTTTCACAATTCTCCGGTAACTATGATGTAATCTTCTCCGATCAGAACGGCGCAGAGCTGGGCTTGCGGACAGGCGTTGAAATTACCCGCGAAGGCTTCGTCGTCGCACGGTTCTCCAACGGTGCTTCAGCGAGATTATACCAAGTTCCGTTGATTACATTTGCCAATGCAAACGGCCTCAGAGAAGTGTCAGGAACGGCCTACTCTGAAACCGAAGAATCGGGCGAAGAGAACCTTCGCAGAGCCGGAACGGGCGGTGCAGGATTTGTTGAGCCGTCAACGCTCGAAGCCTCCAACGTTGATCTGGCTGATGAATTTGCGCGGTTGATTATCGCACAACGTGCCTTTGGCGCGGGAACGCGAACGATCAACACAGTTGACCAGATGACACAGGATCTCTTGAGCCTGCGTTAAGGATAGGAGCAAAGATAAAGAATAATCACCGGCCTTGAGCGCGAGCGAATAAGGCACGCCAAAAGGCCGGTTTGATTAAGGGTTTAGGGTTTTGGGCAAATGGCTACCCTCCATTTATTCCCTAACCTCCAAAGCCTTACACCCTGAACAACTGCAAACGGACCGGTCCAGAACGGATGTGAATGGAACCAACTGCAGTTCACAGGAAGCCCGAATGGAGAAGGAATCTTCATTCGGGTTTTCTTGTTTTTGAGAAAATTTAATAAGAGAATAAGAGCTATCTCTAAAACGCGTTTGCGGCGTTTTCGTTGACCAGCCCCATCATCAGGCCTTTGCCGACAGCCTTGATACCCAAGACATTGACCGTTTCGCTTTGTATCCAGCTTTGCGCTTCCTTGATCTCCGTATCGCGATAGGCATCATCCATACAGATCAGCGCCCCCGGCATGGCATATTGCGAGAGGATCGGCGCGGTCAGCATACGCGCAAACGGGAACCCGCCTGCCCCGCCGCCGGTCGGCCCATCAATGATAATCATATCGGGGCGTTGCCCACCGCACGCTTCGAAAAGCTTTTCCTCATTGAAATCATAACAGGCCAGAGCCTGCGTCTCGCCTTTTTCATCCTGACCGACCTCAAAATAAGCCATTGGGAAGACCAGCGGCTTTACGATATCGGCGACATCGCCCTTTTCAACCAGATTGAGCGTTTGTGAGAGATATTCATCCGATTGATCGATTGTGACATAAAGCGGCCTGTTATCATGCCCCGCCCATAGCGCCTTGAGCCGTGCCGCCAAGATCGGCGTTGAGATACCTGAGCCAAGTTCCAGCACCACACGCGGCTTGAACATATCAATCACCTCACCGAGGAAAACGATACTATCAGGCTCCATGCTCCACGCCGTAAACGTATAATCATCCTTGACCTTTTGCATCACGGGGTCTGTGAGCAGATCATCCATATATTTCTGATCATAGCCCGTGGCGGGAAAAAGCCCACGGCGATCATCACCCGACCGCAGCCGCAACCGCAAAAACTCGTCAAAGGGCATAATCGCCGTTTCCAGCGTGCGATCGGCGGGCGTTTCCGGCATTGTCCATTTTTGTTGCGGCGCTCCCGGCAAGGCCTTTACAGGGATTTCCTGACGTTCTGCTGACATGACTTTTTCCTTCCATCAATTACGTGTTGGGCTTACGTCGATTTTTTCTTCTTCTGGCCTTTGGCTTTGACTTTGACTTTGCCCTTACCGTCACCAGTTTGCTTGTTTTGTGGCTTATCAGTTTGCGAAAGCTTCATATCGCACCAATCCGCCCACATATGCCGCAGCGCAATTTCGAAATTCTTCGCAAATTTTACCCCGTCCACAAGGGGGGAAGCCGCGACCTTTTCACGCAACCTCGCCCGCAGCCTGGCAAGCCCGTCCAGATCCTGCGCCCATTTCACGGCGATATCGATATAATCCTGCTCCGACTTGGCAACCCAATCGGTCAACCCCGCCGTGGTCAGGTGGGAGGCGGCATGGCGTCCTGCGAAGGTTTCCCCCGGCAAGGTCACAACGGGAACGCCCATCCACATCGCTTCACAGGTGGTCAAGCCGCCCGTATAAGGGTGCGGGTCAAGCCCGATATCGATACGGTTATAAACGCCCAAAAACGCTTGGTGCTTTTCCCCGCCTTCCAAGATCAGCCTATCTTCGGTAATGCCGTGCTTGGCAAAGGAGGATTTAATATGATCCTGCACAAACTGGACATTCATCTTGCCGAATTTCAGCAGCAATTTACTATTCGGGACTTTGTGCATGATCTTCGACCACAGTTCGATGGAATAGGAATTGGTCTTGGTCAGATTATTCAGGTTTCCGAAGGTCACATACCCCTTTTCAAGAGCGGGCAGCGCCCCGACCTCAGGCGCATAATATGGCGGGGTGTAAACGATATAATCATCAGGCATACGGTAGACTTTTTCGGTATACCATTCCTCATCGCCCTCGGGGATTTCAACCGCATCACCCAATATCCAGTCCATTTGCGGGATACCAGTGGTGTTAAACAGCCCCCCG
This sequence comes from Alphaproteobacteria bacterium, assembly GCA_046293135.1. Classification (GTDB taxonomy): domain Bacteria; phylum Pseudomonadota; class Alphaproteobacteria; order Micavibrionales; family Micavibrionaceae; genus UBA2638. The sequence goes on along the minus strand of JBKBPR010000001.1, from coordinate 354,254 downwards.
ACCCATTTAAGCTGAACTGGCGCAACGCGCTCTGCGACAAGCGGCAAGCGCCGACCGCCATCGGAATGGCCTGATAATTCGACCAGAATATCAATATTTTGCCCTCTAATACGCTCGATCACCTCGTAATTGATAATCCCGAACGTGTCATCATAATGATCGGCCAATGCGATAAATTTTTCATGTATGTAGTCCTTTTTGCCGGGCGGCGTATCGGAAAAAATCAGGATTTCGAATTTATCCTTATCAATATTTTCCAAAGCGCCCAAAATCATTTGTCCGACAGGGTGAACAGAAAAACCGCCGGAAATAAGGCCGATTTTCAGCTTACGGTCTTTTTCCGGCGCATTCGGGAAGGCCAGCGAGGGAATTTCGACGCTATCGCCGCACATTTCCTTTTGCCAGCCTAGTATTTCATCAAGTATGTTTTGGCGCGAAAATTCAGGGATGTAATGAATATAAAAGACGTAATTGCTGCGATGTAAAAGATAATCAAGGTTGCGGCGGGCTTTTTCATCCTTGGAAAGCAGTTCAAGACCTTCTTTATAAAGCGCCTGCGTCTCTTGCGCCATGCCGTGATTGCATAACATCGATGCTTTCGCGCAAATTACGGGGCCATAGTCTTTCTGAATATCCAGCGCCGCATCATAAAATTGCAGTGCCACCTCTGCGTGATCCATCTTTTCGAAACAGCCTGCGATATTGCTGATACAGGCCAGATTGCCGTTATCAAGCTTCAGCGCTTTGAGGAAATATTCAGAGGCCGGAACAAATTCCTTCATATTCATATAGATAGTGCCGAGATTATTCAGCATCGGTATATTATCAGGATCTACATCAAGCCCTTTTCGAAGAACAAATGCGGCTTTGTCATAGTATCCCATATTCATATAAAACACACCGAGCATCATTATAGTGTCGATGTTTGACGGGTTTTTCTCATAGGCCGTAATGAGCGCCTCTTCCGCGCTCTTGAAATCCTGTGCGCTATTCAGGGCATTACCCAGCAATAAACGCAAAGCCTGACTATCCGGATGAAGACTCAGGCCTTTTTCAAGAACCTCCACTGCTTCCTTTAGGCGTCCTGCCTTAATAAGTGCTTTCCCGCCGATCTCATAAACCTCAACTTGCTCTGCACCCAGCTTAACGAGTTTTAAAAGAATCGCGGATGCATCATCATGGAGATCCAAAAGATGCAATCTCACCGCATATTTAAACATAGATGTGTAATCTTGCGGGTTTCTCTTTAACATTTTTTCAAGCTCTTTGGCTTGCATTTCAAGTGTTTTACGCACATCTGCCGGACTCATATTCTGTGTCATTTATTAGATTTCCCTAAAATTCTGAATTGGCGCAAAGGCTTGGAAAACATGAAGAAAGTAAAAATTCTTTTCAACAGCATAACAAAAACATCCGCCCTTGCATAAATATTTACTGCTTGTTAAGAGTTTTTCTGTTAGATTGGACTATGAGGTTCAAGGATTACGAATCTCTCTTTACATAGCAAACTTCTAAACCTAGGAAAGGAATAGAAACATGACCGGTGATATTTCACTTACCTCCGCATTGCGGAACAACCTACTCTCCCTACAAAGTACGCAAAGAACAATCGATACGACACAGTTTCGTTTATCGACTGGTAAGAAAGTTAATTCAGCGCTCGACAATCCGCTGAACTTCTTCCGTGCTCAGTCTTTCAACAACCGTGCGAGCGATCTTTCTGCGCTTCTTGACGGGATCAACCTCTCGATCAGAACAATTGAAGAAGCTGACAAAGGTATTACAGCAATCTCAAAACTTCTGAAAACTGCTGACTCCATCATTGATGAAGCAAAAGGCGCTTACAACGGCTCTTCAACAAATGTTGGTACAATCCGCGGTCTGCGTGATGCCAGCACAACAACAACAACTGTTGCTGCAGGCGCGACTGCTTTATCCGACCTTCTCGGCGGTATCAACGGCTTCACAAGTGCTGCTGATACAATCACTGTTCGGATTGAAGCTGACGGCACATTTGTGGAAACAACAGTTACTGGTGCTCAAACCGTTGACGACCTGATTGCGGCCTTTACTTCAGGTACAGCTGCATTCGGTCAATCATTGTTAGGTGCAACCATCAATGCTGACGGTAACTTGTCGATTGACGTTACTGCTGGCGTTGCCAATATTGAACGTGTTGCAATTACGGTCAATGAAGGCGGAGCAGAGTCATCCCCTGTTGTGAACTTCGGTGGAACACTTGTACGTGACTCTTCCGGTGAAACAACGATCTATAACGGTCTTCAGAGCCAGCTTGAGAACCTTACAGCACGCTATGACAAAATCCTCACGGAGATCTCCGCGACGGCCAATGATGCGAGCTTTAACGGTATCAACCTGCTGAAAGGAAACGACCTTCTGACCATGTTCAATGAGTCAGGAACAAGTAACCTTTCAACAACTGGTGATGACTTGACCGCGATTGGTTTGAACCTGCGTGTTGCAGACTTCACCACACGTGCAGGTGTTGATGCCAGCGGTAACGACCTGACAGCAGCGACAAGAACCGTTCGTAACTTCGGTAGCTTGATTGCAACTGACTTGTCCTTGATCCAGACACGCCGTGACTTCACACAGCAGACGATCGAGACACTCAGAGCAGGCCGTGACGACTTGACATTGGCAGATTTGAACGAGGAAGGCGCAAACTTGCTGGCACTTCAGACCAGACAGCAGCTCGGCGTAACCTCTCTGTCATTGGCATCACAGGCACAGCAGAGCGTTCTGAGATTGTTCTAATCTTCGGATTAACGAACAACAAAGCCATAAAATTTCCAACAAAAAGCCCTGGAAGAAATCCGGGGCTTTTTCTTTATTTTTTGTTATCCAATTTTATGCTATAATAAAGATATATATAGGCAGAACGCCACATCCGGCAGAAAGGAAGAACTCCTATGGCACTTGTAATCGATCTAAAACCCGGCGAAAAAATCCTTATCGGCGAAGCCGTTATTACCAACGACTCTCAACGAACCCGTCTTCATATCGCGGGGGATGCGCCGATCTTGCGCGAAAAAGACGTGATGAAATCAGAGGATGCCAATACACCATGTAGGCACATTTATTTCATTATTCAGGCGATGTATCTCTCAAAAAAGCCTGAAGATCTTCACGCTGATTATTTTGCGCTCGTTGCCGATGTTCAAAATGCCGCGCCCTCTTGCAGTATTTTCATCGCCCAGATCAATGATGAGATCATTAACAATCATTATTACAAAGCAATGAAGCTCGGCAAACAGCTTATAGAGCATGAAAATGAGCTTTTAAACTCCGCATTGGGCAAAAGTAAAATCGGACAAAAAGCATAATCGGGAGAAACGCGCATGACCAATACGCCGCAAAATCCATATGCCAAAGCCGCCGGTGCTTACGGCAATCACGCTCAAAAGCACGAGACCAGCCAGCGCGAGCTTGAAGCTCGTGTCCTACTCAAATCTGCGCGTATGCTTAAAGAGCTACAAGACAATTGGGATGAAGTCACCACCGAAATGTTAGACCATGCCCTTAAATATAACCGCCAAATTTGGATGATGTTTTATGACACTGCGCTCGAAAACGAGGATGAATCAAGACCGAATGATCTGCGCAGCAATATCGTCAATCTCGCCAATTTCATTTTTAAGCGCGAGGGCGACATTCTGGCCAGCCGTGAGCGTACCCCCGACAAGCTTGATGTATTGATTAACATCAACAAGGAAATTGCTGCGGGGCTGATGGGAAATACAAAACAAATTCCGGAATAGTCCGCGCGGACATTTCATACACGCCGCGATGCTTAATGACCATACTACCAACAAAAAAGAGGCCTTTGGTTTTTTAAGGATCAGTATCAACGCAGTTTAAGCAAATACACTCACTGCGCTGGATGATGATGCATTCGAAGGCGATGAAGCCGCACTTGACACCAAGGCCGACGACGCCACTTGCGCTTGCACCCTGCGTGATGCTACTGACTGAGCCAAAGCTATATCATTATCGCTTCTGGATTGTAACGGCTCAACCTGCACGTTTTGTGACGGACTTGGCGCTGCCGGTGCAGATATTGAGCGGGATGAACTGCGCCCCAAAGATTCGGAGAGTATTTGCTGATTCTGTATTTCAGCCGCTGCCGCCCTAGCGCGCATTGTCGTTTCCGATGGAAACTGGTTTACAACATCACCCGTATTGGAGTCGCGAATTTGCAAAACCGCTTTGTTAAAATTGTTATCAACCTGAATGAACGGGCTGACATACGGTGCCAAGGCAATCTCAACACGCTCCAACTGTGTGTTCGAGGCGATCGAGCTAAGCCTGTCTTGCTGGCTCTGATCCGCATTTCCGCGGAGCATCGCAGCATTGGCTACAACTGAGTTCACTGCTTCTATCATGTGTAGTCCCTAACCAAATTATGTGCATCAAGACAAAATACTTTTGTAGACGCACTTCCCTATTACTATAGTATCGCACCATTCACCAAAAGTCAACAAAATGAAGCCCTTAAATACAAAATATATTTTTCATAAAATTGCAGCCTGTGCCAACGAAAATCTGGCCTAAAAAATGCATATAAACCAAATGAGGTAAGGAATATCGGAATAAACCACAAAAACATAGATATCTTATCCACAGGCGGTTGGAAAAAATGCAAAAAAAAGATTATACTAAAAGTTGGAAATATAAACTGATTCGTTTTGTACGCCACCTTTTGCTCGAAAAGGCCTCTGCCTCTATGAAACGTAAAATAAAAAGCACGATAAAAACCAAAGCAGGAAACCAGTTCGCGTGAATAATTTTCTTGAGACACTCAAACAATTAGGCCCGTCCCGCCTTGCGATCATGGGCGCGATCATGCTTGGGTTGCTGCTGTTTTTTGTGTTTGTATCCTTGCGCGCTACTGCGCCGACCATGAAAATGCTCTACACGGATTTGTCCTCCTCGGATGCTGGCGCGATTGCCGCCGCTTTGGAAGAACGCCAAATTCCCTATGAAATCAGCACAGACGGCTCACGAATCAATGTCAGCGACCGTGATGTTGGCCGCGCCCGTATGCTTCTGGCTGAAAAAGGCCTGCCCAATGGCGGCTCGCTCGGCTATGAGCTATTCGACACACAATCAGGCTTCGGTACAACCAATTTCGTGCAGAACATCAATCAGGTCAGAGCGCTTGAGGGCGAGCTCTCCCGCACGATCAGCTCATTAGAACCAGTCCGCAGCGCCCGCGTTCACCTTGTTTTGCCCAAGCGCGAGCTGTTCAGCCGCGAATCCCGCCAAGCCAGCGCCAGCGTATTTCTCGGCCTGCGCCCTGGTACGCAATTATCACGAGAGCAAATCACCGCCATCCAATCGCTTATCTCCTCCGCCGTGCCCGAGCTGGAAAACAAGAATGTTTCTCTTATCGACAGCAACGGAAATCTCTTGGCACAAGGCGGTCAGGAAGCTGAAGGACTGCTCTCCATGAAGGCCGAAGAGCGCCGCCTCGCCTATGAAGCTCAGCTCATTCGCAAAATTGAGGATCAGGTCTCCCGCGTTGTCGGCTATGGCAGCGTTCGTGCCACCGTTACCGCAGAGATGAATTTCGACCGCATCAGCATGAATGAAGAGTTCTTTGATCCGGAAACGCAAGTCGTGCGCTCCTCGCAGGTCGTTGAAGAAAGCGCCACAGAGCGCGAACCGCGTGAGCGCGATGTTACTGTTGAGAATAACCTCCCCGGCATCGGTGCTGGTCTGCTAGACGGCGAGTTGCCATCCTTACAGAGCAACCGCGTTGAGGAAATCACCAATTTCGAGATTAGCCGCACCATCCGCAATACCGTCCGCGAAGTCGGTGAGATTCGTCGCCTGAACGTCGCTGTTTTGGTTGATGGCCGGTATGTCACCGATGAAAACGGCAACCGCGTTTATGAGCCGCGCTCTGAAAATGAGATGAATCAAATTAGTGCACTCATTCGCACGGCAGCAGGTTTAGACGATATGCGCGGCGATTTGCTTGAGGTTATCAATCTGCAATTTGCCGATATTGATACAACGCTTGATGCACTCGAAGACGGGTTGATCTTCGGCTTTGAGCGAAGCGACCTCCTGAAAACAGCGGAAATCCTGACCATCGCGCTTATGATTGTGCTGGTTGTGCTCCTTATCCTGCAGCCAATGGTCAGCCGCCTGATGGCTGTTGAAAAAGTTGACATTGATGAAGACCTTGAAACAGAGCTTCTCGCCGCCCGCCCTGAAAGCCCTGCCTTGACTGGCCCTTCTGATGACGGAACATCCCTTGCCGAAGGCGACGCGGACGATGTTATGATCAACATTACAGGCGTTGACGGCAAGGTGAAGGCATCGTCTATCAAGAAAGTTGAGGAAATCGTTGAAAATTATCCTGCTGAAACCGTTGCGGTTCTGCGGAGCTGGATGACTCAGGAGAATCAATAATGTCAATTCGTATCAGAGAAGACTACAGGTCACTGACAGGCCCTGAAAAAGCGGCGATTCTCTTGCTTGCTCTGGGCGAGGAACACACAGCACGTATTTTTGAGCATATGGAAGATGACGAGATTCTTGAGATTTCACAAACAATGGCTTCGCTCGGCAAAGTAGGCCCCAATATCGTTGAGCGCCTGTTCGTTGACTTTGCAGAGCAAATGACCACGACAAACGCCCTGATGGGAACTCAAGACAGCACCGAACGCTTGCTGAACAAGGCCGGCCTCGACAAGGGCAAGATCGCCCAGATCATGGAAGAAATTCGCGGCCCTGCCGGACGGAATATGTGGGAAAAACTGGGCAATGTGAATGAAGAAATTCTCGCCACATTCCTGCAAAAAGAATATCCGCAAACGGTTTCAGTCGTTCTGTCAAAAATTGCAACCGATCACGCAGCCCGTGTTCTGGCGTTGCTGCCTGAGAATTTCGCCCTTGAGGTTATCCACCGCATGCTGCGGATGGAGGCGGTGCAAAAAGATATTCTTGATGAGGTTGAAAAAACCTTACGGACGGAGTTCATGACCAATTTGGCCAGAACCCAGCGCCGCGATTCACACGAGCTTATCGCTGATATTTTCAATTCAATGGAACGCTCATCCGAAGCGCGCTTTATGGGTCACCTCGAAAAATCAGCACCGGAATCCGCCGAAAAAATCCGCTCACTCATGTTCACCTTTGAGGATCTCGGCAAACTCGACCCGGCCTCTATTCAGACGCTTATCCGTGCCGTGGACAAAGAGAAGTTACCGACAGCGCTCAAAGGGGCTACGGAAACACTGCGCGATTTGTTCTTCTCGAACATGTCGGAACGTGCCGCAAAGATTATGAAAGAAGATATGGCCGCCATGGGCCCCGTACGCCTCAAAGAAGTCGAAGAAGCGCAACAATATATCGTCAATGTCGCCAAGGATCTGGAATCGCGCGGCGAGATCACGATTGCTTCAGGCAACGAGGAAGACGAGCTTATTTATTGATGCGGTCATGATAAAAAGAACAATGATCAACACACCAAAGGTCACACGTGTCAAAAAAGACGGAAAAATTCCTGTTCAATAAAAATATCTTTGATGAACCCGACATCGAAGATGATACACCTGAAGAACCGCCACCGCCGACTTTCAGCGAAGAAGAGCTGGAGCAAACACGCAAAACCACTTATGATCTGGCCTATAATCAGGGCTTGCAAGACGGCATAAGGCAGGAAAAAGACAGCCGCGATCAGCAAATTGCCGCTGTTCTGAAAGATATTTCCTCACAAATCGGGATATTATTCAGCGCCGAGCAGCAGCGCGAAAGCATCTATGAGCAAGAATCACTGCGGCTTTGCCTTGCGGTGTTCGAACAATTATTTCCCGAAATATCCGAGCGTTACGGTCATGAGGAGCTTAGCCTCTCGATTGCCTCGATCCTCGAAAAACAGCAAGGCCAGACCGAAATTCAGATTGAAACCCATCCCGATATTCTGGACGGCATTCAAAACCACCTCAAGACTCTAACGGTTGACAGCGCGCTTCTAGATAGGCTGACCTTCAAAGGCAACCCAAGCCTTGCGCCACTGGAATGCCGTATTTTGTGGAAAGATGGCGGGGCGGTGCGTAATCCTGCGGATATGGCGCTGCATATTCAAACTATTCTGCAAGAGGCACTTGCAGGAAACGGCGCAAACCGTCATGATAGTAATGTGAGTTCTACTCTTACGCCTGATAGCAGCAAACACAACGAAGCAGCATCGGAGACGGATAACGGCATAGAGTCTCAAAACAACAACGATGGAGAATCCGGATGAGCGATGACAATGATGAAATAATGAATCAAGGCGACATCGATTCCGTATTTGATGATGCCGACACACAGGGCAATGGCTCGAAAATGAATCTCAATGAAATTCATGAAGACGAAAGCTTGAAGCGCTCACTCGATCAAGAATTTGCAATAGGCGAACCGATGGCCAGCGACGTAACGGCGATTTATGAGATTCCGGTACAGATTTCGGCTGTTTTGGGGCGCTCAACAATGCAGGTTAGCCAGCTCTTAAAACTCGGCCGTGGTGCGGTTGTCGAGCTTGACCGCAAAGTCGGTGAAGCGATTGATATTTACGTGAACAACCGCCTTGTTGCGCGTGGTGAAGTTGTCGTGGTTGAGGATAAGCTCGGGGTTACCATGACCGAGATCGTCAAATCCGATAGAAGCTAATCGTTATATTTTGTGTATTATTTATAAGGTTATTTATAAGAGGCATCTTCTTCCATGAGCGATACACAAAAAGCGACAGGCCAATCTGATACACCGAATAATCTTCCGCCACTTTTATTAGAAAAACCCTCTAGGCGCGCTGACTTTGCGACTATTTTCGGTGCGATATTTGCTGTTGGTTTGATTATTGCCGCGATTGCCATTGGAAGCAGCAACGCGAATTTTTTCAATGTGCCCGCCTTGATGATCGTTTTATTCGGCACAATGGCGGCGACGGCCATTTCTTACACAGGCGAAGAATTGGCAAAAGCAGGTCATGTCGTTGCAAAAACAATGGTGCGTCAGGTATACTCTCCGTCCCGCCTTGCCAAAAACCTTCTGGATATCGCCGTGATTGCCCGTAAGAACGGTTTATTGGCCGTGTCACAGTACGAGCGCGAATTACAAAAAGATCCGAACCTTCAGCGCGTCATGCAAATGGTTATTGACGGCTATAACCCGAATGATATCGAGCGCATGCTAGGCCAGGAAATTGCAGCCCTTGTCGAACGTCACAAGCGTTCGGCAAGCATTATGCGCCGCGCCTCCGAGGTCGCACCCGCTATGGGTTTGATTGGTACGCTGGTCGGACTTGTACAAATGCTGGCCGAGCTTGAAAACCCTGAAACTATAGGCCCTGCGATGGCGGTTGCGTTGTTGACGACGTTTTACGGCGCGATATTGGGAACGGTGATTATGGCACCCTTGGCCGTCAAGCTGGACAAGAACTCAACCGATGAAGCCTTAACCCGCACCTTGATCGCAACAGCGGCGGTATCAATAGCCCGTCAGGAAAACCCGCGCCGTTTGGAAATGCTCTTAAACAGCGAACTTCCACCGTCCGAGCAAATCGACTATTTTAAGGATGGGCTTTAAAAGAACCCACAAAACCATCAATTAAGTGGGCTGGCCACCATTAGCATCCTGATCTCTGTGTTGTCCGACGGCACACTGTGAACAAAAGGATGAAGGCCTTTCGATAGTTTACATTTTTGCCGCCACATATCACCAAGGCGCATTCGAAACGGCTGCGCACCCTCTGTAATAACCGGGTAAGACGGGTTACTGGTATCCACATCTTTCGGCTGCCAACCCAAGGTCGTCGCGCCGCAATAATTCGTCAAAATCCGATCGCGAAACCCGTCAACATGCGGTTTTTCTTTATTTGAGCTATGCCGTTGCACCCTGATTTGAACGCCATAGCCGATTCTCGTAAGTGCTCTTACATCCGCTGCGATTTGCTCCAACGCCGCCCTGCATTCTATAGACTTAAGCGCATTGGCCAAATTCAAAAAATCATCCGTTGATTTGCGGTGCGCATAACCAAAACTCAAGCTGCGCTCCTTTGAGAAGTGCGTTAAGACATGCTGCGCAACAGCGTTAAAATCTCCATTCAACTGTCTTGGCCGCAATATAACATTCTGGGAATCGTTAAACGGCGTTTCCACCATCTCTTTAAATGTATCAACTATTTTTACATTTTTTGAATAAACCGATAAATCATGTGACATTCCCTGTCTTTCCTATTATTTTAAAGGATAGAGCTTTTTGTATATAAATACATAATTAAAATCAAGGAAGTTATTCAAATGCGCTTGATGATTATCGGCAGGCTAGAAGGCCATATCAGCGAAGCGGGAAAAATCGCCATCCACCGCGGTGCGAAGGTTATTCATTGCGAAGATACCGTGCAGGCCATCGGCGCATTGTTGAACGGCAAGGGCGCTGATCTGGTGATGATCGACGTGAAGCAAAATATCAAGGACTTCATTGAGCGCTTGGAAGTCGAGCGTATTCATATGCCTGTTGTGGCCTGCGGGGTGAACACAGATGCCCGTGCCGCCGTCAAGGCCATTCAGGACGGCGCAAAGGAATATGTCCCCCTCCCCCCCGATGCCGAGCTGATCGCCGCCGTTTTGCAGGCCGTCACCGAAGAATCCAAAGATATGATCGCCACCGACCCGTCAATGCAAGAGGTCGTCAAGCTGGCTGACAAAATCGCACCGAGCGAGGCCACCGTTCTAATTACGGGCGAATCCGGAACCGGAAAAGAGGTTATGTCGCGCTATTTGCACAATAAATCCAAGCGCAAGGACGGGCCTTTTATTGCGGTGAACTGCGCAGCTATTCCTGAGAACCTTCTTGAATCAGAGCTATTCGGGCATGAAAAAGGCGCTTTTACGGGCGCGGCCTCCAAGCGTATCGGGAAATTCGAAGAGGCACATAAGGGCACGATCCTGCTCGATGAGATCAGCGAAATGCACCCGCAGCTTCAGGCTAAGCTTCTGCGCGCCATTCAGGAGCGTGAAATTACCCGTGTCGGCTCGAATGCCGCGGTCAAAATTGATGTGCGCATTCTTGCGACCTCCAACCGCAATCTTGAGGAATCCGTCAAAAAAGGCGAGTTCCGCGAAGACCTCTATTTCCGTTTGAATGTCGTGAATATTGCTCTGCCGCCGCTGCGGGAGCGTCCGAACGACATTATCCGCCTTGCCCAATTCTTCACCGATAAATACGCCGATGCGAACGGGATTGGCCGCAAAAAACTGGCAACTGAAACGGTTGAGAAGCTTAAAAACTATGGCTGGCGCGGTAATATCCGCGAGCTTGAAAACACCATGCACCGCGCTATTATTGTGTCGATGGAAACCGAGCTGGAGCCCGATGCCGTGCATATTCAGGACAATGTGCTCAATCGCTCCTCCGCACCGGCTGCTGCCCCCGCCAATGCACCCGATCCAGCAGGTGTCGGAAACGCCGGAAAATCAAGTGAATCAGCGCCCACAGCACATACAGAAACCGCCGCCCCCCTCTCCTCACCACTCCGCAATCCGGGCGCGGTAGAATCGCTTATCGGGCGCAGCATGGCCGATGTCGAGCGCGATATGATCTTGAACACGCTTGATCACTGCCTTGGCAACCGCACCCATGCCGCCAATATTCTGGGTATCTCTATCCGCACCCTGCGCAACAAGCTCAATCAATATAAAGACGAGGGGGTTGATATCCCCGAGAGCAAATCAGGCACGTAACCCTCTACGTTTATTCGCCTATTTCCCCCAGCCTTAAAAAACACCGCCAAAATTTGTATTTCACGCAAATTTCGGGTATACTTAGGTATAAAAAATATAAAAACGAAAAGTTTTGGTAATGGTGTATTTACAATATAAGGGTGTGACATATGAGCGGAACAGGTACAGCTGACGCTACAGCAAATCAAATTGAACAGAGCATAGAGCAAATTCGCGGAGCATTGGGCATCTTTCGTGCTCTTATGCGTGGTCGCTTTACAGGTGATGATCTTCAGGGAAGCCGCGCTGAAATCAGTACAATTGCAGGATTGTTTATCTCACAGCCCGAGGTCATGGCAGCGATTGAGGAAAACTGGGGCGAAATCCAACCTCAGATAATCGAAAGACTTACAGATGCAGATCCGGCACAAAATCTTCTTGTGCGAACCCTCAGTGGCATGAGCGTTGAGCAAATCCAAACTTTTTTACAAGATAATCCCGATATGATGAGTTCTATTCAGGGAATTATAAACGAAACAGCTCAGCAAGCCACATTGGCACAAGGTATGGCACATCTGGGAATCCCTGTCCCTGAAGCATTTGGTAATGTCGGGAACATCCTTATCTCAGAACTAACTTCCGAACATTTAAATGAGGTTGATGACACAACTTTACGTGAAATCATTATAAACTTACCCGATGAAATGTTTCGAGAGGTAATGGAAAACATTAATGAAGTTCGTGCTGAAAATAGATTGGGGCAAATTGCTGTTCCTGATGGAGAGTTAGGCGATTCAAAAGCTAGTCTTTTTGATAGCGCTATTAGCATAACCGGAAATGGTCCACTAGACCGTATTTTCAATTACTTTGCAAACAATCCTAACCCATATGACAGAATCCGTGAGAGCGTTCCAGAAGTTATTCAAGAGCGCTTAAATGCAGCAACTGCAGAGCCGTTAACCGCTGAAATAATGGCACAACGTATTCATGCCATGGCGACAGAAAATAACGGCGCGGCATTGGCAGCAGCCTTAAGCACAGATGAGAATAAAAATCGTTTCAGCGAGCTGATCACAGTTGATTTCATCAACCGCAATTATGCGCTTTTTGAACCGCATGCTGGCGATTTCATGAGCGATAGTCTTCTTGATACGGCTGCGGGAATGATTAATTCATTGTTGCAAAACTTTCCTTTCATCGGACAGCTATTGTCATTATTTACAAATATGATCGAGAGTACAGCCCGCTCATTTGGTTTTGATATTAACATTGAGCGTATGCTTGCAGGCGATGAACCGGAAAATAGCGGTGGAGATCGCACAGCGGGTACTCCAGATGCAGAAGGCCCAGGTGAAGAAGATCCTAATGCCTCTGCAACAGCGCCCGAACAGCAAGGCGGTGACCCTGAGCAACACGCAGCTTTGGCCATCGCGGCAAGTGGTCCTCGCATCGGCTAGAACATAAAATAACAACCTCGCAGCAAATAACAAAACGCCCTTACATCGGGGCGTTTTTCTGTTATTCTTAGAGCAATATGCCTGATTCCAACCTCCCAGCGCCGAAGTCATCGTTGCCGCCAAGCCGTGGTGGTGCGGCAGGCGCGCGAATGGGGCAAGCCGGAGCGGCCATCCGCCCGATGCTCCGCCCTGACATCCTCTTTGCGCTGGGGATCATCGCAATTCTTCTATTCATGTTGGTGCCTGTTCCGGCAATTATGCTCGATTTCGGGTTGTCCATTTCGATCAGCGCCTCGGTCATGATTTTGATGCTGGTGCTGTTTATTCAAAAACCGCTCGATCTTTCAACGTTTCCGACAATCTTGCTGGTGGCGACCTCGCTACGCTTGGGTCTGAATGTCGCCTCAACGCGGCTCATTCTCTCCGAAGGCCATACGGGCACAAACGCCGCCGGAAACGTTATCGAAGCCTTCGGCAGCTTTGTAATCGGCGACAGCTATGTTGTCGGTGCGATTGTCTTTGCGATCTTGGTGATTGTAAATTTCGTCGTTATCACCAAGGGATCGGGTCGTATCGCCGAGGTCGCCGCCCGCTTTGCGCTCGATGCGATGCCGGGCAAGCAAATGGCGATTGACAGCGATTTATCGGCCGGACTCATCACCGAAGAAGAAGCCAAAGAGCGCCGCAAAACACTTGAATCCGAGAGCACGTTTTTCGGCTCGATGGATGGTGCGGCCAAATTCGTGCGCGGCGATGCCGTGGCGGGCTTGCTGATTACCTTTGTGAATATTATCGGCGGCATAATCATCGGTACAACCGCGCAGGGCATGTCCTTGGGCGATGCGGCGGCGGCTTATACCACCTTGACAATCGGTGATGGTCTGGTCAGCCAGATTCCCGCCTTGATCGTCTCTATCTCCGCAGGTTTCCTTGTTTCCAAAGCGGGTATCGAAGGCTCCGCCGATCAGGCGCTGACCGACCAATTCAGCCGCTATCCGATTGCACTTGCGATGAGTGCAGGGCTTATGTTTTCCTTGGGCGCAATGCCCGGCATTCCGTTCGCGCCATTTGCGACATTGGGCGCAATTGTCGGAACGCTCGCCTATTTCGCCTTCAAAAAGCAGAGCAATGAGGCCGCCGCAATCGCCGAACGCGCCACAACAACGCTGGATGCCAGCGGGAAACCTGTGCCCAAAGCCGCGCCCGCCGAAGAACCGATTTCCAAGGCACTGGCGATTGATACAATACGGCTGGAGCTGGGCTACGGGCTGCTCCCGCTTGTGCAGGGTGAGGGCGGCAACAAGCTCACCGACCAAATCAAAGGCCTGCGCCGTCAACTGGCCGAAGATATGGGCTATGTCTTGCCCGCCGTGCGTATTCAGGACAATCTGCAACTTCCTGCACAAACCTATATCGTCCGCATCAAGGAAATCGAATCAGGCCGCGGCGATGTACGCCCCGGCATGATGATGTGTATGGATCCGACGGGTGCGCCAATCACCCTGCCCGGCGAAAGCACAACAGAACCGACCTTTGGCCTTCCGGCGATGTGGATTGATGAGCAATACCGCGAAGAAGCGCATTTCAAGGGCTATACGGTGGTTGATGCGCCAACCGTTATCACCACGCATCTGACCGAGATTATCAAGGACAATATGCCCGATCTCGTGTCCTATTCCGAAACGCAAAAGCTACTTGATGAATTGCCACCGGAGTATCAGAAACTCGTCGCTGATGTTATCCCCTCACAAATCAATATCGGCGGGCTGCAGCGCGTGCTTCAGAACCTTCTGGGCGAGCGCATTTCGATCCGCGACTTGCCGACCATCCTTGAAGGCGTGGCCGAGGCCACCAACTACACCAAGAACACCGCCTTTATCACCGAACATGTGCGCACAAGGCTGGCGCGGCAACTTTGTGACAGTAACACCAACGCCAACGGCGTTGTACCGCTGCTGACGCTCTCGCCTGAATGGGAACAAGCCTTTGCCGAAGCGCTATTGGGAGATGGTGAGGACAAGCAACTTGCGATGCCGCCCTCACAGCTTCAGGAATTCATCGCCGGTATTCGCGAGGCCTATGATGAAATGTCCTCAATCGGGGAAATGCCCGTCCTGCTCACCTCGCCCGCCATTCGCCCCTATGTCCGCAGCGTGGTGGAACGCTTCCGCCCACAAACCGTTGTCATGAGCCAGAACGAGATCCACCCCAAGGCACGTATCAAGACATTTGGACAGGTTTAGACGTAAACTCACAATTTTATCCACAATTGGGATTCACATACGCTTTGTTTACGTTTATCATCTAGAATAAGGATTCTAGAAAATATATACTGATAAGAAGTGATTCACCAGCCATGCGGCTAAAAACTTTCTACGCCAACACCGTAACAGAAGCGATGCAAATGGTTCGAGATATGCTCGGAGAGGATGCGATTATTGTTTCCACCCGCGAAGAACGCGGCGGAAAGGGCGTTGCCTTAACGGCAGCGGTTGAGCCGGGCTTTGACCGCAAAGCCTTTGAACGCGGCGAGCCAGCTTTCGAGGTCGGGCGCGGCGGCTTTTACGGTGATGATGACGAGGATGATTTCTTTGACGCATTTGCCGAGGATGACACCAGCGGCGCTCAAGGCAGCAGTGGTGGTAGCAGCAGCGGTAGCGGTTGGCTGCAATATGATGACGAGGACGAAGAATACGCCGTCACCGAGGAAATCACCGAAGCAATGCTCAAACACGGCGTGCCCGAAGATGTTCTCGACCATGTCATATCCTGCGCAACCGTTATCGGTCTGGAGCAGCCGAGCGTTGCCCTTGTCGCCGCGCTGGAGCATCTTTACGGCTTTACGCCCCTGCCGAAAAAAGCCTCACGCAAGCCGATGATCTTTCTGGGCGGCCCCGGCTCTGGCAAGACCTTGGCCGTTGCCAAAATGGCGGCGCGCGGCGTGATGAACGATCTGAAAATCGGGGTCATCTCAACCGATACCGTCCGCGCGGGCGGGCTGGAGCAGCTTTCCTCCTTCACCAAACTCATGCAGGTTGACCTCAAAAAAGCCAAAACCGCCGCCGATCTCAAGGCGATGCTCGCCGATATGCGCGGTGAATACGACCAGATTTTGATCGACACGCAAGGCATTAACCCGTTCAGCCGCGAAGACATCAAGCAAGCCGCTTTGCTATGCGGCGCGGCGGATATGGAGAGCGTCCTTGTTATGCCTGCGGGGCTGGATGCGCAAGAATCAGGGGAGATTGCCCGCGCCTTTGCCGCGCTTGATGTGCAAAAATTGATGGCCACGCGCATTGATATGGCGCGGCGCTTGGGCGGTATTCTCTGCGCGGCGCAATATGGCGGGATGAGCTTCACCGATACGGGCAACACGCATAAGGTCGCCAACGGCCTGATCGCCATGACCCCGCAAATCCTTGCCAAGCTGCTGATGCCGCATTCCTATCGCCATGACGGGGCGCAAGCCTCTTCGTCCACGTCTTCAACTTCTTCATCTTCACCCTCGAAATCCCCTGCGGCAGGTGGCCGATCCGCCACCGCGCCCTACGCTCCCCCACCCTCAAAATCAACTTCCACTCCTTCCGATAAACGCAAGAGAATAAAACAATGACCGATACGACATTCAAAACTGCGCAACCTGAAACCGCGATGCCGAAATTCCGGCGCGGCACGAACATTATCGCTGTGGCCAGCGGCAAGGGCGGGGTCGGAAAGACATGGTTTTCCATTACTCTGGCGCATGCACTGGCGCGGATGGGCAAAAAAGTTCTGCTCTTTGACGGTGATTTGGGATTGGCCAATGTCGATGTCCAGCTTGGCCTTATGCCCAAGCGCGATTTGAACGATGTTATTCGCGGGCGCTTGAGCATTGATAAAGTCGTGCAGCGTTATGAGGACGGCGAGTTTGACATTATCGCGGGACGTTCGGGGCAGGCCTCTCTCTCCGCTCTGCCGACGCAGCGTTTGGCCATGCTGCGCGATCAGCTGCTTGATCTTGCCACGCAATATGATGTGGTGATTGCCGATCTCGGCGCGGGTGTTGACCGTACCGTAAGGATGTTCTCTTCCGCCGCGACGCGCACCGTTCTGATTACCACTGACGAGCCGACCTCGCTCACCGATGCCTATGCGTTTATCAAGCTCGGCAATGCGGCGGGGCTATCGAAAAATATCAGCATCGTCGTCAATATGGCTTCCAGCGTCACCGAAGGCGACCGCACCTATAGAACGCTGCTCAAGGCCTGTGAGAATTTCTTGCGCCTTAAGCCTTCCATGTCCGGCATGGTGCGTTCCGACCCGAAGGTCAAGGACAGCATTCGCCATCAAACCCCGATTCTGATCCGCTCCCCCAATTCCGAAGCGGCTGAGGATGCGGAGAAAATCGCCATGAATATCTGGGAATTGCTCAAGCATACCCAAAAAGCCATGGCCGCCGGATAAAACGCAATATTTCATATTTTGCACTGCTGCTTTGCTGTATAATAGAACTATGAGCGAAGCAGGATCGACACGCTTTCCAAACCCTATCGGCGCGAATACGCCCTCAAGCCGTTCCAGCGGCGGCATTGAGAATGTCCTTGATGCGCGGTTGATCGGCAATGCGCGGCTGGAGGCCGATGAAGCAGGAAAAATCATCCGTTTGCGCGGCAAAGTCCTTGCTTTGAGCGCCGAAGGGCGGGTCAGGATACAAACCGAGCGCGGGCCGATTGAGGTTCAGCTGCCCAAAGATACCTCGCCGCGAGGGCTAAGAGCCGGGCAAAATATCGAGATTGAAATCCCACCTGAACGCGTCCGCGCCCGCAGCGAAAATGCGGTACAAATCCGTATAGCTGAGGAAAACAGAGCCTCCCCACCCCCCACCGCGCCGCGCGAGAGGGCAACGATTGATCGCAATGACGCGGCGAGCGCCAATAACCGCCCCGCCACTGCCGAAAATCAGCGCACATCCAAGCCCGATCAATATACGCAGCCTTTGCAGCCATCCGCCCCGATCAGCGGTATGAGCGGGCTGGAGCAGCTTATCGGCACAACCATTCGCATTGATCCCTTACCGCCGAATAGCGCCGCCGCGATTATAAGCCAAGCCGCGCAAATGCTGCAAAACCTGCCGATGACGCTCATGGCGACTGCCTATCCCGCCCCCACAGCGCAAGCGGCTTTGCCGAGCATAAACCTGCCGCAAACGGCGAATATTATTCAATACGCTCCGGTCAATTTTACTCCTACGCAGCAGGCTATTTCTATTTTAAATCAATATCTTCAAATAAATGCTCAAAGCGCATTTTATACACCACCAAACGCTGTGCCGATATCGTTTCAAGCCGTTTCGAATATATCAGATATATCAGATATATCCGATATGGCCGCACCGCTACCGCAAAGCGCCAATCTCAATCAATTTGCAAGCATTTACCCGCAGCCTATTGATATAAAATCAAATTTCCTATTTTTATCACCCGACACGATACGCCTTGCGGGTGATTTGAGCGGCTTGACTATATCCGAAAGCCTGCAACAAGCCGCACCATCAATCACCAAGCCGTTCACCGCGGAAATCAGCGCCGTGAGGCTGCCCGTTATTCCCAATCCGTTCCTCACTGGCGCGACCGCGTTACCATCACCAAATACAGGCGGCCTTTTAACCGCGCCGCCCCTACCGGAAACAGGCAGCAAGGCCACGGCCACCATCATGGGCTTTACCGAAAAAAGTCTGCCCGTTGTCAGCTTGGCCGCGCAAGGCTCGATATATAGCCCATTTCAAAATCAAGTCCCAAATCAAACCCAAAACGCCGCGCCCCTTGCCATTTCCGCACAAAGCCGCGATTTATTCGTGCTCAATATCCCCGTTCAGCATATCCCGCTTGATAGCCAGATTACCCTCTCGCTCCCGCCAAGCGGCCTTTGGAGCGGCGATCTCTCAGGGCTAACCGCGCCGCTCACCTCCACCCAAGCGGCTGCGCTCGGATCGGCATTGCCGCCCGAAATGCAAATACAGCTACAAGGGCAAGCTCAAGCGCAAACCGCCCCCACCCCCCAGACGTTTGCGCCGCTCTTGCCGCACACGATGCTGCATCCCGAACACTGGCCGGCGCTGGAGGACGTCATCAAAACCCTGAATATCGCGGGCATCCCCTCCCATGCGGCGGGCGCTTTGCCGAATGCCGCCAACCCCGCACAGATGGGGGCGCTGATGCTTTTTGTGATGGCGGCGATCCGTTCCGGCGATCTTTCGCAAATCCTCAATGAGCGGACACAAGACATCCTGCGCCGCGCCGGAAAATCCTCGCTGCTCTCAAGGCTGGGGCAGGAAGGGGCGCTGCTTGGCCGCCTGAACGCCGAGCCACTCTCACAGGATTGGCGCTCTTTTGCGCTGCCGATGCAATCGGAAAACGAGGTGCATAAATTGATTTTGCACTACCGCCATGAGCGCAATCAGGACGATGAAGGCGAAAGCGGCGGCGGCAAGCTCACACGGTTTATTTTTGATCTGAGCCTTTCGCGGATGGGCAATGTCCAGCTTGACGGGCTGTTCCGCAAAAACAGGCTGGATATTATTCTCAGAACGCACCAAGCCTTTAGTGACAATACACGCGCCGCCTTCAAGGCCAGCTATCACGATGCGCTGCAAAGCGCGGGATTTGACGGGGAGCTAAGCTTTCAAAGCGACCCGAAACACTGGGTGACCTTCAAGCGCAACCAGAACACGCTTTCGCAGAATATTTGACGCTTACAGCGCCAGCATATCTTTTATCAAGGTGCTGTTTTGAACGGGATGAACGATTTTCGGCGTGCTTTGCTTCAAGGCCAGCGCCGCCGCAGCCTCACGCGAGAACAGGATAATATCACGATCGCGCGGTGCCGATTCCGCCATCAACCGCGCCGTAAAAAAGGCCAGCGAATTATAATCCCGCTCATTTCCAAACGCATCACCGCGCAAACGCACATGCATATATCCGCTTGCAATCACGGAACGAATATTCATGTTTCGCTGCAAATTCTCGCCATAAGCCGCTCTAATATCAGAGAAATCCGCCTGAACATCCTGCGCCGCGCGCAAGGCGCGATCATCAAGTTGCGAGAACCCGATCCAAACACCATCGCCCTCACTGCGCACCAAACGCCCGCCGTAACGATTTGCAGCCGCCTCGGCGCTCTCTTGCAAGCGCTCGGTAATGCGCTGCGCTGCGGCCAATCCCATCGCCTTCAACGCTTGCGAGTAATTGCTGATATCGGTGAAAACCAATACGCCGTTGGGCTGCGCCGTGCCCTCAATATCAAGCTTTTCCGTCAAATCACGGCCATAAGCCCCAAGAAACCGTCCCGCGCTCCGAGATAATCTATCAACTGCGCGCTTCTCAAGCCTTTGAATACCGCCATCATAGCGTTGCAAAGCCGGCAAGGCCGCCCCTTCACGAAATGCGAGCTGCAACACATAGCGGCCACGCATATCCGCAACATTCGGCGCTTGCGTAACAATATTCACACAATCATGCGCCGCCATACGGCTTGGAATCAAAACGGATTGCCCGCTCTCAAAGGCCGCACCCGCCGCCGTTCCATCAATTCTGATCCTGCGCCGCATCAAATGGTCATTGATAAAGCTCTTGTGATCGGGGCTGATATCCTTGCTACTGATATGAAGGGGAATAAGGTGATCGGCGGTTTTATCATCCGGCACATAGAGCGCCGCGCCGACAAACCCTTCAGCCAAAGCCAGACCGTTCACGGCTTTTTTCACCGCCTTATCGATTTGGCCGAGACTGCCCATCAAGAGCGCACTTTGGCACTCTTGCGACTTTAGAGGTGATGATTGTGCGGATTGGCGCGCGCCCATCGTGGAAACCGATCTGCTTGTTACATTTTCAATTTTTATTTTATGAAAAAATATAGAGTTTACTGCTCGGTGTCAACTTTACGGCGAAAACCCTCAATCGCAATCTCATCTAGCAAATCGCTCTCTTTTTTATCACGGGCGCGTTTTTCATCGGCCTTGCGCTTGTCTTGGGTGATTTCGATCTTTTTCATCTCGGCAAAAGCCTCGCGCATATCATCCCGCGCAATCTCGATACGCTGATTGAGCTTCTTGAGCGAGTCCTCAATATCCTCGACACGGCCGCGCACCGCCTCGGAATAACGCCCGAAATAGCCCAAGGCCAGTGCCCCCATTTCCTCAACCGTTTTGCGCTCCTCCGCCAATGTTGCCAGCATATCGGATTTTTGCTGCGCCAGCTCTTCGGCCTGACGGTAAAGCTCGGCAAGGAATTTTTGCTTTTGCTCCAGCGCATGTTTGCGAATGCGAATGAGAGGGTCGAGATTGGCCACTATCTATCCCTTTCCCGATCTCTATTTATCATTGCCGTCACAGCCGACATCAAATTTTTAATACACATCATACGGCATCCCCAATATCAGCGCCAAAGTCTGAAACCCCTCTTCGATTGAAGTTTGCTCATCCTTGTTTTGCGCAAGAAATTCCTCAATTTGCGGATAAAGCCGCAGCGCTTCATCCACCGCAGGGTCAGAGCCGCGGCGATACGCGCCGAGCCGTATCAGCTCCTCCATATTCTCATAGGCGGTAATCACCTTTTTAGCGCGTTTAAGGATCGTAAATTGCTCGGGGCGAATGGCATCGGGCAATGAGCGAGACACGGATTTCAATACATCAATCGCCGGATAACGGCCACGATCGGCAATCTCGCGGCGCATCACAATATGCCCGTCCAAAATACCGCGGGCAGCATCGGCCACAGGCTCATTGACATCATCGCCCTCCACCAAGACCGAAAATAGCCCCGTAATCGAGCCTTGCCCTGGCGCTCCGGGGCCTGCACGCTCCAAAAGCCGTGACAATTCACTAAAGGCGGTGGGCGGATACCCCTTGGAGGTCGGCGGCTCGCCCGCACTCAAACCGATCTCCCGCTGCGCCATGGCAAAACGGGTAATGGAGTCAATCAGGCACAAGACCTGCTTGCCCTGATCGCGGAAATATTCGGCAATCGCCAGCGTTGCATAGGCGGCCTGACGGCGCATCAGAGCTGGCTCATCGCCCGTCGCGACAACGACCACCGAGCGCGCAAGCCCCTCCTCACCCAGATCATCTTCCAGAAACTCCTGCACCTCGCGGCCACGCTCCCCAACCAGCCCGATCACGGAAATATCGGCTTCGGTATAACGCGCCATCATCGAGAGTAGCACCGATTTCCCGACACCAGAGCCGGAAAAAATCCCCATCCTTTGGCCGCGGCATGTCGCCAGAAATGAATTGACCGCCCGCACGCCCAGATCAAGCTGTGCGCCCATACGTTGACGTGAATGTGGCAATGGCGGCTTGTTGCGCAGCGGGATAGCACGCGCGCCATGGTGCAACGCGCCCTTGCCGTCAATCGGCTCGCCCAGCGCATTGACCACCCGCCCCAGCCAGCGTTCGCTCGGCAATATCACCGGCTCTTTATCCTCGATCACCGCCTTACAGCCCAGCCCGACCCCTTCGAGCGTTCCAAACGGCATCAACAGCGCATGATTGTCACGAAATCCGACGACTTCACACGGGATAACCCGTATTTTGTCAGGGCGCAAATGCACATGTGCGCCAATCGAGAGCGTTTCACCAACCCCCGCAATCTCGACCAAGAGGCCGAGAATTTTCGTGACGCGGCCATAAACCTCGCGATCTTTCAACGCGCCGATTTCGGCCAGAACCTGTTCGGATAATCGTTCCATGCAATATCCAGTATAACGCGTTCAAAGCCGCTTTGCCTATTTGATTTTTCTTGACAAAACGAGTGTAAAAATGACCCTTAATATTATGAAAAAATTATCACTCCCTATATTGGCAGGGCTGGCAACGGGCATAACAATTTCAATAGCAGCCTCTACACTTCCCGATCCACGCAATGTTTATGCCCAAATCCGAGCCAGCAAAGACACCGACACGCTGTATTTATGCCATATGTTTGATAAAGTTAATTTGGGCAGCCTTTATTATTGCCGTGTTCACACCATGCCGGACGGTACACGTGCGATTATCGAAAAAA
Source organism: Alphaproteobacteria bacterium (assembly GCA_046293135.1). Lineage (GTDB taxonomy): Bacteria > Pseudomonadota > Alphaproteobacteria > Micavibrionales > Micavibrionaceae > UBA2638. The sequence goes on along the minus strand of JBKBPR010000001.1, from coordinate 331,022 downwards.
ACAACACCATTACGCCGCATTTACTTGATATCTTCAATAAAATAGAGAGAAACCCTCAACGCATTATTCCCACTGAGAGAATAGACGAAACAAATCCTTATGTTTTTACTGTTTGAGCAAAAAGAACAAAAAAACTTTAAAAAGTAATCAAAAGGAATTTGCACGTTTTGTTAACCTTTGTTAAGATAGTTATTAAGAAAGATTAATTCATAATCTGACTGTTAATAATTTTAGAATAGCAGAAAGCGGGGCAATTCATGCGCGTACTCCTTGTAGAAGACGATACCTCCACGGCCAAATCGATTGAGCTGATGCTCAAATCCGAGGGCTATATCGTTGATTCGACCGATCTGGGCGAAGACGGTCTGGAAATCGGCAAAATCTATGATTACGACATTATCATTCTCGATTTGATGCTGCCCGATATGGACGGTTATGACGTGCTTAAATCGCTGCGCGATGCAAAGGTTGAAACACCGATTCTTATCCTCTCCGGCCTTACGGAGCTGGACAACAAGATCAAAGGCCTTGGCTATGGCGCGGATGATTACCTCACCAAGCCGTTTGACAAGCGCGAACTCGTTGCCCGTATTCAGGCGATTGTCCGCCGCTCGCAAGGCCATTCACAAAGCATTATCGAAACAGGCCGCGTGAAGGTTAACCTTGATTCGCGCACGGTTGATGTTGACGGCAAAACGCTGCACCTCACCGGTAAAGAATACGGAATCATCGAACTGCTCTCGCTCCGCAAGGGCACAACCTTGACCAAGGAAATGTTCCTCAACCATCTTTATGGCGGCATGGACGAACCGGAAGTCAAGATTATCGACGTGTTTATTTGCAAGCTGCGTAAAAAGCTGGCCGATGCAACCGATGGATCGAATTATATCGAAACCGTTTGGGGACGCGGCTATGTTCTGCGCGATCCGGAAGAGGAAAAGAAAAAGGCCGCCACCGCCATTCGAGCCTAATGCTTATCAATATTTATTCACTTTTAAAGGCCTTCTGAAAGGCCTTTAATTATTTTTGATACTATCCAAATAATGTCATAATCTTAGAAGAATTAAAATACATTGAACCTTGAAATCAAACGCCTACCTTTGAATAGGTAGTGAGTAATCTGAAATCGGTTGAGCGATCATGGGGCTTAATTCACTTATGTTGTTGACCGCCATAAACTGCTTCAAGATATCACTCATACCTAATATTGCATTTCCAGTTGTTTCAAGCCCAAGCCTGTCTAGCACGTCCAATGATATATCAATATCTTCTGCACTTAATTGTTGCGAATGCCTTGTTCCAATAATTTCGACAAACGCTTGAATTTCTGCAGTATCAAGCCCATCAGCAGCAGCAACTGTAAAAGCATCTATCATTGAGGGATAAGCTTCACCGATAAAGTCATTAAGATAATTCATCGCACCTGATTCGATATCTATTGCGAATTGATCAAGAGCAGGCGCATTGATTACAGCTCCATTTTCGACTCCTAAATAATTTTCAATAACTGGATCACCTGTTATTGCACGAATAATTTGTAATGCTATTCCAATCATATAATTCTCCTTCTAAAGATTAAAAATTCATTAAAGTATTATGGTAATAGCAACACAAAAAGATTAAATTTTAGTTAACATAATAAAAATGCTTTATTTAAAATATTTTAGAGACATGATAAAAAGAAAAGTATGTACACAATCCCTAACATCCTGACCCTTTCCCGCCTGGCGTTACTGCCGGTGTTGATAGCATTACTCTATGCGGGGGCGGCATGGGGAGCACTCATCATTTACATTTTTGCAGCGATCACCGATTTCCTTGACGGATACCTCGCCCGCGCCATGAACAGCGTCAGCGCGTTCGGCACATTCCTCGACCCCATCTCCGACAAGATTTTTGTGGCGGTGCTGCTGGTGGTTTTGGTCGATACAGGCGCACTCAGCGGAATTTGGTGCATTCCCGTTCTGGTCATTCTGGCGCGGGAGTTCACCGTTGCCGGATTGCGGGAATTTCTCGGCTCCAAAGACGTGCAAATCCCCGTCACCAAGCTGGCCAAGTGGAAAACCACCTTGCAAATGCTTAGCCTCGGCCTACTAATTATCGGCCCTGCCTTTACCCTCGCGCTTTATGGCGGACAGATCGCGCTACTGGCGGCGGCGGCCATCACCGCGCATACGGGCTGGCTTTACCTCAAATCCGCTTGGCCGCATTTACAATAGCCCGTTGCTTAAACGCCCCTTCTCCAAAAAACGTATCAACCATAACACACGATATAGACTTTATAGACTTTGCGGAAAAAATACCGTAAAACCCATGCCATGAGCCTATCACGTCTATTATATTCTCTGGCCAAGCCGGCCTTGTTCCAAATCGATCCGGAGCGCGCGCATACTCTAACCCTGCGCGCCCTGAAAAACGGCCTTGCGCCATGCATGCCGCATATTCAGGACAAGGCGCTGGAAACCAGCCTCTGGGGGCTGCGCTTCCCCAACCCTGTCGGACTATCCGCCGGGTTTGATAAAAACGCCGAGGCCATTCACGGCCTGTTCAAGCTGGGTTTTGGCTTTGTCGAGGCGGGAACGGTAACCCCGAAACCGCAAGACGGCAATCCGAAGCCGCGCGTTTTTCGTGACCCATCAACGGAATCGGTCATCAACCGTATGGGATTCCCGAATGGCGGCTCTGAAGAATTTAAAGCCAATCTTGAGAATTTCCTAAGCCAAAAAACCCGCGCCCGCGGCGTTCTGGGCATCAATATCGGCATGAACAAAACCCAGACCGAGCCTGTCAAAGATTACACCTTGCTCATCCGCCAGCTTGCGCCGATGGCCGATTATCTGACCATCAATATCTCATCGCCCAATACGCCGGGGCTGCGCGATCTGCAGCGCCGCGAGCCGCTTTTGGAGCTTCTTAGCGCGGTAAGCGAGGAACGCGCGAAATCATGCCGCACCCACACCCCGCCCTTGCTGGTGAAGCTTGCGCCCGATCTTGACGAAGACCAGCAAGCCGAATTGGCGCAAACCCTGATCGAGGCGAAAATTGACGGGGTTATTCTCGGCAATACCACACTGGCGCGGCCTGACACGCTGCCCGAACCATTCCGCGCACAGGCTGGCGGGTTAAGCGGCGCGCCGCTGCGCGAAAAATCCACCGCGATCATCCGTAATTTTTATCGCCTGACGGACGGGAAACTTCCGATTATAGGGGTTGGCGGCATTTCCAGCGGCGATGATGCCTATGCCAAGATCAAGGCGGGCGCAAGTTTGGTGCAGCTTTACACCGCCCTTGTCTTTAAGGGGCCGAGTTTGGTGCATGATATCAATCTGCGGCTTCTCGAATTGCTGAAACAGGACGGATATGATAGTATTTCACAAGCGGTCGGACGGGACTCCGCAGCGCAATAGCGCCCCGTTCAATGCCCTCATACTATTTTGACGAACGAAAAAAACACATTTATTTAAAAACATTTCAGGGAAAGATAAGAGCGCCGTTGAGACCGCTATCCGTTTTCAAAACCAAAAGACGAAAGCAGCCGCGCATCTCCCCGCGTCATATCGCGCTGGCCTATTGTCTGTTTTGCGGCACGCTTCTGATCGCCCTGCTCTCCTTTATCTCGCTGGAGCTTGCCGCTTCGGGCTTTGTATTTTTTGCGCTGCTATTGGTCGGGGTGAATGAATATCAGCGCCGCAAAAGCTGGGAGTCTCTCACCAGCCGCAAAATCAAGACGCTAGAAAAATCACACCGCGCCTTTGAGGACAATCTCAGCACCACCAAAACCAGCTTACGCGCTGTCAAAAAATCGCTCAGCACCCTTAAGGATAATGTCGCGGCGACCAGTGCGGTCAACAATATCAGTGCTCATACCAATACTGTTCCCAACCCGTCAGCAGGGGCATTGCGGGCGGTGAAGCCGCAACTGCAAAGCGCAAACAACACCACTCTAGAAAGCCTAGAGAGTCTAGAAAGCCAAGCCAGCCGCGCCCCTTCACCGCTCATCGCCAATGATGACCCGTTCGGTGAACATGCCTCCCTCAGCGATAGCGTCATCGGCGCATTGCTGCAAAACGTCATCCAAAGCGGCAAGATCAATTTATTCCTGCAACCGATTATGCGCCTGCCACACCGCAAGATTGTCGCCTTCGAGCTATTCGCCCGCATCCGTGCCAAGCCCGGCCTTTACGTTCCGGCGGGGCGTTATATTTCTATGGCGCGGGCGGATAATATGCTTGAGAAAATCGACGGCTTGTTGCTGCTGGAATGTTTGAGCCTGCTGCGAAAGCACAAGGACACCGCGCAGGACAACGCCTTCTTGTTCTTCATCAATATCGAAACCGAAACGCTGAAGAACAAAACCTTCATGCGCGATTTGCTGGCCTATATCGCCAATAACCGCGATATGGCGCGGCAGCTGGTTTTTGAAATCCGTCACAGGGAATATAAAACCCTGCCCCAGCCGATCTTGAAAATCATGGCGGCGCTCAGCACTCTGGGATGTATGTTCTCGCTCGATCAGGTGGAAGACAGCGATTTTGACCTGAAAACCCTAATCGCACAAAATATCCGCTTCCTGAAAATCCGTGCCGAATGGGTGATGGCGCAAAAATCCTCGGACATGGATTTCACGGCGTTCTGGCGCTTGAAAAACAAGCTGGAATCCAATGGCATCAAGGTCATCGTCGACCACATTGAACAGGAGGAAACCCTGCGCGACCTGTTCGATTTCGACCCGCATTACGGGCAGGGCTATCTCTTCGGCAAGCCCGATATGGCCGGAGCGTTCGCGCCCTTTGCCTTCACCCGCAGCCCCGCCAAACGCAAGGGCGTTCAGGAAAGCTTCGGGTAATAGCACCTTCCTCCACCCCCTGACTAAATTGCGGGCATGAATATCCAATTCTGCTTGGCAGCCCATCGATCAGAGGGTAAGCTACCCACTCGCAACAGAAATAACAAAACCGAATGGGACATATCATGACTGATCTTAAAACCATGCCGAAAATAGCCGCCTTTCTGGTGATTGCTGCGCTTGCGCTTTTCAGCGCCGCCCCCTTCGCGCTGGCTGAAGACACCGCAGCGGAGCAAGAACCCGCAGCCGAAGCCACAACAGAAACAGAAGCAACGGCAGACGCAACGACAGAGCCCGCGCCCGTTCAACCCACACACGGCGTGGCGATGCATGGCGATCTGAAATATCCGCCGAACTTCACTCATCTGGATTTTGTCAATCCCGAAGCGCCCAAGGGCGGCACGCTGCGCCAGCATGTGATCGGCACGTTTGACTCGCTCAATCCTTTTATCGTCAAAGGCTCACCCGCAGCGGGGATGAGCTTTATCCGCTCCTCCCTCGTCTATGAAAGCCTGATGCAAAATGCATGGGACGAGCCGTTCTCGCTCTATGGGGTTATCGCCGAAAGCATCGAGCTTCCCGAAAACCGCACATGGGTTGCCTTTACATTGCGTCCCGAAGCCAAATGGCATGACGGCAAGCCCATCACCGCCGAGGATGTCAAATGGACATTCGAAACATTGCGTGAAAAAGGCTCACCGTTTTTCAAATCCTATTGGGGCGATGTGACAGAGGTTAAAGTGGAAGGCGAGCGCCGCATCCGCTTTGAATTTGCCAATGGCGAGAATGCGGAATTGCCGCTGATTATCGCCGAAATGACCATCCTGCCGAAGCATTTCTGGGACGGCAAGGAATTTGATCGCTCCTCGCTTGATGTTCCTCTGGGCAGCGGGCCTTATAAGGTCGGGCGCGTTGATCCGGGACGCTCGATTGAATATGTCCGCGCCGAAGAATGGTGGGGCAAAGACCTGCCGTTCTGGAAGGGTCAATATAATTTCGACCGCCTTGTCTATGATTACTACCGCGATTCCAATGTCGCGCTGGAGGCGTTCCTTGCGGGGCAATATGATGTGCGCGAGGAGAACACAGCGCGGCTCTGGGAAACGGGATATGATGCGCCCGCCGTTCGTGATGGCCGTATCAAAAAAGAGGAAATCGAAAACGAGCGTCCGGCGGGGATGCAAGCCTTTATCATGAATATTCGCCGCCCTGTTTTTGCCGATAAAAAGGTGCGGGAAGCGCTCTCTTATGCGTTTGATTTTGAATGGTCGAACAAGCAATTCGCGCATGGGGTTTACACCCGCACGCAAAGCTATTTCGAGAATTCCGAACTGGCCTCCCGCGATCTGCCCGAAGGCCGTGAGTTGGAAATTCTTGAGCAGTTTCGCGGTCGTGTCCCCGATGCAGTATTCACAAACATCTTCAAAGCCCCTGTAACGGACGGGTCAGGCAATCTGCGCGAAAACCTTCGCATTGCCGCCCGTTTGCTCGACGAGGCAGGCTTTGTGCTGGGGGCGGATAAGGTGCGCGCCAAGGATGGTGTCAGGCTGGAATTTGAAATTCTTGATGCGAGCAATGTTTTTGAGCGCTGGGTACAGCCTTTCATCCGCAATCTTGATCGCCTCGGCATCAAGGCTACGCTGCGGGTTGTTGATAGCACGCAAATGCAAAACCGCGTCAATGATTACGACTTTGACATGATTATGAGCACATTCGGGCAATCAGGCTCTCCGGGTAATGAGCAGCGCGATTTCTGGGGCAGCGAAAAGGCTGATATCCCAGGCTCGCGTAATTATATCGGCATCAAAGACCCTGTGGTTGACGAGCTGATCGAGATGGTGATCCAAGCTCCCGACAGGCAAGAGCTGGTCGCCCGCGTCCGCGCCCTCGACAGGGTATTGCTCAACGGTCATTACGTGATTCCGATGTGGCATTACCCGATCTGGCGCATTGCCTATTGGTCAAAGCTGGAGCGTCCGCAAACGCTCTCACCGATCTCGCCGCTGGTGGCCAATACATGGTGGAGCCGTGAAGATTAGATGATTAGATGATTAGAGAACTAGAGAATAAAAAACCCTAGCAACAACACCGCGCCACCATGAAAACAGCGATCATCATTCCCGCCCGTTACGGCTCAACGCGCTTTCCCGGAAAGCCGCTGGCCCTGATCGGCGGGCGCTCGATGCTCAGCCGCGTTGTCGATATCGCCCGCAGCGCCGCCCGAAATTTTGAGGGCGTCAGCGTCTATGTCACCACCGATGATGAGCGCATTGCCGCCCATGCCGCCAAGATTGGCGCGGATTGCCTGATGACCCCGCCCGAATGCCCCAGCGGTTCGGATCGTTGCCTTGCCGCCGCCAAACAGCTGCCGCAGATGCCCGATTTCACTTTAAATCTTCAGGGCGATGCACCGTTTACGCCGCCCGCCGCTCTGCACGCGCTACTGGAAAAATTTCAGGCCGACCCGTCGCTGGAGGTTGTCACCCCCGTTCATGCCCTGCGTTGGGAGGCGCTCGATACGTTGCGCGAGAGCAAGAAGACCACACCGTTCAGCGGCACATGTGCCGTACTCGGTCAGGATAACCGCGCCATCTGGTTTTCAAAAAACATCCTCCCCGCCATTCGCAAGGAAAGCCAAATGCGCGGCGAGAGCGCATTCTCCCCCGTCTATCAGCATATCGGTCTTTATGGTTTCAGCAGCGCCGCGCTGGAAAAATTCTGCGCCCTGCCGCAAAGCCATTACGAACAGCTCGAAGGGCTGGAGCAACTGCGGCTGATTGAGAATGGCATTAAAATCACCTGCGTCCCGATTGAGATCAAGGACGGCGCTATGCCCTCCGGTATCGACACGCCCGAAGATTTGGCGCGGGCGGAAGCGCTGCTCAGTGAACCCCATTCATAGCAAACCATCATGACAACAACCCTGATTATCACGCGGCACGGCAACACTTTCGAGGACGGACAAACCCCGACCCGTGTCGGTGCGCGTACCGATCTGCCGCTGGTGGCCAAGGGCGAAGAGCAAGCCCGCGCCATTGGCCGTTATTTGCGGGAGCAGCGCCTGATCCCCGATGCGGTTTACGCCTCAACGCTGCAACGTACAATCCAGACCGCAACCCTCGCCGTTAAAGAATCGGGCGTGACCAATCCGGTATTTTCGCTCGATATTTTCAACGAGATTGATTACGGCCCCGACGAGAACAAACCCGAAAGCGAGGTCATCGCAAGGGTTGGGGCGCAGGCGATTCAAGATTGGGATGAGCGCGCCATACCGCCGCAAGGCTGGCACGTTGATCCGCAAAGCATCATCCAGAACTGGCATGATTTCGCGGCGCAAATCTGCGCCCATAATGACAATGAAACGGTGCTGGTTGTGACCTCCAATGGCATTGCCCGCTTTGCGCCCTATATCACGGGCGATTATGCCGCGTTCCTGAAAACGCACAGCCCCAAACTATCCACAGGAGCGCTGGCAATTTTGCGCCACAGCCCCGATTCCGGCTGGCGCACCGAAAGCTGGAATGTTAAACCTTAAATCATGGCAAATTACATCCTGCGCCGATTATTGCTGATGATCCCGACATTGCTCGGTATCATGCTCGTGAGCTTTATCATCATTCAATTTGTACCCGGCGGGCCGGTCGAGCGTATGATCGCGCAGCTGCAAGGTCACGGCACCGAGGCCACGGCGCGGTTTGGCGGCGGCTCGGGCGGTGATATGGGCGCGCCCTCATCACAAAGCGCCACAGGGCAATCGAGCAAATATCGAGGGGCACAGGGGCTTGACCCTGAATTTATCGCCGAGCTTGAACGGCTCTACGGCTTTGACAAACCCGCCCATGAGCGCTTTATGCTGATGGTCTGGAACTATGCCCGCTTTGATCTGGGCGAAAGCTATTACCGCAATGTCAGCGTGCTGAAACTCGTGCTGGAGAAAATGCCGGTATCGATCTCGCTGGGGCTGTGGTCAACGCTGATTATTTACCTGATTTCGATACCGCTGGGAATCCGCAAGGCCGTCAAGGATGGCAGCCCCTTTGACATCTGGACATCGGCGGCGGTGTTTATCGGCTATGCCATCCCGTCCTTTATGTTTGCGATTTTGCTGATCGTGCTTTTTGCGGGTGGGCGCTATTTCGACATTTTCCCCCTGCGCGGGCTGGTTTCGGATAACTGGCAGGATATGAGCTTTGTCGAGCTGGCGCTGGATTACGCATGGCACATGGTTTTGCCGATTGCGGCGATGGTAATTTCGGGCTTTGCCGCCCTGACCCTGCTCACGAAAAATTCCTTCCTTGATGAGATCGGCAAGCAATATGTGCTGACCGCCCGCGCCAAGGGCTTATCGGAAAAACAGGTGCTTTACGGCCATGTCTTCCGCAATGCAATGTTGATCGTGATCGCCGGATTCCCCGCCGCCTTCGTGTCGATTTTCTTCACGGGATCTTTGCTGATCGAGGTGATTTTCTCGCTCGACGGCTTAGGGCTGCTCGGCTATGAAAGCGTGATCAACCGCGATTATCCTGTTGTTCTGGGAACTCTCTATTTCTTTGCGCTCATCGCATTGCTGATGCATCTGGTGCGTGATCTGGTCTATGTCTATGTCGACCCGCGCATCGATTTCGAAGGGCGTGGCTAAGGCTCGCTCAATCTCATCAACACAACATTCCCATAAAATCTGACATTATTATATCGTTTCACATAGCAGCTTTTTGAACAGGGAGTAAAACGATGAAATCGAAACTTTTGGCGCCACACACGAAAAAATAATTGACATAATCTTTGGAATCCATCATAGTTATGCATATAATTCAAACCTGCAGAGTAAAAAGGCCAGCCATGCCAAGAACTATGATTTCGTTCAATACAGCAACTTTAAGCGCCGCAGCAATCGCTGTGTCTAACCTCTTTGGCGCGCACGCAGCGAACGCTGATACAGAAGATCAAGCCCGCCGCTGCCTTAAAGATGCCATGAACAGCCTTACCGTTGAAGCCTCTCATAACTACCTTGATCATGACGGCGGGTATAAAAAATACTATGAGAGCGATCAGTCTTTGATCGGAGCATCTTTGTATCTTAATCCTTTTCCGGCCATAAATGGTGCAGGCGAAGGACAAGCAGAAATTCAAGATCACATCCAAATTCTGACCAAGGCTTATCACGAATTCGACAACGGTACTATATTTGATGCATCAAACACAATCGATATTACGATCAATTCTGACGGCACGTATTCTGCGACAGAAACTGCACAGACGACCAATATCGATGAGCTGCACTCCGATACAGCCGATGCGGAATCTTCCCCTTCTGAATTATCGGAAGATCAGGCCACACTTTCCGAATGGACGATCAATGCATCCCACAATCTTGCGCTCTATTTTACGGTCTGCATGAATGCCGAGCCCTTTACCAGAGACGATGGACAAATGGTCTCCATGGCCGTATGGCCGCATTTTGTGTTTGAATAAGCATTTCTAACCCTGTGCAAATTTAAACGGTCATGATAAAAAAGAATCATGACGCTCTCGCCGATCACCAAACGCCGCCTTGCCCAGTTCAAAGCCAATAAGCGCGGCTGTTGGAGCTTCTGGATATTTCTGTTCCTGCTTTTTGTGTGTTTGTTCGCCGAATTTATCGCCAATGACAAGCCGATCTATGTGAATTTCGATGGCGGGCATTATTTCCCGACCTTCATCACCTATCCCGAAACCACGTTCGGCGGAGATTTCGAAACCCGCACCGAATACCGCGATCCGTTCGTGATGGAGCTTATCAACGACAAGGGCTATATGATCTGGCCTCCGATCCGCTTTTCCTATGGCACGATCAATTATGATTTGCGCTCGCCCGCGCCCTCCCCGCCCGATGAGGTCAACTGGCTGGGGACGGATGATCAGGGGCGTGACGTTGCGGCACGCATTCTCTATGGTTTCCGCTTATCGGTGTTTTTCGGCCTGATCCTGACCGTTATCAGCTCGATTATCGGCGTTGCGGCGGGCGCGGTGCAGGGCTATTACGGCGGCATGCTCGATCTGGTCATGCAGCGCGGGATCGAGATTTGGGCATCACTCCCCTCGCTTTATATCCTGATTATTTTCAGCTCGATCTTCATTCCGGGCTTCTGGACGCTGCTGCTAATCCTGCTGCTCTTTTCATGGCTCAATCTGGTTGATGTCGTGCGGGCGGAATTTCTTCGTGCCCGTAATTTCGATTATGTCCGCGCCGCCCATGCGCTGGGCGTTTCCAACCGCGTGATTATGGCGCGTCATGTCCTGCCCAATGCGATGGTGGCGACGCTGACCTTTATGCCGTTTATTCTGACAGGCTCGATCACGGCGCTGACCTCGCTTGATTTTCTGGGATTGGGCTTACCGCCGGGCAGCCCCTCACTCGGCGAGTTGCTGGCGCAGGGCAAGAACAACCTGCAAGCGCCATGGCTGGGGATCAGCGCCTTTGTCTCGCTGGCGGTGATGCTCACGCTGCTGACCTTTATCGGTGAAGCGGTGCGCGATGCCTTCGACCCGCGCAAGACGGTTTTGTAAGAAACCGACAAGCGCGCGCCGCACTCATCTCTCCCCCATCCCATCCCTGCAATTCCGTCAAGCCAGCCATGCAGCAAATCCGTTTGTGAATTTTCACGACTCAAACGATAGTCTTTCTCGAACGGACTTTAGACTGAATTGACTGCGTAGACGACAAAACACGACGAGAACATTTTTTAACATTACAAACGGTTTAGACGGAGATTACTCATGCCACAGAGTGCTCAGGCCATATCCTTGGCCGACCCCTTGCTTGTGACCGCCATGCGGCCAAGCAATATTATTTTCCCATCACGCTTTACCCAAACCCTGCCGCCGCCCAACGCGCTAACCCTGCGGTTTTCGCGCGCCTCCGACCTTGATAAGGTGCTGGAGCTTTATAGCGGCAAGCGCAAGGCGCAGATTGACCCCAAGGGATATATCCGCCCGCGCCATTATGACGAGCTGGCCGAGCCGGTCAGAACGGGAGCGGCCGCCCTCTCCCTTGATGAGAACGGCAATATCCGCGCCGCGTCCTTGGCCAAGCATTTCAAGAATGCGGTTCACCCCGATCAAAGCGGCATCACCGAGCTGGGCGCGGTGCTCTGCGATACCAACGGTATTGGCCTCTCGCAAGCGCTCATCGCGATGCTCTCGCTCAAGCAAACCTTCGATCCGCGTGCCAGCAGCCGCGTTTACGCCAAGGTTGCGCCCGATAACATTGCTTCCAATACGGTGTTTGCAAAATCTCTGGGCTGGGAAGGCGTCTCATCAGAAGCGGAATCCGAAACGCTCTACGATATCGCCTATGGCTCGAACAAGGGGCAGCGCGACCGCACATGGTATCACTTCACCGGCGCCGCCGAGGATAAAGCCGCCGATATTCTCAAAGCAGCCTTGGGGCGCGAAAGCCTGACCGGCAAAACGGGACGTTCGGTTGCGCTCAATATCGACGCATCAAGCCTGTGGTCAACGGTGCATTTTCACGATATGCTCAAGAGCAAATATGAGTCTGAACACGCGCTGTAACAGCCTCAATCAATTTGTATTTGCACTTGCGCCATAACCGAATGAATAATAGACGAGCCATGACCATGCCCCAGACAACGATCCAGCCTGAAATCGCAGCGTTAAAGGATGAAATAGCCACCTATCGCCGCGCCATGCACGAGAACCCCGGCACGGCCTATGAGGAAATTTTCGCCAGCGATCTGGTCGCCGAAAAGCTGGCGGCGTGGGATATTCCGTTCGTGCGCGGCTTGGGCAAGACGGGGATTGTCGGCACAATTACGGGGCGCGGCAGTTCGTCGGGAAAGGCCATTGGCCTACGCGCCGATATGGATGCGCTGGATATTCTGGAAGAGCCGAACAAGCCTTACGTGTCCAAAATCGCGGGCAAGATGCATGGCTGCGGCCACGACGGCCATACGGCGATGCTGCTCGGCGCGGCGAAATATCTCAGCCAGACCCGCAATTTTGACGGGCAGGTGCATCTGATTTTCCAGCCCGCCGAAGAAGGCGCGCGCGGCGCCAATGCCATGATGGATGATGGCCTGTTCGAGAAATTCCCCTGCGACGCGGTTTATGCGCTGCATAACTGGCCGGGCATTCCGCGCGGCAAGATGGCCATTCGTCCGGGGCCGTTTATGGCCGCCTCCGACCGTTTCAAGCTGGTGATAAAGGGGCGCGGCGGTCATGCCGCCATGCCCGATAAAACAATTGACCCGATCGTGATTGCGGCGCAAATCACAACCGCATTTCAAGGCATCGTCAGCCGCGGCGTTGACCCCGTTGATTCAGCCGTGATCAGCGTCACCAATTTCAATGCGGGAACGGGCGCGGATAACGTCATTCCCGATACCGCAACTCTGCTCGGCTCGGTGCGCAGCTTCAAGCCCGAAACCCGCGCCTATCTTGAGCGCAAGATTGAAGATGTCGCCCGCGGCATTGCCGTAGCCTTCGGCGCGGATATCGATTTCACCTATCGCCACATCATCGACCCGACCATTAACGATGCGGCGGCGGCGGCGTTTTGCGCCGATATCGCCCGCTCTATCGTCGGGGCGGACAATGTCGAAGATGATGTCGATCCATGTATGGGCGGTGAGGATTTCGGCGCGATGATCCTTGATCGTCCCGGCGCTTATATCTGGGTCGGGCAAGGTGAGAGCGATCCCGCCAGCAACCACAATCAAGGCCTGCACACGCCGCGCTATGATTTCAATGATGAGATTATCCCGCTCGGCATTGCCTATTTTGCAGGGCTGGTGGAAAAATCATTGCCGCTAAAGGGTAAGAAAACATAAGAAACGGCCTTCTACTAACGGCATAATAAATACCTGACAACGACGATACAGCGTCCTTCACCCGCTGTGGCGATCCTGAAAACGCCCGCATGTATAGGATATATTTTTCATGACACCTTCATAAGCCTTAAATCCCGCGCGAGTCAGCGGGAATAGTGCCCGCATAGCGCCGCGCGTTTCAGGCTTTTTGCGAAACCGCGCCGCACCGATAAACTGCTCTTGCGCCTCGTCCTGAATGACCAGACCGGGCTGCGTGACATACGCTTTGAGGCCGCTCAGCCATGTATGCCCCATCAGCGTATCAATCGGCAAATAGACACGGCGCAAAACCGTTAACATTTTTTCCGCGCCGCTGCGGCATATCAGATAGGCATGCGCCCCGCCGGGTGTCGTGCGCAAGCGGTTCAAGCTATGCCTGTCGGTAATCATACGCTTTTTGTATTGCGTGAGCGCCGCCACTTTCTCGCTGCCCAAAAAGCGCACCAGATCATAATCCTGCACCCCGCTGATAAGCGCTTCAACCACAGCCCTGAACCCTTCACCGATAACCAGCGCATCATCTTCGAATATCAGCGCCGCATCAATATTCTCGGCGATCATAGTTTCATAAATTTTTCGGTGCGAGAGCATAACGCCCATTTCGCCGCCCGTCATATCGCGCCCAAAATAAAGCCGCCGCAACGTTTTGTTATAGGCGGGATGGGACGGAACATCAAAGCCGCGCCCGTCCACCGCATCAAAAAACGCAAAGGGAATGCCCAGATTGTTAAGCATTTTGGTCATATGAACCTGCCGCTTTTTTGCTTCGGGCAGGGTGATGACAAAGGTTTTGAAATTCAGCGTATCGGGAATCTGCATCGGGAAATTTATACCCCAGCCCCGCCGCAAGCGCTACCCGTTTTTGTGATGACAGAGCCGAAGCGCTAGCTTCCCAAAATCGGTGAGCGCCGCAAATCGGGAACATCGCCTTGAGCGCCCGCCGCATAATCTTGTGTTTGCGCAAAAGCGCATTGACCGTTTGCGGCCTTATTTTCTGCGCGGGAAGAACGGTCACGGCTACGGCGAAAAATATTGATCTCCCCCGTTTCATTGAACTGCGCCGCGGCACGCTCGAAAATTCTGCTGCACCCGCCGCAAACGGCTTTGCCCAAAAGCGTTTCTAATTCGCTGATATCCTCAATCGGCTTGCCGTACGTGGCTTGCCAATGCGCGTCGAAAGCCTGTTTCAAGCCTTCATCAGAAATCTGACGGCAATGGCAAATCATCACCATGGCGTATTACGCTCCCTTTGGGATGAACGCATCAAAACGCGGAACGCCCGCCTCATCCATTGAGCTTCGCGCCACATCGAGTGCCGTTCTCACATCTTCGCCATGCTTCTCAAATGCCTTTTGCGCCAAGGCCAAAAGCGCGGGGCAAGCGCCGCAGCTCGACCCCGTTTCCGCCAAATGCGGCGCGAGATGCTCCATCGTTACCGTTTCACCCTGCGCATCATCGCGTGCCTTTTGAAAAGCCTTGGCCATATCAAGCGGATTAAGTTGACTGCATTTCATTATTCTTCACACCCTCTATTTTACGTGTTCAAACCACACCCAAATTTTCACAAACACCGTTTGCCCATTTGGCCGAATGAAATAAAAACGCGAAGCCAAAGAATCATTCGTTCCCTTCTTAGTTCTGAACAAAAGAATCGCCGCGCGCTCATTCGCCCTCACCATAGCAGCGAATTTTCTAAATGCAAATGATTATCATTTAAAATTGGAATTTTTTTGATACTAAAAATAAATCTCTAAAAAAAACCCTTTGACAAAGGCGCGGCAATTGCGTTTAACTGAGATTATGAATACAAACATCGCCCGCAACAATAACCCGCGACGACCACGCTAGGCCCATATGAGCCTGACGCAGTTCTTTTTGTATTTCAATATCTCCAAAAATCGAATATATGCTTCACTGTCACAGGCTTTTTGACCGCGTGCAAATTGCTGGCCTGTTTCGGGCTTAACACAGCGAAAGAAGAAGACCAAAACCATGAGAACGATAATTTTGGATAAAATCGGGTCGGTGACCAAAAATCTCGATCTGAAGACACAAGAAAAGCTGACCGATGATCTGTCCTGTGAGATGGGAACGGTTCTGGCCGCCGAAGTCCTCGAAGACAAATCCGTCTATAACGAGCTGGAGCTGGTGTCAGGCCGTATGTCAAAGCTCAAGAAAGGCGATATTATCGCTGTTGCGCTTGGCTCACGTATGGCGCTGAAGGGCTTCACGGGTCGCCTGCCCCGCCAGCTCAAAACGGGCGATGTCATTCACCTGTTGAATTTCGGCGGTGTCGCAGGTATTTGCACCTCGGCCAATATCATGGAAGTCGGCGAGCCTTTGCGTATTCGCGTCCTCGGCGGTATCCAGCGCAAGGGCAAGCTGGCCAATATCGGCGATCATTGCCTTTTCAAGCCCCAGCAGAAACTCAAATCGACAGTGCCGCTGATTATCATCACGGGTACATCAATGGATAGCGGCAAAACCACCGCCGCCACCGAAATCGTCAAGACCCTGACCCGCATGGGCATGAAACTGGCGGGCGCAAAGCTCACAGGGGTGGGCGCGCATCGTGATATTTTCAAGATGCAAGATAACGGTGTGTCCTCCGCCGTGTCCTTCACCGATTGCGGCATCAGCTCGACCGCCTCGATTGCCGATGAACAGATCGTCGCCACCGCCAAGGGCGCGCTTGACCACCTCGCCAAAACCAAACCCGATGCGATCATCGTTGAATTCGGCGATGGCTTGATGGGCAAATACGGCGTTGAGGCGATTTTATCCGATCCCGAAATTCAATCGAATGTCTATCTGCATATCGGTTGCGCCAGCGACCCTGTCGGCGCGGTCGGCTTGGCCAATGCGTGTAAGGCGCTCGGCCTGCCACTTGATGTCATCAGCGGGCCTGTCACCGATAACGAGGTCGGCAAAACCATCATCGCCGAACATGTCGGATGCCTGACCTATAACGCCTTCAGCCCGACGACAGATTGGCTTGATCTGGTGATTGCGCGTTGGATGGGCTTAAGCGAGAAAGTGCAGAGCCATGCCGCATAACACCACCAACCCGCAACAAAAGCTCAAAGCCTCGATCATCGGCGTGAGCGGTTATACAGGGCTGGAGCTGCTCAGGCTGCTGCTCGCCCATCCGCATATCGAGATTGCCTATCTGACCTCGCGCCAGCATGACAATCTGCCGCTTGGCGAGATGTTCCCGCATCTGATCGGCTATGAGGGTGAGGGTTATAAAATCACCAACACCGACCCCGAAACCGTCGCCCGCGCCAGCGATGTGGTGTTCCTCGCCTTGCCGCATAAAACCGCGCAAGATGTCGTGGCCGAGATTTACGGCCTCACCAAAATCATTGACCTGTCCGCCGATTACCGCCTTGATGATACGGCGACCTATCAGAAATATTACGGGCTGGAGCATCACCACCCCGAATTGCTGCACAAATCCATTTACGGCGCGCCGGAATTTCACCGCACAGAAATCGCCAAGGCCGATATCATCGCCAATCCGGGCTGCTTTGCCCTGCTCGCCCAGCTCATGCTCTACCCGTTCCAGAATATCATCAAACACGCTGATATCTTCGCCATCACCGGTTCAAGCGGCTCCGGCAAATCCGCAACGGACGGCACGCATCACCCTGTGCGCAATCACAACATCAAAAGCTATAACATCAATATCCACCGCCACATTCCGGAGATTACTCGCACAGCGGGTATCAAGCCGGAGCAGATGAATTTCATCCCCTCCTCGGGGCCGTTTACGCGCGGCATTTTCATGCAGGGCTTTATCACGCTTCAAGACGGGGCAACACCGCAATGCGCCGCAACGCTCTATCAGAATGAGCCATTCGTGCGCGTTGTCGAAACGGTGGCGCTGGCCAATATTGTCGGCGCGAATTTCTGCGATCTGTCTTTCCAGCAAGGCCATGACGGGCGTATAATCGCTCAAGGTGCGCTGGATAATCTTGTGAAGGGCGCGGCCGGTTGCGCGATCCAGAACATGAATATAGTATTTGGGCTGGACGAAACGGCGGGGCTGAAAATCCTCGCCCCGCTCTACCCGTAACCGAATGCAACCTAATGTAATGTAACGCAAAGCAGAGCAAAGCAAAAACAGGGAAACAACACCATGAAGATAAAATCCGGTAACGCCCATATGACAAGGTTTTTCGCCAATGCGTTTTACCACAGCAAGTTTCAGAACTCGGTTTTTGTGGTCAAGGCCAGCGGTGACCTGATCGAAGATGACAACGCGCTTGAAAGCCTGATGCGCAACATCCGCAAGCTGACCTTGCACGGCATCAAGGTCATTCTGGTTTATGGCGGCGGCAAGGCGACCGATAAGGCGCTGCAACAGCGCGGCATTGATATCCGCAAGGAAAACGGGCGGCGCATCACCGATCACGCGACCTTGGAGGTCATGAAAGAAGTGATCGGCGGGGCGCTCTCGCTCAAGATTTTCGAATCCCTGTCGCGCCATCATATCGAGGGGTACAGCCTCAACGCCGTTCCCGCCGACTGGCTGGACATTGAATTGCGTAGCAAAAAGCCAGTCGATTACGGCTTTGTCGGCGATATTACCTTTGCCCGCCCGCGTGCGATCAAACGGCTATTCAAGGTGTCGAATTTTGTCGCCGTGCCGTGCCTCGCCCCGACCAAGGACGGCCAGCTTTGTAACATCAATGCCGATACCATCGCCACCGAACTCGCGATTGGGGCGGAGGCGGACAAGCTGATTTTCCTAAGCAATGTTGATGGCGTGCTGATTGACGGCAAAACCGCCTTTATGATTACCGATGGCGAAATTCCGGCACTGATCGAAAAGGGCATTGTGACCGACGGGATGCGGGTCAAGATGGAGAATTGCGTCCGCGCCTTGCATGGCGGGGTGAAGCGTATTCACCTGATTAACGGGCTGCGCGACAATGCGCTGGAGAAGGAAATATTCGAATCCGTCGGGCCCGGCACGATGCTGATTACCGAGGGCGAAAAAATCCGCTATCTCAACGAAGTCGAAATCCAAAAAGCCATCGGGGTATAAAAACGCTTTTGATAAAATGAAACGAAACAAAACAACACCTCAAAAAAAACCCATAAGGAAAAACCCATGACCAAAAACGCAAAACTTTTTATCCTGATTGGTGTCGTATCGCTCGCCCTTGGGCTGGGGGTCGGCTATCTGGTGAAATACGGGTTCGGCAAAAAGACCGAAAGCGTTACCATCGATCTGCCCGACCTGCCGCAGCTTGATGCGCCCGAAAGCATCACCATCGAAATCGAGCAATAAGCCGCGCAACTCGCCAAGCAATAACAATAAGAAAGGCCGTCCGCCATGAGCAACTCCAACGCCCGCACCATCATCGAGGAAAGCTTCAAAATTCTGGTCAAGACCTACGCGCCGCAGCCCGTCGTGCTCGATCACGGCAAGGGGTGCTATGCCTATGATACGGACGGCAAGGAATATCTCGATTTTGCGGCGGGGATTGCCGTTGCCTCGCTCGGCCATGCCCATCCGGCGATTTTGGATACGCTGCAACGTCAGGCGGCGCGGCTGATGGCGTGTCAGGCCTCCTACGCAACGCAAGAAAAATACGACTGCGCCAAATTGCTCACCGATCACAGCTGTTTTGATCTGATCTATTTCTCGAATAGCGGTACGGAGAGCGTTGAATGCGCCCTGAAAATGGCGCGCAAATGGGCGTATGATCATAAATCGCAGCAGGCCAATGAGATTATCGCCTTCCGCCAGAGCTTCCACGGGCGGACATACGGCTCGGCCAGCCTCACCGAAAAGCGTCACAGCCAGCCCTTTTTCGAGCCGTATCTCCCCGGCGTGCATTACGCGACCTTTAACGACATTGAAAGCGTCCGCAAACTCGTGAGCGCCAAAACCGCCGCCATCATCATCGAGCCTGTGCAGGGCGAAGGCGGTCTGGCCAGTGCCGATCCGAAATTCCTCATGGCGCTGCGCCAGCTTTGCGATGCCGAAAAAATCTGCCTGATATTCGATGAGGTGCAGGCGGGCATGGGGCGGCTCGGCTATTTCAACGCCTATGAAGCCTTTGCCTGCTGCCCCGATTGCGTGGACTCCCCGAACCCGCCAAGCGAGACTCAATCCCGCCCGATTGAACCCGATATCGCCTGCTGGGCAAAGGGCATGGGCGGCGGCTTCCCCGTCGGCGCGGTCGGTGCAAAAGAAGAATTCGGACGCGCCATTGTCGTTGGCTCACACGGCACGACCTATGGCGGCAATCCTCTGGCCTGCGCCGTTGCCCACGCCGTTATGAGCGAACTTCTCAAGGACGGGTTTTTAGACAATGTCCGCGCGCGCGGCGAACAATTCATCACGGGGCTGAAGAAAATCCAGCGCGAGTCCAACAAGATCACCGAGGTCAAAGGCAAAGGCCTGATGATCGGGGTGGATACGCCCTTTGATATCAAACAGGTTCTCGGCGCGCTCCAGCAAAACAGGCTGATGGCCACTCAAGCCGGCGCGGCCACGCTGCGCCTTACCCCGCCCTTGATCGTCACCGCCGCCGAGATCGACAAGGCGCTGGCCATCATTGAAACCACGCTGCAAAATATCGATTAACGCGCAGCGACAAGCCCAAGCCACAAACGAAAGACAACAAGGAATAAAACCGACCATGACCGCGCAAAAAACAGCCAGACATTTCATCAATTTGAAAGACATTCCCGCCGATACGCTGCATGGAATTTTGCAAAACGCCCACGCGCTCAAAAAGCAGAAATTCAACCCGCCGCAGATTTTCGAAGGCCTGTCCTTGGCGATGGTGTTTGACAAACGCTCCACCCGCACGCGGATGAGCTTCGAGGTTGCGATGAAACAGCTCGGCGGCCATACCATCGTCATGAATATGGAAGAAATGCAGCTCGGCGGCGCCGAAAGCGTCGAAAGCACCGCCAATGTTCTCTCGCGCTATGTCGATGCGATCATGCTGCGGATGAGCGATCAAGCCATGATGGAGGAGCTGGCCAAGCACTCCCGCATTCCCGTTATCAACGGTATGACCAACCACTCACATCCCTGCCAGATCATGGCCGATATTCTCACCATCGAAGAAAAACTCGGCAGCATCAAAGGCAAAAAAGTCGCATGGTTCGGCGATTGTAACAATGTCTCGAATACCTTTGTCGAGGCCGCGCCGATTTTCGGTTTCGATTTCATCATGGCCTGTCCGGAGGAGCTGCACAACTACGCCCCCGCAGGCGCGCAAATCACCGCCGACCCTGACGAAGCCGCCAAGGATGCCGATGTCATCGTCACCGATACATGGGTGTCGATGGGGCAAGAGGGCAAAACGTTGGATATTTTCTGGCCGTATCAGGTCAATAGCGGCTTGATGGCGCAAGCCAAGGATCACGCAATTTTCATGCATTGCCTGCCGATGCATGAATGGGAAGAAGTCACCGAAGAGGTCGCCCGCTCCAAAGCCTCCGTCATTTATGATGAGGCCGAAAATCGCCTTCACGCACAAAAAGCCATTCTGGCGTGGTGTCTGGAAGATGCGGGCGTGAAGATCGTTTAGAGATTTGGGTTAAGGCCTCAAACCGTAATCCCGAGCGGTGTCGAGGGATCTCATTGAAACGTCATGCCCGCCTTGTGCGGGAATCCGGATATTATGTCGCTATAACTTTTTCCAGATCCCCGCCGTTTAAGCTCTGCTGCGCAGAGCCGCGGGGATGACAGGACGCATTTTTTGTCATTCTGGCCGAATGAAGCAGCCATGAGTGGAGGAATCTAAACCCCCGAATATCCCTCGACGGCGCTCGACGGCGCTCGAAATAACGAAAAAACCTTGACAAAATAGGAATTAAATCATAAATTAAAATTGTTTGGAAAACCCAAAAAAACAGATAGAATCCTGTCAAACAACACTTGAATTTATTCGCCCTCACCTTACATCACAAAAAACGAACAAAGGTTTCCCATCATGCAAAAATTGACGGCCTCCCTTACTATTGCTCTATCACTTTGTGCGCTCTCCGCAAAAAGCCATGCACAGCACCCCTCCGCCGAAGGTTGGAATTTTTCAATCGGGACGGGAACTATCGTTTCCCCTGTTTATCTGGGCGATAACTCATATCAATTTATGGCCGTACCGAATTTCAGGGTAACATACGGCGATAAATTCTTTGCCTCGGTGCAAGAAGGTATCGGATATAATTATCTTCAAAATGAGAATTGGCGTATCGGGCCACTTGCCCGCTATGATTTCGGACGTGATGAGGACGGGCGCTCGCCGTTTCAGCTCAATGGCCGTAAAACGAATGATTTAAGAGGCCTTGGTGATGTTGACGGTACGCTGGAGCTAGGCGGATTTGTTGCCTACAGCATTCATCCTGTGACGATGAAAGTCGAGATGCTTCAGGGCATCGGCGGGCATGAGGGCTTTATCGGATCTGCGGATTTAAGCTATAGCGGTCAAGCCGATATCAGCGGCCAAGCCGTTCGTTACTCCGTTGGGCCGGATATTAAATTTGCAGGAAAAAAGTTTCACGAAACATATTTCGGTGTCAATGCCAGCCAGTCCGCGGCTTCAGGCCTGACACAATATAGCCCTGATTCAGGCGTTCTACATTACGGATTTGGCGGCTCGGCGATTGTGCCGATCACTGATAATTTTTCGGCTGTTTTGTTTTCAAATTATCGCCGCTTGGGTGATGAAGCCTCGGACTCATCACTGGTCAGCCAACGCGGCTCGTCCAATCAATTCGTAAACGGCCTGTTTGTGAATTACAACTTTTAAGAAAAAGAGCGCGCGAACGCTCTCCCCTACCTCGAAAACAAGTGGGGCGAAATGGCCGTAACCCTCTGAAATATATAACAAACCCTTCGCCCCACTTTAAGCCAGAGAGTGGGGCGAAGGGGGCGAAACGCCCAAAGTTTTTTAAAAAACATCTCGCAAATGCAATACAAAAATCCCGCTCCGCCGCTTTGACATTTCCTTCGAAACGATTAGACTATCTTCATTCAAATCAGGGAGTTCGCACGACATGGATGCAAAAAAACCGAATTACAAAAAGAAAGCCATCGGCGATCACGTTCTCAACCCTGAAAGCTTGATGATGAGCTATGGCTACAACCCCTCCTTCTCCGAAGGCGCGGTCAAACCGCCCGTATTCCTGACCTCGACATTTGTGTTCAACTCCGCCGAAGAGGGCGAGGAATTTTTCCACGTCACGTCAGGCCGCAAGCCCCGCGCCACGGGCGATGACAGCATGGGCGGGTTGATCTATTCGCGCTTCAATCATCCGAATGTTGAAATTGTCGAAGACCGTATCGCCATCCTCGAAGGCTCGGAAGGCTGCGTGGCTTTCGCCAGCGGGATGGGCGCGATCTCGACGGTGCTGCTCTCTTATCTGCGCCCGAATGATGTCGTGCTGCACAGCTCGCCGCTTTATGGCGGGACGGAGGTTCTGATCCGTAAGATTATGCCAGAATTCAATATCAAAACCCATGACTTCACGGACGGGCTGGATAAAGAACATATGCTTGAGGCCATGCGCCGCGCCGCAAAAGACGGCACGCTCAAAATGGTTTTCATCGAAACCCCCGCCAACCCGACCAATGCGCTGGTCGATTTCAAGGCGCTGCTTGAATGCGTGGATATTATCGCTGAGGAAACGGGCGTGCGTCCGATCACCGTTTGCGACAACACCATGTTCGGCCCGATCTTCCAGCAAGCCGTGCCGCAGGGGATTGATCTCTCCGTTTATTCGGTGACCAAATATCTGGGCGGGCATAGCGATCTTGTCGCGGGCGCGGTTTGCGGCTCGAAGGAGCACCTCAAGCCGATCTGGGCTTTGCGCGGCGCGATGGGCTTTAACCTCGACCCGCATACAAGCTGGATGATCTCACGCTCGCTGGAAACCGTTTCCATACGGATGCAGCGCGGCGCGGATTCAGCGCTCAAGGTCGCGCAATGGATCAACGGCAACCCTTATATCAAGGCCGAAATTCACCATCCCGATTTCAAAACCGGCGCGCGCTATCAAGAGGTTTACAAGCGCCAGTGCAAGGGCGGCGGCTCGACCTTCTCCTTTAGCGTTGATGCGCCGAAAGCCGCAATGTTCAAATTCATCAATGCGCTGCAGCTCTTTAAATCCGCCGTGTCGCTGGGCGGTTCGGAAAGCCTTGTCTGCCACCCCGCTTCCACCACGCATTCAGGCGTGCCCGAAGATGTCCGCGGCCGCGTCGGCGTAACGGACGGTCTGGTCAGGCTCTCCATCGGGCTGGAGCACCCTGACGACCTGATCGCCGACCTCGAACAGGCCTTCAACACAGCCTTCGGCAGCGGCGCAAAAAAAGTGGCTTAGTGTAAAAATTTCATGCAAACATCTAGCAACCGTGAAACCGCCAAAGCCGCCGAAACCATCGAAGAGCGTAATGCCCGCGTCGATGCGGATAAGGCTTGGGAAGTGTCCAAGACCCGCCGCGCACTTATTACGATTGGAACATATATAATCATCGGCGCGTATTTAGCGATTTTGGGCGTGAGCGATGCATGGCTTCATGCTCTCGTTCCGCCCTGCGCTTATCTGATCTCGACCTTGACTTTGCCTATGGTCAAAACTATTTGGATAAAAAGACACTTACAACAAAAATGAAAGACTAAAACACCATGACCAGATTATTCCGCCTGACTGCTTTATCCATCTGTACCTTTGCAGGCCTTGCCGCATTTTCCTCCGCCAAGGCTGATAATGATCACAAACAATATTCAGGTACAAAAATCGGAATGCAACAAGCTGTGAAAATTGCCGAGGATCATGTCGGCGGAAAAGCAATCGACGCCGATTTTGATAGCAGTGATGATGATAATAACAACGGCCCTGTCTATGAAATCGAAGTCATCAAAGACGGTATCGAGCACGAAGTTAAAATTGATGCAGCCAGCGGCACAATTTTAAAAGTCGATATCGACGATTAATCACGAATGAAGTGTTGAGCTCTTAAAGACCGTGCGCCGCAAACGGATTACACGCAAGGTCGTCATCTTCAAAATCCAGTCCTTGCGTTCTTTCGATCTCCTCAGCCATCTCGATTAACGCTGTCAAATGCGCGGACCTGTCATTCGCATACATGCTTGTTGCGCGCTCACCAAATTCTAACTGCTTAATATGCTGAATCAGCTTCGGATAGGTTGTTTCCGTCCATCTCTCCGCCACAGGGTTACCCCAAAGCCCAAACAGCCCATCACGTTTATGACCTGACACATATTCAAACTGCACCGTCAACGGGTCACAATCATTCGGATGGTTGCCTGCTGCTTTTCTGAATGCATAGAGTGGCTGCAAACCCGCCTCTTGAGGGGTTACTGTGCTTCGTTTGAAAATTGATACATATGGTTCCATGGCGTAACCTTTTTGGATTTAAATTGCATTTCAAGGTGTTATTTATTCACATAATTTTCATTTATTGCAATTTCGTGGCGCTTCTGTCAATAAAATTTCGCTATTTCCCACAAAATTGTTCAAAAAAGAAATTAAAATTCTTTTGCAATTCTTCCTTTTATTTCCGACAAACTACGCTATAAATAATGCGAAAATCTTAGGTTTTATAGCGTATTGAGTAAGGAAAAAATTATGAGCAAAGGTAAAATCGTTCTCGCCTATTCCGGCGGTCTGGACACATCGGTTATTCTCAAATGGTTCATCGAAGAAGGCTATGAGGTCATCGCCTATATCGCCGATGTCGGCCAGAACGAGGATTTCAACGCCGCCCGTGATAAGGCGCTTAAAATCGGTGCATCAAAGGTTTATATCGAGGATCTGCGCGAAGAATTTGTCCGCGATTATATCTTTCCGGCCTTTAAATCACAGGCCGTTTATGAAGGGCGCTATTTGCTCGGCACGTCGATTGCACGACCGATCATCGCCAAGCGCCAAATTGAAATTGCCGAGCGCGAAGGCGCTGAATATGTCGGTCACGGCGCAACGGGCAAGGGCAATGATCAGGTGCGGTTCGAGCTGTCCTATTATGCGCTCAAGCCGGATGTGAAAGTGCTCGCACCCTGGAAAATGGATGACTTCCTGACCCGTTTCAAGGGGCGTACGGATATGCTCAACTATGCGGATCAATACGGCATTCCCGTCACCGCCACGCGCAAAAAGCCATATTCCGAAGATGATAACTTGCTGCATATCTCCCACGAAGCGGGCATTCTCGAAGACCCCGCCGCGATTTGTGAGGAGGAGGTCTACTCCCGCACATCCCGCCCCAATCAATGGCCTAACACGCCTGAATTGCTGGACATCACCTTTAAAGACGGCATCCCCGTCAAGGTCACCAACAAAGCCACGGGTGAGGAAAAATCCGCCGCGCTGGAGCTGTTTATGTATCTCAATGAGCGCGGCAGCGCCCACGGTATTGGCCGCCTTGATATGGTTGAAAATCGCTTTGTCGGGATCAAGTCACGCGGCGTATACGAAACGCCGGGCGGGGCAATCCTGCACAACGCCCACCGCGACCTCGAAGGTTTGGTGATGGACCGCGAAGTGATGAAAATCCGCGACCAGCTCGCGCTGAAAGTCGCCGAGCTGATTTATAACGGCTTCTGGTTCTCGCCTGAATTTGATGCGCTGATGGCCTTTATGGACAAGGCGCAAGAGATGGTTGACGGCACAGTCACGGTGCAGCTCTACAAGGGCGCGGCCTATCCTGTGGCGCGGACATCGCCCGTTGCGCTGTATGACCCTGTGCAATCCTCAATGGATGAGGAAGGCGGCTACGACCAGAAAGATGCCGAGGGCTTTATCAAGATCAACGCGGTGCGCCTGCGCAACCATGCCACAATCACGCGTCAGGCCAAAAACAAGGCCAATAAAAAGGCGGCTTAAGCATGACCATGACCAGCGAGAAAAAAGCAACGATACCTAAGCCTTGCCAGTGCAATGGGGAATGTTTATGCGCGGCGAAATGCCCCTGCACCCCGCCGCAGAATATGAGCCTTATCATCGGGCTGTTTTTGCTCGCGATCTCGATCGGATTTGCGGGGTGGGTCATTCAAAACGGAATGAAGGAGTTCCGCAGCGCCGACCGCACCGTCAATGTCAAAGGGCTGGCCACACGGGATGTTGAGGCCGATCTTGCGATCTGGACCATCAAACACACCGTCACCGGCGACAACCTGACGCAGGTTCAGGCCACCATCAACGGCAATAGCGAAAAGATCAAAGCCTTTTTGCGCGCCAATGGATTGGGTGATAATGACATTGCCGGACGCCGCCTTGAGGTCACCGACCTGCTCGCCCAGACCTATCGCCAACAGGGCGCGGAGCAATCGCGCTATATTATCTCCGAAGTGATCGCCATTCGCTCCAACCATGTCAACGGCGTTGATGCGGCCTATCAGAAATCGGGCGATTTGCTGGCGCAAAATGTTTCGCTGGTGACAGAACAAAACCAAAGCCCGATTGAATATATCTTCACGCGCCTCAATGACATCAAGCCGGAGATGATCGCCGAAGCCACAACCAGCGCGCGGGAAGCCGCCGAACAATTCGCCAGTGATTCAGGGGCGCGTGTCGGCGGGATCAAATTCGCAACGCAGGGCTATTTCCAGATCCTGCCGCGCGATTCCGAGAATAGCTTTGCCGAGCGCCAATCGCGTTACAAAACCGTGCGCGTCGTGACGACAATCAATTTCGATATTCAGGATTAACGGCATTCAGGCGAAACGGCAATAAAGCCAACTTGAAAACCAACTGAGCCTACAAGATATCGACAATAAACAATCGGGGCGGGAATTATCATGATCGAAGCAACTGTTATTTACGCCACAATCGGCTTTATGCTTGCCTCTTATTCCGTTATCGCCAATGACAGCGTGCAAACGCTCGGCACTTTTATATCGTCCAATATCAAGGCGTTTAAATGGTACTGGCTATGGCTGGCAACCTCTGCGGTATTGATCGCAACACTGACTTACAGCTGGGTTGTTTATGACGGCGATATATCCTATGGCCGATTGGCGAAAATTCCGCCCATCCAAATAGAATGGTATCACGCGGCAGCGCCGCTATTGCTGGTCATACTCACGCGGATCGGGATTCCGGTTTCAACAACCTTTCTTGTATTATCCGCATTCGCCGCAACATCTGTGCTTGAACAAGTGCTGATAAAATCAATTATCGGATACGGGCTGGCCGCCATTTCCGCCTATATTATCTGGATTGTCGTCTCGCGGTTCATCAATGAAAAATACGATAAAGTACCGAAACATCGACGGGTTTACTGGCGCACTCTGCAATGGATCGCAACGGGGTTTCTCTGGTTTTCATGGCTTTCGCACGATATGGCGAATATAGCGGTTTATCTCCCGCGTCAATTGCCGTTTGAATTGCTCATCGGCGTGCTGGTCGTTTTATGCGGCTGGTTAGGATATATCTTCGCCACCAGCGGTGGCAAAATCCAGAAAATCGTATTGGAAAAATCGGGAACGCGCTTTATGCGCTCGGCCACGATCATTGATTTCGTTTATGCGCTGATCCTGATTTTCTTCAAAGAAATGAACTCGATCCCGATGTCAACAACTTGGGTCTTCGTCGGATTGCTGACAGGGCGGGAACTGGCCATCGCCACAACCTATCGCGCGCAATACCGTTTCCGCTATGTGTTTCCGCTGATCGGCAATGACTTCCTGAAAATGATGATCGGTCTGGCCGTTTCGGTTGCGGTGGTCATGGCCATTCATTACGGAATAAATCCGCATGAGATGGAATAGGATTTTCTTTGCACAATCTCTCACGCAAGGGTAAAACAAAGCCATGAGCACAAATACGAAAAAATCAAACACAATGTGGGGTGGGCGGTTTGAAACCAGCCCCGATCAAATCATGCAGCAGATCAACGCCTCAATCGGCGTTGACAAGCGCCTGTGGAAACAGGATATCGAGGGCTCAAAAGCGCATTGCCGCATGCTGGCCAAGCAAGGCATTATCCCGCAGAGTGACGCTGATGCCATTTTAGGCGGGCTGGAACAGATTGAAAATGAGATTGAATCGGGCGCGTTCGAATTTCGCATAGAGCTTGAAGACATTCACATGAATATCGAATCCCGCCTGAAAGACATTATCGGTGAGGCGGCGGGGCGACTGCATACGGCGCGTTCCCGTAACGATCAGGTCGCCACCGACTTCCGCCTGTGGGTACGCGATGCGGTCAATATTATCATTGGCAAGATCGAGGCGTTTCAAGCCACGCTGAACGCGTTATCCACGGAGTATGCACAATCCGTCATGCCCGGCTTCACCCATCTGCAAGCCGCCCAGCCGATCACGCTTGGCCGCCACCTTGAGGCCTATGCACATATGCTGGAGCGTGACAAATCCCGCTTTGAGGATTGCGCGGCGCGTTTGAATGAATGCCCGCTAGGGGCGGCGGCGCTCGCCGGAACGCCCTATCCGATCGACCGCGATTTCACCGCTGAACAGCTTGGCTTTGAACGCCCGATGCCCAACACGCTGGACGCCGTTTCCGCGCGTGATTTCGCTAATGAGTTTTTGTTTTGCTGCGCCCAGACGGGTCTGCACCTCTCGCGGCTGGCGGAGGAGATCATTTTCTGGGCAACCCCGCAATTCGGGTTTATGCGCCTTTCCGACCAATGGAGCACTGGCTCTTCGATTATGCCGCAGAAGAAAAACCCCGACGCGGCGGAGCTGATCCGCGGCAAGACAGGGCGCTTGAACGGCAATCTCGTGCAAATGATGACGGTGATGAAGGCGCTGCCGCTGGCCTATAACAAGGACATGCAAGAGGACAAGGAAAGCGTTTTTGATAGCTTTGATACGGTGATTTTGTGCCTTGAGGCCATGAACGGGATGCTCGGCACTGCCAGCTTTCACACGGCGCGGATGTTGGAAGCCGCCGAGGACGGCTACACCACCGCCACCGCACTGGCCGATTGGCTAGTGATGCGGCTTGGTATGCCATTTCGCGAGGCACATCACGTAACGGGGCGGATTGTCAAACTTGCCGAAAGCAAAGGCTGCAAACTGCATGAATTGGCACTGGAAGAGCTGCAAGAGGCCGAGCCGAAAATCTCCGAAGAAATCTACACCGTCCTGCGTGTGCAAAAAGGGTGATGGGGTCGCCTGCGCTTTTTACCCTATACCGTACCGAGCGCCTCCCCCCCGTCATCCCGAGCGAAGTCGAGGGATCTCATACACATCTCCAGTGTCGTCCCCCACGCGCGGCTTTCGCCGCTTAAGAGAAAATCAAAATGCAAAGAATACTTGAAAAACACAAATAGCCCACGGGCGCACCCAAGGGCTATTGATAAGGAGTTACCCACTCACGGCGAAAAGGCGGTTTAAAAACTAGCCTAGTTTCAAAGGTGATATCGTCGGATCAGCTGTTGTCACAGATACATCTGGTCCTGACACCCCTGTTTCACTGATGACCGCAGCTGCTGCTATCATAAAAGTACCCTTAAGGGACGCTGCATCTTGTGCTTCTGCCAATGCGCTTGTTGGATTAACCATATTTTACACTCCTCTAATAATTTCTCTTTTTACTTCTTCTAGTTTACGCCGTTGCCTGAGCGGGTCGGGAGTGTATTCCCCCCTTTTTCCAATCAGGACTTTACTTATACTCGTGATGAATAATGAGCGGGATATAGTATCCTTCTTTTGCTTCACCGGTTTCATCATCGAGTAAAACCATAAGGACCTGGTGCGTATTGTGCATATATTTGGCCACATCTTTGTTGACCGGCACTCCGACATCGCGGATATCACCATCGTCCATTACAAAATCAATTCTATTGCGCCCTATGTCATATTCAATCCAAGACAAGTCACGCTTAAAAGGCTTATTGTGAAAAACCGCTACTTTTCCGTCTTGCTTCACCCCGACCTCTACATAGAGAGGATCTGAACCTTCCACATGGTAAACAAAGTCTAGTAGGTTACCATATTGAGAAGGGGGTTGTTGCTGTTCGCTCGTCATAACAGATTGTAACATATGAGAAAGACTTTCACATCACCCTTTTATTGTTTTTGTTTTACTCTTTTTATTACCTGTATTCAGTGTACCAAAAGATTCGGATTTTTGCAAAGAAATCGACCTGTTTTTTTGCATTTTTTTACAATTTTTTGTTCGAATTTAGCTTATTTTTTATCTTTATAGATCAGCGGAACCATAAAGCCATCAATGATTTCACCATCTTTGGTCTGAACAATGCCAACTTCGTGCGCTTTGATAAAATGCGGTCTGACCAGCCATTGCAGCTTTGCGCCCAAATCCATTTGTGTCCCATCCTTTTTCACCACGGTTATACTGTGATCTTTCGGGTCATATTCCAACCGATCAATATCTTGCGGAATGGCGGGCGCATGAAAGATATAAGCCTCTTTTGTGATCTTGTTCACATAGATATCAAATTCCTTGGGCTGGAACAGCACGCCCGAATTGGCCGACTTACCCGCCGCGAACGCAGATTTCATCGATCCGGGAATTGCTCCGGAACTGGTCGGTTCAGCAACAGGTTTATCATTATCGCTATCGGACATATCGATCACAGAGAAAGAGGATCAGAAGAGACTTAAAATCATACTCCTTTGATTCTATCACCACTCGCAAAACGGATAAAGAAAAGAGTTCGCAAGACATCTTCGATACCAAGCACTCAAACGTTTATCAGACACGTGCTGTTAACTCGTCAAAAGTTACAGATGCGACCTGTGCCGTTTGCGGCGCGTGTTGATCTGCTGTGCCGCGTCTTTCTTCCCAGCCGATCGCCGCAAGAGGATCTACATGCGCAGCAACATCATAAGATGCACTCACAACAGGTGTAGCAGAGAACTCAGTCGGCACATGACCATTATCGGTATAAGCAACAGCCGAAGCGACAACCGGAGCGACAGTCGCACCCAAACCGGATTGTGCCGCGATGAAGCCATATCCGTCATTGGCTGCAACCGCAAGCCCTGAAGCGACATCTGATGCATTCGTCCATCCGGCTTCATCCGCTGAAGTATAGCGAACAACTGTAAACGGAATACCGTCATGGCCACTGGCTCTCATATCTCTATCCAGCCCTGCCGCACGATCATCAGATAACGCAAGCGCCGCTGTGGCAAATTCAGTTTGCAGTCCGGCAGGTACAATCGCTGCTCTCGCATTTTCAGGTGAAACAGGGACATGGAGCGAAGCGCCCTGCACTACACCACCATTTCTAATATGATCTAATGTCGAACCAGTGCGGTCATCATTCAAGGTTGGCCTACCTATCTGACCCGGAGTTTGGCGCTCAATCGTATTGCGATTGATCGGGTTATGCGATGAATGATCTCTGTTGAAGTAATCAACAAGCGCAGCAGCACCGATGATTGCACCAACGACGCCCGCCGCTTTCCAGATGCTGAAATTGCGGATAGCTCCGAAAACGCCGGAAACAATATTCCACGAAACAAGAGCGCCAACGCCAAGCATTGCAAACTGCGCGGCTGTACCCCAGCCTCTGCCCATAGTCGCAGGCAAAGCATTAAACACATTGAGCATATAGCGCCCTGCACCGCCTAGGTTTTCAGAGATCGTTGCGCCGATGCGAGAAAAACTCAAACCACCGACAACATCCATTCCGGCCTGGATTGTGCTTGGCATTGCGCCTCTAACATCATAAGCCTGTGCCGTCGCCAAAGCATCTCTGGTCACTTGAGCACCACCTGCAAGAACACCACCATTTTCACCTGTTCCTTCAGTCGTAGCAGCTGCAGGTGCTGCTGCGGCCGCCGCCGCTGCTGCTGCAGCTGGATCTGTAGGCGTCGCATCTGGAGCTGGAGCGGGAGGAGCAGGCGCTGCTGCTACCACAGCAGCATCAGCCGCACCTGTTTCATTCTGAGCCCCAATCGGAGGAATACGCATTTCTTGTGCTGGTGGTTGCGAATCAAACCTATCGCCCCATGTTGCAATTTCACGTCCATTCCAGTACCCAGGACCCCATAAAGATGGTTCGAAGCCATCATCAGAAATTACAGCTATTGCATTCCCAACGGTCATATCGACAATATCAATCCCCAGAGAAGCGATTCGTCCAGAAGCATCAACATGATGCCCCAAAACCGTCAAATCATGCCCCAGAGCGCTTTCTATAGCTTCCTCTGCCAAATGAGCTGACGTGAAAGCCATTGCGACAGCCGCGCCTCTCAATGTATATTTCCCTATTGGCCCCCAGCCTAATTCAGCAGAACGCCAAAGGTTGGCCGTTGGAACGCGCCCTAGCC
Organism: Alphaproteobacteria bacterium; assembly: GCA_046293135.1. Lineage (GTDB taxonomy): Bacteria > Pseudomonadota > Alphaproteobacteria > Micavibrionales > Micavibrionaceae > UBA2638. The sequence goes on along the minus strand of JBKBPR010000001.1, from coordinate 298,043 downwards.
AAAAATTTGCAAGCCTCCCAAAACTGAAACCGCCGTATGTTCCGTCTCCTTTAGGACGCATACCAAGAGCATCTCCAAAAAAATGCCTTATGGTAAGAGATCTATAAGGATTGTACTGCCCAATATCCGAGAAAAAAAACTGAAATCTTTCTCTCGCAAACTTAAGCATTGTGGCATCGTCTTCAAAAATTGGAAGACGATCGCTTTGCCCGCGGAAGAGAGCTTTTACAGACTCCCAATGAAATCCTCTGGTTGAACGTCTATCAACTGCCGCATTAACAATTGTATCCATAAATTCTGTTGAAAAGCCGTGTGGAATTGTATCTCCAGTCGTTCTAGGTGCTGGCAATAGAGCCCTCATAGAAGCACCCAGCCCTGAAATTCTGGCCATAATTATTAACTCAACAGCATTCTGATGACTTAAGCCACGATCCTCGGCCCTAGCTAATTTTGTAAGGAACAATTCTGCAATATTCCTATTAGCTTCTGCTGCGGTCTTACCTGATCTGATTAAATCTTGTTGCATCTCTCTTGCATATAAAGCAATGCGATACAATTCCGTCACTTCGGCTGGGTCTGCAACAGTACCTTTGCCTAATCTATAATATGAGTTGGCATTTAATCCTGCCGCTGCGTCATTTGCTCTAGCTCGCGCGAAAATTTGATCCCACGTTGGATCTGGTACACCATATACATGCCTATTCATATCGCCTGTAGAAATCGCTGCTTTTGGCGGTGTATAAGGTCCAGCAGCGGCGGCTGGTGGCGGAGTTGCGGCAGCGGCAGCTGGTGGCGGTGTTGCGGCAGCGGCAGCTGGTGGCGGTGTTGCGGCAGCGGTGGGGGCTGCTGACTCACGTCTACCAAACCACCCTCTCACATCAGTGATACGACGGAGGAGAGAGCGCTGTGGCTCGGCGGCTGCCGCCGCTGCAGGTGTTGCAGTATCAGCTGCGGCTGCGGCTGCGGCTGGTGTTGGCTCTGGAGCTGCTGCAGCATTGGGCTGTGGCGCACCTGCTGTTCTTTGCGCCCTCAGAGATAAACTATCTAACGGAACTATTCCGATATTACCGTCATCTTGAATAACCCTTGCAAACCACTGACCTTGATGCTCACCAGCCAACTCATCAAATTTTCCCGGAAAATCTTGGCCATTTAAATATGCTAAAACATCATCACCTTGCTTGAAACCATGGCCTGGTGGAGTAGCACCAGTACGCGTTGCGGCCACTGTTGGCTCTGGCGATGGCGCTGCACCCGGCGCATCTGCGCGTGGCGGAACTGACGCTGCACCAGAAAGCTCTTGGAACTCACGTTGCGCTCTTATCAAATTATTGACTGCAACAGTATCAACGCCATCAAGACCGAGAAGCTGATTGGCTCTTTGTGGGTTTTCCACACTCAAACGCGCCAGGTAAACGGCCTGCGTTCCTGTATCCAGATGGCTGAAAACACCACGCAGTTCCGATGCGTCCAAACGACCACTCATAAATGCAAAGGCTCTGTCCGGATTATCCAATGACATCGCATCGATTCTTTGCGCCCGTATTTCAGGGGTCATATCCCCCCATCCGGCAGGACGGCGTGGTATATCAGATGGAGCAGAACGCGGCGCAGGCGGAACACTCGCATCTACAACGGGGGCTGCATCCGCAACCGGAGCAGCGGGTGCAGCAGGTGTAACACGGCTTGGCCCGATGCCCTCAACACCATCCACGCTTGCGGCCAAACGCGACTCAAAACGATTAAATGGCGACAAACTATCACTTATGCCTGGAACTGCCGCTCTTTGTAATGGTGGCAATGGCGCAGCTGGTGGCACAAAATCAACAACTGGAGCAGGCGGAACACTTGTAACAACATTTGGTGCAGCATCAGCTGGTGATGGCGCTGCCAAAACAGTAGGCTCAACAGCAAAAACTCTTGGTGTGCTTCCACCCGCAGGAAGAACTGGCGTCTCTGCATCCATCTCCGGCATACGTTGTGGCTGCGAAGGCGCTTCAATATCATCAGCCAAACGTGGCGGCGCTGCGCTATCAGCCTCTAAAGGCGATCTTTGGTACACAGGCGTATCCGGAGTTCCACGTGTCAAAAGACGCCCAACATAGTGGCCGCCACCCGAAAGAACAACGCCACCGAGCGCTTCTGCTTGCGCAGCCATCAACATACGCGTAACGCTGAATTCTTCGCTACGCCCTGAAACGACTTCTACATTCTGCTCTGCCCAGTTTATAACAAGACCGCCGGCCAAACCCTCGGCGTAACCTGCGACCATAGCTGAACGCAGGCCACTACTTAGGACATGGTTTTGTACAATATTCGCTATAGTATAACGTAAGCCGATCTTACCGCTCTCAGCTGCCACACGAATACTAGCTCCACCAACTCCACCAGTAACAGCACCAACACCAATCGCAGCTATATTAATTGGGTCTGTTACGATAGCTTGAGCTGTTTCGCCAACCGCTCTCCAAGAATTAAAATAGGTGAAATTATGATAGCTATCCAACATTCTCTGGAATGCAATAGCAGCGCGCGGATCTTCACCACCGTAATTTGCCTCAAAACCAATAGCAATATCAGCGGCCACAGCAGTATTCATAGAGAAAAAGCGGGAAACACGTGCACCCCAATTTGAAAGCTCGTGGATTACTTCTTGCGGAAGATCTTCAGGCACAACTCCATTTTGCAAAGATTCTAAATAGTGTCTATTTTCCGGATCATTAAAAAACTCAATCGTATCACTGGCGATAAATGTTTCGTTCACTTGCCCGTAGAAAATTGATACGGCGCGCAACCAATCTGGATCATTCTCAATCTCAAATTGTGAGCCAACCGAAGGGTCAGGCTGTGCCGTAGCATAGCCAAATTGCGTATAGTCATAACTTACATCATCCGGCTTAACTTCCTGGAATAATTGATTAATCTGCATTGCAAACGCAGCTTCTTCAGGCGTTTGAGCATTTTGGACTAAAGTTAACACAGTATTTTGAGCTTCCAGCCAATATGCATTATGACCTTCAGCCTGAGCAGCCAGTACGTTATCTTGCTGCAAAATAGCATCAATGGCATTATACATTTCCAATGTTTCGTATAAACGAACATTTGAACGATAATCCGCTATTTCTCTGATTGTTGCGCCTTCAGCTGGCGGAGTTTCTATTCGAGCACGAGCGGCAACAATCTGCTCTTGTATAAGTGTGCGAGCACTATCTAAATTACCATTACGAAAAAAATCATTCAGTTGTTGCGTTAAAACAGCTGATGAACTTACCTCAAGAAGGCTTGAGTAATGTTCCTGATAAACATCAACGATCTGTCTTTCGATGGGTGATAAAGCTAAATAATCTGCAGGCGTAATGTCCAACGCTGAGAAATCACGACGGCCTAATTGGCTAGACGCGTCTCTCTGAGCCTGAGCATAATTATTGAGATTTTCAGTACAGTCGTAAAGATGTGCTGTATCCAATAACAAGCCCTGATAAGCACGCGCTAAACGTAGTTCTGGAGCATCTGGTTGATCATAGAGCGCAAAATCCAAATCCATTATGGAGCTTTCCAGCCAGCCTCGTGCCTCTAGAAAACGTACGCGATCTTCTAAAACCTCTATATTCCTCAAAAGATTATTATTAAAGCTATCAATGGCGCGTTGTGCATTTGCAACATGGTCTATTGTAACCCGTCCAGACGGTCGACTTTCTAGAAACGCTATGGTTTCTGGAGAAAGCTCAATACGCGGAATATTTTGGTTATCCTCTGCCATCTATTTACACTCTAAATTACGCTATATATTCTCTTATACAGTATTTTTGCTGTTATGGGAAATTAAATTTAGCTTGGCTCATGCTCTAATACTGGAGCTTGCGCGGCTGGGGCTGGGTCACGAGCAGGAGACAAATCAACTTCACTGCCCTCTCTATTACCCGCAACAACTGCGCTCCATATGCTGCCAACACCTAAATTGTCTAAAGAAACATCACCACTTTGAACGGCGGACCAGAGTCGTGTTGTCGCCGTAGCAGCAAGAGCGGCGATAGGCGCCAAAATAGCAAATTTTGTCATCCCTGATACACCGACACTACTAAGCACCGAATTTGCAATATACCCTCCGGCAACCAAGCCGACCATGCCTTCGAAATTCACTTTGTCCCAGTTATTTGAAATTGCATCAAACGCTTCATCGAACTTACCCTCACTCAGAGAAGCCGCGACTTGCGCAGCAAGCTCATCATCTTTGAAAATCATTTTCATGAGTGGCTCAAGCGCAACCTCAGACGCACCGCCAGCCATAGCAGCCATAAACTCGCTACCAAGCCTTCCCAAGCCGCGTGTCGAGTCGCCATCCGTAGCCACATGAGCAGCTGTACCGCCAACTCCGATTAGCCCGAGAATGATAGGGATTAATGGTAAAGCCATAAAACAACACTCCTCTTACTTGTGTAAGAGAGATGAAACGTTTTTCCTCTTTTGTGGGAAGTGTCCTTATTTATGGACGTTTTGTTTCAACCCTCTAATATTACCGTACACTTTTATTTTTTAATTCTTTTTTATTTGTTAAGCACAGGATACGACATTTTTGTCAATTTTGCAAATTTTCGACTCAATTTTCACTTAAGCCTTTGTATTATATAGAATTATAGCATATTTCGAGGATATTTCACAGCCTTAATGACGGAAGTGGCGCATCCCTGTGAAAACCATCGCCAAGCCGCGCTCATTGGCCGCTGCGATCACTTCATCATCACGAATTGATCCGCCGGGTTGGATGATTGCGCTAACGCCTGCCTCTGCGGCGGCGATAAGCCCGTCCGCAAAGGGGAAAAACGCATCCGACGCCACCACCGAGCCGACCGCCAGCGATTCCGCCAGACCCAGCGCCTTGGCGGCTTCTTGCGCCTTCCAAGCGGCGATTCGGGAAGAATCAATACGGCTCATCTGCCCCGCGCCAATTCCGACCGTTGCCAAATCCCGCGCATAAACAATCGCATTGGATTTGACATGTTTGGCCACACGAAAGGCAAATAGCAAATCTTCCAGCTCTTTTTCGCTCGGCGCACGACTTGTCACAACCTTCAGATCATCCGCGGTGATGGCTCTGGTATCGGCATCTTGCACCAGATAACCGCCCGCAACCCGCACAATATTGGTCAGCCCTTGGGTTTTATCGGGCATCGCTGCCGTTTTCAAAACGCGGATATTGGCTTTGGGCTTCAGGATTTCCAGCGCTTGCGGCGTGACATCGGGTGCAATAATCACCTCAACGAACATTTTGACAATCTCGGTCGCCACATCGGCATCCAGCGGCCTATTGAGCGCGATAATCCCGCCAAAGGCGCTCACAGGATCACAAGCCAGCGCGTTCCTGTACGCGGCCAGAGGCTCTGCCCCCACCGCAACGCCGCACGGATTCGCATGTTTGATAATCGCCACGGCGGGCTTATCAAATTCCGCGACAAGCTCAAAGGCTGCGTCCGTGTCGTTGATATTATTATAGGATAGCTCTTTCCCCTGCAATTGTTCGGCCTGTGCCGCGCCAGCCCGTACGGGTTCGGAGATATAAAGCGCCGCGCTTTGATGAGGATTCTCGCCATAGCGCAGAGTTTGCTTAAGAGTTCCCGTAAAGCTACGCTGCTTGGGATGCGCCTCCTGGTTTTCGGTTTGCGCAAGCAACCAATTGGAAATACTCGTATCATAGCTGGCTGTCATCGCATAGGCCCGCGCCGCCAGCGTCTTCCGAAGCTCATAACGCACCGCGCCGCCTTGCGCTTCCATATCCGCCAAAACAGCGGCGTAATCATCGGGGTCTGTCAGGATCGTCACAAAATCATGATTCTTCGCCGAAGCCCGCACCATCGCAGGGCCGCCAATATCAATATTTTCGATACAATCGGCAAAATCACCGCCGCGCTTGAGCGTTTCAACAAAGGGATAAAGGTTAACAACAACCATATCAATCGCGCCGATATTATGATCGCTCATCGCCTTGGTGTGCGTGTCCAGATCGCGCCGCGCCAAAATGCCACCATGCACGGAGGGGTGCAGCGTTTTCACGCGCCCATCCATAATTTCGGGAAATCCTGTATGCGCCGAAACATCCTTGACCGCAATCCCCGCTTCGCTCAAGGCTTTGGCCGTGCCGCCGGTGGAAAGAATTTCAACGCCATAACCCGCAAGCGCCTTGGCAAAATCGAGAATTCCCGTTTTGTCCGAAACGGAAATCAGCGCGCGCTTGATGGGTACGGGGCGCGTATGCGCTTGGGTTTTAATCTGTACGGCCATTTATTTTAACTCTCTGTATCTTCCTGAATTTTCAAATATTTTAACATCGAAGGTGTTTTAAGCACTGCTTATGCGAACAGTTTTTATGACGTGCCGCCGCAATGCGCAAGACTTGTTCGCATAATAAAACTTATTTTTGGTATTTTTTGGGGGCTATTTTTTCAAATGAAGACTGTTTTTCTTCACGTATACGCCGCGAATATCAGGCAGGGGAACAAACTCATCACTCAAACCGATCACGGTTTCCGCACCGCCCAAAAACAAAAATCCGTCATCATGGAGCGCCTTAGCCATTCTAATAAAAATATCCGATTTGGTTTTTTCATCAAAATAGATAAGAACATTGCGGCAGAAAATAACCTCGAACTGCCCAAGCGCCGCCATGGAATCAAGCAAATTAAAATTCTGATAGGTAACCAGTTTGCGCATTGCTTCAGAAATCTGCCAGCGCCCGTCTTTCTCCTGCTTGAAATGCTCCATCAACAGCTGCACGGGAAGGCCACGCTGCACTTCAAACTGGGAATACAGCCCCGCCTTGGCATAACTCAAAACATTACGCGCTATATCCGTGGCGATTATCTCCATTTTCCAGCGCGAAAATTCCGAATCGTGCTTTTTTAATATCATGGCGAGCGAATACGGCTCTTGTCCCGTAGAGGCGGCGGCGCACCATATCCGAAACTTGCGCTGGTGGATACGCGATTGCAGCAGATAGGGCAGGACATGATTTTCAAAATTCTCGAATGGCTTCATATCGCGGAAAAACGACGTCTCATTGGTTGTCATAGCCTCGACAACATCCTCAACAAGCTTTTTTTCCGGCACGCCATGAAGCTCCATCGTCAAAGCTTCAAGTGAATTGAAATTCCATTTTCTGGCAATCGGGTTCAAACGCGATTCAATGAGATACATTTTGTCCTGCGTCAAAACAAGACCTGACCTTTCCTTTAAAAGCTCAGCATATACGTCAAAATCAACAAGTTTCATCGTTTGGTTTTCTACTTTTCTTTTTACTTATATTTCAACACACTCAACTCAACGCAGCTAACACTTAAAAACCCCCGCAGCGAACGACCCAATCTCTTCCAAGGGCAAGATTTTATCACAAAGCCCAGCTTGCGCCACCGCCCCCGGCATTCCCCAAACCACGCTGGTTTGTTCGTCTTGAGCGATAACAGAGCCACCTTGCGCATGCAGCGCGCGGCATCCATCAAGCCCATCATGCCCCATTCCGGTTAAAATAATCGTAACAATATTTCCAGAAAACAGCTTTACGAGGGATTGCAGCATAGGGTCAACCGCAGGCTTACAATAATTCACAGCCGCACCATTATCCAGAACAATCTTGGTTTTCGCATGAGGCCCCTCCCCCTCCCGCGCAAACAGCATATGATAACCGCCGGGCGCGATATAGGCCTTGCCCGCCTCCAGCGTCATGCCATCCGCGCCTTCACAGGCCGCAACACCCGTATTCTTGGTGATATGCTCGGCCAGAACGCGGGTAAAGGTCGGCGGCATATGCTGCGTGATAACGATGGGAACAGGCAGGTTTCGGCAGTGTTTCAAAACGCTGTGCAGCGCTTGCGGCCCTCCGGTTGAACTACCGATAGCCAAAATCTGCGGCTTAAATGATGGTGATTTTTTCGGCGTCGGCAAAGGCGTAGACACAGATTTCGGCAAGGGGACAAAGGCGGGGGCGGTAACAAGAACAGACACACCCGCCCGCAACGAATGAATAAGGCTCAACAAGCGTTCATGGAACGCGCCGCCGGATTGCGCTTCTCCCGATGAGGGCTTCACCAGACATTCCACCGCCCCCAAGGCCAGCGCCTTCATCGTGATTTCCGCACCCTTTTGTGTCAGGGCGGAAAACATCACAACCTTGGTATTCGGGCTGGCCGCTTTAATCAACGGCAAGGCTCTCAGCCCATCCATCTCCGGCATTTCAATATCCAAAATCACGATATCGGGCTTGTAACGCTGCGCCGCCGAAACTGCCAGCGCCCCGTTCGAAACGGAAGATACAATCTGAATGGCTGGATCACTCTCCAGCAGCCGCGCCAATGCGCCGCGAATAACGGCGGAATCATCAACCAAAATAATGCGGATTTTTTGTTCAGCCTCAGACAATGACGGTTTGCTCTTGCGGCTCTTCGGGGTCGATAAGACCGAGCTGGATAAATTTATTCACGAGGATCTCACTATCAAACGGCTTCATCACATATTCATCCGCTCCGGCATCGAGCGCACGCTTGATATGTTTCATGTCATTTTCAGTGCTACAAAAAATGACCTTGGGCGCATCCCCGCCCTTCATCAACCGCAAATGTTCCAAAAATTCAAGGCCGCTCATCACTGGCATATTCCAATCCAGAATGATGGAATCTGGCATGGATTTCCCGCACATATCATAGGCCTTTTGACCATCTTCCGCCTCCTCACAAGCAAAGCCCAAATTCTCAGCAATACGGCGCGCCACCTTGCGCACAACGCGGCTGTCATCAACGATCAGACAGGATTTCATAGCGGTGTAGTTTTTCCATTATTATTATCACTGCGCCGATGATAGCAGCTTTGAAACATCAAGTACAATCAGCAATTCATCATCAAGTCTGTAAATCCCGCTGGAAAGCGCCGCCCAAGCAGGGTTAACCGTTGTCGGCATAGCCTCGAAACACGAATTTTTGAGCGGCAGCACATCCCCGACACGATCAATCACAAGGCTATAAAGATCGTTCTGGTATTCCACCACCACACTCATCGCGCCAGAGCCAGAGCCAGATGCAGACACGGAAGAAGAGCTACCCTGAGGCCGCACAATATTGAGGCGCAAGCGCATATCAATCACCGTTACAATGCGGCCACGCAAATTCATACTCCCCGAAATTTCAGGCGGCGCCAGCGGAACGCGGGTCACACGCTGATAGCGCAAAACATCTTGCACCTGTAAAACGGGAATACCGAAAAGCTGCTCACCGACGCGCAAGGTCAAAAACTCGGACAGCGCGGCATAATCTTCGGCAACAGGGGTTTCAGGCGTTTGCGCCTCGACACTCATCATGCGGCCTCCCCTTCCTCGGGCGATATCGCGCCATTCGGATAGGCGCTCCCCGTATCATTCAGCAAGGCTTGTAAATCCGCCTCCCCCAGCAAGGCCAGATCAAGCGCATCATGCCCGTTATGCGCGCTATGCTCGTTATTGGCATTGGCATGGCTAGCAGAATTGCTCAGCGCCCCATCATAAAAAACACTCAAATCAATAATATCCGTGGCCTTTCCGTCAATCACCGTACTGCCCAAAACACCGATATTGCGCGAGCGGGTCTTGAGCGCCAAAACCTCCTCGCGAATATCAATGATCTTATCAACGATCAGCCCGAAAGAGCGCCCCTCAGCGGATGAGAATACCAGCACAGGCTTTTCATGAAAGCTCTTCAAATCCTGATCGGCGCTGAACGGCACAAGCGGCATCAACCCGCCGCGATATTGCACAACGCGCTGGCCGTCGGCATATTCAATATCGCGCATTTTGATATTCTCCAGCCGATCAATCAGCGACAGCGCAATCGCCTTGGGCGCATCATCACCCGCCATAAACAACAGCAGCGCCGTTTGCTCGCGCCGTTCGCGCTGCTCGTTCATCATCGCATCATGCTGGCCGGAACGTGCTGTGGCCTCGGCATTCAACTCACCGCAAACCCGTGCCAGCCCGTTCGGATCAAGGATCATAATCACGCTGCCATCGCCCAAAATCGTATTGCCGGAGAACAAATCAATATCGCGCAGCATCCGCGACACGGGCTTGACGACGATTTCTTCGGTATCAAAAACGCGGTCGACAATCACACCGAAAGACGAATGCCCCGCCTGCATGACAATGATAATCTGATTGGACAAGCTTTCCGCCGCTGTGTCAGGCGTGTTCATGAGCATCAGCATCCTGCCCTTGCGTCATTGTGGGCGCTGAAACAAGCGGCGGCTTCGCAATTCCCAAAACATGGCCAAGCGTCATCAATGGCAACAACCGATTGCGCAAACGGAACACGGGCGCGCCGTGAATATGCTCAATCCTGTTCTCCCCGCTTGACCCCGCCATCACCAATTCGCGCACAGCCAGCTGCGGAATCGCAAAGCGCTCCTCCTCCGTGCCGACAATCAGCGCCGAAACAATCGCCAGCGTCAGCGGAATTTTAATCGTGAATACAGAGCCTTCGCCCTCAACGGAATGCAGCTCAATCGTGCCGCCGATGCGTTCAATATTCGTGCGCACGACATCCATCCCGACACCGCGCCCCGATACGGCGGTGACGGCTTCGGCGGTTGAAAATCCAGCCTTGAAAATAAATTGCTGGATTTGCTGCGGGCTCATCGCGGATAGCTCATCGGCGCTGGCCAGATTGTTATCGAGAATTTTGCGCTTTATTTTCTCAAGCGCCAGCCCCTTGCCGTCATCGGCAATGCGGATAATGATATGCCCGCCTTCATGGCAAGCCTCAAGGCGAATACTCCCCGTTTCGGGCTTGCCCATCGCCTTGCGTGTCTGCGGGTCTTCAATCCCGTGATCGGCGGAGTTCCGCACCATATGCGTCAGCGGATCTTTAATCAGCTCCAACACCTGCCGATCCAATTCGGTATCTTGCCCGCTCATATGCAGATCAACCTTCTTGCCCAGCTCAATCGAAAGATCGCGAACAATGCGCGGCAATTTCGCCCAAGCATTGCCGATCGGCTGCATACGGGTTTTCATAACGCCCTCTTGCAGGTCAGACACAACATGATTGAGCCGTTGCAGCGGCGCGGTAAAATCGCTCTCGCCCTGCATCCGCAAAATCTGCAAGAGCTGGTTGCGCGTTAACACCAACTCGCTAACCATGGTCATCAAATCTTCGAGCACATCAACATTGACGCGCAAGCTCTGGCCAGTCGGAACGCCCCCACCATTCGCCGTAGCGTTTGCCGCAGTGCCGCCGCCGCCCGCTGCTACTATATCCATATCCTGCGAGTGTTCCTCCGCCACAGGCTCTTGCTCTGGTATTGGCTCTGGTTCTTGTATTGACGCTGCCTCTGGCGCGCCTTGGTCGCTCTCATAGGCGCGATCAAGCTTGCGGATCAAGGCGCTGGAATCAGTGTCAGGCTCAGCGCCGTTTGCGGCAATCTCGCCAAGGATAAATTTGATCGTATCAATCGATTCAAAAATCAGGCTGACATATTCCGCCGTAACATCGAGATCACCGTCCCGAAACCGCCCCAGAACATTTTCGGCGTGATGAGCAATTTTTTCGAGCTTGGGCAGCCCCAAAAACCCGCAAGTGCCCTTGATCGTATGCACCAGCCGAAAGATCTTCGAGAGCAGTTCCGCATCATTGGGCTTTTGCTCCAGATGCACCAGATCATTGTCCAGCTCTTCGAGCGCATCACTGGTTTCGGTCAAAAAATCGGCGAGAAGATCATCCATTCCGCGGCCTTAAACCCTTTGTGAAAATTTCAGTCCCCAGGCATCACAATAATCACAATCATCACAATAATCATCGCAATCAATGAAATTCGCGCTAGCCTGCTTCGGATAGTTTTACAAAGGATCGGAATATTGTCACGCTTTGCGCACGGTTACATGCTCTTGTAACCTGCTTTTAAAAGCGGTGCGGATGTGCCGGAATATTTAAACAGCGCTCAAGATAAACTCGACAACGCCGCCCTGCAGAGATTTAACCTGCTCGATTTTATAGCCGTATTTCTTGGCCATCAATCCGGTTGTATAGGCATGCACATAACGCGGCTCAAGATTGTGTTTGGCAATCTGGTGACTAAGCGCCTGATCCATCGGCGGCTTCAGCGCGGCATCCTCGCCCTCGGCCTTGACCAAGGTTTTATTCGCACCACCCGCTGATGAAATCGAAATCTTTCCGCCCTTGGGCAAGCATTCGCATGAAAGCAGCAGCAAGCACATCAGCATTTTCGAAAAGCCGTCACGCGGCTCGGCAAATCCGAGATCGCCATGCGGATCCCAGTTCTGGATAATCTTTTTATCGAGCTCGATAAACTTGCCGAAGCATTTATGCACCTCCTCCGGCTTCACCGAAACATCACCGCCGCCCGCGCCATAAGCCATACGAAAAGTTTGTAGTTTCGCGCTCGCTTGCGTAGAGCTAAACCGCAATAAATCAATCACATCCTCATCAACCTGAGCGCCCATATCCTCCATGAACTCGATACCGTTCGAAATCGCACCAATCGGGCTAATCAGATCGTGACAGATTTTCGAGGCCAGCAATTCCAGAAATTCAAGATCAACACTTTGCGGTGAGGTTTGGGACACGGTTGAAACTTCCTTTTCATTCTATATGTGATATTTGCAAATTTGGTAAAACAGTCAAAACCCCTCTCAAGGCTTTGAGAAGTCAAGATTATAGCCGATTTTTTCGACTTGTGAACAGGCCATCGACTTTAATCGTTCCAGCCCCGCTTCGGTCGGGCTTTCGGCGCGGGCAACAAGCACGCTCTGGGTATTCGAAGGCCGCACCAGCCACCAGCCGTCTTGTGTGCTGACCCGCACCCCGTCAATATCATTGATAGCAATATCGGGATTGCTCTGGCGTAGCGCTTTCAGGTTTTCAAAAATCCGCGGCACAAGATCGAATTTTTCAACCTCTTCAACCTCAAAACGAATTTCAGGCGTGCTGTGCAGATTGTTCAAATGCGCGGTCAATTCGGACAGGCTCTTGCCGCCGCTTTTGGCCATGGCGTTGATCAAGCGGATCACACAATAGAGCGCATCGTCATAGCCGTAATAGCGATCGGCAAAGAATATATGCCCGCTCAGCTCTCCCGCCAAGGGCGCGTTCAACTCGCGCATCTTGTCCTTAATCAGCGAGTGGCCGGTCTTCCACATCACTGGCTGGCCGCCCATTCTGGCGATTTCCTCAAACATCACGCCGGAACATTTAATATCACCGATCACAGGCGCGCCATGATGCGTTTCCAAAACATCCCGCGCATAAAGCGTCATCAGAATATCGCAGCGTATGACCTTGCCGTTATTGTCAACAACGCCAATACGGTCGCCGTCACCATCAAAGGCAACGCCGAAATCACAACCTTCGCGGCGCACGACCTCGATCAAATCGACCAGATTTTTATCCACTGTCGGGTCGGGGTGGTGATTGGGGAAATCGCCGTCAATTTCATCATAAATCAGGTGATGCGTGCCGGGGAGCTGGACGCTCAAACGGCGCATAATTTCGCCCGCCGCGCCATTCCCGCCATCCCATGCGATGTTAAAACTGCGCTGGCTCTCGTCCAAATCCTGCAGCAAGCGCGCGGTATATTCGTCCCGAATATCAAGAACCTCATGCGCGCCGCCGCTCTCGCCCGTTTCAAAATCACCCGCTGAGGCGATGCGGCCAATCTGCTGGATCAGCTCCCCAAAGACAGGGGCGCTCTGCAAGCACATCTTAAAGCCGTTATAATCCGAGGGGTTGTGCGAGCCTGTCACCATCACCCCCGCATCGGCCTTAAGATGCTTAACGGCGAAATAAAGCTGCGGTGTCGGGCCAAGCCCCGTTTCCTTAACGATAGAGCCGACCTCCATCAAGCCTTTAATCAGCGCGGCTTTCAATTCAGGTGAGCTGTGACGGCCATCATAGCCGACGCAAATGACATGCCCGCCCGTTTCGCGCTTTACAAAGCTCCCGTAAGCGCGGCCCAAAGCGTAAGCATCCTCCGCCGACAGGCTCTTGCCGATCTGCCCGCGAATATCATATTCCCGCAAGATGGTCGGATTGAATGTATATCCCTGCAAACTCACGCTCCCCACTCCCTCTTGATCTTGATTCTTATGCGCTTTTTTCACTAGAGCGTTCCGGCAACATTGCGGATAATCGCTTTGACCTGCTCGCCGATCTCGGGGTCGTTTGCGCCGTAAACCAGATTGGCCTCGATAAAACCTGTACGGCTGCCGCAATCATAGCTTTTCCCCGCAAAGCGCATCCCTGTGAAGGGTTGTTTACCAATCAGCCGCGCCATGGAATCGGTAAGCTGAATTTCATTCCCCGCACCCTTTTCGAAGGCGGCGAGATAATCAAACACTTCGGGCTGCAAGATATAGCGCCCGACCACCGATAACCGAGATGGCGCAGTGCCGACGGGCGGCTTTTCAACCAGCCCTTTAATCTCGACCTGATTGCCCGTATCCGTCCCCGGCACGATAATGCCGTATTTGTGGGTTTCGCTATCCGGCACTTCTTCGAGGGCAATCACATTGCCGCCGATATCGTTATACAGATCGACCATCTGCTTAAGGCAGCCCGTTTCGCCGCGCATCAGAACATCGGGCAACAAAACCGCGAACGGCTCATTGTTTATCAGCTTGGCGGCGCACCAGATCGCATGACCGAGGCCGAGCGGCTTGGGCTGGCGCGTTAAGAACAGCTTGCCTGCGGGCATTTCCGAATTGCGCACTTTTTCCAGCATATCTTGCTTGCCGCGCGATTCCAGCGTTTGCTCCAATTCAGGCTGATAATCAAAATGCTCTTCCAGCATTTCTTTTTGCCGTCCGGTGACAAAGATAAATTCCTCAATACCCGCTTCACGCGCCTCTTCGAATACGTGCTGGATCAGCGGGCGATCATTGATCGGCAGCATTTCTTTGGGCATTGCCTTGGTGGCGGGCAAAAAGCGCGTCCCCAATCCGGCAACGGGAAAAACGGCTTTGCGTACAGGGCGTTTCATCGCAATATCGCTCATATCTTTATCTTGTTGTTTTTGTATCTTTTATCTTGGCTTTTTAAGACTCTTGGGCTGGATATTGGGCTTTTTGACAAAAATTATCAAGCCGTGAATGAAAATGCCGCAGCGGCGCTATTTCCGCACCAGAAAATCCCGCGCTTCATTGAGCTTTTTGGCCATCCAATCCGAGCCTTCCTGATCGGGATGCACCTTTTTCATCAGCTTTTTATAGGCGGATTCAATCTCCTCAGCGCTAGCCCCGTCCTTCAGCCCCAAAATATTGAGCGCTTCATCACGGTTCATCGGCTTGGCGGAGGCTTCGCCCTCCTGCTGCGCGCGGGCGCGGGCGGCCTTGGCGGCCTTGTTCGAATAAATCGCTACTGCAAAGGGCAAAATCGCCGAAACAATCGCAATCGCCGCCGGAAGCCTGCCCGTAACGGACAACACAAACAGCGCCAAACAGAGCGTCAGTGTGATCGCCGCAAGAATGAACGTTTTGATCTCCTGTACGCTCGCTCTGATAAAAAAGCGATAAAGCGCAAACACACCGATCAACAATCCGATAACAAGAAGAATATAAGGCATAGGATTTACATGGACTGTTTCGGAAATAATTTCAAGTGATTGTAAATCTTACGCAATATGATTAATGTGGAACAAATATTCAGATATGCCAGATATAACAGGGATTTTACCAATCATGCCTACCAGCGCCAGCACCATCGCCGATAAACTCCTGAGCCTCCGCCAACAATTTACGGCGCACGGCATCAACGGCTATCTCATTCCGCGTGCCGATGAATATCAAAGCGAATATGTCGCGCCCTATGCAAATCGTTTACAGTGGATCAGCGGTTTCAGCGGTTCGGCGGGAGCGGCCATCGTACTTGAAAATAAAGCCGCCGTCCTGACCGACGGGCGCTATCAAATCCAGATTATGCAAGAGGTTGACGGCGCGCATTTCGACCGTGTTGATAGCACAAGAATAACCCAAGGCCAATGGCTCGCCGCCGAAGCACAAAAAAACAGCGTCATCGGTTATGACCCGAAACTTTTCACGCCAAGCCAGTTGAACGCGCTCCGTAAGCATTACAAGGACGGTAACTTTAAGCCGCTTCCCGATAACCTCGTTGATGCCATCTGGGATGATCAGCCCGCCGCACCGCTCAATGCCGTAGAGCTATTCCCCGATATTTATGCGGGCGTTTCCATGACGGATAAAAAAGCGCAGATTCTCGCCGAGATCAACAAAGAGGATGCCGCAGGATGCGTTATCACCATGCCCGATTCGATTTGCTGGCTACTCAATATGCGCGGCAGTGACATTGATTTTAACCCTGTCGTGCTCTCCACCGTTATTCTGGATGCGCAAACTGGCGGATTGGAATGGTTTGTTGAGGATGCCAAAATCCCGCAACCCGTCCGCGCCGCCCTGCAAAAAGAGGTCACTATTTCAGACCCCGCGACATTGGAAAAACGCCTGAAAGATTTGGCGCAGCAATCGGCCAAAATCGGTAAGCCTGTCTGGCTGGATACGCTGCGCTCCTCCGAATGGTTTGAAACAACACTGATGCAATCAGGCGCTCAGATAAAACCTCTCAAAGACCCGTGCATCAACCCCAAGGCGCAAAAAAATACCGCCGAGCAAGCCGCCATCCGCGCCGCCCATATCACCGATGGCGTGGCGATGGTGAAATTTCTGCACTGGCTCGACCAACAAAATGAAACCAGCGGTCAGGACGAGCTTTCCGTTGCCGCCAAGCTGGAGAGCTTCCGCCAGCAAGGTGCGCTCTATCGCGGACAGAGCTTCTCGACCATTTCCGGCTTTGCGGGGAACGGCGCGATTGTGCATTACCACCCCACCGCCGCCTCAAATGCCAAAATTGACCGCGCGGGTTTGCTGCTGGTTGATAGCGGCGCACAATATGCGAACGGCACAACCGACATCACCCGCACCGTTGCCATCGGTTCGCCGACATCAGAAATGCGGGAAAGCTTCACGCGTGTGCTCAAAGGCCATATCGCTGTCGCCGCTGCACGCTTCCCGAAAGGAACGGTCGGCAAACAAATCGATAGCCTCGCCCGTGCGCCGCTGCGCGTCAAAAATATGGATTACGCTCATGGCACTGGCCACGGCGTCGGTTGTTATCTCAGCGTTCACGAAGAGGCGGCGGGTATTTCCTCCCGCGTTAATGATGCGCTAGAGCCGGGGATGCTACTCTCGAATGAGCCGGGCTACTACAAAAAAGACGAATACGGCATTCGCATTGAAAACCTTATCCTCGTTCAGGAAGGCGGGATTTGCGCCGATACGGGATCGCTGATGTATTGCTTTGAAACCGTCAGCTTCGCGCCGATAGACCGCAAGCTGATCGAGCCTGATTTGCTCGACCGTGATGAGAAATCATGGCTGAATGCCTATCATCAGAAAGTCTATGACACGCTTAAAGACAAGCTGCCGAAAGACGAGCAAGACTGGCTCAAAGACCAGATACAGCCGATTTAAATAAATTTAGAATTGTTGGGCTTACGTGATTTAATTCAACATGCGAATGAGCGGGTCATCATCATTCTCGCTCTCATCAGTATTGTTATCGCTATCCTCTAATTCCATTTCCATGTTTTCAAATTCAAGCGCTTCATCTTCCGTTGCATCCTCACCACCCTGCGGTGAAACCTGCTCTGAAGCATTTTGTCTTTGCTCACCGGATAAAGGGCGGGCTCTACTCGCATTGCCCCCGACAGGTTCGCCTGCGCGCTCTCTGAGCAGCTTCTGGTGACCGCGCACAGGGTCAAACTTAAAGAAAGTCTGTAAGTTTTGTGCAAGCAATGTATCAATATGAATACTGTTTCCTGCAAACTCCTGAACAGCAACAAAGTTCCCATAGTAATGCGCCAGCAGTTTAACCGCATTCATATAAGGGTAGCGACTGGGGGCGGCAACGTTTATCACAACAGTCATAACGGGATACTGACCCTGCGAGCCATGTGCGAATTGAATACGGCCGATATCAACACGAAATCGCCTTAAATGCCTGTCCAATAAAATTTGCTGGACATTTTCCTTGGTCATGAGCGTGTTAAAGCGATAACCGTAAGTGTTATAGAAAAGCGTGTAACCATAAACCGGATCTACAAACTGTGTTGCAACACGCTCGGTTCTCTCATTAAACGCCACTTTTGGCTCGGCTGGCATATACGGAATAGTGCTACGGGGAAAGCGCTGCGCGAACAAATCAAACGGAGATGTAAATGTTGACCATTCCTCTTCAAAATCCCCGGGGAAACTCGTACGGCCGCTTCGAATTGACAGAGAGTTAAAATACTCCCTTACGCGTTGAGAGTTCATCGTATCTTCAGGGCCGATTACAATTTGCTCGACCTTGGTTGAATCGGTGTACATTATACGCACACGGATACTTTGAAGCCCATGCTCCTTATCCATATAGGTGATAAAAAGTTCCCCGCCGGAATAACCGCCACCGAATGAACCAATCTCTCTGTTCCTTAAAATACCGCCAAACTCGGAATAAAATGCGATATATTTTTCCAGCTCGTTTTCCAAGAGGCTTGGAACATCTTGACGCGGAATTCCTGTTGTAAATGTCTGATCATATTTGATGATAAACTGCATCGTCACATCTTTATACGGGCGCTGATCGACAACTGCGCTCAGCTCCGTGCTGATCAACATTTCTGATTCATTATGACGAAGCATTCTTTTGCTGATGCGGTAATTTTCCGGTATCAGAACCTGAAAAATCCCATCTTCATCGCGGTATTGCGTCCAGCCTTGCGCCTGTGCCGACCTCATTTCGGACAAAAATGCCAATAGCACGAGCAAGGGCAATACAAATAGCAGGGTTTTATGAGAGAGAAATGTCATTGGCTTTGCCTGTTTAATTATCTGATACTCTTCCAGTGTAAACCAAAATGCACAAAGCGTAAAATAAGAAAAGCCGCATTATCATATGCGGCTTTACTGATATAATTTGGGATAATGCTGGCAAGAGGCTATCGAAATAACACCTGCTTGAAGGCTAAGCGCTCTCACAAACCAGACGAATCCGCTTAATCGCGGTCGCGGCGTTTGCGATCCATCTTGCGTGCGCGGCGAACGGCCTCTGATTTTTCACGGGCTTTTTTCTCGGAAGGCTTCTCGAAATTCTTACGAAGCTTCATTTCACGGAAAATACCTTCGCGCTGCATTTTCTTTTTCAGCACTTTCAGGGCTTGATCGACGTTATTGTCGCGTACATTGACTGTGACCACCGGGTCTCAACTCCTCTCAAATTATGTCTAAAAAGCGCGCCATCCGCGCTTTCCGAAACGGCTTTGTAGCACTCCCACCAATTAATGCAAGGAAAAAATCACGCTTTCCCCGAAATAAGCCCTGAAACCGCAACAAAAATCACGCCGCTTTACGGGTTTTGAGGTTCAGCGCCGCTTCCAGCAGCGTTTTTGTGTATTCGGCCTTGGGCGCTTTGAAAATCTCCGCCGCCGCGCCCTGCTCAACGATTTTCCCGTCCTTCATCACGATCAAATGATGCGCCATCGCCCGCACCACCCGCAAATCATGGCTGATAAACAGATAGGATAAGCGCTCTTTGTCCTGCAATTCGCGCAACAGATCAACAATCTCCGCCTGCACCGACACATCAAGCGCCGAGGTCGGCTCATCCAGAACGATCAATTTCGGCTGCAAAACCAGAGCGCGCGCAATCGCGATTCGCTGCCGCTGCCCGCCCGAAAACTCATGCGGATAGCGGTGGCGCATCTCCGGCTTCATATGAACCTTGCTCAATGCGGCGCAAACCATCTCATCGCGCTCGGCCTTGCTGATTGCGGGCTTGTGAATTTCCAGCCCCTCGCCGATAATCTGCGCCACGCTCATCCTCGGGGAGAGCGAGCCGAACGGGTCTTGAAACACAATCTGCATATCGGCGCGCAGCGGGATCATATCCTTACGGGAGAGCGCGGTCAGGTCGCGATCTTCAAAACGGATTTCCCCCTGCGCCTTGAGCATCCTCAAAATCGCCAGCCCCAGCGTCGTTTTGCCCGATCCAGACTCCCCGACAATCCCGACGGTTTCGCCCTGCCGCACCGTCAAATCAACATCATCAACCGCGCGCACAAAATCCAGCGGTTTGCCCCAGAAGCTCTTTTTCTTCGGGAAGTGAACCTTCACCCCTCGCCCTGCAAGAACCACTGGCGCGTCCTTGGCCACCGTGCTCTTGAGCGCCTTGGGCAATGTCCCGAGCAGCATTTTGGTATAATCTTGTTCAGGGGCGCTGAAAACCTTTTGCGTCAAGCCCTGCTCAACGATTGCGCCATCCTTCATCACGCAAACCTTATCGGCCATTTTCTCGACAATCGACAGATCATGGGTGATGATAATCAGCCCCATCCCCAAGCGCTTTTTCAAATCTTGCAACAGCTCCAAAATTTGCGCCTGTATCGTCACATCCAGCGCGGTGGTCGGCTCATCGGCAATCAGCAATTCAGGGTTATTGGCCAAGGCCATTGCGATCATCACACGTTGCCGCTGCCCGCCCGAAAGCTGGTGCGGATAGGCATCGAGCCTTGATTTCAACCCGCCAAGCCCGACCAGATCAAGCAATTCCTCAATCCGCGCCTTGACCTGAGGCTTGCTCATTTTCTGATGCAAAAACAGCATCTCGCCGATCTGTTTTTCAATCGTATGCAGCGGATTAAGCGCTGTGAGCGGCTCTTGAAAGATCATCCCGATGCGCCGCCCGCGAATGGTGCGCATAAAGCTATCGCCCTTGCCGATCAGCTCCTCACCGTCAAATAAGATCGAGGATTGCTCGCCATGCGCCGCCACAGGATAGGGCAAAAGCTGCATGATCGAAAGCGCACTAACCGACTTCCCCGAGCCCGACTCCCCGACAATCGCCAGCGTTTCGCCCTTGTTCAAATCAAAACTGATCGTCTTGACGGCATCAAAGCGCCCGTCTTGCGTCTGGAACGACACGGACAGGTTTTTCACCGATAAAAATGCGTGTGAGTGTGGCGCGGAGCTGTTCATGCCCTCCATTTAATAGGAAGCGCATAAAGCTGTCCATGCTGTTTTTCACAAAATCCCCGTCGTTTGGACGCGTGACGTTTTATCGTCATGCCCACCCCAAACGGCCAAAACACGCCCCAAAGCCCTAAGCCGCTTTGGCGATACTCCGCAGCACGTAATGCAAGATCCCGCCATTGCGGTAGTAATCGACCTCATCGGCTGTATCAATACGGCACATCAAGGTGACATCGCGTTTCGTGCCATCGGCATAGGTGATCGTCATGGTAATATCCTGACGCGGCGCAATATTGCCGTCAATGCCGAGAATATCGTATTGCTCCGTCCCTTTAAGCCCCAAGGAGTGACGATTTTCGCCATTCTTGAACTGGAGCGGCAAAATCCCCATCCCGACAAGATTGGAACGGTGAATACGCTCAAAGCTCTCGGCGACAACGGCCTTAACGCCCAACAGCCTTGTCCCCTTGGCCGCCCAATCGCGTGAAGAGCCTGTGCCGTATTCCTTGCCCGCAATCACGATCAACGGCGTTCCCGCCTCACGGTATTTCATCGCCGCATCATAAATGCTCATTTGCGTATCGGTCGGGATATGCTTGGTATAGCCGCCCTCGACCCCGTCGAGCATTTCATTGCGAATGCGGATATTGGCGAATGTGCCGCGCGTCATGATACGGTCATTGCCGCGCCGCGACCCGTAGGAATTGAAATCAATCGGGCTGACCTGATGCTCGGTCAGATAAGCACCGGCGGGGCTGTCCTTCTTGATCGATCCGGCGGGCGAGATATGATCCGTCGTTACTGAATCCGCCAAAATCGCCAGCGCATAAGCGCTTTTGATATTTTCGGTCGGGGCGGGCGTCGCCTGCATCCCCTCAAAGAATGGCGGGTTTTGCACATAGGTCGAGCCGTCATTCCAGCTATAGGTCTGGCCGCCTGCGCTGCCGCCAATGGCTTGCCATTCTTTCGGCCCCTTGAACACATCGGAATAACGCTCAAGGAACATCTCACGGCTCAGCGCGGTTTTGATGACGTCCTGAATTTCCTGATTGGACGGCCAGATATCGCGCATATACACGTCATTGCCGTTTTGATCCTTGCCCAAAGGCTCGTTGAGCATGTCATGGCACATCGAACCCGCAATCGCATAGGCCACCACCAAAGGCGGGGAGGCCAGATAATTCGACTTCACATGCGGCGAGATACGTCCCTCGAAGTTCCTATTGCCCGAAAGCACCGCCGTTACGTTCAAATCGCCCTGTTCAACCGCCGCCGCAATCGGATCGGGCAAAGGCCCTGAATTGCCGATACAGGTCGTGCAGCCATAGCCGACCAGATCAAAGCCCAGCGCATCGAGATCCTTTTGCAGCCCGGCTTTTTCGAGATATTCGCTCACAACCTGAGAGCCGGGGGCGAGCGAGGTTTTGACCCAAGGCTTTACGCTCAAACCGCGCTCCCGCGCTTTCCGCGCCACAAGTCCGGCGGCCAGCATCACAGAGGGGTTGGAGGTATTCGTACAGCTGGTAATCGCGGCAATCACCACATCACCGTTTTTCAGCTCATAATCCGCGCCGCCGACCTGAACGGCTTTCATCTCCGGCTCGACGGTCTTGAAGGATTGCACCGCTTCTTTGAGCAGAACCTTATCTTGCGGGCGTTTCGGGCCTGCGATGGTCGGCTCGACACTGCCCATATCCAATTCCAGCGTATCAGTGAAAATCGGGTCAGGCGTATTAGAATCGCGCCACATCCCTTGCGCCTTGGCATAGGCTTCGACGATTTTCACGCGGTGCTCGTCGCGTCCCGTAAAGCGCAGGTAATTCAGCGTTTCCTGACCGATCGGGAAGAACCCGCAGGTTGCGCCATATTCAGGCGCCATATTCGCGATTGTTGCCATATCGGCAAGGCTCATATTGTCCAGACCCGCGCCATAGAACTCGACAAACTTCCCGACCACGCCCTTGGCGCGGAGCATATTCGTCACCGTCAGAACAAGGTCAGTGGCGGTTGTGCCTTCCTTCAGCTTTCCGGTCAGCTTAAAGCCGACCACTTCGGGGATCAGCATTGAAATCGGCTGGCCGAGCATTGCGGCCTCGGCTTCAATCCCGCCGACACCCCAACCCAGAACGGCCAAGCCATTGACCATCGTTGTGTGCGAATCCGTCCCGACCAGCGTATCAGGATAAATCACCTGCTTGCCCTGATGCCGCTCGTCCTCGGACAACCAAACCGTTTGCGCCAGATATTCCAGATTGACCTGATGGCAAATCCCCGTGCCGGGGGGTACAACGCGGAAATTGCGGAATGCGCCCTGCCCCCATTTCAAAAATTCATAACGCTCGCCATTGCGCTCGAACTCGCGCTCGACATTCATCTGAAAGGCACGCGGCGTGCCGAACTCATCGACCATCACCGAATGGTCAATCACCAGATCAACGGGAACGAGCGGGTTAATCTTTTGCGGGTCGCCGCCCAAGGCAACCATAGCCTCACGCATCGCCGCAAGGTCAACAACAGCCGGAACGCCCGTAAAATCCTGCATCAACACGCGTGCGGGGCGATAGGCAATCTCATATTCGCTCTTGCCCTTGTTATTGAGCCATGCATGCAAGGCTTTGACATCTTCGGTCTTGACCGTGCGCCCATCCTCAAACCGCAACAGATTTTCCAGCAAAACCTTCAGCGAATAAGGCAACCGCGTAATATCACCGATCTGAGCGCCCGCCGCCTCCAATGAGAAATAATCATAATCCTTGCCCTCAACAGTAAGGGTTTTGCGGGTTTGAAGCGTATCTTTGCCGGTCAGTGTCATGGAAATCTACCTTGGTTTGAATGTTGGTATCTTGAATATCGGTATAATGCTGATATGCACCTGTTTGAATTTTTGAATTTTCGAAATCCGAATATCGAACAGTAGAATACCATGTCAAAACACGGTTAAAAACTGGTAAATTTCCCGATAGGTGAGAAATCACCGCAGAAAGCAAAGCATGAATAAAAAATACCCTCAAAATTCCCTATTTTTTCCATCATTTTGCCATATTCGTCAGCCATAATAAAAGAATAGAACAATTCCTTTGCATGAGATTGGTCTATCTACCTAAAAGCTCACTACCGTAATCAAACCGTTGTCCTTTGCCCGGGCAACGGTTTTTACTTGGCTGGACGTGCAAATATGTTATTTTCCTGCCTATGAGCCGTGACAAAAACACAAAATCCAGCGCCAGCCGCCCCCCGCTTTCACCGCGCACAAAGGCCGTGCAGAGCGGAATAGCCAGCGATAGCGCGCATCATGCGATCATTCCGCCGCTCTATCTGTCCTCGACTTATAAAATGAACGGCTTTGAGGACGCGCCGCAATATCAATATAGCCGCACCCGCAACCCCACCCGCGATATTTTATGCGATACGCTTAGCGAGCTAGAGGGCGGTTACGGCGCATGCGTCACGGCTTCGGGCATGGCGGCGATCACGCTATTTTTGCATTTGCTTAAGCCTGATGATCTGCTGATTGCGCCTTATGATTGCTATGGCCGCGCCTATCGCCTGATGTGCGCCCTCGCAGAAAAGGGGCATTTCCGCCTTGAATTTACCGATCAATATAGCCCCGAGAGCGCTGCGCAAATCGCCGCCCGCAAGCCGCGCATGGTCTTTATCGAAAGCCCGTCCAACCCGTTGATGCGTATTGCCGATATCCCTGCGATTGCCAAGGCGGTTAAGACGCAAACCCCTGACGCGCTTATTGTCTGCGATAACACATTCCTGTCGCCCGCCTTGCAAAAACCGCTGGAACTGGGGGCGGATATCGTTTGCCACTCAACAACCAAATTCCTCAACGGCCATAGCGATGTGGTCGGCGGGGCGGTCATTGTCAAAACCAAGGAGCTTTGGGACGATCTGGATTTCTGGAGCAATTCACTGGGGCTGATCGGCGCGCCGTTTGATGCCTATTTAACCTTGCGCGGGCTGCGCACCTTGCCGCTGCGGATTGAGCGGGCGCAGACAAACGCGGAAAAAATTGTCACCTTCCTCGCCGCCCATCCCGCCATCACGCAGGTTTTCTATCCGGGGCTAAGCAGCCATGACGGCCACAACACCGCCAAGGCGCAGCAATCGGGCTTCGGCGCAATGCTCAGCTTCACGCTCAAAACCGCTGACAAATCCAAAATCGCCGCCTTTATTGACGCGCTGGAGATTTTCGCGCTGGCGCAATCTCTGGGCGGTACGGAAAGCCTTATCAACCATCCGGCCAGCATGACCCATGTTTCGATGGGGGCGGAGGCGCGTGAAAAAGCGGGGGTCAGCGAGAATTTATTCAGGCTGTCCGTCGGGATCGAGGATTGCGACGACCTGATTTTCGACCTCAAAAATGCACTGGAACATATTGAAAAATAAAAACAAACGAATAACCACTTAAAGCCATGACTGAAGAAAAAACACCTACTCCCAACAAAAAGAAAACATCCTTGCTACCGCTGATCGCGCTGAATATTGCGCTGCTCGGGGTTATGGGCTTTGTGGTGCATTACGTGTATACCGCCGCGCCTCTCCAGCTCCGCAACATCACCGCCATCCAGATCGGACAGACCCTGCCCGCTTTCGGCATGGCGCGTTATGATGTGCCGGATGGCAGCGAGGAAAGCTTCGGGCTGGAGACGCTGGACACGGCGGGCGGCAAGCTGGCGGTTATCAATATTTTCGCCAGCTGGTGCAAGCCTTGCGAGGCCGAACATCCCTATATCAAATCACTCGGCACGGATTACGGCCTGCCCGTTTACGGCATTGCGCTCAAGGACGAACCTGCTGACATCAAGGCGTTCTTGGACAGGCTGGGCAATCCGTATCGCGCCATCGGGCTGGATTATGCGGGGCTGATGCTTTCAGGGCTTGGGCTTGCGGGCGTGCCGACAACCATCATTATTGATAAGGATTACAAGGTGCTGTTCCTGCAGCAAGGGCCTGTCAGCGCCCGCACGATTGATGAACATATCGCTCCGCTGCTAGCCCGCGTATCACAATAGCATGTCACAATAAATTCGGCACATGGCAGCGCCTACTAAGCCCGCGCCTTATGAAACAACCGCCCCGCTATCATCGTCATCGTCGTCATCCGGCCGCCGCAGCACCCTTTGACCATGCCTCTCGGCCTCGGCAACAAGCACCAAAAGGTCAGGCTTTTCTGGGCGATAGCGCACCTCATACATGCGCTCAAGATTGGCAATTTCAGAGATGAGCCGCGTCAATCGCCGCGCCGCATCTTTGGTCTTCCTCTCATCATCTGTTAAACGCTTGATAATCCCCAAATAGAGCTTGATATTGTTCATACCGACCATAAAAGCCAGCTGAACCCCTTCAAGGAAACAGGCCGCCGCCGCCAAACATTGCGGATGATTGAGAGACATATTGTTCTTGGCTTGCACGCTGAAGTTAAATGTGGTGGTACGGGTCGACCCACGCATAATAACGCCGAACCGGCCGCTTTCTTGACCCAAATTGACCACCAGCGCAACATTCGAGTCATACTCAATCTTCACGTTTTTCCCAAGCTGCCTAAACGCATCCTCCGCCATCAACACGGCCTGATCATACGCCCCCTTGCTCCGTGCGTCGCATTTCTCAATAACATCAAGCAAAGGATGATGTTCACCGGATTGAAAAACCGTTTGCCCCATGTGATAAATCGCAACCCAGCGCTCAGGGTTAAAACGGTAATCATAATCATTGACCACCGCATCCCAAGCGGCTTCCCAATCATAAGCCTTGGGACGGCTCATAATCGGCCCCGATATCTTAAAGGTATTGATAATCCGCGCCGCCATTCGTACGCAAGAATGCATATTTTGCGCCCGCACCACGAATGTTTCCGCGTGCCCCTTGCGCTGCCCCTTAAGCTCAATCACCATCCGGTTGCTTAAGGCAATAATTGATTTGATTTCATAGGTATCGGGATCCGTATCATAAATACAGAACTTTTCCCGCAGCAATGATGTTTGCAATTCCGTCATGAAATATGGCGTCCGGCAGAATTATTTTGTCCTATCAATACTATACCAACATAAACCTTAAGCGGCTATGAATAGTTTCAGATTAATTATGGTCAAAACAAAATCCGGACTCGCAGTTTCCTTTATGAATCTATGCCACTCTGAAATTACGCCGCCAAGCCGACCCCCATCATCGCCTGTTTGCGCAGCGCATAGAGGCGTCGGGTTTCATGGGATATCCACTTCTCAAGGTTAACCCGTGTCGGCAGATCGGCCATATAGGCCTCCAGCATCGCCTGATAGGCCGCGCCGCGTGCACCGATTGCATTAAAATCATTGGCAATCACGCGTTTTTGCCCCAATTGGAAGGGCGTATTCCGTGATGTTGATGTGCTGCGATCTTCAAGATATTTCGACGCCATATCCATGGCCTCGCTGGCATAACCCGCCGCCTCGCCGAATGCATCGCCCAGCGTGCTATCAAACATCAGCGAGCCAAGCATTCCGTCATAATCAGCCGGCAACTTATGCGAGTCATCGGCCTGAATAAACAAAGCGCCTTTATGCTCCGGCCTGTCGGGATGCGGCGCACATTTTTGCAACTCCTTCATCAGGTTCTGGATTTGCGTTATAATTTGCCCCTGAACATCGTTTGTATTTACTGCACTCATTGTGTAACCCTCTATATTTTTATTTGAATATAGAGAGGCGCAGTAAATATATTTTTAATAATAAATAAAATTCGAAATAAAAGTTATAACTTTTACTTCATAAGTATTTAAATTATATTTGAATAAAATTTTATCTATTTTAAAACGTCAGAAAATCTCTCACTCACAGACCTGTGCAAGCGCTTGGATTTACGAAGGCTTAACGCTATAGCGCTCAAACCACAATGATACGCCCGCAACGAACGATCCAGCGTTTCGAGCCGTTGATCGAGCAATTTTAAAGTTTTCTGATGATCGGAAAAAATATCGGCAACGGGCTTATCACCCGCAAAATACTCTGTCATATCAAACACCCTGATTTATTGGCTTATCTTCTTATTATACCGCCTCGGCGTACTTATTTTTCTACGCTTTGGGCTATAATCCGCCAATAAAAAAGCCTGAAAGGCAACCTTTCAGGCGGGGTACTCTTACCAATAAAATAAAACTCTAGCCATAGCTTAAAATCGCAACCCCCTTAAGCACATGGTCATCTTCCATCAATCTCTGATCCATATTCCGAACCATAATTTCGCGGCGCTTGTTCTGAATCTCGGGGGATACCCGCTCATAATCCGGCACGGGTATAATCATTATATTTCCGCCATTGGCGACGACATATCTGTCTTTTAATCTTCCTGGAAGAAATGCTCCCATATATACCTCATCTGTTATTATTGATTGGGTAAACAGATACAAAAAATATGTAACTTGTGCAAGAAATTAATTTATTAACCTTTCTAAAACTTCATTTGATTTTAACTGCAATGACTTCATACTATATTGTCGTGTTATTGAGAGAGCTTAAAAGATTATGCCTACCGAAGACCGCCGCATTGTATTTAGCTTAGACGAGGCCTATAAAGCCGTTTACAGCCTCTCTACGCAAAAAAACATGAAAAAACCGCCGGCTGGCGTTGTTGTTAAAATTGACAAGGACGAGAAAGACACGAATATCCTTTACCTGTTCATGACCAATGAAACCGAATGGCAAGGCGAGAAAAAAGTTGAGTATAGCCGCGATTTCATGGCGGCGGCCTTGTTGCTCTATTGCCGTGGTTGCGGCATTCCGATCCCAAAGGCGGCGCGTAAATCGGTTGTGGTTGGCACGAACAATATCATCCTGCGCGTTGAAATCGGTTAACCTAACAAGCCCCCGCTCTTCACAAGTCCCTTTTAAGCAAAACCCTTGACAAATTAGGAATTTAATCATATATTGAATTTGGATAGCGGGAGAATTGCGCCTGAAGCACGCCGTCATTGCACGGCATGTCCGTGTAATCCATGGCCATAGCGCTCATAACCCGTCATTCCGGCGAAAGCCGGAATCTAATATATTGAACCACCAAGACACCAAGAGTCCATAGCCTCCGCCGTCATCCCGAGCGTAGTCGAGGGATCTATTTGCTTTTACCACAGGGGCACAAAGTTATAAGAGTTTACAGAGCTCTTTTTGAATTTAAACAAACTCCGTGCTCTCTTTTTAAAACGCTTTTATCTCTGTGGTAAAAATTAACACCAACCGTCTTGCCCGCCTTGTGCGGGCATCCGGATAGTATGCCGCAATAACTTTCCCAGATCCCCGCCGTTTAAGCTCTGCCATGCAGAGCCGCGGGGATGACACTGAATCCTTGGTGTCTTGGTGTCTTGGTGTCTTGGGGCTCAACAATAACAAAGGAATAGCTAATGCAACAGGTCGCCCATACTTCAAAGCGCCAGCCACAGACGCCATTATTATCGCCGGCCAGTACCAGCGCTCATTCCAACTGTCACCACCTCAATGTCACCAGCGTCACTTTCAGCACCCGATTGTCATCAACGCCACTTTCAGCAGCGCCACTATCAGCACCCCATTGTCAGCGCCTCCATGACTTTATATTTCCATTCATCCTCACCTTTCCCAGTATTGCATTATGCAAAATACATACAAGTCGGCCAAAAACAAGTGGGGCAAGTGGGGCGAGTGGGGCGAGTGGGGCGAGTGGGGCGAAACGCCCCGACTTAGAAAACAAAAAATTATTACGCCGCGCCCTTGCCCTTAAGCACATCGACAATATCAATCAGCGACAGAAGCTGAGAAATTTCTTTTTTGCATTTGAGCATCGTATCACTGGTTGTGATCGGTACATTCAGATCCGACGGCTCGAACATATCCTCGGCATGCGGTATTTGAATGAAGATATATTTCTGCGCAAAAAAGGCTGCGGATAATGGCGCTTTCCCGAAAATCAGCATAGCCTCATGCAACTCGCTTAAAAGCCTCTCGCTATTGAGGGTTTGCGCATTGCCCGCATCGCTTGAAAGCAGCGTAAAGAGCTTCACAAAACGCTCTGAGGTTACCGGGAATTGCGTTAGACGCTTCATCAAACGTTTGGCCAAAGCGTAATCCGCCGTCAAAACCGAATGCCCCTTAAATATCTCGAACGGCAATTCGATCAACACAAACAAGCCGTCAAACGTATATTGCCCCTTATTATTGTTGCGGCTGAGCCGCGCTTCGGACAGCGTAATCTTCGCGCCCCTATAGCAGCCGGCAAAGCAATCCTCGGCCTTATAGACATCATGCGCCGGAACAATCCCCGTTCTGGCCAGAACTTTACGGCTGATCCCGCGCTTGGGGAAATATTCCAGCCCGCCCAAGGCCTCTGCAACGCGCGGCATAAAGCGGGTTTTATAGTCATTCTTATATTTGGTCACAGGCGCATTGACCCAGCGCGAGAGCACGATATGCGGCACAACCGCCACCAGCATAGACAGCAACGCCAAGAGCAGATTTCCCTCCATCAGGAAAAACCATGCAAAGCCGCTCCCGCCGATAACCGTCGCGGCCAAGGTCACCGTCAGCGAAACAAACTCGCGCCCCTGATGCAGCCCCATCTTATAGAGCCTGAAGGATTCGGCATCATGCATAATCTGATTGATGCGCTCTTGGAAAATATGTTCATCAACGCTTTTGACATTCTGCTGTGGCTGCGGCAACTCATCGCTTTCGAGACCACTCGCACCATCATCAACGGCAGGCGCTGTTAAAATCTCGTCTTCATCTCGATCTTGTGAATCTATCTGATTATTTTTTGTCATACTGCAAAGTCTATCGCAAAACCCCACATACAAGAAAGCGCTTTTCAAGATTCCAAAGCATTCACACCTTAGAATCTTTACTGAAAAATCAATTGAACAACCCCGATAAATCATGACACAATGAACAGTCGCGAAGTATCAGGCGATCAATAAGGAGCAAAAATGGATCAGGATTTCAACCCGGAACAGTTGGAAATGATGAAATACGTCATTTTCGCCCTGTTGCTGATTCCTGCCCTATTCATAATTCGCTTCTTGGTTTACCTCATAACTCCACGTTTTATCCTGAAGCTATTCCACAAAAAACAAGGCTATAAAAAAGAAGCGCTGAAAAAAGAAAAGAAATTCTACGAGGATTAAAAATCAAGACTCATTGGCCTGCGCGGCCTGCTTCGTCCAACCCGTATCAGAAAAATCTTCATCGGCCAGCGGCTCATACCAATCGCGGAGCATACCCGCCTCCTCGCGGCTGGGGTGATTGAATGGCCGCTTGAGCCGCCCGTTGAAATAATGCCGCACCAGATCTTGCCAATGCGCCTCAACGTCCAGCCCGTTATGCGCACACCACGCCTCGAACCACACCGTTCCGGCACGGACATGGGTTATTTCATCATCATGGATAATCTGGAGAATATCCGCCGTTTTCCGGTCATCCTGCGCCAGCATCGCCGCGATCATATTGGGCGTGACATCAAGCCCGCGCGCCTCCAGCACCATCGGCACAATCGCCAGACGCGCCGCGAAATCCTGCGCAGTTTTTTCCGAGGCCTCCCATAAACCGTCATGGGCGGGCAGGTCGCCATATTCCGCCCCAAGCTCGCGCAAGCGCTCATCGAGCATCAGGAAATGCTTAGCCTCATCATCGGCAACCTTACACCAATCATCATAAAATGCGCGCGGCAACGCAAAGCCGTTCAGCTCAAATTCCCGCGCCATCACATCCCAAGCCAGATCAATCGCGTTGAGTTCGATATGCGCCAAAGCATGCAGCAGCGCAATTTTCGAGCGCAGTGAGCCGGCCTTGGCGCGTTTGGGCATTTGTGTCGGCGCGAGGAGCTCAGGCCTTGACGGGCGGGCGGGACGATCGGGCAAGACGGGGCGCTGCGGTGGCGGCGCTTCTGAACGAGGCTCGGAAGACACAGCAAGATCAGACTCGAGATCAGACTCAAGATCAGGCTCAAGCTCAAGCGACAACGCCCCCTCACGCCACAACGCAATATATTGCCGCGTCTTATGTGCTTTGTCTTGGGCGCTGGCGGTTGTCAAAACATCCAGCGCCGATTCGAATAAAGAATGCATCAGGGAAAGCTTCCGCCGCGACCATAATTATGGCTTCAGAATAGCCCGTGCGGAAACGGTCAAGCTGAGCGTGGTTTCACCGGCCTCGGCAACAGGCGGCGCAACAGCATCAGAGGCCATGGCCATCATCTCCATCCTTGCGCCGCGATGCATCGGCATATACGGCACGCCGGAGCTATTCACCTGAACATCCCGCAATTCCGCCGATGTCTTGTTCAGCGCTTTGGCGGCGCGGTCGGCGCGGGTTTGAAGCTGCTGGAGCGCATCTTCCATCAAACCATCCTGAATTTCAATCGCCGTGGCGGGGGCAAGCGTGTAACTCAGCCCGTTCATTGTAAGCCCCAGATCCTGAAGCTTTCCGACCAGCTCCAGCAACACATCTGCGTTTTTGGATTGCACCGTCATGTTTTGCTGCCCGAACCATAAACGCTCTTGCGTGCGCGGCTCGTGGCTTTCATAAACGTGATATGCGCCCGTATTGACCTTGACATCGCTCGCCGATTTTGCAGCCTCAAGCGCTTTTGTCATGGTTGTATTGATCTCATTCTGGACAGCGCGCGCATCGCGGTTTCTGGCCGTAACGGTCAGCGTTCCCACCAACAAATCCTGCGCCACTTCGCGGCTTTCCGTCGCCGAGATATTCAAGATCACCTGCCCTTCGGGAAGGGAGAGGATAGGGTCTTGCATTTGCGCTTGCGCTTGGCTGAACGCGGCATGTGTCAATATCAATCCAACGCTGAGCGCGGTCAAAAGAATAGGTTTCATCATATAATATTTCCTTGTGTTAAAGCTGGTTATGTAAGCTATGCAAGTCAGTTACACGCAAATTATGTGGCAAAGCCTTCGCTCCGCTTATCTTCGTTACGCGAAGAATATCAGGAGAAGAAGTCCTGCTTCACGCCCACCCAACGGTTGGTGCGCCCCATATAATCGGTATATTCTTCACCAAATTTTTCGGCCAGATACTCTTCTTCGGGGCGGATGACGTAACGCTCAAGCACAAACCACAAAATGGGGAGTAGCAGCAGCATTATAGGCGCATCGGCAAGCATTGCCAAACCGGAGAACCCCAACAAAAACGCCAAATAAATCGGGTTGCGGGAATATTTAAAAGGCCCTTCCGTGACAATCGCATGGGTCGGCAAGTCAGGGCGAATATTCGTTTCGGCCCTATCAAATAAAATCTTGCACCAAAAAATCAGACCGATCGAAAGCCCCAAGATCATTAGTCCCGCTCCACCCCACATATGGCCAAAGGAGACGGGAAACAGCCAGTTAAGCACCAATCCGGCAACAATCATCACCAACAAAATATTCGGCGGCAGCGCAATAATTTTCGGCGCATCTTTTTTGCGCGCATCGCGGTTTTCGTTCTCGTCGATAACATCAACATCAACGATTTTCGGTTTATGATTTTCAGAGCTCATAATTTTTCTCCCAATAAAGATAAACAATAAAAATAGATCAAATCATTAATTTTCAAATCAATCTTTCAAACAATCCGCTTCAAATTCGGCAATAAACGCCGCCCATTCATGATCGGCAAAATCACGTTGCGGTGAACTTGCCAATAGATCGCCAAGCATTTTATCCAGACAAAGCTGCTTTGATTGCTCTTCTTGCGCCTCGGCGGAATAATTACGACTGGCGAGCGTTTCGGCAAGATTTTCACTTAAAGAAACTCCGTAAAAACGCCCCTCATTGTAATTAAGCGTTCCATAGCAACACGCCGCGCAAGCATCCAGAACATCATAAGCGGGTAAGGATTGCATCACGGCGCGCTCAGGGTCGCCGCCCATCGCCACCAGATCATAAGGCGTTGCATTGAGGCCATAAACCACCGCGCCGCTTTCATCAATCTTGTAATGATGCACACCGTTATTACAGCGATCACCGCCGCCATAAGGCCTGATAACCCGCAGCGTATCGCCATCGCGCTTCATTTTGAACAAGGACGAGAATTGCCCCGTTCCACCGCCGCTCCATGTAATTTGTATCAGAACTTCGTCACTGCTCATATCTTGAGGCGGCACAATTTCATACATCACATAAGGCCGCGCAATGCCCATAGGCTCTTCATCGTCCGCATCACGGTATGCCGCGCCGCGTGAATAGGGCTTGTCAAAGAAATACTCCTCCACGACGAATGCGCCGTTATCGCACTGGTCGAGCTGAATGATTTCTTGCACTTCCTCTGAATTGCCCATCTGCGCGAAACACATCGGGTCAATCGGCGTGCCGTAATACATCATCGAGGCCGGAAACTCCTCTGTCATCATTTTATTATAAACCGCATTCACATCGACATCGGGTGCTTGCTCTCCTTGCGCTCCTGGGCCAAGCGTTATTGAAACTATTTGCTCATCCTCTTGCGATTCCATCATCGCCTCCGATGCCTCCGATGCCTCCGATGCCTCCGATGCCTCAGATACTTCAGACACCTCGGCGGCAGATGTGTCATCCTTTTCAGGGAAACAGGCGGCCAGCACAAAAAGCGAAAACATCAACAGCAATAGATTATGACGGCGCATCGGGACTTCTCCGCTTGAATTTGGTTGGCACTTTAAAATTTCCTCAAGAGCGCAGTATACCGAAATTTCACCATAAGAAAAGACCGGAGTTCTGCGCTTTGCATATTGCCGATTTTTACTGGGATATGATTTCTAACAAGAGTTTCCGCGGCGAAGGATTTCAAAATCACCGCCGTATTAAACACAATAACAACCCTCAAAAGGCCTGATTGAAAGGCCTTGATAAAAGGAACCCGATCAATGAAACCAAAACAACACGCCTCCCGAAACAACGCGCCCAAAAGCACGCCAATAACCAGGCGCATTTTTTCGCGCTCAAAACTATCCATGTTCACGCTCGGATTGGCCGCGGCGATGACCTTGAACATCAGCCCAGCCGAAGCGCGCGGTGCTTGCCGTGATTACACCAAAAGCACATTCCTCAATGGCCGTCTGGAGGTTGGCTTTGCGCAAGCCTGTCACCGCCACGGCAATCGTTGGGAGGTTGTGAGCCTATCGGCAGGGCCTATCGAACTGCGCAGCATGGTCATGGAGATGGTGCACCGCGATCTTTATGTGATTGATCCGTATTACACGCTTTTTGACGGCGGATACCCCGTTGTTTATCACCACCGTGTCGTCTCACCGCCGCCGGCGCGGGTTGTCTATCATACGCCGCCGCCCCGCGTTGTCTATGTTCAGCCAAGACCCGTTGTCTATAAAACAGCGCCGCCGCGCCATGTTGTGCATCACCATCATCACAGCCACACACGCAAGCATGATGCACGCCACAACAACCGAAACAGGCATGGGCATGGCCGCAATCACGACTCCCGCAGGCGCTAAAAGATTTAGGAATTAAAGCTTGGAACCCAAAAATCACCGCCGGGATGATCGTGATGAGCGCGCAGCACGATTGCCTGAGCGGTGATTATGCCCCTGCCCCAACATCTCAGGCGTCATTCTAAAATCTGGACACATATTGGCAACGCGCTGATATTCCTCCGCCGTATCGACTGCCGCTTGCATATCGGCGCGGTCAAGCTCCATACGCTTGTTTTCTATTTCCACGATTTGCAGGACAGTACGCTTCATGCGTTCCGCGACAGCTTCGGCCTCCTCGGCTCTCACAGGGCCAGCCATAAAGCCCCGTTGCTGTAGCTCCCCGTAAATTTTCTGCCCCATGATATTGGCGTATCTGTTCACGATAGCCCGATCAACATTCACATGCTTCATTTCATGCTCTAACACCGCCGCGCCCATACAGCGGTCACGGTGAACCTCTTTGGCGATATAAACATGCGGGTCAATATCCAGAGAAATATCAATGCTTTCATACCAGATACAAGCCACGCCCAATCTTGGATATGTAAGATAATTCAGGCGAACTTCGGCTTTGGTGTTGATCTGCCCCTTGGCCAGCCCTTGCGTCACCGAAATCCCGCTACCGAAGCCATGAGGATTAACGGTATTGGACTCAAAGCTTTGCATTTCGGCAAGGCTGCGGTTTGTTATAAGCAAAACCTCTTGTGTTGAGGGTTTGACATTAATTTGGGTCGGCTTGGGCATTTTACAAAGATCATCGGCAGAACCGCGCGCATAGGCAGGATTACCCCAGCCTATCAAGCCCAGCGCAATAATGCTCAACACTATAAAAAATAAACGCGTTCCAAACATCTTAATAAGCATAACACTGAAATCTGAAAGTGAAGTAAATTTTAACAGCCTTTGTGCCTGTACATTCCCGAGCACGGTGCTATCATAAAAAAGAAAAATTCTCACATTCCAAATATGGGAGCCTATTATGTTTGCACTGGCCTATCTCCTCAGCACACTCATTTTCGTGTATATCCTGATTATTATCGTACAAGTGGCCATGAGCTGGCTTATCGCATTTAACGTGATCAATGCCGAAAACGAACAGGCGCGCAATCTGGTTGCCCTTTTAAAACGCGCCACCGACCCCGTCTATACTCCGCTCCGCAAATATATCCCCCCTGTCGGCGGCATTGATCTAACACCTCTGATTGTGATCATTGGCCTACAGCTCATTGATCATCTGGTTATTTGGCGACTTTTTTATGGCTCGCTAGTGCACTACTAGGTTTACTATCGTTGTAAAATCTTGTATCCCTGCTGCGGCATTACATATTCCTGAGGGGCGCGTTGTCAAATGCGCTCTTCTTTCATGAGATAGATAGAGATTAAGATACGAATGGATACAACACTTATTGACGGCAAAGCGGCAGCAGCGGCTTTGAGAGAGCAAATCGCAAGCTCTGTTTCAACCTCCTCAGTAAAACCAGGACTGGCGGTTATTCTGGTCGGCGATGATCCGGCCTCTCACGTTTATGTCGGCAACAAGATCAAGGCCTGCGAACAAACGGGAATCCGCAGCTTTGAATGCCGCCTGCCTGAAAACGCCAGTCAAAAAGACGTTCAAGACGCGATCAACAGCTTTAATGCCGATCCTGATGTTCACGGAATTTTGCTACAGCTCCCCGTTCCGGCACATCTGGATAGTGATGCCCTGATCCAGAGCATTGCCCCTGAAAAAGACGTTGACGGCTTGAGCTTTGTCAATCAGGGCAAGCTGGTTGCGGGCGATGCCTCCGGCCTTGTGCCCTGCACACCACAAGGCAGTCTAATGCTAATAAAATCGGTGCGCAGCGACCTGAGCGGCCTTCATGCCGTTGTGATTGGCCGCTCGCTGCTTTTCGGCAAACCGATGGCGCAGCTCATGCTTCAGGAGAACTGCACCGTCACGATGGCGCATTCTAAAACCCGCCGCCTCCCCGATATTTGTGCGCAGGCCGATATTCTGATCGCCGCTGTCGGCCGCCCTGAAATGGTCAAGGCCAACTGGATACAGCTTGGCGCAATCGTCATTGATGTCGGGATCAACCGCCTTGAAAGCGGAAAGTTGTGCGGTGATGTTGCAACACAAGAGGCGATGGGCATTGCCAGTGCAATCACCCCCGTACCGGGCGGTGTCGGACCAATGACAATTGCCTGCTTACTCAAAAACACGCTCAAAGCTGCATCTATTAAGCAATAGCCCATTAAGCAAAAGCGCTCAAACTCAGCAGCAATGCGAGATTTACAAACAAATGTCCTCAATAAATCATGCCACGAAACGGAGCATATTCAATAACAGCGCGTAACCCCTGCTCCCGTTTTGTGTAGAGATCTCTTGCCGTTCTTTCCTGAACCGATCTGGAGAACTCATAGAACGGATAGTTAACATAGTACTCTCCGTTAATACTTTGCAAATACTCCAGAAACTCGATGTTTCTATCAATCCACATATAAAGGTCAGGAATGAATTTATTGATTATTCCCGAATTATGCCGAAACATCGTAATCATGGATGTTGTCGTTTGCGAGGCCTCTATTGCCTTTTCAATTTCAGCCATTTCGTTTTGCAGCTCTTTTCTCCAATAATCCAATATAATACGAGCTGTTCTTGCTTGACGCAGCTTCTCGATAATATGCAAAGAATCATTAAGATCATGAGGCGTTAAAATGCTCTTCATATAGCGGCGAATTTCATAGCCATAGTGATCATAGGTCGGCGGAATATCATGCAATACACCATGAACGAGCCTTTCAATTCTTTCGTTAATTGTCCGCGGCGGATCTTGTTTTGTGAATCGCACTTCTTTAATCATAGGCTCATGCGGAAGCTCAACATTGCTTCTACTCAACATTTCATGACGAGGAACATGAGAATCCAGAATATTCGGAAAATACTGAGATGCTTCCCTATCTATAGAATATTCCTGAGCATGTAACTGATTTGGTTGTGTAACAAATACTGACAACAGCGCCAACAGACAAAATATAAGTCCCAAATAGTTCTTTTTATGAATGATCATTTTTCTATTCTACCAAACTTTATTCGCCCTGCGCCACTGTAAAACCGGGTTGGCCGTCAAAGGTGTGTAAAATCACAGCCTTGCTGAAATTCACCTCGGCCTTATTGACCCGATCAAGCAGCTCGATAATCTCCGATGTCTTGACTGTGCCGTTACGCGCCTTGAACCGCAAACGCCAGTTATCGCAGCAGAACGTCTCGGCCTGCCCGTCCGGCCAGACCTTTGTACCGCGATTGGAAATCATCATCAGCTCCAGCGCCTCGGGCACACAGCCCTTGATCGCCTGTACCAGATGGTCGGCAGAATGATCCCAGTTGATCGTCACATCAACGCCGACACGCTCTTTTTTCTCGACCTCATAGGTCTTGAGCCTTGGAATTTTCATCCCGCCCGCCGGAACGCCGGAATAATCAGCAATTTTCAGCTTATCGGGCTTTTGCCCCAAACGCTCAATCACCGCTTCGCAAAATTCGGCTGTTCCCACTTGTTTCGCGCTGGTTTTCGGACGGAAAATCTCGCCTGTATGAATGCCGTCTTCAATCGTTTTTAGCCACGCATTGTGAATCTTGGCCGCGCAATCGCCCTGCCCGACATGCACAAGCATCATCACCGCGCCCAGTAGCAGCCCCGAAGGATTGGCAATCCCCTTCCCCGCAATATCAGGCGCAGAGCCGTGCACAGCCTCAAACATCGCAAAGTTATCACCGACATTGCTCGACCCGCCCAAACCGACAGAGCCGGTGACCTCGGCGGCGACATCGGAAATAATATCGCCGTATAAATTCGGCGTTACAATCACATCAAACAAATGCGGCGCATTGGCGACCTTGGCCGTGCCGATATCGATAATCATATGATCGGTGGCGATATCCGGATATTCAGTCGCAATATCGTCAAAAACCTTGTGAAACAGACCATCGGACATTTTCATGATATTGTCCTTGGTCATACAGGTCACGCGCTTGCGGCCATTGGCGCGGGCATATTCAAACGCATAGCGCACAATCCGCTCCGTTCCGGGGCGAGAGATAATCTTGAGCGAGGCCATAACCTCTTGCGATTGGCGATACTCAATCCCGCCATATAAATCTTCTTCATTCTCGCGGATAATCACCAGATCCATATTCGGGTGGTTGGTTTCGACATAAGGCGCATAAGACACGCAAGGGCGCACATTCGCATACATCGAGAGCGATTTACGAATAGTCACATTGAGCGATTTAAACCCGCCGCCTTGCGGGGTTGTGATCGGCGCTTTGAGGAATACTTTCGTACGGCGCAAGGACTCCCAAGCGCTTTCCTCAATCCCGTTTTTCACACCGCGCTTATAGACAGCCTCGCCAATCTCGATCTCATCATAAATCAGCGCCGCGCCAGCCGCCTCCAGAATGCGCAATGTCGCATCCATAATCTCGGGGCCAATCCCGTCACCGCGGGCAATCGTAATTTCGGTTTTCTCAGTCATTCTATCCTCATGGGAGCGTTAGCGGAGTTGTGAAACGCCGGAATCGGCATTGCGAGATTGAGTATGAGACGAAATCGTAAAATTTCGCTTAATTCACATCAATTAAGGTACTGTATTTTATGAACGCTGAACAGGGGGAACAGGGGGGCAAGATACAGTAAAATTTAAGGGGACAGCGTAACAAACGCTCCCCCCTGTAAATCAGAGTTAAAATAGAACAAATCAGGCTTTTGCTTCTTTTTTGGCTGGTTCTGACTCAACATCTTCGCCAGGCTCAGGGTCTTGGGCTTGCGGCGCGTAGTAGATCAACAAATACCCAAGCACAGCGGAAATCATAGAGCCGCTCAAAACGCCAAGACGGATAGCCGCCTGATGCTCGATATCCTCAAAGGCCAGCATCCCGATAAACAGCGACATGGTAAATCCGACCCCGCACAAAACGGATACGGCATATAAATGTATCCAGCTCAACCCCTTGATCATCGGCGAGATACCGAGCTTGATACACAGCCATAGCAGGGAGAAAATACCGACCTGTTTCCCGATCACCAGCCCCAGAATAATCCCCAATGTCACCGGATCAAGGAAGGATTTAAAGGACACGTCATGGAACGGAACGCCGGCATTGGCAAAGGCAAAAAGCGGCAGGATAAAGAACGCCACCCAAGGGTGCAGCGCGTGTTCCAAATCTTTGAGCGGGGAGTAATTCTTATCGCGAGGACAGGTCATCGGGATAAAGAACGCCGTCACCACTCCCGCCAAGGTCGCATGAACACCCGTTTTCAACACCGCAACCCAAAGGATTGTCCCGACAAGAATATAGGGCGCGATATTGCTGACACCGCGATTGTTCATCATGAACATGACAACCAGAGCCGCATAGGCAAACACCATCGGCACAAACGCAATTTCAGCGGTATAGAACACCGCAATAATCAAAATCGCGCCGATATCATCAATAATCGCAATCGCGGTCAGCAAAACCTTTAGGCGGATCGGGGCGCGTGTTCCCAAAAGGCTCAGGATACCAAGCGCAAAGGCGATATCGGTTGCCGCAGGAATAGCCCAACCGCGCAGATTCTCTGGGCTATCCCAGTTGATATAAGCATAAATCAGCGCCGGAACGACCATCCCGCCGACAGCGGCAATGGCGGGCAATAAGGCGCGGGAGCGGGTTGATAGCTCACCGCTGACAACCTCACGCTTGATCTCAAGCCCGACCAGCAGGAAAAAGATCGCCATAAAACCATCATTGATCCAGAGCAACAGCGGCTTTCGGATTTCATGGTCAAACGTATCATTGATATCATCAAACCCAATCCGAAAGGTAATATCATGTAAAAAATAATCATAATAAGGATACAAGCTGGAATTGGCGACAATCAGCGCCACAACCGCAGAAATCGCCAGAAATATCCCGCCAGCCGCAGACATCTGGAAGAACTTCTGCACATAAATAAAGGCATTTTTATAAGGATTATTCTTTGGTGCTGTCGCTGGTTGCATGGCCGATTTCTGTCTTTTGTCTGTTGGGATTTTTATAAATTACAGGCTTTTAATATACTCCAAACTCCCGCACTGCAAAGAAAAAACCGCATTATTTTTTCATATCATTCCAAAAAATAATTTCGCCGCTCCCGCCGCCGATGCGCTTATCCTCGCTGCGTTTATACACGTAAATGCCAAGCACGGAAAGCCCGACCGCCCAGATCGCGCTGAGTGAGCTCATCGCCGCCAGAACCACACCGGCCTGCGCCGTTTCAAAGACGATCACATAGGCAATTCCCAGCATTTGCGCCGCCCATGTCACCGCCATCAAATAGCCGAAAGTGGGGCGCATCCGCCGCACATATTTATCATCCGACACAATTTCGGCGCGGAGGGATTTGTTGACCTGCTCAATCCCCGCCTTGTATTCCTCGGCCTGCGTCTTGGCCATAACCTCGATATGGCGGTTGACCTCTTCGAGCTGTTCTTGGGAAATACCGCCGCTGCGCAAAGCCTCATCAACCTTGCCCAACGCCTCCGACGCACCGCGCGTCACCGGATTATTGACCTTGCCCAGCGCTTCGGACAAAACCCCGATCAGCGCCGGAACGCCGACTTTTGCAATTATTGTTTCAATCATATTTTTGCTCCATTTTATGTTGTTCGTGTTTTTTATGTTTTGATATTTTCAGAGTTTCGCCCCACTCGCCCCACTCTCTCGCTTTAAGTGGGGCGAAGGGTTTGTTATACATTTCAATAACTTGCGGGCATTTCGCCCCACTCGCCCCACTCGCCCCAACCTATACAATCCGGTAGAAAATATGCCGCCCGATTACGGTGACGGGCTTTTCCCCCTTGATCCAATAAGGCGCAATTCCGGCGGCGTGATAATGCGTCGCCCCTTTGCTGACATCCTCCAGCACGCCAGACACGGCGCGGCGGGCAATACGCACAGCCGTGGCGTAATATAAATCCCGCTCATCCACCGCTTGCAGCTTCGGAAAATTCGGGTCGGAGCGATTCCAGCACGAGAATTGATACGGCTTCTGGCAGACCTGAATAATATTTCCGCCCCACCAGAACGCCCCGCCGCGCTCTTGCGCAACCTTGACACGGTTGAGCACGACATTGGCCACGGCCTGCATCCCGACCGAGCCTTCGCCGCGCGCCTCCCCCCAGAGTGTGCGCGCCAGCACATCAACCTCCAATTCATTGTAATAGGCGATCATATCGCGCTTGGCCGCCGACTCGCCCTTGCCGCCAATGGCAAATAATGTTGGTTTTTTCATTGTTTTTGTTCCTTTCTGATAATTTTTAGAGTAATAATTCTTGCAAATGAGCCTATACAGACTGTTTCACATAAAAGCCGCCTTTGCCGCACGTGCCGTTCAAGCAGATGCGAGACGACAATTCGAACGCCTCCTTAAAGAATTTCCTGACAACCAAGACCTGATCGCGAAATCGCGCAGCGCCATTCGATACTCAGAGGAATTGGTAATCGACGCCGACAGCACAG
The DNA here is from genome assembly GCA_046293135.1 of Alphaproteobacteria bacterium. Taxonomy (GTDB): domain Bacteria; phylum Pseudomonadota; class Alphaproteobacteria; order Micavibrionales; family Micavibrionaceae; genus UBA2638. Next base: position 255,069 of record JBKBPR010000001.1, on the reverse strand, counting down.
CCTATACGCCTGAACAGCTCGCCAATTTCGATTACTGATTTCCAAAAGCATTTTTTATGCTTTTTGCCCTATCGCCGTTATCGCCGTTGTTGTTGATCAAGGCGCAGCAGAGCGCTTTCCATCCTCTTGATCGACACCAGCAGGTTCTTAATCTCGACATTTACCGAGGCTTCGAGCGAGGTCACGCGCTGCGCCAGATCATTGGTGCGGTCAAGCTGCCGTGAGAGATGGGCAATAAAAACGCGGTTGTTTTCAGCGTTTTTCTCAGCCGCATCAATCTTGCTCCACATCACGCTCATCACCGCGGAAAACAGCGCCAAAAACGCGCCCATAACAATTTCAAACAGGGTCATAGCCTTATCCTTTTCATTGGGTTTAATAATCGCGGCGCGGGTCGAAATCCGTTTTTGCCTTGTGCGTTTTGCCGTTATTTGCGCCGCCCATCCAGCTTTGCGGCGGGGTGGAGGCATAGGTTTTACGCAGCCTGACAGGGTGTTGCGACAAAGCGCCCGCCACAGCGTCCAGCCCGTCATCATGGCCGCGACCCCGTCCGCGTTCAGGCCGCCATTCGCGCATTTCGGTCAGGAACGGCGTTTTGAGCACATCCTGATGCACATAGAGCCTGCGCGCCGCCAACAGCGCATCGAAGGATTCCAGAATGCGCGTTTCTTTCGGCCTGTGATTGGAAAATTCCTGCACCCTTGCCGCAAGCCCGTCTTGCGCCAGAACATTGCGCAATATGGCGGGAAGGAACTTGCCGATACCGTTGATCTCCAGCGTAATCGCAGGCAGCATCAAGCGGCGCGCCAACCGCGCCACAATGCGGCATTGCGCGGTGGCCTCATCATCGGCGCTGGCAGCGCTTTCGGCGCTCTCTATACCCTCAACGCTGTGTAAATGACTGGCCGCGCTTTTGATATATTCAATGTGATGCAAGTACAAATTGCCCTCGCCATCCGCAAACACACAGGCCAGAACCGAATGATCGCCCCGCGCCGCGCCAAAGGCGGGATCCCACCATGCGCTGGCCGCAATCATCTTGGTATCACCGATATACAGCGCCCCCAGCTCGCGGATATAATGCAGATCATCGGCATAAACCCGCAGTAAGCTCGGATCCAAGCGCCCCTCGGCAATATTGGAGGGTTTGAGCATCATCTGGCTCTGGAAACGGTTGGGGCCGCTGGCGCGTTTCATTTTGGCAATCGCCTGATCGGTGAAGCGCTCCGGCCAGTTCGAGCAGCCCGCCTCATCGAGCAGCGGCAGCACCAGCCGTTTGAACCCATCCAGAAACGGCCTGTCTTCGCCTGTTTCGGGGCGGCTGTCTTCGGCATAGATCGAATAATAATGATGCGGCGTACCGATATAAAACTGCACCCCGCCCGGCACAACGACAAAGGACAGCTCGGACAAACGCTCACGCAGCAATTCGCGCTTTTCAGAGGTATCGCAGGTATTCGGCACTTCGACATCATCGCAAATCACGATATCGGCGCGGCTGCCCGTGATGTTCGATGTAATGCCGCGCGCCAGCATCGACGGGTCGCGATATTCCATCGTGCGGCGGACGGTGAAACGATCACTCGCCCATTGATCGAGCTTTTCGGGCTTAAGATGTTTGGTCAGCGGGTGACGCTCGATGATGCGTTTGACATTGCGCACCATTTTTCCGGCCAGCACTTCATCGGCGGCCAGCACCAGAATGCGCAAATTGCAATGCCGATAGAGCAACCAGGCCGCGAACAGCCCCGCCATCGTGCTTTTGCCGCTGGAGCGAAAGGCCATCAAAAGCCATGCCGTATCGCGCGATTTCCAGCTGCGCTCCAGCCATTCGGCCATGCGGAAATGCAGGCGCGGCGTGGTTTGGCCCTGCAACTGATTCCACAAAACCAGAAACAGTTTAAAATCGGCATTTTCAATATTGTGTTTAAAACTCTCTGCCACAGGTTTTTTCCTTATATTTTTGTTGTGGTTATGTTGTTCGGGTTTGAAGTGCGCTTAGAGATGCTGGCGCATGAATGGTGACGCTTACCCCAAAGCGCCGGAGATTTCCTTTGTCGCGCTTTCAATCAAACGGCTCAGGCGGTCGTTCTCATCCGCATTTTCCAGCGCGGGATCTGGCAAATCCGCCCATTTCGCCAGCTTTACCAGCAGCTCGATATGCGAGATCGCCGCCTTGGCCGCATTGTGACGGGCAGCAAAATCCTTGCATTCCTGCTCATCGGGGCTGGCTTTGGAAAACGCGAAATACGAGGTGAGCGCCCGCGCAATGGCTCCTGGCAAAAACTCGGCGATCTGAACCCGTGATTGCTCCTGCAACGTCAGGGTTTCGGCTGTGTTATCGTTCTGGTTACTATGGTTGTTGTCTGTTGTATCGGTCATTCACTGTTCCTTATGGTTATGGTTCGGGATAGGCCGCGCAGCACGCATGAGCATGAAAAAAGCCCCTGCGAGAGGGGCTTTTGCTTGTCTTGGCCTAAATGTTTCGTTTTAAGTATGTGTTTTATAGTTCAGGCGGTGTCGGTTGCGTGAGCCTTGCCTGCCGCCGCTCATGAAAGCTGCGCAGATGTTCAAGCACTTCAGCCATTTGCTCAGTTTGAAGATATGACTCCATAATAGTCACTGACCATTTTCTGAGCCAGCCTTGGATATCGTCAGGCCCATCAGAGAAATTTAAGTCTATTAAAATATGACTACCTTCCAAGGTTTTGGGACGGCCTGTAAAAAAATCCACCCCCCTGTCATATGCAGAGTCATAAACTCCAGTCATAGCCTCATTAAAAGCCCCATTTATAAAAACATATTCATGACGCCCTAATGAAATTAAGCAATTTTTCTCATCAATTTCGAATTCTTTTTTAACGCCATCATAAGCATGGCAAGGAAAATCTTCGATTAGTGACTGTACCGGCATTTTATACGGCGTTAAATAATCTGCAAAAGCAGAGCTCAAACCATCCACGATCGCGGTTTTACCTGCTGATATCTGACCGTCAATTGCAATTTTCACACGTCTGGAAGCAACGGTTTCTTTACCAATTCCGCGCGCCAGAAGCGCACAGACCTTCATCACGTCATCGCGGCTATGGGTTTCAAACTCGATTTTCCATTCATTCATATACACAAAATACTTTGCGCAAGGCATTATGTCAAGTCTTTCGGCTGACAATATCCCACTCCGCGCCGCCGCTCATGAAAGCTAGGCAGATGTTCAAGCACTTCAGCCATTTGCGGATTTTGCAAAATCGGTGATATAACATCAATATTCAGCTTTCTCGGCCATTCACATTTCTTGAAGCGCAGATTTCCAGCGAAGAAAATGGATAGATCCGCATTCCGCTGATGGGAGTGTCCAAAAAGCGTAATAAAATCAATCCCGCTCCTTTTTGTTTGCGCGCTGAGGGCGGTTTGCGGCCTCCATCGCCCCATGCCCATATCCATTTCCGACAAAAAATGCCTTAAGGTAAAATCGCATTCTTGCCCTTTCACGGTAAAACTTTTTTCAACCCTGTGTTGCCCAGCCTCCCCCGCAAAACTCTCCATTAAAGGAGTTGTGGACATTTTATAGCACGAATGCCTATCGGAAAATGCGCTCACCAGCCCGTCAACGATTGCGCTTTTCCCAGTATTATGAGTGCCGTAAACAACCAGTTTAAATCTGTGTTTTAAAATAGCCTCACCGCCAATCCCACGCGCCAAAAGCGCACAGACCTTCATCACGTCATCGCGGGTGTGTGTTTCGATATTCACTGACCATTCTTGCATCGCTGAATACATAACAACCTCCATTGAATTATGTCAAGTTTTTCGACTGATAATATACCACTCCGCGCCGTTGGACATGACGGTGACCGCATCATAACGGCTGTTAAGCGGTTGATGGGATTGATCCGGCCCCGCCCCGCCCTGTTCAGTCACGGTGACGGCATTGCCCGACGGGTCGGTTTTCTTGATCGTAATCGTGCGCCCGATGGCCTGCGCCGCATCAGCGGGGGGGAAGCCGCGCCGTGACAGCGCCGCCAAAGCTGGAGATCAGATAGACATCAACCGCCATATCAATATCGTATGTGCCGCTGACATCGGCAAAGCGGGTATTGCCGCTCATGCGGTTGGAGGATTTGATATACCAGCTCGCGCCATTGGAAATCAGCGTCACATAATCATTCGGCCCGCCAAGTTGCAGCGTTTTACCGTCAGGCCCGCTGCCGCCCGTTTCGGTGATGGTGACGATATGCGATGTCTGATCGACCTTTTTGATCATTATCTCCGCCGCCGCCGCTTCCGCCGCGGAAGGCAAGGCAATCGTAATCGCCCCGCTCGACGCATTGACCAGATGCACGCTATGCGACAGGTCGAGCGACACCGTCCCCAGCGTATCGATAAATTCAGTATCATAGCGCATCAGCGTGGCTTTCAGGTCAGTCACCACCGTACGGCGCATGCGGTTTTTTTCCGGAAACCCCGCATTGATCGCATCATAATTGCCGCCGGAAAGATCATAAATCGCCGCGCCGTCGCTTTCCGCCGAAAGATTGATCAGCACCGTTTCAACCGAGCCGCTGTCAAGCTGGACATTCGGCACGGTGTTCCACGATTCCGCCAGAAAATTAACGATCAGGGTCTTGTTGGAATTTGCCCCCGCGCGAAAACAGGCCAGCGCCGTTGCGCCGTTCATATTGGCCTCGCAATCGAAAAACGAGTTATTGAGCGCGCCATATTCGACAAAAAAGCCGCATCCCGTCGTTTCCGCGCCCTTGGAATACACCCTGACCGCGTGAAAGCGATTGGCGTTGGGCGTATCGCCGCCGCCGCTTTTGGTCAAATGCACGCCGTGAGTCAAGGGCTACTCGATCAGGATATTGCTGAAATAATTCCAGTAGCAGGGCTTTTCAGACTCCGCCGCGCCATCAAGCAAAATCCCCGTTCCCGCGCCGATAATCTGGACATCGCGCACCGTGTTTTGCGTGCATTCACTGCTCACCCCCGCCAGCTTGATCCCGACCAGCCCGCCTTCAATGCGCAAATCGGCAATCATCGTGCCGCGCCCATTGATTTGCAAAACCGCAGCATCGGGATTATTGCCGATCAGTTTCGAGCCTTGCCCCGCCCCGATCAGCGCCTTGCCAGAGGTCACTTCCAGCGCCTCAGAAATAATATACGATCCGTTCGGTATCGAAATAGAATCATGTGCCTGCAGGGCGTTTTGAAAGGCAATCGTGTCATCCGTCAATCCATCCCCCGCCGCGCCGAAATCCAATATCGATACAGCCTCGGCCAGTTTATCGGTACTGGATCGCAGCACCGCCCCCTCGCCCGTGGCGGTAAATTCGGGCACAGCCATCGCCCCCTCAAGCGTAATTGCAACAGGATCACCCATCCCATTGAATCCAAGTGCTTTTCCGGCGCGAACGGACTTGGGCGGCAACAAAACATCCGCCGCCGTTTCATGGTCGCCATAGCGCAGCATACGGGCGTTTTGCCGCGAAACCTGCTGCACCGCCGCCACCAGATAATCCAGCTCGGTATTGATGGAGGTCGCGGAAAAATCTCCACCCTCGATATAATCGGTCAGGCGCTCCAGCGGCAATTTGCGCTCCAGAGTGATGCGCGTGCTTTCAGCGGGGGTTTGTGCAAACACCACAGAACCTCCGGCGGTTTGCCCCGCCCCTGTAATCGTAAAGCCCGAAATTTGCCGCGCACCGTTGAGATACACAAGCAAATCTTCAGAGGCGAAAATCGGAAACGGATAGGTAAATTCGGCCTGCACGCCATTCGCCAGATAGCGGATAATCGGCACTATATCGGGCATTTTGATATGCTCGGTCATGGGTATAATCCTTTTGAATATTTGTTTTTTCGAGTTTGAATTTGAGTTTAAATTTGAGTTTGAGCCTTACATTTCAGGCAATGCGATTTTTTAAATCAACCTTGCCAGACGCTGCCGCTCGGCCAGCTGCGTGGCCTGCAACAGGTTCAAGCTCCCCGCCTGCGTGTAATTCTGGTTGAGCGCGGCATTGCGCATCTGATCCAGCTGCTCACGGCGTTTCAGCTCGGATTCGGATTCATCAAACAGCCCCAGCAGCACAGCTTCCGCCGAACCGCCGGCACTGCCGACACCTTGCGCCCCGAATTGCGCCCGTTGCCGCGCCACGGCACGGCGCAAAGCGGCGCGGCGCTGCTCCTCGGCTTGCTGGGCTTCGATTGCCATTTTCTGCTGCGCCAGCGCGTTGTCCTGCGCCATTTGCTGCATTTGCAGCCCTTGCCGCTGCTGAAGCTGACGCAGTGCCAGCTCCTGTTCTTGCCGCTGCGCACTGGCGCTTGAGCGCTGCGATGCGCCGCTGAGCGTATCGACCAGCGACACCACGCGCGTGATATTGTTCACCAGCGGAAACAGCCCGCCCAAAACCGAATTGGAAGCGCCGAGCACGCCGCCCACTGAAGAGGTTAAACTTCCCATTTTGCATTATCCTTTTCTAGTAAAATATTGATTGAATTTATTATTTTGCGGAGCGCGCTAATCATTCACCTTTAGCTCCATCGCCACAGACAAAAGCGTAAAGGGCAGCGGCAAATCCTGTTCGATCCGCCATAACGGCTTGGTCGCATCGCTTTGCCAGCCCAGCGCCCGCACGCGAATATCGCCATTGACCACAGGCGGCGGCGCATCGAGAATTTCCGCGCTTGCCCCGAATTGCCGGAGCGCCACATCATTCGGCCCGCTGCCCAGATCAAGCCGCAGGGCTGACGTATCCTGCACCCGAAACACGCCCTCAACGAGCCGCAATTTGCGCCCCGCCCCCGCGCCCTCGATCACATTGGGCGGCAACGGCTCGACGATATGCGTGAAGGGCAGGCCAATCTCAACCGAGCGCGCGCCCTCCTCCAGCGTGATACTACCCGCGGTGACGGTTAGAGGCAGCTGCACGCGGCCATCGGCAATCACGGTCACGCTCTCGCCCTCCAAATGACCCAGCCCCGCCCAAACCGTTTTGGGTGTATCGCTCTCCCCCTTCAGCGCGGAATCCAGCGCAAAGCCGCTTTCCAGCTCCTCGATGAATATTTCACCATTGCGCTCGATGAGGAAATACACCTCATCACCAACCACAGACACCGATTTCACCGCGCCTTGGGTATCATGCAGCGTCCATGCCGTAACCTGCTCGGCGCGAAACACCGTCAGTGCCGCAAATTTGCCGTCACTGCGCACAAGATAGAGCAAGCGCCGCTTCTGGTCGTAATCCATATCGACAGGATCGCTGATAATATGCCGCGAAAGCAGCGCCAGATCCGTCGATTTATAGGCTTGTTCCAGATCGGTATAGAGAAATTCCTGAATTTCCTGCTTGTTGCGGGCGATAAACAAGGTTGCCCCGTCAACGGTAATCGGCGGAATATAGCGCTCGATCAGTGAACCGACGCGGGTTTGCCGCCTGATCTGCACCGAGGCGGGTGTGAGCGGATCGCCCGTCACCATCCATTCCGCACCGCTGGTAAAGACTTGCAAATGCCGTCCTGAGAACATCCCGCGAATGGCATTGACTTGATCGGAGAGGACGGAGAATTCAATCGCCTCATCATCCAGCCCCGTCGCCAGATCGAAATTGAACAAATCACCGCTGCGGGAAAACCAAAGCCGGTTGGGCAGATCGCGGCTGCCGCCGATCACCAGCCTGTCCTGATGGAATGCCACCGTCGCCGGATAGCCGTGAACGGGCGAGAATGCCTGCTCCAGCCAATCAATCGTCGCCGATGTGCCGACCAAGGTTTGAATGACGCTAGCCGTGACAACCGTGGGCGAGTCAAAATCGGTAATCTCGACCTCCTTGCCGCCAATCCTAAGCCGCGTATCCTGATGCCCTGCCTGAAAGACGGGCGCGGAGGCCGTGAGCGTAATCGTGCCGCTTGTGCCGCTGGAGGTCAGCGTCACATTGGTCGGGGCGAATTTGAAATAAGGCTGTCGCACCACATTGCCATCCGCAAAAAACTCCCACACCATCAAGCTCCAGCTTGAATCAGGATTGCGGGTCAGCTTGCGCGGCGGCACATCAGGATGCGTCAATAACAGCGTATCGGCGCTTTGCGTCCATGCGAGCTGCGGAATTTGCGCGGCGCTCCACGGCGCATCAATCGTATCTTGATAGATACCGCCCTCATAAACATCGATCTTGCCGTTCGTCACCACCAGCAAATAAGTCTGAGCAGTGTTGAATTCAAAGGCAATCAGGCGGCCAGAGCCGCGCGCCGTATCAATATAATTCAGCCCCGCCCGCCGCGTGACGCCGCCCGTCGGCTTGATAAACACATTGCGCAGGCTCAGCGCGCCATTCTCGAAAGCGCGTAAATCGCTGCGCCCCAATATCTCACGCGAGACCTCGCCCGCGGTAAAATTCGTTTTAATTTCTCGTATTTTGGTCATTGGATTTTTCCTGACTTCTGACTTTTTATTGGCTTATTGCTTATTGCCTATTGACTCATGACTGGTGGTTGAAGGCGAACGGCTAACGGCATTGCCATTCGTGAATGAGGGTGTGGCCGTCAAACTTAGCCCCGCACATCAACAAGGGTGACATTTTCCAGCTTTTTCGGTGTGGCTTGCTGGGCGTCAATCTGGCGAGCATGTTGAAACTCGGCCTCGGCCATGCGGAAATGCGCTTCGGCGCGGGAGGTATTCTCGGTGACGGGAATGGTGAACTCCGCCGATAGCCGTGCAATCAACGCCTGATCGAAATAAGGCGGGAACTCCTCCTCTTCGGGGCGGAAAACATAGCTCAGCACCACGGTTTCGCTATTGGCGTGAAGCTGGCCACGCGCAATGCGATAGCTCAACCCCCGCCCTTTTGCACCGATCCCCGCCGACATTGCCCGCAGGAAATCATTCGGCAGCTGGAACGCATATTGGTAATCGGCCAGAGGCGGGGTTTCGAGAAGATTGAGCGTAACCTGCCCGCTAGCAAAGCTCCACGGATAGGCCGACAGCAAAGCATCGCGCACCGGCGCATAGAGCGCTCCGGCGATTGTTGATTCCGCGGTACCGTCGGAAAAAGAGGTAATCGGCGCAGCGCCGATCCGTATTAAGGCGCGGCTGCACAGCGCCACATCATTCAGTGCCATAACATGAACTCCTATTGGTGGTGTTAGGGTGGTTGAAAGGGGATAAGCACCGCGCTGTCATCCCACGCATAGAAAAATCGCGCAGGATGACAGCTTTGGGGCTTTAATTTAGCGGCTTAGAAAAAGAAGCGATTAAACCTCTTCCTCCGGCATTGTATAGGCCTCGATGGTCACGACTCCGCCAGTGTTTCCGGTAATCACGTAAAACACCGTTGTGCCGCCCGCCTCGTTCTCAACATCGGTATTGGCAATCATCAAATCATTGACGCGCAGCATATCCGAAGCCTTGTTGAAATATCCGCCCGCTGTGACATCGGCATCTTCGGTGATGTAGTGCCACAAAGTGAAGTTATTGGCATAGGCCAGTACGCTCAAATCTGTCGGTTTGAAACTCATGGTTTTTAATCCTTTATCGGTATTGGTTGTTTGAAAAAATCAAGATTGGCTCTTGAGAAAGCGCCGCGCTTATTCGCCCGGATCTTCGTCACATTCGATGACGACAATGCCGTTCTCATCGATCAATCCTGCGCCTTGGCTCATCATATTGTTGATGAAATGCGAGGCGCGGTCGCCGTGCCATGTGATATCGGTCTGCACATCGCTGGCGGCGGCATGGCCGACAGCTGTTTTGTGATACCAGAAGCACGAGCGCACATCCTCGCCGCTCAACGGCAGGCCTGAATGCGGAACCCAGATTGTACCGAGCCACATTTTGGCTTGGGTGATGGTCGAAAATGGCAAGCTATCGGCTCCGACATATTCGGCGCTGACGAATTCATCAAGCTTGAGCAGCTCGCTCCACTGCTTCCAGCCGACAACGCAAAATCTCTGGCCGTCATCGGGAACATCATGCTCGCCGAAGGTTTCGAAGGCTTCGAGAATTTTATCCATGCTCATGCCCGTATCATCGGATTGAACGATATGCTTATCCGCGGCGTTGAGGGCATTGATAATCAGCTCATCGGTTTTACGGCCCAGCGCATTCGCACCCGCCGCGGCGATAACCTGACGCTCATCGATATTGGTTTTCAACTCATCAAGGCGATCCACCCAGTCACCCGCATAAAAGTCATGCAAAATGACCTCGATATTCGAGTGAGCCAGATTCATCACCGGAACCATACCATGCGTGGATTTGGTGGAGGCTGTTCCTGTGCCGACCTTCTGGAAGACTGCGGATGAGCCGTTTACATCGGTAATCGTGCGAACCGTGTTGCGTAATTTAGACCCCTGACGCTGATAGGCTTCATGCACCTCGCGCTCAAATTGTTTGATAAAGGCCTGATCGAGTGTTGTAGACATGGCGATATCCTTTTCATGTTTATCGTTGTGTTTCAGTGTTAAGTTTTGGTGTTGGTGTTAGGTTTCAGTGTTTGCATGAAATGCGATAAGGCATTGGGGTTGTCGGCGGGAAACGGCTTGGCGCTGTAAAAGTCATTGTAAAGTGACATAAAAGCGCATCGTTTCTTGTCGTCCGGCCTTGTGACCTAAATCCCCAAATCAAAAAAACGCGCAAGAACGGGCAATCTTGCAGGAGAGGGCAAGATTGTTCTCCGTTCCGCGCATAGGTTGTCTTGAGGAAAACAAACAAGATTTGCGGTGATTGTTGCTGCGGCGCTCGGGCGCGATCAAATGCGTGAAGCACGTAAATTTGATTCGTTCAAAGCGCGTATCAAAGCCGATGAAGGCTCGATAACACCGTAGCAAAAAGTCGCAATTCTGGCGTTGATAAGGTTAATTTATGAATCAATTCCTAGATTGTCAAGGTTTTTCTGCTTTATTTTTACCATAATTACAAAAAACTTGTTTCTGCTAACAAAAATAATATATTATGAACTCAGGTAATAATTTCTTAACCTTTTATCGTTATGTGATACAGGAGCCAAAAAAATGCTAAGCGGGATTCTAGAAATGCTAAGACCGGAAAAAGCTGTTACGCAGCCTGTGTCCAATCGCCGTCATGAACGCCGTAAAAGCGATAAATGTGTAAGCCTCATTAACGGCAAAATGTTACCGGTCGTTGACTGGAGCTTTGGCGGTGCGCAAATCGCTTGTGATGAACGCATTTACGCTCTTGGTGATACGCTCGATGTTGCGCTGAAATTCCAGCTTCGTGACGATATTGTCGATATTCAGCACAAAGCCCGTATCGTGCGCAAGAACCGCTCGCGCATTGCCGTGGAGTTCGAGCCGTTGACGCGCGAAATCCGCGAACGCTTCCAGAGTGTGATCGATGATTACATCACCAGAGAATTCGCGGATTCACAAATGGCCTAAGGGCTCGCCCCTAAAGCGTAATTCCCATACGCCCTATTTACCCTATCACTATCAATCCTTATAGATACGCTTAAACCCGTCCGTCACCTTGGCAACAAAGGCCGGATCTTTGTCGCGCCAGTATTTCGGATCGCGCATCATGCTTTTCAGCTCGTTCATATCACTCCCGCCATTGGCCTTGTCGCGCATCTCCCCGCCCGCCTTGGCGTAGTTGGGCGTTTCCCCCTTCATCATGCTATAAAGCGCAAGCACGCCTTCAAAAGATGAGGATAGATTTTGCAGCACATCCTTGGGCAAATGCTGCTGACCATACGCGAGAAGCTGGCGCGAGATTTCCTGCCATTGCTCCTTGCCGCCGAAATGCGCAATCAGCTTTTCGACTTCGCGCTCGGCCTGAAAATCACCGGCAAGCTCGACAATCATCGGCATCAGGCGCTCAGCGTCAAGATCGTAAACCTCCTGCACCTGCTCCTCGGTCAAGCCCTTGGCGTGCAAGCGCTGGTTAATCTCCGTATCCGGCTCAAAGAGGCCATGCGTACATTCAATGCAATACTCCTCGACGCTTTTGGACGGCATAGTCATAGAAGCCGACATTTTGCGCTCAAGCTCGCGGTAAGAATTGATGATTGCGGGAATGTTGATCGCGCCTGTTTCGGGATCCTTGAATTTGTCAGGAACAGCCGCAACATCCAGCCCGTCAGTCAATAAATTATAGTCCATGTGAATACTCCTTTTTGGTTTTGTATTTTTCGGTTTAAAAATTTCGATTGTTATGTTCAGCCCTGCCGCCCGCGATCAATCAACCGCAGCATTTGTGCAACCAGCGCCCGCTGGCCTTCGATATAACGCAGCTCGACACTATTGGCGTTCGAGGCCAAAGCGCGATGAAAGGTGATCATCTGCAGATAAGCCAGCACCTTGCGCCCGTCATCGGATGAAAACAGCTTGGCGAAAAGCCGTTCCATATCCCGCTGCTCCAGCCGATCCAGCGGCGCACCACGATAAACAACCTCGCTTTGCAGCGCCCCTTCATAGGGTTGGGTCGGCGCGTATTGCGCAACATTCGGAAGGCGCTGGAATGGTGGCACTTTAAAGCTGAGAAACGAAAGCGGTCTGGCCAGCTTGAGTAAAAAGCGAAAGCCGCTTTGCACGCCGCGCCCCAGCGCATTAAAGAGTTGTTTCAGTCGTGTCATCGGATATCTCCTCTTGAGATGAAGGGTTTACAATCGGTTGGGGGAAAGGTTGCGATAAGTCTTGAGTGAGAAAATCGAGAGAATCGAGAGAATCGAGCGGCTGTGGCTGCGGCGGCAAAGCCAGATCAACCTCATTGCGGATCAAATCACTCGGCACGCCCAAGGCTTCACCCAAGAACCGCGCCGCACGGGCAAGGTCAACGGCTTGCGCCGCTTCCGGCCCCATCGCCAGCACGGAATTGATCCAGCTGAGCGTATTTTGCACATTGCGCTGGCCTTGTGAGCGTGCCAGCGGGGAGCGGTAATCCACCGCAACCAGCCGCCCGTCAAGCGCGATATCAGGCACTTCACCGCGGCGGCGCAAAATCGCAAAGGCTCGTTTAATGAGCGGGGTGAGCAACTCGGATTGCAAGCGCCCGTAAGTCGCGCCGAGCAGCAACGACATTTCCGCAGAGCGCTCAATGACCTCCGTAGCCGTCATGCGCGGCCCCATCACAGGCCCAAGACGATCAGTCAGCAAGCTGTGGCGGATACGGCTGCGCAAGGAATCCAGCATCAATTCCGACACATCAAAACGCCCAGGCATTTCAAGCGGCTGCAACCCTTTCGAGCCAACCGCTTTCGGAATAATACTGCCCGGCTGCAGCTGGATATTGGCGGGATTGAGCACGCCGTCATCATCGGCCTGCCACACCCCTGTCACGGCGATGGAAGCATTTTTGAGGATCAGCTCCACCACCTTATTGGCGGTTTTGATGTCAGGCAGCGATTTCATGATCGGTGAGCGCCCGTAAATCTCCCCCGGCCCTTTGAGCCAGCGGAAATTGATAACGGGCGAGGCGGGCAATCTGGTTTGCTCCAGAATTTGAGGCTCTTGCCCCGTTTCGGTCAAAACCGCCGTCATGGTAAACGTGCCGAGCGCATCGGGCAAAACCGATTCCATGACCTTAAAGCGGGTTTGCGGTTCTTTTTCGCCCTGCTTGATCAGGCGCGGCGGCAAGCCCATCACCGCCAGCGGATAGCGGTCGTAAAGCTGCGCAAGGGTCATATTGAGGATGCGGTATGTTCCGTCAAGAACGCCGCTCACCCCTTCTTCGAGATAGATATCAGCGAGCGGCACAGCATGAAAACGGAAGGCCGAAAAGCTCCCCGGATCGCTCTCCTCAAAGCACAAAGAGGCCGTGCCGCCGATAATCAAATCGAGATAGCATTGATGAATTTCCACCGCAAAATTCGAGCGGTCGAAATGATCCTGAATGGTTTTGGCGGCGCGCTCCAAAACGGGGGCGAGCGCTTCGGCTTCGACCGCGCTGAGCTCCGGCCCCGGCTTCAGCCCGAACCATTGCGACCAGATCGGGGTTAGATTGCCGAGCAGACTGGCGGCGAGTTGGTCGGCGGCATCCATCGCCGTGGCATCGAAAATCGTTTCCATCCGCGTGCGCCCGGCATTGTCAAACCCATCAAATCCTCCGCGCTGGGGCAGGACAAAATTATAGCATTCCTGCCACAGCGGTTCCCATTTGGCGCGGCGGTTGCGGGATTGCTCAAAGCGCTGCATGAGCTTATCAAGGAGCAAAGCCTCATCGTCTTGCGGCTTTTGCTTTTTCATCGCGCTGTTCGGCTCTGTGCCTGTAATAAAAGGCGTGGTGATTGGTGTCATGATTTATTCTCCAAGCAAGGTTTTGCGTTGACCCGATGTTCCGGCCAGACTCAAAAGCCCGCGAAAACTGGTTGTGATTGTGCCCAATCGGCCGCGTGAGGCGGTGAGCAAGTTTTGCTCGCGCTGCGCCGCAACGGCTTGCGGATTGGCCTGTTCAGGCGTATCCAAAGCACCCGAAGAAAGCGGCGGCGGCACATACGGCTCGTAAACCGGTGTCGGCATATAAACGATTTGCGTTTGCGGCACGCTGGGCACTTTGGGACGAGAGGTTAGGCTTCCCATGATGAAACTCCTTTTTTGCTGAAAATGGTTTGAAGATTGATTGGTATGAAACGGCGCAAAGCGCTGAGGCTTCGGCTAAATACATGGCGATGACCGTTGTTATGCGGGGCGGCGTTTAAATGGCGATACAGCTGCCACGGCGTTACCACAAAGGCGCGGTGAATGCCCAAAACCCGCTTGACCGCCTCAACACAGCTAAAGAGCGATGGCGGGGCGGGCTTTTTGACGACCTTGGAAATCTGCGCCTCGACAACGCGGTGACCGCGGCCTTCCAGCCAGCCGGGGAGATCAAAAAATGACGGCATATGATGCACCAGAATTTCGGTGTGATGCGCCATCGGGTCATAGCTGACCCAGCATTGCCCGTCATTCAACAGCAAAAAGCAATGCCGAAAGCCCGGCTTGAGAAAGCGCAGCAAAAACAGATCGGTTTCGCCGCTAAACACCACCCATGCGCGTTGCTCCGCGCCGATAATCTCAGGCATAATCGTTCTCATAGGCGCAGCCCTTGTTCGTAAACCCGCATTTCGGTGATCCATCCGGCGCAAGGCTGGGCATCGCCACAGTCCGTATTGCCAGCATTATTCTTCGGCGCTCCGACAATTCCCTTACGCAGAAAAACAGGCTCCAGCCGCGCCATAGCCTCGATCCACAAGCGGTGGGCGCGTTGTTCCTTGATACGGCGGGGATCGGGGGCATAGCCGCGCTGGCCGTAAAATTTGAGCACATAAAAATGATCCATCCCCAACAAACGATTACGGTAAAGCCTATCGGCTATTTTGAGGATATCGAGCGGCTCACACGGACGCGGAATAAGAGAAAAACCCGCAGAAACCCGCGCCCCGTCATTGCGCGCCTGCTGCGCCTTGATAAACCAGAACCACGCCTCTTCGGTATTTGCAAACGGCACAGAATCGCGGCATTGGCTCAAAATAGGAAAATTTCTCTTGTTCGATGGCATTATAGCTCCTGTTTCAAAATATATTTGTTCACTTTATGTTCACTTTTATGATATATTATTCCTATAGTGTCAAGAATTTTTAGGATTTTTTTCTTATTTACAAGAGGCGCATACAATGGGATTGTTTTCCCAGAGGATTCTTTTCCGGTGCGGAGCGATATCAACGCCCCAGCCGACCGAACAAAACAACAAATAAACCAACGCAACAACGAATTAAGGAGAAGGCCATGTTTACACATTCTGATGTCTGGCGCGGGATTGACAGGCTGGCAGCCAATTTCGGTTACTCGGCCTCCGGCCTTGCCAAAAAAGCCGGACTTGATCCAACCTCGTTCAACAAAAGCAAGCGAATCTCCCCTGAGGGGAAGCCGCGTTGGCCTTCGACCGAAAGCATCGCCAAGATTTTATCCGTAACGGGCGCGACCATGTCCGATTTCTTCGCCCTAATCGATGCTGACGGCACACAAGGCGGCGCGGCACTGGCGGCGGGCGCGACCATTCCCGTGATCGGTTTTGCGCAAGCGGGGCTGGACGGATTTTTCGATGTTGACGGCTATCCCGCGGGCAGCGGTTGGGATGAAGTCCCCGCCCCCGCCTCGCAGATTCGCAACGATCAGGGCTGTTATGCGCTGGAGGTCAGTGGCGACTCCATGGAGCCGCTTTACCGTGAGGGCGATTTGCTGATTGTATCCCCTGCCGCGCAATTGCGGCGCGGTGATCGCGTCATTGTTAAAACAACGGGCGGCGAAGTGCTGGCCAAGGAGCTGATCCGTCAGACGGCCAGCAAGATCGAACTGAAATCACTTAACCCTGCTTTTGAGGATCGCGCCTTGAAGCAAAACGAAGTGCAGTGGATCGCCCGCGTTGTGTGGGTGAGCCAATAGTGAGTAAAGCCAATAAGGGGCGAAACTTTATAGCCCTAATTCGGCGCTTGCCGTAATGCTATCGGCTGTATTTGATGAGGCTTCTTGCGTTTTTTCGCTCGGGCACTCTGTCAATATCGCATAAACATCCTCAAGGTTTAACGTGGGCTTGATCCAAGCGATATACCTTCCCCGCGCGCTGACATTAAAATCAAACATCAATCCAGCATCCTCAAGCCGCTCAACCCGTTTCAAAGAGGCTATATTTTCTTCGCTAACGTTCAACTTCACCTTATCAACCTCGACTTGTCGCGCCAAATCCAACCGATGCGCCATAATGACATGCCCTAAGCCTTGGCCGCGATAAGACGGGCGAATACAATCAAACCCCATCCCTGTCCACTGGCCCTTATCCAATTCGGTGTGTAAATTGCAACGTCCGACAACAGTTCCACTAGATTTATCAATCATCGCGCAGGCGTAAAATTTATAGGTTTCGTCGGTATCGCTCTCATAGTGTGATCCGAACCCATGCATAGATTTCATCCAATCGAAAAAATCCTGCAGCTGTTCTTGTGAGCTTTCAACAGATCGCCAATACATGACCTCAGCATTCATAACCTCGACTTCAAAAACAAAATCATCCGGATAGGCATCATTGCTCGTCATAATACGCTCCTGAAGGGCGTATATATCTTCAATCTCACGAATAAATGCGCGATAGTCAGCAAACAGAGCTTCATCATAGACAAGCTCTTGTAAAGATATTAGGGTGTAGTCATTGCAATCAGGCATGGACTAGAAATTACATAACTTTAGGCGAGTTTGTCAAATATGGACGCACAACGAAAACAGGAAATCGGCGAGGCCGCCGCAAAAATTCTTCTTGATACGAAATCGGTTTTGTTCAATGCCAAAGAGCCATTTGTACTCACCTCCGGCCGCTGCTCTCCGGTTTACATTGATTGTCGCCGCCTGATCTCCTTTGTCGAGGAGCGCTCCGACCTCATGGATATGGCGGTGGAAATCCTACTTGGTGAAATTTCCGAGGATATTGACTTTGCCGCCGGCGGGGAAACTGCCGGAATTCCTTATGCGGCTTTTATCGCCGAGCGCCTGCACAAACCAATGCTTTATGTGCGTAAAAAGCCGAAAGGCTTTGGCCGTATGGCGCAGATTGAAGGCACATTCGGTGATGTTAAAAATCCCAAAGTCCTGCTGATCGAGGATCTTCAGACCGATGGCGGTAGCAAAAAAACCTTTATTGATGCGCTGCGCGAGGCGGGTGCGGAGGTCAAGCACGCTTTTGTCGTGTTCCATTACGGCATTTTCGACAGAAGCCTTGAGAATATGAACGCAATGGGCTTAACGCTGCATGAACTGACCAATTGGTGGCATGTGCTCAAAGTCGCCAAGGAGCAAAATTATTTCGATGAAGAAACCTTGAGCGCCGTGGAGTCTTTCCTCAAAGCTCCTGATATATGGTCTGAGATCAATAGCGAGAAATCCGGCTCATCGGGTGGCTTTGCGATTTAATAGATCGCGGAAAGCAAGATGCGACGATGAGGCCACAAAGATAAAACGAATGAAACCGATTAAAACCATCGCTTTTCATGCCTCCCACAAGCCGCGCGCACAAAAGGCGCTCGAAGCCTTGACAGGTCTGTATGGCAATGCCGCCCCTGAAAAGGCCGATGCGATTGTCGTTCTGGGCGGGGATGGCTCTATGCTGCGCGCGCTTCACCAATTCGCGGCGCTCAAAAAGCCGATTTACGGGATGAATTTGGGAACGCTCGGCTTTTTGCTCAACCCCTATCACACCGAAAATATCTATGAACGCATAAACGCTGCCAAAAGCGTGGTTATTCACCCGCTGGAAATGGAAGCCCGCGATAAAAACGGCGCGATATATAAAGAAATTGCCTTTAACGAAGTTTCACTGCTGCGGGAAACGCATAGCTCGGCGAAGATCAAGATTACCGTCGACGGCACAGTACGGCTTAAAGAAATTGTTTGCGACGGGATACTCGTTTCCACTCCGGTCGGCAGTACGGCGTATAACTCCTCGGCGGGCGGGCCGATCATCCCGCTCAGCGCCAATATTTTGCCGCTCACCCCGATCAGCGTTTTCAGGCCGCGCCGTTGGCCGGGCGCTCTGCTCAATCATGAGGCAGAGATTGAGTTTGATATTTTACGCGCACCGGAACGCCCGGTATCGGCCACGGCTGACGCCAAAGAGTTTCGCGACATTGTTCATGTCAAAGTACGGGAATCGCGTAAAATCGGCTGCACGCTGTTGTTTGACCCTGACAATCACCTCGGCGAGCGGGTCTTTGCCGAACAATTTGCACCTTAATACAAGAATATTGACATAATCCTTAATTCTATATTAAAGTTTCGCCTTGGTTTAATAATATATTACTGAGGACAAACGATGACTCGCCGAAGCCTCGCGGAGCAACTGGCCGCCGCAACAGGAAAAACAGCCCAAATAGCCGCATATCAGGAACAGGCACGCCTTTCAGAAGAAGCGCAAGCAGCAGAAAATTTGGCGCGCCTCGAAAGAAGAACAGGCGCACGCCGAGCATTTGGCCATGCCAAGGCAAGAGGCGGCTTACCCGATACGCTGGAAATCGGCAGTATTATCCTCAGTAAAGGGCTTATTCGCAGTGAAGATAAATTTGGAAATGAGCGCCACACCAATGCCAGACCATATTTCGTAACCGGAATCTACCGCGATGAGAAAGGCACTATCCTAGCGCTGGATTTACATACCATGACATCGCAACCTTCAAGATATTCATGTGAACTCGCCTTTAATGAAGCTGATACGAAAAAATTTTTAGGGAGCACACGCGCTACCGCTATCAGGGCAAAAACAATCCATACAATAAAAAATCAATCTGTTGGTGATAAGGGAAACATATTTGATCATGCAGGCATTGTAGGAAAAATGGATTCACGGATTATGGCTGATCTTATCCTAAGGCGTGTAGAGTCTCTAACTTATACCCCCGCTACCGAACACTTTAAACATTGCAAAATCGATCCAAGCTGGATCCGTGAAGGATTTATTTTTGATCAAATCTGGCCTGAAAACATCTGTAATCAGTCATTGGGCGCACAACCCGATACTATATGGGATGAAAGCACAGCGCCTTATAAACGCAAAGCCTATGTACCAAAAGAGCTAACAGCAGAAATGCTTACAGACATTCAACGCTACGCGATTGCCCATTCAATTGAATGCTTACGCGCAAGGCGTAAAATCACATGGCCTGAAATTGGAACGTTTCCAAATTGGCCAGAGCTTCAGACGCGCCACAACACCCCTATTTATAGCGACACACACCGCACAGAACCAGACGCGCCGTCCTGCGGGGGATTATAAGTCTTCGCGCTTTATGATTTTTTAGCGTGCTTTGCCGCCGCCGCTGCCCAATGGAGGTTTGGCCAATTTACGCAGCTTGCGCTTTTCAGCCAGCTCATTCTCAATCTGGCCGAGCTTTTCAAAGAGCTGCTCATTCAATCCGCCCCCTTCGAGGATATCGCCCTCCGGGATCAATCCAAGGCGTTGAGCGATTTTCTGATAACCCGCGACCAAATCGCCAAGATCAAAACGGAAGCGGTCTTTATCGAGCTTCTCGCCCGTTTTTGCATCCCAAAGGCGGCAATTATCCGGCGAAATCTCATCAGCCAGAACGATATATACCTCGCCATACTCACCGTATATCCGTCCAAATTCGAGCTTGAAATCAACAAGCCGCAGCCCTATCCCGTCAAACAGACCGGAGAGATAATCATTCACCCGCCACGCCATCAACACCATTTCTTCAAGCTCATAAGGATCAGCCCAACCTAGCGTTAGGATGTGCTCTTCGCCCACCAACGGGTCACCAAGCTCATCTTTTTTATAGTAATATTCAATCAAAGGCCGCCCCAAAAGCTCGCCTTCACGCAGTCCCAAACGCTTGCATAGAGAACCAGCGGCAATATTACGCACCACAAGCTCAATCGGGATAATCTCGACCTTGCGCACCAATTGCTCGCGCATATTGATCGAGCGGATAAAATGCGTCGGGATACCTATGCTTTCGACTTTGTTCATCAAATGCGCGGAAATACGGTTATTCAAAACACCCTTCCCAGCGATCACCGCTTTTTTTTCGGCGTTAAAGGCCGTCGCATCATCCTTGAAATACTGGATTACCGTATTGGCATCAGGGCCTTCATATATGATTTTGGCTTTGCCTTCATAGAGCATCTTGCGGCGCGACATGGTATTTTCACTTTCCAAATAAATGTTTAGCACTATAAAACATATATTGCGTTGGATTTTCAATGATTCAAATGATAAATTGAAAATCATTTTTTAAACAGCATAAAGACATTATAGAGGACAACATGACCGGTTTTGACGATAGAAAAGATGCCATGGAGCGCAAATACGCACATGAAGAGAAAATGAGCTTTGAAATTGAAGCCCGCACATCCAAGCTTTTCGGGCTTTGGGCAGCGGAACAAATGGGCATTACAGGCGCAGATGCCGACGTTTATGCCAAGGAAGTCGTGATTGCCAATCTCGAAGAGGCCGGGTTTGACGATATTATCCGCAAAGTCCGCGCTGATTTTGATGCAAAGGGCATAGAGATGACCGATCATATGATGCAAACACAGGTCGAGTTAGCACATCAGGAAGCTCGTAAACAAATTTTAGAAAATCTATAACAATTTCGTTATCAGCATATAAAAAAGCCTCGAAATGGATCGAGGCTTTTTTATATGAAGAATAGATTTTTCCTGTTCAACGCTCTTACGTTTTTTTTATAAACACCACTCTTCTTCACCATTACAGCACATAGAAATGCACCCGTGAATGCTTTGAAATCTTCTTGTTTTGATTAATTAAACTCTAAAAAGCAAAAAAAGAAAAATCAAGTAAAAAACTGTTATTAAGGCATTTTTTTTCATATTCGTATAAAAAATGTATATTTTGCGAAATATTATTTCACAGATCATTCCCAAATATAGCTCTTGAAATTTAACCCAAAACGCCTTAATTCTTAGCCTCTGAGAGGATAAAATTATGGCTATGGACGCGAAAACGATAGAAACAATGATACGTGAAGGCATTCCCGATGCCACAGTGAAAATTGAAGATTTGCGCGGCGACGGAAACCATTATGCCGCCTATGTAGAATCGCCCTCATTTGCCGGGAAAAGCCGAATTCAGCAGCATCAAATGGTTTATCAAGCGCTGCAAGGCAGAATGGGCAATGAGCTCCATGCCTTGGCAATCCAGACTTCCATTCCCGAAAACATGTAATATATTAATATATAAATAAACAAGACTGCGCTAAAGCTGCGTAGATCATTATTAAAAAAAACTGAGGAGACACCCCCATGAGCACACCGATTTTCGAAACCATCCAAAAAGAAATCGATCATCACGATGTCGTGCTGTTCATGAAAGGAACGGCTGAGTTCCCACAATGCGGATTTTCTTCGATGGTTGTGCAAATCCTTTCACAAAGCGGCGTTGATTTCCGCGACATTAATGTGCTGGAGGACAACGATCTGCGTGAGGGTATCAAGCAATTCACAAACTGGCCGACAATCCCCCAGCTTTATATCAAGGGTGAGTTTATCGGCGGTTGCGACATTCTTCGCGAAATGTATGAAAGCGGCGAGCTGGGCGATCTGCTCAAGGATAAGGGCATCGCGAATTCCCTCGCAGCTTAGAGGCAAAACTCATAGCGTTGAACCTAGAATATTCTACGCACTTTACTCTCACGCCCCAGATTGCTTGAAACAATCAATCCAAAGCCGATCATTACGGATAGCATAGCCGTACCGCCATAAGAAATCAGCGGCAACGGCACGCCGACTACAGGGATTAAGCCCATCACCATCGCGATATTAATAAACACATAGAGCGAGAAGTTAATGCTCAATCCCATAATCAGATACCGCCCGAAACTATGCCGCGACCGCATCGCAAGAAAAAAACAGTAAGCGAAGACAAGCCCCATGAGTGCGAGCAGGAACACGCCGCCCGCCAAGCCCCATTCCTCCGCCCAAAGCGTAAAAATAAAATCAGTTTGTTTTTCAGGCAAAAAGTTCAAATGGCTTTGTGTTCCTTCCAAAAAGCCCTTGCCGCTAATCCCGCCTGATCCAAGCGCGATTTTGGATTGCATGATATGATACCCCGCCCCCAACGGATCACTTTCGGGATTAAGGAACGTCATCACGCGCTTTTTTTGATATTCATGCAAGAATTGCCACGCAATCGGCACTGAGGCTGCTGCCCCGCCAATCCCGAGCAAAAACATCCAGATCGGCGCACCGGCAATAAAAAACATCGCCGCCCCGCCCAAGACAATCATCAGCGAGGTTCCCAAATCAGGCTGAATGAGCACCAGCCCGACAGGCACAAGCGGGATCAGTAGCGGCAGAATAAGAAACCTGATCGAGCGCATATCCTCCGGCGAGGCCGATTGAAAATACCGCGCCAAGGCCATAATGACGGCAATTTTCATGAGCTCCGAGGGCTGTAGCCGCATAAATCCAAGATCAATCCAGCGCTGTGCCCCCATCCCGACATGCCCCTTGACCTCCACCGCAATCAATAGAAACAAGCCGACGAAATAAATCGGCCATGTCAGCTTGTACCAGATACGAATATCAATCAGAGCCACAAAAATAAGTGCGCTGAGGCCTATCCCGAAGCGAATGAGATGCTGCAGAGCATAAACCTCGAACACCCCGCCCGCCGCAGAATAAAGGCTCGCAAGCCCAATGCACATAACAAAAAACAACAAGCCGACCAGCACCCAGTCGATATGGAGGAATTTTTCAAAAATCCCGCGCTCTTTATCAATTGTTATCTCATTCATGGCTTCGCCTTACGTATTTCTCAAAAACTCTCAATTTTCATTTTTATCATCATCTTGACCGAGCGCGGCCATAGAGGGCGGCAATCGCACCGTGTGAACAGGCTTTCTTCCGCTATAAAGCTGGTCAGGCGTAATAATTTTTGAGGATGCCGGATTGCGCCTCTGGGTTTCAATCAACAGATCACGCGCCAAGGGCGCTGCGCTGCCTGAACCGCTCACACCATGCTCAACGACAACGGAGGCAACATAGCGCGGATTGTCAATCGGCGCATAGCCGACAAAAAGTGCATGGTGCCTTTGCCGCCATGGTAAATCGCGGTTTTGAATTCCGGCGGCACGCTGCGCGGCTGTAATCCTGACGACCTGCGCCGTTCCGGTTTTTCCGCCCATCCGCATCCCCTCATGACGAATTTGCGAACCGCGCGCCGTTCCCGTCGGGCCATTCACCACATCATCCATGCCGCGCTTGATGATACGCAAATGCTCCGGATCAAGATTCATGGATGGCCAAGCCGTATCCTCCATTCTCTGCATACCGTTTTGATAGTTATACAGCCACGGCTTTACCGCATGACCACCATTGACGAACCGTGCCGTCATCACAGCGAGTTGCAGCGGCGTTGTCAGCGTATAGCCCTGCCCGATACTCGCAACAATCGTCTCCCCCGGCTGCCATGATGTTCCGAAATAGCCGCGCTTCCAATCTCTGTCAGGAATAAGGCCGGGACGCTCTTCAGGCAAATCAAAATCAAGCCGTGCCCCCAGCCCCATGCGGCGAGAGGTCTCTGCCAGCTTATCAATGCCAAATTCAAGCGCAACGCGATAGAAAAATACATCGCAAGACTCGGATATCGCCTTTACAAGATCAACCGAGCCATGCCCGCCCTTTTTCCAGCAGTGAAAGCGGTTATCGCCGAAATCATAGTGCCCGGGGCAAAATACCCGCGTATGCGGCTTGATCGCGCCGGATTCAAGCCCCGCCAGCGCCGTGACCATCTTATAGGTCGATCCGGGCGGATATTGCCCCGCTACCGCCTTATTACTGAGCGGATTGCGCGGATCGGAGGTCAGCTCCTCCCATACTGAGGCGGGCAGCCCCTTGGTGAAAATATTCGGATCAAAGCCTGGACTGGAGGCCAGCGCATAGACCGCGCCCGTCTTGGCATCCATAATAACAGCCGAGGCGCTCTGCTCTTGATTGAGGCGCTCTTGGGTGAAATGTTGCAGACCTGAATCAACGCTCAAAATAACGGGACTGCCGTCTTTCGGATTGTCTCGCGCCAATTCCCGCACCTCACGGCCAACAACATTGACCTCCATTTTCGACGTCCCCGCAGAGCCACGCAAAATTGATTCATAGCGCCGTTCAATCCCCGACTTGCCAATACGAAACCCCGGCAAGCGTAACAAACGATCCTCGCCAATCTCAGACTCACTGACCGCCCCGACATATCCGATCAAATGCGCCGTGGAATCTGCAAACAGATAATCGCGGCGTTCCCCGACATCAATCGATAGCCCCGGCAGGTCAGGCAAATTGACCTCAATTTTGGCGACCTCTTCCCAGCTCAGATCATCCTTAACCTGAACGGGAACAAATTTCGCCACGCGCGAAGCAGCCTCTATGGCGCGCTGCACTTCACGCTCATCCATTTCAATGTGATTCTGCAAGCTCAAGAGAGAGGTTTTGATATCCTTGGTATGTTCAGGCGTAATCACCACGCGGAAGTTTTGGCTATTTCCCGCCATCGCTACACCATAACGATCCAAAATTTCACCTCGCGAAGGCGCAAGCAGCTTGATATTGATACGGTTGCGGTCAGCCAGCATCTTATATTTACGGCCCTCAGCAATTTGCAGCCAAGCCAGCCGCCCGCCCATAACTGCGAGCAATGCCCCCTGAATTCCGCCAATCACAAAGGCGCGACGCGTAAAAACTTTAGCGCTATCTTGCTCTTTTCGGTTCATCGGAGTTGGCTTTTCATTATGTTCATTTGTAGAATTAGCTTATAGCATTAGTTTATCGTAGCCTTATGTTTCTTGTGGTGCTTTTTATGATGTTTCTTTTTAGAACGCAGCGGCGGCACATCCTGCTTACCCGCTGAAAATTCAGATGGCAGCATCCTATGGGTTAAATTCATCAGAAGCAATGCCAGCGGGAAAAACACCACGCCCAGAATAATCATGCCCAAAACAGGCTGAAAACTAACCCATTGCAGGATGACAAAACCATATAAAAACCACTGCAAAATATAAACGGCGGCAGCAATTACCGCATAGCCGAAATAAACGCTCAAGAATGACTGCCCCGAAAAAATCTTGCGCTGATCTACGACAACGCGCTGCGCCAACACAAACAGGACTGCCGTCAGACCAATCGGTAGACCGCTGAGCAAATCAATCAAAATACCGAGCAAAAAGGCCATCCATGGCGGCAAAAGCGTCGGGCGGTAAATACTCCAGTAAAACAGTGCCATTAGCGTGAAAGAAGGACGAATATCCTGAAAGTACGGAATCTGGAAGGAAATGACATCCATCGCCAAAAAGCAAACAATCAGGGCATAAGCCGCACAAAAGCGCAGCAGAATGTCAATTTTTTGCGAAAGTGTCAGGATACCGGAGGCCATAGCCGAACTTTAAAATAAATCCGCCACAGCGCCAATCAAATTATTCATGGGACAAAGTCGTGGACATAACTTCGTAATGGTGCGAATACTGCCAAAACAATCCAAATATTATTCAACAATACCACGCACAAGATTTGGATCTTCGTGAGTTTGCAACACACGAGCAAACTGGATTTTTTGAACATCTGAAAATAAAATAACCCGTGGCAGGCCATTTTCAGAGCGCTCAATCACTCCGACAGGAAGCCCCGCGGGAAAATACCCGCCAATACCAGAGGTCACAACACGCATCCCATCTTTGAGCTCAATATCACGGGAAATATGCTCCAGAACAGGCGTTGTATCGTTTTGCCCCGCAAGAACCGCGTGTTGATTCAACGCTTCAACCAAAACAGGAACACGGGAATTCATATCATTCAGCAATAAAATACGCGAAAAATTGCGTCCTGTATTAACAACACGCCCAACCAGACCGTCACCAGAGATAACAGGGTTACCGTTTTCTATCCCATCTGCGCTACCAACCCTGACTAAAAGACTTTTAACAAAGGCGTTGCCCGCATCAGACACAACACGCCCCGTGACATAAGAGTAATTCGGTTCTACCTTTACATTCAGCAACTCACGCAAAGCCAGATTTTGCCCCTCCAGCACCAGAGCAGTTTGATACCATTCACGCAAACGAGCATTTTCCTGCTCCAGAACGGCTATTTTTTTCTGCATCTCCGCCAGTCCCGTGACACCACGAACAAATTCCGATGCGCCCTGAACAGGCGTGCTAATAACCGCCAGCGCCGAGCCAAAGCTGTTATATGCGCCTGCACGTGCATCATCAAAGACTGCTGGTCTGACAGCAGAAAGTGCTAAGAACCCACAAGCAATTAAAGCGAATATTAATGAAGCAATTGGCCGATCCCAAAAACCAAGCTGGGCGGTAAGAGAAAAACCTTTATGTCGCGGACGTCTTTTCAAAACAGTCATTTATCCTTAAAAATATTATCGCGATACTAAAATTGTAACGTCTTTTCTTTTAAACAAAAAGTACCATACAAAACTAAAACTCTTTATCAACAACAAAGCCTTAGCATTTGCAATTAAATTTAATTTTCATACGCTCCGATAGCTCAAGGCGCATAAACAATTACATTATATGCAAAAATTATTGTTTTTTCGTTTACACTGCTCCTTCACTGAGCAGTTGAATTGCAAATTCCAAGCCAATTTACTGATCTATATAATAAAAACATATCTCTTGAGCTTTTCACTCAAGCATATCTCTAATGATATTTACGGAATTATTTAATAAGAGCCGATAAGAACATGGCGCAGCGCTTTGCGCTCTTCTAGGGCGTGCCCCGTCCCAAGCGCCACACAAGAAAGCGGGTCATCGGCCAAAGTTACGGCAAGGCCAGTCGCATGGCGCAATACAAGATCAAGATTTTTAAGCAACGCCCCGCCGCCCGTAAGGACAATACCCTTATCGACGATATCAGCCGCAAGTTCAGGCGCGGTATGCTCCAAGGCAACCTTAACACCCTCGACAATCTGCCCAACAGGCTCAGCTAAGCTTTCAGAGACTTGCCGCTCGGTAATGACAAGCTCCTTCGGAACGCCGTTCATCAAATCACGGCCACGAATTTGCATTGTCCGCCCCTCACCATCCGCAGGCGGGCAGGCTGAGCCAATTTCCTTTTTAATCCGCTCGGCGGTACTTTCCCCGACCAGCAAATTATGCACACGGCGAATATAAGAGATAATTGCATCATCCATCTTGTCCCCGCCGACACGAACGGATTTCGCATAAACAATCCCGCCCAGCGAAATAACGGCAACCTCAGTCGTACCTCCGCCGATATCAACCACCATCGAGCCAGTCGGCTCGGTCACCGGTAGACCCGCGCCTATAGCGGCAGCCATTGGCTCTTCGATAAGGTAAACTTCAGACGCTCCCGCGCTTTCAGCGGATTCTTGAATAGCGCGGCGCTCAACCGCCGTTGAGCCGGACGGCACACAAATCACCATTTTGGGGGATACGAAAGAGCGACGGTTATGCACTTTGCGGATAAAATGCTTAATCATGGCTTCGGTGACTTCAAAATCGGCGATCACCCCGTCACGCAGAGGGCGCGTGGCCGTAATCGACCCCGGCGTACGCCCCAGCATTTGCTTGGCCTCATTGCCAACCGCCAAAACCTGCTTTTTACCGCCAAGATACGATATGGCCACCACTGAGGGCTCATTTAATACAATACCTTGATCGCGGACATAGACCAGCGTGTTGGCCGTTCCCAGATCAATCGCCATATCGGCGGACATAAAACCAAAGAGTCTTGAAAACATGAGTATGCTGTGTTTCGGTCAGTTATTGGCTAGAGAAAACTATTTATTCTTATTTTATGTTGTATATCGTTTTTACCGAGCGGAAAAGGGGCAAACGTTAAAAACGCATCCCCTTAAGCCCTCAAATCGGGTAAGACATATAAAGGATGCGATACAATTAACCCTGACGCGCCTTGAAGCGTGGGTTTTTCTTGTTAATCACATAAAGACGACCTTTGCGGCGAATAACGCGGCAATTACGGTCTCTAACCTTTAGGGTTTTCAGTGAATTTACGACTTTCATCTCAATATTCCCGATATTTAAGCTTTTAAACGATAGCGGACAATATCGCCATGCTGCGCCTATTGTCAAGCATTTGCATAGAAATAATTGGCTTTGTGTATAAAAACGCTAATATTTTAGTAAGGCTTTTTGTACTATCATTATTTCGAGTGTTAGGCATAATAGTAGCACTAAGTAATTATTATAAGGTAAGTTTAGGATAATTCCATAATGGGCTCGCAAAAATCATTTCAACCTGGCGAAATTATCATCAAGCAAGGTGATATGGGCGATACGGCTTATATCGTTGAGCAAGGCAGCGTTGAAATCATCATCCAAAAAGCTGACGGAACCGAACAAATCGTCGGCATGCGCGGACAAGGTGCAATGATCGGTGAGATGTCCATGGTTGATAAAGCGCCACGCACAGCTACTATCAGAGCAATTGAAGCTTGTCAGCTTCTTGAAATCACCGCAGATGATTTTCATAGGCGGCTAAACAGCGCCGATCCCGTTGTTCGTATGACCACCCAAGTGATCTTAACCCGTTATCGCGATATGTTAGCGCGCGCAGAAATATCGGGTGTATCAAAGACATGGCCGCCGCCTGAAGCCTTAGAGGTCAGTTTTGTGCAAGAAAGCAAAGCCTATGACGCCATAAAGTTGGCCAATGATTTTCAATCAGCTTTGGACAGCCGAGATATTTGTTTGCATTACCAGCCGATTATTAACCTTAAGACAGGCGATATAGCAGGATTTGAGGCACTTATGCGCTGGGAGCATAAAGACAAAGGCTTTATTTCCCCTGGTGTATTTATCCCAATTATCGAAGAAAGCGGATTAATCGTGACCGCCAGCCGTTGGGCATTGCGTGAATCTCTGCTTGCGCTCAAACGCATTGAACACAAGATTGGAATTCGTAAAGAGCTCTTCATGAGTGTGAATTTTTCCAGCCATGACTTCGCTTCCGAAGACTTTGTCGATAGCGTTTATACAACCATCAGCGAAAGCGATGTCTTACCACAGCAGGTACATCTGGAAATTACAGAGCGCCTATTAATGGGACAACCCGACAATGCCCGTGAAACCCTGAATATGTGCCGCAAAGCTGGCATGGGGATTTCAATTGACGATTTCGGCACTGGCTATTCCTCTCTCAGCTACCTCCATCATTTTCCGATTGACACACTCAAGATCGACCAGAGCTTTGTTCGTGAAATGACTAGTAACAACTCCTCTATGGCACTTGTAAAATCAATCATCGCCATGGGAAAAAACATGAATATGAAAATAATCGCCGAGGGCGTTGAACATGCTGCAGAAGGCAAAATTCTGCGCGATCTTGAATGTGATCTGTGCCAAGGCTATTATTTTGCCAAGCCGATGAGTGAGCGAGATGTCACGGAACTCGCCGTAGGCTGGACAAAAAAAGTTCTCTAGGTTTAAGCTGCCAGAACATAGGCTAATGAATAACCATCAGCAATGACATCGGCTGCTATTATCTTATCTTGACCAAAATAATCAACAATCCTGTTCATATCATCTGGTGTTTTTGGCTTAAGTTTAACCACAATCGTATCACCCAAAAAAGCAGCCTGAGCGTGAGGAGACAACGACTCTAATAACTTTATTTGATCTAAATCATGACCGCATGACACAAAGAAGGTTTCTCGAACTGAACTCATAATAAATCCTTTTAAAAAACTATAAGCATTTCAATAACAAAAGCTAATATCTCTGTCAAATTATCACTTACTGGTCGCGACATACACACCATCCCAATTTTCAGGGGGTGGCTTCTTCAGCAAATCTTTCGCCCTCTGCGCGTATATATCATAAAACTCATCAAGATAGCCCTGCAACACACCATCCAACGCGCCAAGACACTCTTTGGCCAACTTCGCACAGTCTTTGAACTCCCGCCCCCGATAGGCTTCAAGCATTTTGATATGCTGCACCTTAAGAGCCATAAAATCAGCGCGGACGGCCAATGCCTCATCACCCAATAACGCAAAAATCCGCACAGGCTGCGTCTTCCCTTTCACCTGTATCAAATCCATTTCAAGCACAGCCATATCGGAAATTTTTTCCGCTGTTGCTTCGCCAATCAGGATATTCACGCCGTAATTCTTGGTCTGCCCCTCAAGGCGCGAGGCCAGATTGACCGCATCTCCCAACGCAGAATAAGCAAAACGCTGTTTCGAGCCCATATTTCCAACAGCGCAAGGCCCTGTATTAATTCCGATTCCGGCATTCAGCAATACGGGCGGCTTGCCGATCTCTGCCGCCTTTTTCTTCACAGCCTCATTAATCGGCACAAGCGCATCATTCATCGCCAAAGCGGTGCGGCAAGCATGGCGCTCATGTTCAGGGTCATCCAGCGGCGCATTCCAGAATGCCATCATCGCATCGCCCATATATTTATCAATTGTGCCGCGATTGCTCATCACCAGATCAGACATTGGAGTCAGAAAGTCATTCATCAGCGCGATAAGCTCTTGTGGTGTCAATCCTTCAGAAATAGTTGTAAAGCTGCGGATATCGGTAAACATCACGGTCAGGTCTTTTATCTCACCACCGAGCTGAAGTTTATCGGGGTCAGCAGCCAACTCTTTCATAAAGTCAGGCGAGATATAAAGACCAAAAGCATCACGCACTTGCTTGCGTTCGGCTTCGGTGCGGATATAGCTAAGAATAACAGAAATCACAAAAATCAAAAACACTGATAAAGCGGGATAAAGCGCATCAATTAAAATGCGGTATTCCAAGAATGCATAGATCGATCCGTAAGAAATCCCGCCAATCAACCCCGCACACATCAACCCCAAAAGCCCGACATTTAAAATTGGCGCCAGCAATATAACAAACAATCCGACCACAAAAATAAAAGCGAGCTCAATCGCTTCGGATATTTCAGGGCGCAATATATAGGTATCGGATAAAATTTGCTCAGCTACATTGGCATGAATTTCAACGCCGGGAATAAACGGGCGGATGGCTGAGTTCCGCAAATCTTTTAAGCCCTCAGCGCTGGAGCCGATAAACACCACACGCCCTACAACCCTATCTCGCACACCATCATGATAGGCCGGATCAATAACCTGATAAGCGGAAACATAATCTTGCTCTCGATCCATTGTCCGGTAATAAACACGTAGTTTTGCATCGCGCTCCACCGGAATAATTTTATCACCCAATACAATGCGAAAATCCGTATCAATTCGTTGGCGCTGATCTTGTGGCGTTTCTCCAAGACGAATATTATCGCGCCGATCCATCAAAGCCACGCGCAAAGCCTCTAAGCTTAATGAAGGATATAAATTTTCCCGATCAGAAAACAGCATACCCGTCCAACGCAGAACCCCATCATGATCGGGAGCCGCCATAAAGCTTCCATTTCCTGCAGAAGCTTTTTCAAGCTCTGGGATAAAAACGGCTGCGCGTTGGAAAGAGGATGCGTTTTGCAAAAATACATCCCTAACATCTTGTCTCGCCATAATCGGTCTAACTATCCTGGGACTTTCAGGGATTTGCGAATATGTTGAAAATGTAAAACCTGCAACAAATTTACCAGAGTCCTTAATAGACTCTGCAAGCACTTCATCATGATCTCGGATATCTTCTAAAACAGAGCGCAAGGCCTCTGACCTACTTTCATCTTCGCCCTGGCTCTCAACTCTTGATAAAAAATGTACCGGAGACGTTCGGTCAGGCTCAGCCAATACACCGTCGAAGGCAATCACCGCCGCGCCTAAATCCGTTAGATGGGTGACCATTTTTGCAATATCAAGCCGCGACCAAGGCCACTGACCAATAGCACGCAAAGAATCGTCATCAATATCGATAATCAGAACGCGGTGCTCATCAGCGACCGCACGCTCATAGGCTTTGTTGAGATTATCAAATGCATAGTTCTGTAAATCTTTGCGAGCGTAAAAATCCGTAGCGCTGATAACACAAGCCATCATTAAGATGAAAAACAAAATCAAAAAATGAACCCAGCGATTTGCAAAAATCCGCCGCATCTGTCATCGCTCCGTCAAAGCCATATCG
This sequence comes from Alphaproteobacteria bacterium, assembly GCA_046293135.1. Classification (GTDB taxonomy): domain Bacteria; phylum Pseudomonadota; class Alphaproteobacteria; order Micavibrionales; family Micavibrionaceae; genus UBA2638. The sequence continues at coordinate 222,544 of JBKBPR010000001.1, read as the reverse complement.
CGGGCGCGCAAAAGCGGCTTGAGCAAATAGGCCATAATTGAACGCTTGCCAGTAATCACCTCGACTTGCGCAACCATACCGGGCGTAATGGGCAGCGGGTTATCCTCTGTCCCCATAAAGTTTTTTTCCGTCACGACTTCGATTTCAAAAAACACTCCGCCCTCACCATCGCTCACACTATTGGCGCCGATCCGTGTCAGCCTCCCGTCAAGCGCTCCATAGCGCTGTGAGTCATACGCAGTAATTTTAACCTTGGCGGGCAGGTCAGGGCGCAAGAACGCCACATCACTCGGCGAAACGCGCGCGATAATTTTAAGCTCATCATCCACCGGGACAATCTCCACCAAACGTTGCGCTGGCTCGACTACACCGCCGACAGTGCTCAAAGCAATATTGTTCACAATCCCGTCAACAGGGGAGCGAATTTCCGTCCGGCTCACACGATCACCGATTGAGCGTAGGCTTTCCTCAAGCCGCTTAATCTGTGTTTCGACCTCGTTTAGCTCACTCAAGGCTTGCGAACGAAATTTCGCATCTTGCCCCTCACGCTCTTTTCTGGCGGCATTCAATTCAGCCTGCAATGCTGTACGGCGTTGAGTTTCAGCATTGATCTGGCCGCTAATATCGCTTAGCTCACGATTCAAGCGTATTTCATCAAGCTTCGGCACAGCGCGTCGCTGAACCATTTGGCGTGTAATCTGCAGCTCCTGTGAGAGTAAGCCTCGACTTTCTGACAGCCTTGAAATTTGTGCATTTACTTCCGCCAAATCGGCTTGCGCCTTTTCTATCCGCTGATCGAGAATATCATGGATATTTTGCAGCTCTTCCTGACGCGAACGATAAAGCGCCATTTCATTGGCGGATATCTGAGGAATTTTTTCAGAGATATCCTCCGGCATCTCAAATGTAAGCCCCGCCGCTTCGGCATCAAGCCTTGATTTCTTGGCCATCAAGCCCAAAAACTGTGCTTCCGTACCGCGCTCCTCGGAGGCAAATTGCACATCGCTAATCCGCAGCAAAATATCGCCCCTGCTGACGATTTCACCCTGTTTGACAAGAATATCCTGCAACACCCCCCCTTCGAGTGATTGCACAACCTGAATTTGCTGGGACGGTACAACCTGCCCCTCCCCACGCGTAATTTCCTCAACACGCGCAAAAGATGCCCAAAGCACGAAACCGCTCACCAGCGCAGTAATCGTAAACAGCAATATCACCGACGCGCTGGATGGACGCAGCCGCGTTGCAGCCTCCAGCTCGCTCATAAAATCTTCTTCGCGGATCTTGGATTTGCTCATGATTTTAGCGCCTCCAGAACTTTATCGCGTGCTCCATCCAACATAATTTTGCCCTGATCGACGACGATCAAACGCTCCAGAGCGGGTAACATATTGGCCTTATGCGTAATCAAGATAACCGTTGCATCCTTCATATCCGTTTGCAGCAGATTCAAAAACGCCGCTTCGGCTTGGGTGTCCATTGCATTGGTTGGCTCATCACAAAGCAAGATTCTCGACTTCATCAAAAGCGCCCGCGCTAGCGCAATCGCTTGCTTTTGTCCGCCGGACAGATTATTGCCATGCTCACCCACAGGCGCATCATACCCCATCGGATGACGGGCGATAAACTCATGCGCGCCGGATTTTTGCGCAGCGAGCAGAATATCTTCCTCCCGCGCATGGGGAACGCTTGCTGCAATATTATCGCGCACCGTGCCGGAGAACAAAAACACATCCTGGGCAATATAACCAACAGCGCGGCGAACATCGGCAGGGTCAATCTGGCGCATATCAGTATTGTCCAGCAAGATGGTTCCTTCTTGCGGCTCAAAAAGCCCTGTAAGTAATTTCGTGATCGTACTTTTTCCCGAGCCGACTCGCCCGATAATACCAACCTTCTCGCCCGCCTTGATCGTGAACGATACGTTCTCCAAAACCTTACGGTCGGTAGCAGGGTACACAAAGGACACGCCATCAAATCTAACTGCGCCGGATAAATCAGGACGGTGAAGGTAATTGCGTTCGGCGGGGCGCTCCACAGGCAAGCTCATAATACCGTTGAGTGTTTTGAGTGCGCCGCCCGCCTGATGGTATTTGGCCATAAGGCTCGCCATTTGTCCGACGGGGGCAATCGCCCGCCCACCAAGGATAACCGATGCAATCAGGCCACCAACAGTCAAATCGCCCGATTGCACCATATACATCCCGAACAGCACAACCACGATCGAGGCAATTTGCTGAACAAAGCCGGAGGTATTCACCCCAATGGCGGAGATAAATCTGGAGCGCTGGCCATAAGCTGCATTTTCAGCCACATAATCACCATAGAACTTGCGGAAGCGGCCATCCGCGCCAATAGATTTAATTGTCTCCAGCCCGTGAATGGTTTCAACGAGTAAACCATGGCGCGCTTCGGATGATTTCACCGAGAGCCGTATCAGCCTTTTGAGCGGGAATTGCAAGATATAGCCAACGACCACAACAACCACAATCAAGCCCAACAACACAAAGGCGATATTCCCCGCAAGTTGATAAATCACGAACAAGAACAAAATCGTAAAGGGCAAATCGACCAAAACCGTGATTGTCGCCGATGTAAAAAATTCTCTCACAGCGTCAAAATCTTTGAGCATACTGGCAAAATTACCGCTTGATTTCGGGCGACCTGAAAGCTTCATATTGAGCACTTGGTCATAAATTCTGCGCCCTGCAATCACATCAATGCGCCGCCCGGAAAGATCAATTAAGTACCCGCGAATAGTCTTGATAATGAAATCGAACACAAAAACCGCAAGCGCACCAATCCCCAGCGCCCAACCCGTTTCAATAGCATTATTCGGGATCACACGGTCATAGACATTCATAATAAAGAGTGGCCCGACCAACACAAATAAATTGATAAACACCGAAGCCAGCAACGCCATCGCGTAAATGCTGCGCCCCTCATGGACAATGCTCCAAAACCAGTGCCGCGCCGGATCATCATCATTGCTATGATTTTCACGCACTGATACATCACCCTCGCCGTGACCCTTTTGCGAACCACGCAAAAACTCAGGTTGGGGTTTAATATAAATACAATAACCTTTATATAATTCATCAAGCGCTGCAAATGTCAGCATGCGCATTTCATTATGTTCCGGCATATATACTTGTGCCGTTGAATCGGATAGATTGACCTTCAACAAAACACAAGCCTTCTTGCCATTTAAAATCAAAACACATGGCAAATTAGCTGAAGGCACTTGCTTCCAATCAGGTTTTTTAATAATACCTGTTCTAAGATAGAGCCTCGCCGCTGCTTCACGAAAAAGCTGTGGCAGCATTATTTTTCCGTCATACGGCAACCCGGCCACAATGGCCTCTGCTGATTTTGCTCGACCGAAATGCGCGGTTAAAAACACCAGACATGAAAGCAAATTATCATGAGTGAATTGTGTCGCTTTTTTTTCGGAGCCCCCATTCACCAATTCATCAGAAACATTATCCAATGTAGCTTCTTTATCGTGTGGAAGACCTTGAGATTTGTTAGAAGATGAGTTCGGGGGCTGCGACATTCAAAATTCCAAAACTCTCAATCTCAATCATAGTTCAAATGAAATTTCCTAAAAAACTGATAAATTTCAAAAGCTCGATTACTGCACTAACACATCAGATACAGCCGCCACTTGCCCTGTAGTAATCGCCATAACCTCTTGTAAGCGACCTGCACTGGCCATCACGCCATATTGTGCACCAATATGGCGATATGTGGCGTTCAAAACTTCTAGATGTGTGTTGAATTTCTGGTTATGTGACTGCATAAGCTGAAGTAGGTTCACGCGCGCACCTTCAAACTGAGACTCAAAAGCTGCAAACAAATTCTCGTTGATTTCTCTTCTATCACGAGCAATTTGAAGCTGACGAGCCGAGTTGTAAAACTCAGTGTAGGCCAAGCGAATATCCTGTTCAATTTGACGTTTAAGAGCTTCACCTTGGGCTTTGCTCTCCACGACTCCTGCTCTTGTTCTGCGAATACGGGCATACTGCTCACCGCCTGTCGCGAAATTCCAACTTAAACGTACGAGCGCGCGCGCATCTTCAATTTCCCCGCCCAGAATGTCACGTTTGTCGCTTTTAAGATAAGATAACTCACCATTAATGGTTGGATAAAGGCCAGCCTTCTCAACGCTGATATCATGGCTAGCAGCAAGTGTTCCATGCTGCGCAGAAAGTACAGCAGGATGAGCATTCATTGAATACGATACAACTTGCTCAATATTTTCTGGTACTTGCCCGCTTAGAGAAGGCGGCTCGACTAAATTGTCCATAGGCATTCTGCCCGTAACATCAAAATAACGCGTTTCAGCTGCTGATTTTTGCGCGTTATATTCCGAACGAATTGCCTGCAAAACCAATGACACATCGCGTGCTTGCTGCAATTCAGCCTCATCAGAAGCTCCTTGATCAACCATATCAGAGATTCGCGATAGATAATCTGCCACAACCAATGTATGTGCCGCGATCATATCGACCGCCTTGCGAGTGCGAATAACGTCAATGTAAGACTGCACTGCTCTAAACGCCAAACTTTCACGGACAACCGCAATATTCATTGAGGCAGCATTTTGTCTTGATTGCGCAGCATCAATACGACCGGAGGTACGAAACCCATCAAAAATAGGCTGCGAAAGTGTTACAGCTCCCTCTCCGAAATTTGAATACCCTGCCCCACGTGTCACAGTTAGACCACGGCTGGTTGCATTATCACCATACATCCGTCCTGCAGATGCATTGACGGAGACAGTTGGAAAATAACCGGAATACGCTTCTCTGCGCTGTTCATTTGTCCCATCCAACGCTGCAATAGCTGCATCAACGCTTGGATGTGCACCCAGCGCATCCGATACAGCACTCTCAAGCGTCTCAGCATAGGCTTGAGCATCGAAGAGCCCTACGCATAACGATAATATACAACTTGTTAATAACATTTTTCGTCGAAAGAGCATTGGGAAACCATGAAGTATGAGTTGTGAAATAAAGACAAATCTATGATTCTGAACTTACAGAAAAACGCTGACGCTTTCAAGCGCATAACTATTTAAAAAATAAGATTTGCATAATGCCAAACAAGGAAGCACGTAAAAAATGCTTCACAAACATTATGGCTTGGGGCATCCTGAACAGACTTTCAGAATGCATAACATATCCGGAAAAAATCGGGGGACAACGTGGCTATACAAATCGCAGTTTTAAAAGAAACGGGCAGCTATGAAAAACGCGTAGCCGCAACTCCTGAAACCGTCAAAAAGCTTATCGCTCTTGGCTGTGCGATCAATGTTCAGTCCGGTGCGGGCGAGGCTGCCTCATACAGCGATAAAGCCTACAGCGATTGCGGTGCTAAAATCACAAAATCGGCTGAAGATACCCTTAAAGGCGCTGAAATCATTCTTAAAGTGCAAGCCCCAAGCGAATCCGAAACAGCCCTGTTACCACAAAAATCACTGCTAATCGGCCTACTTGCGCCGCATAGCAATGAGGGCAAAGTCAAAACTCTAGCGGCGCGCGGCATTCAGGCCTTTTCAATGGAGTTGGTTCCACGTATTACCCGCGCACAGTCAATGGATGTGCTTTCCTCGCAATCCAACCTTGCCGGATATAAGGCGGTTTTAGATGCTTGCGAGCATTATGGCCGCGCCTTACCGATGATGATGACTTCGGCGGGTACGATTGCGCCTGCCAAGGTCTTTGTTATGGGCGCTGGCGTTGCCGGGCTTCAGGCTATCGCTACAGCCAAGCGGCTCGGCGCGGTTGTCAGCGCAACCGATGTGCGCCCCGCTGCCAAGGAGCAAGTGCAATCTCTGGGCGGGAGCTTTATCGCCGTTGAGGATGAGGAGTTCAAACAAGCCGAAACCGCTGGTGGTTATGCCAAGGAAATGTCCGCGGAATACAAGACCAAGCAAGCCAAACTGGTTGAGGAGCATATCGCCAAGCAAGATATCGTGATTACCACCGCGTTAATCCCTGGCCGCCCCGCGCCCAAGCTTATCACCGAGGCAATGGTCAAATCCATGAAACAAGGCTCAGTGATTGTCGATCTGGCCGTTGAGACGGGCGGAAATTGTGAAATCGCCAAGGCCGGAGAGATCGTCGAAAAACACGGCGTTAAGATTATCGGTCATTTGAATGTGCCGAGCCGACTGGCGGCTGATACATCGGCTCTTTACGCCCGCAACGTTCTGAATTTGCTTGGGCTGATTATTGATAAAGACAACAAAACGCTTGCGATCAACTGGGAAGACGAAGTTATCAAAGGGATTGCGCTATGCCGCGATGGCAAAATCATTCACCCCGCTTTTGGCGGTGAGTCAGCGCCTAAGGCAACTACAGCAACGGCCAAGACAACGCCCAAGGCCGTCAAGGAAACCACAGTTTCGGCCAAGCCTGATTTGCCGAAGAAGAAAACCGCTGCAAAAAAACCAGCTGCAAAAACGGCCAAGGCTGGCGCAAGCAAATCGGCCAGCGGCAAATCATCATCAAAGCCCGCAACAAGCAGCTCCACAAAAACCAAGACGTAACCCGATTAGTTTTTAGCAAAAGGACAAAGTAATGGAAGACAATACCCGCACATTGACCGATAGCGCCGCCGATATTGCCCGCCGCGCGCAAGAGCTGTCAGAAAAAACAACAAATCTGATGCAACAAACCGCGCAAGTTCTCGCCGAGCAGGGCGGCAGCAATATCCATGATGCGCCGTTCCTGATTACCGGATTAACGGTTTTTGTTCTGGCATGTTTTGTCGGATATCATGTGGTATGGCGGGTTACGCCTGCGCTGCACTCACCGCTGATGGGTATCACCAATGCCATTTCTTCGGTGATCATTGTCGGTGCGCTCATGGCCGCCAGCCCGTTTGTCATGGACGGCTTTGCCGCCGAAGCCAGCGGATTTTCAAAATTCCTCGGCTTCTTGGCTGTCGTTCTGGCATCAGTTAATATTTTCGGCGGTTTTATTATCACCCGCCGCATGCTGCACATGTTTAAAAAGAAGGCTTAACAGACCATGGACATCTTTATTCATCTTTCCTATCTGGTTGCGGCGGTGCTGTTTATTTTGGCGCTGCGCGGATTGTCACACCCTGAAACGGCGCGGCAAGGCCTTAATTTCGGGATTATCGGGATGGCGCTGGCCATTGTTGCCACGTTGTTTTCCTCCCGCGTTGAATTTGGCTTTTTGATTCTTGCCGGGATTGCGATTGGCGGCACAATCGGCACACATATCGCCCGCAAGATCGAGATGACCGCCCTGCCCCAACTGATGGCGGGGTTTCACTCTCTGGTCGGGATGGCGGCTGTACTCGTTGCGGCGGCGGCGTTTTATAATCCGGGCGCTTACGGGATCGGACAGGTCGGCGATATCTACCTCGGCTCCCTGATTGAAATGTCATTGGGCGCGGCAATCGGCGCGGTCACCTTTACGGGGTCGATTATCGCTTGGGGCAAGCTGCAAGGCACGATCTCCGGCAAGCCTGTTATCTTTAAAGGCCAGCATTTACTCAATGCCGCCTTGGGGAGCTTGCTCCTATTCCTGATTATCATGCTCTGCTCAACGGGCTATGCGTTTTTCTTCTGGTGCATTGTGCTGGTTGCCTTTGCGCTGGGAGTTTTGATGATTATCCCGATTGGCGGCGCGGATATGCCTGTAATCGTATCTATGCTCAACTCTTATTCCGGTTGGGCGGCTGCGGGGATCGGCTTTACGCTGCACAATAATTTGCTGATTATCACAGGCGCGCTCGTTGGCGCATCGGGCGCAATCCTCTCTTACATTATGTGTAAAGGGATGAATCGTTCGTTTATCTCCGTCCTACTCGGCGGCTTTGGCGGTGAACAAGCAGCTGGCGCGGCGGGCGATTACAGCGACAAGCAAGCCAAGATCGGCGCGGCAGAAGACGCAGCCTATATCATGAAAAGCGCCTCCAAGGTCATTATTGTCCCTGGCTATGGTATGGCGGTGGCTCAAGCCCAACACGCTTTGCGTGAAATGGCCGATATCCTCAAAAAAGAGGGTGTGGATGTGACCTACGCCATTCACCCCGTGGCGGGGCGGATGCCGGGGCATATGAACGTGCTATTGGCTGAGGCTAACGTGCCGTATGACGTTGTTTTTGAAATGGAGGATATCAACCGCGATTTTGCGCAAGCCGATGTGGCTTATGTGATCGGTGCCAATGATATCACCAACCCTGCGGCCAAAACTGACACGACCTCGCCCATTTACGGCATGCCTGTTTTGGACGTCGAAAAGGCGCGCACAGTCCTGTTCGTTAAGCGCTCGATGGGTTCGGGCTATGCAGGTATTGATAACCCGCTGTTTTTTGAGCCAAACACCATGATGCTTTTGGGTGATGCAAAGAAAATGACCGAAGAAATTATCAAGGCGCTCAATGACTGATACTAAACCAAGCTTCACACTTGAAGAACGCTTTACTGAGCCGGAAGGATTCCGCTGGCATCAATTCAAGCGTGATAATCGAACACTACGCTTTGGCGCAGTATCTCCAAAACATTCGATCCCCGATGCGGTGGTGGTTTGCTTGCCGGGCTTAAGCGAATACGGAGAAAAATATTATGAACTCGCCCGTAACATGCTCGATAAAAATATGGCATTTTGGGTGATTGACTGGATGGGACAGGGCGGCTCTGGCCGCTACCTACCCAATACATTCAAGCGCCACAGTGCAGGGTTTGACGAAGATATCGAAGATCTTCATTATTTCATTACCGAATATATCAAGCATTCCAGTGTCCATCCCGATAAGGGGCGCATCCCCATGGCAATGATTGCCCATTCCATGGGCGGAAATGTCGGACTGAGATATTTGGAAAAATATCCGAATATTTTTGAATGTGCGGCTTTCAGCGCCCCAATGCTTGGCATAAAGAACCTTGAAAAATTTCCCTTAAACGTCCTTATTGCACTCACCGAGATCATGAATGCTGTCAGCGGAATACAATACGCGCCAGGACAAAAAGACTGGAGCAAAAATGACCGCCCCAAGGTAGGAAATGATGAATTTTCCGGAGACCCTTTACGCGGAGAAATCCATCAATATTGGCAACGCGAAAACCCAGCGCTCAGAATAGGCGGAGTTACAAATAAATGGCTATACGATGCATTACGAAGCTGTAGAGACGTGCACAAAGCAATCTCAAATATTCAACAAGACATGATTGTTGGAATAGCCCAAAAAGACATAATCGTGAGCAACGCCGCTATTCGAAATGCTTTTAGAGCCTCACATAACGCAAAGCTTCACGAATACCCCGATGCTCAACACGAATTACTTATGGAGCGCGATAGTATCCGCGCACCATTTCTTGATGCTTTTTATGAACTTGTCGACAGAACAATCCTACAAAAACCCGAAACTTTAAAGCCGTTTTAAGATTTTCGTGCTAGCATTCGTCTGTAGGCAATCAATTAAACTCTAATATAAAAATAAAATACCGGAACATATGGACTCATACGAACGATCAAGAATCAGGCTAAGCGATCGCATTCTCTCAGCATTGGATCTCGCTTTAGAGCAAGACGACTATAAAATAGCCGAACTCTTGACACGTGCCATGGAGCTTTCCATGACCCGCAATACTGGTGGCGGAGAATTTATTGAGCGCCGTGACTATCCGCCTGAAATCGAGCAAGCCATGGATAAGCTCCAAGCTCTAAAAAAAAAGCATGCTAAGGGCTAATATGCCTTAAGAACATACCACCCTCTCATAACATCTCGACCAGCGTTTTCCAATCCATCTCCGAGAGCACTTGTACGCCAAGTTCTTGCGCTTTTTTGAGCTTTGATCCGGCATCTTCGCCCGCTACGACATAATCAGTTTTAGCCGATACCGAGCCAGCCACTTTTGCGCCCAAGGATTCCGCGCGAGCTTTGGCTTCGGCGCGGGTCATGGTGGTCAGTGTTCCGGTGAAAACAACTGTTTTTCCGGCAACGGGGGAGCCCGATGTATCCACCCGCATAAAGTCTTCAATCATCAAGGCCGCTTCCAGCGCATCAAGTACCGCCAGATTATGCGCTTCAGCGAAAAAACCAAGCAGATCATCCGCAACGGACGGGCCAACATCCTCAATCGCCAGCAAGCCTTCATAAGCTTCGCTTTGGCGGGATTGCGCGGCGCTCATAGCATTGCGCAGAGCTTGGAAACTGCCGTAATTTGCAGCAAGGCGTTTGGCCGTTGCCTCGCCGATTTGTCGGATCCCCAGCGCATAAATAAAACGATTGAGAGAAATTTTGCGGCGTTTGTTGATAGACTCAAACAAATTCGCCACTGATTTCTCCCCCCACCCCTCGCGCTGCTCCAGCGGCTTATCGAGCGTTTTACTACGCGCCTCAAGAGAGAAAATATCAGCAGGCGATTTAATCAAACCTTCGGCGTAAAAATCCTCAATGATCTTTGCGCCCAAGCCTTCAATATCAAACGCCAGACGCGATACGAAATGTTTGAGCCGCTCAACCGCCTGTGCATCACAGATCAAACCGCCCGTACAGCGCCGTGCCACCTCGCCCTCTTCGCGTATAGCCTTTGAGCCGCATACAGGGCAATGATCGGGAAAACGATAAGGCAGCGCATTCTCCGGCCTTTCTTCTATCAAAACCTCAACGATCTGCGGTATAACATCGCCCGCGCGCTGAATGACAACCTTATCGCCGATACGAATATCCTTGCGGGCAATTTCATCTTCATTGTGCAGTGTCGCATTCGAAACCATCACACCGCCAACGCCAATCGGCTCCAGTCGTGCCACAGGGGTCAAAGCGCCCGTCCGCCCGACCTGAATTTCAATATCGCGCAGCACCGTCACAGCGCGCTCCGCAGGGAACTTATGCGCGACAGCCCAACGCGGAGCGCGGCTCACAAAACCCAACCTTGCCTGCAACACAAGATCATCAACCTTATAAACAATACCGTCAATCTCGTAATCCAGATCGGGGCGCAAACGCATGACCTCATTGTAATACGCAACAAACCCATCTAAATCCGCTCCGACACAAGACGGCTCAGGCACTTGAAACCCCCAGTTTTTTAAAGCTTCACGAATAGAGCTTTGCGTTTTGAAACCAAGATTATCGGCCAAGGCATAGCCAAAAAACCTGAGCGGACGCGCAGCCGTTACCGATGAATCCAGTTGGCGGACACTCCCCGCCGCCGCATTACGCGGATTGGCAAAGACTTTTTTCTCGGCGGCGGCCAAGCCGTCATTCAAGGTTTTAAAATCGCTGCGCCGCATGTAAATCTCGCCGCGCACCTCCAGCTGTTCCGGTGCATCCGCTGGCAGGCTTTGCGGAATATCTGCAATTGTTCTGACATTTTGGGTGATGTCCTCGCCTTCCGCGCCATCACCGCGCGTTGCCGCCTGTACGAGCTTCCTACCCTCATAACGCAAAGAACAAGACAGGCCATCAATTTTCTGTTCCGCCAAAAACGTAATCGGCTCATCTTCTCGCAAGCCCAAAAAATTTTTAACTTTCTGCCGAAACTCTTGATAATCCTCCCAATCAAAAACATTCCCCAGCGAGAGCATCGGGACGCTATGCATCACCTTTTTAAAACCACGGGCGGGGGCAGCGCCGACCTGTTGTGACGGGCTATCCTTGGTCACAAACTCCGGATAACGCGCCTCCAGCGCCTCCAATTCACGGCGCAGCGCATCATAAGCCGCATCGGAGATCTCGGGGTCGTCCTGCCCGTGATAAAGCGCATCATGACGGCGGATTTCTTTCACAAGATCATGATATCTGACCTGCGCATCCAGCTTTTCCATGTCGAGCAAAGTGTTCATCACGCGGCGCTTGCCTCCAGTAATTTATCCGCTGCCGCCCGCGCTTCAGGGGTAATTGTCGCACCTGAGAGCATTCTGGCGATTTCCTCGCAACGCTCAACCCGCGCCGCCAACGGTGTAACATGAGTGGTGACGCTTTGTGCGCCATCCTTACGGACAATCCAGTGATGATCGGCGCGCGCCGCCACTTGCGGGGAATGCGTGACAACAAGAATTTGCTTTTGCTTTGAAAGACGCGCCAATCTCTCCCCCACCGCATCGGCCACCGCCCCGCCAATGCCGGCATCGACCTCATCAAATATCAACGTTTGCGCCGTTCCCGTTTCGGCCATCACGACTTTCAGCGCCAGCATAAACCGCGCCATTTCGCCGCCAGATGCAATCTTATGCAGCGGCCCCGGCTCTGCCCCCGGATTGGTCGCCACCAAAAATCGTACGCGGTCCATGCCGTTTGCGCCCCACTCGGATTCCTCCAGCGGGTCAATTTGGGTTTTGAATTGCGCCCGTTCCAGCTTGAGCGGCGCCAGCTCCTTCATCACCAGATTATCAAGCTCTTCAGCCGCTTTTTGTCTTTGCGCCCGCACCCCTTGCGCTTTGAGGATATAAGCCTGCCGCGATTTTTCAACCGCCCGCGCCGACTCAATCAACAAGCTGTCAGAATGCGTGATGCGGTTCAAACGCTGCGCCAACTCCTCGCGCTTGGCGGGCAATTCATCAACGCTGCACTGATGCTTGCGCGCTTGCGCCCTGAGCGCATAAAGCCGATCATCAATCGTTTCGAGATTATGCTCCTCCTCATCCATGTCCGCCGAGACCGACTGAATGAGCGCGACAGCTTCCTCGATTTCCGCTGAAGCGCGGTCAAGCGCATCTAGTATCGGTGCGCCCGCCTCCCCCATTTTATCGCTGATACGGTCTAATAACCCGGCCGCTTGCCGCACAGGATCACGCTCGCCGCGCAAACAGCCATAAGCATTGTTCAGCGCTTCGAGGATTTGCGTACGGTGCATCAATCGCCCGCGCAGCTCATCAAGACGATCCTCTTCCCCCGCCTCCGGAGCAAGCGCGTCAATATCCTCCAGCGCGCCTTTAAGATAATCCTCGTCATGGCGTGATTTTTCGCTCTCCTCTTGCAGGGCTTGATAGGCTCGCAGCGCGTCTTGCCAAGCGTTCCAGCTCAGCGCCAAGCCGTTATTATCAACGGCAGCATAATCATCCAGCAAACCGCGATGCGTTGCCGGATCAAGCAAGCCTTGCGTATCGAACTGACCATGAATTTCGAGTACACTCTGACCGATCTGTTTCATCAGCGCCACGCTTACGGGCTGATCGTTGATATAGGCTTTCGAGCGGCCATCCGCGCCAAGCGTTCGGCGCAGCACCAGAGATTCCGTAGGGTCAATCTTGATATCGCTCTCTTTAAGAATAGAAAAACTGATATGGTCATGCGGCACAGCGAAAGCCGCACTCACTTGCGCTTGCTCTGAGCCTTTTCGCACCAACCCTGATTCAGCACGCATTCCCGTTGCCAGCCCAAGCGAGTCGAGCAGGATTGATTTCCCCGCTCCCGTTTCCCCCGTAAGCGTGCAAAGGCCGGAGCGAAACGAGATCGAAAGGCTCTCGATAATCACGACATTTTGGATGGTCAAGGATTCCAGCATGGAAACCCGCTCCCGTTTAATCCGGCTTAAAGATAGTATCAATGGTGCGGGCAACAATGCCGCGCTCACTGATTATCCGCTCGCGCTGTTGCGGGTCCATCAGCGCATAGCTGCGCTGATACCAATCACTGCCCGGATAGTTATAGCCCAAAACCGCAGCAACGCGGTAAGCCTCATCCTTCAGCCCCAGCGTGACATAGGCCTCAACAAGGCGGTGCAAAGCCTCAGCGACATGAGTTGTGGTCTGGTAATTCGTTACAACGGTTCTAAAACGGTTGATCGCCGCGTTAATATGTCCGCGGTTGAGGTAATAACGCCCGACTTCCATTTCCTTTCCGGCCAAATGGTCAAGCGCCAAATCCATCTTGAGAGACGCATCGCGGGCATATTCTGTATCGGGGAAGCGTTTGACAACGCCGTCCAGCGCATTGAGCGCCTCAATCGTAAATTGCTGGTCACGGCGTACATCAGAGATTTGCTCATAGAAACACAGCGCCCGCAAATAATGCGCATAGGCAATATCTTTATGCCCTGGATGAAGCTGGATAAAACGGTCAAGCGCAATCACCGCCTCATCATAGCTTTGACCTTGGTAAGACGAAAACGCTGCCATGAGCTGCGCCCGTGTCGCCCATTCGGAATAGGGATGCTGGCGCTCAACCTCTTCAAAGAACCGCGTTGCTTCAACATAATTTCTGCGATCCAAGGCCTGTGATGCCCTTTGATACAGCTCTTCGGCTGGCAATTCCTGTTGTACATCAGTATTAGAAGAAGAACATGCCGCCAAGATCAGCAGCGCAGGAAACAGCAGAAAAATTATGTGACGCAAAGCCATGGTGAAACTCCTCATTTCTACCTTTGAAAATAGACAGGTTAGCGCCCGAAGGAAAGAGCGAATCAGCAGGTTTTTGTGATTATTGAGAGAATTTTTATTGCGCGCTAAGACTAACGCCAGACGAAGACACAGCAGAAAGCTGAGGCACAGCCGAAACGATCATATAATTCCGCTCATCCGCGAATAGCGCCCGCAAAAGCATATTATTCGTATAATGTCCCGCCTTATAGCTGTCATACGCGCCCAAAATCTGACCGCCCGCAAGATATAAATCACCAATCGCGTCCAGAAGCTTATGGCGAATAAATTCATCCGCATAACGCAGCCCTTCAGCGTTCAGGACGCTTGTGTCATTCAGCACAATGGCATTTTCAAGCGAGCCGCCCAGCGCCAAGCCATTGGCACGCATCATTTCAACATCCTTCATAAAGCCGAAGGTACGTGCCGTTGCAATATCATGAACAAAATTGCCATTCAGCAAGGCTGTCGAGAATGTCTGGCGGCCAATAGCGGGGTGTGGAAATTCAATCTCTCCAGCGAAAACGGCGTGATCGGCTGGCTTCAAAGAAACACTACGGCCACCTTCTTCAAAGCGCACTTCTCGCAAAACCTTAATCATCTTACGCGGCATGCTCAAGCTTTCAACACCAGCGCTTTCAATCATCTCAACGAATGGCATCGCGCTACCATCCATGATCGGCACTTCAGGCCCATCAATTTCAATACGGAGATTATCAACCCCCATCGCCCGTAAAGCGGACATCACATGTTCAATCGTGCCAACACGCGCGCCAAATTCATTACCAATCACAGTGCAAAGCTGCGTGTCAATCACATAGTCGAACAGAGCGGGAATCTCGCCTTGTGCTGTGGGAAGATCGCTACGCACAAAAACAATGCCGCTTTCAGCCTCAGCGGGCTGAAATGTCATAGTGATCGGCTTGCCCGTATGCAGGCCAATACCGCGTACAGAAACCGAATGTTTTACCGTTGTTTGCATCATTTTTGTTAAAATCTCACTTATATTCATTACCTCTTATAATATAAGAACTCTGCTGTTTTGCGGCAAATAACACTTTGTTGCGAATTGTTACAATTGCCTTATGAGCCCAAATCCAAGACACAAAAAAAGCCCTATAAATCAGGGCTTTTTTAAAAAATTGCGCTATACACCTAATGCAATCAGAAACCTTAATTGGCCTGACGACGCAAGAATGCAGGAATATCCAGCTCTTCTTCCTTGCCATGCGCCAAAGGTTTTGCCGCAGGGGCATCAATGTTCAGCATGCCTTGTGACGCTGCCGATAAATCCTGACGCTGCGTTTGTTGCTGCTCATGAAAGGATGGTGTAGAACGCCGTGTCACAGATTCATCACGAACGCTGCCTATCGCGCCTTCAATTGTCTGCTGCACAGTGCCTGTAATCCGTTCAAACAAAGACGGCGTTTTACGCTTTTCATTTGTACCGACAGGCTGCCTTGGCGGGTTGAGCGTCAATGCCGCAGATGTTCCGGCAGTTGAAGAACGATTAACCTCACCTGATTTGACAAGTGTGCTATAACTCACACTAGCGGCGGAGCGCGAAGATGTTTGATCAGCGACGACAGCTTGCGCCCCCTCATAAAACTCCGGCTGCGCAGGAAGCGGAGGAATAAAGGAATCTTTAAATCGCGTGCCGCGCATTGCTGTGTTATGCGGCAATTCACCATTTTCTGCAGCGTCTGAATAGCGTGCGTGATCGAACATATCTGATTCTTGATCCTGCACAGAGGGCCTTGCTAGCGTATTCGTTTGCACCGCAGCTGACTGTAACGCCTTAAAAGATGAAGGGGGGGCTCCTTTTTGAACAACAGAAGCCGGATTATATTGCTGCGATTGAGAATTTTGCACTTCCGCCACTTTATATCCTGATTGGAAATCTATGCCGCCAGTTGGCTTGTTATTGCCCCCGACAGGCGTTGCGGAAATTGAAACATCATCTTTACCCGAACGACGAAGCACCTCGCCATCGCGATCAATACCCGTCGCAACAATCGAAACCCGCATTTTACCTTCCAGAGCCTCATCAAATGTTGCACCGAATATAATATTCGCATCAGGATCAACCTCATTGCGAATGCGGTCGCAAACCTCGTCTGCTTCGTAAAGCGTCATGTCATAACCACCAGAGATATTGATGATAACCCCATGCGCGCCTTTCATGGATACATCATCAAGAAGCGGATTGTTAATCGCAGCTTCCGCCGCTTCCAGCGCACGCTTCTCACCTTCAGCCTCGCCTGTACCCATCATCGCCTTGCCCATCTCCAGCATCGCGGTGCGGATATCAGCAAAATCAAGGTTAACAAGGCCCGGGCGTACCATCAAATCGGTAACACCACGAACACCGGCTTGCAGCACAGAATCCGCCAGCTGGAAAGCCTGAGCAAATGTGGTTTTTTCATTGGCCACGCGGAACAAATTCTGATTTGGAATAACGATCAGCGTATCAACGTAATCTTGCATTTCTTCAAGGCCAGCTTCAGCCATTTTCATACGGTGCGCGCCTTCGAAATGAAACGGCTTTGTAACGACACCAACAGTCAAGATGCCCTTTTCACGGCAAGCTTTGGCAATTACGGGCGCCGCGCCTGTTCCTGTACCGCCGCCCATTCCAGCGGTTACAAATGCCATATTCGCACCATCCAAATATTTCATGATGTCTTCAAGAGACTCTTCAGCAGCAGCACGGCCAATTTCAGGCTTTGAACCAGCTCCTAAGCCACCAGTGACATTTACACCAAGCTGCAACTTATTTTCAGAAAGCGAGTGCTCCAGAGCTTGAGCGTCGGTGTTGCACACCAGAAACTCACAACCTTCCAGATTAGAGGAGATCATATTGTTTACAGCGTTACCGCCAGCACCACCAATACCGATCACAATGATCTTAGGTGATAGTTTATGCACTTCTTTGGACTGCATTTTGATATTGATCATGTTTTAAAACCTCTTTGAATGCCTGTAACGCCTGAAAAGTTTTTACGCCTGAGTAATTTTTGAATCGGGAATGATTCCCTGCGAAGGAGTGTAGGTAAGATTAAAAACTCAGAAAAGGAGAAAAACTTGGAATTACAGGATATTGCTGTGGATTACTCTTGTATTAAATATATCATTCCTTGAGATCAAATTGCAAAAAACACAACCAAGCCTTTCCAAGGATTAAACAATTCGACTTATTCAAAAATGAGTCGCAGCGCGGTTTTGAGAAAAAAACTTTACTCGCCGCAATCTGTGGATAATTTTAGTAAGAAGTTTTCTGTATTTGGAACGTAAACTTAAAAAACCACGAAAAAAATACTACCAATTTTCGCGGAGCCAATATTTTACACGCTCCCAAAGCGTTCCCGGCTCGACCTGCGCCATAATATCGGCTGGCATTTCATCAGAACGCTCTGAAATATAGGTCAGCAATCCCGCAGTGGTCGCAAAGGCGGGGCCACTCACTGCATCGGGAAGGCCGGACAGGCGGATCGGCTTGCCCAAACGCACCTGCTTATCCAGCACAAGTCCCGCCAGATCGCGCATCCCCGGAACCTGTGACGCACCGCCCGTCAGCACAACGCGCCGCCCGATATTCTGGCCAATCCCGCTATCATTCAGCCTTGCGCGGATCAGTTCGAAAATCTCCTCAAGCCGCGGCTGGATCATACCGACCAATATCGAACGCGGCACATGATTGGGGCCTGATCGCTCATCCTCGCCAATCTTGGGAACATCAATCAACTCGCTCTGATCGGTGTTGGAGGCCATCGCACTGCCATAAAGGATTTTTAAGCGCTCGGCATCGGCAATCGAGGTTGTCAGGCCTTGCGCGATATCATTGGTCACATGCCGCCCGCCAATCGGCAGTGCATCGGTAAAAATAAGCGCATTGTTCTGGAACACCGCCACCGAAGTTACGCCGCCGCCCATATCAATCACGGTACAACCCAGATCCATTTCATCCTCAACCAAAGTTGCCAGCCCCGCTGCATAAGAGGACACACAAAGCGCGGCAATATCCAAATGGCTGCGCTCGATACAGGTCGCCATATTCCGTAAAGCCCCGATATCGGCCAGCGCCAAATGAATATCGACATGCATGTCATGGCCGTACATGCCGCGCGGCTCATTGATACCGCTATGCCCGTCAACGCGGTAACCCACGGGGATTGTATGCACCAGCTCATAACTTTCGTTTATTTCCTCTTCCTGCGCCTTGGCCAGAGCGCGGCGGATATCATTGTCGGAAATTTCATGCCCCAGAATTTTCACATCGGCGCTATGCGATTGCGAGAGCGCATGCACACCTGGTACATTCACAACCACCTCCCGCAGCGGATAGCCTTTCATGATTTCAGCCGCCATTTTCTCCGCCGCGTGAACCGTATGACGAATGGCCGCTTCGGCCTTGTCCAGATCAACAACCGTTCCGTTCTTGATGCCTTGTGAGGGTTGATGACCAACGCCCAAGACCTCGAACGTGCCTTCATCATCGATAACACGGCCGATAAAACAGGCAATCTTGGTGCTGCCAATATCCAGAGCGGCCAATAACGACCCGCGCGGCTTTTTTCTGTGTTTCATCGAAAGACCCTAGACCTTAAATCATATTCGTATTGTTACGCTTCTCAGGTGATATGCCCGAACACATACCCGAAATAATTGCCCGACAGATTGCCCCTATACAAACATCAATCATCCTTTAAATATCGCTGCCGTTTTCAAATCCGGCTTTGATAAGATGCTCAAGATTGTATTCTTGCACCTTTCCGGGCGCTGTTTGCACAATAATACGGTCAGCGCCGCGCAGGTCAATATGCTCAAGGCTCTTATCCAGAATTGCATTGCTCGACTGGGTGTCGGCAAGGCGGCGCAGCGCAAGACCGATATCCTGCTCCGGCAATTTAACCAAAATCCCGTTCTTGCTTTTTAAGTCCCAGCGACGATCACCGACCCAGCTCGCCGATTCCAGCCGCGCCAGAATTTCAGGTTCGGCGCGCAAAGTCTGTATCAAGCGATCGGCGTGCTGCGGGGCATTTTCGCCATAGATCATCAGCAAATCCTCAAAGCGGCGCAGCTGATGATCGGTTAAAATTTTGCCTTCGCGGTCAACCAGATACAGCTTTTGATCCTTCTGCCAAAGCGCCAGCGGCTCGCGCTCTTCAAGACGGACATAAATCGTATCGGGGAAGCGGCGCTCAACCAGAACCGATTTCACCCATGAGATTTTTTCAATCTGCATTTGCGCTCTTTGCGGGTGGAAGATAAAAAGCGGATCGCCCTTTTGCACATCCAAGATGGCCATCAATATATCAGGCTCGACATGGCGGCGGCCTTCAACGAGGATATTTTCAACAGAAAATCCGGCATCCACGGTCATATCCAGCACTTTGTTTTGCGTCCAATAACCCGCCTTATCAATACTGCCATTAAGCCAGAGCATCGCCCCCGCCCATAGCACAATGCCGGTCACGCAAAACGCAATCCCAAAGCGCTTGAACCACAGAATGAAAAAGTCCAACTTGCGCGCAGGTCTACGGACATAAGCCCGTCTTGCGCCTTTTTTCTTTTTGCCCAACGTTATCATGCTATGTCGTTGACCTCCTGTGCAAACGCGCATCCATCGGAACGGGGTCGGCGGGAATGGCGGCGGATTTCGCACAAACCATCGCCTCTTCGATTAAATGCGTCAGGAATTTTGTAAACAAGATCGGGCGCTCTTTTGAAGCCTCCCACAGGAAATACCCGAACGAGCCGGGGCATGGATTGATCTCATTCATCCAAATCTCGCCCGTCTTGCTATTGCCGATAAAATCAATCCGCGGCGCGCCCGTCCCGTCAACGGCTTCATAAAATAAACTTGCCCAGCGACGGATATTGCCCTCAGCCTCCGGCGGCAATGGCGGGTTGAGTTCACGGGTCAGCGATAACATCCCCTCGCTGCTTTGTCCCGGCATTTTCTGGCCGCTCTTATTCGCATCACCGCCCGAGAGATATTTCTGTTTGAAGTCCAACAATTCCGAGGACGCCTTCGGACGCTCAATCGCTGAGGTCACGATCTGCCCGCCCATTTTTGCGACAGCGACATTATATTCGATCAGATTTTCAACAAACGGCTCAACAATCGCCGCCGCATCATATTTGAAAATCGCGGGCAGGCAGGCGCTAACCTCTTCCGCCGTATTGCATTTCGCAACGCCGATCGAAGAGCCGAGATGACACGGCTTGACGCACACAGGAAAGCTCAAGCCCTCAAGCTGCTTCGCGCATTCATCGGGCGGAATCTGATAACCGCTCTCAGGGCGGCGCAGCAACGCAAACGGCAGGGTCGGAATACCCAGATTTTGCATCAGGCGCTTGGATAGCGCTTTATCCATCGTCACCGCCGAGGCGGGCGTTCGCATGCCCGTATAAGGCGTTTTGGCAATCTCGAAAACGCCCTGTAAATTCCCGTCTTCACCAAACAGGCCATGAAAAGCGGGAATAGCGACATCAAAGCGGATCGGCTTGCCGCCGCCAAATAAACCGACTTTACGCGGCAGCAAAACCCCGCCCGCAGCGCTACCCGCATTCACATCCAGCGTGACCTCACGCAGCCCCGCCAGCATCGTGCGGTCAGGGATATAATTCTTCCGCTCACGCAAACCATCGCCCGTAAACCAGCGGCCATCGGTCGTAATATAAACCGGAAAAGCGTGAAAGCGGCTTTGGTCAATCGCTTGGAGCACCTGCAAGCCCGTCACGACGCTCACATCATGTTCAGGCGAGCGCCCGCCAAAAAATACCGCTATTGTTTTCTTATCTGTCATTTTTAGTATAAATTTCAGTGTAGAGATTTCAGAAAATTCGATGCTGATGCATTATCAGGCTGGAAGACTATATACAATATAACTGGAAAATACGGCTCTTGAAAGAAAAAGCTATGCAATCGTTCACAGCGAAGAACACTCAATTTTACTATACGGCGCTCGGCCACTCTATCAGCGAAGCGCCCGAAACGGCGCGTGATGAACAAAATGAAAGCGAGAAAGAGAGCCAGAGCAAAAGCGCTCACCATCCCCGCCCGCTTATCATCTGGGGGCATGGCTGGGGGCAGAGCGGCAAGGCCTTTGAGGCGCTCGCACAATCCTTACAAGCGCTTGGCGCGCATTGCCTGCTTGATTTTCCAGGCTTCGGCGCATCCCCCAAGCCGCAGGACGATTGGAGCACCAAAGATTACGCCGATGCGATTGCGGATCATTTAAAACAATCAAGGCTCATCGACCGCCACGGCAAAATCATCTGGATCGGCCATTCTTTCGGCGGACGGGTCGGACTGCAACTCGCCAGCCATCACCCCGATCTGGTCGGCCAGCTGATTATCATCGCGGGGGCGGGGCTGCAGCGCAAACACTCGCTCTTACAAAAACTAAAGCGCAAAACCCGCGCCCTCATCTATCAATCCCTCAAAAAGCTGGCTTTGCTGGGACTTCTCGATCAGGACAAGCTGTTCCGGTGCTATGCCAGCCGCGATTACCAAAATGCAGGGGAGATGCGCGAGATTTTCAGAAACGTTATCCGCGAAGATTTAACCGCGCAGGCGCAAAATATCTCCGCGCCGACGCTTTTGATATATGGTGAAAATGACAGCGAAACCCCGCCCGAATTTGGAGAACGATTTCATAGGCTTATCAAAAATTCACAGCTTCATATTTTGCATGGTCAAGACCATTACTCTGTATTATCATCAGGGCGGCATCAGGTCGCGGGCTTGATTGATGATTTTGTAAAAGAACACACCAAACCCTGAAATATTTTTATAAATATACAAAAACCGACAAACGACAAAAACAGGATTGCGCTATAAACCATGACCAATTTTGATCCCAATGCGCTGATTTCCTTTATTGTCTTTCTTGCTTTTATCGGCTTTACCGTCAAACGGCTCTTCACCTATCTTCACGCCTTCCAACAGGAGGAATATGACGGCGAGCGGTTCTTAAGCTGGATTATCCGCCACAGGGTTTTTGATAAAAAATTCTCATTTGTTGCGCTGCTCGCGGGAATTGGCTGGTTTTTTCTCGACAGCGATTTGCAATTTATCGCGCATCTGGCCATTGTGCTGGCCTTTGCTTTTGTCAGCTATTTCGAGCCTGATCCGCGCAAGGACTCCAAGAAAAAACTGGCCTTTACGGCGCGGGCGCGGCGCATTTTCTTCAGCGCGCTATTTTTATGTATCCCCGCAGGTGTAGCGGCACAGCTCATCGGCATTCCGCTCCTTTGGGTTCTGGCGGTACAACTTATCCCGCTCTTATTGGTGGCCGCCAACGCCTTTTTGCAACCGTTTGAAAATTTCAATCAGGGACGGTTTTGGAAAGAGGCCAATCAAAAGCTTGTAACGCTCAGCCCGACCGTTATCGGCGTGACGGGCTCTTACGGCAAAACTTCGGTTAAACATATTCTCGGCCATATCCTGAGCAGTGTTGCTCCGACGCTTATCACACCGGGCAGTGTCAATACGCCGATGGGTATTGCCCGCATCGTTCGGGAGCAGCTCGATGATACTGTGCGCTATTTCGTTGTGGAAATGGGCGCATATGGGCGCGGCTCGATTGATCGCCTGTGCCGCCTTGCTCCGCCCGATTTTGGAATTATTTCAGCGATCGGTCATGCCCATTTCGAACGCTTTAAAACGCTGGAAACCGTTGCAGAGACAAAATTTGAACTGGCGCAGGCGGCGCTGCGGCGCGACGGTAAGGTCATCGTTCACGAAAAAACCCTGCGCTTTCCCTACACGCAAGATATCCGTGATAACCATGAGGCGAGCTTTATTGTGACGGGCAGCGCGGTCACAAACCAGCTTATCATCGAAAAGAATGTGCAAACGCTTGACGGGCTGGAAATTGATCTGCGCTGGAAGGATACGTTTTACTCGCTCAACGTCCCGCTTTTCGGCTTGCATCACACCGATAATATCGGGCTGGCATTTGCCACGGCCTGCACGATGGGGATTGAACCACAAATCGTTATCAATGCCCTGAAAACCGTTCCGCAAGTCCCGCACCGCCTTGAAGTCAAAAAGCTGAATAAGGGCTATTTGATTGACGATGCCTATAACTCAAACCCGCTTGGTTTTCGCTCGGCGCTTGATCTTTTGTTCCTCGTCGGTAAGAAGCGCCGTAAAATTTTGATTACTCCCGGCATGGTTGAGCTTGGCGGCGCGCATGACGAAATCCATTATCAGATCGGCGGGCTGGCAGCGGAAAGCTGTGATATTTGTATCGCCATCCAACCCAAGCGCATCAAGACTTTCGTTCAGGGCTTCAAGGAAAAATCGCGCTCCAATCAAATGCTTTTGGAGATGGAAAGCTTCGCCCAAGCGCAAGAATGGCTTGATGATAATATTCAGGACAAAGACCTTGTGTTGATCGAGAATGACCTGCCCGATATTTACGAGCGGATTCCAAAGCTTTAAAAGACTATGGCTTAGTCAGGAAAACGCCCTAAAACCCTATCCAACAAAGGAATTTCAGCCAATCTGCGCTTATAATCGCCTAGTGCTCGATCTCTTTCAAGAGCACGCTCTACAGCGATCACATCCTGAATTGGCAACAATTCTAAACCGCCAACACGAGCTGTATGAAAATCGCCTTTAAGATCGTATACGCGCTTGATCCCAATTTTTCCAACTTCAGAATAAATTGATGTGAGATCTTGCTGTACTCTATCTATACGAACACCTCGCAAAATACTCGATGATGTTATGCAGTACTTGTCTTCCAAAAACTGATCCGCCTCAACCATAAAGCTATGCCCTTCAGCTTTTAGTCGGTTAAAGCACCCGATTCTGATAGAATCTGTTATTGGTGGGTCTTCTTTATACATAGCCATTTTTATATCTCCCTAAAGATCAAACCATTTACCATTTAGCGATTTATTTTAACTATGTCAAGAAGTCACGGCGATCCGATCCGCTTGATCTCCCAGCGCAGCTTAAAGCCGAAGGCCTCATAAGCGCGGGTGATAATCTCCTCGCCCAAGCCTTCAAGGTCGCTGGCGGTGGCTGTACCTGTGTTAATCATGAAATTGGCATGCAGCTCCGAAATCATTGCCCCGCCCAGCGTTAAGCCCCTGCCGCCGACCTGATCGACGATTTGCCAAGCCTTTGTGCCCTCTGGCAATCCCGCAATTTGCAGTTCCACGCTTGAGGGATTGGCAAAGGTCGAGCCGCCCGTTTTCTCGCGGATAGGCTGGGTTTCATTACGCTTGGCTTTAATATCGTTCATCCGCGCCTTGACCGTTTCGTAATCCTCGACCACGCCTTTCACGATGCATTCCGTGATAATCAAGCCATCGGGAATTTCGCTATGGCGATAAGACATGTGCAAATCATCCCGGGTTAATTGAATAAGCGGGTCGTTTCGCCCCACTCGCCCCACTCGCCCCACGTCTTTTTTGAAACCGCGCACACCGATCAAAACATCTTTCATCTCCGTGCCATATGCGCCGGCATTCATCGCCAGCGCCCCGCCGACACTCCCCGGAATGCCCGAAAGGAACTCCAGCCCTCCGATTCCGGCCTTTACCGCCGCCGCCGCAACCGAGCCATTGAGCGCTCCGCAGCCAACGGAGAAATACGGCTCATCGCCCAAGCGACGAATGGCGGAGAAGTTTTTGCCCAAGCGAACGCACACGCCGCGGACTCCGCCATCGCGTACAATCGTATTGGCCAGCCCACCGATAATCATAATCGGTAAGCTCGGCGGACAGAGCGAAAAGAACAGCTCCATATCCGCAATATCAAGCGGTTCGAACAATAAATCGGCCGTTCCGCCGCATCCAAACCAGCTTTGAGCGCCAATCGGCGCGTCATAGGTGAGTGCTCCACGCACTCCGGCTTTCACCAAGTCCTGCTGCATTTTAGGATTTAATTCCTTATTTGTCAAACCAAACCGAACGTATTTAACCACCGAGGCGTAGACACAATAGCTATGCCGCGTTTACCGATTTTTTGAGAATGGCCGCAAGCTGTTCCGGCAGAGCGTAAGCCCAGCCCGTAATATCACCCGCGCCCATACAAATCACAAAATCACCGGGGGCGGCCATATCGGAAAGCATCTGCGCCAACTCACTTTTATCGGGAAGCGCCCGCACATCACGGTGACCATGCGCCCGAATCCCTTGCACCAATCCGGCCTTATCCATGCCCGCTATCGGCGCCTCGCCCGCCGCATAGACATCGGCGATAATCACACTATCGGCATCGTTAAAACAGGTGCAAAACGGCTCGAACAAATCATGCAAACGCGAATAACGGTGCGGCTGCATCACCGCAATGACGCGGCCTTTGCTTTCGGATAGTGCGCGGCGTGCGGTCTTGAGCACCGTTTCAATTTCGGTCGGGTGGTGAGCGTAATCATCAATAATCGTGATGTTATCGACCTGCCCCGTCTTGGTGAAGCGGCGTTTGACCCCACCGAAATCGGCCAGCCCTTTTTTAATCAGCGCCGCGGCCACATTCATTTCCACGGCAATCGCAATCGCCGCCAGCGAGTTGAGCACATTATGTTCGCCAAGGGCGCTCATCTGCACGTCTTTAAGCTCCAGCGCCTTACCGCCGTTCAAATGCGGTGATACGCTGACATCAAAGCTGGAGCCATCCAGCGTAATACGGATATTGGTGGCGCGGATATCGGCCTGCGGATTAAAGCCATAGGTAATAACCTTACGGTCGGTAATCTCGGAGATCATGCTTTGCACCTCCGGATGATCGATGCACAAAACCGCATAGCCATAAAATGGCAGGTTCTGGATAAACTGGCGATACGCCTTGCGGACATTATCAAAATCGCCGTAATGATCGAGATGTTCAGGGTCGATATTCGTGACCACCGCAACACTGGCGGGCAGGCGCGTGAATGTGCCGTCGCTCTCATCGGCTTCAACCACCATCCATTCGCTTTCACCCATGCGAGTATTTGTGCCGTAAGCATTGACGATACCGCCATTGATAACGGTCGGGTCAAAGCCCGCCGTTTCAAGCATCTGGCCGATCATGGAGGTTGTCGTGGTCTTGCCATGCGTTCCGGCAATCGCAATCGCGCTTTTCATCCGCATCAATTCGGCCAGCATTTCCGCACGCCGCACGATCGGAATTTTTGCCCGCCGCGCCGCTTCAAGTTCTGGGTTATCCTTTTTGATCGCCGAAGAAATCACCACCGCCGCGCAATATTCATTGGCGGAAATTTTGATATTATCGGCTTCATGACCGATAAAAACCTTAATGCCTTGGGCTTGCAAGCGTTTGACATTGGCGCTTTCCCCGATATCCGAGCCTTGCACCTTATAGCCCAGCGTGTTGAGCACCTCGGCGACACCGCTCATGCCGATTCCGCCAATGCCAACAAAATGGATCACGCCGATATCATGACTCATGGATTTCATGGTTTTTCTCCTGAGAAAAAATTTGCCGTTATTTTTTCGATAATTGCATCAATTCCAGCCGCTGACAAGTGCGGTGACCAGATTGCCAAGCTTGCGCGCCGCATCGGGCTTGCCGCAATTGCGCGCATTTTCCGCCGCCTTGAACAAGTTTTCAGGATTTTGCAAAAAGGTTTCCACCCGCGCCATCAGGGCTTCGGGGGTAAAGCCCGCCTCGGTCATCACCCACGCGCCGCCGCTATCGGCAATGGCATCGGCGTTCATTTTCTGCTGCTGATCGGCGTGATAGGTCGCGGGAACGAAAATAGCCGGACGTCCCGCTGTCGCCACCTCGGCCACCGTACTCGCGCCGGAGCGGGCAATCACCAGATGCGCCGCTGATAAACGCTGCGGAATATCATCGAAGAACGTTGCCAGCTCGGCCTGAATACTCGATTCCTCATAACGCGCGCGCACCCGCTCCAGATCCTCGGCGCGGCATTGCTGTACAATCCTCAGGCGGGCGCGGTGTTCGTAATCGAGCATCGAGAGCGCTTCGGGCACAATCTCGCTGAGCACCCGTGCGCCGAGCGAGCCGCCCATAATCAGAATTGTCAGCTCCCCGTCACGCTTTGGTGTCGGATAGGGCTGAGTGAACAAAGCGGCAATTTCAGGACGCACCGGATTTCCGGTGATCACGCATTTCTTTTTCTCGGCATCGCTAAGGCCGATAAGCTCAGGCAAGGAGGAAGCAATACGGTCGCTCTTGCCTGCCAAAAATGCATTGGCCTTGCCGATCACGGCGTTTTGCTCATGGATAATTGTCGGGATACCAAGCTTTTGCGCGGCATATACCCCCGGCACGGACGGATAGCCGCCAAACCCGATCACGGCGGCGGGCTGGAGCTTTTTCAGGATTTTGCGGGCTTTGAGAATGCCAAGCCCCAAATGAACCATGCCGGAAACTTTGCCCGAAATTCCGCTGCCGAGCGTTCCCGCCTTAACGACATGCATCGGCATCCCCTCAAAGAGCTGAGCGAATTTTTGCCCACGCGTATCGGTGATGACCTCAACCCGAAAGCCGCGCGAGAGCAAATCCAGCCCCAAAGCCCGCGCCGGAGTCATATGCCCGCCCGTGCCGCCTGCGCTCAAGACAATCAGATTGTTATTCGATTTCATGGTTCACACTTGCCTTTTGCCTATAAAGATGCCGATTGCGGGCGGCGGTTATGTATGCGGATGGTCACGCTGATGAAGACGCTGATGCTGATGACACCGCTGTCTGGTTTTTGCGATGAAACATCGAGAGCCCACCTTTGGAGATGCTGGTACGGGATTGGCGGCGTGTCAAGGCCATAACAATTCCCATCGACAGACAAATCGACATCATCGACGAGCCGCCATAGCTAATCAGCGGCAAGGTCATCCCCTTTGTCGGCAGCAAATGGAGCGCCGAGCCCATATGCACGAAGGCTTGCAGCCCGAACATCGCCAGCAATCCGCCCACCGCCAAAACGCTGAACATATCTTGCGCCTCCATCAAACGGTTAAAACCGCGATACAGGATAAAGAAAAACACGCCGATAATAATCAGCAGCGAGAGCAGCCCCATCTCCTCTGCGGCAACAGCAAAGATAAAATCAGCATGCGCATCGGGAAGCAACAGCTTGATCTCGCCCTGCCCCGGCCCTGCACCAAAAACGCCGCCATTCTTGATGGCCTCCAGCGATTTTTCAATCTGGTAATTGTCACCGCTCGACGGATCCAAAAAGCGGTCAAAGCGGCTGCGCACATGCGGCAAGGATACATAAGCGCCGAAAATTCCCGCCGCCCCCGTCCCGACCAGCAAGAACAGCCAGCGAAACGGAAACCCAGCAAGGAAAATCTGCGTCATAAAGATACAGCCCAAAATCACGCACATCCCCAAATCAGGCTGCGCAATCAGCAATCCCGCGCTCAAGCCGAAGATTGCAATCGCGATAATATATCCGCCGCCGCCTGATTTGCCGTTGATGATATTGTCCTTTTGCCGCGCCATAAACCACGCCGACACCACGGCGAATGCGGGCTTTATGAACTCACTCGGCTGCAGCGAAAAACCAGCGACATGAATCCAGCGCCGCGCCCCCTTAATCTCAACGCCATAAAACAGCACCGCCACCATCGCCACCAAGCCGCCGATAAACAGCAGCGAAGACATGCGCCAGATCATACGCGGCGCCATCATCGACACCACAACCAGAAAGACAACCGAAGGCACCATAAACACCAGATGACGAATCAGAAAATGGAAATCGCCCAAGCCCAAATGCGCCGCAACGGGCGGGCTGGCGGTTGTGACCATAACAATGCCAATCCCCATCAGGATAAAAAACGCCGTCATCATCGGCCTGTCGAGCGTCCACCACCAGCGCCCCAGAAATGATTGATCGGTACGGGAAAAAAGCATGGTCTAGCGCGTCCCTCCCGTTGCAGATACTAAATCACTTTGTGCCGCAGCGTCATCATCAGGCAAGGCCGCCACAAGCTGCGCAAACACATCGCCGCGATGCTCGAAAGATTTAAACTGATCGTAAGAGGCACAAGCCGGAGAGAGCAATACCACCCCCGCCCCGCCCGGTTGGCCGCGCTGGTCTTGTGCGAGCGCATGCGCCGCCGCGAGCGCTTTATCCAGCGTGCCGCAATCGCTATGCTCAATGCCGTTCAGATCCATCCATAGCGCAAAATCTTCCCGCGCCTCACCGATCAAAAAGGCATGTTTGATATTCTCCTTATAGACTTCAAGCCCCTTCAAACCGCCATCCTTGGGTTTGCCGCCGACAATCCAATAAATATTGCGGAAGGATGCCAGCGCCTTTCCGGCCGCATCGGCATTGGTAGCCTTGCTGTCATTGATATA
Organism: Alphaproteobacteria bacterium; assembly: GCA_046293135.1. GTDB lineage: Bacteria > Pseudomonadota > Alphaproteobacteria > Micavibrionales > Micavibrionaceae > UBA2638. Next base: position 192,895 of record JBKBPR010000001.1, on the reverse strand, counting down.
GGCCACGCCGTTGATAACTTTGAGCGGGAATTGACGGTGTGCAAGGCCGGGGAAGGTTTTAATCGCCTCCAAAACCGCTTGCGAATCCAGCCCCAAAAGCCGCGCCACAGCATAGGCAATCGCTGCGTTTTGGTAATTGTGCAGGCCGTGCAGTTTGGTGATATTCGCAAGAGAGCCAACCTCAAGCGCGGTGTTTGTGCTGGTGTTTGTACTGGTGGTTGCGTTTATAGCGGAGTCTGAATCCGAAGCGCTGCTCACATCAACATCCAGCGCATCCATCAAGCTATTGCCCGCCACATACACTCCGCGCTGGGGTGTATCTTGCACCGATACCGGAACGATGCGGCGGTCTTGCGCGATTTTAAGCCGCTCGAAAATCTCTTTGCTATACGGGTCGTCAATACCGATCACCGCGCCGCCTCCATCACGTCCGAAACGATTAAAAATCTTTTCCTTGATCGCGGCATAGGCCTCCATCGTGCCGTGACGGTCGATATGATCGGGGCTGAGATTGAGCAAAACGCCGATATCGGGCGTGAATTTTCTGCAGAGATCAAGCTGGAATGATGACAGCTCCAGCACAATCACACCGCCATTTTTGGGCGGGAGTTTCAGATCAAGAACAGGCGTTCCGATATTGCCGCCCAAAACTGCCTTGACCCCGCATTCCTGCAAAATATGGTGGATCAAAGTGACGGTTGTGGATTTGCCGTTCGTACCCGTCACCGCGATAATCTTGCGATCCGGCGCGGCGCGATAGAACAGCTCGATATCCCCTAAAATTTCAATCTCCGCATCTTGCGCGGCCAGAATAACAGGATGCGGCTCAGGGAAATTCAGCGGCACGCCAGGGGCGGCAATCAAGGCATCACATTCGCCCAGCGTTTTGGCATTGAGCGTGACAATCTCCGCCCCTGCCTCTGCACCCTGCGCGCAAGCCTCTTGCGAATCATCCCATGCATAGACCTTTGCCCCCGCCTTGACGAGCGCCCTCACGCAAGAGATACCCGAAGCGCCCAAGCCGAGGACGGCAACGGTTTTTTTCTCCAGCGTGTCGATATAAGTTTTAAGGTCAATCATACAAATAACAATTTAACGCAACTTGTTAACGCAACTTGAGCGTCGCCAATCCGATTAGTGCCAATATAACAGCGATAATCCAGAATCTAATCACTATTGTCGGTTCCGACCAGCCCTTTTTTTCAAAATGATGGTGGAGCGGCGCCATGGCAAAGACTCGCTTGCCCGTGAGCTTAAAGGAAACGACCTGCACAATCACCGAAACGGTTTCCAGCACAAACAAACCGCCGATAATCGCAAGCACCAATTCCTGTTTGGTCATGATGGCAATTGCGCCCAGAACCCCGCCCATGGCGAGTGATCCGGTATCGCCCATGAATACCATCGCAGGCGGGGCATTGTACCACAAAAAACCCATCGCCCCGCCGATCAGCGCGCCGCAAATCACCGCCAGTTCGCCCGTCCCCGGAACATAGGGGATTTTGAGGTAATCGGTGAAATCGGTACGCCCGACAAGGTAAGCGATCAACCCGAAACACGCGGCGGCAATCGCCACAGGCACAATCGCCAGCCCGTCCAGACCATCGGTCAGGTTCACCGCATTCGATGCGCCGACAATCACCAGCACCGCCCAAACCGCAAAAAACCAGCCGATATTGATAAACAGATCCTTGAAGAACGGAATAGCGATATGGCTTTGCAAATGCGGCGGCAGCACGATCATCACCCCGATGGAAACCAGCAGTGCAATCGTCACCTGACACAGTAGCTTTATGCGCCCCGGCAAGCCCTTGGAGTTTTTCTTGGTCAGCTTGAGGAAATCATCGAAAAACCCGATCGCGCCATAACCGACCATCACGATCAACGCAAACCACACAAACGGATTGGCCAAATTCGCCCAAAGCAGCGTTGAGATCGTCACCGCCACCAAAACCATCAGCCCGCCCATTGTCGGCGTTCCGGCCTTGCCCGCATGCGCTTCTTCGAGATATTCGCGGATATTGCTCGCGCCGGCCTGCTTCATCTTCAGCCAGCGAATAAAGCGCGGCGCAATCAAAAAGCAAATCAGCAGCGAGGTCATAATCGCCCCGCCGGTACGAAACGTCAGGTATCGAAACAGATTAAAAAAGATGAAATCATCGGCCAGCGGCGCAAAAAGACTATACAGCATGGAGATATTGTCCTTTCTGTTTTTTATAACGCGAAACGATACGCAGCGCTTCGATGGATTTAATCGCCGAGAGGCATTTCTTCGGCTTTACGATCAACAAATCACCCGGCATCAAAACATCGAGCACGATCTTTTCAATCCGCCGCCCGCTGAGTGTGCAATTCATCACGTAATCCATATCGGTGAGCGCAATCGGTTTCTTGCTCGCATATAAACATTTCAATGCCCCGATCTTATACGGAATGGGAAGGCGCGGCTTTGTCTCGCTCTGCATATCCTCATCCATCCAGAGCATCTCGAACCCGTCATCAGGGGCGAACGGCTCGACAATCGCGGTGCGGCCATGCCGCCCCATATCAAGCATATTTTGCACCTTGAGCATATAAATCTTGGGCTTGGGTGCGGGCTGCACACTCACCGTCACATTCGGCATTTTCAAATGCGACCACATTATGCGTCCACCGATAATCATTGCTCTCTCTCCTCTTGCATTGTTTTCAGCAACTTTTGCGTTTCTCTGACATCACAGAAATCTTCTATATGATCGGCAAATTCCTGACCCTGCTCGTGACCTTTGCCGGTAATCACAAGCACATCCCCCGCTTCTAACATTCCAAGCGCCTGCGCAATCGCCTCACGCCGCCCGCCGATATTGAGAATTTTATCCGAAGCCGCCGCGGCCTGCGCCCGAACAGAGGCTGGATCTTCGCTGCGCGGATTATCATCGGTGACGATTGCAATATCGGCATTCTCAGCCGCAGCCTTGCCCATCAACGGACGTTTTCCGGCATCGCGATCCCCGCCACAGCCGAAAATACAAACCAGCTTGCCCTGTGTATGCGGCTTAAGCGCTTGTAAGGCCGTGACAATCGCATCGGGCGTATGGGCATAATCAACATAAACGCCAGCCCCCGCAGGATGCCCCTCAACGCGCTGCAACCGTCCCGGCACGCTCGATAGATTTTCAAGCGCCTTTATGGCCAGCTCCGGCGGCGCATCTTGATATTCCGCCAAAACCAATCCCAGCGCACAAAGCGCGTTATATGTCTGGAAGCGCCCTGCAAGCGGAATGCGCAAATCATATCTACGCCCGAATACATCAAGCGTAAGGCGTTGGCCGTTCGGCATACTCTCCAGCGCGATAATTTTCATCGCCATGCCTTCAAAGCCATAGGATAAAAGCGTCAATCCGCGCTCAAGCGCGGCCTTGGATAGCGCTTCAAATTCAGGAATATCGGCGTTCAAAATGGCCGCGCCATCCTTATCACAGACTTCCGAAAACAACCGCAGCTTGGCCGCAAGATAAGCCTCCTCGGTTTTGTGATAATCGAGATGATCGCGCGAAAAGCTGGTAAAGCCCGCCGCCCTGATCCGCACCCCGTCAAGACGATATTGATCCAGCCCGTGTGAAGAAGCCTCCATCGCCAAATGCTCAACCCCGCCCTCTTGCAAGATTTTTAAATCGCGGTGCAAAGCAACGGGATCAGGTGTTGTCATCGAAGCCGATGGCGGTAGCTCAATATTTTGATCTTGATCTTGGCCTTGACGCAGCCCTTCAAGCCTCACACCGAGCGTACCAATCCCCGCCGAGGGTAAACCCATCTGCGCCCAGATTTGCTGCGCAAAATAAACGGTTGAGGTCTTGCCGTTTGTGCCTGTCACTGCGACTGAAAATTCAGGCTGCGCCGCGTAATATTCCGCCGCCAATAACGCCAATTTGCGGCGCGGATTATCATCAGAAATCCAAGTAATATCGCGCTTGCAATCTTGCGGCAGCCCTGATTCATCCGCCCCGCCGCTCTGATACCGCGCAATATTCTCAGGGCTGGCCAATATCGCAGCCGCGCCGTTTTGGATCGCTTGCGGAATGAAGGCCGCACCGTCAACCTTGCCGCCATGCAGCGCCGCAAAAAGATAACCGTCTTTCACCGCGCGGCTGTCTTGTGTGATGCCCGCAAAGCGTTTGACATTATTATGCGCGCCATTATCTGCGCTATCAGCCTTGGTATTGTTCTGGCTCACAGGGGACTCCCGCATCAATTCGTCCCTCCCGCGCTGATATATTGCAACATGGAGTGCGCCGCATCCTGCTCTTTGGGCTTCAGGGCTGGCTTTTGCCCCAAAACACTGGCCATTGAGGACACGATCCGCGCCATCGCCGGAGCAGACACCCAGCCTGCCGTTGCAAATCCGAAGCTGTGCTTATTGGGCTTTGGCTCATCGACCATCACCAAAATCGCATATTGCGGATCGGAGGACGGGTAAATCCCGACAAAGCTTGATATCCGTTTGTTGCGCTCATAGCGACCACTTGCGCCGACCTTATCCGCCGTTCCTGTCTTGCCGCCGACCTCATAGCCCGCAACATCAGCCTTCGAGCCTGTTCCATTGCTGACCACAAGACGCATAAGGGCGCGCATTTTCTCGGAAGTGTCTTCGGACACAACACGCACACTTGGCGCGTTATGGCTCAATGTATTTTTGCGTCCGCCGCTTTCCAGAGCTTCGGCATCGACCACAAATTGAGGCGTGACCAATAGACCGCCATTCATAATGCTGGCAATCGCCGCCGTGGTTTGCAGCGGCGTTGTTGAAATACCATGGCCGTAAGAGGCGGTGAGCATATTGATATGCCGCCAGTTTTGCGGGGATAGCGGACGACCGACTTCGCGGAAGACAATATCCATCGGTTTGAGCAAACCAAGATCATCATAAAAACCGCGCAATCCCTCCGCTCCGATCATTTCGGCAATTTTCGCCGTCCCGATATTCGAGGAATACATGAAGACTTCGGCCATCGTTAAAACACGGTTTTGACCTCTAAAATCACTGATTGTGTGACGGCCAAAACGAAGCGGCGTTCGCGCATCAAACGGCTTTGAGAGCGGAATATTGGCCAACTCCAACCCCGCCGCCGTGGTGAAAACCTTAAAGATCGAGCCAAGCTCATAAACGCCCAAGGTCATGCGATTGAACATCTCATTCGCGCCCGCGCTTCCGGCATTATGCGGGTCAAAATCGGGCAAGGAGACCCCGGCAATAATCTCGCCATTGCGCAAATCCATGACAATCCCGACACCTGCAATCCCCGTGAAATCATCAATCGCGCGTTGCAATTCGCGGTGAACGATATGTTGCACACGAATATCGAGCGAAAGCCGCAAATCCTTACCGCTGGCGAGGTGGTTCTCAAAACTGCGCTCCAGCCCTGCAAGGCCGGAATTATCAACATTCGTATAGCCGATCAAATGCGAGGCCAGCGCCCCTTGCGGATAAAAGCGCCGCTGCTGCCGCTCAAACCCAAGGCCGGGCTGACCGAGCGCCAAAACCTCATATTGCTGTTGCGGCGTGATATTGCGCCTGATCCAGACAAAACGGTTGCTGCTTTGAAGGCGTTGCAGCGTTACGCCGTAATCCAGATCGGGAATAATGCGCGTTAAATCCCGCGCCACTTCCTCATGCCCGATAATCAGCGCGGGGTCGACATAAAGCGAAACCCCCGGCAATGTTGTCGCCAGTAAAACGCCGTTGCGGTCATAAATATCGCCGCGCGGCTTATGGCCTTGATTTTCATTGTTATAGGCAAACAAAGCCTCGCGCTCCGGCTGGTTGAGGGCATTGCCCTGAAACACCGAAACCTCAAACGCCCTGAACGCCACCGCCGCATAAGCCAGCGCAAAGAACAGACCGATCATCACAATGCGGCCACGCATCATTTCCAAAGCCGCGCTTTTCCCGCCTTGCAGCCTGACCGATTTCACCAGATAAGGATTGCGGAACATCACTCTATTCTCCCCCTATCACGGCACGCTCCAGCACAGCCGAAAAATCCGGCGCATCAGATGCGTTGGTTACATTATTGACATTCGTAGCGTTAGGCGCTCTTGGCAGGCGGGGCGCGGTATAAGACACAGCCTGTCCCGATGGCTTGGGCGCGGGTCGCAACTCACTCACCTCCCGCGCGGCAGCATTCACAGAAGCACCGCCGCGTTCGCTCTCATTCTGCGCGGCGGCAAGGGCGGCGGCATAATCATTCTCGCCGCGCTCTTCAATCATCGCATCACCGTCCAGCCCAGCCTCAAGCGGCGTGACCTCTTCGGGCAAAATCCGCGCATCCACCAAAATCTGCCCGCTGGCCGCCGGAACCATCCCAAGATAATTTTGCGCCAACTTTTCCAAACGATACGGTGTGTTTAAATGCGCCCATTCGGCCTGCAACACCTGAATAGCCTGCTTTTCGCGCTCAATAGCTCTGGCAAGGCGCAGCACCTCGGCCTCGCTATGCTGCACGCGCTGACTGGTTTGCAGGAGCATCCCACCGCTCAACGCCACACAAAGCATGATAACAGCATAAGGCACAAGAAGCGGCTTTTTCATCGCGCCCCCTCCTTGCCGTTTTCACACTCTGCATCACTCATCACACGCAAAGCCGCCCGCAACTTGGCGGAACGCGCACGGGAATTTGAGGCAATTTCAGCCTCTGTGGGCGCTACCGCCTTACGCGCCAATAGGCTAAATGGCGCCGACACCGCGCCCCTTTCCTCGACCATACTCGGCGGCGCGTAGCGTGAAACCCGTTCGGCACTTCCCGATTTTTCGCGCAAAAACGACTTCACAATCCTGTCTTCGAGGGAATGAAACGTGACAACCACCAAGCGCCCCTGATCGCACAAAACATTCTCCGCCGCCACCAAGGCGCGCTCCAGCTCCCCCAACTCATCATTCACCGCAATCCGCAGAGCTTGAAATGTTCGCGTTGCCGGATCAATCTTATCCTTTTTCGAATGCGGAACTGCTTTGCGAATAACATCGGCCAGATCAAGCGTCGCCGCAAAAGGCCGCTCCGCCCGCCGCAACACAATCGCCCGCGCCACGCGCCGCGAAAAACGCTCCTCGCCATATTGATAAATCACATTGGCCAGCGCCTCTTCTTCCATCGTATTCACGAGATCGGCGGCGGTCTGCTGCGCGTCATCACCGCGCCCCATCCGCATATCAAGCGCCCCGTCAAAGCGAAACGAGAATCCGCGCTCCGGCTGATCGAGCTGCATTGAGGATACGCCAAGATCAAGCACAAACCCGTCAACGCGCTCAAATCCGGCTTGCGCGATCAACCGCTCAACATCACCGAAACAGCCCTGCACAAAATGAAAGCGCGACGGGTAGAGCTTACGCAGCGCCTCAGCCGCCGCCAAAGCCGTCTCATCGCGGTCAATCGCCACCACGACACAATCTGCAGCCTCCAAAATCGCACGGGTATAACCGCCCGCACCAAATGTGCCATCGACATAGACCTTCCCGTCCTGCGGATTAAGATAATCCAAGACCTCCTGAAGCATAACGGGCTTATGCGGCGCGGCGTTCATTTGCGATTCGATACGATTCGTATTGTTGAAAATTTGGAAGAGATTCCAATGTGATAACTTTTGAGTCTCAAGTAAGCTTTCAACTCAATATACCAAAAATTATCACGGCGTGCGAATCGGGGTCAATTCGACGACAAGAGCACGAATCGGTTATACACAGGATTATTTGATAAAATGCGAAGGATGGTAATTTTGTGTTTGCGCTATGCAATACGCCTCAAGCAAAAGGTAAAAAATATCAGAAAATCTATAAGCCGGGTTCTGTACTCCCGCCGTTTAACGGGCAAGAGCGATGACCATTCATCTGGGATGCCCGTTACCGCGCACCTCATGCGACCAACCCGAACCACCATGTGGAAATGCATGATATGCGGTTCCTATTCGGTCTTGCTTCTGGCGGGGTTTACCTAGCCGGTTCTGTTACCAGTCCCGCGGTGCGCTCTTACCGCACCGTTTCACCTTTTCCCTGTAAACCGAAATCCACAAGGTAGTCTGTTCTCTGTTGCACTTTCCGTCGGCTCGCGCCGCCCGGGCGTTACCCGGCGCCATATTTCCATGAAGCCCGGACTTTCCTCCCGCAAGCCCTAAAGCACGCGAGCGGTCATCCGATTTTCTGATATGCGCCGGAGCGTATCACAAAGTTTTGGCAATCTCAATTTCTTCGTGCTTTTGCCGCAACAATGAAAGCAGCCGCGCAATCAAGGCAATATCAAGCGTTTCTGGGCGATTGCCGCTGTGGAATTTTTCAGGATAAAAATGGCGGTGAAAGGCGGTGATCAACACATCCGGCTCTTCTTGAGGGTTATAGCCATAATTTACCAAAAGCGCCAGAGCCGCATCATCGTGCAAGATCAAATCCTCGGCGGCCTGATAATCCATTTCGGTCGGCTGCGGCCACAGCCCCAACCCCGCCTGCGCCAAATGCGCCCACGGAAATTTCTCACCGGGGTCAATCTTGCGGGCGGGGGCAATATCCGAATGCCCCAAAATCAAGCTATCTGGAATAGAAAAACGTTGCTTGAGCTGTATCAAGAGCTTTATCAGCGCCTTGATCTGCTTTGGCGGAAACGCGGTATAGCCAAACTCATGCCCCGTATTCACCAACTCAATCCCGATAGAGGCCGAATTGATATCCTCCAGCCCGTTCCAATAGGATTTCCCCGCATGCCATGCCCGCTTTTCCAGCGGCAGGAGCGCATGAATACGGCCATTTTCCTCAATCACATAATGCGCGCTGACCTCCGAAGCGGGGTCGCATAAACGCTCCAGCGCAGCCCTAGCGCTTTCCATCCCCGTATAATGCAGGATAATCATGGACGGCTCGGCCTTATCCGCTCGCAAAACCTTGCGCTCATTGTAATTTTCGGAGCGCCAGAATCTCTTATGTTTTAAAACCCCGAACATATAAAAATATAAGTTATTTTTGAAATTCTATAACTGGAGCAATGAAAGCCTTACTATATGGAACACACTTACAATTTTCCTTAATTATTTCCAATATTGACACATCAAACTCATGTCCAAAAACACTTTTGCACCATTCGCATTCACTTTCATCACCACATTCGTTTAAAGTGAATTTTTTTACCCCAACCCTAATAGCTTGGTAAAATGAATCATCGCGCCTCTTTAAAGCCCAAGCCCTGTTATAAATATCTTGAGTAATAAATTTAGGATTCTTTAAATTTAAACCATCTGAAGTTAGCAGGTTTACAAACTCCCAGCTAATATTCATTTTTACATTTAAGCCTAGAGATTTTTTTTCTTCATTCGTTAATAAATTACCATCCTTAAATAAATTTATTTTATGAGTAAGGTGCTGTATCAGGGTATCACAACCTGAGGATTTTACATAATCAGATGCTTTTATTTCATCAAATAAGTAATTTTCAATAGGTTTTTCTAATTCTGAAAACGAATCATTTTTTACATCAACTAAATTTTTAGTTTCATTCCGAAAAAAACTGAAAATTTTCAACATATTTCCGTCCCTTAATAAGTTAGCTCATAAGCATAGTAGATCAAATAATAAAATTGATTAAGGATTTTATCCTTCTTGATATGAGTTTACAGCTATACACTTCCAAACTTTGCGCTCATTGTAATTTTCGGAGCGCCAGCGGCGGCGCTTCATAAACGGAAATGAAAATCGGGTGAACATTTTTGGGGCGGCTCTCGCTTTGTGTCCTTCCACGTACTATATCAATAAAAACAAAAGGTTTCGCTATGAAATTGATATATGTTTGTGCAGTTTTGATTGTAATCGCGGGCGCGGTGCTGTTTTTCAGCGGCGGCCATACGCGCGCGGGGCAAGGCCTGCTCAAGCAAGGAGAGCATTTGATGACTGATAAATCGCAACTGCCTGAAAATACGCCCAGCATTATTTTGGGCGGCGGCTGTTTCTGGTGTTTGGAAAGTGAATTTCGCGCCCTGAGCGGCGTTTTATACACGCAAGTCGGCTATATGGGCGGCCATGTCGAGAACGTCACCTATGACCAGATCACCACCGGAAAGACAGGCCATGCCGAGGTTATCGAGGTCTTTTATGATCCCGATAAAATCAGCTATGGCGCTTTGGTCGATCATTTTTTACGCAAGGCGCATGACCCGACACAACTAAACCGTCAGGGCGTTGATATCGGCACGCAATATCGTTCCGAGATTTTTTACCGCACCGAGCAAGAGCGCAATATCGCCACCGAAACCATCACCAAAATCGATGCCGAGAAAATCTATAACGCGCCCATCGTAACCAAAGTGTCCGAAGCACAAACTTTCTGGATGGGCGAGGATTATCACCAGCAATATTACGAGAAATACCGCGCCAAAAACGGGCAGGATCACATCCGCGTTCTTATAAAAAAGCAGCGCTAAAACTGCGCGACCAGTTCAAAATACAGCGAATAAAAATAGAAACACGACAGCGCGTTTCATAACTGCTATAATGAGTTATCATTTTATTATTTTACTTTTGTCTTTGTAGCCATGATCCGCGAAATACAGAACGCCAATGGATAAAATCACCCCGTCATTCCACCCCGATCAAAGTTTGCGCCTTGACCTTGAGACGCTGGATTTTGAGGCGCTCAAAACCATGCCGGAGCGGTTTTTAAACCGCGAGCTATCATGGCTTGCCTTCAATCAGCGCGTTTTGGAAGAGGCCAATAACCTCGCCCATCCGCTATTCGAACGCGTGCGGTTCTTGTCCATCGCCGCCAGCAATCTCGATGAATTTTATATGGTGCGCGTGGCGGGTCTGAAGGCGCAAGTCCGCGCCGGCGTCAGCGAACGCAGCATTGACGGCCAAACCGCCCAACAGCAGCTTGAAGCCATCCGCGCCCGCGCCCGCATCATGCTGGAAGATATTCAGCATAGCTGGAGCGATCTCAATCAGGAGTTGCGGCAGGAAAATATCAAAATTCTGGCGCGGGAAGATTTGCGCAAAAGCGATGTGAAATGGCTACAGAAAAAATTCGAGCTGGACATCATGCCGCTGCTGACCCCGATTGCGGTTGACCCCGCGCATCCCTTTCCGTTCATCCCCAATAAGGGGTTAAGCATTGCGCTGCAAATCCATGATGAGAGCGACAATGAGAGCTTCCACGCCCTCATTCAGATACCCTCCGTTTTGGATCGCTTTATACGCCTACCGGGGGATACGCCGCGCTATATCCTGATCGAAAAAGTGATTATGCATTTCATTGATTTGCTATTCCCGAAACCGCTCACCGTTATTCAATACGATATGTTTCGGATTATCCGTGATAGCGAAATGGAGATTGCCGAAGACGCCGAAGACCTTGTGCTCACCTTCGAAAGCGCGCTCAAGCAACGCCGCCGTGGCCGCGTCATCCATCTCAGCGCCCATCACAAAATCAACCCTGAGGCGCTCGATTTTTTGATCGAACAGCTCGGCGTACAGCCGCAGCAAATCTATCTGGTTGACGGGCTGCTGGGCATGAATGCTGTTCAGGAGCTTATCACCGATGAGCGCCCGCATATGCTGTTCAAACCCTATGATGCCCGATATCCCGAACGGATCCGCGAATTTGGCGGGGATTGTTTTGATGCCATCCGCCATAAGGACATCGTCATTCACCACCCTTATGAAAGCTTTGATGTGGTTGTGGAGTTTTTGCGCCAAGCCGCAAACGACGCGGATGTTGTTTCCATCAAACAAACGCTTTACCGCACCTCTAAAGACTCGCCCATCGTCAAGGCCTTGATCGAGGCGGCGGAGAACGGCAAAACCGTGATCGCCCTTGTCGAGCTAAAAGCGCGGTTTGACGAAGAGGCCAATATCCGCTGGGCGCGCGATCTGGAACGGGCGGGCGTTCAGGTCGTTTACGGCTTCATGAATTTGAAAACCCACGCCAAGCTCTCGCTGATCGTGAGGCGCGAGGGCAAACGCTTGCGCAGCTATGCCCATTTCGGCACAGGCAATTATCACCCGACCAATGCGCGGATTTACACCGACCTGTCCTATTTTACCTGCAACACCGATCTGTGCCATGATGCGGCGATCATGTTCAATTATATGACGGGTTATGCCCCGCCGCATAACCTCAAAAAACTCGCGATTTCACCATATAATATGCGCGAAAAAATCACCGATCTGATCGATAAGGAAATCGCCTTTGCCAAGGCCGGAAAGCCCGCCCATATCTGGTTCAAGTGTAACTCCCTGCTCGACTCGCGGATGGTGGATAAGCTTTATGAAGCCTCACAGGCCGGTGTGGAGATTGAACTGGTTGTGCGCGGCGGCTGTACGCTTCGCCCCGGCATTCCGGGCTTTTCCGATAATATCCGCGTCCGCAGCATTGTCGGGCGCTTTCTGGAGCATTCGCGGATTTACTGCTTCGGCAACGGCCACCGCCTGCCGTCGCGTGAGGCGCTGGTCTATATTTCCTCAGCCGATATGATGATGCGCAATTTGGGGCGGCGGATCGAAGCGCTCGTACCGATTGATAATCCGACCGTTCACAAACAAATCCTTGACCAGATCATGGTCGCCAATCTCAAGGACACCAAGCAAAGCTGGGAACTGCGCTATGACGGCAGCTATCATCGGATGCAATCGGATGAGGAATCCTTCTGCGCCCATGATTATTTCATGAACAACCCCTCGCTTTCGGGGCGGGGCAGTGCGCTTGAAGATGCGCCGATGCCGCCGCGCCTGCAATTCGCTTCCGCCAAAAAATTAGCCAAAAAGAAGACCAAGAAGAAAAGCTCGAACGCATGACCTCGCACGCCTCTATCTCAAACGCTATCACTGATGCTTCGGCCATGCGCGATGGTCGCATAGCTTTGTTCGATATCGGCTCGAACTCCGTGAGGATGGTGGTTTTCGAGCCGCCTTATATCGGTGAGCCGCCAATCTTCAACGAAAAGATTATGTGCGGGCTGGGGCGCGATCTGGAACGCACCAACCGCCTCAACCCCGAAGCCAAGGAACGCACTTTGCGCACTCTGGCGGGGTTTAAGGCTCTGTGCAATGCTATGGACATCACCGAGATTGCGGCCATCGCCACCGCCGCAATGCGCGATGCGCAGGATGGCGAGGATTTCGCCCAAGACATTCGCACGGCGCTGGATATTCCGCTCAAAATCATCAGCGGTGAGGAAGAGGCCGAGCTGGCCGCGCTTGGCGTGGTTGCCGCCTTCCCAAAAGCTAACGGTATTGTGGGCGATCTGGGCGGCGGCTCGCTCGAACTCGCCCTGCTGAAAAAGGGGCATATCGGCACAAAAATTACAACAAGGCTGGGGGTTTTGCGGGTTGAGGCGCGCGATAATCCCGATGCCTATATCACCCAAAACCTTGAAGCGCTGCCCAAGGACTTTGCGGGCAAGAAGAATTTTTATGTGATCGGCGGAACGTGGCGGGCGCTCGGGCAAGCGCTGCTGATGGCCAAGGGCAAGAAAAACACCGATGTGCATGGCCTGAAAATCAAGGCTGAAACGCTGATAGAGTTCTCACAATCAATGGCCGACAAGCCGCCTGCCTATTTCATCAAGCATTTCCATTTCGAGCAAAAACGCTCCGAACTCATGCCGATCGCCGCCAAGCTTATGACGCATATGCTGCCCGCTTTGGCGGTTAAAACGGTGATTGTTTCGACCTCCGGCCTGCGCGAAGGGTTGCTGCAAGCCTATCTCGACGGACGGCTTTAGGCCGCTTTGCTGGTGATGTTTTTCACCGCCCCGACATCGGCGCAGCGCTTGCACAACTCGCCATGCTCGGCAACTTCAGGCAAGACTTTCCAACAGCGCTGGCATTTCTCGCCCTCGGCTTTTTGAATACCGCCATGAGAAATCGAATATGTTTCACGCTCATCATCTCCGATCTCAAATTGCGAGACGATACAAATTTCAGCCAGATCAATTTTATTGATGAGATGCGCATATTCTGCAGCAATATTCATCCGCACTTTGGCCTCCAACGATGAGCCAAGAGTTTTGTTTTGACGATATGGTTCAATTTCACCCAAAACGAGGTCTCTGATCTTCATAATCTCACCCCACTTTTCCGCCAGCGTTTCATTCTGCCAATTCTCAGGCAAAGCGGGGAAATCGCGCAAGTGGACGCTCGGCACGTCTTCGAAGATTCCAGCGGGGCGGTGGCTCCAGGCCTCATCGGCTGTGAAGCACAAAATCGGCGCCAGCCAAGCGCTCAAACAGTTGAAAATCTCGGCCATCACACTGCGGCAGGCGCGGCGCTCAAAGGATTGAGGATCATCGCAATACAGGCGGTCTTTGCGAATATCAAAATAAAACGCCGATAGCTCCTCATTACAAAAATCGTGCAAACATTTCGCCAGCCGCAAGAAATCATACGCCTCGACATATCCCCTCACCTTGGCATCCATCGCACTCAGCTGATGCAAAACGAGTTGCTCCAATTCGGGCAGCGTTGCGGGGTCGGTCAGGTCAACTTTCTCCTCCTGCGTCAAACCGTCAATCGCGCCAAGCAAAAAGCGCAGCGTATTGCGGATACGGCGATACAGATCGCCCGTATTTTTCAACGCATCCTTGCCGATACGAATATCCTCGGAATAATCCGAACTCACCGTCCACAGCCGCAAAATATCCGCGCCGCTTTCCTCCATCACCTTGAGCGGGTCAACGACATTGCCCAAGGATTTGGACATTTTATAGCCCTTTTCATCGAGCACGAAACCATGCGTCAGCACCGCCTTATACGGCGCTTTTCCCCGCGTGCCGCAGCTCTCCAGCAAGGATGAATGGAACCAGCCGCGATGCTGGTCGGAGCCTTCAAGGTATAAATCAGCGGGGCTGCGCAAATCCTCGCGCTCCTCGCAAACAAAGGCATGGGTCGAGCCCGATTCAAACCAGACATCCACAATGTCAAAAATCTGCTCATACTCATCGGGGTTATATTGATCGCCAAGGAAATAGGAGGCAGGGAATTTCTTATCGTCCCACCATGCATCCGAGCCTTCGGCCTCGAATGTCGCGGCAATACGTTCAAACACCGCCTCATCATTCAAAATTTCTTTGCTTTCCTTGTTCACAAACAGCGCAATCGGCACACCCCAAGCGCGTTGGCGGGAAATACACCAATCAGGCCGCGCCGCGATCATCGCGGTAATCCGCGCCTCCCCCTTTGGCGGAACCCATTGGGTTTCCTTGATGGACTTAAGCGCGGTTTCGCGCAATTTGCCCTGACCATCCATCGCAATAAACCATTGCGGCGTGGTGCGGAAAATCAGCGGCGCTTTGGAACGCCAGCTATGCGGATATTCGTGTTTCAGCGAACCTTTGGCAAGCAGCATGCCCAACTCCTGCAACGCCTTGAGAACGGCAAAATTGCCCTGACCCATTTCGCCCTTTTGCGTATAGACCTCAAGCCCCGCAAATAGCGGAACATGCTCACGGAAATTCCCGTCATCGGTGATGTTGTCTGGTACGGCCTGAATACCGAAATGACGCGTATAGAGGTAATAATCATCCTCACCATGACCCGGCGCGATATGCACAAACCCCGTCCCCGCCTCATCGGTGACAAAATCACCCATCAATGCAGGAACATCGAAATCGTAACCTTGCTCGCGCAACGGATGCGCGCAAACCGTACCCGCAATTTCCGAACCCAGAAACGTTTTAATCGGCGTCCAGTTTTCAATTTCAATCTTTGCCGCAGCCTTAACACTTTCCGCCAATGACTGCGCAATGGCGATTTTTTGACCGTCGGGCAATTCATAAATGCCGTATTCAATATTCTCGCCATACGCCAATGCGCGATTGGACGGGATCGTCCAAGGCGTTGTCGTCCAAATGACAATATCCGCCCCGACCAGCTCGGCAAGCGGGGAACTGATCACAGGAAACTTAACCCAAATCGTGACGGATTTATGCTCTTTATATTCCACTTCGGCCTCGGCGAGAGCCGTTTTTTCCACCACCGACCACATTACGGGCTTGGCGCCGCGATACAGTCCGCCATTTTGCGCGAATTTGTGAATCTCGCGGACAATCTTGCCTTCGGATTTCAAATCCATGGTCAGATAGGGCTTCGTCCAATCACCGCTAACGCCCAAGCGCTGGAACTGCTCTGATTGAATATCAACCCATTTTTGCGCAAATTCGCGGCATTCCTTACGAAAGGCGAGCGGCTCGACAGCGTCCTTGTCCAAGCCTTTTTCGCGGTATTGTTCCTCGATCTTCCATTCAATCGGCAGTCCGTGGCAGTCCCAACCCGGCACATAGGGCGCATCATGGCCAAGCATCTGGCGCGAGCGCACCACAACATCTTTGAGAATTTTATTGACCGCATGCCCCATGTGAATATTGCCGTTGGCGTATGGCGGGCCGTCATGCAGCACCCATTTTGTCTTGCCGGCGGATTCTTTGCGGACTTTGGTATAAAGATCCATCTCCGCCCAACGCGCCAGAATTTCAGGCTCTTTTTGCGGCAAGCCTCCGCGCATCGGAAATTCGGTTTTCGGCAAAAAAACCGTGTCGCGGTATTTGTCCTGCGCGGCGTCCTTTGTGGTGTCGGTCATGGCTCGTTGTTCTCTGGATTGTTGGTTTCAGCCCTAATGCTAAGCTGCTACTATGCTGTATTCACGTTATGAAATCAACTGCAACAGCACCACGGCGGCGGGAACGGTGAAAATGCCCAAAACCGTGCTGACCAGCACCGCTGCCGCCGCTTTTTCAGGGTGCAGGTTGAGCGTCGCCGCATAGGCTACCAAATTGCCAGCCAGCGGGACGGCGGTGATAATCACGATAAGCTGGTAAACCTCAAGGCTGAAAAGGCCGAATATATGCATATCGGCCAGCACCATCGCTAAGCCGACCAGCGGCCAGGCCATGAATTTTGCGGCGAACAGATTGGCCATCAGCTTCCAATCAAGCTGCAACCGCTCCAGCTTGGAAAGCGCAACGCCGATAATCATCATGCCGATAAACACCCATGCCCCGATCGCATATTCCCAATAGCGCAAGAAGGCTTCAGGCAAATCAAAGCCGCTCAGATTATACAAAAGCCCCAGCACAATCGCATAGATAACGGGCAGTTTGAGCACCTTGATGATCGCGCCCTTGACCGTGGCCTGACCGCGCGCACCGAAGAAATAGCCCAAACCGACCTCATTCAGGAACACGCCCAGATTCATGAGCGCATAAACCCCCGCCCATTGCGGCCCCAATAATGCAAGAACAACGGGAAGGCCGAAATACATCGTATTGCCGACCACGCTCGACATGCCGATCAGATTGGCGTAATTGCTGCGCCACATGATGCGGGCAAGGTTATAGAAGGTCAGCCCGATCACCGCTGAGGCGCAAAACAACGTCACCGGCAAGGCGATATATTCGGGCGAGAATTCCATCTTTGCCAAAGCGCCGAAATTCACAACGGGGGCGAGGATATAAATCGCGATAATGGCGATGGAATGCAAATTCACATCAAGCCATTTTCCGGCAATAAAACCCAGCGCGATCAAACCGTAAAGCGGAATGATATTGGCAATCAGAAGGATAAGAAGATCAGCCATGATGCAACAACACATCCCGCGCTTGTTTGCAATCCTCATCCATTTGCGCGATCAAGGCCTCCAGCGAATGAAATTTCGCTTCCCCGCGCAGACGCTTGATCGGACGGACACATAAGGTCTTGCCGTAAATTTCACTGTCAAAGTCAAAAAGATAGGTTTCCACCTGCGCCGTAGGGATTTCAAACATTGGCCGAATACCGATATTGGCCGCGCCTTTGAGCCACTCTTTTGCGCCTTCGCCTTCGCCCTCAATTCGCGCCAGAACCGCATAAACCCCGTAAGCCGGATGCACGCAATCGCCAAGACTCATATTGGCTGTCGGATAACCAAGCTCCCGCCCGCGCTGATCGCCCTTGACGATTTCCCCGCGCAATTCCCAGCTCCAGCCGAGAATATCATTGGCCAGCGCCAAATCCCCCTGCCGCAAGGCTTGGCGCACACGGCTCGATGACAGGGCGCTATCGCCGTCATCACAGATTTTATCCAAGGTCGTAACCTCAATCCCGCTGGCGCGGATGGTATCGGGATTGCCCTTGCGCAGCTGGCCGAAACAAAAATCATAGCCGACCACAATATGCGCCGCGCCCAGAGTATCTTTAAGGATTGTGTCGATAAAATGCTCCGCGCTCTGGCTGGCGAAATCCCAATCAAAGCTTAGCTCCAACATGATATCAACGCCGCACTCGCTGATTTTCTCGCGCTTCAGGACGGCGGGCGTAATACGAAACGGCGGATCATCAGGTCTGAACAGGCGGCGCGGATGCGGCTCGAATGTCAAAACCGCAAGCTTTGCACCCTTTTGATCGGCGATCTTCCGCGCCGTTTCCAGCAATATCTTATGACCGCGATGCACGCCGTCAAAATTGCCGATCACGACAACACAGCCCTTGGCGTTGTCGGGAAAGCTCTGAATTGTGCGGTATAAGTCCATAGTATTTCCGTATAATTTTACTGGCGACATGAAGGGCATCTTTGAAAATATTCGCCAATCGTCAATTGATCTCAAACAAACATGAACTATTATTTAAAATCAAGCAAAAGCAAAAAGATTGTCTTATCATTTCACGCCGATTATTCTATGGTCATGCATAAAGATGGGATTTAAAAATATGACAAATTATAGTGCACTCATGGCCGAAACGCGGCGTAAAGCGTTTTGCTTAAGCGTTATTATAGCCGTGCTGATTTTCGACCAGATCAGCAAATGGATGGTGATGGAACTTATTATGCGCCACAGCCAGACCGGTACGGCGATTGATTTTTTCAGTTGGATCACCCAAGTGCCGGACAAACCCGATTTCATGCGCTTCGAGATTTTGCCGTTTTATAACATTGTGCTTGTATGGAATTACGGCGTCAGCTTCGGCATGTTCAACAATCAAAGCCCTGAAAACGCGCTATTGCTCTCCGGCATTTCAACACTAATTGCCTTCGGGTTAATGCTCTGGATGTTCGATAACAAGAACAGGTACATGTCGATCGGTCTGGCATTGGCTATCGGCGGGGCGTTCGGCAATATCGCCGACAGAATGCGCTTTGGTGCGGTCATAGATTTTATTGATATTCACGCCTATGGCTATCACTGGCCGGCCTTTAACATTGCCGATAGCTGTATCGTCATCGGGATCGGAATTGTGATATTACACTCGCTTTTCTGGGATAATGACGCTACAACTCTTGAAGCTACTGAGCCGAAAATAGATACCAAGATCGACATCAAAAACCAATCGGAACCATCACCTCAAACAAGCAAAACAGCTAAAACGGATGAAAACGAGATCGCAGCAAAGACGCCTAAAGTGACGAAGCCCAAAGCAACGAAGACTTCCAAGACGTCAACAGCAAAAACTACAAAGGCAAAGACAGCTGCGGCAAAAGCGACAAAAACAACCAAGGCAAAGGCTCCAAAAACCAAGGACGACAAAAAATCATGACACGCCGCACTTTTTATTCTACAGGCTTTATCGCGCAATCTTTTGCCCTGATCGCGATTGCGCTGGTCTTGCAAGGCTGCTCGAATGCAAAAGACAGAATGGGGCTGACCCGCACCGCGCCCGATGAATTTAAGGTCGTCACCCGTGCGCCGCTTTCGATGCCGCCTGAATATCGTCTTGCACCGCCGCAACCGGGCGCGCCAAGACCTCAGGAAATGGATTCGGTCAGTGCCGCCCGTCAGAGTCTTTTCGGTGAGAACGCGACTGCCGCCGCTGCGGTTGAACCAGTAGAGAGTGAACAGCTTTTGCTGGAGCAAGCTGGAGCGCTTAATACGCCCGCTAATATCAGGACGATTGTCGATCAAGAAGCCCTCGAAGCACAAGAAAACCAGCGCAGCGTCACCAGACGCCTTATCGGGATTGGCCGCGACGGAACGGAAAATGATGTTATCAATCCGAACATAGAGGCGGCGCGTTTGGGAACGATTGCCCCTGCCCCGAATGCTGCCAATGTTTCTGAGCACGATGATGACGGCGACGACCAAGACAGCGAAGCCGCTGCGCCGCCACAACAAAAAGCGCCGTTAAACCGCGTTCCTGCGCCGTAAACGGAAATTTCAGATATGACCCGACACACATTACTCCTGAATAATTACGCTTCGCGCACATATCATATATATGCGCTGATTGTTTTTGCATTCTTAACTGTGATTGCCCTGCCGTTTGGCTTGGCTCAGGCCGAAAGCGCCGAACCCGACAAAGTGTTTGATGCCAAAACCATCACGCTGGACAATGGTATGACCGTCGTGGTCGTGGAAAATCACCGCGCCCCTGTTGTGACGCATATGGTGTGGTACAGGGTCGGCGCTGCTGATGAGCCGCGCGGCAAATCCGGTATCGCCCATTTCATGGAGCACCTGATGTTCAAAGGCTCGGAAGGTTTAGAGCCGGGGGAATTCTCGCGCATCGTCCGCAATCTCGGCGGCAATGATAATGCGTTCACTTCACAGGATTACACCGCCTATTTCCAATCCATCGCCACCGAGCATCTTGAAACCGTGATGCGCATGGAGGCCGGGCGTATGCGCGGCATGAACCCGCCACCAGAAGAAGTCGACTCAGAGCGCAAGGTAATTCTTGAGGAACGCCGCCAGCGTACGGACAATAACCCGCGCGCGCAATTCGGCGAAACTATGAATGCGGCCTTCTTCGTCAATCACCCTTATGGCCGCCCCGTCATCGGCTGGGCGCATGAAATGGAAACGCTCAGCCGTAAAGACGCGATGAGCTTTTACGATCAATGGTATGCACCCAACAATGCGGTTTTGGTCGTATCGGGCGGGGTCGAGGCCGAAAAGGTTTTTGATCTGGCCGAAAAAATCTATGGCGTGATTGAAAAACGCGATATCGCCACCCGCGAATATACAAAAACTCCGCCGCTTTTGGGGCGTAACATCATCAACTTCACCCATCCGAATATTCACCAGCCCGTCTATCAACGCCTGTTCCGCGCACCGAGCAGCCGCCAGAACAGAGCCGATGCGCTGGCCTTGCAAGTGCTCGAAGATATTGTCGGCAGAGGTTCAACCTCGCGGCTATATAGATCACTGGTGATAAACCAAAAACTCGCAACCAGCGCGGGGTTAAACTATAGCGGTACGGCATGGGATGATGGGACAATCGCTGTTTTCGCCAGCCCTGCCGAAGGTGTTGAGATGGACGCGCTCGAAACCGCACTCAACGAAGAACTGCGTAAGCTGATTGATGAGGGCGTCAGCGCGGAAGAGCTTTCAGACTCGCTCAAGCGCTTGCAAGCCGAAGCCATCTTTGCCCGCGACAGCTTGACAGGCCCCGCCATGATTATCGGCTATGCGCTGGTAACAGGCTCAACGCTCGATGAGATTGAAAACTGGCCGCGTGATATTGCCAAGGTCACCGCCGAAGATGTTCAAAACGCCGCGCGGCGCTATCTTGATATCACCAACCCCGATGTGCGCTTTGTGACGGGGCATTTGCTGCCCGAACCGCGCGCCGCGAATAATGAAAACACAAATGAAAATGAGGGAGCGCAAGAATGACCTCATCACACTTTAAACGCATCTATCTCTCCGTTTTCTTCGCCGCGATAATCGCGCTGGCCGCGTTTGGTTTCACGGCGCAACAAAGCCTTTTCGCGCAAGGGCAACCACAAGAACAAACACAAGAACTTGAGCAGGAGCAGCAAGAAGAAGCCGCAACGGAAGCCACCGCAGACACGCCAACAAATGATGAAACCGCCAACAACAAAATCCTCGATATTCGGGAATTAAAAACCCCTGCGGGCATCACCGTATGGCTGATGGAGGATCACTCCATCCCTGTTATCTCGGTTGAATTTGCGTTCAAGGGCGCTGGCTCGCTCAATGAAACGCCCGAAACCCAAGGGCTTGTGCGTATGCTCTCCAACACGATGGATGAGGGCGCGGGAGATCTGGACTCCGAAGCCTTTCAGAAAGAGCTGCGCGACCTGTCTATCTCGCTCTCATTTTCCAGCAGCCGCGATAGCTTCTCGGGCTCGCTCTACACGCTCAAGGACAATAACGCCAGAGCCTTCTCATTGCTGAAAATGGCGCTGCACGAGCCGCGCTTTGACGAAGAACCGGTGAACCGTATGCGTGCCTCCAATCAGGCACGTATTCGCTCTTCACTCACCGACCCGAACTGGCTGGCGGCGCGTCTTCTCAATGATGTGTCCTATCCCGATCACGTCTATGCGCTCAATGCGGGCGGAACGCTCTCGACGCTCAATGCGATTACACCCGATATGCTGCGCGAATTTGCCAAAACGCAGCTCACCCGCGACAGGCTGTTTGTATCGGTTGCGGGTGCAATCAGTGTCGAAGATATCACTGCGATTATTGATGATATTTTTGCGGAGCTGCCCGCCAGCGCGCCTGAAATTGATATCCCGATGATCAACATCGGCAATCCGTCAGCAATATTCCTGCACAAACATGATATTCCGCAAACAATCATCCAGATTCAGCAAAACGGAATTTCAAGAACCAATCCGAATTTCTTTCATGCCCAAATCATGAATTTCATTCTCGGCTCTTCGGGTTTCGGCTCTCGGCTGACCGAGGAAATCAGGGAAAAACGCGGCCTGACCTACGGCATTCATAGCTTTTTCTCGCATAACGATTATGCCAACGGGCTGAATATTTCGACCTCCACCGAAAATTCAAATGTCGAGGAAATGCTCAGGCTCATTCAGGCCGAATTCGAAAAACTGCGCAGCTACCCGCCGACGCAAGAGGAGCTCGACAACGCCAAATCCTATCTGATCGGCTCAACGCCGCTCGCCTTCACCTCGACGAGCGCAATTGCCGGATTGATGCTGACCTTACAGCTTGACGGGCTGGGCGCGGATTATCTCGATAGACGTGTGCAAGCGATCCAATCGGCAACGCTGGAGGATATTTTCAGGATTTCGCAACGCGTATTGCGGCCTGAGAATTTTGTCACCGTACTGGTCGGCAATCCTTCGTCGCTGCCGCCCTCGGCTCAGATTGTGGAAACCCTGCCCAATGTTGAATAATGCGCCCGCCAATGCACTCGCTCTGAAGCACCCTGTAAAATCTGCGGCAGCGTGGGAAAAACTCGCACATCATGCAAAACAATTCAGCGGCGATCACGCGCGCCATACACTGCAAAGCTTATTCGCCAGCAACCCGCATCGCGGGCGAGAGATGGTTTTTTCCTGCGATAATGTCAGCTTTGATGCCTCAAAAAATCTTATCACCCAAGACACGCTTGATCTGCTTTTCGCGTTAGCGGAAAGCGCAGGGCTTAAAGAAAAAATCAAAGGCCTTTTCACAGGCGAGATTTTAAACACCACCGAAAATCGTCCGGCTTTGCATACTGCGCTCAGGAGCGATCACAGCAAACATTCAAGCGCAAAAACCTTAACCGTAAACGGCACGGATGTTGCTGCGGCGATCAAGGAAACACGCGCACAAATGAAGGATTTCACCGAGAAGTTTCACGATGAGAAACAATTCACCGATATTGTGCATATCGGCATTGGCGGCTCTGATTTCGGACCGCAACTCGTCTGCCGCTCTCTCTCGCATTTGGCCAAAGCAGGGCTAAAAACGCATTTCCTCTCCAATATCGACCCCGATGCCTTTCACGAAGTGATCAGCCGCATTTCTCTTGAAAAGAGCCTATTCATCATCGCGTCGAAAAGCTTCACAACGCAAGAAACCATCACCAACGCCCACAGCATTAAGGCTCTGTTTTTGTCGCAATTCGGCAAGGATTACGATTTCGGCAAACACTTTTGCGCTGTGACGGGCAAACATCAGGCCGCCCGCGATTTCGGTGTTCCCGATACGCAAATCTTCGATCTCCCCGATTGGGTCGGCGGGCGCTTCAGCCTGTGGTCGGCGGTTGGCCTGCCGATTGCGCTCACCTTGGGCTATGAGAATTTTTCGGCACTGCTGGAGGGCGCGGCGCAGGCTGACAATCACTTCCGCAGCACAGATTTCACGCAAAACATTCCTGTTTTGATGGCGCTGATCGGGATTTGGAATCGTAATTTCCTCGGCTATTCGGGATTATGCGTCTTGCCTTATGCCCATCGCTTGGCGCTTTTCCCCAATTTCATCCAACAGCTCGACATGGAATCAAACGGCAAGTCGGTTGATCTCGAAGGCAAGGCGATAGAATACGCCACGACCCCGCTGGTTTTTGGCGGAATCGGCACACTGGCGCAGCACACATTCTTTCAATTCCTGCACCAGAGCCAAGACATCGTGCCTTGTGATTTCATCGCAATCGGCGAGCCGCTGGCGCAATATGGCGACCATCATGAAAAGCTGATTGCCAATGTTTTGGGACAGACAAAAGCGCTGATGGAGGGGCGAATCAATATCTCCGAAACGCATAAGAATTTCAACGGCAACCGCCCCAGCAACCTGATCTGGCTCGACCAACTCACACCACAGGCGCTCGGCGCGCTGATCGCCATTTATGAACACAAAATCTTCACCCAAGGGGTGATATGGAATATCAACAGCTTTGACCAGTTCGGCGTTGAGCTTGGCAAGGAGCTGGCGACCGAAGCCCTCAAAAATATGGCTTGATAACCCAATTTTCTTCAATTTCTTCACTATTTTTTAGAGGGTATTCCCTTAACGTATCTAATATAGGATACTATTATCTTGAGTGATGAAACGCCGCGTCAGAAAACGCAGCGCCCCATAAAAACGAGCAAAGGAAAGGCTTGATCAACCATGGCTGAGAGTGTACCGGATCCGAGCGATCTCCCGCCACTAAGCCAAAGCACGCTGGATGACCTCATCAAAAAACACGCCATGTTTTTGAAAGGTCAGCATGGCGGGGCGCGCTGTGTCCTAAAATATCGCAATCTTTCGCATCTGAATTTCAAATCCACCGACCTGTCACAAGCCGATTTCACAGGCTCGCTGTTTATCGAAGCCAATCTCTCGCACGGCATCTTCAAAAACGCCTGTTTCTTTGCCTGTGATCTGCGCAATGCCAATATGCGCGAGGGCAATTTCTCCCGCGCCGATTTCCGCGGCGCTTATGTTGCTGGCGCAAACCTTGCGGGCGCTGATCTTGCCGAAGCCGATATGCGCGAAGGCAAAATCATGAAGCGCGGTGAAAAGGGTGAGCTGACCGACCGCAAGCGCTCCGGCGGTATCGGCGCAAAAACGGTCTTTACAGGCGCACGCCTTACCGAAACCAATATGGCCGGCGCACAAGCCGTGTCCGCTGATTTTTCCGATGCCGACATGACAGGCGTGGATATGCATGATGCCAATTTCGGCGGCGCGAATTTCCACGGCGCAAATCTGGCCGATGCCGATATGACGGGCGCAAATCTGACCAAAGCCAATATGCGCTCGGCGATTATTTCTGGCGCAATCATGGACCGCGTCGAAAAACAGGGCATTATCATGGATAATGTCATCACCGAAGACGATATGGGCGCAAAGCTTGAAAATCTGGGGCGCAGCCTGCCCGAACTGCTCGAAGAACATACGCTTTGGGTGGCAACAGCGGGGCGTTCAGGCCGCCAGCTTGATTTAAGCGGTTACGATCTCCGCGACGTTCTGGATATCAAACGCTTCCCTTTTACCGCCATACGCTGCGTCAGCACGAATTTCCTCAATCAGGATTTGCGCGCCGCCCAACTGCAAAGCGCGACATTCGACCGCGCCGATTTTCGCGATTGCAACATGGAAGAGGCCGATATGCGCGGCTCGACCTTTAAATATGCGCAGCTCGCCCGTGCCGACCTCACCAAGGCCAAATTATGCCCGCTGGTCTTCACCAATCCCGATGGCACACAGCGCAAGCAGCGCGTTGATCTTAGCGGCGCAAGCCTGCGCTATGCCTCGCTGCGCTACGCCGATTTGCGCGATTGTGTTTTGATGGGTGTTGATTTAACCAATGCCGTCCTGACGGGCTGTGACCTGCGCCGCGCCGATCTGACAGGTGCAATCCTCAAAGGCGCGGTGTTCGAGCATTGCAATCTGCAAGACGCTATCATTGACCTCGGCGCGCTGTAAGCTTTCGCGCAGTCCAGATTTATACACGCCTAATCGCGGCCAAGGATCGCAAAAAAACTGACAAATCCTCACCCATAGGCTAGATATAATCCCATGCGTATACGATATTTGCCGGAAACCCTGATTAACCAGATCGCCGCGGGCGAAGTGGTCGAGCGCCCTGCCGCCGCGATCAAGGAGCTGGTCGAAAACGCCATTGACGCGCAAGCCGGCAGGATCGATATCGACATCACCCATGGCGGCAAAAGCAAGATCGTGATTTCCGATGACGGTATCGGCATGAGCGCCGAAGATTTGAACGCCGCCGTTGACCGTCACGCAACCTCAAAACTGCCCGATGATGATTTGCTCAATATCAAAAATCTCGGCTTTCGCGGGGAGGCGCTGGCCTCTATCGCCGCTGTGTCACGGCTGCATATCCAAACCCGCGAGCGCCAATCAGGCGGCCATTCAGGCCAAAGCGGCCAAGGCGGAGAGGCTTGGGAAATCAGCGTAGAGGGCGGGAAAAAATCTCCGCTCAAACCCTCCGCGCATCCGCAAGGCACGCGTATCACAATTTCGGATTTATTCTATGCCACCCCTGCGCGGCTGAAATTCCTCAAGACCGAGCGGGCGGAATATCTCGCCGTCAAAGACACGCTGCAACGCCTCGCCATGGCCTATCCGCATATCAGCTTCACCTTGACCCATGACGGCCAACGCAGCCTGAATTACACCGCCACGCTTGATCCGATCAGCCGCATGGCCTCGGTTTTAGGCCGCGATTTCGGCGAGAATGCAATCCCGATTACAGCCGAGCGCGACGGTATAAAGCTCAGCGGCTTTGCGGGGCTGCCGACCCTGCACCGCGGTACGGCGCAATATCAATATCTGTTCGTGAATGGCCGCAGCGTTAAAGACAAGCTGCTGACGGGCTGCGTCCGCGCCGCCTATGCCGATGTTTTGCATCGTGGCAAGCATCCGATGGTGGCGCTGTTTATCGATATCCCCGCCGAGCAAGTCGATGTCAACGTCCACCCCGCCAAGGCCGAAGTGCGCTTTCAAGAACCCGCCACTATTCGCGGTCTGATTATCAGCGCGTTAAAACATGCCATTCATGCCAACGGCTTTGACACCGCATCCAGCGTTTCTTACGCCGCTTTGGGGGCAATCAAGCCGCAGCCCCCCTCAAGCGGTGCGCTATTATCCTCCTCGCCCCGCAGGTCATATTCATCTTATGCCTCTTACCCTTCTTATGCGGGGAATGTTGGGAATACTGGGAATGCGGCGCTGGCCGAGGCACAGCAAAATCTGTATGAGCCGCTGCCACCCTCCGCACGCGCCGAACTTCCGCAAACTGAGCAATCCGCACAAGAAAACGCGCAAAACGAAGCCTTCCCGCTTGGCGCGGCGCGGGCGCAAATCCATGAGAATTACATCATCGCCCAAAGCGCCGCAGGGCTTGTGATCGTAGATCAACACGCCGCGCATGAGCGCTTGGTTTATGAGCGTTTCAAGGCGCAGCTCGCCCAAAGCGGTATTGAAAAGCAGGGCTTGCTCACCCCCGAAATCGTCAGCTTGAGCGAGGACGCGGTTCACAATCTGCTGCAGCACAAGGATCATCTCGATCAAATGGGGCTGGAAATCGAAGCCTTCGGAATTGATGCGATTGCCGTTCAATCCATCCCCGCCCTGCTCTCTGGCCGCGCCGATATCGCCCGCCTGATCAAGGATCTGTGCGATGAGATTGCCGAAAATGACAATGCCGACTTGCTGGAGGAACGCCTGAACGCGCTGCTATCGACTATGGCTTGTCACGGCTCCGTACGCTCCGGGCGGCGCTTGAATGTCGAGGAAATGAACGCGCTGCTGCGGCAAATGGAAGAAACGCCGCTCTCGGGGCAATGCAATCACGGGCGGCCAACCTATGTGACGCTCTCGCTCAAGGAGATTGAAAAACTCTTCGGGCGGCGTTAGACTGTCTATATCAAAGTAAAGCGTTGTCAGCCTTTACACAAATCATACAAAAAAGTAGCCCGCGCATCATGTCCAATCACCCGCTTTCCCCATCCGGTAGCCCCGACCCAGAGAAAAAAACGGTTATAAATTTATATTCCGCGCTTATCGTTTCGCTGGCTTTGACGCTCGTGCCGCAGCTAATCGCCGGAGCGCTGGCGCTGTTTTTTTTTTCGGAGTGCTGATCGCCGCCTATGTCATTCGCTCCAAAAACGATCCGAACGGGCTGGCCTGCAATCATACAACCTATATCATCCGCACGATCTGGATCGGCTCGTTCTTTTCGGTTGTGACCGTCGGGCTGGCCTCGCTTTATATGGTGCAATTCCTTGATTACGTCGCCTTCGCCCCTTGTGCCGAGGAGATACAAATGCGCGGCCTTAACTGGGCGGCCGAAGCGAGTTTCGAAGACGCTATGATTTTGGTGGAACCATGCTTCAACAGCTTCATCAATGACAATTTCAACCTGTTGCTGGTTTCGGGCGGGATTGCGATTATACCGATCTTGCTGTATTTCACGGTGCGTTTAGTGCGCGGCATTTCCCGCGCCGCCAAGGGCTACCGCATCGCTGATCCGAAAATCTGGTTTTAAAAAACCCAACTTTAGGGCGACACCACCCTATAACGTATCAAGATAATCCTGCGCGGCTTCGACATCACGGCGCATAGCGGCGCGCTTTTTTTCGGTCAGCGGGTCGCCGCCATGGAGCTGCTCATTATACAAATCAAATTTGTAATCCTCCTCCAAAAAGCAGCAGGCCATCACATCATCGGCATTTTGCGCGCCATGCAAAAACGCCAGCGCCAGCACGGCCGACCCGAATAGCGGCACAAGCATTTGCAGCACCGTAAAGCGGTCAATATCCAGCGCAGCGATATCCGCCGCGATATGCTGGTGGATCGCCGCAGGTTGCTTGAGCGCCTTCAGCCCGTCCGTCACCGCAAAGCGATGCCCCGCATATTCCGCATACCAATCAAGCGGCTTTTGCCACAAAACCGATTGCCGCGCCACCAGCTCTTCGGGCGCATCGGCGCGGTAACATAACAAATCCGTATCGATATATTTCAATATCTGCGCTTCCAGCGCCGTGCGCTCTTGGGCAATCTTCTCAATGCGCGTATTCACAAGCTGCGTCAGCGGCATGGTATCGGTAAGGATATGTGTTTCCTGCTCAACCCATTCCGCCGCCACCATTTCAGCCAACGGCAAATTCGGCACAACCATCAAATTCTTCGATGGCGTTTTGACGGGCTTGCCGTCCAGCATGATCGTATAACCAGCACCCGTACCAACGCCGTCTTCGGCCTTTTTCACGGATACTGTTTCATAAAAGCGCTTCATGATTCAATCGATGCCTTCTATTCAAAACACGGATGCGCGCGGCCAAGGCCGAGATCACGGCGCAGCGTTTCAAGGAAAATCGCCTCACTCGTTTGCGTGCCAACCCGCTCGCTATCATCCGCCGCCGCATCGCCACTCGCAAGCGTCAACAGCCCCGTGTCAAAATCAAAATGGCCTCTATGACGCACAGCCTGCCCCTCGGCGAAGCGCAGATAAAATTCGGACACATCCGCCGCCCCTTCGGCAATATCCAGCGCCGCAATCATACATGTCGCTTCGCTGCGCTGCGCCAGATCGGGGAACGCAGCGGCATTGGTCATCAAACGATGCGGGCGCTCAACCATGCCGGAGAGAATATGCACTGTACCGCTCAAGGGTTTTTTCGTCCGCTGGTTTTGCGTTCTGTTTTGCCCTCGCGCAGCCGCAGCGCCAGAGCCCTCCTCCAACAACGCGCCCGACACAAAATCAATCACATGTTTAAAGGCCGCATATTGATCGAGATCAGAACTATTCAGCGGCGTGAAATCAAGCGCGCCCGATACTTGCGGGTCTTGCCTGTCCATATCAAATAAAATATCGGGATATAAAACACTGCCCCCCGCAAAATTTAGCTCCCCTTGCAATTTCACGCGATACCCGCCACCGTGGAAAACATCAAGCCGCCCTGATAGTTTTGCCGCCGCCCCGTCATGCAGTAAAAAGTCATGAATTTCGAGCTGATCGCTCGTCATATTGCGGATAATCCCGCTCACCTGCAATGCGCCCCATTGCATAGAAAACGGACGTTCATCACCGAAATAATATTTGCGGCGTTTGCCTTGCCCGCTTTTTCGCATTTCCGCTTCGAAACGGAACGCATCACTGGCAATTTTCCCATCGCCCCGCAAAAAGGCGCGATCACCTTCATCAATCAGGGCAAAGCGGTTAATCGTCACGCCCCTATTCATAAGCGTTCCCGGCACTGCGAGCAGATTATCAACGCGCAAAGTCCTGATCTTGCCCGTTCCAAAGGCAACATCCCAAAATCCGATGGCCGCACTCATACGGTCGGCACGCATAACCATTTGCGTATCGCCATCGCCCCTTGAGATACGAATACCCTCAAAATCCGCGCCGATATAAGGATAGAACGTCATTTGGTGCAACGTATCAATTGTTGCCGTGCCGCCAAAACGCTGCCCTAAAAACTGTTCAATCGAATCTTTGAGCGCGTCATTTTTGCCGCCAAGCGCAGAGAGTACCATAATCATCACCGCGCCCAATAAAACCAAGAATATAAAAAACTTGATAATAAGCGATAGACAGCCGCCCTTTTTCGGCTCACCTGTAATCGGCTCTTGCTGCTGCTCTGTCATATTTTCACCAATCCTGATCCAAAATCAATTCAACCACATTATCATAAAGGATATTTCCTGCGCTCAAAACCCTAAACCCTAAACCCTATAGCCTGTAGTCTGGAAAGCTTCGCTCAGACCTTCAGCATCTCGAACGGGTCATCCCGCATTTTTGACGAAAAGCCCAGCGCCTTCCAGCTTTTGACCAATTCGGGCGGTAGCGGCGCGCTAATATCGATCATTTTCCCCGTCAGCGGGCTGGCGAAAATGACCCGTTGTGCGTGCAAATGCAGCCGCTTTGAGAGAGTAAGGGAGTCCAGATCAATCTGCTCATGCTCATGCTCAATATCGCGGCGGGCATATTTGCGGTCGCCAAGGATCGGACAGCCCATATATTCGGCATGGGCTCTAATCTGGTGGGTGCGGCCTGTGCGCGGCCAAAATGCGATAAAGGCGGCATCGCTTCCGGCAATATCCAGAACCTTATATTCGGTGATCGCCTGTTTGCCCGTTTCGAAATCAACGCGCATCCGCTCCTTATTCGAACCGCCCGCCTTGATCAAGGGTGCTTTGATCGTGCCGTCATAAATCTCCGGCACAGGCGAAACCAGCGCCCAGTATATCTTGCGAATGTCACGGCCTTTGAAAAGATTGCCCAGAGCCGTGGCGGTTTTTGCTGAGCGCGCCAGCAGCAGCACCCCGCTCGTATCTTTATCCAGACGGTGAACCAAACGCGGCTTGACGCCCTTTTTATCGGCCAGAGCCTCCAGCATCCCGTCAATATGCTGAGTGGTTTTTGTACCGCCTTGCACAGCCATGCCGTGCGGTTTATTGATCGCCAAAATCTCGCCGTCATCATAAATCACCAGCGATTTAATCAGCGCCTTGTCCTTATCGCTGAGAGTTGCCGAGCGCAAGGCAGCGGCAGCGCTTTGATTATCGCCGCGCGGCGGCAATCTGACCTCTTGCCCGATCTCCAGCCGCGTTTCGGGCTTGGCGCGCTTGCCGGAAACCCTGATCTGTCCCTTGCGCAATAATTTTTGCACCAGAACATAGGGCAGATCGGGGGCGTGACGTTTGATCCAACGATCAAGGCGCTGACCGTCCTCATCTTCCGAAACACTGATAATCCTTACATCTGCACTGCTCATGCCATCACCGCCCGCATCAAAATCATCCCCACAAACAGCCCCAAAAGCGAAAGGGCGACACTGCCCAGAATATACAAAGCCGCACCGGTAAAATCGCCGCGCTCCATCAAGGCCACCGCATCCATCGAAAAGGCCGAAAAGGTCGTGTAACCGCCCAAAACGCCGGTCATACAAAACAGCTTCCAATGCTGCGGCATCTCAAGCCCGTGGGCAAGGGCGGCAATCAGCAGCCCCATCGCAAAAGACCCCGACACATTTACGGCAAATGTCCAATACGGAAAACCGCCATGCGCCTTCATCATCAAGACATTCACGCCATGGCGCAAACTGGCGCCCAGAGCGCCGCCCAAAGCCACAGCCGCAAAATTTAACATCATCATGCAAGATTTCCTTCCCATACGGACGGGATTTGTATATCAACTTTCCGATGATCTCACAACTCACAACCAATCAAAAGGGAATGCTGCTCGGTTTGGGCGGATATACCGCATTTGCCTTCAGCGATACGGCGGTGAAATATATCGCGCCGCATTACCCCGCGCTACAGGTTATGTCCATCCAAACCTCGCTGGCGGGGATATTGCTGATCTTGTGCTCGCATTTTCTCGGCGGCTGGCAGGGCTGGAACACGCGGCGCGAGCTGCCGATCCACATCATGCGCGCTGTGATGAATGTCGGTTGCAGTCTTCTGGTTTTCACAAGCTTCATTATGCTTTCGCTCGCCAATGTCTATGCGATGATTTTCGCCAAACCGTTTTTTGCCGCCTTAATTGCGATTTTTATTTATAAGGAATATGTGTCCGCAAAGCGGTGGGGCGCAATCATTATAGGGTTCTTGGGTGTTCTGGTCATTCTTCAACCTTCCGCCACATCTCTCAAAGTAGAGCTTTTGTTGCCGTTGACGGCGGCAGTGTTTATCGCCCTGATGTTCGTCAGCGCTCGCTCGCTCAAAAGCTGCAGCCCGTTTATTCTCGCCTTTTACCCTATGTTTGGCACGTTTTTATTTACGCTGCCCTTTGTGCTGTTTTTCGGAATGCCGGATTTCCGCATTTTCATCACGACGGGAGAGCTAGAATTCGTCAGCTTCAAACCCATCCCGCTTGAACACGCCCCGTTTTTCTTTCTGATCGCATTGTTATCCGGCACAGGTATATTATGCGTTTCATTGGCGTTCAGGATCGCGCAGGCCGCGACCGTCGCCCCGTTCCTCTATACCGAAATGATCTGGGGCATTTTGTTCGGCTATCTTATTTTCAGCGATATTCCCGATATCTGGATGCTTTTCGGTACGGCCATTATCATCAGCAGCGGGCTATACCTGATTTTCAATGAAGGTCAGAGGCTCAAAGCTCCTATGCCGGATAATGTATAAACCGCAATAAGAATAATATTTTTCTATAATTATTTGACAGTGGCATGTTTGCTGTTTACATATACTCCAGATTATTGATTAAAAAAATTTTCAAGGACATATAATCATGGGCTCAATCTCTAAATCTTCAATCGTTGCCTTCGGTTTGGCGGCAGGCACAGTCATAGCAAGCATCGGAGCATCGGCCCAATTCCACTTTGCAAAAGAAGCCGTCATTTCCGATCTAAAGCAAGAGAACGAGCGCCTTCAAAGAGCCATCGGGGAAGCGGCCGACAGTGATAGAGGCGTTCTTGGGATTTTCGTCCGCGCCCATCAGGCCGGCGAGGCCGTGCGTGCGCTTTGCCCCGAAACGGTTGATCGGAGATTTTCATTTTCACCCCCCGTAGGCCAGCAAACAGAACGAGCCATTCAAAACCTTGCCGTTACGACGAATATGTCAGATTTAGAGGCCGCTCATAATTTATTGGATATATTCGCAGAACGAAACATTACAATTATGGCAACATCTCTTTTAGATCGGACAGATGCATTTGCGACATTCTATCCTGAAGATCGCGTGCTAAGAACAAGCAACTTCCTTCGCTTTCATTCCAATCAAATGTTGAGCATTTTAGAAACCATTGAAAGCCATGATAACGCCTCGCCGCCAATCCAAGACACGGCTATTGCATGGAGACGTATTGCCGGCTCTTTTGATCTTGAGCATCAAACTATGGATTTGAACAATCCGGTATGGCGATTTGGCGACCAGCTTCAATACGCACGCCCGCTGGACATTCCGCCTATGTGCGAATAGGCGCTGCTTAGGGGGCGACCCCGAAAATCCACCCCTCAGAGATTGATTTATGGCGGTTGAGATAATCAACCACATTTCGCGTGATACGCTCACACGCCTTGGATTTTCCGTGATCAAACAACCAGCTTAACCCTGCGGCTGAAATAACGGCATCGGCATCATGATCGGAAAAAACCTTTCCGCCCTGATCCAACCGACACCCGAAAAACGCCAATCCGCGATCCATTTCTTGCGTTTGTGCCGCTTGAATTTTTTTATAGCCATGCCCCGCCCGCAATAAAAACTGGCGCGGATATATCTCGGCGATAACAATATGCGCCTGATCGGCTTTATCATTTTCAAACGGCCATATGCACACATCATCACCGCAAAACCGTTTCATATCATGGGCAAGACGCATCACCGCCAAGCCGCCTTTGCCGACCTGTTTTGCGCCAATCAACTTAAACGGACTTTCAGGCCAACCAAACCCCGCCTCCCCGCAAGCCTGCTCGGTATGGCGACGCGGCATTGCAAAACCATCGGGCTTTGTTCCCGTACTCCAAAAATATTCAGGCCAGGCCCGCGCAAAAGCGGCGGCATAATAATTCGGGCTATCGGCGCTGATACGCTCGACCGCCCGCCATAAGTCAAAGGCGCTCGGATTACCTCTAAGTTGCTTTTGCAAAATATCATGCGCATAGCCGAAATTGGCATCAATCCCGATCAAAATCCGCTTTTGTGCCAATGATTTATCATGGCCGCGTGCGATTGATTTGATCCAATCGCCAACGGTTTGACGGCTCCAATATTTCTCGCCGTTATGCGGGGATAATAATTTAACGCCCTCGGATGCGGCCTCTTTCATGGCCACGGAAATTGTCGGGGTATAGACGGGCTTTTCCGCGCCCGACCAATCTATTCCGACAAAGACATCAAAATTTTTCATGCCTTTCAGATATACTGAAAAAAATTTAGATCAAGGCCTCTGGTTGCGCAGCCTGTCCCAATATTCAAGGCGTTTTTTAATCTCGCGCTCAAAGCCGCGCTCAACGGGTTGATAAAACGCCTCGCGGGGCAGGTCTTGCGGGAAATAAGACAGACCCGAAAACCCCTCCGCCGTGTCGTGATCGTAAATATAACCCTGCCCATAGCCTTGCTGTTTCATCATCTTGGTCGGCGCGTTCATGGCGTGGGGCGGCGGCATCAGCGAGCCTGTTTTGCCCGCCAAGGCTTTGGCCGCGCCAAAGGCCTTATAGCTGGCGTTCGATTTGGGCGCACTCGCCAGATAGGTGCAGGCCTGCGCCATCGCCAACTCCCCTTCGGGCAGGCCAAGGCGCTCATAGGCTTGCCACGCATTGAGCGCGACTTGCAAGGCTTGCGGATCGGCGTTCGATATATCTTCCGAAGCCACGCATAACATACGCCGCAGGATATATTCGGGCGGCTCGCCCCCTGCCAGCATGCGCGCCATCCAATATAGCGCCGCATCCCCGTCAGAGGCGCGCAAAGATTTATGAAAGGCGGAGATCAGATTATAATGCGCCTCATCGCCCTTATCGTAAATCGGGGCGCGTTTTTGCAACAGGCCCAACACATCTTCGCTCTCCAATACGCGTGAAGGCGCGCCATCATCATCACCGTCATCATCGGCGCGCTCTAGGCGGGTTACGTTGTAAATCTGCTCGGCCAGCGAGAGCATATAGCGCCCGTCACCATCGGCCAGCGCCTTGAGCGTTTCACGTCCCTCAAGGCTGAGCGGTAACGGTGCGCCGAACGCCTCCTCTGCGCGCTGCAAAAGCTTGTCCAGCGCCGCATCTTCCAACCGCTTGAGCACCAAAACTTGCGCCCGTGACAGCAAGGCGGGGTTCAACTCGAATGACGGGTTTTCGGTTGTTGCGCCGACCAGAATAATCGTGCCGTCCTCCATCACGGGCAAAAACGCATCTTGCTGGGATTTGTTAAAGCGGTGAATTTCATCAACAAACAAAACTGTGGAGCGGCCATTTTGGTGGCGCAGCCTTGCGGATTCAAAAACGCGGCGCAGATCGGCCACGCCTGAAAAAATCGCTGATATCTGTTCAAAATGCATTTGGCTTTCGCGGGATAATATCCGCGCCAGTGTCGTTTTGCCGCAGCCAGGCGGGCCCCAGAATATCACCGATGAGAGCCGTCCGCCGCCCTCGATCATCCGCCGCAAGGGCGCGCCCTCGCCAATCAAATGATCCTGCCCGACCACTTCCAGCAAGCTTTGCGGGCGTAAGCGATCAGCCAAAGGCTTCAGCGCGGCTTCGGCTTCGGCTTTGGCTTTGCTTGTCGCCTCACCCGCCTCACCCATCGCGCCCATCGTGCCCGCTTCGGCTGGCGGTGCGTCCTCACTTTCATCGCTCTTTAAAAATAAATCCGCCATTTTCCTTGACCTTGACGCTACATCCTTTAAATATACGTCAGTATTGGTAATCCGTAACCTCTTTGACATTTAAAGAACAAGCCATGCAAACGCAAGCTCTCGCCTTTACCCCTGATGTCGCCGCCGCGACAGAGGAACTTTACAGCAAGCTCAGCCGTCAATATTCCGCCGAGCATTGGCAAACCCTTGCGCCCTATATCGTCGAGATCAACCGCCTGAAGCGCGAGAAAAATGCTGTCATTCTGGCGCATAACTATATGACTCCCGACATTTTCCACGGGGTCGGCGATATTATCGGCGATTCCCTCAAACTCGCACAAGAGGCAGCTAAAACCACCGCCGATATTATCGTGCAATGCGGGGTGCATTTCATGGCGGAAACCTCGAAAATTCTCTGCCCCGACAAAAAGGTCATTATCCCCGACCTAAAGGCCGGCTGCTCGCTCGCCGAATCCATCACGGGCGCGGATATCCGTAAGCTCAAGGCACAATATCCGGGCGTTCCCGTTGTCTCCTATGTCAACACCACCGCCGATGTGAAGGCGGAAACAGATGTGTGCTGCACCTCCTCGAACGCGGTGAAAATCATCAACGCCCTAGGGGCGGAGGGGCATGACACGGTGATTATGACCCCCGATAAGTTTCTGGCGCAAAATGTCGCCGCACAAACCAAAGTCAAAATTATTATCTGGGACGGGACATGCATGGTGCATGAGCGTTTCAGCGCCGCCGATGTCAAGGCGCTCCGCCAGCAGCATGGCGAAGTTGTGGTGATCGCCCATCCCGAATGCCCGCCCGAAGTTGTCGCTGAATCCGATTTTTCAGGCTCAACCGCCGACATGGACAGCTACATCAAAACCAAACAGCCGAAAAAGGCGATTTTGATGACCGAATGCTCGATGAGCGATAATATCGCCGCCGCCAATCCTGCCGTTGAGATGGTCGGAACGTGCCAGATGTGCCCGCATATGAAGCGGATCACCCTGCCGAAAATCCTGCACGCGCTGCAAACCGAAACGCCGGAGGTCATCATAGATCCCGAGATTTCAAAACGCGCCCGCCTGCCGATTGAACGGATGTTGGCATTAAGTTAAAAACCGAACTCATCTCCAACCCAACAAAATCAGGAGCGCGCGGAACAATGAATCTATCAAACCTCTATATCGAAAAATACATCCGCGCCGCGCTGGAAGAAGATCTCGGCCATGGCCGCGACGTAACCTCGGATTTCCTCATCCCCGCCTCGGAAAGCGCGACAGGCATTTTGCGGGCGCGGCAAGGCGGCGTGCTATGCGGGCTGATGCTGGCGCTCACTGCCTTTTCACTCACCGATATTGATTTTGACATGACCGTGCATAAGCAAGACGGCGAGCCGCTTGCGGCGGGGGATGTCATCGCCGAGATCAGCGGCCCTGCCCGCGCCTTATTGAGCGCCGAGCGCACCGCGCTCAATTTCCTAACCCATCTCAGCGGCATAGCCTCGCTCACCGCCCAATATGTCGAGGAAATCAAAGGCACAGGGGCGGAAATCTGCGATACCCGCAAAACCATTCCAGGGCTGAGGCTGCTGCAAAAATACGCGGTCTATACGGGCGGCGGCTCCAATCACCGCTTCGGGCTGGATGATGCCATTCTTATCAAGGACAATCATATCGCCATTGCGGGCGGCATCGGCGCTGCGCTCGATCAGGCGCATATGCTGGCGGGGCATATGCTCAAAATCGAAATTGAAGTGGACACGCTCGAACAGCTCGAAGAGGTTCTGGATAACGGCAAGGCCGATATTGTGATGCTTGATAACATGCACCTCGAAACCATCAAAAAGGCCGTATCTATGGTTGATGGCCGTATGACGATTGAGGCATCGGGCGGTGTCACGCTCAAAACCGTGCGTAAAATCGCGCAGGCAGGTGTGCATTACATCTCTGTCGGCGCTTTGACCCATAGCGCCCCCGCACTCGATATTGCCCTCGATATTGAGTAATTTTTCACAAAAAAAATACAGCTTGTTAGGGAAGAATTTAGAATTTTTCCGTGATAATAGAGATTGGAACGCAAAAGCGGCAATGACCTTCAAAGGGCTGAATTTGACGCTTGGGGACTATTAAAAAAACACATTAAAAAATATAAGGTTGTATGGCAATTTCACCAAAAAGCGCCCTAACACGGGTACTACATTGCTCTTTATTGGCGTTGATCTTACTCCCCGCAAAGGCCGAGGCTACGGAACACAAGGCCAAGCGCCTGAATGATGCCAATATCCGCGCTTTTGTGACGGAACTCACGCAGATGACCTCCGGCAATAACCTCAACACCTCCGCCGCCTCTATCTCTAAATTTCTTGATATTCACCTTCATCCCCGCGCCCGTTTCGTCAGCAACCTTGAATATGTGATCCCCGGCCACCCCAAGCAAAGCAAGGCCATGAGTCTGGACAAATCACAATTCATCGAAAATGTTCAGGCCGGGTCGCAAGCGCTTGATAGCTATGAGAATAAAGTCGAAATCAAGAGCATTAAAATCTCAAGAGATCGCCGCAATGCCACCATCGAAACCCGCGGGAAGGAAAAGGGCGTTATGAATGTATCGGCGGATGGACTTTCGAACGAGCGCGTGCCCGTTGACGGCTATTCGGACTGCACGCAAATCATCATGCTTGATAGCAAAGATATTCTCCAGATCTACAACGCCAATTGCAAAACCGTGATTAATTTTAAAGATTATTAGGGGTTTTAAACGCTGCCAATGCCTCGAAACCGTGCAGATATCTAACCATCCCAGCTATCCAATCATCTAGCTAGCTAGCCATCTAAAGAGTAGCCACCCTCTATCTCGACTCGCTATCTCAACCCTCTACCTCAGCCCCTATCTCAGCCCTTATCTCAAACATCTATCTCAGCCCTTATCTCAGCCCTTATCTCAGCCCTTATCTCAGCCCTCTATCTCAGCCCGCTACCTCAACCAGCTACCACAACCCTCTATCTCAGCCCTTATCTCAGCCCGCTACCTCACCTCGTTGAGCAGAACACCCCCTTATTTGCGTTATGTAAAATATATAGGCAATATAAAACATGCATTTTTCCCCTTCTGTTGTCATCCCGAGCGAAGCCGAGGGATCCCCCTTGACATTATAGGAATTTAATCATACTATGCATTTATATAGTGGGCGTTTTGTGCCTGAAACGGAGCAAAATCAGCCCCTTTTCTGCGCCAAAACCTTATATTCTTCAAATCTTCAAAAAAGGGTGGGGCGAGTGGGGCAAGTGGGGCGAAACGACTATAAGCCACTGAAATAGAACAAAATCTTTTGCCCCACTTGAAGCTAGAGAGTGGGGCGAGCGGGGCGAAACGCTTGGCGCAATTTTGTTGAAGTTTTAATGTATCGAGGCCGAGGCCGTACCCATATAGAGCAGCGACATCTTGCCCAAAATCTCATCCTCATCAAGGCTTTCATGGCCGGTTTGCTGCGGCGGCGGGGCGGGATCAAGGGAGACGCAAATATAGCTGCAAAACGATTCATACTCCTCAATCGAGCACATCCGCGCCATGACGAAACACGCATCCAGAAAGGCTTTGGCCAGAGATAGGCGGTTTATCCCGCGCATCAGCAGATTTTCTTGCAACTCTTCAAAGGCGTTCAAGAACTCTTCCATATCGGGGCGCTGCGCAAAGGCAGTGCCTTCCAGCGCCGATAACCTGCGCTCACGCGCCTTTGTACCGAGGTAAACCTTCATGCGGTCTTCGATATAGCGGTCTTCATCCTGCGCCAACGCTAGCCGCTTTCCGGCATATTCAAAGGTGAAGTCCATGAAATTCGTCAGGCGGATTTTCCGCGCCCGCAGCGCGTCTTCGTATATGTCACGCAAGCCGTCGCGCGGATCATCGTAATCCATACCCTGAATGGCCATCGCCATCATAACATGTGTGAGATCGTAATAATCGGGGGTCGAAAGCTCGAAACCATGACATAAATCAACGATTTCCTGATAAGCGCGCTTTTGGTCTTTATCGTCCGCCAGATTGAATGTTTGATTAAACTGCATTCCTATTTCACCCTCGAAGATATAGTTTCGTTTTTTATTATTATTTTTATTGTTACCCCCATTATCTCAAAGTTCGCGGAATTTGTCAAAAATCCTACGCGCGCAAATCCAGAAAATCAGAGGGGAATATGGCCGCAATCCTTAGCGCCGCGCGACCATCAATTTCTTGATCTCGGCGATAGCCTTGGCGGGGTTCAGACCCTTCGGGCACGTATTGGTACAGTTCATAATCGTATGACAGCGATAGAGCCTGAAAGGGTCTTCCAGCTGGTCAAGGCGCTCGCCCGTTGCCTCATCACGGCTATCGGCAATCCAGCGATAAGCCTGCAGCAAAATCGCAGGGCCGAGGAAACGATCAGCATTCCACCAATAAGACGGGCAACTCGTCGAGCAGCAGAAACACAAAATACAGCCCGCAGGGCCATGGCCGTCCTTACCGTTCAGAATATCGGAATCCTCGGCGCTTTGCAGGCGCTCCCGTCCCGGCGCGGGGCTGTCAGTCTTAAGCCACGGCTCAATCGCGGTATATTGCGCATAAACATGGTTAAGGTCAGGCACAAGGTCTTTGACAACCGGCATATGCGGCAGCGGCGAAATCGTCACATCACCGTTCAAATCGGCAATCGCCTTGGTACAGGCCAGCGTATTCGTACCGCGCCCATCGCCGATATTCATCGCGCAAGACCCGCAAATCCCCTCGCGGCAGGAACGGCGGAATGTCAGCGTGCTATCAATCTCGTTTTTGATGTAAATCAGCGCATCGAGCACCATCGGCCCGCATTTGGATGTGTCAATCACATAGCTGTCCCAGCGCGGGTTTTTCGGCTTCCCCTCCGCATCGACATCCTCAGGATCCCAGCGATAGATTTTAAACGTGCGGGCGTTGGCGGTATCATTGGCCGCCTGAAAAACCTTGCCTTTTTGAATTTTAGAATTTTTGGGTAAAGCAAATTCAGCCATAATTATGTTCCCGACATTTTCATTAGATAAGTTGAACTCTCAATGCGTGTTGAAATATTAATACGCTCCGTAACTTCTGATAGAAAAACTCCAACTCCTAATACACTCTCGCTTTGGGCGGGAAGGATTCGACCTCATTGGTCAAACTATTCAGAATTACAGGGCGGTAATCGATTTTGGTCTTGCCCGCCTCATCAACCCAGATCAGCGAGTGTTTGAGCCATTTTTCGTCATCGCGGTCGGGGAAATCCTCCCGCGCATGCGCGCCGCGGGATTCCTCACGATTGGCGCAAGAATGCATCGAGGCCACGGCCTGCCCCATCAGATTATCCAGCTCCAGCGTTTCGACCAGATCGGTATTAAAGATCATCGTGCGATCCGTGACTTTCAGGTCTTTCTTGCCGCCGAAGCACTTGTCGATTTTCTTCACGCCCTCATTGAGCACATCGCCCGTACGGAACACGGCGGCGTGATCTTGCATGGTTTTTTGCATATCCAGCCTCAGCTCCGCAGTCGGGGTGTTGCCATTGGCATGGCGCAAACGGTCAAGACGCTCCAGCGCTTTTGTCCCGTCATCACCGCTAAACGGACGATGCGATGCCCCCGCAGTTACGGTTTCAGAGGCGCGGATAGCCGCCGCCCGCCCGAAGACAACCAGATCGAGCAGCGAGTTCGAGCCAAGGCGGTTCGCCCCATGCACCGATACGCAAGCGGCCTCCCCGATGGCCATCAAGCCCGGCACAATCGCATTCGGGTCTTTTTTGGTCGGAGAAATAACCTCGCATTTATAATTGGTCGGAATACCGCCCATATTATAATGCACGGTCGGCAGTACCGGAATCGGCTCTTTCGTCACATCGACACCCGCAAAAATTCGGGCGCTTTCGGCAATCCCCGGCAAGCGGGAATGGATGATTTCAGGGTCAAGATGCATCAAATTCAGATGAATATGGTCTTTATTCTCGCCAACGCCGCGCCCTTCGCGGATTTCAATGGTCATTGAGCGCGACACGACATCACGGCTGGCGAGATCCTTGGCGGAGGGAGCGTAACGCTCCATAAAGCGCTCGCCTTCGGAATTGGTCAGATAGCCACCCTCACCGCGTACACCTTCGGTAATCAGACAGCCCGCGCCATAAATTCCGGTCGGGTGGAACTGCGTGAACTCCATATCCTGCAACGGCAAACCAGCACGCAGAACCATCGCATTCCCGTCACCCGTACAGGTATGCGCCGAGGTGCAGGAGAAATAAGCGCGACCATAACCGCCCGTTGCCAAAATCGTCTGATGCGCGCGGAAGCGGTGAATTTTGCCATCATCCAAATTCCACGCCATCACGCCAAGACACTGGCCGTCATCGCTCATAATCAAATCAAGCGCGAAATACTCGATAAAGAATTCGGCCTTATGCTTGAGCGCTTGCGTGTAAAGCGTGTGCAAAATTGCATGGCCTGTGCGGTCGGCCGCCGCGCAAGTCCGCTGCGCCGTACCCTTGC
Organism: Alphaproteobacteria bacterium; assembly: GCA_046293135.1. GTDB lineage: Bacteria > Pseudomonadota > Alphaproteobacteria > Micavibrionales > Micavibrionaceae > UBA2638. Next base: position 149,928 of record JBKBPR010000001.1, on the reverse strand, counting down.
CGTAATTGGTGGTCATACCGCCAAAGGCGCGTTGATAAATCTTGCCCGCCGCCGTGCGCGAGAAAGGAACGCCGTAATGCTCCAGCTCGATAATCGCGGGGATCGCCTCACGGCACATATATTCGATAGCGTCCTGATCACCGAGCCAGTCCGAGCCCTTGACCGTATCATACATGTGGAAGCGCCAATCATCTTCGCCCATATTGCCCAGCGCCGCGGAAATACCGCCCTGCGCCGCCACAGTGTGCGAACGGGTCGGAAAAACCTTGCTGATAAGAGCCGTAGAAAGCCCTTTTTCGGCGCAACCGAACCCTGCGCGCAAACCCGCGCCGCCCGCGCCAACCACAACAACATCATATTCATGATCTATAATTTCATAGGATTGCTGCATTTTTTCTTTCCGTCTTTACCCATTTTTGTTTGTCAGTGTGTTTTGTTTCAGTGTTTCATTTAGAACTTAAATCTAAAGCGCGATTTTCAATACCGCAAAAATACTTGCTATCGCCGCCCCGAAGAAAAACAGCTTCATAGAGATCAGCTTTGCGGTTTTCATCGCCTCACAATGAATATAATCCTCAGCTATCACTTGGCTACCCAGCTTGGCATGATAAAAAACCGAAATAATCGTCAGGATCATCAAAATCGCATTGATCGGCTGTGAGAGCCAGTATGTAAACTCCTGATAGCTCGCGCCCTGCATGGAGACCACGCTCAAAATCAACCATATCATGAGTGGGATATTGGCGATGGCGGTCAAACGCTGGCTAAACCAATGATCTGCGCCCTCCTTGGCTGAGCCTAAACCACGCGCCCGCGCCAAAGGTGTTTTTAAACCGTTATTGTCCCATTTCATGCTCATGATTTTCATATCCTCATGGGTTTAATCGTCGTTGTCATTATCGTTGTTGCTGTTGCCACTATCATCGTCCACCTCGGCATCTGTGTCTAGCTGCCCGACATTCAGCGCCGCATCTTCGCTGTTTGCAGCGCCTTGATCGGCTTGAGTTTCAGTCTCCGCACTCTTTTGTTCTTGATCAGCTTGCGGCGCGGGCACGCTTGGCGCAACGATACGCTTGGTAAAAATCGGCTTTTCGTGCTTATCGTCTTGCGGCAAACGATTATCGACAATCATCGGCTGGCCGACCTTCAGCGATGATGAGTTGCTGGCCATCAAGGCATTGTCCAACCCGATCAAAAGCCCCAAAGCAAAGGCCAGAGCCAAGACAAATTTAAGCGCCGCTTTAGCCCGCATAGACAAATCCCCAAGTGAGTGCGGTTAACAATAAAGAGCTGGCCAGCACGATCCAGCCGCCAAGCCTTGCATTTTCGATCTTAAACAAATAGCCCGTATCCCATATCAAATGCCGAACCCCGTTGCACATATGGTAGTAGAGCGCAAAGCTCCAGCCCGCGAGCATAAAAATACCGAGCGGTGAGGCGCAAAAATTCATGAACACATCATACGCCGCTGGTCCCGAAGCCGCCGCCAGCAAAAGCCATACCAGCATCAACGTCCCCACAGCCAAAACCGCGCCCGTCATACGGTGCAAAATAGATAAAACGGATGTAATCTGCGGCTTATAAATCTGAAGATGCGGCGATAACGGCCTATCCGAATTTGTTCCCGATGATTTCCCCATAAATAAAAGCTCCGATCAAAAGAGAAAGAATATCCCTGCTATATTATGCGCATACGCGTTTAATTCAATGACTTAATTGCTTTTAAAACGATATTTATTCTGTAAGATATTCATGGGAACATATTGAAACCATCAATTTTAAAAAGAGGCCACATGGAAAACGCACAAAATATCGACAAAAACCAGATCGGTAACTCGCAATTTCAAATGATCCGCTGCGTTTTTGCAATGGCGCATGCCGATGGGCATATCAGCGACGAAGAACGCGCCTATGCCGACCAATTAATCGACAGGATGCCGTTTTCCAGAGAACAAATAGCCGTTCTCCACAATGATTTAAGGCAAGAGCAAAACATCTCGAATTTGCTAAGCCAGATCAACGAGCCGCGCTTTCGTGGGCAAGTTGTGTATTTCGCAAGGCTGATGGCCTATAAAGACGGGGAGCTTCACCCGAACGAAGACGATCTCCTGAAATATCTTCACTTAAAGGTTACCGATGGTCTGGATATGGACGCTATTCGCGCTGATGCCCGCAAAGCCGTTCAGGAAAAACTGTCCGATCTGGACGCGGCAAATGAACAAGGCGAAAAAACGCTGATTGAGCGAATCTGGGACAAGTTTTTTAAAGAGAACAATGTATTTTAAAGAGAGGGTTGCGCACCCGATGCGCCTGAATTAGGTAGAGCGCCTTGCTTAACCTTTGCCGGCCACCCGACATATTTAGGCCAATCGCCCCTTAAACGCCCCTGTTCTATCTGCTTTTCCATCTGATTGATGGCCTTCGCCATAGAAACCAGCACATCCACACTCGCCTGAAGGGCGTTCGGCCCTTGATACGGATAACCGCTTTGCTTGTAAAATTTGAAATGCTTCATGTAATCGGTATTAAAGCAATCATCAAAAATACGTGCCACCATAAACGAATTATATTTCATTAAATCATTCAAACTGCGGGCGGTCTCAACGGGAATTCTTACAAATTTCGCATCTTTGTTCTCGGCGGGGGGCTTTACATCAAAATCCCGAACCGCCCGCCTGTAAACTTCAAGCTCCTGAACAAATAAATCTTTGTTCGGCAGGAAATGCCCCAGATTTCTGGCTTCCGTCAAAATCAAATCATGTTCAGGATCATCCAAAACAGCTTCAATATCATGAAGTAATTTCAGAGCCTTTTGATGCACGTCCAGCATTCGAAAATAAACATCGCGCGGAACATAAATATTTTTAAGATTGGCCAAACATTCCTTGGCATCCGCTGCACGAAAAAATTCTATGCACAGCAAAACAGGATCAGCGAGAGCGCCTTCCATAAATTTTTTCGGAACAAATTCCGGTTGAATGCCCATACCTAACCCAAGCCCTGTTACAAAGATACGTGCTGAAAGCAAAAACTTTCGCCCGTTTTTTTATTTTTTAATTTTATTTGGCCGCTTTAGAAAAACGCTTAAGCAGCCGCTTTTATTTTTTCTTTTACCAGCAATTCGGCAATTTGAATAGCATTCAATGCAGCGCCTTTACGCAAATTATCGGCAACGCACCAGAAATTCAGACCGTTTTCAACTGAGATATCCTCGCGAATGCGGCTGATAAACACATTGTCCTCGCCCTGAATTTCATGCGGCGTGATATATTCCATATCAGCTTCCAGATCAATCACACTCACCCCCGAAGCTTTGCGCCAGATTTTCTTGGCGTCCAGCGCAGAAAGCGGCTTTTCAAGCTCAACATTGATCATTTCGGAATGGCCGATAAATACCGGAACACGTACACAAGAGGCGCAAACCTTAATCGCAGGATCAAGAATTTTCTTGGTTTCCACAACCATCTTCCATTCTTCTTTGGTCATCCCGTCATCCATGAAGACATCAATCTGCGGAATCACGTTAAAGGCGATCTGCTTCGGATAAACATCAGGCTCTGGTTTCTGATTAACGTATATACCCTTGGTTTGATTGAACAATTCATCCATCGCCTCTTTGCCTGAGCCGGACACGGATTGATAGGTCGCCACAACAACGCGCTTGACCCCCGCCGCATCATGCAGCGGCTTGAGCGCCACAACCATCTGGATGGTCGAGCAATTCGGATTGGCGATAATGCCCTTTTTGGTCGCTTCTTGAATTGCCTGCGGATTAACCTCCGGCACGATCAAGGGAACATCAGGATCCATGCGCCAAAAGCTAGTATTATCAATCACAATCGCACCGGCCTTGGCCGCACGCGGCGCAAATTCCGCAGAAACTTTCGCACCGGGGGAGGACAGCACAATATCAACCCCCTTAAAATCAAAATGCGCCAGATCCTGAACCTTCAGATTTTGGTCACCAAACGACACTTCGCGCCCGACCGAACGGCTGGAGGCCAAAGCAATCACGTCCGATACGGGAAACTTACGCTCATGCAAAATCGAGAGCATTTCATGCCCGACATTTCCTGTTGCGCCGACCACTGCAATTTTATGTGCCATTTTTCACCCTCCGAAAATTAAGGCTTTTCAAACATTCCGTACATTGTGATAATACAAAAACCGTGTGATTTGCAAGGATTTGTGTGTGGTATGAACGCCGAAAATTCAAATACGATTAAAGAACTGGAAGCCAAAGTCGCCCAAGCCGACGCGCTGGCTGAAATGAAGTCAAATTTTCTGGCAACGATGAGCCATGAAATCCGCACACCGATGCAAACAATTTACGGGATTTTGGAGCTGATCGACGAGGAAAAACCCGACCCGCGCATTAAAAATCTGGTCGATATTGCGCGCCGCGCTTCAAGCGGTTTGCTAGAAATTCTTGATGATGTGCTTGATCTGGCCAAGGTCGATGCCGGAAAAATGGAGCTTGATATATTCGAAGTTCCTGTGCGGCTTTTGGTGCGCGGCTTGCTTGAAGCGCTCGCCGTGAAGGTACATAGCGCCGGAATTGAACTTATTGACGATATAAATCAAGACGTACCGTTTGTTATTATCGGCGACCCGAAGCGATTACGCCAAGTCATTATGAATCTTTGCGGCAATGCCCTAAAATTCACCGAACAAGGCACTGTTACCGTGCGCGTCACAACCAATACGCAACATATCGAAACACCCGAAGATGGGGTTGGGCTGCGCTTTGAGGTTATCGATACGGGGATTGGTATGAGCGAAGAGGTCTGCGCCCGCCTGTTCCAGTCCTTTGCCCAAGCTGATAACTCAACCTCGCGCAAATATGGCGGGACTGGGCTGGGGCTCTCGATCTCCAAAAAGCTTGTGGAGTTAATGGGCGGCAAAATCGGCGTTAACAGCGTCAAGGGGCAAGGCTCTACCTTCTGGTTTGAGATTCCGACCAAAGCCGTCGACACAGATAAAACAACGGTCGAACTCCCTAATCTTACAGGCATTTCCGTTCTCTCCGTCGAAGACCATCCGCAGGGGGCAAAAGAGATATACAACTCTCTACGCTCCATGGGCGCAAATGTGGAAAATTGCTCCACCTATGCCGAAGGCTTGGATCTGGCGATGCGCCGCCCGTTTGATGTCGCCGTTATTGATCAAGGCTTACCGGATGGTTTAGGGCTAAACCTGATTAAAGAGATCATGAAAATCCGCCCGAATATGGGCATGGTCATGTATACGGTGCGTGATGATATTGGATTGTCACACTCTCTCAAGGCGCTGGGCGCAACTTACCTTACCAAACCCGCCAGCCGCGCAGGGTTAGGGGAAGCGGTTAAAGGCGCTGCCCGCAAAGTCACAGGGCTTGGCATTCACGGACCACGAAAACTCCTCATTGCCGAGGATACCGATAGTGTCACGGAAATATTGAAGCGACAGCTAGAAAAACTCGGCGTGGATGCTGATTTTGTGACCAATGGTCAGGAAGCGCTCCAAGCATTGGAAACAGGTGAATACGGAATATTATTCACCGACCTGCACATGCCGGAGATGGATGGCTATGCTTTGGTCGAGCATATCCGTGAGCATGAGGCCATGGCCTCAGCGCAAAAAGATGGCCAAGGCTTTCACTTCCCCGTCATCGTCCTGACCGCCGATGTCCAGATGGCGCAACGGGACACCTATATGCGTTATGGATTTGATGAATGCTTGCTCAAGCCTGTATCGCTGGGGCAATTTCGCGGCCTACTAATTCGCTGGGGGTTGCTGAATACCGAAAGTGACATGATCCTCGAACTCGCATTGGAAACAGATACGCCTGACACTGCCGACACCGGATCAAATGCGAATGCGCTCTCTGACAATAAAGCTATTGAGCTCCTAGCGCCCGCTATCGACAAAGAAGCCATGATAGAGCAAATAGGCGCTTTTGACGATATGGCTATTGAAATGCTTGGAATGTTTGCCGATATGACCGCACCATTGATCGAAAAAATCAAAGTGACGCATCAACAACATGACTTTCACAGCTTAAAAGAAGCCGCACATAGCCTGAAGGGCGCGGCACGATCTGCCTGTTGCAATGTTTTGGGTGATATCGCATCCGAGCTTCAAGACAGGATCGAGGACAAGCAAAACTGCGATGACCTTATCCCGCAAATTATGGACGAATTCGCGCGCGTCAAAACAGAGATCGCAGCCTTACAGAATAAACCGCGTAATAAAAATTAGCAGCCCGCTGCCTCATCCGATCCGGCTTGAAATACAGCCGAAGGATTTTGAATCATCCAAACGCGGAAACAAATGTTATTCGCAGGGCAAACAGCAACATCCGGCGTATTGCTATCCATGTCCACAGCAGAGCCCCCCGCCGTAATCACATCCGCTTCACAAAGAGAGAAGCGTTCATCAAGGCGTTCTAGCGTTGATTGCAAGTAAGCATCAGCTCTATCCGTCCGTGTCCAAAAGAATACGCCGTCCGCACCATTGTAATATTGCCATTCTTCAAACAATTCAGGCGCCGCCGGCATAAATTTCCCTGTATTTCCACCAAAAACAGGCGCATGCTGGCTTTCATTTGGGTTACCCGGATTATTTCCAGGGCAACGAAGGTTGCGCACCAAACGATCACCGGAGCGCAAAGAGGCAGGCAAATGGCTGGAATTGGGGTTGATCGGATATTCGCGGCGCGCTCCCGGATCTGTCCCGCCACCTGTGTTATCAATCGTTAAATCACCGTTCGGATAGCGCAGAACACATTCCTGAATCGCCGAGCGAATCACATCGATTTGCCCTTGAATTGACGCGCCTGTCCTGAAACCACTTTGTGAGGATGTTTGTTGTGAGGATGGCTCCATAAAGGTGACCGTCAGTGCCGCCAATAGAGCAATTGCGATCAGAATATATACCAAGGCCGAGCCTCGCTGGCGCGCCTGCAACCCCGACTTAAATTGCTTTTCTTGTCTCATGAATGCCATCCTAAAAAAACAAAAGTTTTCCCCACAGGCATTATACACACCCGCGGGGAAAACAAAAAGAGAGAAAGCTCAAAAGAAGCTTTTAACTTTTAACGCTCAACAAGAACGTGATAATAAACCAATCCTGTGCCGTTTGTCAGATCGTCATCAAAATCAGCACATCCGAATGGCTGGCCGGAGAAACTTCCGGCAATCGTATTTGCCGCTGGCGCTACTACAGCAATGCCTGGGTTATCTGTATCCATAGAATCTGCCGCAGACGGGATCGCAGTTGCAACAGCCACAGGAACACCGCGGTTACCCAATGGGCCAGGTATTCCCAGCTCTCTGTTAATTCTCTGACATACAGGCAACGATATATTCGGTAAAAAAGCTATAATATCATTCGCACTATTACTGGCAGCATCCGTTGTACCAATATTTTGAATCTGATAAGCGCTCGAGAATATCCAGGTTCCCTGACCTGCACCCGCCATTACTTCCGGTGGAGCCGTCACATGTGTTGCGCCACCACCTTGTGGGTGAAACACACCGAAACGCGTCTCTGTCAAATCATCGAAGTCAACCGGTGGGTTAAACTCTAGCTGGTTTTCTGCAATCCCGCGAATAATCATACGAACAATTGCTGTCCGAACTGAGGCCGGATATTGCGTAACCTGTGCTGAATTAATCAAGTTGGATTCACCATCTGATGCACCTCCACCTGTACGCGATGATTGTGTCACCGCATAAGATAGCGCAGCAAACAAAGCCACGGCAATTAAGATAAGAAACAAAACGTTACCACGTTCCGCTTTCCTAAAATTTTTATTAATCATTTTTTTCATGTTTTTCTCTCCTTTGAAGATTTAGTAAACTTTTCAATACTCTAAAAACCCATTCCTGGTAGATTCGGCGTAGTAACTTCAACTTTATTAATAGAAAGCGCCGCTGCCAACGGTTCTCTATCACATTCACGGCCGACGCATAAACGTTCAATATTTACGCGCCACCCCGATCCCCCATTTTGAACATGGCCAATAGCTTCACGCCATTGTCCAAAATTCGCAGTCGAATTCGCCGTGATAACTATAGTGGAACCATTATCACTAATGTTCAAATCCTTGTAAATTGCCTTAATATTTTCAGTAAACCTCTTCACCTCGGATGGATTAATCGCTTCATTCGCAATTTGCGGAACAATCGGCTTAAGCGCCTCCGCCTCCTGAAGTTTTGCACTTAATTCCGTTAATTGTTGAAGCTGAACAGTCACATAAAGACCGACAGCACCAGCCGATGCCCAAGCCACACCCGCAATCATAAGCATGGTTTGACCAGCGTTTATGGGTAATTTTTCTAAAAACGTATTGAGATCTTCAGTCGCCTGCGGGCTTAGATATTTTTTCAGAGAATGCCAGTTAAAAGACGTTATAGCCTTAAAATCAACCGAAGATTCGGATGATTTTAACAATGATAATTTAGATAATGAAAATTTCGTAGACAACTGAAATTCCTCAAATTTGAAATAATATTATACTTATTTTAGTGTAAATATTAAGACTTAAAATCACATTAATATCCAATAAATGCATTAAATAGATCAACGACTAAACTGAACCCTAACCCGACCATCGCGCTCAAGGCCAAGGGGACGACCAAAATCCTGTGCAAAGGCCGGCGGAATAAGTGCCTCAATTACAACATTACCGCCGCTAATATTATATTTTACAAGCGTTCCATCAACTTTGGCCAATGCGTCAAGAATTTCTTGAATACGCACCATATGCCTGATCGTATCACTCTGCATCGCATTATAAGCGTTCAGCATTAAATCGTTTGAAGCTGTAACTGTTTGCGATTGAACCGAAACCAAATTTCTTTGTGTTAAATTAATGGCTACGTAATTGTAGAACAAAACAATAATAGCGACAGCATTAACCAATAATCCTGAAAAAACAAGCATACGTGACGTTGCACGAGATAGCTTTTCAGTCTTTAAGGCTCTATTACGCCATGGCACGACGTCAGCAACGAGCGGATTAATTGTTACGAAATTGGCGTCCATGCTTTGAATGCGCGGTAAAATTGTACGTGACGCGCCCAAAAACACCTGCATACGGCCTGTTTCCGGATCCCATCTTAGCGCCGATGCAATACCTTCTTGTTCGTATAGGTAAACTGTTTCTTTATCCCAATATTCGCTATTCCCAGGAAGCGCCGCTGCCAGAGGGCACCAACTATCAGGGTTTGAAGCCAGCATTGTTGAGGGGCAAGCCAGATAATATATCCGCCCGGCATCAACAGAATAACAGTAATTCACTTTTTCAGTGCTACAAGCTTGTGAAGCGGCATTCCAAACAGCCTCATCTTCCGTACCGGGAATATGCGGAACAGACCCGCCCACCATTTCTTGCGGCAAATACGGCTTCAGATCGCGCACAAAATTTGAAATTTCGCCTGCCATTAGGTCGGATATTCCGGGGCGTGAGCGCGAAAGCCGGCCGGCTCCCTTCTCGCCGCCGCCCAATCCTTTATCAGACATATCCGTATTCTTGATTATTGCCACAAGAATCAGCCTTTCATATTACATCGCATTACTCATCAAGCCGCCCATCATTGAGTCCATGCTCATATTCATGACGGTTAACGCATAGATAGCACTTCCGAACGCAAGTGCCAGATAAACCCCAGTCAAACCAAACGCGATCCAGACGATCAATGAGTGTTTGGTTTTTGCCGCCGACGCACGCATATCGGAAATCGACTCCATTACTGTAGCAACTTGATTGAGATCGGACAAGCTCGCAAGTTCCAAACGCTCTGCGCGTGTCAGCGGTTCTCTATCAAGAGCTGCTCCCAAATTGACCCCTCTATTCAAATCAAGCAGAGAATCCTGCCAATAACGAATCACATCCGGTGCATTTGATGCATCCGCAGATTGTTCAAGCGTATCGTTAATCGGCACAAGGCCGCGCAACATTCGGCTCGCCGCCATCATCGAGTCAGCAAATGCCAAATCGCGCAAATATCCGCCGATCAACGGTATTTTCCGTACGATTTTAGCAGTCGGCCAATCTTTTTTTCCACGATTAATCCAGAATGAACAAACAACCCAAGCCATAAACACACCCGATGCAACGGCAGAATAAATCAAAATATCCCATGTCAGCTCTAGCCCGCCGATAACACTCTCATATTTTGCCAGCTCATCAGGATCACTCGGCGGGTTATCACGAAACCATCCCAAAACCATATCTTTACCAGCCCAAAGCGAAGACACAATTGTGAACACGTCGAACGCCAACCAAGACATCGTCCCTGCAATTGCGCGGGAGTTTTTCTTTTTTTGCGTAATCGAATGAATCGCATGCGGAATCCCGTCAACAAGCTTATTCGCCCGTTCCGAGCCGGATAAAATGGCCAAAGTGCTGTGATCAAAAATATTAAGCGCTTTAAGGGCATCAATAATTCCCAATCCTCTTGAGAGCGCTTCCCGCGCGGGGGCAAGAATATTCTGACGGCGCGGATTGGTTTCTGATTGAATAATTTTCCACAGCGCTACACCAGGTGAAGTGGACGTTGCACGAAACTGAATACCCCGCAAAAGCTGAACCTGCCACCATGTCGACCGCGCCAATAATCTCTCAAGGGGTGAGCGAGCGTGAGGCCTAATGCTTAAGGCATAGCCGCCTTTTTTTTGAATAGCGGCACGCACATCATCAACAGACGGCAAATAGAAAGACTCCTGCACCTGTTTAGGGCCGGAGGTCGTTTCATAAGCGATATTGGCGATCCATTGTTGCATGGTTTTTAAAACTTATAGTTAAACGCTGTTACTGCTTTATTTTAGCATAATGAAATTTTACAAAATATTAAGTTATTACGAAAATATTAAGACTGGAAAACGTTATAGACCAAAGGATAGAGAGATTACTCTTCGAGATAAGACAGCGCCGCTTTGGGATCAACAAGCCCCGTCACAACCAAATCGACAAGCCCTTCTTTACGCGTATGAACCATCACCCCCTCTTGTTCGGGAATACGGTTCACATTGCTCATTAAGGCTTCATAAATGTCATTTCTTTGCGCAGGTCCAAGCGTAATCAATAGCGCATCAAGCAACAATGTTCGTCCAGCAATGCCTGTACGGTTACACAAATCACAGCCTGATGTGTTATGACGACGCACTTTTGTATCATCAGCCAAGCCCAGCATTTGAATTTCATCTGGCTTTAAAACATCCTTGACTTCGGTTTTATGGGCGCAGCCCTGACAAAGCGTTCGCACAAGGCGCTGATTCATGATCGCCCGCACCTGCTGCGCCAACGTATAAGACGAGGATTTTTCACGCTCTACAGGCATCAACGAACGTAAACGTTCAAAGGTTTGCAACGCGGTATCAGCGTGAATGGTTGAAATCACGGTGTGACCCGATTCAGCCGCTTTCAATGACGTTTCAACCGTATCCGGGTCACGCATCTCCCCGATGATAATATAATCAGGATCGTGACGCATAGCCGCGCGGATCAAATCTGCGAACGACCCGCCCGGCATTCCGGGGCGCACTTGCCATTGCGTGGCATAACGAAGCTCATATTCAATCGGATCTTCAATCGAAAGCACATGGCGGCGGCGGCGGTCAATCTGCTGCACACAAGCATAAAGCGTTGTCGTTTTACCAGATCCCGTCGGGCCGGAAAGAATAATCAAGCCTCCGCCCCCTTTAATCTCGGGCGAAAGAAGCTTGGCAAGATAATCGCCCACGTCTTCGTGACGGCGGAACAATTCATCAAACCCCTTCAAGGAGGCGCGGTCAAGCAAACGCAAGGTCAGCTTTTCACCGTCCTGCGCTTGCGGCCCAGCAGCCACACGCACATCAATCGAGCGCCCTTGCCACATAAAGCCGAAACGACCGTCCTTGGGCGTCACACGGTCCCCGAAGTTCAATCCGGCATCCCGTTTCAACAAGGTCGTCAAACGCGCCATCGCCTCGGCGGGCAACAAATGCATCGGCATCATATCACCGTCAATGCGGTATTGAATCCAGTTTGGTGCTTCGGGATTATTATCCTGCACAAGGTGAATATCAGAGGCGCGCATTTGCAGTGCTTCTGCCAACATATCGCGCTGAAATTGGTTAAGCAGCAGGCCGTTATCAGTATCGCCAAGCCATAGAGCCAAGGTTTTTTCACAGCGATCCGCTGAGAGATCATGCACACTGCGCAACGTATCAATCAGTTCTTTTCGATCCCAAACCTCAACTTCAATCCGCTCAACGTGAAGCCCGCTTCGATTGGCTGTTGAATGCAGGGATTGTATCTGCCTTTCATTCAAATCATGCAGCGGCGCAATCCGTAAAACAGAATCACGTAGGCCGATCAAATGAATGCTTAAAGGAAGCCATGATTGCACAGGAAGCAAGGCACGCAGCTGATCGCCCGTCGCGCGGTCTTTGATAGCCTCGTCCTCCAACTCGGAAATCGTGACCGCTCCGGCCATGTCCAAAAGCTGTTCCGTAGAGCGAGAAATCCCTTGATCAAGCAACAATGCGCGCTCACGCTGCACCATATCCAGATAACGCTCACGCCCCTCACCGGACCGCATCTTGCGGCGTTCCTGAAGACGCTTTCTCTCCAGCTCTTTTTGCTTTTCGTTTTCTTCCGGTGTCGTTAAATCGCTCATAATCGGCTCACAGACCTATACCTTTAATTTCCACCAATACCGCTATCACTTGAACTCGATGTGCCCGAAGTTGAGCCACCAGATGATTGTGAACGAACACGGTTAATAGAAGATAAAGACCGATCAAAAAGCAGCAAAACCGTCTGACCTTGACTGGTAAATTCGATACCATTGCGCTGAATATTAACATCCCATGGAATACCGCCAAGGACGACCTCTTCCTGATCATATACGATACGGCTCCCCCCCGGCCCCGCAACAATAGCCCGAGTCGGGGAGAATGATGTAATTTTCAAACCATCCAAAACACTGGCGGGGTTGGTCACATTCGATACAAAACCTTGTTGTGAAGACGCCCTAACAACACCAGCCTGAGCCGCTCTCGCACGCTCTCCGCTGGCCACAGGGTCATCACCAAAATCTTCGAGCTGCATAACATCGGCGCTTGGTGGCGCAATTGTGCGCAACGGTAACGCGCCGCCAGAAAGAACAATAGCGCCTTGGTCCTGACTGACAGTTCCCGTTGATTCACCGCGCACAGGCAAGATCAAAATCCCGCGCGCGCCAGTATGCAAAATCTGTATATCGTCAAGCAAATTTCCGATTCGTGTCGGCGACCAAGACAGTGTTAGCGGGCAAGCCTCAATCGGATCAAGCACCATGCCAGCCGTACAACCGCCACTTTTGATTGTTAGACCGCTATCCGATCCCGCCACCAACATATCACGAATAGTCAAAGGCGAATCACCTGCATTGACAAGCGAAACAGTGATTGTTGAAATCGTGCTGACATCATTTCCGAAATCAATCTCGGTCTGAGAAGACACAAGCAAGCCGCGCCCCGGAACAGCCTGCGGAAAGACTTCAGCACGGTTAACATTATCAGGGTTATATGTCCCCTTCAGACCAACACTCGATAGACCGGCAGGGCCATTATGGCGAACAACCAGAACTCCGGAAGACGGACCGCGCAATTTAGGGGACCACCTTACCGTCACCAAACATGCTTGACCGGGCGCAAGCTCATCACACTGCGCCGAATGTGTGAACCCTGAATTGTCAGAGGAGCTAATCGCAATCTCGGAAATCTTGATCGGCACCGAGGTAATGTTCCGCAAGATAACAGGCTCAACAATATCCTGACTGGCCGTCAACGTACCATAATCAATCGAACTGGGAATGGCCTCAATATCGCTCGAAAGCCTGTCAGCACCTTCAGCCGTCGCCTCCACTGTACCCGACAGCGTTGAGGATACCAGCCTTGTCCGACCCGAATGCGACATCAACATTTCAACGCGCCACGAACCAGCCTGCAAACCTTTAACCGACAAGGCAATCGCACATTCCGCCCCCGCGCTTAGCGGCTCTTCCTGACACTGATTGAGGGAAATTGTCGCCGTGACATTCGAAGACGGATAGAGCCTGATCAGCCCTGTCTCTACAGGCTGCGACCCATCATTGCGAAAACGCACGACAACCTGTGCCGTTGCACCGACGGGAATCGTCCCTCCGTCAACAGTTGCCAAGGCAGGCACAAGACCGCTGCCACCACCAGCCCCGGCTTGACGCGCCCCCGGATCAGAAAACGCCGAAGGCCCCTGCGCCACAGCAGCCTTACCAGCAAACCCCAAACAGAGAATGAAGGCCATAAGCATGATCTGATATATACGCAAAGTCATAATATTGATTTTATGTCAGACAGGGTTAAAGGCGAGATAATTTTTGATCAGCGCATGACCGCTCACAAAAAAGCGAATCACACACATACTATTATGACGAGTATTTACAGTTTGGACAAGATCAATTGGACAAGCCGGGATTAAGCTGGTCAAGCGTCACTGAACCTGACGGAAAAGACTCCTCAGGGAACGCTGCCTGCGCACCGCTTTGCCCGCCAATCATCGCTTGATTCCCCATCAGGGAATGATTGCGCGAACCGGGGCTTCGACGCGCCGCAGTGCGGTTAACAGCCTCACTTTCATCAGCGACATAAACAATCACACGCGGCTTAAGCAAAAACACCAATTCGGTATTGTTCAAAATCGCACGCCGTGACGTCGGAATGATAGGGCGCGAGAACCCCGGGCCGGAGCTTGAGTAATCGTCAGATTCCCGAACCAAGCCAGCAATCAACAAAGAATCACCGGGGCGGATACGAATTTGCGTTGCAAGCTCGCGCTCGGTTGTTTGCGGCAATTGCAAAACCGTACCATCGGCATCAAAGTCCTGAAACCCCTGGAATTCCTGAAGTGCAATTTCAATTGAACCATAAATCGTTGCATTGTCCCAATCACTCGAAATCGTCAGCGTAAAGCCGGTATCAACCGAATCGGTTTGCGTCGAAACGGTAACCTCACCGCTATCCACGGAACGGCTAAGCGACGAAACATAATTAACAGTATCGGCAGCCCTCAAAGAGGCCTCAGACCCTGCCAAAACTGTAATCTGAGGTTGAGAAATCGTTTTAACCGCACCATGACCTGAAATAAAGCGCAACACATCATTCGCACCGAAAACAACATCTCCAGTCGTCGGAAGACCAATGCTGATTGGATTAAAGCCAGCAGGCGTCCCTCCGGGAATAGTAACCCCCGCATTGAATTTTCCGAAGCTCTCAATGCCCTCCCAATCAATACCGGTCGCATTTTCAGAACTAAGAGTAACCTCCCAGATATAAACCTCAAAAACAATCAAAGCGGTATTCGACCGCAGCCTCTGGAAATAACGCTCCGCCATGGCTGCCGTTCTATTACTGGCTCTGTAAATAATCGTCCGTGTCGCCTCTTCAACGATCGGCAACTCACCTGTAATAGCCTGTATCCCCGAAGCCAACGACTGTAACAAATTCACATCACGACCGACAGGCGGCACCGTGACAGTGAAAATCTGCTTATCCTTCACCACCAACAAACCATCCTCGAAAGAACAGTATAAATCAGCCAGCCCGCAAACACGATTAACGACATTGCCCAGCGGCCCACGCAAATTAGCGACCGTAATCGTGCGCGTTAGCCCCTCATCCGTTTCAAAGGCAAGCGGTATCTCATAATCTGCTAAAATCAGCTGCAAAGCGCCCGCCAATGTTTCCGAACGCAACTCAAACGGCCCGACAATTTCATCTGGCAACGGCTGACCAGACTTGCTTTCAGGCACAAGAACATCACTCCCTAACGGCAGATACAAAACACTATCAGGCCGCTCATTCAATGCAGGCTGGCGTTGATTGGCCATGGAAGGCGACGGTATATCGAGATTTCGGCTACCCGGAACACTGACCTGAGCACATGAAAACAGCGGAAGACATATAGAAAACAACAGAAAGCTGCGCATTGAACGCCCGAAGCGCCCACTCCTAACTTTTCTCACCCCATTTTCACACATACGTCTCAAATCAAAGTCCTTAAAAAATCACTTAACACATCTTAAATATAACGTTTAATTCAGCTTTTGAGCCCCTCGAATAATCCTCTCAACCATCTTAACAAGCCGATCACGTTGAACAGGCTTCATTAAAACAGCATCAACCCCCCATTTTGCAGCGTCGTTCAGCATGTCCAGATTATCGTCTCCTGTAACCAAAATAACAGGCACATCCTGAGCAGAACCACGAATAGAGCGAATAAATTCAAATCCACCCATCGGCTCCATCCTAACATCAACAATCGCTATTGCAATATCACTATTAACCGATTGAAGTGCTTCTTCCCCATCTTTTGCTTCACTGATTTCATAACCCGCATCATGCAGAAATTTCACAATCTGCATTCGAACAAAATCATTGTCCTCAACCACAAGAATTTTTTTAGCGTCACTCATTAGTATCTGTTTAATATCTTTTTATTTGTGAGAAAAACTGAACGAACCTGAATCAGTTGGTGTTTATCAAAAAATCATGTTAGACCAATTCGCTACGAAGCGATAGAATAGTTTTCACTTAATTAAGACTAAATCGTGGACAAAAGATAATGTCTGCAAATATCAAAAAATAAAAATTACTCTGATTTTAGAGCAAAAAAGATGCTTATACTTATAGCCTTGGTCTGCCTCATTGGTGCGCTCATTATCATGGGTGCGCTATCCTATATCGACCTCAAAGTCCAACTCCTGCCGAATGAGCTTGTGATGGGGTTAGCCTGTTGCGGGTTTGTATTCCATCTTTGCACATTATTCTACTTTCTCTCTTTGCCCGAGATGATATTGGGTGCTGTCATTGGCGGCGGCTTATTATATGTAATTCGCGGCGTGGCGAATTACTTATACAACGAAGATACTCTTGGGCTTGGCGATGTGAAGCTGCTTACGGCTGGCGGTATCTGGCTCGGCCCTGAGGCGATTCTGATGGCCGCCGCGCTCGGCGCTATGGCGGGGTTCTTTCACGGTTTAGCTATTGCCGTTTACACCGTCGGCAAAGCCAAAGTTCCGATGCAGCTCTCAAAACTGGCCGTCCCTGCAGGACCGGGATTTATTGCTGGCTTAATTATCATGGCAATTTATAAATTCTGGTCACTCCCTGCTATTATCCCCACTTTATAATCGCTCGATGTAATGGCTCAATAAAATAATATGACCCGTGATAACACCACCGCTGAAACATCTTCTAGTGCCAGTACTGGTGCTGGTACTGGCGCTTTGAGCGGTATCCGCATCACGGATCTAAGCCGCGTGCTGGCGGGGCCGTTTTGCACACAAATTCTTGGTGATCTGGGCGCAGAAATCATCAAGGTTGAAAAGCCGGGCAGCGGCGATGACACCAGAAGCTGGGGGCCACCCTTTCTTCAGGATTCGGCGCAGCAAAACACCACTGAAAGCGCTTATTACCTGAGCTGCAACCGCAACAAGAAATCTATCGCCATTGATATGCGCAGCCCCGAAGGGCAAAATTTGGTGTATGGCCTTATTGATAAATCCGATGTCGTAATCGAGAATTTCAAGGTCGGTTCGCTCAAAAAACTGGGGCTGGATTATGAGAGCGTTTCCCGCCGTAACCCGCAGATCATATATGCTTCGATCACAGGATTCGGCCAAAACGGTCCTTTGGCGCAAGAGCCGGGCTATGACTTTCTCGCCCAAGCGATGAGCGGCCTGATGGCTTGTACGGGCGGGATTGATGCGCCGCCGACCAAGGCCGGTGTGGCGCTCAGTGACATTATCACGGGGCTGAATGCCGCTATCGGTATCCTCGCCGCTCTGCACCACCGCAAAACCAGCGGGCAAGGCCAACATATTGATGTCAGCTTGCTCGATTGCACGCTCGCGGCGATGACCAATATCGCACAATATTATCTGACATCGGGGACGCTCGCACCAAGGGTCGGCAACGCCCATTCGACCATCGTGCCGTATCAGGCCTTTGCCGCCACTGACGGCCACCTTATTTTGGCGATCGGCAATGACGGCCAGTTCGCGCGGTTCTGTGCTTATATCAACAAAGATGATTGGGCGCAGGACGAGCGCTTCAAAACCAATAGCGCCCGCGTTCAAAACCGCAGCCTGCTGATCCCGATGATCGAGGCGATTATCCAATCGCGCAAGGTCGGGGATTGGGTATCGGGATTGCTGGAGGTCGATGTGCCGTGCGGCCCTGTCAACACCATGGATCAAGCCTTTCAGATGCAGCAGGTCAAGGCGCGGGAGATGCAAATCTCGATGCCGCACCCGCTCACCGATACCCCGATCAATCTGGTCGGCAATCCGATCAAGATGTCGGCAACGCCGCCGCGCTATGACCTGCCGCCGCCGCCCTGCGGGATGCATACGCGGAATATTCTGCGCTCCGTTCTACATTTGAGTGATGAGAAAATTGCCGCGCTGGTCGATCAAAAAATAATTGCCTGACGGGTTTGGGCGTTTCGCCCCACTCGCCCCACTCTCCGTTCTAAAGTGGGGCGAAAGGTTTGCTAGATATTTCAGTAAGTTACGGGAACTTCGCCCCACTCGCCCCACTTGCCCCACTTGTGTTTGGCTGCGCTGCATATATTTTACATAACGTAACATTGGTGAGCATTGGAAAGAGAGCGGAGTACAGGTATGGATTACACGGACAAGCCGTGTAATGACGCTTTCGACTGGTGTCATCGTTCCCTTTTCGCCATCCCGAGCGTAGTCGATGGATATCAGGAATATATGACGAGATTCCTTCACGCGCGATTTTAGTCGCTTGGTCGGAATGACAAAAATGCGAGCTTTCATCCCCGCGGCTCTGCGCAGCAGAGCTTAAACGGCGGGGATCTGGAAAAATTATAGCGGTATTCTATCCGGATGCCCGCACAAGGCGGGCATGAGGGTCTGTGAGGGCTTGTGGATTACACGGACAAGCCGTGTAATGACGGGGGCAGGCCATGCAATAACGGTGCATTTTAGGCGCAATTCGCCCATTAACCACAACCAATATATGATTAAATTCCTAGTATGTCAAGGGAATTGCTAAACGCTCGGATCATCAAGACCGCGGGACGGTGCAAATTTTGTCGCAGAAGGCTCCATTTGCGCCTCTATCACCGGCGCCGGGAAGCGTCCGACAAAAAGCGGCTCATCTAAAACGATACCATTCGCAGGAAGACCGCCTTCCTTGGCCAGAGCAACGGCATTCGCCGCCAAAGCCGCCGCCGCGAAAGAATCACTTATATCTCTATTTAAAATAACCACATCCATATCTATAACCTCACTCATATTATTTTATACATAAAATCTATTGTCTGGCAATAAACGATACAAAATGAACAATTTTTTGACCGTTATCATTGCTAACCAAAAGCACTTTTTTTAACTCAATCAACTTTTGGACGTATTCCGCTTTTATTGTCGCGCCCATCTCGTCCATATCGCCGCCCATTTGCGTAAAGCTGACTATATTTCTACTACCATCCCACTCAATCCAGCTCGGCACACCATCAAATTGATGATCCACCGCCAAAACCAGATAACCGTCTTTCATCGCAAAAACAGCCTCTTGGTCAATACGCCCGACTCGCGGCTGAGTTCGCTCAGGAATTTGTGACGGCATACGCTCAGGCTCAGCCTCACTCTTTCCTGTCAACCCTAATTTATAGAATAGATTTCTTAACAAATTGATAATTCTTTGCATATTTATTCCAACATCAAAGATGTACGTATATAAACTCTACACTATTTTTTCGGACTAGACAGCCCCGTATATTTTGTGTTTTTGATTAAAGCTATGAAACATCTTCTCGGCATTTGCGATCTCAAGAAACAGGATATTCAAACCCTCCTCGACCACGCCCAACATTACGCCCAAGCGCTTGAGAGCGGATCATGGGATCAAACGCGGCTGAGGGGCAAGATTATATTGCACCTGTTTTTCGAAAATTCGACCCGTACCCTGACCTCCTTTGAAATGGCGGCCAAGCGACTGGGCGCGGAGGTTATAAACTGGAACAAGGACACAAGCTCGCTCAAAAAGGGCGAAAGCTTTATGGATACGATTGACACGCTCGATGCGATGCGCCCCGATGCCATCGTGTTGCGCCATAGCGAGTTCGGCGCGCCGAATTATGTCGCCAAGCGTATGCATTGCCCCGTCATCAATGGCGGCGATAGCTGGCGCGAACACCCGACCCAAGCTTTGCTCGATGCGCTCACAATGCGCCAGCATTTCGGCACGCTGGACGGGTTGGTTGTGGCGATTGTCGGTGATATTGCCCATAGCCGCGTGGCCGCCTCGAATATGGGTTTGCTGACGAAAATGGGCGCGGAGGTGCGCGTGATTGCGCCTGATGAGTTGATGCCCGAAAAGCTGGCGGCGAAAAATGTTGCAACATTCACCGCTCTGGATGAGGGGTTGAAAAACGCCGATGTCGTGATGTCGATACGCCCGCAAAAGGAGCGTATGGACAAGGTTTTAATCAATGACAGCAATTATTTCCGCGATTACGGCCTGACGCATGAGCGCTTGGGCATTGCCAAAAAATCGGTCATTGTCCTTGACCCCGGCCCTTTTATTCGCGGGCTGCAAATCTCTGACGCTTTGGCCGATGATCCGCAGATATTCCTATACGCCAAACAGGTTTTTAACGGTATTCCGACGCGGATGGCGGTTTTGGATCTGCTGCTTGGGGGCAAATCCTGATGGGGTTGAGCTTGGAATTTATTGTATTTGCGGCGCTTTCTTATCTGATCGGCGCGATTCCGTTCGGGCTGATTGTCACGAAACTGGCGGGATTGGGCGATATTCGCGCCATCGGTTCGGGCAATATCGGGGCGACCAATGTTCTGAGAACGGGGAATAAGCCTCTGGCCGCGCTGACGCTGTTTCTGGATGCGTTCAAGGGCGCAATTCCGATTATCATTTTCCTACAATTCTTCCCGCCGCATTTCACGTATATGCTGCTTTACGGCCTATGCGCCGTTATTGGCCATTGCTTCCCGATCTGGCTGAAATTCAAGGGCGGCAAGGGCGTTGCGACCTCGCTTGGCGTCTTGATCGCCGCCGTCCCGTTTACGGGCTTGCTGGCCTGTCTGGTATGGATAATGTCGGCCTTGGCGGCGCGGATATCCTCACTCGCCGCGATCAGCGCAATGATCTTCGCCCCCGCTTTGACCTTTGCGATTTACGGGCAGGATGCGGCCCTGGTCAATGCGGCGATTTCGGCGATTGTGATCTATCGCCACAAGGACAATATCAAACGCCTGCGCAGCGGAACCGAACCGAAAATCGGTCAAAAGAAAGACGGAACGGAAAACGGGGCGGAAGATAGCGCGCAATAAACCATTTGGCGTTGCGGCAGGTTTGTGGTTTAAACTTTCTTTATGGGTCATTTATTCTCTTATGCGGGCGGAGCGAAAACGCATTCCACAGAAGCCGAAAAGCTTGACTGGCTGAGGCTCGCACGGACGGAGAATGTCGGCCCGATCACCTTTTACCGCCTTGTTGAATTTTACGGCAGCCCCGCCGAAGCTCTGCGCGCACTCCCTGAACTCGCCAAGCGCGGCGGGCGCAAAAAACCGCTGATCGCCCCTGATAAGGCCGAGATCGAGCGGGAACTCACCGCCCTGCAAAAGCGCGGCGCTACGCTGATTACCGCACAATGCGAGGCCTATCCGCTGGCGCTGTCCGCCATTGATGATGCGCCCCCGATCCTGAGCGCTTTGGGCGATATAGGCTTGCTGGAACGACCTGCGCTGGCGATGGTCGGGGCGCGGAATGCCTCGCTCAACGGTAAGAAATTTGCCGCCAAGCTGGCGCGTGAGCTGGGCGCGCAAGGGCAAATCATCGTTTCGGGACTGGCGCGCGGGATTGATACGGCGGCGCATGAAGGCGCGCTCAGCAGCGGCACAATCGCCGTGGTGGCGGGCGGTATTGATGTGATCTATCCTGAGGAAAACACCGCGCTCTATCACAAGATTGCCAGCGAAGGCGGGCTGATCCTCGCCGAGAGCCCTTACGGGCAAAAGCCATTCGCCCAGAGCTTTCCGCGCCGCAACCGCATTGTATCAGGGCTTTCCAGCGGGGTGATCGTCGTTGAGGCAACCATGCGCTCCGGCTCGCTCATCACCGCCCGCATGGCCGGCGAGCAAGGCCGCGATGTTTTCGCCGTTCCCGGACACCCGCTCGACCCGCGGGCAGACGGCCCGAACCACCTGATCCGCGAGGGCGCAGCACTGGTCAGGAATGCTGGCGACATCCTAGAGGCACTGCGCGATTTTTCAGGCAACACCCTGCGCGAGCCTTATAGCCCCTCCACGCCTTTAACGCCGCCCAAACTTGACACGCCGCCTGTGGATAATTATGAAGAACCCCCTGAAAACAGCCATGAGCAGGTTTTGCAGACACTCTCCTTCACACCGATTGCGGTTGACGAAGTTTTGCGAAACTGTCATGTGAGTATTGGGATATTGCAATCGATCTTGCTTGATCTTGAACTCGCCGGACGTATCAAACGCCTGCCGGGGAATAGAATCTCTTTGGTTAGTGAATAAAAAATTTTACCATGAAAGGCATCAAAAGATTCGTTTTATAAATTTTTCGTGTTCTTTGTGGTTTTCGTGGTTAAAAAGAAAAGGTTTTAAACTTTGAGTACAAATCTCGTCATTGTCGAATCGCCCGCCAAGGCCAAAACGATCGAGAAATATCTCGGCAGCGATTATAAGGTTCTGGCCTCTTACGGCCATGTTCGCGACCTTGTGAACAAGGATGGCTCTGTCCTGCCCGATCAGGATTTCGCCATGAAATGGCAATTGGGCGATCGCGCCGATAAAAATGTCAGCGCCATCAAATCCGCCGTTAAAAAGGCCGATTCCGTTTATCTCGCCACCGACCCCGACCGCGAGGGAGAGGCGATTTCATGGCATGTTCTGCAAATTCTCGAAGACGATAAAGTCCTGACTGATCAACAGGTTCACCGCGTCACATTCAACGAAATTACCAAGAAAGCCGTACAGGGCGCCTTTCATCAGGCCCGCGATCTTGATATGCCGCTGATTGAGGCCTATCTGGCGCGTCGCGCCCTTGATTATCTGGTCGGGTTTAACCTGTCCCCCGTCCTGTGGCGCAAGCTGCCCGGCTCGAAATCCGCAGGGCGCGTGCAATCTGTGGCGCTGCGTATTATATGTGAGCGCGAAACAGAGATTGAAGCCTTTCGCGCCGAAGAATATTGGAGCATCGAAGCACGGCTGCACACCCAAGATGGCGCTCCGTTCACGGCGCGGCTGACCCATCTTTCCGGCAACAAGCTCGGCAAAATGGATATCGGCAATGAGAAATCCGCCCTCAGCGCCGTTGAGCGCATCAGGAATAAGGCGCTCAAGGTCACGCAGATTGAGAAGAAGCAGGTGCGGCGCTCGCCCTCCCCGCCTTTTATTACCTCGACGCTGCAAATGGAAGCCTCCCGCAAATTGGGGATGAGCGCGGCCAACACCATGCGCAACGCCCAAGCACTCTATGAGGCGGGCTTGATTACCTATATGCGTACCGACGGCACAACCCTATCCGAAGATGCTGTCAAACAGGCGCGCAGCCTTATCAAAAAAGATTTCGGCGATAAATATCTGCCCGATGCGCCGCGGCTTTATAAATCCAAGGCCAAAAACGCGCAAGAGGCGCATGAGGCGATCCGCCCGACCGATTTATCCGTGCATCCGCGCTCAAGCGCTGCGCCCAAGGATGAATATCACCGCAAGCTTTATGAGTTGATCTGGAAGCGCACCATGGCGTCGCAGATGGAAAACGCTGTGCTTGACCAAATGGCGGTTGACCTGTCAGACGGTACGGATGATGTCATTTTGCGTGCCAATGGCTCGGTTGTGACCTTTGACGGATTTTTGACCTTGTATCAGGAATCGGGCGATGAGGATGATGATGACAGCGGCAAGAATGATAGTGACCGCCGTTTGCCGCCGATGCAGCAAGACGAGAATACCAAGCTTGTCGATGTTACCCCGAACCAGCATTTCACACAGCCGCCGCCCCGCTATTCCGAGGCGTCTTTGGTCAAAAAGCTTGAAGAGCTGGGGATTGGCCGCCCCTCGACCTATGCCTCGATTTTGCAGGTCTTGCGCGATAGAAACTATGTGATCCTCGATAAAAAGCGCTTCATTCCCGAAGATCGCGGCCGCGTTGTGACTGCGTTTCTGACCAAGTTTTTCAGCCGCTATGTCGATTATGATTTCACCGCCAATCTCGAAGAAGAGCTGGACGCGATTGCGGGCGGGCATATTCACTGGAAAGAAGCGCTGCGCCTGTTCTGGACGGATTTCCGCGGTGCGATTGATGAAACAAAAGAGCTGACCATCACCGATGTCATCAACCATCTTGATGCCGATCTGGGGCCGCATTTCTTCCCCGAAGGCGATAAGGCGCGGGAATGTCAGGCCTGTAAAGACAGCCACGGCAATGGCCGATTGGGGCTGAAGCTCGGTAAATTCGGGGCGTTTATCGGCTGCTCGAATTACCCTGAATGCCGCTATACCAAGCCTTTGGCGCTGACCGATGAAAGCGGCGAGGGCGGTGCGGGCGGCGAAGCCTTGAGCAATGAGCCGAAAACCCTTGGCACACAGCCCGGAACAGGGCGCACAGTATCACTGCGCCGCGGCCCTTACGGCCCTTATGTCCAGATTGATGCGCCGCCGGAAACCGCCGAGGACGAGGCCGCGCGGATGAGCGCGTATGAGGCTGAAATTGCCGCGTGGAACGACGCCAAAAAGGCGGCGAAGAAGGCCGGAGAAAAAGCCCCGCCCAAGCCGAAAAAACCATCACCGCCCAAGCCAAAGCGTCAAGGACTGCCCGCGGGTGTGAAGCCTGACGATGTAACGCTGGAATCCGCGCTCAGCCTGCTATCCCTGCCGCGTGAAGTCGGCACGCACCCTGAGACGGGCAAGCTGATCGAGGCGGGAATCGGGCGCTTCGGGCCATTCCTGAAGCATGACGGCAAGTTTGCCTCAATCCCCAAAAGCGAGGATGTCATGAGCATCGGCATGAACCGCGCCGTGGATATTATTGCCGAAAAGGCCAAGAAAGACGCTGAAAAAGCGGAGAATGGCGGCTCTAGCCGCGGCGAGCGCGGCGGATCTGGGCGCGGCGGCAAGACAGCTAGCAAAAAAGCGCCAGCAAAAAAGACGACGGCGAAGAAAAAGGCGCCAGCGAAGGCTAAAAAGAAAGCCTAGTTTAAACCTTCCGGTGTTTCTGGCGTAGTGTGGGGCTTTGTCTTTAGTTTCGCTTTTTCGATATAGGTTTGCGCATTAATTGCAAGCGTGTCACCATTGCCTAAAACCCCCCCTAGGAATACTATTCTTGGGAATATATATTCTGTATGCTCTGGAACCTTACAACTTATGTTAGCTGAGCTATAATCACCCTCTTGCCTAGGGTCAACCGCCTCATAGTGCAATGATAAATCCTCACCATTGTAAGGCTTAATATCGATAGTAATTAAATCTTCATGCTCGCGAAAATATGTTTCGGGTATCTCAGGATACAAAATAGGTATCCCACCAATCTGCGTACCATGACGACGCGTCACGCTAGCCTCTAATTGAAATTCGAAATTGCCATCTTCTACCTGCTCACAAGCAACAATCTTTATCGCCGTATTGCGGCAATATTCCTGCTCTTCCTCATCCTTTTTTGGGGCAAAATTGGTTCGTTTAATATATTCTTCAATAATCAGTTGCAGGCGCTCTGGATTTTGTGTCGTCATATCCGCAAGAGATAAATTATCGCTTGTCGCAATCGCATAAGCCCGAGCGGCAAGATCGCGGTTATTCAAACTGGCCTTTCTTTGCGAGAGAATAAAAAGTATATAAATCATTTCATGGCAACCATGTACAAAATTATCAGCCATGTTGCTAGTTTCATCAGGTGCCCATTCCACGCAGAATTCTTCAGCCCCCATTTTTTCAACTATCTCAGCCCCATGCTTGAGCATAACCGCAGCGTTTTTTATACATGTTTCAAGCTCATCATCAGACAACACTTTTACCGACTGTACATGAGGGCGTATTTGTTCAGAGAGTAAATGCCCGACAAAATATATATATTGCTCAGCCAAAGACTTACCCAGCATCGCGTATGCGTCTGCGCCTTGAACATTTTTCCATGTCTCTATACTAAGTCGTGTTGCCATTTTTCAACTTTTGACCAAAAAAATATTTATAAAGGGTGAAGTTGATTTATGCAAATAAAAAACTCTTATACATTTAATTTACATAAGCAAAGCCGCCTATAATTTGAGTTCTCGACTTCGCAAAAGTTGATCTATATCCTTTCTGATATGAACTTAAATGATATCCTTGATTTCCTCAAAACCTCGTCTGAACCGCTGACCAAACGCGAGATTGCCCGCGCTTTTGGTATCAAGGGCGGGGAAAAGCGCGTCGCGCTGAAACAAATCCTGAAAAAACTGGAGCAGGACGGGGCCATCGTCAAACATACGGGCGGCACGTTCGGGGTGGCGCTGGGGCTGCCCGCGGTCGGGATCATCGAGATTACCGATATTGATATTGACGGCGATGTTCTGGCGCGGGCGCTGGACTGGAACGAAGCCGCGCAAGGCAAGCCGCCGCGCATCGAAATGATGCCGGAAAAGAAAGGCCATCCGGCGCTGATGATTGGTGATCGCGCCTTGGCGAGCTTTCACCGCGTGCGGGATGATCTTTACGAAGCCCGAACCATCCGCCGCCTTGATAGTGAAAAGGGCCGCGTTATGGGGCTGGTGCGGCGCACGAAGCGCGGCTATGTCCTGCAACCAACTGACAAAAAGGCGAAATATGATTTTGCTATTCCGCATGGCGAGGAAGGCAGCGCACAAGAGGGCGATCTGGCCATCGGTGAAATCCAGCCCGCCCGCGGCGCTCACCAGAAAACGGTACGTATTGTTGAGGTATTGGGCAGCAGCGATGACCCGAAATCCATCAGCCTGATTAGCCTGCATGAGGCGGGGCTGAAAGATAATTTCCCCGAAAGCGTCACCAAGGCCAACAAGGGCATGAGCGTCCCGCCGCTGGAAAAGCGGGAGGATCTGCGCGATATTCCGCTGGTGACGATTGACGGCGCCGATGCCCGCGACTTTGACGATGCCGTTTTCGCCGAAACCGTCACGCTTGCAGACGGGCAAAAGGGCTATCACCTGATTGTGGCGATTGCCGATGTGTCGTTTTATGTACGCAGCGAAACCCCGCTCGATCAGGAAGCGCAAAGGCGCGGCAATTCGACATATTTCCCCGACCGCGTTGTGCCGATGCTGCCCGAAGCGCTCTCGAATGATCTTTGCTCGCTGCGCCCCGATGAAGACCGCGCCGCTCTGGCCGCGCATTTGTGGATTGACGAGAAAGGCGCATTGGTCAAATACAAATTCACCCGCGCCCTTATCCGCTCCCATGCCCGCCTGATTTATGAAGAGGTTCAGGCCATGTATGAGAAAAAAGACACGCCGCAACGCACGCAATTCAAGCACATAAACCTCATTGATAATATCGATACGCTATATATCGTATTTAATGTATTAAACGCCGCCAGAGCGCAAAGGGGCGCGCTTGATCTCGATTTGCCCGAACGGCAAATCCTGCTCAATGACAAAAACGAAATGATCGGCGTGAAAAACCGTATCAGGCTGGATTCACACCGCCTGATCGAGGAGTTCATGGTTCTGGCCAATGTCGCCGCCGCCACCGCACTCGAAGCCAAGCGCACGCCGTGCGTGTACCGCATCCATGACCGCCCAAGCGCCGATAAGCTGGACAGCGCCCGCGAATTTATCGAGAGCTTTGGCCTGTCGCTGCCCAAGGGCGATACGATCAGCCCCGCAAAAATCAATCATATCCTCAAAAAAGCGGCGGAAATGCCCTATTCGCACCTGATCTCACAGGTCATTTTGCGCACGCAATCACAAGCGGTCTATTCGCCGCAAAATATCGGTCATTTCGGGCTGGCGCTCCAGCGCTACGGGCATTTCACCTCCCCCATTCGCCGCTATGCCGATCTGATTGTACACCGCGCCTTGGTCAGCGCTTACGGGATGGCGGGCGGTGGCGGCCTGAGCGATGACGAAATGGCGCAGCTTGATTCCATCTGCGCCCATATCTCCGCAACCGAGCGCACCTCGATGGAAGCAGAGCGAAACGCAACGGATCGTTTTACAGCGGCATTCCTGTCCACACAGATCGGCGCAACATTTACAGGGCGCATTTCCGGCGTCACGCGCTTCGGGCTATTCGTGACCTTGCTGGACAATGGCGGGGACGGAATTGTGCCGATGAAATCGCTCAGCGATGATTTTTACGTTCATGACGAAACGGCGCATGCGCTGATTGGCCGCCGCCGCGGTAAGGTTTTCCGCTTGGGCGGAGAGGTCACGGTAACACTCAAAGAGGCTGACGGCCTGACCGGTTCAACCGTTCTGGAACTGACACGCGCCAGCCTGCAATCGGGCGCGGATATCCCCGGCATGGCCAAGCCTAAAATTAGCGGCGGCAACAGTGGCGGCGGCGGGCGTGGGCGCTCTAAGAACTTTAAAGCTCGTGGAAAACCATCCTCCGGCAAGCCCAAATCAAACAAAAAATACCCCTTAAAGCCAAAACCGAAGTCCAAATCAAATAAGAAAAAGTTTGAACATTAGGGAAACTCTCTGTATAAATTTAATCAAAAATAAAAACAGGGATATTCAAAATTGGTGAGCCGCAAGCAGCCTGAAAAAAAGACCTATCCGGCCTTAAAGAAAAAGGCGGTTTACTCTTTGATCGCCAATGCGCCCAAGGGCGTGAATTTCCATACCATCCAGCAAATATTCGGCTCAGACAGCCCCTCCAAAAAACCGCGCCTTCACTCGATTATTAAAAACCTGAAAAGACAACGCCATATTCATTTTGACTCGCGGTCAAGACGCTATTTTGCGACCACGCCGACCTCTCCGCTGATGGTTGTACGCGCTCGCAAAACCGAAAACGGCATTGAGCTTACGCCTATTCGTTGGTCGATGGCCAAAGCCTCGCAACCCAAAATGCGGGTTAAAAAATCCGACACCGAATACAAAAATATTCAGGACGGCGATAAGCTATTGATCGCTATACAAAGTACCAAAATTGACCGTACGGGTAAAAAGCTCACCCCTGTTTCAGAATGTGCGGTTATCAGCAAAATTGATGTTAATGCTCCGGTTGAAATTCGGGCTATTTTCAAAAAATCTGCTGACGGTAAAGCTGGCCTAGTCCCTACTTTTCGTTCCACCAAGGGCGTTTATACGCCGATTGATATCGATAAATATGAAGGACCTTATAGCGAGCGGGATTATCCCGACAATGCCCTTGTTATGGTGCGGATTAACGAACGAAAATCCCAGCATGATCTTTGCGCCACCGTAACCGATCTGGCCGATTGGGACACAAGCTATCCAGCAGACTTGTTAAGCCTGCGCGACAAAGCCAATGGTATGTTTCGCGATTCCCCTTATTCAGAAGATGAGGAAATGGTCGCCGCCGTGGCCGCAAGCACCGCGCCCAAACCCAAAACATATACGGATATGCGCAATATCTTGCAATTCGCCGTTGACCCAGTGGATGCCAAAGATCACGATGATGCGATCAGCGCTGTGCCCGACACAGCGCCGGACAATAAAGATGGCTGGATCGTGACCGTATCGGATATTGATGTTGTCAGGCTCGTGACGCAAATGCGCCGCGCCATTGATAACGCCCTCGAACATCCGCTTTCAGCCTATACCAATGATTCCGTGATCCACATGCTGCCCAAAAGCTGGGCGGAGGATGCGGCCTCGCTCAAAGATAGACAAGAACGCTTTTGCGTCAGTATTCAAATTCGGATCAATGCCCATGGTGAAAAGCTCGACCATCAGCTATTCCGTAGCCTGAACGCGCCATATCAAATTTCTTATGCCGATATGGACCAAACCTTGCACGGTCAAGCGCCCAGCCATTTCACCGATGAAATGATACGGCAAATTGAACATATCAGCGGCGCATATGAAGCGCTGGTGATTGAGGACAGCAATCGCGGGACGCTCAATTTCGAACAACCGAAAATCCATGTAGAAAAAGACGACGAAGGTCGCATAACAGCCATCACAGCGCAAAATGGCTCTATTTCGCGGGATATCATAAAAAAATTCATGATCCTCGCCAATCGTGCCTTCCGCGAAGAATGTGCACGGCTTGACGCTTCGACCATCGACCGTGTAGAAGCCACCCCCAACATCCAACACCGCCTGCCCAAAAAGATCGCCCCGTCCAACGGTGAAGCGTTATTCCTGCGGCGGGATTGGAGCCGCGAGGAAATCAGATCGGTTCTTGAGACTTGCGAAGACCATCCCGCTATGCACAGAGCCATTTCTGACCTGCTCGTCAGAAAGGTCATGCGCCCCGGAAAATATTCCACCGATGAGATCGGCCATTTCGGCCTCGCCCTTGATGATGAGCCTTATGCCTCATTTAACTCCCCCGTCCGCAGCCTTGCCGATCTGTCCAATATGATGAGCCTGTTCGACGCGAAAGGCTGGCTGCAGGACTATACACGCCCCGGCCATCATGAATGGCTGCAAAACACGGTATTCGGGCCGATTGCACAGAAAAAGATTACCGATCACCTCAACACGCTGCAGCCGCAATACAAGGCACTGCAAAGAAATGCGACGCGAAGGCAAGCAATCGCGTTCCTTAATCGCTACCAAGGAAAAACAGTCGATGCCCGCATAGAACAGGTGACGGAGCGCGATGTCACCTTACAAATCGCCGATTGCGCCTTCCCCTTTACATTTTCGCTGCAATCCTTTTCCGGCGGAGTGTTTAAACCTTGCACATCTTTTCAAAGCTTGACCAACAGCCAAACAAACCAGACATTTATTGCCGGTGACGCGCTACCGATTAAACTCACAAAAGCTGACCCGCTATCTGGCCAAATCAGCCTGACAGCCATGATCAAAAAGCACGAGAGAAAGAAGTCTTCCAAGAACGGTGCCGCCGTGATTACGCTGGATAATATTCTGGTCGCCGCAGATATCCTTGAAGCCACCACCAAAAGGATACGAATCCAAATCGGCGACAAGCCTTTTGATGTTACAAACGCCCTTAAAGGCTCTAAATCCATGCGGCAGGGCGGCCTATATCATTATGACAGCCGCCTAACGCTCAGCAGCGGCACCACACGCTATTTCCGTCTCACCTTTGATAAAAGCGCTGCAATTTCAGAGTGCAAACCCACAAATTCAAGCTTTATACGCGAAACCAAAGCCTATAAAGGCTTCATTAAAGCTCATGGAATTCGGCTAACCGCTCCACAAAAAACGCACCCTCCCCAAACAAAACAGGAAAAATGGAGGGATTTCTCGACTGCACTGGCCGGCCTTATGGCACAGCCACAGCAGATAGAGGCTTCAACAATCCCTGATTTACCTTAAGAAAAGTCCTTGACAAGCCTGCGGCAATATCGGATAAAACTTAACTTCAAAAGAATTAGCGGAGTATAAAACCATGGCAAAGGCCACCGTAGTTAAAGTGAGATTGGAAAGCGAAGCCGGAACGGGCTATCGTTACTATGCGAAACGCAGCACCCGCGCGGAATACAAAATTCGCAAGAAAAAGTATGACCCATGGGCAACAAATGAGGAAACAGGCAAGCGCGGCGCGCATGTTTGGTTCGTCGAGAAGAAAATGCCACCTTCCAAAAAATAAGGTTTTTTCTTATTATATCGCTTATTGTTATCAAAGCGCCCCGATTTCGGGCGCTTTTTTATTCGTCCAATTCAGGACGGCCACGGGGTTTATAATGCTCTGAATCAAGCTTCCCGATATCTTCAAAAACACTGCAATTGCGCCCGAATTCTTTTTTAGCGCGATAAAGCGATATATCCGCCCGTTTTAAAGCCTCTTCAGGCTCGACCGTATTTTCATCAATAATCGCACCTCCGATAGAGGTCGTAATATTTAACGTGCCGTCCGGAGTTGAACAGGGAATAGGCACTTCGCTAATTGATAAACGCAAGCGTTCCGCCACCATATAAGGGCGGTCATCATAAACTTCAGGCAAAATAACGACAAATTCTTCACCGCCCATCCGCGCGACAACGTCAAAGCTACGCAAATTATCCCGTAATCGCTCCGCAAAAACCTTCAGGATTTCATCGCCGACATTGTGACCATAGGTGTCATTGACCTCTTTAAAATGATCAATATCAACGATCAGTATCGCTAGGTGCTTTTTATTTTCTTTATTTTTAACCAGCAGCTTTTGCAAGTGCACATCAAGATAGCGGCGGTTATAGAGTCCGGTCAAACCGTCTGTCAGAGCCATAGACAGGCTGATCTCATAGGTCGCCCGCAACCTATCCTGAAAGCGCTTACGGCGAATTTGCGTGCGTACCCGCGCCACCAGCTCATTGCGCTCAACGGGACGCATAATATAGTCATGCGCCCCAATCTCAAGCCCATGAGCGATTTTCTTCATATCCTGATCTTCGGCAACCATAATGATCGGCAGTAATCGCGTTTTTTCATTTGAACGCAGATGTGAGCATAACCGAAGTCCGTCTTCATAATTCAAATTGATGCTGACAATAAGCACCTCGTAATCTTTGCTCGCTATCTGCTCCATGGCCTTGATACCGCTCTCTACAGTATCGACCTGATGGGAATCGGCGCTTAGGGTCTTGATAATTTTTTCAGCTTCATAGCTCTTATCCTCAACCAATAGAATTGAAGCGTTTTCTATGGATTCAGACATCGCGCTGGAAGCTTCATTAACGACACCAAGCTGATTGGCTGTATTCTCCCGAATGCGCCACTCATCAAGCGCCATTTTCAACCGCACAAGCGAGCGCACCCGCGACATCAACGCAATATCATTGATCGGCTTGCTCAGGAAATCGTCAGCGCCGCTTTCAAGGCCGCGCACCTTATCCGAAACATCGGTCAGCGCGGTCACCATTACAATCGGGATATGGGCATAAAGCGGGTTATTCTTGATTTGCGTACAGACCTCAAAACCGTCCATTCCCGGCATCATCACATCAAGCAAAATGATATCGGGCTTTTCTTTCTCGACTTTCTCAAGTGCTTCGGTGCCGCTGGTTGCCGTTAATACTTCGTAATATTCACTCGTCAGCTTGGCCTCAAGCAGCTTCACATTAGGCAGAATATCGTCAACGACTAAAATACGGGCAGACATAAAATTTTTTCTTTCAGTTTATCTATAGGCTTAATTTATGCCGACTTGAGGTCTTTGGTTTGAATGTATTTTTGGATAACTTCCAGGAAATGGCCGACTGAAATGGGTTTGGATATGTAATCTTCGCACCCACCCTCACGAATTTTCTGCTCATCACCCTTCATTGCAAAGGCGGTCACGGCGATCACTGGAATGGATTTCAACTCCGCATCATCCTTGAGCATTTTTGTCACATCAAGACCCGAAATTTCAGGCAATTGAATATCCATTAAAATCAGATCGGGCTTGTGCTCCCGCGCCAGCTCCAGAACATTTTTGCCGTCACGGGTTTCAACGGTGTCCACGCCATGCGCCTCAAGAAGGTCATGGAAGAGCTTCATATTCAGCTCATTATCCTCAACAATTAAAACTTTACTGGCGCTCACGCAAACTCTCTCCACTTAAAAAAACAAAACCCACGTAATAGAGTAATATCGAAGTCTTTTATAAACAATTAAAGAATTCGTTTATTTTGAGGTCTTTTTATGAATTGCATACTGAATCAACCCGCTCAAGTGCCACCAGCTTTTGCGAGATTGAAAAATCAGGGTAATCGATCACAATATTACTGATAACGCCATTTTCGTGAAAAATCGCCGCCATTTCATAATCTGCAGCGCTCTCTTGTGTCTTGAGCGGAAAAAACGCCAATCGCCCCGATTGCGCCGGACTGCTCAATAATGTTGTATCAATCCTGCTCATCTCTTTTCCTGCCAACCCCTCTCTCACCGTCTCCATAACAGCCTCTTGCGCAACGGCACGCCCAAGGAATGCATTGATCTCGACAGGACCATCGACATCACTACCGTCAAAAATTTGCGCACTGAAGAATCTTTTTCCGGCGCGGGAGTTTTCCAGCACTGCCAAGGAATGCGCCATGGGAAAGAGTGTTCCTTGCGCCAGATCAAAGCGCAGATCAGGCGGCAAACGGAACTCAGCCAACGATTTTTCGGCGGCGTTTTCTCCGTGCATCTGCGCACTGCCACGCAATTCCTCTAAAACCTGACCGTTGCCTTGGCGAATTGAATGAAAATCCAGTGTCGAACCGTCAAATCTTTCATAAAGCGTAAAATCACTGGTGGTTCTAACAGGCGGCATATCAGGATATTCATAAACAAGGTTGAATTTATGCGTCATCTGCCACGCTTCGCAATTCGACGACCATTCATAGAGCATCTGACCAGAGATATTAAGCACTTGCGCGCTACTTTTTTTGCTGACCAACGCAATGTCATATAGCGCCTTATGCGGCACAAATCCGGCCTTAATCGCTGGATCATACGGGTTTGACACTGTTATGTCCTGAGCCTTTTGCGGTACTTGCTCTGAAACAAACTCTGAAGATGAGGCCGCCAGACCATCGTTTTTCAAGCCTGTAAGCGCCCCAAAAGCCAAAAATGCCACAGCCGTCGCGAAGACAAACCCCACAAAAAACAAAATTTTTAACTTATTGGACGTGGTCATGATGAAATTCAGACGGGCTCAAACAGTTTCATACAGTAGCAATCGCCATCATACCCTATCCATCACAATCAACAAGGAAAAATCAGGCGGCAAAGCTTTCCCGCACCATAAACACACAGGCAAAATATGCCGCATCAAAGGACGACATGTCACAAATCCGCACCACAGAAACAAGAAGAAAATCAAATTTAATCAATAACTTAGAATAATATCCTCAATTGGCACATCCTTCGCATAGTCATTTACACGGACAAATGTTAGGAAATAGACAAAAGGGTAGCCAACAATGACAACCGATACAGTGCAAGATAAAACGATACGTCTGAATACAGCTATTAAAGCAAAGACTTATACGCCACGGCTCAAAAGAAATCACAGCAACCGGGACGGGCTGGAATTAACCCGTATGCAGAATTTCGTTGATGGCGGCCATGATATTTTCGACATTCTCGAACAGCATGCCGCCAACACACAGATGAAAATCAGAACTCCGCTCAAGCGCAACACGATAGAGGAAACGGATTTACGCAACTCCAATTTATTTACGAGCCTTCTCAAACGCTTACGCGAACAAATGAGGGAGATGGTTTAAGAATAAATATTATTCAGTTACCCCCGAAGCCTGCTCTCGATCCCCAACCCCGAACCACAAAGAGACAGGCATACCCCGAAGCCCGGCCTTGCGATTCCCGCTCTCTCCAATCAGCAAGCGCCGGGCTCAGTTTTTGAAAAAACAAATACCGCCAAGCCGTTGATTATATTCCTTTTCCAGCTCGGAATTGTTGCGCATTCTTGGCGAGTATGATTTAGTAACGTTATGCTAAATTTGCTTTTTAACAGATGGAAAAACCCCGGTGATGAGTCGGGTTTTGAAATTGCGCAAAATCCGCAAGCTGGCATGTCATGGAACACAAAAAGTGTTCTCGGTATTGACGGATTTAAGATTGCGGCCGTTCACAGCCCGCAAAAAGTCGATGTTATAGAATTCGGCTATCCGCGCGGATATCGGCTCCAAACAGTAGATTGGCCGGATTATTTGCACAATTTGAAAAATCAACTCACCAATGGCAACTCAATCAAATATCTGGGAATCCACCCCGTTACAGAACAAGATATCAGTCATGCAAAAATGTGGAGCGATATGTGGGATAGCCGCTGTACCAGAGATTTTTAGCCTCTGAAATTTCATCACTTTAAGCTACACATAAGAAAAACAAAAAATAACAAAGACAACAGGAACAATGAAAAATCTATCTTATATTGCCGATGATTTACGGGATCTTTTTAACTCTGTGAGAGGGATAAAAGAAGATGTGCCGCGCCCCGTAAAAGGGATGACATGGGACATTGTTCACGAGCGAACATACGCGCATCCTTATCGTGGATTGAGTGACAAAATCGGGCATTTTCAAATTGTCGGGGTTAACGGACGCAATATCGAGATGATTGAAAATCGTTGCTGGTTTATCACGCTTGGGCGCGATCAATGGCCTCAATATTACGAAGAGAATTTCAGACGCGCCCGCAGCGCCTCGCACAGCGCAGGAAAAGGAAGCATTGTTCCCTATTATCACGGAGTATTGCCCGTTGATGAAGCCTATGTTGAAAGAAAGCGCAACCCCGCACGCATGTTGACGTTTTATTGATTCTTTCGTTCACATGTTGAAACTCTTAGAGCAGTATTTTAACGCCCCTTGGCGCGGTCAACCGAGGTGATAATCGGAGTCGCCCGCAGCGCGGCGATGATATTGCTCAAATGCTGCGTATCATTGACATAGACATCAATCAGCATCTCCCAGAAATCAACCGAACGGCTGGTAATCTTGAGATTGGTGATATTGCCGCCGTTTTTGGCAATCACCATCGAGAGCGTACCAAGCGCGCCCGTTTCATTCTGGATCACGATATTCAGGCGGCCAATATGCGATTCAGGGGAATCCTTGCCCTCGCCCCATGACACATCAAGCCAGCGTTCCGGCGTATCGGCAAAGCTTTCAAGCGTATCGCAATCAATCGTATGCACCGTCACGCCCTTGCCCGTGGTTACAATCCCGACAATGCGGTCGCCCGGCAGCGGGTGACAGCACCGCGCCATATGTACGGCCATACCGGGGATCAAGCCCTTGATCGGCATGGAGGAATCAGAATCCTTCGGGCGCACCATCACGGCCTTGTCCATATCGGAGGACGGGCGTTTGGCGACAGCGGTTTTATGTGACGGGAAAATCGCCTTGAACACATCACGCGCCATCAAATGACCCGAACCGATATTGGCGTAAAGATCGTCGCTTTCCTCGGCCTTGTATTGTTTCAGGACGCTGGCAACGGCCTTTTCGGTGAAGTCATAACCTTCCTGACGAAACACTTTTTGCAGCATCGCCTTACCGAGCGCGGAATACTCGCTGCGCTGCTGGAGGCGGATAAATTTGCGGATATGCGAACGCGCCTTACCCGTCACCACAAAACGCTCCCAAGTCGGGGACGGCGTTTGCGTTTTGGCGGTTAATATCTCGACCTGATCGCCGTTGCTGAGCCGCGAATTGAGCGGAGCGATACGACCATTGATTTTTGCGCCGACGCATTTATCCCCGACATCGGAGTGAATACCGTAAGCAAAATCAATCGGCGTTGCGCCGCTCGGCAATTCGATCAACTCCCCCTTCGGCGTGAACACAAAGACCTGATCCTGAAACAGTTCCAGCTTCGTGTTTTCCCAGAAATCTTCGGGCTTTTGCTCCTGCTCCAGAATATCCAGAAGCTCCCGCAGCCAGCGATATTTCTTGGCGTCTTTCAGGCTCGGCATTTTGCCGTCCTTATACGCCCAATGCGCGGCGACGCCCAAATCAGCCTCGGCATGCATTTCCTTGGTTCTTATCTGGATTTCGATACGCTGGCGCGCAGGCCCCATTACGGTTGTGTGAATAGAGCGGTAACCGTTTGGTTTGGGGGTCGAGATATAATCCTTGAAACGCCCCGGAACGCTGGGGTATTTGCCGTGAAGAATGCCCAGAACATGATAACAATCGCCGATATCCCCGACAACAATCCGAAAGGCCATGATATCTGAGAGCTGCTCAAAAGCGACGTTCTTGCGCTGCATTTTCTTCCAGATGGAATAACCCGTTTTCTCGCGCCCTGAAATATCATGGGCAATATCCGAGTCTTTCAGAAGGCCGCTCAGCTCTTCGATAATACTATCAGCAACACTCCCGCCCTCTTTGCGCAAGAACGAAAGGCGGTTGATAATACTCTCCCGCGCTTCGGGCTGTATCTCGGCAAAAGACAGGTCTTCAAGCTCTTCCTTGATTTTGTGAACGCCGATACGCTCGGCCAGCGGCGCATAGATTTCCAGCGTTTCAAGCGCAATCCGCCGCCGCTTTTCCGGCTTTGAAATGCCGCCGAGCGTCCGCATATTGTGCAAGCGGTCAGCCAGCTTAACGATTAAAACGCGGATATCCTCACTCATCGCCAAGAGCAATTTGCGGAAATTTTCCGCCTGCTTGCCTTCCACCGTCTGGCTTTCGATCCGTGTCAACTTGCTCACGCCGTTCACAAGATCGGCGATATCCTTGCCGAACTTCTTACTCAACTCATCATAGGTGGCGGCGGTGTCTTCGAGCGTGTCATGCAAAATAGCGGTCACAATCGTGCCGATATCCATTTTCATTCCGGCCAGAATACAGGCGACCTCAACGGGGTGGGTGTAATAAGGCTCTCCTGATGAGCGGGTTTGCCCCTCATGCATCCGCTTGGCGTATTCAACAGCGCTAAGAACCGATTTCGGGTCAAAATCGGGATTATAGGTTTTGATCTGGTCTAATAATTCAGCCTGTACGCTCATGCAGGGAATAAATTATCATAATTTTCGCGCCTTGCCATCTGAATAAATCAAGCGCTCACGCTTTCGCACATAATAAAACCGCCTGATGCGGGGAGCAAAAGGCGGTTTTATGAATTTCTCTCTAATACAGAGGCGATGGTAACTTCAGGCAAAAGCCCTTAAGCCCCTGCGAGATCTTCGAGTGACGGATCGGCGTTATCGTCGAAATCATCATCCGCATCATCATCGGCGTAAATGCCCTCTTCTTTCGGGCGGGACGCCATGGCGCTCCACTCTTCTTCGCCGTCCATAAGGTCGATATCGGCCACATCATCATCAAACGCCATAACGCGCTGGTGTGACTTGAAAAGCTCTTCCTTTAGATCCTCAACAGCCACAGTTTCCGCCGCAATTTCACGCAAAGCGATCACAGGGTTTTTGTCATTGTCACGCTCAATCGTCAAAGACGCGCCGGAGCCAATTTTACGAGCGCGTTGCGCCGCAACCATAACCAATTCAAAGCGGTTGGTAACTTTATCAATACAATCTTCAACGGTAACGCGTGCCATTTGTTTCAATCCTGAAATTTTGTTTTATACATCTGCAGAGCTGACAATTCAGCCCAAGCTCTAGCTTATAGAGCGCGCAGGAATAAAAATCAATAAAGATTTCACAAAAACTTTATCGAAAGCCTTGCATTAAATTAAAAAAAAGTTATATAAAGAAGATC
The DNA here is from genome assembly GCA_046293135.1 of Alphaproteobacteria bacterium. Lineage (GTDB taxonomy): Bacteria > Pseudomonadota > Alphaproteobacteria > Micavibrionales > Micavibrionaceae > UBA2638. The sequence continues at coordinate 110,602 of JBKBPR010000001.1, read as the reverse complement.
TAATATAAATATATTTTTATATGCATAATAATTTTAATTGTAACTATTTTTAAAATTTACATAGGGTAAAAATGAATTTTAACGGTATTCCATTTTATCAAGAAGAAAAACTGGCGATTTTTATAGACGGCTCGAACCTTTACGCCGCGGCCAAAGCTCTCGACATTGATATTGACTATAAGCGCCTGCTGACATGGATTACGGCGCGTGGCCGTCTTGTGCGCTCGTTTTATTATACGGCGCTGATGGAAGATCAGGAATATTCACCGATCCGCCCGCTGGTTGATTGGCTGGATTACAACGGTTATTCGATGGTGACCAAGCCGGCGCGGGAATTCACCGACCAGTTTGGCCGCAAGAAAATCAAAGGCAATATGGATATCGAACTGGCGATTGATATGATGGAAATTGCCGATAATGTCGATCATATCATGCTGTTTTCGGGTGATGGTGATTTCCGCCGCCTGATCGAAGCGGTGCAGCGCAAGGGCGTTCGCGTCACGGTTGTCAGCTCGATTAAAACCTCCCCACCAATGGTATCCGATGAATTGCGCCGTCAGGCCGATCACTTCCTCGACCTTGATATTCTGGGCGATTACATCATGCGCTCCAGCAAGCGTAAGGTCAGCGATAGGGACGACGATGATGATGGCGATTATGACGATTACGACGATGAGGTCTATGGCGTTGATGATGAAGACGAGGACGAAGACAGCGCCGCGCAATTCGATACGCCGCGCCAAAGCGCTCCGAAACGCGCCCGCGCCTGATTTTAAGACACTGATTTTAGTTTGTTCAAACTCTCCCCTTTGATTCTTGATTAGAGCCTTGACGCTCACCGAGCCGCACGCCATGATCGCCTTGTCATGACATGCAGCGCCCCTGATCAGAATTGTCCGTTATGCCCACGGCTGGAGGCCTTTCGCCTACAAAACCGCACCCTTTACCCCGATAAATTTAACGCCCCTGTCCCCTCTTTCGGTGTGGAAAGTGCAAAGCTACTAATTGTCGGGCTTGCCCCCGGATTACGCGGCGCGAATTTCTCAGGTCGCCCGTTTACGGGGGATTATGCGGGAGATTTGCTCTATGCGACGCTGCTCAAATACGGGCTGGCGCAAGGCACTTATAAAGCCGATCCACAAGACGGGCTAACGCCGGTGAATACGCGCATTACAAATGCCGTGCGCTGCGTACCGCCAGAGAATAAGCCAATTGGCGAAGAGATGAATAACTGCCTACCGTTCCTGAAAGCGGAGATTGTGGCTCTTCAAAATTTGTCGGTGATTTTATGCCTTGGCTCTATCGCGCATAACGGCGTTCTCAAAGCGCTTGGCGCGAAGCTCAGTGCTCATAAATTCGGCCATGGCGCGGTGCATGAGATCGGCGCTTATAAGGTTGTGAACTCTTATCACTGCTCCCGCTATAACACCAATACCGGCCGCTTGACGACGCAGATGTTCGAAGATGTGTTCTCGCAAGCAATTATCCCGCTCATGAGATAATACGCTCAAGAGTAGAACACTTTACGCGCCTTAAGCGATATTTTGTTCCATTTTTTGATTGAGCAATTTCGTCAAGCGTTGCCACTGCGCGCCGGAGAAAAGATGCGCATAGATAAACGGCAAGAAGCCCTCATTGCGCAACTCCAAAAACACCGCATCACTTAGCTCGGCCAATTTCTTTTCATCGATAATCATAAAGCCCGAGAAATTAATCCGCTTGTTATCGCTGATATTGATCTGTGCCTCGCGGTCAACCAACAAGCCCGACTTGGCCAAAGCTTTTGAAAAGCGGATCGTTTGCTGCGCAGCGGCGTGGTAAGATTTACAAAACTCCAGCGCATTATTGGCCAGATCGGTCGGCTTGCCGTCCGCACCAAAAAAGCGTTGCTCACCGCCCTTTTCAATGATCGCCTCATCCATATCAATGCACAAGGTTAGCTGCTCACCTTGCGGCATTTCCGAGAAAATAAACGGATAGCGGCGGACATAAGCGGGAATATAGACATCGCGCTCCCATGTATTGTCCTCATGCAAAAACAGATTTTCACTTTCACGTAGACCAAGGATTGCAACAGGAGTGGCATTGCCATCAGGGCTGAAAGCAATCGGGTAGTTGTGACAGATCTGCGGCATTTCAATCAAATTGATCGGCACGGCGTTAATGCCGCGCGTATAGCCAAAGCCGAAATTCTTTTTCAAGCCCAGCTCGTTATGCGCCTTGGCATCGAGCGGCATCGGGTTCTTGTAAAATAACGGCAAGGCGCTTTTCGGGTTTTGCGCAGAAGGAGCGCCATTGGCACCATTTGCGCCATTTGCTACGTCGGTTGCGTTTGCCATGTTTATTCAATCCTTTATTTGATTTTAAAAACTCTAATTGCGTAGTATGGCAAATTTTTAGCAGTCTTGAAAAGGGGCAAACGGCGTTTTGTCGTATTTTCGTATTGCTCACGACTTAAAACCAAGAGAAAAACATTAAAATAAAGTAATTTCAGGTTTTTGTCTTGGCGCTTCTCTTTTATGATATATAACAATTTGATACAGGCTGTTTTGCATTCTCAAATCAGCGAACAAGTGAGCAAAAAAGGATACTGGGTTCATGCGCATTGGTGTTGTCGGAACGGGATATGTCGGGCTTGTGTCCGGAACGTGCTTTGCCGAATTCGGCATAGATGTTATTTGCGTAGATAAAGATTTGAGCAAAATTGAGCGCTTGCGCAGCGGTGAAATTCCGATCTATGAGCCAGGGCTTGAGGATCTGGTCGAAAAGCAGGTCAAGGCCGGACGGCTGAGTTTTACCACGGATTTGTCCGAAGCAGTGAAAAACGCCGATGCGGTTTTTATTGCCGTCGGAACACCATCCCGCGCCGAAGATGGCGATGCGGATATGAGCTATGTCTATGCCGCCGCCGAGGAAATCGCCCAACATCTCACGGGCTATACGGTAATTGTGACAAAATCGACCGTCCCTGTCGGTACAGCGCGGGAAATTGAAAAAATCATTCGCCGTACACGGCCCGAAGCTGATTTTGACGTATGCTCCAACCCCGAATTTTTACGCGAAGGCGCGGCAATCAACGATTTCATGCGCCCAGACCGTGTTGTTATCGGTACGGATTCCGAGCGTGCCGGCGAGGTGATGCGCCAGCTTTACCGCCCGCTTTACCTCAATGAAACGCCGATTGTCATGACCACGCCTGAAACCGCGGAGATCATCAAATATGCGGGGAATGCGTTTCTGGCGATGAAAATCACCTTTATCAATGAAATCGCCAATTTGTGCGAAAAGACAAATGCCAATGTGCAGGAAGTCGCGCGCGGGATCGGTCTGGATGGCCGTATCGGCTCAAAATTCCTCCATGCCGGCCCCGGCTATGGTGGCTCTTGCTTCCCGAAAGATACGCTGGCGCTCACCCAGATCGGACAAAAACACGGCGCGCCGCAAAACATCGTGGAAACAGTGGTTTGGGTCAATGCCGAGCGTCAACGCTCCATGGCGCACCGTATCATCAAGGCTTGCGGCGGCTCCGTGAAGGGCAAGAAAATCGCGGTTTTGGGGCTGTCATTCAAACCCAACACCGATGATGTACGGGAATCTCCGAGCTTGGTCATTGTGCCCCTGCTGCAAGAAGAAGGCGCGGTTGTATCGGTTTATGACCCCGTGGCCATGGCTGAGGCGGGCAAGCATCTGGAGAATGTTATCTGGTGCAAGGATTCCTATGAGGCCGCCGAGGATGCGGAGGCTCTGGTCATCGTGACGGAATGGAACGAGTTTCGCGGTCTTAATCTGGAGCGGCTCGGCGCTCTGATGAAGGAAAAGCGGATGGTCGACCTGCGCAATATTTATAAGCCGTATCAAATGGAAGAGGCCGGATTTGAATATGTTTCGATTGGCCGCCCCGTAACCTCCGCCCCGCAAACCCGCAAAAGCCCTGCCCTCAAAGAGGCGGGATAGACAAAGGTTTTTAAGACCCCCAAGGCACAGAATCTAAAAAAGCCCAGAAAATCAATGATTTTCGGGCTTTATTGGAGTGAAGGGATTAATAATTTTTCATTAAGTCTTTGTTAAATACATGTAAATCTAAATTCGAACTTTGCCCATACCCCCATATGTACCCCCACAACAAAAATAATGAATTATTTTTAACCGCTATAATTCGTCATTATTCATTCTTGTTTGCATTTTATAATTCTTTTGCGTATGAGCAAAGAGGATTGTTCTGCTTATGGAACGGTCTGGGGCTTTTCGTTTTTAGGAACAAATATCGGATATGTATAAAATTTTTGCTATGCTAGCTACAACTTTGATGCTTGCAGGTTGTTCCACCTCTAATTTCATTGAAGAAATATCTTTGAATTTTTTCCTTTCTATCATTTCTTTAATGCTAGCAATGATTGTTTATGCATTAACCGAAATACATCGCTTGCTTTATGAGATTTTAGATAAACTCAAAAAAATGGATTAAAGCAACCTAAAAAAGACTATTGGAAATGGCCTGTAGGCTATATTTGTGTGCCAAACGGAGTAACAAGAAAAGAACTAGCAAAAACTTTTACAGATACGGCCTTATTTTTAATTAATGAGGATGCCGAAATTGCCCAACTTCATGCTTCTGCAATTGTATACAGTATATTTGTAACTTCATACCCTTGCTCTTCTGAATAAACTTTTATCATTTTTGGGGAAAACTTACTGTTGCAATACAGGGCGCACCCCAAAACAATCAGCCATAAATCGTTAGTAAGTGCCCTTAGAGATTTATCCTCATTTTTTGGTTTTTATTTTTTGCAGTAAATTTTCCAGCCGCTTCATCTCAGCGCTATAAGCGCCATGCTTAAGAGAATTCATCTTGAATGCTTCTTTGCCTTCTGGCGTGGTCGCGCCTGAGCTGCGCTCCCAAGGCCTCCAGTTTTTAATCGCCTCACCTTGGCGCTTCCTATCTTCGTCCGTCCAGATTCTATCCATCACCATCACTTTCCATAGTTAATAGTTCGTTTGCTGAATTTTGTTCAATGCCCTCAGCCTCGATACAAGGCGGGGGGAGATAGGCCGATAATAAGGCGGCGGTCTGCATGGATTGGCGCTGGCACTTCAAAGCAAGCGTCATGTAATGCTGAACATATCCATTGCCATAGTGTTCTTTGCTTATCGCATTAATGCATAAATCATGGAACAGTTTGTTCAAGGTTATAATCTGGCCGTACATTGCCCGTTTAAGCGTGCTGGCATCACCGCTTTCTAAAGCTTGTATCTGGTCTTCTAGTTCATCCACCAAGGCCGTAAAGCCTTTAGACACTCCAATGATATGCTGAATGGTGCTTGCAGCTTGTGATGATGAATCAAGAGCGTATTTTGCTAGGCGTTTATCCTGATCGGTTATGTTTTCTATATCTGTCATTATTTCCCTTTTGTATATATCTGAAGTGAAGGGGTGGGGAGCCCCTATTTGCAACAAGACCCCCATACCCTTAATCAAGTCATACAATAATTTTTCATTTTCAATTTGACGTATCGATGGCCGGAATGCGGAACAGCCAATATCAACCATCGCGAAGATACCCACCCATGAAAAGTTGATTCTTCGATACCTTCGGCATCTTCGGTAATCAAATATGCTTTATAAGGCGCAGAAATCTCGAAGAATGCGAAGATACCGAAGATTTCATGTTTTGCGGGAGGGGTCAGGTGCATTCTTCGAGTGACCATTGCCAGCCCCCTTCCATTCCAAGCTTTGATTTTTTTACGCCCAGATTTCCAGCCGCCCTCTGAATTGTGCCTATTTTGTATCCCATGCCTTCGGCCTCATCCAAGATTTCAGATACAGGCTTTGCCCCGCCAGATAATAACTCAGCCAGAAAATCTTTTGCGCCGTTGGTCTGAGTTTTCTTCTCTGGATATAGGATTTTATGCGCCTGAACGGGAATATTACCCCAGACAATCTTTGAAGTTTCAATACCGTTATCCAGCGTCATGCCTTCGATACGATAGGAAAAACCCGTTTTATCATCCCCGATATTATTTTTAACAGGCACAAAATGACGCAAAGTTTCATCATCCTGATCTTTAACAACCGCATACCCACCTCTGGCGGCGGCGATAAGGCCAATGCTGCCAATAATGCGCTCCAGCGGTTCTTGTGAATTGCTTTTGTTAAAATGCGTCACCAACACCAACGCAATACTGTGTTTAGCCGCCAGCTTTTGATAGGGGGCAAGAAGACCACGAATTTCTGCGTTATTATGGCTGTCTGTGTTGCCCTGATAGGCTGAAACCGGATCAATGATAATTAGCCTTAAATCCGGCAAAGCCTCTACAGTGTCTTCTAGGGGCTTTATATCCTGCTCCAGATCAAACATGCGAAACGTGTCCTTTTCTTCGCCGCGCACATGGACACCATCCAGAAAATGGCAGCGCCGCACATCCGCGCCCGCTGCTATCAAACGAGGCTTGATTGTGTCCTGAACATCATCTTCAGCGCTGATTATAAGCACATCGCCTTTTTCACCTATAAATCCATCGGGGAATGGTTTTTGCGCCGTGATATGGGTGCAAAGCATTGATGTAATCTGGCTTTTGCCAAGTCCAGGCTGTCCGGCAATGATACTCAGCTTACCAAGCGCAATCCGGTTTTTCCAAAGCCATTTAATCGGTATCATTTCTACATCATCCATGTTGATAAGCTCCAATTTTGAGCGGCCTGTAAAAGGTTCCGCATTGTTGAAAAAGTTTGTAAAATCAGGGTTTTCCATTTATTATTATCCTTGTATTGAATCGTTATAATCATTGTGAAGTGACGGGAATGCGGTGAAGGCTTTCCGTCCTTTTTTTGTCCAAAGTTCTGCGGCTTCAAAGGCAGCCTTGCGCCCAGCTTTGTCGTTATCGCCCGCGATAATAATCTCACTGACGGCGGGGAGTGGAGGCAGTTCAAGCCCCGTAATGCCGGATGTTGATAGAGCCGCCCAAACAGGCAAGCCCGTTTCCTGCATAACGCTAAGGCTGGTTTCTATGCCTTCCGCTACTGCCATTTTAAGCGCGGCTGGGGCAAGTTGAACGCTTCCACCCTTGCTATCACCCAACATCATCTTATCTGGCTTTACGGGGGCTTTACCGCTTCCATCCGGTAATATCCAAGTTCTATGTACCCCCGTGATCTCATTGCTCAGGGAATCGCGTATCGCTGCAATCATCGCCGGATATGCTTTGCCGCTTGCTGAGTGCCATAGGGCAGGATGATAGTGAATATCTGGCGGGATAGTACAGGTTATACCGCGCCCTTTCAGATAGGCTTGAACGGGTGTATTTCCCGCTGGCTGGCTCTCATTCCAGAGTTTTAAGGCGAAAGAAACGTTCGCAAGTTTAGCAGCTTTAGCAGAGGGCGGGGGGGATACCGAAAAAGACGGGGCACGGTAAATATATTCGTAAGCACCCTCGGACAATTTATGCAATGCCTGAGATTGCGAAATACCATCCCGCGCCGCTATCAAACTTATGAAATCGCCGCCGTATTCGCCCGTTGCAAAATCAGTCCAAGCCCCCGTTCGCAAGTTAATTGATAGTGATGCCCCTTCATCCCCCGCCAAATTGCCAATGCGTAAATATTGGCCGTATCGCTTGGCTTTTGGATAGAGGCTTTCGAGTAAGCCGGATGATAACGCGGCCGCGTTTATGTCTTTGAAATCATTCATCTTCGCCTCCGTCTTTCAAAAACTCCGCCTCATTCTCAAAAACAACAAAGGAATTCAGAATTTGCGGTGATGATTTATGCCGCCAAAATTCCCTATCGCTATCACGGAAATCCGCTTCTGTGTATGTAAATGGTTTTACTTCCCCGGAAGCCAGTAAGCCAAAGTACATGACAGGCGTTGATATTATTTGCCAACTATTCTCATGAGCAGATTTTTCAACAAGCTCCCAGCCATCGGCGGGGATGATTTGAATGATCAGATTTTGGATTTGCCGGTGCCTTGCTGTTCCAATGAAATCATCATAAGCTGAGCGCAACTCAAATAATTCCCCGCCCTGAAGCTTCACAGCCTTAGCGATATGAGTGAGGTTGATAAGATTTCCGGTATTTACATCGGTTATGAAGTGAATCATGCCGCTCCCTCCGCCTTAGAATTGAACTCAGGGAGGTTGGCAAGAAACGCCTGTAAATCTTCTTGTAAGATGATAGTGCGTTTGCCGATTTTGCGGGCTTTTAATTTGCCGGAACTTATGAGCTGGTAAAGTTTAGTCCGGCCTAGTCCAGTTGCCGTAAGTACTTCTTCAATGGATAATGATAATGGTGTCATGTTTTACCTCTTTCTGGTTACAAGCAAAACACGTTATGCGTTTGCTGTATCCATTATTGACAGAGGCGACACAGTTAAGTCATTGTATTTAAATGAACATTATTGAATATAAAAAGAATTGTAGAATTAATGTGCAAATATTATTGGCTCATTTTCCTTCTTATACGGCCTGCAAATGTGTCCAAGGTTTCATTATCCCGCTTAAACTTATCATATGCGTCAGAAGCGGCTTTATTCCGTGAAATTTTCTTTTGCTGCACTTTTTGTTCAATAAATAATATTGCCTTACTATCGTCAATTCCTGTTCCTTTTGGCCTCCCACGTTTTTTAGAAATTTTCTCTATCGGGATTGTTAGATCATTTTGCAAACCCAAAACCTCTAATATCGCATCGGGTGGGGTGGCAAGAGTATTTTTTTGTAGCCATTCTGTAATAGCTTTCGGGGCAAATTTTCCGTTGCTCAAGGGGATGATTTTATTTGCGGCAATATGATTTTCGAGTCGATCTTCTAAATCAATATAGACAGGGGAGTTACTTTCTATAGCCTTCCAAACAGAGTTAATTTCTCCAGTTCCATTTACTGAGCCTCCCTTTATGATAAGATGACGGTTTCTTGTCAGGTCATGAAAATTTTTAAACATGGGTTTTCCAGCACTTAAAATTGATAACCCCTGCGCTTCCCTTTCCCTTATTCTGGGATCGCGCCCGCAAAATAAATCAATCGCCTCTAATAATGTCCATGCGCCTTCATCAGCCCATTGTATGTAAAAATTTATCGCCCATGAATCCGGTGAATATGAAATAGGAATGCCCTTATTTTTTAGAGCTTCATATGACTGGCTTGGAAAAATAAAACCTTCATCATGCAGTTTTTGAATATAAGAAGTAAAAGCTACAAAGTCATAATTCTCAGCCTGAGTAGCGTCATAAAATGGCAGGATAACATTACGAACGTGAAATAAATCACTGTCTAATTCAGGAAATAATTCCTTAAGCGCTAGGGTATATTCATCTATAAACCATTTATTATCCTCGGAAAGGCCATAATAAGGGTTGAGTCCATCGCCTGTTTTATTTGCAAGTTCAAAAAGTGATCTATAACGTTGAAAATTTTCAGGCTCCAAGCCAAGCATAAAACTTACGGCTTCATGCGACGTTTTAATTTCGCTAATATTAACCTGACCCAGATCAGCAGAAAATTGAGAGTAATCTTTATAGCGCTCTAATTCTGGCATGTGAGGCATCTGTCCTGTGTTAATTAAGTGATTTAAAAATTCTTCATCGGCAAAATTGTGTATTTGCGAGTTTAAAAACCTGTGCTTATAAGCTTCGGCTATTAATTTATCCAGCTTATTGCCTTTGATAACAGTATTCAAAATGTGGAAATAAACCCCAAGAGGGTGCACTTTCATTTTGTTATGGTCATAATTTTCAAAATCACGGCAAAATTTTTCAGCTTCTGTATTTAAAGCCTGTTCTTTTTTAAAATCTTCATATGCCTTCACAGCAGCCGGATCAAAGCCAAGCATCATCCATATAAAATCATTCTTTGAAATTTTCTTATTCTTGAATAGTTTTTCATAATTTTGCTTAAATTGATTCATGTTTTAACACCCCTACTTTATCCTGTAATCTTCTGAAATTTTTCATGTGTGATTACATTCTTAGATGTCGCAGCATCAATATAATCAGCCCAGCGCTGCATCATAACCTTTCTTTCATCCAAAAACTGCGCTCTATCATAAGCACGTTGCACCATGCTTTGCGGGGCGTGAGCAAGCTGGCGGTCAATCACTTCATGGCGATAACCAAGCTGTTCTTTTATTGTAGACATGGCCAAGGCTCTAAATCCGTGTCCCGTCATGCGTCCTTTAAAACCAAGCCTTTCCAGTCCTTTAAGGATTGTATTATTACTCATATGTTTGCGCGGGGAGTGATGGCCGGGGAATATCCATTCCCATTTTCCGTTACGCTCTTGCAGGTCTTTGAGGATTTCCACCGCCTGTTTTGACAGGGGCACGATATGCTCATTCCTCATTTTCATACGCTCAGCAGGAATAACCCACTGGGCATTATCAAGATCAAATTCATTCCATGTGGCTTCAATCAATTCCTTGGTTCTCACAAAAGTAAGCATAAGCAGGCGAATGGCTTGGCGCGTATCATGGTGAAGCCTCGCATCATTTCGCTCAATGGCTGTTAAGAGTTCAGGGATTTCATTGATCTCAATGCAGTTATAATGGCTTTTTACAACAGGTTTAAGAACAGCTCCAATTTCGGCGGCGGGATTTACCTGTGCAATTTCATGAATGATTGCGTGCCGGAATACCTGAGAACAATACTGGCGCAGCCGATGCGCTGGTTCATAAGCGCCGCGCTTTTGTACTTTTTTGAGGGCGTTAATAATATGAGCAGGTTTAATCTGCGTTATAGGCATAGCCCCAATTTCGGGGAAAATATCCATTTCAAGGCGATGCAAGACAGTTTTTGCGTGGCGTTCTGTCCATTTGCCTTTAAAGTTTTCGTGCCATTCCCGCGCTATAACCTCAAAAGAATTATCAGCATTTTGTTTGGCTATACGTCTGGCTTCTTGTTTTGCGCCGGATGGATCAATGTTTTCATCAAGCAATTTTCGGGCGGCAAGACATTTGTCCCGCGCTTCAACCAGTGAGATTTCAGGATATACCCCCATAGCCAAGAGTTTTTCCTTGCCAAGATAACGGTATTTCATGCGCCAGTATTTTGCGCCATTCGGCCTGACCTCAAGGAATAAACCTCGTCCATCAAAGAGTTTATACTTCTTTTCCGTAGGTTTGGCGTTTTGGCATTTTATATTTGTAAGGCTCATTGGGGGTACCTCATTATGGGGGTATTTACAGTTACCCCTAAATGTACCCCCATTAAATGCGATTGTAAACGAACAATTATGGACAGAGCAGAACGCTGGCAAAATAAAAGCCGCTGTTTTCTGCGGCTTTCGTGGTCATTTATGAATATCAGTGAATGATGGTGATAAGATAAATGGAGCGAGTGAAGGGATTCGAACCCTCGACCCCAACCTTGGCAAGGTTGTGCTCTACCCCTGAGCTACACTCGCAAATCGATGACATATCGATGAGGTATCGTGACTATAATCAAAAATTTTACGGATGCAAGCTAAAAAATATCGCCGACCTTTACGAGCGGAACTTTGTAGCCCAGCGGCTCATGGTCGGGATAAAGGGAGTAGATAAGAATATTGGGCGCTTTTTCAATCGCCATCGCAAAATCAATCGGCACTTCGTGGTGCATCAGCAGCTCTTCGAGGTTCTCATCATACCAGACCACCATGAAAAGCCGCTGTTCGCGGTAATATTCAATGCGCTTCACAACATCAGGCATTGGCCGATCGGAAATCAACATAATACGGTCGTCCTGAAGTTTTGAAAGCTCGATGTTCATTTAGAATGGCCTTGGTGCGTTGTTATTATGTTCTAATGCTGCAGGAGCAGGGTCTTTTTCTGAGATCAGAGAAGCAATATTATCAACAGCTCGACCAAATGTGCTGGATAACTCTGTGTTTTGAGCCATCAGCGCAACAGAAGGATTAAGAGCGCCGTTGTGCTCACAATAGCTGTCTAATGCTGAATGTGAAATAACACCCGGATTGTAGATGCCCAAACTTGTCTTTAGAACACAAGATCTGTCTGCTTCGGGTAACGACTGCCCTGCTATAAGGTTACTTGGGTGTGATGCCGCACATAAATCCGGCGGCATACCGTCAGCAACAAGTGAAAGATTCTGAACATTAATCACTTCTCCGTTAGCACTTAGCTCTTGAACACGGCGTAAAAAATCATCTGCTGTATCTATATTACTCAATTTCGCCCCATCAAATTTTATTATGACTTGCATACAATCTTACAGTTGAAATCTTAACAAATATTTATCATAAAGGGGGAAACGCTCAATTTTTGTATATTTTTTAAGGAAAATGTTGTGAAACCCCAAAATATTACCGTAGAGGCTCAACCAAATCCGCTTCCGACAACGCCTGAAGCCCTTCTCGAAAAGCTCGATTCTTTGGGGATTGCCTATCATCATTATCAGCATGAGCCGATTTTCACGGTCGCTGAAGGGGAGCATCTGAAGGCCGACATGCCCGGCGCGCATTGCCGCAACCTTTATATGCGCGATAACAAAAAGAATAATATTCTGGTTGTAGCGGACAACAACACAGAGCTGGATTTGAAAAAACTGCCCGATATTCTTGATTGCGGGAGGCTTTCCTTCGGCTCGGCGGACAGGCTATGGGAGTTTCTGGGTATTCGCCCCGGCTCGGTCAATCCGTTCACGGTGATCAATGATCCTGATAATCAGGTCACGCTCTATCTTGATGCGGCATTGATGACAGCGGAGCTTATCAACGTTCACCCGATGGATAACGCCCAAACCATCGGTCTTACACCGCAAGATTTAATCCGCTTTCTGGAGGATATCGGCCATGGCTATATAGTGGTTGATCTTTCCGCCGCCGCGCCTTAGATAATATTAAGGTAGCAAAAAACTTCACAGGCCTTCACGGGCATAGCCATATCGGGACGGAATATTTATGTTTTTCGGCAAGAACACCCCCAAAACACCGCCAACGGGCGAAGCGGAAACAGGCACAGCGGCAGACGCGGCAAGCGGAATCATTTTCGACGTCACATTGGAAAATTTCGAAGAGCGCGTCATTAACGCCTCTATGACCAAACCCGTTATTGTCGATTTCTGGGCGCCTTGGTGCGGGCCGTGCAAACAGCTTATGCCAACGCTTGAGCGCGTCATTGAAAAACAAGGCGGCAAAGTGTTGCTGGCCAAGATTAATATTGATGAGAACCAGCAACTTGCCGCCGCATTGAAAATTCAATCCGTTCCCACGGTCTATGCGTTTTTGGGCGGACGGCCTGTTGATGCGTTTCAGGGCAATTTGCCCGAAAGCCATATTCAGGGCTTTTTGGATAAGATTATCGAAATTGCCCGCCAAGCCGAGCCTGATGCGCTCGATATCCCCGAAACCCTGAAAATTGCAGCGCAGGCTCTGGCGGCTCAAGACCTCAGCGCCGCGCAAAATCTTTATGCGCATATTTTGAGTGTTGATGAGAGAAACACCCAAGCTTATACAGGCCTCGTGCGGGTTTTAATCGCCGCCGGTCAACTCGATCAGGCAAAGATTATGGTCGACACCGCGCCCGATGAGATTGCAAAAAACCCGCAATTCTCCGAAGCCAAGACCGCGCTTGATTTCGCGCTGAACAAGCCGCAAGGCGATGACGCTGCCCTGATCGCCAAAATCGAGGGCAATCCCGACGATTTCCAGAGCCGTTATGATCTGGCTGTGCTGCAATTTGCGCATGGCCGTAAGGAAAGCGCGATTGATCATTTGTTATACATTATTGAGAAAAATCGCAGCTGGAACGAAGAGGCAGCGCGTCAGGAATTGTTGAAATTTTTTGAGGCGATGGGACAAACAGACCCGCTCACAATCGAAAGCCGTAAGCGCCTGTCCTCAATTTTGTTTTCTTAAAACAAGGGCTTTTCATGACGCAAAAACGCTCTAAATAAAATATAGTCATGGAACGAAACCCTTTTGCACCCAAATTTGATGATTTACCGCCCGTTTTGCCGATCTTCCCTTTAACGGGCGTTTTGCTGCTCCCCGGCGGACAATTGCCGCTCAATATTTTCGAACCGCGCTATCTGGATATGATTAATGCCGCACTAGCCACCAGCAATCGCTTGATCGGTATGATCCAGACCAATCCGATGCAAGCGGCCAGATCAAAAACCGAAAAAACACCGCTGCATAAAGTCGGTTGCGCCGGAAAAATAACGGAATTTTGTGAAACCAGCGACGGACGCTACATGATAAATTTAACAGGCGTTGCACGGTTTGCCATCAAAGAAGAGCTGAGTGCAACATCACGCTACAGGCAAATCGCACCCGACTGGTCACCATTTCAAGACGATTTACAATCGCAAGCCTGTCTAGGCCTCAACAGAGACCACCTCCATGATCTGCTCAAGGAATATTTTGCGAAAGAATCTTTAGATTGCGACTGGAGCGCGGTTGAAAGCACCAGCGATAGCAAACTCATCACCTGCCTATCGATGATTTGCCCGTTTGATGCGCTCGAAAAACAGGCTTTGCTCGAAGCCGAATGCAATGTCACCCGCGGCAAAATGTTTATTGCCATGCTGGAAATGGCGCTTTCCATCAATAAAAACCGCATTGACACTCAGCATTAAAAAAAATTCTTCAGCTTATTGACATACTAAATTTCTGTAATTAATGTCGTGTTCATAATAATAATTATAAAAAAACGAACAGGGACATTAAATGGATCACCACAAGAAAAGTGTGCTTCGGCGCGCGTTCGACACAGCGCTGCTGCCTATCACTGCCCCTTTAAATTTTATTAGCAAGCATATTGGTTATGAAAGTGCCAGAACAGGCTGGGAAAATGATGCCCCTATGGGTGAAAGCCCCAAGCTGAAGCAGCTTAAAGCGGTATTTAACAAGCACAAAGTCAACGGGCCTTTAATGATACTCTCTCCGATTTTATGGTCGGATCTGGCTGTTGACGTTGCGCGAGTTTATAGACCAACCAAAGATAGCCCTCTAATCCCTAAATACCAACATTCGGATTATCTGACCGACGCGTTAAAATTCAAACCGGATCCAGATCTCAAGGCTCGTCTTGAAGCCTCAACCTCAATGGATACAAATAGAAGCTTTATGGGAAGCTTCTTTAAAGTTATCGGCATGTACTGGACGAAGGCTGGTGCTAAAGAGGTTGCCATCGCCACCGGCTTGGCCGCGGCCACATTGTATGGGTCAAAAGTCAGCGTTGATGTATTGGCGGAATTCAGTCACTGGAGCAGAGAATTCAACGACTTCTTTGTTGGTATGGGCAATACCTCACAAGCTGTGAAAACAACGCTTATTGACTCATTAAAAATAGCCTTCGATATCGAAAGCTATGCAACAAATATAGAGTTATTGCAATCAGTCGTCAGCAATAATGCATATGATTTAACCAATATAGATTTTAATAGCGCAATCAGCTCGGTCAGAGCACGTCCTGATATGCTGGAGTCTTTAAAAAATGTCGTCGAAAGCACATTCGGCAGTTTATCACTCGATACATTTTCAGATCCCAATAACATTGAGCAGTTAAACATAATTCTCAATGATATCGGTTTTCATCCAGAGCATCAGACCGCTATTTTAGAAAGCGTCGGCTCTTTTGTCCAAGTTAAATCTTCGGCAGTAGAGATTATTGAAAAAATTCAAAATGAGTTTCGTGATGTGAACTTTGAAACTCTTGATGAGGCCGCTATCGAAGATGTTAATCAACGATTAGATTATCTTATGGCCACAAACGTCATTAACGCGCCAGCCGTTGATAGAAATATAACACATCTCTTTACAAGGGTTCCTTTGGAATTCTCATCAATGGTCGGACGCTATCTCCTTTATCTCCTCCCCTCAATTTATGCGGCATCGCATTTGGCCTTAAGGTGGCAGGTCTGGACACAAGGAAAACTCTCCAATGAATGGAATAAATATAACGCCGCCTATAATATAAAATTCAAGCACACCAATCTTGATAACCCCGATCAGCGTATCGAACAGAATATGGCTGATATTACCAGCTTTGTGGTCGACACTACGACGGATGGGATGCAAAATGTATTAAAGCTTGCAGCGTTTCTCCCCATCTTATCAACGATGGGCAGCTTTAACCCAGCTTGGGTCGGTGGGCCTGATATCCAAATCAATAATTTCATGACATGGACCGCACTTGGATATGCAGCTGTTGTGACTGGTATTATTGGAGCAATTGCTTACAAACTTCCAAGTATTCGCCGTGAAATGCAAAGAACCACTGCCAATTTGAGAGGGACACTAAGGTCGATCCATTCACAACCCGAACAAATCGCGCTGACCGAAGGATCAGATATTGAAAGAACACTCTTAAAGGTCAAACAAAAGCCAATGATCGATGCGGAAGTTCGTAATATTAATGTTACAACCGCCATTCGCGGTGCCAACGGATTTATCAATAATGCCGCGGGCTTCATACCACTGTTCCTAACCGCGCCGATGTATGCATCCGGAATCATGACCTTCGGCCAAACATCTCAGGCCGCATCAATATTTAGAACAGTTGAAAACTCATTTGAATTTTTCAAACGTCTTATTCCGTCCTTTGCATCCTTTAAAGCGGGCTTGGATCGTCAGGCGCAATTTATTGATGCAATAGAGCTCTCAAAATATGAAATGTTGGAGCGTGATTATCATAAACGTATGCGTATCGAAGAAGCATATCGCGCACAAGGAATCACCCCTGAAGAGGCAAGGAACAAGAGCGCCCTCGAAATATTACATCCTCAAATGAGCGGGGTATAAATCATGACAAACATAAATACTATTCAAAAACCCAGCAATGATTTCCAAAACGTTGCCGCCGCCAAACCTCTTGAATTTATCAGCGTGTTTCGTGAAAGCAACGCTCTCGGCCCCCGCATTGTCGCTGTGGACATGACAATAAACAGGCCGAACGATAGAGCCCTTCTTGCATATGATGTCAATTTCGATATTCGAAAAGGACAAACCGTCGGATTTACAGGCCCGAACGGATCGGGAAAATCAACCTTGTTTCGTGCATTCCGCGATGTACATACAGAGGGATCAGGCGATACATTTGTTATCAGCGCACCCGAAACAGACATATTTTTTGCATCACAGGAAATTCGTAAGTTTCCCGCATCCCTTCCCCATATTATGGCCTATCCAAAATTATTCACGGAATTTAGCCATGAAGAATACGAACAAGCGCTCAGAGATGCCGAACTGGAAGAAATTATTATCCATCTGCCTTGGCACGCCGCGCAGCCTGAAAATCTTAAAGAGTTGGTTACACCTTTTTTGGACAGGCAGCTTAGTGAAATCGTACAATTCGTTGATCGCTCCAATCTAGACTCTGTTATAAGCGGATTTGAAAAGGTTTTAAGAACCAATTTTAAAGCTCCTGTGTCATTAACGGGACATTTGGATCCGTCCAAGCACGATCAACTGTGCGATATGCTCATTGAGCATGGACAAAAAGTACTGTCCGAAAATATAGAAGGCGAGAAATCACGACTATTCAGACCCCGCGCTCTGGGAAAAAACATCGGCAAAACCTTTGTAGAAAATGCAACCTCGATTATAGAGCGTTGGTTATTGCACGGAGAGAGAATGACTCTTTCAGGTGGGCAGCAGCAGCGTTTGCTGTTTGCACGCGCCTTTATGCATGCCAAGAACACATCTATTTTTATGATGGATGAGCCGACCTCTGCATTAAAGGGGGATACAGCACATCTGATGATGGGCAAGCTCATGGAGAAAAGAAACCCGGATTCAATTGTCATCGCGATTGTTCATGACAATTCATTGTTAGAGCATTTCTCGCACCATCTTGAATTGCATTCCGACAAAACCATGACGTTACGGGAATTGGATAAAAAATCCGTTGCGCCCAGGGTTGAGCCGCCGCCTACTGCCAATTTGTAATATATAAACTATAGATACAAATAAGCGCTGGCCAAAAGCTGCAGGATTTTGTAAACCCGCATCATGAGCGCAAATCCGCACCCATCGAAATCTCAATCCACCTATGATGTCGTTGTCATTGGCGCCGGCGCGGCCGGTATGATGTGTGCTTCCGTGGCGGGAGCGCGCGGACGGCGGGTCTTATTGCTCGACCACGCCTCGAAGATTGGCGAGAAAATCCGCATTTCCGGCGGCGGGCGCTGCAATTTCACCAATATTCACACCAAGCCTGAGAGTTTCCTCTCGCACAATCCGCATTTTTGCAAATCAGCGCTCAGCCAATATACGCCGCAGGACTTTATCGCGTTGGTGAACGCGCACGGCATTCGCTGGCATGAAAAAAAGCTGGGGCAGTTATTTTGCGATGAAAGCGCGCAACAGATCATCGATATGCTGCTGAATGAATGCAAAAAGGGCGGCGTGACGCTGCGAAAAAATACTGCTGTGCGGAACGTGCAAAAAAAGGACAACGGTGATCGTGACAGCGGTTATGTTCTGATCATTGAAACAGCACATGAGCCGCCAGCCGTCATTGAATGTCAATCGCTGGTGATTGCAACGGGCGGGCTCTCAATTCCGAAAATCGGCGCTAGCAAATTCGGCTATGATCTGGCGCGGCAATTCTCGATCCCCTTGATTGAAACGCGCCCCGCTTTGGTGCCCTTGACCTTTTCTGATGCAACACTGGAGCGCTGTAAAAATCTAAGCGGTGTATCGGTTGAAGCCTCGGTCACTGCACAAAACAAAACGGCGAAACACTTTGCCGAAGGGCTGTTGTTTACGCATCGCGGCTTGAGCGGCCCGTCCATTTTGCAAATCTCGTCGTATTGGCATGAGGGGGAAGCGATTGCGGTAAACCTGACCGATGGTCTTGATGTCCCCGCGTTTTTGCAGCAACAAAAATCGGATCATCCCAAGCGCGATATTCACACCGCGCTCAATGATATTCTTCCCAAAAGACTGGCCGACGATATTTTACAAAGGCTCGGTATATCGGGAAAGATTGCGGAGCTGCCGCAAAAAACCTTGAACGCTCTAGCTGACTCTATTTCGCATTGGACGGTAAAACCCAACGGAACCGAGGGATACAGAACGGCGGAGGTCACGCTCGGCGGGGTTGATACGGCGGCGCTTTCCTCCAAAACAATGGAGGCGAGAGCGCATAAGGGTCTATATTTTATCGGTGAAGTTGTGGATGTGACGGGGCATCTGGGCGGTTTTAATTTCCAATGGGCATGGTCTTCGGGTTATGTTGCCGGAATGAATGCGTAAGCGAATAAAAAGGCTATATAGTTTGGAAATTCAGAGCGGATAAGACAAGGTTTGATATGATTAAAATTTACGGTATTAAAAATTGCGACACGATGAAAAAGGCCTTTCGCTGGCTTGAGGAAAACAGCGTAGCTTATGAATTTCACGATTATAAAAAGAGCGGCGCGGATATAGCTGTGCTGGAGCGCGCCATCCAAATTCATGGCTGGGAAAATGTCATCAATCGCAAGGGTGCAAGCTGGCGCGCTTTGAGCGATGCGCTCAAAAACGGGATGAACGCGCAAAAGGCGATTGCAGCCGCTATTGATAATCCTTCGCTCATCAAACGGCCTTTGTTGCTGTGGGGGGAGGAAATCCTGCTCGGATTTTCGCCTGAGGAATATGCCGATTGCTTGTTGCGTCAGGACGAAGGTAAGAGCGAGAGCGAGAGCGAGAGCGGGAACGGAAGTACTAACGTAACCCCCGCCGCTTCCCGCGCCGCAAGGAGTGCTTAAACGCCATGTCCTCTTCCCTTATGCTCAGTGTTCGTGACGTCTTCGTGCGCTATACCGAAATTCCGGTCTTTGAAAACCTGTCCTTTAACATCCATCAAAACGCCCGTATTGCCTTGGTTGGTAAGAACGGCGCGGGCAAATCCACATTGATGAATATCATCACCGGAACGCAAGATATGATGGAGGGGGAGCGTTGGGAATCCCCCGGCTTGACGATCGGATATTTGCATCAGGACATTGTCCCGCAAGAGGGACAGCGCGTTTTTGATTATATTTTCGAAGAGATCAAGGATGAGGACAAAGAGCTTTATGCCTATAAGGTCGATATTGTCTGCGATGCGCTGCAGATTGACCCGCAAGCCAAGATGACCAAGCTATCCGGCGGGCAACTGCGCCGCGCGGGGCTGGCACGCTCATTGGTGGAAGAGCCGGATATATTGCTGCTCGATGAGCCGACCAACCACCTTGATCTGGAGGTGATTGAATGGCTGGAGGATTACCTCAAAGGCTATCGCGGCACATTGATGGTCATTTCCCACGACAGGACGTTTTTGGCCAATATCACCAATCAGGTGTTCTGGCTTGATCGCGGCCAACTCAAGGTCAGCCCGCGCGGATTTAAATATTTCGATGAATGGTCGGAAGCGTTATTGGAACAAGAAGAGCGCGAGCTGAGAAACCGCAAACAAGCCGTTATGCTAGAAGTCGAATGGGCCTCACGCGGCGTCAAGGCGCGGGTTAAACGCAATATTCGCCGCTTGGAAATGGTCAGGGAAATGCGGGCGCAGCTTGAAGCCGATGAAGCCTCATACCGCCGCGCCACACAAAAAATCAATATCAAAGCGCCGAAGGAAATCGAGCATAGCTCGCGCGTCGTTGCGGAATTTCACAACGTCCATAAGAGCTTCACCGAAGACGACAAGACGATCAATATTCTAGAAAAATTCTCACTGAAAATTCAGCGCGGCGACCGTATCGGGATTATCGGCAAGAACGGCTCGGGCAAGACAACCTTCCTCAAGCTTTTGATCGGCGCGTTAGAGCCTGATATAGGCCGCGTCAAGGTGCGTAAGGAGCTGGAGTTTTCCTATTTCGATCAAAAGCGGAGTGATCTCGATTTGAACGATACGCTCAAAAAAACGCTCTCGCCTTCCGGCAATGATTATATTGATGTTATGGGCAAGCAGCGTCATGTTTGCGGCTATCTCAAGGATTTCATGTTCGACCCGTCGCGCGCCCAAGACAAGGTGTCGCAACTTTCGGGCGGGCAGAAAAACCGCCTGATGCTGGCGAAAATTCTCGCCAATCCGAAAACCTGCCTGATCCTGGATGAGCCGACCAATGATCTGGATATGGATACGCTCGATATGCTCGAAGAAATTCTGATCCGCTATCAAGGCACGCTGATTGTCGTGTCGCATGATCGTGATTTCCTCGATCAGACCGTCACAAAAATCATGGCCTTTGAGGGCGATGGGCGCGTTGAAACGGTGATTGGCGGGTATAGCGATTATCTCGCTAAGAAACAGATGGAGAGCGGCGGCAGTGGGGCGGGCGGCTCTGCCTCGAAAAAACCCTTCTCGGAAGGGGAAGCTGCGCCCAAGCAGAGCAAGCAAGTCAAGGGCAGCGCGGAGAAATCGTCTTCATCAGATACAGCGCAAACAGCATCAGCAGCGAAAGATACGCCGTCAAAATCAGGCAAGCCCGTCAAGCTGACCTTTAAGCTGGAGCATGAATATAAACAGCTGCCCACCAAGATCAAAACCGTGGAGCGGGAAATTGAAACGCTCAATACCGCGCTCGCCGATCCTGAATTTTACAGCCGTGATACCGATGGATTTCACGCAGCGGTGCAAGCTCTGGAGGCCGCAAAAACCAAGCTTGATCGCTATGAAACGCGCTGGCTGGAGCTTGAAGAGATGAAAACAGGCACGTAAGCAAAATAAATTTGCGCGGATGCTTGCAAAGGCCTAAAGTAACGCTTCACAATTTTGCAGCACAGACAAACGCCGAAATCTATGATCTATAAAAATCATAACCTTGATGACGTTGAGGCCTCGCAGGAAAAATTCGCGATGCTGGCCGTGTATTGGGCGCTTTCTACGGTCTTGATTTTGATCGTTATCAAAGGAATTGCCTATTATTACAGCGGCTCAGCGGCGCTGCTCGGTTCGTTGACCGATACGCTGGGCGATGGCTTGATCTCGCTGATGACGTTTTTCAGCATCCGCCTGTCATTGGCGCCCGCCGATGAAGATCATCGCTTCGGCCATGGCAAGATCGAGGGCTTTTCGGCGATGATCCAAGCCTCGTTCTTATGCGGCGCGGCGGTCTTTCTGACCTTTGAATCGGCGCAGCGCTTTATGCGGCCTGTGGAAATAGATCATCATGCGCTTGGTATTTCAGTCTCGCTGGTCGCCGTAATTCTCACCTTGATCCTTGTGCGGGTGCAAAGCTATGCGCTCAAACGCGCCCCGTCATTGGCGATTGAGGCCGATCAGCGCCACTATATGAATGATGTGCTGATTAACGGCGCGGTTATCGCCGGATTTGCCGCGCATTACATGATCGGCTGGATCTGGCTTGATGCGGCGCTGGGGCTGGTGATTGCGGTTTATATCGGCTGGACGGGGATCGAGGTTGGCCGAAAGGCTGCCGATATGCTGATGGATCGGGAAATCGGTGAGGCCGAGCGCACACAGATTGAGGCGATTGTCACCGCCAACCCTCAAGTTCACGGCATGCATGATTTGCGCACCCGCCGCACGGGCATGACGATCATGATTAGCTTTGATGTCGAGTTGGAGCCTGAACTGACCCTGCGCGATGCCCATGCCATCACGCGCGAGCTGGAATTTGCGCTGTTAGAGGCCTTTCCGCATGCCGAGATTATTATCCACAAAGACCCGAAGGGCGATACGTATGATGCCCGTCACAAGGTTCAGGGCATTCATCACTAAGGTTGAGCTCGCAGCCTTTTCTAAAGACCTACAAAACAGCGTCTTCACCCCGTGCCGAAAGATCGGCGCAACCTTCAAAGAAGTCATCATAGGACACGCCCCAATATTGTTTCAGCGCGATGATATGTTCGAGCGGAATACGGTTTTTGCCGTTCTCATATTTTTGCACTTGCTGAAAACATACCCCCAGCAGAGCAGCGACATCCTTTTGCGTCATTTTATGGCGGCGGCGAAGAGCTTTTAAATTTGCACCGATCACCACTGAATCCTCCGAAACTTTCAAACGCATCGCGCCCTCCCCCCTGATTGGTAAATTTCAGCCCTTAAATACAATTTATAATTGCATTATATTTCCAAAATGGAAAGTTTCAAGACAGAATTTCCAAAAAGCAATGATTTTCGCGCGCGCTTTGTGGTTAAAATAGAAATATGGACGCGCGCTGGTTACATATGCAATTTCAGATGAATCTGCAAAAAACCAAGGCGGATCTGTCAAAGGCTCTTGGGCTTGATCCGCCGGCGATCAGCAAAATCCTTGCCGGCTCGCGCCAGATTAAAGCGCAGGAATATATCAAAATGCGTGATTTTTTCGGCCTTGGAAACAATGAGCTGGTTGCGGCGCAAAAGCCCTCGAACTCTTTTATTCTAGAGCCGCTCGGCCAAAATCTCGCTGAGCGCAATGAGGCCACCGAAGGCGAGGAATGGTCAATCCCCTCCTCGGTGATTGCCCAGAAAACCAGCGCCCCACCTGACAAAATCCGTATGTTCCAAATCAGGGAAACCGTCATGGAACCTGATTTTCGTCAGGGCGAATATGTGATTGTCGATTTATCGGATAACACGGCCTCCCCGCCCGGCGTGTTTGTGATTTCCGACGGTTTTGGCTATATGGCGCGGCATTGCGCGATCAAGCCGG
The DNA here is from genome assembly GCA_046293135.1 of Alphaproteobacteria bacterium. Classification (GTDB taxonomy): domain Bacteria; phylum Pseudomonadota; class Alphaproteobacteria; order Micavibrionales; family Micavibrionaceae; genus UBA2638. The sequence continues at coordinate 87,047 of JBKBPR010000001.1, read as the reverse complement.
GAGGCAAGCCCCCGAAAATTATTATCTCGGCGCGGCAAAACGCTTTCGAGCCGCAGCATGTCGAACTTGATGATATTGCGATTATCGGGCGGATTATCGGCAAAATGCAATGGCTGTAATACCGTTAGGGTCGATCCTAATCGGCCTCGTTTGCTGCTTTGGCTTCGTTTCCGGTTTCGTTTTCATGCTCGCCTTCGCTCTCCCCATCACTCCAGAAATGCAGCGGGGCGGCGACAAATTCAGGATTGAGAAACCCGTCTTTTTGCAGCCCATAGCGCAGGCTCTCCCCCGAAAATGTCCGGATATCACCGCCCGCTGCCCGCAAAATGGCATGGCCTGCGGCACTATCCCATTCCGAAGTCGCACCGAAACGCGGATATAGATCGGCCTTGCCGCTGGCAATCAGGCAGATTTTCAGCGAGCTGGAACGTCTGAGAATTTTATCGATTTTATAATCACTCAGATAGTCATCAAGCTGCCCCGCCATCGGACGATTCTTGCTCGATATCACAATATAGCCGCGATTGGCCGGTTTTCTGGTGAAAATCTGTTTTTCCGTATCGCTATCCTCGCGCCATAAAAGCGCCTCGCCTGTCCCGTCAGCATCAATGAATCCGCTGTAAATCTCGCCATGCACGGGGGCGGCGATCACACCCAGCACAGGGTGATTGTGGTGAATAAGGGCGATATTCACGGTGAAATCAGGACTGCCCTTCATAAAATCAGCCGTCCCGTCAAGCGGATCCACCAGCCAGAAATAATCATGCCCCGCCGGGCTTGTATGGCTTTGCTCATGCTCTTCAGAAATCACGGGAATATCAGGGAACAGCGCGGTTAGTTTTTGCCGTATCAGCGCTTCGGCCTCTTGATCCGCCTCGGTCACGGGCGAGCCATCGGGCTTTTGGGTCACGCTGCCGAAATAGCCCGCATCATCATAATGCTCCAGCGTGATTTCTCCCGCTTCCTGCGCGATACGGCGCACGATATTCATCAAAGCCTTGCGATTGTTTAATAGTTTTTCAGACATAAAAGCACTTAGAAATAAGGGTTTTCAGGTTATAAAATTTTAATACGTCATTTGATCGCCGCATCCTATCAAAATATTTGCCTTCTCTCTAAAAAGATTCTGCGCAAATCATTGTAAAGAGCAAAACATCACGCCCAATATACGGCGTATAAAAAATGCTTTTACGGCGCTCAATCTTATGTGTATGGTCTGAATGAATATGAGCGCAAAAACACATCACAATCACAATCACGCCCAAACGCAAACACTCTACGGAATGCACGCCGTGCGCGCAGCATGGCTGAACCCTGAGCGCGACATACGCCAGCTTTATCTCACCGATATCAGCGCAAAAAATTTTGATGAAAGCCTGAATGAAGCCAAAAAAGCGGGGCTGCGCCGTGTATCACCACAAATGGTTGAACGCAAAAAACTTGAAAAAATGTTGCCGCAAGGCGCTGTCCATCAAGGGATTGCGCTTTCTTGCGCCCCACTCCCCGAACATGACATCCATGATTTTGCGCGTCAGGCCGAAATATCGGGGCGCAGCGTCCTGCTCATGCTCGATCAGGTCACAGACCCGCATAATGTCGGCGCAATCTTGCGGAGCGCCTGTGCCTTTGGGGCGAGCGGTATGATCTTGCAGAAAAAACATGCGCCGATGCTTGACGGCGTTCTTGCCAAAACGGCTTGCGGCGCGGTCGAGCATATCCCCGTCGCCTATGAAACCAATCTGAGCCGTAGCCTTGAAACACTCAAAGAAAGTGGATTTTTTGTCTATGGCCTTGATGAACGCGGCGCTCAATCCATCGAAAGCTTGCGAACAAAAAAACCAGAGAAAATCGTCCTCGTATTGGGGGCGGAAGGCTCAGGGCTGCGTCATTTGGTGCGGGAAAATTGCGATAAGCTGATGCGATTGCCGACCACGGGCGCTATCCAGAGCCTGAATGTATCCAATGCTGCGGCGGTTGCGTTATTCTGCTGCCAGTAACATGACAGGCTGATATGTCGGATAATCGCCATTATCAGCATAGTGCCATGACAGCGAATGTGGCTTATAGCCGTGGACCCTAACATCTATCTGATCCTCACCGATCCTGTGAACATCAATCCAACGGCCATAGGGCTGTCCGTTTTCCTTTGATATAACCTCGGTCATGCCTTGAACCGTGATATACTTCACGTTCTTATGTTGATCAAAAACCTCTATATGGGTATGCCCCGCCACAAACAAAATATTCTGACCGGATTCCTCCATAATCTCACGCAAAACAGAAGAGTTCGGCCGATAATTATTGGACACATTATAGCCGCGTAAGGTCGTGCTGGCTTGTTGCCAATCAAAATCATCGCATGGGCTATGCGCAAAAATCGTTACGGATTTACTTGGCGCTGTATGCAGAGCCTGCCTGACAAGCTCAAGGTTTTCATCACTCCACGGATAAAGTGTTTGGTCATTCGGAACAGCCTGAAACTCCTGATTAAGGACAATTACCCTATGTTGCCCGTCATGATCGAAATAGTAACTCTTTTCTGGAATATCTAAAAATTTTGCAGTTTGTTTAAGACCACCAAACCGCTCAATATCATAATTACCGACCGTGACGTGAAACGGCAAACCGCTTTTCTTATACTCATCGACAACAGCTCTCATCCAGGCTTGCGCCAGTTCAGTCGGTGTACTTCTTTCAAACTGAACCAAATCCCCGCCATTCACAAAAAAAGCCGTATCGGTATCACGGTTCACGATTGATTGATGGAGCAGACTCAAGCCTTGCTCGGAAATTCTATTTTTCCTGAAGCTGGCGCGCGTTTCCGCATAATGGATATCTGTAGAGTATCGAAATTTCATCTGTCACATTTTGGTAAAGTATAGAGTTCAGCTTGTCGTTCATACTGCGGCAATTTTTTCGCAAGCTCCATCATTTTTTTCGATAACAGGAGAGAAAAATCAGATGCTGACGCCGCGGCAAAAGCTCTACTTACGAAACATACACTCAAATCATCCCGCGCTAAAAACTCCCCGACATATTCAGCCAGTTCGGGCAAATCATAGTCCTCATTTTCAAAAGCTGCTGTCAAAATTCCGTCCATACCATCAAGAACACGCTGTAAGTCACTAAGCTTGCGCATGTCAGGTCTCGCAGTATCCTCACAAACCAAACGAAATTGGTTTTCCAAGGCTTCTAAAGCAATAATATTTTGTGTTCTGTGCGCCATATCTCAATCAGCCCATAAGTTAACATAACTAAAATAGACGTATTTTCACTTCTCGTCAATTTTTCATCACTAGCCTTGATACAAGCGATAGATTTTACTAAGCTGAATAAAAAATTCATAAATCAGGGAGCATAAAGCAATGTCAAACGATAAGGTCGCCAAAAGAAGGATTCTGCCCAAGGCCAGACCGTTAATTCCGGACGAGGACAGCGCCGACCAAGCGATTATGCGGCGATTTAATCCGGCCTCTGCAATGCCGATGATTGATGAGAATGATCCAGAAGTTCTTGAAGCACAGCGTCAGGCGCGTGAGGCGGAAGAACGCTTACGTACCCTCATCACCAAAAAGACTCTCCTTCGGCTTCAAGAAGCTGGACAAACGCTTGATCCTGATAAAGTCGATGAGCTTTGCAAAAAAGAGCGCTGGAAGGCTGGAGAGCTAACGGATCTATCGAAAGAGTATTTTGGCTTTGTTCCCGAGAAATTCGAGATGCTGGCGAAATCTCATCCTGAGGATTCGCCCGAGCATAAAAAATATATGGAAGCCTGTATGCAAGCGCGGAAAATCTATTGGGATCAAATAAAAGCCGACGTGCGCAAGGCAACAGCTCCTCTGAACAAGCCTGATATATCACCGATCCAGCGCCGCGCCGGACATGAGGATATATCCACGCAACTCTGGCATTTTTATAAACGTGCAGGTCTTGAAAATGACCCGATTTATAAATATCAGGGCGCGCGAATTTTATGGGCTGCCGAAGCCGGAATCCGTGAAAGCTTTGAAAAAGGTGGGAAAACAACGACAGGGCGCGGCAACGGCTACAGGAAAGAAAAAATCCAACTCATCTTGCCTGATGAGATGAGCGACAGTGTAACACCTTCAGCAGCCCCACCCGCCGCAACGCCGGATTAGGGTCACGACTTCTCACAGGGATAACCCCGCGCCGTACATGTAAGCGGGGTTGTTTTGCGCTCTCATAAGCGCTAAAAACGTTGCATGACCTCACAAACCGCACAACCGCAAAACCCTGATGCCAGCGCTGATTCTAACGCTATAGAATCTGCAAACACGCCACCGAATGAAAACGAGCTTTACCTTGTCGACGGATCGGGCTTTATTTTCCGCGCCTATTTCGCCATGGCCTATAGCCGTCAAAAAACCATGACCAATCCGGCGGGCATTCCGGTCAATGCGGTGTTCGGCTTTACCAATATGCTGCTCAAATTGCTCAATGATTATCACGCCCCGTATATGGCGGTGATTTTCGATGCGGCGCGCAAGAATTTCCGCAATGACATCTATCCCGAATATAAGGCCAATCGCGACGCCCCGCCCGAAGACCTTATCCCGCAATTCGCGCTGGTGCGTCAGGCCACCGAGGCCTTTGACATTCCCGCAATTGAACTCGAAGGCTATGAGGCCGATGATCTGATCGCCACCTATGCACGGCTGGCGACGGAACAGGGCAAAAAGGTCGTTATCGTGTCATCCGACAAAGACCTGATGCAGCTGATGAACGAGAATATCCGCGTCCTTGACCCGATGAAGGGCAAGTTTATGGCGCAATCGGATGTGCTGGAAAAATTCGGTGTGCCGCCGGAGCGCGTTGTCGATGTGCAGGCCTTGGCGGGTGATAGCGTTGACAATGTTCCGGGTGTGCCGGGGATCGGTGTAAAAACCGCTGCCCAGCTTATCAATGAATATGGCACGCTCGAAGAATTGCTGGATCGCGCCAGCGAAATCAAACAGCAAAAGCGCCGCGAGAGCCTGATCGAACACCGCGATAAAGCGCTGATGTCAAAAAAGCTGGTGGCGCTCGATCATTATGCGCCCGTGCCGCTCGATCTGAATTCACTCAAAACCCACGACCCCGAAAAACCAAAGCTGATGGCGTTTTTGCAGGAACAGGCTTTCAATTCCATTATCACCCGTCTGGGCGGTGAGCCAGTGACGATCAGCGCGCATCACGGCGATATGGCGGCTCATGTCAATGATACCGATACGAATGCGCAAAACGCAGGGCAGAATCAAGATAGCGGCAGCGGCAGCGATAGTGCTACCGATAGCGCCACCTATACCGAGCCAGAAAAACTCCCGCCCATTAAAGACAATCACTATGTCTTGATTAACGATGAACAAACACTGCGCGCATGGATGGATGAAGCGCTGGAGGCGGGAATACTCGCCATTGATACCGAAACAACCTCGCTCACCCCCGCCAAGGCGGAGCTGGTCGGTATTTCGCTGGCAATCACGGCTGGCCGCGCCGCCTATATCCCCATCGGTCACAAAACCGCGCAGGCCGATCTTCTCGGTGAATTGACCGCCAATGCCCATGAGGATATTCCCCAACTCGCTCTTGAAACGGTTGTGAATATCATCAAGCCCGTTCTGGAAGATGAAAGCGTTTTGAAAATCGGCCATAACATGAAATATGACTGGCAGATGTTCAAGCAAATCGGGATAGATGTGCACCCTTGCGATGATACGATGCTGCTTTCTTATGTGCTTGACGGCACAACGCATTCCAACGGCATGGACAATCTTTCCGAGCTGTATTTCGGTCACAGCCCGATCAAATATGAAGAGGTTGTCGGGAAAGGCAAAAACCAGATCCGTTTCGATCAGGTCGATATTTCCAAGGCGCTTGATTACGCCGCAGAGGATGCGGATATAACCTTGCGCCTTCATAAGGTTCTTAAGCCGCGTTTGGCGCGGGAGAAAATGGTCAGCGTTTATGAGGATATCGAACGCCCGCTTATCCCTGTGATTGGCCGTATGGAATTGACGGGGATCAAAGTTGACCGCGTGATCTTAAAAGAGATGAGCAGCGAGTTTGAAAAGAAGCTCCAAATACTCGAACAGGATATTCACAGCCTCGCCGGAACCAGCTTTAATGTCGCCTCGCCGAAACAGATCGGGGAAATCCTTTTCGATCAAATGGGGCTGAAGGGCGGCAAGAAAACCAAAACGGGTGACTGGTCAACCTCGGTTGATGTGCTGGAAACACTGGCCGAAGACGGGCATGAGATTGTCGCGAAAATTCTTGAATGGCGCTCGCTGGCCAAGCTGAAATCAACCTATACCGACGCCCTGCAAAATGACATCAACCCCAAAACGGGGCGGGTGCATACGTCTTTTGCGATGGCGCATGTCAATACGGGGCGTCTTTCTTCCTCTGATCCGAATTTGCAAAACATCCCCATCCGCACCGAAGAAGGGCGCAAGATCAGAACCGCCTTTATCGCTGAAAAAGATCATGTGCTTATCTCCGTTGATTATTCGCAGGTCGAGCTGCGCCTTGCCGCGCAAATGGCGGGGATCGAAGCTCTCAAGAAGGCCTTTCAGGACGGCAAGGATATTCACGCCATCACCGCCGCGCAGGTTTTCGGCATGGCGCTTGAGGAGGTTACGCCTGAAATCCGCCGTCAGGCCAAGGCAGTGAATTTCGGCATTATATACGGTATCAGCGGTTTCGGGCTGGCCAAACAGCTCGGCACCGACAATCGCACCGCCGCCGATTTTATCAAGCGCTATCTTGACCGCTTTTCCGAGCTTGCCGCCTTTATGGAGGCGAAAAAGCAAGAGGCGCGTGATCACGGCTTTGTCAAAACATTCCATGGCCGCAAATGTATCATCAAGGGTATCAATGAGAAAAACGGCGCAATGCGCAACTTTGCCGAGCGGCAAGCGATCAATGCCCCGTTGCAAGGCACGGCGGCCGATATCATGAAAATCGCCATGGGGCGGATGGAATCTGCATTGCAACAGGCGGGCTTAAGCGCGAAAATGTTGTTGCAAGTCCATGATGAATTGATCTTTGAAGCGCCGCAAGCCGAGGCCGATAAAACCAAGGATGTCATTCGCAACGTGATGGAATCAATCACCGCTGATTTGTTTGACGTGCCCTTGAGCGCCGAGGCCGGAAGCGGTGCAAGCTGGGCGGACGCGCATTAAAGAACACGCATGACGACGATGCCTATTCGGCCGCGCCCTCAGCCTCAGACTCAGCATTAGACTCAACCTCATCTTCCAGATCATCAATATCGGCATCGTCCTGTTGAGGAACATCACGCTCTTGCGCGCCCTCTTCCCCGATATCATTCTTGAAATACCCCGCCGCCAGAATAAGGCCGGTTTTTCTATCCTGCGCCCAAACGGCAATTTTATCCTTACGCGCGCTCAGCGGCGCGCTCAAATCATATTGCCGTTCCGCCCCGTCCCATTCAATGGCGGGGGTTAAATCCGTGACGATATTCTCGTAAAGCACACTTTGACCGCGATTCTTACCGATTAAAATCGAGCGCGGAATAGGTCTTTCGGTGATCGCAACCCAGATCATATACGCAGCGCTTTCAAGCTCCGGCATATTCAAGCGAAATTTTTCCTGATCGAGCTTTTCAACCTCAATCTGCGCAATGCGGCGGCTGGCGGCGCTGCGGATCATTTTATTGACGCTCTCTTTTTTATAACCGATCGCCTGAAACTCCCCGTTTAGAACCATTTGCGGCGTATAAACAGGGCCGGAACGCAAGGTCGAGGCATAATCGCTCTGGCGCTGCGTACAGACAGGCTTGGCGAGCGAGACATCCGGAATATCAAAATAATCAACATGGCAAGAGAGCGCGATCACATTATTGCGGCGCGCCAGCGTGTTCAAAAACGCTTCGGCCTGCGGGCAAAACATACAGGCTTGCGAGGAAAACAGCTCAATGACGACCAAGCCATTCGGGTCAGGCTCATCAAGCTCCTCTTGCTCAACCTTGATCGGCGGCGCGGCCTGTACACGCGGCGTTCCTTGGGCAAAACCCGCAGAATTGAACGCAATCAGCGCAAAAATGCCTAAAAACCCGCTCAAAACCAGCGTTTTTAAGAAAAGATTAAAATTTGCCACTTATACTACTCCTGAAGAGTATAATTTCATGCGATTTATACTATATACTGTTAAAGCGCATTGGCCGGAAAGTATCAAGCAATGAGAACAAAAAAGATCATATTCAGAAGTTTTCTTACAGCCTGCCTGACCTTGGCAATAGGCGGCGCAGCGCTTCACCCCGCTTTTGCGCAAGACACAAGCTATACCGAAACTGAATCGGCCTCTGCCGCCAACACATCCGCCCCCAGCCTTTCACAAAAAGAAAGCGCTGAAAATCTCGTCAAAGCCTCCGCCAATAATGGCGGCAATCTCGGTAAAATCAATCAGGTCATCAAATTGCAACTAGACGCCATCCGCAGCCGCAATGACAGGCTGGCCTTCGAGATGCAAAGCACGCAAGCCAGAGAAAGCTTCAGAGATCCGCAAAGCTTTATGCGCTCACTGCGGCGCGAAAAAACCTCGCTTTACGAGCATGTTTCTTATGAGATTCTGACACCGAATGTTCCCAATCCGCGATTTTATCAGGTGCGCTTGACGGATCGGTTCGGCAATTCCGCCATCGCCCTTTTCCGCGTCGAAACCGACAGCGACGATGAGTTGCGGGTGCGCGATATTGTGCTCTTGAATACAGGCAGCGACCCGATTTAAAGCCGCAATCCATAAAAAACATTATAAGCAATTATTTCACAGTACTGCGAAATTAGATTACACTTGAAAACTGAACAGCCTATTTTCAAACTGTACACCTCTATCCTTCACAAAAACCATGAGCAGAGCCGAAAAAATTCAAATTGACGCAGGGGGCGACCAGTCTATAACGGCGCACTATGCCGTGCCGACCGAGCTTTACACCTCACGGCTTGATGAAACGCTCATCATCATGCTGCAAAGCTTTCCGTCTACGCCGCTTCAGCATGACAAGCTCTATCTGACGATTGAGTTTTTGATGGTTGATAAGGGCTATCACACGCTGCGCTTTGATTATCGCGGCTGCGGGGAGAGCGATGGCAAACCTCAGGATTTTTCAATCGGTTCAGCCTGCGAAGATTTTCAAACCATCATGCATTGGGCAAAAAGCAAGGGCTATAAACGGTTCTTCTTTGTCGGGGAGGGGCTGGGCGCGACCATTGCCCTGATGAATATGGATATTAACGTCAAGGGCCTTATCTTGCTTTGGCCGGCACTTGATCTCAACTTATTTCGCAAGGCTGCCCTCAATATCGACACCTGCACCGAGGACGAAACCCAAAAAGGCTATATCACGCTAGACGACGGACAAATAATCGGTGTGAGCCTGATCCACGATCTCAAAAAAATTGATATTGCCTATGCCCTCAAGCAAGTTTTTGTCCCAACCATAATTTTGCATGGGGCGCGAGATAAGAAAATCCCGATTGAGCAACTTGATCTGGCGCGGCAATATCTTCTTGCCAAACGTGTTGAAATCACGACCTTTCATGACGGCGAACACGGCCTTACCAAGGAAAATCATCGCCAATCGATGCTTTTTCAGATTCAGCAATTCATCAACCGCTATATCTGATCGGTTCTGCAACCCGCGCCGTGTAAAATTTCCAAGAAAATGCTTGATTTTGCCCTGATATTGGCGCTATAAACACTGCTTCAGGAGATGATCTGGCTTATAACTATCGGCTGCCTCGGTCATCACATTGTCTAACCCTTTGTTTTTAAAGGAGATTGAAATGCCGAAAATGAAGACCCTCAGCGGGGCGAAGAAGCGTTTTCGCGTCACCGCAAGCGGGCGGGTCAAGGCCAAACCGGCTTTTATGCGCCACATGCAAATGAACAAGCCCAAGTCAATGAAGCGTAAAGCGCGCCGCATTGGTTTACTGTGCGATGCGGATGCCCGTATCGTGCTGCGCAACTTCCTGCCTTACTCTCGTAAGCGCAGCAAATCCTCAACACAGGGAGACGCATAATGGCACGTGTAAAAGGTGGCCCAAGAGCCCATGCAAGACATCGCAAAGTTATCAAAGCGGCGAAAGGATATTACGGCCGTCGCAAGAATTGTTTCCGCACAGCCGTTCAGGCCGTAGAGAAAGCCGGTCAATATGCTTACCGCGACCGCCGTAACAAAAAGCGCGATTTCCGCGCATTGTGGATCCAGCGGATTAACGCGGCGGCACGTCTTTACGGTATGAACTATTCAACCTTCATGCACGGCCTGAAACTTTCTGGTATCGAGCTTGACCGCAAGGTTCTCTCTGATATCGCGATCCGTGATGAGAAGGGCTTTGAAGCGATTGCCAAGACCGTCACAGAGGCGTTGAAAAAGGCTGAGAAAAAAGCGGCTTAGGCTTCTTAATCGTTTTAACCGCTTTTAATTATAAGATTTCACAAAAAACCCCGCTCAAGCGGGGTTTTTTTATTTCTATGAGGCTGAAGCGCTCTCCGGTTTTAACATGACGATGTTTTCAACACGGCGCGCGGAAACCGTTTTCAATACCAATGGCTTCATGCGCGCTACCGGAAGCACGGTTTTCTCTAATATGCGCATCATACGCATCCCATAAGCTAAAGCACACATCCACCAGATCATAAACCGCCGGATTGTACATATCCGGAAATGCATCAGCGTAGAGCTTTCCGCTATAAGCAATCTGATCACCCTCAAGATAGCCGATTTTTTGCAATGTCGAACGCTGCGCCTCGGTTGCGCCGATCGGCACGTCTTTCGGGGCGTCATTTTTTGAAACAAAAATCCACGGCGCGCCCAAATCAATCGCCCTTAACTCACGCGCCAATCTATCGGGGGCATGATCGCCCAGCTGTTTCAAGTGACCCACAAATGCCTCATGCTGCCCCTTATGAACACCATAAAAATCACCTGAGGGCGTTATAACACCATGGTCAAGCCATATGGCCATCGCCTGATTGATAATTGTTTTTGCCGCTATATATGGCTGCAACGTTTCAAAATCAGGAGCATGAAAAAAGGAAATGCCGGTTTGATAAGCCTCTTTGGTCGCTGCCTGAAAATCGCCACGCATAGAGCGCCAACGCCCGCCCTCGTTGCTATTCAAATCTGGCGAAGCATATTCCCAAACCTGCCCCTTGTTATCGCTCATAAACAAAGTCATAGTATAGATTACTCCCTTAATCGTTATCATTTTTTAAACACAGTAGCACATTAGTCAAGGTTATGAAAAAAAGCAAGCTTATCGTTTTTGACTGGAACGGCACGATATTGGCCGATACGATTCCATGCTGGAAGGCATCGAATGCCTGTCTGGAATTTTATGGCGTGCCGCCGATCGACCTCAAGCGATACCGCGAAACCTGCCATTTCCCCGTAATCCATTTTTACAAGCTCAACGGCGCTTGTGTTGATCGCGTGCTACAACATAAGGACGAAGCCAATAAGATTTTCTATGCGCATTATACGCGGCTCGCCGCTGCAAGCCGTACCAGAGCAGGTGTCAGGGAGCTTCTGACATGGCTGGAGACGCAAAAATTCGACCGCACAATCTTGAGCAATTACATCACCGAAGAAATCGAAAAACAGCTCAAGCGCCTGAAATTAGAGCGTTATTTCTCCCATGTTTGCGGCAATGGTCACGGCAATACCGTGCTCCAGCACACCACCAAAACGCAAAGACTCTCCGAATTCATGCTCAAGCGCGGCTATTACCCCGAAAATACCTATCTGATCGGCGATAGCACCGAAGAGCCGGAAATCGCGCATAAGCTCGGCCTGAAATGTATTTCGATTACAGGCGGATATTTTTCGACCAAGCGCCTGCGCGCCGCCAAGCCGCATTTTCTCGTTCATTCGATGCAAGATGTGATTGAGATATTGCAAGGGGAATGCTAGGGTTGGCGCTGATATGAAAGACACTGACATGACCGATATTGCACAATTAAAAACAGAATTGTCCGGCGCGATTGAGGCCGCCAACGACCTCAAAGCACTTGATGAGGTGCGCGTTGCCGTTTTGGGCAAAAAGGGACGCTTGACCGATATGATGAAAACGCTCGGCCAGATGGATCCTGAAGAGCGCAAAACCAAGGGACAGGCGCTCAACCTACTGAAGGACGAGATCGCCGAACTGATCAAAAGGCAAGAATCCGCCCTCAAAAAACAAGCGCTTGATGAGCGTCTGGCCACTGAAAAAATCGACATCACGCTGGATGCAAGGCCGGAGCGTCAGGGCAAGATTCACCCGATCAGCCAGACCATTGACGAGCTGGTGACAATTTTCGGCGCAATGGGGTTTTCCGTAGCGCAAGGGCCGGATATCGAGGATGACTGGCACAATTTCACGGCGCTCAACTTCCCGCTCGGCCATCCGGCGCGGGAAATGCAAGATACATTCTTCCTGCCCTCCGATCCGCAGGAACAAGACCCTGAGCGCGCAAAAAAGCTGCTCCGCACCCATACCTCCCCTGTGCAAATCCGTCATATGATGGACAATAAACCGCCCTTCAAGATTATCTGCTTCGGGCGCACATACCGCTCGGATTGGGATATGACCCACACGCCGATGTTCCACCAGATGGAATGCCTCTATATTGATAAGGGCGTGACAATGGCGCATCTCAAGGGCTGCCTGACCGATTTCGTGCGCGCCTTCTTCCGTATTGAAGATTTGCCCGTGCGCTTTCGTCCGTCTTTCTTCCCCTTCGTTGAACCGGGGGCGGAGGTCGATATCGGCTTTGTCCGCAATGCTGACGGCTCGACCAAGCTCGGCAAGGCAACGGGCGACCAAAAGCAAGGCTGGATGGAAATTCTCGGCTCCGGCATGGTGCATCCGAATGTGCTGAAAAATTGCGGCGTTGACCCGAATGAATATCAGGGCTTTGCTTTCGGTATGGGGCTGGAGCGCGCGACCATGCTCAAATACGGCATTCCCGATCTGCGGACGTTTTTTGACTCCGATGTCCGCTGGCTGGAGCATTACGGCTTTGATCCGCTCAACCGCCCGAACACCGCCACACAATATTAAACCGCGATTAAGCCATAGCTAAAGTGCGATCAGAACGCGATTAGAGCGCGGCCATATTGCGCAAGATATTATTGGCCTGTGCGGTGTAAGACCCGTCCTCATTGTGCAGCACAAGCCCCGCATGCAAGGTTGCGGGGGATTTGCGGTGCTTGATCGCGCGGATAATAACGCGCTTGGCGGCTTTGCCTTGTTTCGGCCAGAGCGGGATAATCTCGGTCGCGCCGAAGCTTTTGCCCAAAGCGCGGATAATCGTGGGCAGCTCTTCGGCCTTGTGAATGAGCGTGAAACTCCCGCCCGATTTCACGCAGCGAAAGGCGCATTTCACCCAATCCTCCAGCCCTGCGCCCTCCTCCTGATGCCCGCGCGCCAAGGCGTTTTTGGGCGAAGGGGAGGCAAAATGATGGCCGCCCGCCTCATAAGGCGGATTGCAAATCACATGGTCAAAGCCGCTCTCATCATATGATCTGATATCCTGATTTATAAATACGCATCGTTTCGAATTGTTATTGATTGCGGCATTCTTCATGGCTGTTTCGATATGGTCGGGCTGGATATCCACTCCGGTCAAGTGCGTATCGTTAATCCGCGCAATCGCGCTCAAGCCAGCCGATCCGACCCCGCAGCCGAGATCGAGAATGCGCTCGCCTACCTTGGCGGGGCAGGCCGCGGCCAGCAACACCGCATCAATAGAGGTCTTAAATCCGTCTTCAATTTGCAGGAGCTTCACCGCGCCATTGAGCACGGTAATCATCTTGTCCTTTTGATCGTCTTGTTGATCGTCTTGCGAAATATGATCGGGCGGCGATTGTGTCATGCCTGATATTTAGGCAAAAACGCGGGGAATTACAATGTACAATTTAAATACGCGCCGATCAGAAAATGAAATTGCGCAGCAAAAGCGCCTATCGGTTAAAGCTGCGCTTGGAATTCACCGCGCCCTTTTGCGGTGCATCCATCTCGGCCAGAATCATCAGCTGCACGGGGCTTTGCACCAGATTGGCGAGCGGCAACGGGTTGGTTTTGCGCTGCCTGATAATGCTACCCATCGCATTCTGGGCGTTATGATTGCTATACCCATTATGGCTGTTATCGCCGCGGCCATTGATGAAAACATCGCTGCGCTGCCCCGCTCCGCCCATCGGCGCATTGGAAAACAGCGATGATTGCGCGCGCAGATCAATGCGCCCTGAGGCCTCAGCACCGGAATTTTTAGAATAATCGGTCATTGGGTTTGCATCCCCCTTAATAGAAAATTTTCTGTCAAAAAAATCATAAACTTCGCCGATACTGCGCGGGCGGCCATTCTTGGAATCATAAAACACATTGCGGTTGGCCTTGGCCGCTTCGGGGAAAATATCCGCCGCAACCCGCATCGGGTTTTGATCCTTGGCGCGCAAAAACGACGCAGCGCCGCCCGCCCCAAGGAAATGCGCGAAATACATCTCCGTCGCGCCGACCTCACCGCCCCAGTTGCGATCAAGGAAAGCCTTGTTCTCCGAAGCAAATTCCGCCGCCATATGCGAGGCAATTTCAGGATCAAAGCGCAGATCGAGCAATTCTTGCCGGCTCATCGATTCCACATCAATGCCGTATTTTTCGCCGTGGCGCTCGACCATATCGAGCCAAGTGCCGCGAATAAACTGGTAAAGCCCGCTGGCGCTGCTGGTTTTGGCGCGGGCATCAGGGTTAAAACTGCTCTCGGCCTTGGCTTGCTGCACGAGATAGGCAAAATCGACCCCTGAATTGGCGCTGGCCTTTTCAATCGCCTGAATGACATGGGCGGGCGCGCCGCTGGTGAGCTGCTTTAAGGTGCTATTAACCCCTGAATTGATCATATTACTCATATTCTAAACTTCCGCTATTCTACGTTTCGGTGTCAGGGCTGCTTTAATTTGAATTTGAATTTGCGAAGATACGCGAATGTGTCAAAATAAAAGCCTGTGCCTTGATCGGGTTTCCTGTTCTTTTGTTCCTGTTCAAGACTTCGCAAGAACCATGCCAAACTCGAATAATGATAATGATGAAATGAGAGTGCTTCCGTTATGACCGATTACGCCCCGCCCGTTCAGGATATGTCCTTTGTCTTGCATGACTGCTTGAATTTTTCGCATGACGGGCTGGATCGTGAAACGGTTGAAGCGGTTCTGGATGAGGCCGCCAGGCTGGCCGCCGATGTGCTTGCGCCGCTCAATTTCAGCGGTGACCGCGCGGGGCTAACGCTTTCCACCGAGGCCGACGTAAAAATGCCGGCGGGCTTCCGCGATGCCTATCAGCAATATTGCGCGGGCGGCTGGAACGCCGTGCCGTTTGATCCCGATTTCGGCGGGCAAGGCCTGCCTTGGGCGCTGGCCTTTGCGGTGCAGGAAATGTGGCAAGGCGCAAATATGGCCTTCGGGCTATGCCCTCTGCTCAATCAAGGCGCGGTCGAGGCGATTTTATCGCATGGTTCGGAGGCGCAAAAAGCTTATTACCTGCCCAAGCTGATCAGCGGTGAATGGACGGGAACGATGAACCTCACCGAGCCGCAAGCAGGCTCAGACCTTGGCTTGATCCGCACGCGGGCACAACAGCAAGAGGACGGCACATATAAGATTTTCGGGCAAAAAATCTGGATCACCTATGGCGAGCATGATCTGTCGGGCAATATCATCCATCTGGTTCTGGCCAGAATTGACGGCGCGCCCGATGATGTCAAAGGTATATCGCTGTTTATCGTGCCGAAAATCCTCGAAGACGGGCGGCGCAACGATGCAAAATGCGTTGGGCTGGATCACAAACTCGGTATTCACGCCTCTCCGACCTGCGTCATGCAATACGGCGATCAGGGCGGCGCGACGGGCTATCTGATCGGTGAGCCGCATCAGGGGCTGAAATATATGTTCACCATGATGAACAATGCGCGGCTTTCGGTCGGGCTGCAAGGCGTGGCCATTTCCGAACGCGCCGCTCAAGCCGCGATAGCCTATGCCGCCGAGCGCGTGCAGGGCAAATCCTTCCAAAGCGGTGAGCGTGTGAGCATCAATCAGCACGCCGATGTCAAGCGCATGATTTTGACCATGCGGGCACTGACCCAAGCCGGACGCGCCTTGTGTTATGAGGCGGCGAGCGCGCTTGATCTCGCGCTGGCAGGCGATCAAACCGCCCAGCTCAAGGTCGATCTGCTGACCCCGATTGTCAAAAGCTGGTGTACCGATATCGCGCAGGAGGTCACCTATCTGGCCATTCAAGTGCATGGCGGGATGGGTTTTATCGAAGAAACCAAGGTCGCGCAATATTACCGCGATGCCAGAATTTTGAGCATCTATGAAGGCACAAACGGCATTCAGGCCGCTGACCTTGCCTTTCGGAAAATTCTGCGCGATGGCGGCGGTTATGTAACGGCACTGCTGCAAGAATTGGAGGGCGAAGCCAAGGGCTTTGATGCGCCATGGAGCGCAGCGCTCACAGCGGCCTTGAGCACTCTTGGTCAAGCCACACAAGCGCTTTTGGCGGCGGGCGGCGCAAACGCAAAGGGCGGTGCATCCGATACGTCAAAGGCCAATCTTGATCTTGTCGGCGCCATGGCCACACCCTATCTCAAGGCGTTCGGTATTGCCTTGGGCGCGATGAGCATGGCGCGAATGGAACAGGCGGCCGCGAACGCGCAAGACAAAGATTTCGCCGCAGAGAAAAAAGCAATCGCGCAGTTTTACAGGGGCAATATCCTCCCCCTCGCCGCCGCGCAATGTGATATTGCGGTCAATGGCTCTAAATCTGTGGCTTAAACAATTAAGGATTGTTCAACGGCGTATCCAAACGACGCAGCATGTTTCTTGAGCCAGGACTATCACCGCGACACCTTGCCAAAGCAGAGCTGCGCATACTGTTAATACGGCGATTTGTTAAAGGTCTACCTTCAGAATTCATAAACATTATGGCGTAGTTTCTGCCGACACATTCGCAATATTCCTCAGGAGATAAATTACCACTGTAATTCAGCCTGCCATTTTGCCTGCAAAACTGATAGCCGAACCCTGCCGCACCGGCTTGATTAAAACACTCACTGCGCAAACCAAGTGTAATCTGCTCACGCGGGACAATCGGTCCAGCCTTAATCCGTTCTTCCAGATACCGCGAAGCCCTACACTCACAATCAAAGTGGGAACGTTCAATGTAAGATTTTTCGCAGCTATCAAAGAGATCTTGCATATCATCAAGAGCCTCTTGCGGAATATCGGAATAATTTTCAAAAGGCAATCGTCTTGCATCTCTATCATCCGGCAATGTAAAGCGCGGCTCTCCGGGCAATATTACAGGGCGCTCTGTTTGATCAGGCACTGACGTGGACGGGTCGGCAAGCAACTCTTCGGGAACAGGAGCATCTTGCGCTAGGGCTGGCGCTGTATAAAAAGCACCAAAGCACAAAACAAGCGAGATCGCCAAAACCCAAAAATCAGATTTTTCAAATTTTAAAAGAAACATATCAAAACATTCTTATAAGAGTTCGTATTCTTAAAAGCACAACGCATACACAAATAAGTTACTCTAAAGAAGAATATTTACAAGAGGAGGCCTTGTTTTATTGGCCTCTGACCTTTTTCCAAATACCTTGAAATACAGCGTCAACCGGCTTGGTTTGATTTGCATTTTCTGCCGCCGCTGAGTTCTCATTTTCGGCATTCAGCTTTTTTACCCGCTCATCAAGCATCTGCTGACGACGCTCCATCGCCTTACGCTCACGCTCTTTAATTTCATTGCGCAATTCTTCGGCCTGTTTTTGGCTGTATTGGCTGGTGATAAGAACTTGATCGGCCTGTTTTTGCCATTTATCACGTTGCGTTTTCAGATCACTGATCTGCTCATGTGCTATATCAAGCTGATCCTGAAGCGCTTTCATTTGAAGGCGCATACGCTCCATCTCCAACATTTGCTTGGCTTTATCAAGCTCGTGCTCAACATTTGCAGAAACAGCAACAGTGGCTTGCTTTTCCAAGCCAAAAACCCGCTCCAACTCTGATACATCAATCATGCGTCGACCTGCACTATCAACATCATAAGAAAGTTTGCCGTTGCTCATACAACGCTGAATTGTGGATTTTGATTTCCCAGTAAGTTCTGCAGCTCTCTGAGCGCCAACCTTAGCCATGATATACCTCTTTTGCTTTGTGGATTATGACAGACTTAACACGCTTACGAAAAACGATCAAGTTTTAGATTTGCAAAGTTAACATAAAAATAAAAGTTACTTTACGCGTCTTGATATTTTACAAATTCTTTTACAAAAAACTATGAGCCTGACCCTATGCAGCGCATTTAATCAAATGCTCGAACGGCGCTTTCAGCTTGCTGCGGCCATTCAAACCATCCAGCTCGATAATACAAAAATGTGCGATCACTTCGCCGCCGGCGCGTTGCAGCAAGGTTTCGGCAGCGGCCATAGTTCCGCCTGTTGCCAGCAAATCATCAACCAGCACGATTTTTGCGCCGTTACGGATCAGATCGGGCTGCACCTCGATCGTGTCCGAGCCATATTCAAGATCATAGCTATAAGAGAGCGTTTCACCGGGGAGTTTGCCCTTTTTGCGCACCATACCAAAACCGCAACCCAGCTCCAGCGCCAGCGGCGCCGCAACCAGAAATCCCCGTGATTCAATCCCCATCAGCATATCGGGCTTATAAGGTGAAATGCGCTCGCAAAGCTCCGCAACCGTTGCCCGCCAAGCCTCAGGATGCGCCAGAAGCGTTGCAATATCATAAAAATTAATCCCCGGCTTTGGGAAATCAGGAACAATACGGATGTGATCGCGAATATTCATCTTGGTCAGCCTTTCGATAACGCTTTGCTTCTAAATTTAACGCTTTCAATATGTAGCGCTTTTCACCTCTGAAAAGAACAAATTTATTTTCAAAAAAGACTTATATTTGTGCAGGCTTGTGTATACTGGAAAAATAACTTTAATGTGTTTTTCGAACTTCAATTGTAGTCAATCAAGGCTGACACCATGTTTCAAAGGCGCGAGCCGCGTACAGTTCTGCAAAAGCTCCGCGAGCTTCTCTGGCCATCAATGGGCTGGGGGCGGATGTTCAAATATGTGAAACATCGGCTGGTGCGGATGTCGGATACGACTCATAAAATCGCACTGGGGCTGGGGTTAGGCGCGGCAATCTCTTTCTCACCGCTACTCGGCACACATTTCTTACAAGCTGCCTTTATCGCCTATATTTTCCGCGCCAATCTGATGGCGGCGATTATCGGCACATTTATCGGCAATCCATGGACATTTCCGTTTATGTGGTGGATTTCGCTGAAAATCGGTTCTGATCTATTCAATTTTATCGGCCTATCGGCGGCGCGCAACCTCCCTGATGAGCTTTCTCCATCAATTTTGTGGAATTTGCTTTGGGAAGAGCCAATGCGAATTTTCTGGCCGTGGATGCTCGGCGCTTATATTTGCGCTGCTATCACCGCCCCGATCTTCTACTTTATTTGCTATAGATTTATCGCAACAGCCAAATTGGCCAGAACAAAAGCCCGCTTGCGGAAGGTTCATCTCGCCGCCAGAGAAGTTACGGGACAGAAAAAATAACCATGATCCTTGGAATCGGCACAGATATTATAGATATCAGGCGCATCGAGGCGCTGCTGGAGAAATCGGGCGATAAATTTATTGCCCGTACCTTTACGCAAGGCGAGCAGGCTCTGGCGCGCAGCCGTGCCAATGGCGGGCTGGAAGCCGCCGCCTATGCCAAGCGTTTTGCCGCCAAGGAAGCCTGTGCCAAGGCGCTGGGCACGGCCATCCGTGAGGGGATTGCCTTTCTCGATTTTGAAATTCTCAATGATGCCAACGGCAAGCCGGAACTTACACTCCACGGCGCGGCCAAAAATATTCTGGCGCAGAAAACCCCGCAGGGCGCGGCGGCGGCCATTCATCTCAGCCTAAGCGATGAGCATCCTTATGCGCTGGCTTATGTTGTTATTTCTTATCTGCCGCAAACACATATTGCCTCTGGTCAAGCCATGGCTGATACTGTAAGAACGCAAGATACTTAAATCGAACCTATAAACACACGCACAAAAAACATATAGATCCATGCCGGAAGACAAAAACATACTTAAAACCGATCAGGGCAGCGCCAAAAAAGAGGCCACCAGCGGCAAAACGAGTTCAAAAGCCAAAAACGAACCGGTTTTAACACCGCGTGAGGAAATGAGCGAATTTGCCAAAACCATCGTTATCGCGGTGGTGCTGGCCATTATCATCCGCACCTTTTTATATGAGCCGTTTAATATTCCCTCCGGCTCGATGAAGCCGACTTTGCTGATCGGTGATTATCTATTCGTGCAAAAATACGCCTATGGTTATAGCCGCCATTCTTTCCCGTTCGGCCTTGCACCGATTGAGGGGCGCGTTTGGGAAAAAGCCCCGCAACGCGGCGATGTCACGGTGTTCAAGCTGCCGACCAATACCGGCATTGATTACATCAAGCGCGTTGTCGGCCTTCCGGGGGATACAATCCAGATGCGCGGTGGCCGCCTGTATATCAACGGCACGGTCACACAGCGCGAAAGCCTGGGCATGCGCATGGTGGATGATGAGTTCCGCGGCAAAGTGCCGATGCAAGAATATATCGAAACATTGCCGAACGGTATCAGCTATCACATCTATGAAGAAACCGATGACAGGCCGCTTGATAGCACGGATATTTTCATCGTCCCCGAAGATCATTATTTCGTGATGGGCGATAATCGCGATAACTCGCTGGATAGCCGCGCCGTGAACGGTGTCGGATTTGTCCCCGCCGAGCTTCTGGTCGGTAAGGCTGACTTCCTGTTCTTCTCGACCAATGGTCACGCCTCGCTGCTGGAGCCTTGGAAGTGGCCTTGGACAATTCGCTATGACCGCCTGTTCTCGAAAATTCAGGCCGATGACAGTGATAGTGACAGCGAAATTGATAGTGATAGCAACAATCAGCAAAGCCAATCCGGATACTCTGATCACTCCGATGCGCGATAACAATCTCCACGAGCTTGAAAAAATTATCGGCCATCATTTCGGCAACCCCGATTTGCTGCAAACGGCTCTAACCCATTCCAGCGCGCCGCTTGAAAACAATTACGAGCGGCTGGAATTTCTCGGTGATCGTGTTTTGGGCTTGGTCGTTTCGGAAATTTTATATGACACTTTCACGCAAGAGAGTGAGGGCGACCTCGCCAAAAGGCTCTCGGCGCTGGTACAGGGAAGCTGGCTCGCCAAGATTGCCCAGCAAATCAATCTCGGTGAGTTCATCATTTTTTCCGATGCCGAACGCGCCTCAGGCGGTCATGAGAACGAGCATATTCTCGCCGATGCCATCGAAGCCCTGATCGGAGCGATTTACGTTGATAGCGGGCTGGAGGCCTGCCGCAATTTCATCAAAGCCCAATGGGGTGATGCGTTCCACAATGTGCAAAAGCCGCCGCAGCACCCGAAAACAGCATTGCAGGAATGGGCGCAATCACGCGGGCTGCCGCTCCCCACTTATAAAATTGTCGGCCAAAGCGGCCCCGATCATGCGCCCATTTTTGATATCTCTTTGCAGGTCAAGGGCTTTGAGGAGATCGTCGCGCAAGGTCGCTCACGTCAGGAAGGCGAAAGACAGGCGGCAAAGGCTTTTTTACTCTGGCTGGAAAAACGCAAATGAGCACACAAGATACATCTGATAAATCCGGCACATCAAACGCCCAGAACGCACAAGACACGCGCTGCGGCTTCGTCAGTATTCTAGGCCTGCCCAATGCCGGAAAATCGACCTTGCTCAATACGCTGGTCGGGGCGAAAATTTCCATCGTCTCGCGCAAGGTGCAAACAACCCGCTCCAGAATTCTGGGTATGTTTATCGCCCGCAAAACCCAAATCATCCTGATTGATACGCCGGGTGTTTTTGCGCCGAAAAAAACGCTTGAAAAGGCAATGGTCAGCGCCGCGCTCGACAGCACGCATGATGCCGATATCATTTTGCACCTTGTTGATGTGTCGATGCATGATTGTTTGAAAAAAAATACGATGCTGATTGAAAAACTGCCGCGAAACAAACCTTGTATTTTGCTGCTCAACAAAATCGACCTAATCCGCAAAGATGCGCTGCTGGAAATGGCGGCGGCGTTTCAAAACGTATTTCCCTACACACATATATATATGGTGTCGGGTTTAAAGAATAACGGGCTTGAGCCGCTGCTGGATTATTTATGTGATACGCTGCCCGTCGGGCCATGGCTCTATCCCGAAGACCAGATGACCGACCTGCCGATGCGTATGATCGCCGCCGAAATCACGCGTGAGAAAATTTTCGAGCGCTTGCATCAGGAATTGCCCTATGCCGTTTTTGTCGAAACCGAAAATTGGGAACAGTTCAATGACGGCAGTGTCAAAATCGATCAGGTGATTTATGTCGAAAAAGATTCCCAGAAAGGAATTGTTCTCGGCAAGGGCGGGCAGACCGTGCGCGACATCGGACAAAAAGTGCGCATGGAATTGCAAGAGATGCTCGGCTGTCCGGTGCATGTCAAAATTTTCGTAAAGGTGCAAAGCGGCTGGGCGGAGCGTTCGGAAAATTATCGCCTGATGGGTCTTGATTATCCGAAAAGCTGATTTTGTTTTTCCCTATTTTTCAATTAGAGAAAATCAATGCAATTATTTTTGATGGTCGCACGCAAAAAATCTTTTTCAGTGTGGATAAAAAATGCAATCAGGGTTTTCACACTTGGCAAATGAATCATCGCACTGCTATTGTGAGCTCATCAAAATATTTCAGTTTTATCTTTTTAAATCAAGCATTTAGCTTGAAGTGACTTTTGTGGAGGAGTTTTGAATGAGTTGGACAGACGAGCGCGTAGCACTGCTAAAAAAACTTTGGGGCGAGGGAAAAACGGCGGCTGAAATTGCCACCACTCTCGGCGGCGTGACACGCAATGCAGTGATCGGTAAGGCACATCGTTTGAAACTCTCGAACCGTCTTTCGCCCATTCAACCTGCGAAGAAAACAAAAACACCGGCCAATACGAGCACGCCGCCGGCGCCGCCGAAACGCGTGAAGGTCAAGACCGAAGATATCCCGCGTGGATTGGGGTTGAGCCTGATGGAGTTAAAGCCGAATATGTGCCGTTGGCCGTCCGGCGATCCGCGTGATGATGATTTCGGTTTTTGCGGTGGCCATGCTATTCCCGGATTGCCGTATTGCGAGGAGCATGCCCGCATCGCTTATCAGGCGGCGCGCAATAACCGCGTCCTCCGCGCTGAAGATTTCGAAGAAAAAGGCAATAAGGATTTCACAGACGAACAAAAAATCGTCGTTAATCAATAAGGCTTCTTTTTCTACTTCTCTTTTTTCAAAAGCGCTCCTGCAATCAGGGGCGCTTTGTTTATTGTAGCACCCCTCGCTTATTGAAGCTTCGCCAAAACTACGCGATAAAACCGCTGGAAAGTCGGATATTTCTGCTCTATATCTTCGCATTGGAATATGCTAATATTCCTCACAATTTCAATACCATAAAAACAGGCACGCCGCTTATGAAACGATCCCAGATCACCGCAATTCTGATTGCCGTTTTTGCGGTTGTGTGGATTTTATCAGGCGTAATTTTCTCCGCCGCTGAGCCGCCCGAAAAAAGCATTGCCGATCACAAGGAAGAAAATGGCGAGCAACTCACCGCTGTGCGCGTGCGTGACATTGCGCCGGAGCCGTTCAGCTATGACATCACCATAACAGGGCGATCCAACGCCAATATGAAAGTGGATCTGCGCGCCGAGGCGGCGGGACAAATTCAAAAGCTCCACATTGATCGCGGCGCTTCTGTCAAAAAGGGTGACGTATTGGCTGAAATTGAAATCAATGAGCGCGGCGCGCGTGTCGCCGAAGCCGAGCGGCTGGTCAAGCAGCGCCAGAGCGAATTTGACGCCGCCAACACTCTAGCCGAGCAGGGTTTTGTCTCGCGCATTCGCCTCAACGAAGCGCAAGCCCAACTCGAAGCCGCCAGAGCGCAGCTCAAGCAAAATACAACCACGCTGCAAAAAACGAAAATCACCGCGCCGTTTGACGGCATCATCCAAGACCGCCACATCACGCTGGGTGATTTTGTCAGCAATGGCGATATGATTTTCACCCTCGTCAATCTCGATCCGATGCGCTTTACCGGCTATTTGTCCGAGCGGCAAATTCTCGACATCAAGCCGGATTCAAAAGCCGCTATCGAGCTTCTAAACGGTGAGGCTATCGAAGCCGATATTATTTTCATTGCCGCCGCCGCCGATCCTGATACCAGAACGTACCGTATTGATTTTCAGGCGGACAACGCCAATCGCGCGCTTAAGGACGGATTCACCGCCCGCATAAAAGTCACGGTCAGTGACAAACAGGCCTATAAAATTTCGCCCTCAATCCTCTCTCTTGACGAGCGTGGCCGCATCGGGGTGAAGATCGTCGGCGCGGAGGATATCGTTGAATTTGTTCCGATCACGATTATCTCCGACAAAGAAGATCACATGTGGATTCAAGGCCTAAACGACACGATGCGGATCATTACAGTCGGGCAGGAATTCGTCACTCACGGCCAAAAGGTCGCCCCGTCCCTCAGCACTGATCAAGGCGGCCTGCTATGATGGCGCCGATTATTGATGCCTCCATCAATCGTACGCGCACGATGCTCTCCATTCTTATCTTGCTGCTGATTTCGGGCAGCTATGCCTATCTCGCCATCCCCAAGGAATCCTCGCCCGATATCGATATTCCGCAAATTTATATTTCCGTCGCGCTGGAGGGAATATCGCCGGAGGATTCCGAGAGGCTCTTGATCCGCCCGCTCGAACAGGAGCTGGCGACAATCTCCGGTATCAAGGAAATGAAATCGACAGGTTATCAGGGCGGCGGGTTTGTCCTGTTGGAATTTCTCGCCGGCTTTGATAAGAAAAAGGCACTTGATGATGTGCGCAAGGGGGTCGATCAGGCCAGACCCGAATTGCCGCCCGATGTCGAAGAACCTGTCGTCACCGAGGTCAATTTCAGCCTGTTTCCGGTGCTGGTCGTGACGCTATCGGGGCAAATCCCCGAACGCAGCCTGATCCGTATTGCCAAAAATCTCAAAAACAGCGTTGAGGCTCTGCCCTCGGTTCTGGAAGCGGCGATTGCGGGTGACCGTGAAGAGCTGGTGGAAATTATCGTCAATCCCGAATTGCTGGAGAGCTATGCCCTCAAAGGTGTAGATTTGCTCAACAGCTTTTCCCGCGCCAACCGCCTTGTTGCGGCGGGCAATCTCGATACGGGGGCGGGGCGTTTTGCCATCGAAGTGCCGGGGTTGTTCGAAAGCATTCACGATATTCAAAAAATGCCGCTGCGGGTGGTCGGAGATTCCGCGATTACCGCAGCCGATATTGCCGAAGTGCGCCGCACCTTCAAAGACCCTGAAAATTTCGCCCGTGTGAACGGGGAGCGCGCCGTTGCGCTCGAAGTCGTCAAACGCTCCGGCGAGAATATTATCGACACCATCAATGCCGTCCGCGCCGTTGTCGAGTATGAGAGCCAGTTCTGGCCTGAAGGTATTGAAATCGCCTATACCCAAGATGAGTCCAAGGGCATCCGCACCATGCTGCGCGATTTGCAAAACAATGTCATCAGCGCAATCTTGCTGGTGATGATTGTCGTGATTTGGGCGCTCGGCTTCCGCACGGCGTTGCTGGTCGGGATTGCCATTCCCGGCGCGTTCCTGACAGGTATTTTGATCTTGTTTGTCATGGGGCTGACGGTCAATGTCGTGGTGCTATTCGCACTGATCTTATCGGTGGGAATGCTGGTTGACGGCGCGATTGTGGTGGTGGAAATGGCCGACCGTAAAATGGCCGAAGGGCTGGGCCGTGTTGAGGCTTACGCAACCGCCGCCAAGCGTATGTCATGGCCGATTATTTCCTCAACGATTACCACCCTCGCCGCCTTTGCGCCGCTATTGTTCTGGCCGGATATTGTCGGCGAGTTCATGAAATATATGCCGCTGACCCTGATTTGCGTATTGACCGCCTCGCTCTTCATGGCGCTGATTTTCGTACCTGTGATGGGGGCATTATTCGGCAAGGCGGGCGCGGCGGGCGATCCTGAAACGCTGGAGCAACTCAAGATCGCCGAACAGGGTGACCTTAATCAACTGCACGGCTTTACGGCGTTTTACATCTCTATCCTGCGCCGCGCTATAAAAATTCCTGCGCTGATCCTGGGCGGTGCGTTCGCGCTGCTGGTCGGGGTGATGATGCTCTATGGCGCGGTCGGTAAGGGCGTTGAGTTTTTCCCCGATATTGAACCCGAACTGGCCTCTGTGCTTGTTCATGCCCGCGGCAATCTTTCAATCCATGAAAAAGACCGCCTAGTGCGCGAGGTCGAGGAGCGCATTTTGGATATTGAAGGGATTGAAACCGTTTATACGCGCTCGGGCAAAGCGGCGCAGCAAGGCTCAGAACTGGCGGCGGATGTTATCGGGCAAATCCAGCTACAATTTCTGGAATGGGATCAACGCAAACCCGCCGATGCGATCCTTGATAAAATTCGTAATATCACGGCGGATATGGCGGGAATTCATATTGAAACCCAAAAGCAGCAAGGCGGGCCGCCAACCGGAAAAGACGTGCAAATTCAACTCGGCTCGCGCTTCCCCGACAGGCTGGAACCGATGACCGAGCTGGTCTTACAGGCCTTTGATGAAATCGGCGATTTTCGCGATATCGAAGACAGCCGCCCGCTGCCTGAAATCAAATGGCAGCTTGATGTTGACCGCTCACAGGCGGCGAAATTCGGGCTGGATCTTGTCGCGGTCGGCGATTATGTGCGGATGGTCACCAACGGGCTGAAAATCTCGGGCTATCGCCCGAATGACAGCGATGATGAAATTGATATTGTCGTGCGTCACGACCATGACCGCCGCACGCTTGACCAGCTCGACAATATTCGCATCGAAACCGAGCTTGGCTCTGTGCCGATTGCCAATTTTGTAACGCGTGAGCCGAAACCGGCAACAGGTACAATCAATCGGGCGGAGCAAATGCGGATTATCACCGTAAAGGCCGACCTTCCCCCCGGTGTCAACACCTCCGAAAAAATCAATGCTTTGCGGGCATGGTTCGAAGCCAATCGGGACAGGCTTGATCCGGCTGTGAATATCTCGTTTAAGGGCGAGGATGAGCAGCAAAAAGAAGCGCAGGCATTTTTGACCAAGGCCTTTTTCATCACGATTTTTATGATGGCAATTATTCTTGTGACCCAGTTCAACAGCTTTTACAGCGCCTTCCTGATTTTAACGGCTGTGATTATGTCGACGATCGGGGTGATGATCGGCTTGATCGTAACGGGGCAGCCCTTCGGGATTATCATGAGCGGGGTCGGCGTGATTGCGCTCGCCGGTATTATTGTCAATAACAACATCGTTTTGATCGATACATTCGATTATCTGCGAAAAACCTATGGCGATAAAATGAGCATGGAGGAGATTATCTTGCGAACAGGGGCGCAGCGCCTTAGGCCTGTTTTGCTGACCACGATCACCACGATTATCGGGCTGATGCCGATGGTGATGCAGGTCAATATCGACTTCCTCGACCGCTCGGTGAATGTCGGTGCGCCCTCCACACAATGGTGGGTTCAACTGGCCTCGGCGGTTGCGTTCGGACTGGCGTTTTCCAGCGTCCTGACCCTGATTGTCACGCCCAGCGCGCTGATGCTGCGGGAAAATGCGGCAAGCGCCAAAAGCAAGCTGACAGAGTTTTTCATGGAAAAATTCGCTTTGTCAGAGCCTAAAACCAAGCGCAAATCAGGCAAAGCATAGAAAAGACCATACAAAAACCGCATTGAGCACTATAGCGCCACCGCAACGCCTTAGATCAATAGATCAATGCGACACCTCAAGATTATGACCAAAAGCCAAGTCTATTCAAAATGTTAACCCTTTTTGAATGGATTTGTATTATACTCTAGGTAAGAAAAAACTCTAAAAAAATGCACAAAATGGGCGCACTTCAAATCAGGTTAAACCTTCATGTTCTCTTGCTGATTGCGGCATTTTTAATGCTGTGCATTTCTGTTGTGCCTTCAAAAAGCTTTGCAAACGAACCTGAAAACACCGAAAAGGCCGAAAAAACCGAAACGATCCGGCTGGCTGCTGATGTCTGGTGTCCTTACAATTGTACCCCCGATTCCGAATATCCCGGCTATATGGTCGAAATTGCGCAGCGGGCTTTCGCGCGTCACGGCATTCAAATCAGCTATGAAAACGTCCCTTGGGCGCGGGCAATCGAAGATGCGAAGGCCGGAACATTCGACGGTATTATCGGCGCATATTATACCGATGCGCCCGATTTCATTTTCCCATCAGTCCCGCAAGGCCAATGCCGTAATGCATTTTTCGTGAGGCTTGACAGCGATTGGCGTTATGAGGGCTTATCCTCGCTCGAAAATAAATCGGTCGGGATTATCAGTGATTATGCGTATTCAGAACAATTTGATGCCTATGTCGAAGAGCACGAAAATGACATGAACCGTATCCAGAAAGTTTTCGGCAATAACGCGACCCAGAACAATATCCGTAAGCTCATTCTTGGCCGTATCGATGTTATGCTCGAAGATCATCAGGTGATGGGCTATATCCTCTCGCAACCTGAAATGGAAGAATACAGAAATAAATTCAAAAAAGTCGATTTTCTGCCCGATGAAGAACAAGATAACGGCATCATCTTTATTGCCTTCGCGCCCGATAATCCGAATGCCCAGCGCTATGCCGATATTTTATCCGATGAAACAAAAAAGATGCACGAAAGCGGCGAAATCTTAGACATTCTGAACAAATACGGTATTACAGGGCTATGGTAAACATATGCAGCAAAGCCATGATACTCACCGCATCAAATGGTACTCTTCTCTTGTAACAAAGAGCCTCATCAGCATTTTCTTGCTGCTCTCTATCATTATCGGCTTGGCCGGATGGTTTAGCACCCACAAATTATATCACGACACAATCAATAAACTCGAAGCGGATACAATTTATATTGCCGATATTTCGGCAAAGGCGGTGGCGCTGCCGCTTTGGAATGTTGATAACGAGCTGATCAGCCAAAACTTGAAATCCCTCACCAAAAGCCAATCATTTTGCGGCGCGCGCGTACTTAACGAGCAAGGAAAGCCCTTCGTCAGCGAACAGTTTCCGGATGATATTGCCGCAGGACAGTTTGTATATAGCACGGATATTTTATTCTCAGGCTTCAATCAAAATAACCCGAAGAAAATCGGTACGTTTGAAATCTGTGCCAGCAACGAGCAAACACTAGAAGAGGTCCGTAGCGCTATTCATATGGAGCTTATCTTTTTTGCAATCATTACCTTGAGCGTTTTGGCCGCCTATTATTTCGCGCTCAGAATTATTACACGCCCGCTATTGCAAATCCAAAAAACTATGGAACTTCTGGACGAAACACCAGATCCTATTACAGATCCTCAATTCCTGAAAAACAATGAAATCGGTGCTTTGGCACATAGCTTTAATAAAATGGTTTATAACCTGAAACAAAGCTATTCAACCATCAGAACCGCTATGGAAAAAGCAATCAAAGCCGATCAGGCCAAAACAGAATTTCTTGCAAATATGAGCCACGAGCTTCGGACTCCGCTCAGTATTATCATCGGCATGACGCAGGTGATAAAACAGGAAAATTTCACCGAGGAGCAAAAACAATCTTTTGATATCGTCAAAAAATCATCACAAACATTGTTGCACATCGTTGATGATATTCTTGATCTCTCCAAGATCGAAGCCGGAGAAATGCATCTGGAATCATCACCATTCAACCTTACACAAAAAACAACAGACATGGTTGATACGCTTCGGCCATTGGCAGAGCAAAAGGGGCTGACTCTTGAATTTGAACCTGGAACCAACCAATCCGTCTGGGTTATAGGCGACACTGTTCGCTACGGGCAAATATTGGCCAATCTGATCGGCAATGCTATTCGGTACACCGAGCGGGGGATAATAACCGTTGAAACAGATTTAAAAAGAATTGCCGCAAATGAACTTTGTTTGGAATGCCGTATATCCGACACAGGAATCGGAATTGCCGAAGATAAGCTCAGTACGGTTTTTGAAAAATTCTCGCAAGCGGACAACTCAACCAAACGTCTTTATGGCGGTACGGGTTTGGGGCTATCCATTACCAAACAGCTTTTGAATCTGATGGGCGGCGATATCACGTTATCCAGTGTGTTGGGCAAAGGCTCAACCTTCGCTTTCACATTACCGTTTCAAATAACCGAGAAGCCTGTGCCACTTCTCAGCGCTGATATGGGCGGCATTTCTGCGGAAAGAAAATCACTCAAAGAGGCAAAAATTCTTGTCGCGGAAGATAACCCGATGAATCAAATCCTCATGCAAAAACTATTAACCGGCATGGGTATCGATAATATAAAAATTGTAAATAACGGCTTAGAAGCGGTGCAGGAAATAGAGGCACAGGGCTATGACCTGATTTTTATGGATTACAATATGCCTGTTATGAGCGGCACGGAGGCGACAATATCCATTCGCCAAAGTGCAGACGCCAGAATCAAAGACACACCGATTATTGCTATTACGGCCAATGCTATGTCTTCTGATAAAGAGTTTTGTGAAATGATCGGAACGAATGCCTTTATCAGCAAGCCATTCCAGATAGAATATTTAAAATCTATTATGCGCCGCTGGATTGCAATTTAGGCGGGCTTTCTTTTTTTTAAGGGCTATTTTTGTCGGGATATAACGCTTGATATTATAGGAATATTGTCATATATTGAATTTGATAAGGGGGCGTATTGCGTCTCATCAACCCAATTATACAGATCAGTGAAAGATAAGTGGGGCGAGTGGGGCAAACCTCCCGCAACCAATTGAAATAGCTGACAAATCCTTCGCCCCACTTTAGAGCATAGAATGGGGCGAGTGGGGCGAAATGAGCGCTGAAAATTCTATACCGTAAATGGCAGGGGCAGCAGGACTTGAACCCGCGACCTATGGTTTTGGAGACCATCGCTCTACCAACTGAGCTATACCCCTATCTCTTGATCGATAGTGCTTTATAGAGCATAAACGGCAAATTTGTAAATCAAAATAATTCCGTTGCTTATCGGTGATATCTTCATTAATCCGTCAAGGCGGGCTGTGGCCTTAGCTCAAACCGAAACTGAGGGCGCTCTTGGCGTTGCTGCTCCCGTAAATGGCGCATTATCGGCGTTAATTGCATATAAATCATGTCGGGTGCGCCCGTGTTCAAATCTTGAACCATATAGATATGATAATGCGCAACAGCGGTAGATATGGAATCGGTTTCAACCACACGAACATTCCGGTGACGAAGCACAGCCAGCTCTTCCGCAAGTGTAAATATTCTATACGCATTCTGAGCCATCGTGCCCGGCCCTGAACTAAAAACACGCGCCTCCAACCCATTACGCATCCATTCCATTAACGGAAGGTCACCAAGAAAAGAGTTTTGCTGCACAAGTGGGATGGCAATATTCAACACCTCCAGATTAGGCAGATGTCTGTGCAACAAGTCTCGAAACTCTTCCGTTGCCGAAACGGCGCTCTCCGAATCTTCATAATTATTTACCTGAAAAGCCAATTCATAAAGCCTATCAACTGTTTTTTGCGCAATCGGGTCGTAATGCTCCATTTGTGAATACAAATTCAGCAACTCATGAAATGGATAACGTGCAACTATCCGCCCTTCTACATAGTCTTTTGCCCGTAATATTCTGAGCTCATAATTAAGCCTTCTTAAATCTCTCGCTCTTTCGGCCTGCTCCAAATTCGCATAAGGCAGCCGCAGCCTTGGTTCATCTTGTTGAGATCGAGGTTGTGCATTTGCCTGTCGGATATCGAAGACCAGCCCGAGAGAAAAAATCACTAAATGAAGAAGAAGAATTTTTTGAAACATTTTTGCCTTATTCTCTTAGGCATTACCAAAGATCTTGTATTCCGTATTTCTGCAGAATATCAAAATATTCACCGGACTCTTGCATATTTTTTGTTTCAACGCTCATAATTTGCGCATATTTTTCGGCAAATGGATTTTGTGGGCTAAAAGCTATATAGCTTGGTGATCTGTCACCGTCATCCCCCGGCGCAACACCGGCAAAGCGAATTTTTTCTCGAAAACCAATCATATCATCTTGTGACAAGATATATTCCATCACAGCAACATCCTCGATAATCACATCTATTCGCCCCGCTGCCAACTTGCGAATATTATTTTTTGCCGCCAAATCTCCAAACAAAATTTGGATGCGTGACATATCATTTTTATTCTCTTCAATATACTGATCAAGCGCATCTCCATAGGAATAGTCACTGATGACCCCAAGCGATCGATTTTCAAGAGAGTCCAAATCATTATATACCCAGCTATCAGACGCGCTGCTTATAAACATTCCGTTCTGACTAAAGGCCTGCGAAGTTTCAGGGAAGATGAAATCAGGCGCATCCGTTATATAAGCGCCGACAATACCGGAAATATTGCCCTCTCGCGCTTCGTCAATAGCCCGCGTCCATGGTATAACCTGATATTCAACCTCTATCCCATGTCTTTCAAACGCGACCTTTGCCATTTCAATTAAAAAACCAGGCTCATCGGAATTCGGATCACAATTATAAGAACACCATTGATCCGCAGCGATAATAATTTTATCCGCTTTTGTTTTATTCGCAGACTCGGCACAAACAGTCGAAGAAACAACCATTCCAAGCAACAGAGAACTAAACGCCGCTAGCCTTAAAAACGAACCAAATTGATTTTTTTGTTTTTGCATTGCCCCTACCAGCCATCATCACATTTGATAATAACTAGTAAAATGATACCACATTGATCTTGAAGAATAGTTAATGAATCAGCCAAAAATCTCTATTGCCAAGACATATTGTTATAAACATCCAATGCCGTATCTGCATATTGCTGGGCATTGCCTGCATGCCCCCCCGTAAGAGATGTGACCTGCTCCGCCACCCATAACGATGCATCCGTTACAAAGAAGTTATCAAATACGTTTTGCGCAACGGGATTGAGAGCTTTCATAAGCGCCTGACCACCCGGATTTTCATGAGCCCACGCAAACGTTAAAATTTCAGATCCAAATGTCACACCTAAAAATATAGGCACCGTCCACATGGCCATTTTAAACGCAGATTGCAAAAAACTACCTTTTCTCTTTTCATCAGACATTCTTTTAGGCTCCTCTATTCGAAATCATATTTTAACAGCGTTCGACTATTCGACTAATATTGATAATCATTCTCATTTAATCTTGACGGAACTATCTCACATCTATAAAAAACATCAAGCGTTTTGTTGCGAATAATTCTTATTGTCATTAATTCTTGACATATATGACGCAAGAAATTAAGACTGTCAACAAAATGTTACAACATAACATTAAAATAAAATTGAAAAGAGATTGCCATGTCGTTCAAGGAAGTTCGTAAAATAAGTAAAACAAGCACTCTAAATGCCCTTTCAGGCGCAGCTGTAGCCATATTCACACTCATGGCCAGCAATGATGCCGAAGCGCAAACCCAAAGAAACAGGCTCACTTTGCAAGATTATTGCACACAATCCGTCGCTATTTTAGCAGACAGAAACAGAGCTTCAGAATTTCAGGGTTTTGTCGCCAACAACACCCCGTTTCAAGCCAATACTTTCGCGGAAGTTCCTTTTTCATCGAATTACGGCTCTGTGAATGTCAGCGTTCCGGCGGAAACTTTTGTGGTCTTTTGCAACCCTAATAAAACAGAATGGACAGTCGACGATGTAAGGCTTCTCGAAACAGGCGGCACGTTAAGTGCTATCCATAACTCACTGGGAAGCTATAATGCGCGTGATCCAGCCAATATTACACGTATCGCGAACCTTGCCGCACAAGATATATCTATTGGCTCTCGCTATACCGAACCGATGATCGATCACATGCAAAATTCTCATGGCATGCGCATAAAGGTTATTGCAAACGGCCAATCTGCTGACAGCCCAGATCTACAAGCTCTGAAAGAAAACGCACTACAACATCTAATTCCTTAAAACGAGAATAATTGCGTAACAACCGAAAGATAGCCCGCCCATGGCCGAAACACACCAGCATAATCACGATCACAGCCACAGCCACAGCCACAACCACAACCACGACCATGGGCATGGGCATGCACATAGTGGCAAACCTGTAAATCAAAAGCTGGGGCTTTCAGGCTACCTTACAATCAATCCGCGCTTGCGGGAGGCCGCTGTTCAGTTTGGTATTCATATCGAGCCATCAACGCAAAGATCAGGGCACTACGTTATTCATTCAGCTCATGGTCGAAACGCGCTTGAGCAAATCGTAACCCCGCTCCTGAATAAGCTGATGATTGCTGAAGACGGCAAAGCCGAGATTGACACAAAAACGCTCAAATCAATACTCAGCTTTTTACACCAACCGCTAAAATTTTCCGCCTCTCAAGCACTCGAAGTTCAAGGCCAGCGCCCCAATAAGTCAGACAGGGCTAAAATAGAGGCCGAGCGGCGTATAGCGCACCAAGTATTGCGTTTTGCCGTCACTGGAACGCCTGATATACCGAAATTTGTTGACGAACACGTTCACGAACATGCCACAGCGGAATGTCATTCTCATACCGAAGATGCGATGAAGGACGATGATATGTGGGCGCTCGAAAGTGAATTGGCCAACCCACAGTCCCATGGCGAACACGATCACATCACCAGCGCGATCCCGCATACGCATTATGATCCTGATCGCGGCTTTGTATTCAAAATTTCTAACATGATTCAAAATTCTGACATGCTCGATGGGGCAGGACAAAATGCGCTTCAGAGAGATTTTTGGGAATTGGTCAATGCTGCGACAAAGAATAGATATAAAGACGACCCGAAACCCGTCGAAATTGCGATGAATGCGCAGGAAATTTTGAGATTTTCAAAAGCGCTCAATGCACGCTCGTCACAGCCTGATTTCCTGAAAACGCTGGATCAAGCATCATTTGAACATAAAGTACAAGCCGCATTTTCGGATATATCTAACGATGCGAGAAAACTTACAGGCGATTTGAATTTCCTTCTAGCTGCGCATAAAAAGAACGCAGCTGTCGATCAAAAAGATACACTCGTCAAGCTTTTGGCCACGGGAACGATGCTTCAGCCCATCGTGAATTCGGAAACGATGCGCAAATTACATGCTCATTACTTCTTCACCGGCCATGTTTTGGGGCAGGAAAGCCCTGTTGATGCCGTGGCTTCTGAGATGGCTGTATTTCAGGCAGTTTTGCTTGACTATGCCAAGCGCGATACCATCACAGCGCCCGAGATGCAGGCGATTTCCAACCGCTTTGCGCATATTTTATCCTTCTCACAATCCGTAACGGAAGCAATCACGAGCGCGCTGGATAATTCAATCGCTTCACAAAAAACTTCGGCTGATACGAAAACAAAGCTCGGAAGTTTAAAGCAAATCTTTCAAGATTCCCATGATGCCCTGAGCGCTCCTGCTATTGTCGGGGCATCAAGATTGGCCGACCATCATCTTGATGATGAGATGCGCGACCTATCACAAACCATCAAAAAAGCCCTGAAATATGATCCAAAAGGTATGGCCAGCGAATTGGGCAACGGCTTTTTGGGCGCTCTGCAAAATTGGTATGGCACGCTTATTGATTTTGCAACTGAATCACCGAAAGCTTTTTTAGCCTATTCCGCAATATTGGCTTATATCGTCATGAATGCCCCTGATAGCGAAACGATGGGCGCAATCATCAGAGAAGATTTGCCTCTGGATTTTGGGGACGGGAACAGTTTTGCAATCCCTGCGGAATTCTTACAAGCCCTTGACGAACATGTAGACCATATATTTGCCGAAGCCGGAGAAGACAGATCCTGCCACCTGGATCAAATCGGTTTTTATACTATTAAACACTGTATTTCACAGGGTGTTATCGCCGGAAATGCCAAAACTGCTATAGGCATTCTTCCCTTTGGTGATCAATTTATGGGATCAGCCAATAGCGCCGCCGAGCGGGTTGCTGATGTGTTCTTTGACCTTAATCTCATCCAGAATCTTTCACATGGGGCATTTTGGGGATACACCCTTAAGAAAGGCCTTCAACGTGGACTTGTCGGCGGTAAAAGCATTATCGAGCTGGTGGCGCCGCTTTCCGATCCAATCGCGGCAGGTGTGTCTAATCTATCGCGCCGTATAGGAAACGGGATGAGATTTCTGACAGGTGGTGAGATGCGTCCTGACCTCGAAGCAGCTATGACAAGACATATTCTGGTTTCACAAGCGCAAATTCGTGGCGGAAAAATAAATACAACTCATTATATGCGCTATAATTCATTAGAGCCCGTATCGGCACAATATAGTGCGGCAATCGAGGAAGCATTGGCAGCAGCTTCTTTGAGTGAACAAAAACAAAGCGCTTATGATGGCGATGACTTCTCACATGAATTAACGCTTAAAACAGGCTGGCTTACCAAAACATTCACTCTGAGCCATAATAATATCACCCCACTCACCAACGCGCTGCGCGAGCTTAACGTTACACTGGCATATATCGGCGATAAAATCGGTATTGAAGAAGAATGGCAGCGTAAAGATTTACAAACGAGATTGGATATAGCCTTGGTTGCTCTTGAAGAATTTAAAGAGCATAAGGATTCGAAAATTTTACAGTCCAAGCTGGCTGATAATCTGGATAGGCTGATTGGAGCACAACTATCCCATACGGGCGCTTCGGATATTGATAGCGTTTTATTTGCTGATGATGCTCAAACTTCTCAAGAAAGCAAAACGCGCCAAGACACGCTCAAACGCTTTTACGATCGCTGGGCCTCGCATATGGATAAAATGCACAATATCGAAGAAAGCTATGAAAAAAGTGCCTCTATCCGTAATAATAGAACGCAATCCGCGTTTTCCAAAAATGTTGATCTTGCATGGCAAGCGGCCGGACGCGGAACATGGAGAACGTGGGATTATGTTGTGCGGGGCTTCCATACCGGAAGTGAAGCCGTCAAACTCACGCCCTATAAAAAACAAGCCTTAACTATCGGTGCAGCATTTTTGGCAGCAGGCGTCGGATATGAAGCGATCGGCGGAATTCAAGCCATTCAAGAAACAACCATGAATAGCGTCTTCAATGCCGCTTCTAGTATTGCAGGCGGCATTGCAGGAACGGGTGTCACCTCCACGATTGCTCTGGCTTATAATTTCGTCGAAGACGTTGTAGCTGTTCATGTCGCCTCTGGTCTGGCCTTTCTGGCGACAGGCGCAGGGTTAAGCCTCGCATTCAAATATGGTGCCGAACCTGTGAATGCTTATATCGCTGAGAAAACCAGCTTTAATCCTGTGAAAAAACTGACGGGCTGGCTTGGGCTTGCAACGTCTCCCTATTCCCATACTCACGCGGAACACAAAACAGAGCACAGCTGCTGCCATGATCACAGTCATGAGCACCACGACCGCCATTAAAAATTAATTAGAAACAATTAATCATTTTGATGTTATATTGATGAACTATGGTTTCAGAGAGGTTATCTGTAATCATTATATTCAACCAATGAACACTATGTAGGTTTTGTATGGCAAAGCTAGTCGTCCCTAAAAATGAATTAAAAGCAAAAGTCGGTAACGGAGGATTTTCGAAAGAAAATATTGAGAAAGCCCAAACCGCACTGGAAGAAAACGATATCGATTTCAGACCAATCGCCAGTCAATATCTTGAAGAGATAAAAACCGTTTTAACGAAACACGACGCAGAAAAGCCAAAAGAAACGCTTCTGCATGTGCTTGATCCGCTAATGCAGCTCAGAGCTCAGGGTAGTCTTTTTCACTACCCGTCAATCACGGCGGTTTCTGACGTTATTGTTGACTTTCTCGACTTTCATGAAAAAATAGATGATCAAATTATTGAGATTATCCAAGCCTATGAGAAATCAGCACTTTTAATACTTTCTCGTACTATTAAAAAAGATAATGACAAAATCTGTCAGGCTTTTGTCACTGAACTCCGCAGCGCCTGCGAGCGTTACAACTCCAAACAAAAATAAGAATAATTTAGAAAAATGGCTTATGATTTTTCAAATGTAAATGTGTTGGTGGTTGAATCCACAACGGAGATGTTCAAACTGTTTAAAACAGTTTTGAATATGCTTTCCGTGCCTGAACGAAACATTGACTCTTCTTATAATTATAAAGATGCCTATCAAAAATTCTGTCACAAAAAACATGATCTTATAATTACGGATTGGCTACAAAATCCGGATCGCGGGATTTTATTGACGAATATGATCCGGAAAGATCCGAAATCTCCGAATAAGTTCGTGCCAATCATCATGACGGCTGGTTCGGGTCATTATAACCGCGTCATTAAAGCCAGAGATTCCGGTATTTCTGAATATCTTGTGAAGCCGTTTTCTGCCGATTCGCTTTCTGTTAGAATTAGCCGTGTTATCGAAAAGCCTCGTTCTTTTGTGGTTTCGGATATTTATGTCGGCCCTGACAGGCGTGTTCGCGATATTCCTTTTGATGGCGAAGACCGCCGCAAAGAAAAAATGCAGATTGAGAGACAATAGTATTTATTGGAGTAAATATTCTGGATATTTTAAATCATAATTCTATCTGATAATTTATTAAAATAAATCGATAAGGATCACCTTTGAAAATTGCAATTATTGGTGCGGGTCTGGCAGGTCTGATACTTGCTCATAAGCTAAAAGCTATAAACAAAACAATTACCGTATTCGAAAAATCTCGCGGCGTGGGCGGACGGATGGCAACACGTTATGCCGAGCCGTTTCAATTCGATCACGGCGCACAATATTTCACCTGCCGCGACAATGAGTTTTCAGAGCTCATTGATTCTCATATAAAACAAAAAAGTGTTCAAAGCTGGTCGGGAAAGATTGTTACCCTCAATTCATTGAACGATTCCACACTGCATGATAGCAGTGAAAAAAAATTCATCGCTGTGCCAAAGATGAACACGCTTTGTAAGAATCTTTCTAACGGGCTAGATATTCGGCTCTCTGTACAAGTTCAAGATTTAAACTACACTGATGCCAATGGTTGGCAGTTTCGTGACCAAAACAATATGTTGTATCAAGGCTTTGATTGGGTTATCTCAACCGCTCCGGCGCCACAAACCCAAGCGCTCTTCACCTGTGATTTTGTTGATTTTGAAACCCTTACCAATGTCAAAATGACTGGCTGCTATTCTTTGATGCTGGGTTATCATTCTGCGCTTTCGCTTGAGTGGGACGGGGCATTTGTTCAAAACTCACCCATCGGTTGGATTTGTATAAACTCCCGTAAGCCTGAACGAAATACGGAGGCATATTCTGTGCTTGTGCAAACCTCCAACGCTTGGGCGGAAGCGCATTTGGAAGATGACCAGAATGCTGTGCAAAATCTAGTGTTGAAAGAGTTTCAAAAAATAACAGATACAAGTCATGTTTCCCCCGATCACATAGCCCTGCATCGTTGGCGTTATGCGGGCGCTGAAAGCGCGGCAGGAAAAGATTTTCTCATAGATCCACGTTTGAAACTGGCGGCGTGCGGTGATTGGTGCATCGAAGGGCGCGTTGAAGCCGCTTTTCAGAGTGCCTCAGCCCTTGCCGCCGAATTGGAGCGCACTAATTTTTACAGTTAGATTTTAACTCTCTTTACATTGATAAGGCGGCATAAATGACACAACCTATCGTAATATTTGGCGCAAACGGGGGTATTGGCGAATCTCTGGCTTTAATACTGAAAGAAAAGGGGCACGATATCTTTTTAACAGCCCGAGATATAGGCAGTATCTCACATCTGAACACCCCCAGTGCATCTGTTGACATCATCAACCCCGAACAAATCGAGGCCGCTATTGCACAAGCCGACCAAGGCGATGGCATTAAAGGGCTGGCCTATTGCATTGGCTCGATTACGCTCAAGCCCCTAAAAGCCACAAAGGATGAGGATTTTCTCAAAAGCTATGAAGTGAATGTGATAGGCGCTTTACGTGCATTGCGCGCAGCCGAGAAATCTCTCAAAAAAGCAGGAGGCAGCGTTGTTTTATTCTCATCTATCGCAGTCCAGCAGGGCTTTTCTAATCACAGCGTTATCTCGACAGCCAAGGGCGCGATTGAAGGTTTGGTAAAATGTATGGCCGCAGAATGGGCGCCGCATGTTCGTGTCAACGGCATTGCACCAAGCCTGACAGACACCGCGATTGCAAACCCTCTTTTATCGTCTGAAGCTATGGCCAAGGCCATCGCCGATATGCACCCGATACCGCGTATCGGTACGGCAGAGGATTCTGCACAAGCCGCAGCTTACTTGCTTAGTTCTGAGTCTCAATGGGTGACAGGCCAAATATTCCATATTGATGGTGGCCGCAGCAGTCTTAGAGTAAAAGGCTAATTCATTTTAAAGCTTACTTTACTTGCTTTATTCATATGTATGGCTTTTGCACAGCCACATCATAGAGCGCGCCACTTTCGAAAGCGAAAAATTTGAGTGGCCATTTCTGCTCAACGATTAACTCGGTAACGGCCAGTTGCACCCCAAATACGCCCAAACCATTCAGGTTAATACGGCAAAAATCATTGAACACCAAATAGCCGCCAGTCTTCAGCTTTGGAATACAGGCTCGAATATCAGATTTTACACCCTCATAGCTATGATCGCCATCAACATAAATCCAGTCAAAATAGTCGTCGGGAAATGTCGCCATAGCAATATTGGAAAATTTTTCATGTTTGATAACAGAAGGATGAGCGCTGACATCTTCTCTTAAGGTTGAAAAATCGACATCAATCAAATGAAACTCTTTCGGCATAGTGCGGGTAATAATTTCATGCGAATAATTGCCGTGAAGCACACCGATTTCTGCCACAACAGCAGCTTTTGGCAAATGCTCCAACATAATATTGCGATTTGAAATCAGCTTGGCGTCATTAAGCAGGTCTTGCGGAATAGACGGAGCGCCAATCATAGGCTTCACAAATAACAGCTTAATCCCGCGCAAGAAATATTTCGCCCTCTCCGGCAAAATCGACAAAACCCTTAATTTTATAAACAAAAGAATCCGCTGAATCATATCTGCCCTGCTGCCTTTTTACTGCTCATTTATTGCTCAATCCAGCGCTTTTGAATATCGCGCTGCGTTTGCGCCACTATATCTTCACCCAGCGGGAAACGCCACATCATCTTAATCGCAATCGCCTTGAGCAAAACTGGCAAGAGCGCATACAGAAAAACCAGCATCCAAAGAGAGCCGCTTTGTCCATTCGTAAATCCGAAAAGCTCCAAAACCGGAAAGGCAAACCCCGCCGCCAACGCCAAGGATAGCTTTGAAGCCATGCTCCAAAGCGCAAAATAAATACCTGTGCGGCGCTCGCCCGTTTCCAGCCTGTCAATGTCCACAACATCCGCTTGCATCGCGGCGGGTAGGGTTAAATCCGCACCCAAGGATAGTCCCGTCAAAATGCAAATCGTCAGAAATATCCAAAAGCCAATCTCAGGCGAAACCAGCAAACATATCGGAACGATCAGAAATATCATGCACGCCCAGACCATCGCAAAGCACCAAGCCTTATGTTTGTTGAAACGGCGGGCAAGCCAGAGCCAAAAAGGCACACCGCATAAACCGCTCAAAAAATAAATAAGCAGCAAAAGCCCAGCGCGCTCGCTCATACCCAAAACATGGGTGACAAATAAGATAAACAAGGTTGCGGGCAAGGCATTGGCAAAACCATTAACAATATATGCACCAAGCAAATGCCGAAATGGCTTATTCCCAGCGAGAACCCTCACCCCTTCGCGAAAATTGATGGATTTATTGTGCGTCTTGGAAGCGGATATAGGCAGCGGCTCAGACACAAAACGCCAAAAAACCAACACGCAAAGCGGCAAAAGCGCGATGATAAAATATGCCAAAATCGTGAGCGCTCTGGCGCTATCTATCGCGATCAAGCACAACGATATGAGCAGCCCAGCCAGCACCAGCATCTCGCGGATACCCGATATACGGGCGCGCTCGGCATAGGACTCGGATAACTCCGCCCCCAACGCCATAAGCGGTAAAATAACCATCGTCCAGCCTGCATAAAGAATAATGCTCCAGACCAATAAATAGACCGCGCCGACTTGACCTTGCGAAGGGTCGGGCGGGATCAGCAAAAACCAGCTGGCCAGCATCACAATCGGCGTTCCGGCAAAAATCCAGATACGGCGGCGGCCTTGTTTATGGTTTGTTTTATCGCTCAAATACCCGATCAAAGGATCGGTTATCACATCAAACACCCGCGCCAAAAGCAGGATAAATCCCGTGAGCGCAAGACCCAAGCCAATTTCCTGCGCATAATAGGTCGGTAGAAAAATCGAAACGGGAAGTGTCAGCGCTGCAAGCGGCAAAGCCGGAAGACCATAGGCAAAATATCGCGGCATTGTCATATATTCTCAAGCTCTATTTTTAACTATGGTTATGAGGTTTTTAAAACTTGGACATCTTATATAGATCAAATTTTGTAATAGTCTTTATACCATTGAATAAATTTCGGAACTCCCTCGGCGATCGAGGTGCGCGGCATAAAGCCTGTGAGTTTCGTTGTTTCTTCAATATCGGCGAAGGTTTCTTCGACATCTCCGGCCTGAATGGGCTGAAAATCAATATCCGGTTCTTTGCCAAGAGCTTTGGCAATCTCGGCGATGAAATCCATTAAATTCTCGCTGCGGCAATTGCCCAGATTTAAAATCCGCGCTGGCGCTGTATTGCTTTCGGATATCGTGGGCGGCAGCGGTAAAACCTTGATTATGCCATCAACAATATCATCAATATATGTGAAATCGCGCTTCATTTTACCGTGATTGAAGACCGGAACTTTCTGCCCAGCCGCAATCGCCTTGGCGAAAATAATCGGCGACATATCCGGCCTGCCCCATGGGCCATAAACAGTAAAAAACCGCAACCCCGTTTGCGGAATTTTATAAAGATGCGCATAGCTATGGCTCATCAGCTCATCGGCGCGCTTGGTAGCGGCATAAAGCGAAATCGGTTGATTGACGGGATCTTCGACACTG
This sequence comes from Alphaproteobacteria bacterium, assembly GCA_046293135.1. Classification (GTDB taxonomy): domain Bacteria; phylum Pseudomonadota; class Alphaproteobacteria; order Micavibrionales; family Micavibrionaceae; genus UBA2638. Next base: position 43,866 of record JBKBPR010000001.1, on the reverse strand, counting down.
TACGGGAGTTTTTTATTCGCGCCATAGACAGAGGATGAGCTGGCATAAACCAGATGCTCAAAGCCTTCTGTGTGGCGGCACATCTCCAGAATGGTCAAATGCCCCATAACATTGCTGGTCACATAGGTGTAAGGATTTTGCAGCGAATAACGAACGCCCGCTTGCGCCGCAAGATGAATAACGGTTTTAAATGCCCCTGCCTGCGTCCAGATGGCTTCCATTTTGCCCTTATCGGCAATATCCGCCTCGAAAAACGAGAAGGCTTCGAATTTTCCCAATATTTCAAGCCGCGCACGCTTTAACGAGACATCATAATAATCATTCAGATTATCGACCCCGACAACGTGACTGCCCTCTTCGAGCAAGCGCAAGGCCGTGTGGAATCCTATAAATCCCGCCGCGCCCGTTACCAAAATCGGAGATGAACCCATGATATTTCCCGCTTGTTCTTATACTCAGTTACAGGTAATGCTTATAGCAGTATAGATAAATGCCCTCAATGACTTATCTTATTTATCCGATCAATGCGTTGTGTAAAATTGTATCAACATAAAATTGTGACATAAAGCCATGAAAGTCCTGATTGTAGAAGATGATAAGAATATCGCCAGTTTCATTGCCAAGGGCATGAAAGAGGCGGGGCATACCGCCGATCTGGCGCATAACGGCAAGGACGGCCTGTTTTTGGCCACGACCGAAACCTATGACACTATTATCATGGATAGAATGCTGCCTGAACTTGACGGGCTGACCATCATCAAAACCCTGCGCGGAGCTGGGAATACAACGCCCATCCTGATCTTGAGCGCTTTGGGTGATGTCGATAACCGCGTTCTGGGGCTACGCTCCGGCGGTGATGATTACCTTGTAAAACCCTTCGCCTTTGCCGAACTGTTGGCGCGGGTTGAAATTCTGGCGCAGCGCTTTAACACAGCCAATGAGAACACGCATGATAACCCTATCTTGAGCGCAGGCGATCTGGAGCTTGATCTGCTCTCCCGCAAAGTAACACGCGGCGGAAAAGTGATTGACTTACAGTCGCGCGAATTTAAACTTTTGGAATATATCATGCGTCACAAAGGGCAAATCGTGACGCGAACCATGCTACTCGAAAGCGTGTGGGATTATAATTTCGATCCGCAAACCAATGTGATTGATGTGCATATTTCCCGCTTGCGCTCCAAAATCGATAAAGGCTCTGACAAACCGATCATAAGGACTGTACGCGGTGCAGGATACACTATCGACAAATAAAATCTCCGACCTGCACGGCTATCGCAAAAGCTCCAGCTTTATGATGGCGATTTTGTTCACGATTCTGTGCGGCACGGCGATTATTATTCTCGGCTATTTCATCAATTATTTCGCCAAGGGGCATGTCATTCAAACCACTGCCTCGATATTGGAGCTGGAAATAAAATTGATTGAACAAAGCGGAAAACTGCCCGATGCACTCATTGACGGGCGCAGATTTTTCGTGGTGCTCGCCGATTACCCTTATATCAAAGGTGATTTTCGTTCTGAAATTTCAACCCTCTCGGAGGGAATTATCGTCCTTGATCAAAAGGGCACGCAGCGCAAATTCGCAACCAAAATTCATACTTTTCCCGGCAATAAACAAGCCATGATCGGCTATGACATTACCGAAATCTCAAATGATTTTGAAAAAATGCAGCATTTGGGTGCGGCCAGTATCGTGCTGATCATGCTGGTGGTGCTGGTGAGTTATATCATCAGTATTTTCGTAGTAAGTGGGACGAATAATATCGCACGAACAGCGCGGGAGATTATCAAAACGGGCGATTTGTCCAGACGGCTCGATGTCTCCTCCAAATGGGATGATTTGAGCAATATGGCCGCCGTACTCAACACGCTTTTGGACAGGATTGAAAAATCAATCGAAGATGTGCGCATGGTATCCAACAATATCGCCCATGACCTGCGCACCCCGCTGACCCGTATTCGTACCCGCATGGAAGACCTGCAAGCTGAAAAACCTGACTGCCCGATGATTGCCGAGATTATTCAGGATACCGATCATTTGCTCTCCACATTCAATGCTTTGCTGCGTATCTCGCGGATTGAGGCCGAAAAACAGCGCAGCCATTTCATTGATCTGGATTTATCCGAAATTCTTTATGACGTTGCCGAATTTTATAGCCCGCTAGCAGAGGATAAAAATATCGTCATAAAGCTGGAGCTGAACCCCGTTTTCTTGCGCGGTGATCGGGATTTGCTGTTTCAGGCTTACGGCAATATTCTTGATAATGCGATCAAGTTTACACCGGAGAATGGAGAAATCACTCTAAGCCTTGCCACAAAAGGCAAACATAAAATCGTCACCATTCGCGATAACGGCCCCGGCATCGATGAAGGCCAAGGCGATGCCATTTTCCGGCGGTTCTACCGCGAAGAAAAGTCCCGTAATACAGCAGGCTCCGGCCTTGGGCTAAGCCTCGTCAAGGCCGTTATCGAGCTGCATGATGGTCATATCACCGCCCGCAACAGCGCCCCCGGCTTGAGTGTTGTGACAATCTTTTAAATACCTCTGCGCCACGGGCAGGCTATGGCTTGAACTATAGTTTACACAGCGACGGCGGTATTAATATTTTAACAGTCAATAAAAATCCTTTGCCTCTTGAGGGTTTCAGGTGTAAAAATCACGGCTGAAGCCGTTTTGAAATGAAGGAAGATTGAATTATGCACCCGTTCCGTACCCATAGCTGCGCCGCATTGAGAAAAAGCGATGAAGGGCAAACCATCCGCCTGTCCGGCTGGATTCACAAAATCCGCGACCATGGCGGGGTTTTGTTCATTGACCTGCGCGATACCTATGGCATCACCCAATGTGTGATTGAAGAAAACGCGAACAAGGCGCTTTATACGCAAATTGAAAATTGGCGCAATGAAAGCGTGATTACGGTGACGGGCAAGGTTATGGCGCGGACGGCCGAAACCGTGAATAGCAAAATGCTGACTGGTGAAATTGAAGTCTCGATTGAAAGTGCGGAGCTGCAATCGGGCGCAGATGTTATTCCGTTTCAGGTGGCTGAAGATGACGGGGCGGGGGAGGAAATCCGCCTGCGCTACCGTTACCTTGATCTACGCCGCGAGAAAATGCAGCGCAAAATTCGCCTGAGAAACAATGTCATTGCCGCGATGCGCCGTTACATGGTCGAGCGCGATTTTCAGGAGTTTCAAACCCCGATCCTCACCGCCAGTTCCCCCGAAGGCGCGCGTGATTATCTCGTAGCCTCACGGCTCCATCCGGGGAAATTTTACGCCCTGCCCCAAGCGCCGCAGCAATTCAAACAGCTTTTGATGATGTCGGGCTTTGACCGTTATTTCCAGATCGCGCCCTGCTTCCGTGATGAAGATGGCCGCGCTGATCGTCTAGCTGAATTTTACCAGCTTGACGTTGAGATGAGCTTTGTGACGCGGCAGGATGTGTTCGACACGATAAGACCCGTCATTGAACGCATTTTTCAGGACAACGCCGATTTTACAGGTGAAAAGCGCCGCATCGAATGGCTGCCTGATCTGCCTTATGCCGAAGCGATGCTGAAATACGGCTCGGACAAGCCTGATTTGCGCAACCCGCTTGTGATTACCGATGTTACAGAGGTTTTCGCGCGGGATGATGTCGAATTCAAAGCCTTTAAAGGCGTTATCGAGAAAGGCGGCGTTGTCAGAGCCATTCGTGCGCCGCAAGTCGCCGATCAGCCGCGTAGCTTCTTTGATAAGCTCAATAGCTGGGCGCAATCCGAAGGCGCTCCGGGCTTGGGTTATGTGCTGTTCAAGGACGGTGAAGGACAAGGCCCAATTGCGAAATTCATTCCCGCCGCTGCGCAAGAAGCGCTGAAAAAATGTGCGTCTTTGGGTGAAGGCGATGCGGTGTTCTTTATCTGCAATCAGGAAAAGCCAGCCGCGCAATTCGCCGGAAAGGCACGGGACGCTATTTGTGATGCTTTGCCCGAAGGTCATAGCGCCGCCCGCGAGAAGGGCGTTTATAAATTCTGCTGGGTTGTTGATTTCCCGATGTATGAATTTGATGAAAAAACCCAGAAAATCGATTTCTCGCACAACCCGTTCTCAATGCCGCAAGGGGAGCTGGAAGCGCTCAATACCCAAGATCCGCTCAATATCCTTGCCTATCAATATGATTGTGTGTGCAACGGGTTCGAGCTGGCTTCGGGCGCAATCCGTAACCACAAGCCGGAGATTATGGAGCGTGCTTTTGCGATTGCCGGTTATGACCGTTCGGTGCTGGAGGCCAAGTTCGGCGGGATGCTCAATGCGATGCGTTTCGGCGCGCCGCCGCATGGTGGGCTGGCGTTCGGTGTTGACCGCATTGTCATGCTCTTGGCGGATGAGCCGAATTTGCGCGAAGTCTATGCCTTTGTGATGAACGGCCAATATGAAGACCAGATGATGGGCGCACCGTCCTTTGTTGATGAGCACCAGCTGAAGGATCTGCATATCAAGCTCAACCTACCGAAGCAGAAAATTGCGGGCGAAGCGGCTTAGCAATACGAATAGAGCAGGTTCAAAACACATGAGCACAACGACAATGATCGACCCGAAGCTATTGGATATCCTTGTTTGTCCGCTGACCAAAACTCCTCTGGATTACGATGCGGCCAAGCAAGAGCTTATTTCCAAGCAAGCCGGACTTGCCTTTCCGATCCGCGAAGGTATTCCGATCATGCTGGTTGATGAGGCTCGGAAGCTGTAAAGATTTTCCGCCCAATTGGCCTAAAATCAGATTTTTATTGCAATATTCTGCTCCACACATTAACTTACGTAAAATTAATTTGACAGGGCGCAAGATAAAATATGCAAAAACAACTTCTTATTTTTGATTTCGATGGCTGTTTGTACCCATATCCTGAAAATTTTGTAGATATTTTTCATGCCACACGCATAAAAACCGGACTAACCATTTCCCAAGGCTCCATTGATGAAGATACAGCGCTTCAAATAGGCTGGAACAGCTATCTGGAAACAGGAATCACCTATAAAGCTTTATGCAACGAATTTGGCATGAGCCTTGGCGAAGGAGCGCTTTTACACCATCGCTTTGCTAAATTTGATTTAAAGCCCAACCCGAAGCTGATTGAGGCTTTTACGGCCTTAGAGCGATCAAGCGTACATTGCGCAATCTTGACCCATAGCACACGCTGTAACCTCGATCATCACTTGCCGCTAATCGGATTAGACCGCTTTTTCCCGCGCAACTTAAGAATAACCATCGAAGATCACGGCCATGACAGGCTGAAAAACAATTCTGAATATCCGTGGCTTTTGTCAAAATGGCGCGCCGAACAGGTTTCCGGAGAAAAATTTGATGATGCAAATATTACGGTCTTTGAAGATACCGACAAAAATCTGATTGTTCCGGCGGATATGGGCTGGAAAACCGTTTTTGTTCACCAAGGCGCACCAAGGATCAAATTATTGCCGCATATCCATGAACAAGTGCGTTGTATCAGCGATTTTCTGAATAAAATGCCGCAAAGACCGCAACCTATAACCGCCGCCATCCCTGCACAAGAGCATGCAGCGCCGCACACAGATATAGACCCTGCTTAAGGCTAATAAAGCCTTTGCCCTTGCACCGTCCTTTGCCTTGGCAATTCTTTGGAATGCTGCTAAAAATATAGGCGTAAAATTATGTGCAATTGAGGAGCCTTGCCAATATGAGCAGCAATCACACCACCGCCAGCAGCGTCTTTGCGGGACATATAGACAAAAATCGCGTCATTATTTTCGATACGACTTTGCGCGATGGTGAGCAAAGCCCGGGCTGCTCGATGAATCTCGATGAAAAACTCAAAATGGCGCAGCTTCTGGATGAGATGGGCGTTGATGTCATCGAAGCGGGATTTCCGATCGCCTCCAAGGGTGATTTCGAAGCTGTCAACGAGATTGCCAAAATCGTTAAAAACGCCGTTGTTTGCGGCCTATCCCGCGCCAAAAAGGCCGATATCGAAGCCTCGGGCGAGGCGATTAAACCCGCCGCACGCCGCCGTATTCACACCTTTATTTCAACCTCGCCGCTGCATATGAAATACAAGCTGCAAATGCCGCCCGAAGAGGTGCTGAACGCCGTCTCAGAAAGCGTCAGCTTCTCGCGCAATTTCACCGATGATGTCGAATGGAGCGCCGAAGACGGCTCCCGCACCGAAGATGATTTCCTCTGTCGCTGCGTTGAGGCGGCCATCAAGGCGGGTGCAACAACGATCAATATTCCCGATACAGTCGGCTATGCCGTTCCCGAAGAATATGCCGCCAAAATTCGTATGCTGATTGAGCGTGTACCGAATATCGATCAGGCGATTTTATCAGTGCATTGCCACAATGATCTGGGGCTGGCTGTTGCCAATTCACTGGCAGGTGTGCAGGCGGGAGCGCGGCAAATTGAATGTACGATCAACGGTATCGGCGAGCGGGCGGGCAATGCTGCGCTTGAAGAAATCGTCATGGCGCTTAGAACACGCGCCGATCTGCTGCCCTTTCAAAATCAGGTCGATACCACAAAAATCACCAAAATCTCGCGGACTCTTTCGGGCATTACGGGCTTTAACGTCCAGCCGAACAAGGCGATTGTCGGCGCGAATGCCTTTGCCCATGCCAGCGGCATTCATCAGGACGGGATGCTCAAAAACGCCCAGACCTATGAAATTATGACGCCGGAATCAGTGGGTTTAAGCGAATCCAAACTCGCGCTGCAAAAACACTCAGGCCGGAATGCGCTGCGCTCCAAGCTCTCTGAAATGGGGTATGAGCTCGGCGATAATGCATTCCAGGATCTCTTCAACCGTTTCAAGGATCTGGCCGATAAGAAAAAAGAGATTTTCGAAGAGGATCTGATCGCGCTGGTTGAGGATGGTTCGGCCACCAATAATGACCTGATCCAATTTGTGTCCTTACAGGTACAGGCAGGATCAAAAGGCCCACAAACCGCTGATATCGTTCTTAAAATCAGCGGAGAAGAACAGCATACAGTTAGCAACGGCAACGGCCCGGTTGATGCAACATTCTGCGCCATCCGCGCGCTTTATCCACATGATGAGGCCAAGCTGGAGCTATATCAGGTTCACGCGGTAACGGGCGGCACAGATGCGCAGGCCGAGGTTTCCGTGAGATTGCGCGAGGGTGGGCGCACCGTCAGCGGCACGGCGGCCGATGCCGATACTCTGGTGGCTTCGGCACGCGCCTATGTTCAAGCGCTCAACCGCCTCATCAATCGCCGCGACTACAAGAACCCGCAAACCGCACGGGATGAGGTCAATCCATAAACTAGACTAAAGACCAAGCCAAGCCAAACTAAACCAAATCCTAACCGTTTGCGGCTTGGCGGCTCAGCTTCTTGCGCTCATGCGGACATAGATGCAGCTTACGCAATCTCAGCGAAATCGGCGTAACCTCAACAAGCTCATCATCATTGATGTAAGACATCATATCCTCAAGGCTCATCTTGCGCGGCGGGGTCAGCGTCACCGCATCATCCGTACCCGAAGCGCGAACATTGGTCAGCTTCTTGCCCTTCAGGACATTCACTTCAAGATCATTATCACGGCTATGCTCGCCGATAATCATGCCTTCATAGACAGGGGTTTGGTGATCCACAAACATCACGCCGCGATCTTGCAGATTAAACAGCGCATAAGCCACCGCCGCGCCCGTATCATTGGAGATCAAAGCCCCGTTACGGCGTTGCGGAATATCACCCTTATACGGCGCATAAGAATGGAAAATACGGTTCATCACCCCTGTGCCGCGCGTATCGGTCAAGAATTGCGACTGATAGCCGATCAGGCCGCGTGAAGGCGCATGAAAGACAATCCGCGTCTTGCCCGCTCCGGCTGTACGCATATCAATCATTTCAGCCTTGCGCTTGTTCATTTTATCAATCACCGAAGAGGCATATTCCTCATCAACATCAATCGTGACTTCCTCGATCGGCTCCATTTTCTGGCCGTTTTCTTCGCGCATCAAAACGCGCGGGCGTGATACGGTCAGCTCAAAACCTTCACGGCGCATCGTTTCGATCAGAACGCCCAGCTGCAATTCACCACGGCCACCGATTTCAAACGCATCCTTGTTATCGCTCTCCTTGAATGTGATCGCGACATTCGTTTCCGCTTCAGCCATCAGGCGCTCACGGATCATCGTTGAGGTAACCTTTTTGCCTTCCTTTCCGGCGAAAGGCGAGTCATTCACCGTGATCGTCACCGCCATAGTCGGCGGGTCAATCGGCGTGGAGCGCAAAGCCTCGGTCACGGCGGGCGCACATAGCGTATCAGCCACAGAAGCCTTTGTCAGTCCGGCGATGCAGATAATATCACCTGCAAACACTTCGGTTACGGGAACGCGCTCCGTGCCGCTGAACATCATCAGCTTGTTCAAACGACCTTGCTCGACAACATTGCCGTTCAGATCAATCGCCTTGAGCGTATCATTAACCTTTGCCGAGCCTTGCACAACCCGTCCGGTCAAACAACGGCCAAGATAAGGATCGGAATCCAGAAGCGTGGCCAGCATCGCAAACGGCTTGCTTTCGTCAACGTCGGGCGCGGGCACTTGCTCCAGAATGAGATCAAGCAGCGGGTGCAGATTTTCACGCGGATCATCAAGCTCACGTGCGCACCAGCCATCACGGCCAGACGCATAAAGCGTTGTAAAATCAAGCTGTGCATCATTGGCATCGAGCGATACGAAAAGGTCAAAAACCTCGTCAATCACCTCCTCCGCACGGGCATCCGAACGATCAACCTTGTTGATAATCACAATCGGCTTTAACCCCTGCTTCAAGGCCTTCCCCAGCACGAATTTTGTCTGCGGCATCGGCCCTTCGGCAGCATCGGTCAACAAAATAACCCCGTCAGCCATGTGTAAGACGCGCTCCACCTCACCGCCGAAATCAGCGTGGCCGGGCGTGTCGATAATATTGATTCTTGCACCCTTCCAAAGCAGCGAGGTTGGCTTGGCCAAAATGGTAATCCCGCGCTCTTTTTCAAGATCGTTGGAGTCCATCATCCGTTCGCTCACGGCTTGGTTGTCGCGGAACATACCGCTTTGCTTCAAAAGATTGTCGATCAGCGTAGTTTTGCCATGGTCAACATGGGCGATAATCGCAATATTGCGAATGGGGGTCTTGCTCATAAATTTTTACCGTTTTCGTGGTTGTTCTTAAAGCTCTACAGGCTTTTGCGCTAAAGCGCGCTATACATGCATAGTTTGTCGGCATGATCTATGCGTGAAACCGCACAAAAACGCAAGTTTTTTCTATGATTGTACCAATATTCTTAAGGTTCCGGCGCAGCTGTATAAACAAGGCTCATTTTTTGTTTGGTATTACAATAAATTCCTGTTTAATACTCTGCGATGATTATAACCAGCCAAAATGACCTTGAAAAAGCCTGCCGCGCTCTGGCGCAGCAGCCCTTTATCACCATCGATACCGAATTTCTGCGCGAAAAGACCTATTACCCCAAGTTATGCCTGATCCAGCTCAGTGATCCGTCCAAGAACGCGCTGGCCGTTGATCCTCAGGCAAAACAGCTTGATCTGGAGCCTGTTTTTGACCTGTTGCGCAATAAGAGTGTGCTTAAGGTTTTTCACGCGGCGCGGCAGGATCTGGAGATTTTCTACAATCTGACAGGCGAGGTTGTACGCCCGTTTTTCGATACGCAAATCGCGGCGATGGTTCTAGGATACGGCGATTCCGTCGGCTATGAGAATATCGTCCGCAATATCACCGGCCATCAAATTGACAAAAGTTCGCAATATACCGATTGGTCGGTGCGGCCGCTCAGCGAACGGCAAATCAAATATGCGCTCGGTGATGTGACGCATCTTTGTGATGTCTATTTAAAAATGGCTGAAGAGTTGAAATCCCAGAACCGCATTTCATGGGTATTCGAAGAAGAAGAGCTACTCGCCGCGCCCGCGACCTATCAAAACAATCCGCAAGATATGTGGCAGAAAATCAAGATCAAATCCCCGAAGCCCAAAAATCTGGCCGTATTGCGAGAGCTGGCCGCGTGGCGGGAATTGCGCGCGCAGGAGAAAAATATTCCGCGCAGCTGGGTCATGCGTGATGAAACCTTGGCCGATATGGCCTCGCAATGCCCGCAAACGCATGATGATCTTAAGAAAATCCGCAATATCTCCGGTGAATATTTACGGGAAGAACGCGCCAAACAGTTGCTAGGCCTCATCCATAATGCTCTTAAAACTCCGAAACAGGACTGCCCCAGCGTTGTGAAGAAACATCCGCTTTCGCCCAGCGTTTCGGCCAAGGTCGATATTTTGAAAATGCTGCTGAAAATCAAGGCGGCGGAATATGGTGTTGCCGCAAAGCTGATCGCATCGAGTGATGATATCGAACAAATCGCCCTGCAGCAAAGCGAGGATATTCCAGCGCTCAAGGGCTGGCGCGCCGAAGTTTTCGGCGATGATGCGCTGGCGCTTATTCGCGGCGAACTTGCAATCGGCTTGAAAAATAATACAATTACTAAATTCAGCCTAAAAGCTGATGCGTAGTTCGGCGCTTTTCTCGATTTTTATTCAAGATATTTTAAACTGCACAATATTACACATGAATGATAAATGACCATGAAACGCCTGATCCTCCTTCGTCATGCCAAAGCCGTCTCCGGCGGGGCGACCTTACAAGATTTTGATCGTCCGCTGGCGAGTGAAGGATTGCAGGATGCCGAAGCGCTCGGCGGTTTTATAAGGGCGCAATCTTACGCAATAGATCATGCAATTTGCTCTCCGGCTCTGCGGACAAAGCAAACCCTTGATGCGCTTGGCCTGCCGCAAAATTTACCAGTGAAATATGTTGAACCTTTATACGAAGCCATGGCCGGACAAATCCTTGAAATGATTCAAGAAACAGAACAAAACGCGCAATTCCTGATCGTTATATGCCACAACCCGGGGCTGCATGAGCTTGCGATTCGGCTTTGCACCGAAGATAGCCCTTTATCACTACTCAAGCGGCTTATGAGCTCTTACAGACCCGGCGCGATGAGTGTTTTTGATTGCCCGATTGAAAGCTGGAGTGATCTGGAACTGGGAAAAAATTCGCTCACCGATTTCCAAGAGCCGATTGATTACAACGCCCCCAGCCGTCCGACACGCTGGATGTAATCAGCTGCTACAGTAATCAATAATCACGATTTTTATAGTTTTATAAATCCTCAGCGCTGCCTTGCGCTGTGTCCAAAACGCGGCGCATCAGCGGCAGCGAGATTTTTTGCTTCTCCGCCAAGGCCAGCCTGTCGGCCATCTCGACAATGTCGCGGGCGGCGGCAAAGGAGCGCTCCATCCGCGGCAAGATATAACGGATCACATCATTGCTCACCGAAAGCTGGCGGTCGGTGAAGAGCTTGATTAGAATCGAGGCCAGCAGCGTATCTTCGGGCGGATGAATGGTAATCACAGGGGCGGCGCGAAGGCGCGAGGCCAGATCAGGAATGGCAAATTCAGCCTGTGACGGCGCCATGCGCATGGTCAACATCATGGTGCGGCCATCTTCCTTGAAGATATTATAGAGATGAAATAGCGTCTCTTCGGCCTCCCGAAAGCCAAGCCACGGATCTATACCATCGAGCACAATCGGCTGATCTGCAGCAATCTGGCGCGCTATCGCATCGGCGTTGCTTTCCACCAACATATCAGGGCGCACCGAAATAGCCGCCGATTTATCGCGCCACACCGCCGCAAGATGGGTTTTTCCGCTGGCAGCGGGGCCGTTTAGGATAATCAGCGGCGCAGGCCAGTCCGGCCATTTGTCAATCCAGCCGACCGCATCGCGGTTTTCAGGGCCAATCAGAAAATCTTCCCGCGCATAGGCACTGCGGCAGCCCCAATCGAGCGGCATTTGCAAATTTTTCGGATTAAGAAGATTTTGCATCTTTTGCCCTTTTCTTCTTGGGCTTTGGCTTTGGCTCAGCATCTTTAGAGGGAACGGCTGCGCTGTCGTCCTCAGCTTCAAAATAGGCACTGGCCTTGTATTGCTCGATCATAAAGCCAAACAGAACAGACAGAACAGCCGCGACAGGAATGGCAATCAACATACCCGAAATCCCCAAAAGCGCCGAGCCGCCCAGCAGGGCAAAAAACACCCAAAGCGGATGCAGCCCGACCTTATCACCCACTAGCTTGGGCGTCATGACATTGCTTTCAAAAATCTGTCCGGCGATAAAAATTCCGGCAATCACCGCCGCAAACATAAGATCACCACTTTGCACAAGGGCAAGGCTGACGGAAATCACCAATCCGGCAATCGTCCCCAAAAGCGGCACAATATTTAAAAATCCGGCGGCCAGACCGATCAAAAGACCGTTTTTCAACCCCGCCAGCGACAGCAAAATCGCATAGATAATCCCAAGACAGAGCGCAACTTGCAACTGCCCGCGCACAAAGGCGGAGATTTTCACATCCATCTCACCAAGAAGCTTGCGGATGATTTTTTCGTGACGGCGCGGCAATAAATCCATCACCCACCCCGTCACGCGCGGCCATTCGGCAATCATAAAAAACGCAACGATCGGTGTCAGAAAAACGATGCTCAAAAACGAAAGCAACGCTGCGCCGCCCGATTTGACGCTGCCGAATAAGCTTAGCCCCGCGCCGAAAATTTCCTTGGCATGGGCGCGGAACAATTCCACCCCGTCAAAGCTTGCGCCCTCACCATCACCAGCGCCGCCCGCCTGCCCGCTCAAGGCGAGAATTTGCGCATGATATGGCGCGCTCATCGCAATCAGCCTATCCAGCAAATCCGGCAGACTTTTCATGAAATCAAGTGCCTCACGGTATAAAATCGGTACACTCAAGGCCAGCGCCGCCCCGATAAAGGTAAAAAATGCGAGCATTATGAGCGCCGCCGATAAAGAACGATTTGCTCCGGCGCGCTGCATCCTTTCCGCCAGAGGGTTGAGTAGATATGCAATCGCAATCCCCAAAACAAAGGGCAGCAAGATCGATTTAAATAGCCACAAAAACAGAATAAAGAGCGCAAAAGATGCGCCCCAGAACCACAGATAATGCTTTAATTTCAGCTTTTTTGCGCCCATCATCTTATCAACTTTCTGCTTGTCTTACAGCAACACTTTATAAATCAAACCCAATCACCGCTGAAAGCGGTTGAGCATTTGCAATTCACCTTCAATCACTTGCCCCGCCATGAAGGTTTGCCCCATCGCGCCAGACGTACCGCCCATCGCGTTGTTCAGGCGCAGCGATAAATTCGCACCGCTCAAAGCCCGCTCCAGCATTTCAAACGAACCGTCAAAGGCAAACTCCGCCTGCGCTTCCCGCGGCGAAACGGAGCGAATATTAAAATCGCTGATCGCATTGACGCGGCGAATGGCTTGCTGCAACTGCGACCATTCACGCAGCGAACTATAAGGGATACGCACGCGGTATTGCACCATAAATTCAGGCGAACGCGGCGCGCTCATCTCTTCCCAACCCACGACAAGCGCGGCCTTGGCCTCGACAACGGCGCGATCCATCAGGGTTTTGAGCGTATCTTGCGCACTCGCCGTCACAACCAGATCACGCACATATTCGGGGCGACCACGATCCGTGCGGTAAAATTCAATCACCATGACGCCCAGAGCGGCATCGTCCTCAGAAGCGACACGTTGCAGCGTTGCATCAGGCCGCGCTACTAGAATAGCCGCTTGCTGTGCGCCGTAACGCTCCTGAATTTTAGCAATCCCCGCCGTATTGAGATTTTGCGGATTATCCTCGCGCACATCGGCAATATCGGCAATATCCCCCATTGGCACGAAAAAGCTCTCACCCGATTGTTGCCTGTTCCAAGCGTTGCGCCATGCATTGCCCTGTGACCAGATCACAAACCGTCCTGAGCGCTCAATAAACGGTAGAACCAGCACCGCGCGCGCGCTTGCGCCGAGTGTTGCGCCACCTGCCTCGCCGCCATCGACTTGGGTTTGAGCCTGCTGTTGCTGGATCAAAAATTGCTCTTCCCTAAAATTCTGCTGGGCTTGATGAATATCCGCGCCCAATGAAGCAAAATAATTGCGCACCTGCGGCTCTTTAAAGCGGAATGTATAGCTCGCAACATAGCGCACTCTGGAGAGCTGCTCACGATCAATTTCAAAATCCTGTATCATCGATGAAATCGTGTTTACATCGGGCGCCGGGAAATTAGTGAGCTGAGCGGGTGGCAAGAACCGCCCCGCCAACATATTGAACGCCTCAAGCTGGGCTTGGTCAAAGGCACGTTCCCGCGCCGCCACGGCGCTTTGAGCTGTGATATCAACCTGAACATCGCTAACCGTATAGAGCGGATTGGCCAGAGCCTGCGCTGTAACATGCGGGAAAATAATAACCGCCAGCAATAAAAATACTGTACGCAGCGCTGAAAAAGTCTTATGAATGCAAGGCATAATTCACCTTAAAACCGTGTTTATGTTTAAATTTGAGTGCAGATAATAACAGATAGCCTATAACGATTCAAAATGAAACAGAATGCTTACAAAGAAGCCGGAGTCGATGTTGATAAAGCGGCTGAACTGATAAACCGGATCAAGCCGCACACCGCGCGCACCAACAGAACGGGCGTTATGTCGGGGATTGGCGGCTTTGGCGCGCTTTTTGACCTGAAAGCCACGGGATATAAAGACCCGATCATCGTATCGGCCACGGATGGCGTCGGCACGAAAATCAAGATTGCAATTGACAGCAACACCCATGACACAATCGGCATTGATGCGGTGGCGATGTGCGTCAATGATTTGATCGTACAGGGCGCTGAGCCTTTGTTTTTCCTCGATTATTTTGCCACAGGGCGCTTGGAAAATGATGTCGCCGAAGCCGTAATTGCAGGCGTTGCCGAAGGTTGCAAACGTTCAAATTGTGCGCTTATCGGCGGGGAAACGGCTGAGATGCCGGGGCTTTATGCGGCGGGCGATTACGATCTGGCTGGTTTTTCAGTCGGCGCGGTCGAGCGCGATCAGATGGTAACAGGTGAGACGATCCGCGCCGGAGACGTCGTTTTAGGGCTACAATCCAGCGGTATTCACTCCAACGGTTATTCGCTTGTGCGTCATATCCTCAGCCAAAATCCGGAGCTATCCTTTGACAGCCCCGCCCCGTTTGATCAGGGCGATACAGGAAAAACCCTCGGCGCATATCTATTAGAGCCGACCAGAATTTACGTCCGCGCGATTATGGCCGCGCTCGCACTCAAGGATGAGGCAACGGGCAAACCCGCGATCAAAGGCATGGTACATGTGACGGGCGGCGGCTTTGATGAGAATATACCGCGCGTTTTGCCAGCGGATTATATGGCGGAGATTGATGCAAATCAGTGGCAGCTTCCGCCGATCTTCGGCTGGCTGCGCGATCTCGGCAAGCTTAGCCCGCAAGATTTATCCAAAACCTTCAATTGCGGGATTGGCTTTATCGTCATTTGCGCGGCGGAGCATGCCGAAAAACTGCGCAGCATTCTTCAGGAAAACGGCGAAACTGTTCACACAATCGGCACGATTGCCCCAAAAACCGATGAGGGCGCAAGCGGCGTGATTATGCGCCATATCGAAAGCCGCTGGAGCGCTTAATCATGGGCAAGGGCAAGCTCGCAGGCAAGACCGGCGCAAAGCTGTCTTTGGCCGTCCTGATTTCCGGTGGCGGCTCGAACTTACAGGCCATAATCGATGCCTGCGCGCACAATGATTTTCCGGCACAAATCGCCGTCGTGATTTCCAACGAACCCGAGGCCTATGGGCTGGAACGCGCCAAAAAGGCGGGCATTCCCGCAATTTGCATCGCTCATAAGGATTTCCCCTCACGCAGCGCCTTTGAAGACAAGCTGCACGAAGCCTTAACGGCCTATCCCGTTGATCTGATCTGTCTGGCGGGGTTCATGCGGATTTTAACAGCCGATTTCATTGCCAAATGGCCACAAAAGATTATCAACACCCATCCCTCGCTCTTGCCCGATTTCGGCGGTGAGGGCATGTATGGGGAACACGTACACCGCGCTGTTTTGGCCGCAAAGTCACGGCAAAGCGGCTCGACCATTCACTATGTCATTCCCGCCGTCGATAAGGGCGAGATTATCGTGCAAAAAACCGTTCCTGTATTGGACGGCGATACGGTGGAAAGCCTCTCTGCGCGGGTTCTGGAGCAGGAACACAAGGCCTATCCCGAAGCCATCCGCCTGATTGCGGAAAAAATGCAAGCCTAGCCCAAGAAAATCTTGCCTAATCGTGAAAATTTTTTACTATGGGTGGCGAATTGATAAAATAACCACGGAATAAGCGCCTCAGGAGAACAAAATGGCCAATAAACCCTCATCCAATACCGATGTCGACCCGAAAGAATTCGAGCGGGCGCAATTTATGTGGGATCGTTTTGTTGAATATTCCAAATGGTCGATTGTCGGAATCGCTGGAATCCTGCTGCTGATGGCTATTTTCCTTCTCTAAGCCTTACATCAGGCGCTGCATAAAAATCAGTTTTTATATCTAAAATCGATCTAAATCCCTGAAAATTCGAAAATTTTAACGATTTTTTTCAAAAGCCCTTATACTATCATAGGATCAGTTTGTTCTGATTTCGAATTCTATAAGGGGCTATCCATTGTATTTTGTATCTCATTCTACCCTGGTACAAAAATTCGTTTTTAAACCTATGGCAAAGAAATATAAACTTTGCTTGGCTTTTTTTATGGTCGCGTTGTGTTTTTTTTCAACGATCGATAATGCCTTTGCGCAATCCTCTTATCGTCAATCATTTCGTATTGAGTTAAATCAGAACACTGATGTTTATGCTATCGGCCCCAATCTGTTTGTTACAGAGAAGACCAGTGATGCTATTGATTACACAGCTGTCTTAAATAACTTCAACAGCAATGTACGCGGTGAACGCCTCGGGCAAGATATTCTTTCTTTGGGTAATTCTAGAAACCCCATTTGGCTCGTTTTTTCTGTCGCCAATAACACCAATCAAGAAAAATGGGTTTTAAATTTTGGTAATCTAACTGATGGCCGCTATTCAATTATAAGAAAGCTTTTGGTTCGTGACGTTAATAAGGGCGTCGACTTTATTAATACAGGTAATAGAGAAAGCTTGACAGAAGAAAGCATTGTTTATCTGAACCAAGGGTCTGTAAATTTAAAAATTCCGGTTGGTAGTGTTTCAAAATTCATTGTTTATATGGAAACAGAAGGCTCCGCATATAGAACAATCTCACCTAAGTTAATTAATCACTCTTATTACATTACAACAACCCAATCAGGGAGCGCATTTCCGTTTATAATCTTAAGCGGTCTATTTTTTATTATCGGCTTTTTCTGTTCACTTGCATTTTTAAAAAGGGATGGCTCTTTTCTTCTTTTCGCTTTGCTGTATGCCTTAACTGCAGCCAATTTCCTGATGCTAAACAATGTCTTTTTTAGTTCCTCAGGCTTTATTGAGCCCTTTAGCCTATTTCTTTTCAGCGCAACTATCGCAGCAGGATTGGTTTTAACAAAAGTATTTTTAGGTATAAAGCAAGACTACGAACCACTTTCTTTTGCATCAATTATAATAGCATTGGGAATCATAGCGCTTGTTGCGCTCGCAATAATGACACCACTGTCATATTTCATTGATTTTAGAGTTCTCTTTACTGTCCTGTTTATAGCGACCTTACAAATAATCTTTATTTCATTTTTAGAATTTAGAGCCGGAAAATTCGGGGCGACCTATTTCGCCTCTGGCTGGCTTATTTTTGCTTTAGGTAGCTTCACAAGCACATTATCGCTATTGAGCATTATTCCTCCGAATATTATCACATTTAATATTTTCTGGGTCATGATGTTCGTGCAGGCGCTATTTTTCGCACTTGCGTGCTATCAAAAAATAAAAAGTTTTGATGAACGGCATAAGCAAGAGCAAATTCGTGAATATCGACTTGTTTACAATGCAGAGCGCTTAAACCAGTCAAAAAAATCAGCTGATCAGGCACGGCTTTTACGCATCATCGAAAAAGAGCGCGAGGTTATGGCTGAGCTTAGGGAAAAAGAGCGCCAAAGAAGTGAGGAAATGCAAATCGCGAAAGAAAGTGCTGATCGCGCCAATGAGGCAAAATCAGCGTTTTTGGCTGTTGTCAGCCATGAAATTCGTACACCGATGACAGGCTTAATGGGTATGATCCGCCTATTACTCGATACGAAGTTGAGCGCGAACCAAAACGACTATCTCAAGGCCATGCAAAAATCGGGCGATACGATGATGGCACTTTTGAATGATATTCTGGATTTTGAAAAAATTGAATCCGGAAACATGAAGCTAGAACAAATCAGCTTTGATATTCACAAACTCATCAATGGAGTGGTGACACTGATGTCAGCCTATGCCGATGAAAAAGGCATATATATTCGCGCCAATACAGACCCTAAAGCTATACGATATGTTATCGGAGATCCTACAAGGTTACGGCAGGTTATCCTGAATCTGGTTAACAATGCTATTAAATTTACTGAAACCGGCGGTGTTACAATTCACCTAAAGTCATCAAAAATAGCATCAAATAATTCAGACGACCCTATACCACAGCACGAAGTCTATATTGGCATTGAAGATACGGGTATTGGTATCAGCCTTGAAGCACAAGAAAAGCTTTTCAGACCATTTTCTCAGGCCGATGATAGTACATCGCGCCAATATGGCGGAACAGGGCTTGGCCTCGCAATTTGTAAAAACTTAATACAAAATATGGGCAGTAACATTAATGTCTCAAGCGAGCAAAACAAAGGCAGCACGTTCTTCTTTAATATTACAATGAAGGAAGCTGACAAAGATATGAGCGATGATGATCAAAATGATCTCATGGCAAAAGAGTACAATCTTCCAACAATACCTGCACAAAAAATTCTTGTCGTCGAAGATAATCCGATAAACCGTAAGGTTATGTTTGGGCTTCTGGAAAAACTTGGACACAAACCAACGGTTGTTGAAGACGCCGAAAAAGCTATGGAGCTAATAAGATATGAGCCTTTTGATATTATTTTCACAGACATCAACTTACAAGGTACAAGCGGGCTTGAGCTGACAACGGCCATTAGGATCATTCCTGATCAAAGAATTGCATCCATTCCTATTATCGCTGTAACCGGTAATGTTAGCCATGCTGATATTGAGAGCTATTACGCCGCCCAAATCAACGGTTTTATCGCAAAACCTATTGATCTTAGGAAGCTTGGCGATCTGATTTATAACGCACATAGGGGAATTCTCGACAACCCTCTGAAAACAAAAACACAAAGCTCAAACACTGAAATCGTGGAGACCGCAGCTTTGGAAAACAAAGTATCTGAAGAAGTGCATAGTTCAGATAACACAAGCGAAGACAGCTATTCTGTTAACGAAGATGAATACAGTGTAGAAAGAATAGATATCCGAGCAGTCCTCGACCAAACCGAAATCTTTCAAGAAATTGAAAACGCTCACGTTCAAGAGGATATTCATTCCGGTGCCGAGCAAAGCTATATTGAGTCAGCGCCAATAGAGCCTGTACCAGTAGAGCCTGTACCAGTAGAGCCTGTTCCAGTAGAGCCTATGCCAATAGAGCCTATGCCAATAGAGGAATCACCATTAGAGGAAACCGCAATAGAGGAAGCCCCGGAAGAACAAATGCCAGCGGAACCAATTCCAGTAGAAGAAACCCCAGAGGAACCCGTGCCAGTAGAAAAAACCCCAGAAAAACCGTTGAGTTCTGACCAAAGTAATAATTCAGAAAAAACCAATTCGAAAACGCAAAGAAATGGGTATTCGAATGCTTTTGCAAGTTATAATGAGGTAAGCCCGCTTCTTGAGTTTTTGGCTCAAAATCAAGATACAGACTTAGATACAGATGTAAGCTCAGAACTTAATACAAAGTTAGAGCAGAATAATAATGCAACCAGTTCAGATGCACTAAATCTAAACTTAATCCAAGACTTACTTGATAGCCTTGGGAAAAAGCAATTGTTAGATCTTCTAACCGATTATCATCGGTTCGCCGATCAAATTATCGATGATCTTAGCGTTACAGACGATATACCGCAAATCAAAGACAAGGCACACGAACTAAAGGGTATGTCCGCCAATTTTGGGTTTTCAAGATTAAGTTATGTCGCTGCTGAAATTGAGAATATAAGTCAGCAAGATACAGATCTGGCTAAGATCACTCCCTTGATAGAACAACTATCACCGCTGAACAAAGACTCTAAGGTTCAAGTGAGCAAATGGCTAAATGATAAATAAAACAGCCTATTGTATAACTTGAATGCAGCAAAGCTCGTGCGCGCTGCTAACCAACAATCTCTTTATCATCAAAGAAATAGGCAATCTCAATTTTAGCGTTCTCAAGGCTATCAGAGCCATGAACCGAGTTCTCGCCAATATTTAACGCGAATTCCTTACGGATCGTGCCCGGAGCGGCTTCGGCAGGGTTGGTTGCGCCCATAACCTCACGGTTTTTGGCAACAGCATCCTCGCCTTCCAGAACTTGCACAACCACGGGTTCTGAAGACATAAACTCGGTCAACTCGCCAAAAAACGGGCGCTCTTTATGAACGGCGTAAAAACCCTGCGCCTTTTCAAGCGACATATGAATACGTTTCTGAGCGATAATCCGCAATCCTGCGGCTTCGAGCTTTGCATTAATCGCACCTGTCAGGTTACGGCGCGTTGCGTCAGGCTTGATAATGGAAAATGTACGTTCTATGGCCATTGCTTTATCCTTTGGTCTGAAAAGTAAATTTCGTGAACAGCGTTATATAGCGCCATAACCGAACTGGCAATGCCTAAATGAATTTTTTCACTTTTGAGCAATGAATACATTGATTTTTAACATTTATTTGTTCTAATATTACTGTAAAGGGAAAAAACATGGGAAAAAATTGCTCAAAAGGCTTTGAAACTGCTGTATCCGGCATCGAAAAAGGTCCTTCTGTTGAACATATTCGTAAGCAGTCACAGATGGTGCAAACACCGGCATATAAATATGCGCGGGCATTTTGCTCTGAGGTTTTGGGAATTGATGAGACAGATCATTTTGCAATTGAAGACCGCATTTACATGGCTGAGCCAAAATCTGAAGCCTCCATCAACAGAAAAGCCCGCGACAATTATGGCGGCGATAGCACAAGAATTACCGATGGCGCGCGATTAACCATTTTCACAAGATCGCCCAAAGAGCTAAAAGAGGCCATGAAAGTTTTCGGCTCAAATATGCGCCAGCATAATTTCAATAAAGACATACAGCGTCGTTCAGGTTACACGCATCACCACGACCCCAGAGATTTTATCACCAATCCCAAACGCTGGGGGTATATGGCGCTATATTTAACGATTGAATATGATGGTACGCCGTTCGAGGTTCAGATTTACCCCGAATCCATGAAGGCGACATATGATAAAACCCATAAGCTATACGAGGCTGTGCGCGGATCACTTGAAAATTGGGAGCAAAAAAGCAAACATTCGGGAAAACCTGTGCCGATTGATTCCGTATTAACAGCGGGCGAAATCGAGGTCGTAAAAGAAATCCTAGAGCTTCATAAAATAGCCGCCAAAGAAGCAGGTTTGCTTCCTATGGTTAAAACAAAATTCCCTGAATTTGACGATCTTCCAGCGCTGATTAAAGAGCCTGAAATCGAACAATATCCTCAAGATAGAAAAACACCGAGCGCAACACATAGACCAAGCTCTTCGGAGCACCTTACTTATGATGCCTAAAATGACCGGGTAACGGCGAAACGAAAAGCCACGCTGCCCTCTAAGCCAAAGCTTTCTCGATAGCACTAACCGCATCATTTGCGGCATCGCCGTTCGGCCCTCCGGCCTGCGCCATATCGGGGCGACCGCCGCCGCCTTGTCCGCCCAAAGCCTCAGCGCCGATTTTAACCAGATCAACCGCATTAACCGTTCCCGCCAGATCGCTGGTCACCGCAACAACAAGCGAGGCCTTGCCGTCATTCTTGGCAATCAGCGCAATCACACCAGAGCCGAGCTTTTGTTTCAACTCATCGGCCATCGGCTTCAGGTCTTTGGGCGGAAAATCTTCCAACACCTTGCCGATAAAGCTCTTGCCGCCAACATCTTTGACCTCGCCCGCTGAACTTTGTGTACCTTGCTGACGGCGCAGATCGGCGATTTCCTTTTGCAGCTTTTTATTCTCGCGAATAATGTCCTGAGGATCGGTTGCCTGTTTCGAAAGCGGGGCAGGCACGCCGCCCAAAGCCTTCAACTCCTCGGAAAGCTTACCGTACTCACCTTGCAAACGTACGATTTCGTCCTGCAACGCCTTGGATTTTTCTTGTTCATAAGCGCTCACCCGCTCCCCCGTCAGGGCTTCAACACGGCGAATTCCGGCGGAAAGCGCACCTTCGGACACAATCTTGAATTTGCCGATCTCGCCTGTTGATTTCACATGTGTTCCGCCGCAAAGCTCGACCGAAAAGACCTTATGGCTGCCCTGCTGCGCTGTGCCCATGCTCACAACGCGCACCTCATCATCATATTTTTCGCCAAACAGCGCCATAGCGCCCGTTTCCCGCGCCTCGTCAATCGGCATCACCCGCGTTTCAACGGGGCTGGCCGCACGAATTTGCTCATTGACGATGGCCTCAACCGCCGCGATTTCTTCCGGCTTGATCGCATTGGGGTGGGAAATATCAAAACGCGTCCGCTGCGCATCCTGTAGCGAGCCTTTCTGCGCCACATGATCGCCGAGCACTTGGCGCAAAGCCTCATGCAACAAATGCGTGGCCGAGTGATTGGCCTGAATATCGGCGCGGCGGGTTTGGTCGACTTTCATCTCCAACGTATCGCCGACTTTGAGTGTCCCATCTTCAACTTTGCCGATATGAACCCAGAGTTTGCCCAACTTCTTTTTGGTGTCCTCAATCACAATGCGGGCTTTGTCGGCTGTCACAAAAACCCCCATATCCCCAACCTGTCCGCCGCTTTCGGCATAAAACGGGCTCTGATTTGTAACGATACAGGCCGTATCGTTTTTATTGATACTTTGCGCGCGCGCGCCATCTTTGACAATCGCCAAGACCTTGCCCTCGGCGGTCAGCTTCTCATAGCCCAAAAATTCAGTTGCGCTGCATTCATCGAGAATATCAAACCACAGCTTTTCATCAGCCGCATCACCGCTCCCCGCCCATGCGGCGCGAGCGGCTTTTTTCTGCTCATCCATACAGGTTTCAAACGCCGCAACATCAACCGCAATCCCTTTGGCTTTCAAGGCATCTTGCGTTAGATCCAATGGGAAACCATACGTATCGTAAAGCTTAAAAGCGATATCACCGGGGAATTGAGCGCCGCTTGCAACATTCGCGCTTTCTTCCTCCAACATCTTCAAACCACGATCCAGAGTCTTTTTGAAACGCTCTTCTTCGGTTTTCAGCGTTTGCGAAATCAGGCTTTCAGCGCGTTTCAGCTCGGGATAGGCCTCGCCCATTTTCCCGATCAGGGTCGGCAACAATTTATAGAGCAACGGCTCATCCGCGCCCAATAGATGCGCGTGGCGCATACCGCGGCGCATAATACGGCGGAGCACATAGCCGCGCCCTTCATTGGACGGCATCACCCCATCCGCCATTAGAAACGCACTGCATCGTATATGATCGGCAATCACGCGGTGAGAGGCGGACATAGCGCCATCGGGGGCAATGCCCGTGACAGCGGCGCTGTGCTCGATCAGGCTGCGCATAATATCAATCGCGTAGTTATCATGGCTGCCCATCAGCGTTGCGGCAATCCGCTCCAGCCCCATGCCTGTATCAACGCTTTGCGCCGGAAGATCAATACGGGTCTGCGCATCGACCTGCTCATATTGCATGAAAACATTGTTCCAGATTTCAATGAAACGGTCGCCATCCTCATCAGGGCTGCCCGGAGGGCCGCCGGGGATATGATCGCCGTGATCGTAGAAAATCTCAGTGCATGGCCCGCAAGGCCCTGTATCGCCCATACGCCAGAAATTATCATCGCTATTGATACGGATAATTTTGCTGTCATGAAGGCCTGTGACCTTCTTCCAGATCGCAGCAGCCTCTTCATCGGTGGCGTGAACAGTCACGCAGAGCTTTTCAGGCGGCAGGGCAAAATTTTTCGTTACCAATTCCCAAGCAAAGGCAATCGCCTCCTCCTTGAAATAATCACCGAAGGAAAAATTCCCCAGCATCTCAAAGAATGTGTGGTGGCGCGCCGTATAGCCGACATTCTCCAGATCGTTATGTTTGCCGCCCGCCCGTACGCATTTTTGCGAGGTGGTGGCGCGTTTATAGGGGCGATGCTCGACGCCGGTAAAGACGTTCTTGAACTGCACCATGCCCGAATTGGTGAACATCAATGTCGGGTCGTTATGCGGGACGAGGCCGCTCGATTCCACGACCTCATGGCCGTTTTTTTCAAAAAATCCCAAAAATTCATTGCGGATGTCATTGACTGTCTTCATCGGATGATCTCTATTTCACAGGAGTAAAACTTTATTTGTCTTGAGGTATTTATGCAGGAATTTCTGGAACTTGCAACAGAACTCGCTGAAGAAGCGGGGAAAATTGCACGAAATTATTACCGCCAGCCGTTCGAGGTTATCTCCAAGGGCGATGAAAGCCCTGTGACGATTGCCGATCGCACGATTGAACAAAGGCTGCGCGAAATTCTGGAGCATAAAAGACCGCAAGACGGCATTATCGGCGAGGAATACGGAACAAAACCCTCGCAAAGCGGCTTGAACTGGGTGATTGATCCGATTGACGGCACAAAATCTTTTGTCATCGGTCGCCCGACCTTCGGCACGCTGATCGCGCTATGGGAGGGGGAGGACGCGGCGCTGCTCGGCTTGATCGACCAGCCGATTTCACAGGAACGCTGGATCGGCGCCAAGAATTTCCAGACGCAATATAACGGCCAGCCTTGCAAAACCCGCCCGTGTAAGGAGCTGGCACTGGCCTGCTGCGCTTCCACAACTCCCGCGATGTTTGAGGCCGTCAAACCCGTATATTGGGACATCGAAAAGCAAACCAAAATGATGGCTTGGGGCGGAGATTGTTATATGTATGGCCTGATCGCATCGGGGCACATGGATCTGGCGGTTGAGGCCGCGCTCTCGCCTTATGATTTTGCGGCGCTGGTTCCCGTGATTGAAAGCGCCGGCGGGTTTATTTGTGATTGGCAAGGCGCGCCGCTAACGCTCACATCGAATGGCTGCGTGATCGCAGGCGGTGATCCGGCGATCAAAGAGACCGTACTGGAAATTATTCAAACGGCCTAGATGAAGATTTAACCTTTGGGCGTTTCGCCCCACTCGCCCCACTCTCGAATTTAAAGTGGGGCGAAAGGTTTGTTAAATATTTCAGAAAGTTACGGGAACTTCGCCCCACTTGCCCCACTCGCCCCACTTGTTTTTGGCTGATCTGTATATATTTTACATAACACAGCACTGGGGAAGGCGCAGGGTAAGATAGGCCAAGGGAAAGAAAGGGAAGGTTGCGAAGTCGGGGTAAAAGTCGAGACAGAGGTAGTGGCAAAAGTACAGACAATGGCAACATTAGCCTTGGCTGGCGCTTTGAAGGGTACATCATTGCTATTCCTTTGTTGTTTTTGAACCACCAAGACACAAAGTCACCAAGGGTTCAGTGTCATCCCCGCGGCTCTGCGCAGCAGAGCTTATACGGCGGGGATCTGGGCAACTTATTGCGGCACAATATCCGGATGCCCGCACAAGGCGGGCATGACGGTATAGGCTTTGAACTCTTGGTGACTTTGTATCTTGGTGGTTTACATTCTTCTAGATTCCGGCTTTCGCCGGAATGACGAGGTGGTGAGGCCGTGTAATGACGACGGTGGTGAGCGCAGTGTAATGACGGCGTATTTTAGGCGCAATTCGCCCATTAGACAAAATCAATATATGATTTAATTCCTATAATGTCAAGATATAAATGCTCGCCCTTGCCTGTCTTACCTGTTTAATTTTGCAACGCGATCAGGAACTCTTCACCGCTTTTGACCGGCCATTGGCCTTGCGCCAACAGATCAAGTGAGGGGGTTTCCCTATTATCACGCAAACGGTAAATCCAGTAATTCGACAGCACGCGCTCAACATAAGAGCGGGTTTCCGCCATCGGCAGCATCTCGATAAACAGCAGCGGATCATCGACATCACCCATTTGGCGCTGCCATTTTTGCAAATTCCCCGGCCCCGCATTATACGCCGCCAACATCTTGATCATATCCCCGCCGACAATCGATGTCCCCATCAGGCGCTTGATGTAATATTGCCCGATATCCAGATTGGTCTGCGGATTGAGCAGCTTATGCGCGGCGCGGCCTGTAAAATCCTGATCGGTTATATAGCTTGCCGTGGCGGGCATAATTTGCATCAACCCCCGCGCCCCGCTCGGGCTTTTGGCATGGGGATTAAAGCGCGATTCCTGACGCATAATCGCATGAATGAGCGCGGGATCAACCTCGAACCCGCTGGTCGGCACCCATGAGCTGACAGGATACAGCGCCATATCGTAAAAATCCCGTTTACCCGAATCCGACAATACCCCGCCGACACGGAAGGCCAGCGCGGGCAGATCGGCAAAATCGGCATAGGCCAAAAGCGCGGTATATAGATCATCATGATCCGATGGGCTGATCCGCACCAGCTCGGCTTCGGCCAGATGCATTTGCCCCGCCGCTACCAACGCCATAGCGCGCCGCCCGTGCATCGAGGCATTCAAGACATTGTAATAATCACGCGTGAAAACTGGTATTTTCCAATCAAACTGAAAATCCTTACCCAAGGCTCGCGCCGCCAGCAGGCCGTAAAATGTTCTGGGGTGTTCATGCGCCTTGTGCAACAGCCGCGACACATCCTTCACATTGCCCGAACGCATATGCGCCCGCGCCGCCCAAAATGCCGCACTGCCAGCGTTCCAGCCCGATAGATAGGGCGAATAGGCAGCCATCTCAAAATGCTGTGCTGCCTTGATGTATTTCTTTTCTTTCCAACTGATCAAGCCCACAATCCATGCCGCTTGCGGGGCATTGTCGCCGGAACGCTGGACAACTTGCCGCGCCAGCTTATAGCTCTGATCCATGCGCCCTGCATGAAAATACCCTGTGGCAATGCGGGACTTGATAATATCACGCTCGGTCTGGTCAAGATGTTTGGCAAGCGCAGAGTTTCTGAGAAGTCTCAGCGCATGGCTGGGCGATCCGGCGCGGATATTTCTGTCAATCTCACGCTCCAGATTGCTGATATCGGTTTCCTGAGCGCGTGAACGCCGTATTTCGGGTGTGTATTGTCTGGCGCGCTCAACGGTCGGCTCGCGCACAATAGAAATTCCTCTGAATGCTTCGGGCTTTTTGATCTGCCCCGAAAACCCAGCAGGGCGGCGATTATTGGCCATACGGTAAATTCTCGATGCGCCGGGGTGATCGGCATAGATATCCAGCCAATTTTTCAGCTCTGCGAAGGTCGATCTATAAGCTGTCGGGTGCATATAACGCTGATAAAGCACATGCCCCATCAAGCGCGGGTCGCGGATTTTGGCGATCTCAGTATCGGCATCCTTCATGCGGCCTTGGGATTGCAGCGCAAAAATACGCGCATAGATATCGGCCTGCATCTTGGCCAAGGGGCGCTCTGAAATCTCGCCGCTGTGAGAGGGTTGTTTTGGGTGCGAAGCCGCAGCCGTTTCAGCCTTATCGGCGGCATCGCTCAACTCAGGCTTTTGCGACGGCACAGGCGGCGCAGCGTCAGCCACTGTATTGAGCGGCAAAGCCAACGCGATCAATAGCGCCGCAGCCGATAAGATTTTACGATCTTTTATCATAATGCATGAGGTTTTACAGCAAGCGCCTAAAATTGTCCAGAAAATCTATATTTAATTATCCATAAGACTGAGGTGGGGCTATTTTGGTTGTGATTGGAGCTGTGGGGCTGCGCTGTTGGGCTGTTGCAGGGCTGCGGGGCGGGATTGGAGCTTCGAGCCTTAATCCACTAATCCGCGAGCGCGGCTTGCAAGCTCTGCAAATCCGTCCATGCATCGCGTTTTTGTGCAGGGGCGTTGAGCAAATAATCGGGCGAGAAAGTCACCAGCAGCGGACAGGACGCTGTTGCGATCACCAGCTCTTGCGCTTGCGGGGTATAGGTGAGCTTTTTCTGGCGCAGTTTTGAGAGGCTCTCCGAACGAGCCAGCAAGCACTGCGCAGGCAAAGCCCCGAGCGTCACGATAAATTCCGGCGCGATGAGCTGGATATGCCGCTCGATAAACGGCAGGCTCATGTCAAGCTCGGCTTGGCTGGGCGCGCGATTGCCCGGTGGCCGCCAATTCAAAATATTGGTCACATAGACAGAGCTGGGCGAGTCCTGCTCCTGACGGTCAAGGCCGATACTGGCGAGCATTTTATCAAAGAGAT
The DNA here is from genome assembly GCA_046293135.1 of Alphaproteobacteria bacterium. Classification (GTDB taxonomy): domain Bacteria; phylum Pseudomonadota; class Alphaproteobacteria; order Micavibrionales; family Micavibrionaceae; genus UBA2638. Next base: position 15,420 of record JBKBPR010000001.1, on the reverse strand, counting down.
GCCCCGCCGCGCCTTGTAACGGCAGCCCCGATTTATCATCATCCGCCGCGGGAACATCGCCGATCACCATCACTCTGGCCTTGGGATTGCCATGCCCGAACACCATATTCATGGCCGTTTTCTTGATCGAAATCCCGTCAAAGGCAGCAATCACAGCGCGCAATTCTTCAAGGCTGCCAGCGCTCTTGGCCAATGTTAGAGCCTGCTGCCGCCCTTCGGATGCACCCATCGGAGCGGTTACGCTAGCGCTAGCGCTGGCGCTGTTGCTGACAGGCTGTTTTTGCGGTGCGGGCGCAAATCCCAGCCCATAGCGCGAAAGCGGTGAATCGCCCATAACCTCGTCAACGCCGTTATCGATATACCACTGCAACGCGGCAAGCGCGGCATCACGGGGATAGGCGGGTGAAGATGAAGATGCAGGGTCAAAAGCCATGAAACAAGAATTTCCGTTTTTCGTTCAATCACACTAGGGATTTTATAATTTTTACAGTAAAATAGGTTTCCTGAAAATATAAGAACCAGAAATAGACACAAGAAATAGACACGAGATTATGCCCGATTCAATCCGCCCCGACCGTGAGAGTATGGAATTTGACGTTGTGATTGTCGGCGCAGGCCCGTCGGGCTTGGCTTGCGCGATCCGCCTCAAGCAATTATGCGCCGAACACGGCCAAGATTTATCCGTATGCGTCCTTGAAAAAGGCTCGGAGGTCGGCGCGCATTTGCTATCGGGCGCCGTGTTCGAGCCGCGCGCGCTCAATGAACTCATCCCCGACTGGCAAGACAAGAATGCACCGCTGACCTGCAAGGCGGGCAAGGATCGCTTTTTATTCCTGACCGAAAAACGCGCCATCCGCCTGATAACCCCGCCGCAAATGCGAAACCACGGCAATTATATTATCTCGCTCGGCAATTTGGGGCGCTGGCTGGCCGAACAGGCCGAAGCCCTCGACGTTCAGATATTCTCTGGCTTTGCCGCTTCCGAAGTGTTGTATAACGATCAAGGCGCGGTGATCGGCGTTGCGACCTCCGACCGCGGCCTTGATAAAGACGGCGAAAAAACCGATCATTTCGAAGCGGGATATGAATTGCACGCCAAGCAAACCATCTTCGCCGAGGGCTGTCACGGCTCGCTTACCAAAACATTGATTGCCAAATTCGATTTGCGCAAGGACAGCGATCCGCAAACTTACGGGCTGGGCATCAAGGAAATCTGGGAGATTGACCCCGCCAAGCATCAACAAGGCTCGATCACCCATACAATCGGCTGGCCGATGGATTCCAAAACCTATGGCGGGTCTTGGATTTACCACATGGAGAATAATCTGGTTTCAATCGGCTATGTTGTCGGGCTGGACTATCAAAACCCCTATCTCTCCCCCTATCAGGAAATGCAACGCTTCAAGCTTCACCCCGCAATCAAACCGATGCTGGAAGGCGGACGGCGCATTGCCTATGGCGCGCGCGCCTTGGTCGAGGGTGGGTTTCAATCCCTGCCCAAGCTCAGCTTTGCCGGCGGTGTTTTGATCGGCGATAGCGCGGGCTTTCTCAATACGCCCAAAATCAAGGGCAATCACACGGCAATGAAATCGGGCATGGTCGCCGCCGAAAGTATTTTCAAGCTCTTGACCGAAGCAAGCGCAACCGATAACAGCGCCGATACCGCCAGCGATAACGGGCAAAACGGATACGGGCTGGAATGCGCCTCTTATGCCGAGAATATAAAACAAAGCTGGATTTGGCCGGAGTTGAAAAAGGTCAGGAATATCAGACCCGGCTTTCATAAGGGGCTATGGTTCGGGCTTATCAATGCGGCGTGGGAAACGATCACCTTCGGGCTTTCGCCGTGGACGCTCAAAAACCATGCCGATCACAGCCAGCTTAAACCCGCCGCGCAAAGCACTCCGATTGATTATCCCAAGCCCGATAATGTCATCACCTTTGACCGCTTAACCTCGGTATCGTTTTCCAACACCAACCACGCCGAAAACCAGCCCGCCCATCTTAAGCTGAAAGACGAGGCCGTTCCGGTGGCGGTCGATTTAAAAATTTACGGCGCGCCGTCACAGCGTTATTGCCCTGCGGGGGTTTACGAATATATTAATATAAACGGCGAGGATAAATTCCAGATCAATGCGCAAAACTGCGTGCATTGCAAAACCTGCGACATCAAAGACCCCGCGCAGAATATCAACTGGACGGTTCCTTATGGCGGTGACGGCCCGAATTATCCGAATATGTAACGCCCTGAAGAAAACCTGCGAGATACGACGAAAAGAAACTGCCCAAAAGTAAACGCTCAAAAATAAACACCAGCGAGATTTTAAACGCCACATGACAAAAATCCACTCCAGCCTGAAATTCCTAACCGCCGCCGCCACAGGCTGTTTGCTCGGATATAGTATTCATCTTATAACGCGCGATACCAGCGGCACGCTCATCCCGCAATCTCTGAAACATCACGCCGAAATTGAAATTGAGATACCGCATTTCAACACGATGATGCAAAGCCGTTTCACACCCAGCGGGTTTGCGGGCAATTACCTTGCGGGATTGCATGCCCAGCGCCATCACGATTGGAAAAACGCGCATAGATTTATCTCGCATAATTTGAAATTGGACGAGGACAATACAACGCTTTTGAAACGGGCGATCATGCTCTCTATCGCTGCGGCGGAATACGACAAGGCCTTTGAACGGGCGCGGCTGCTCAGCGAGTTGGAAGAAGAGGAATCGCTGGGACAGCTGTTTTTATGTGTCGAGGCGATCAAGAACAATGATTATGAGCTGGCCGAAACGATCCTTGCCGAAATGCAGCCCGGCGGGATTGCCGATTTTGTCAAACCGCTTTTCCAAGGCTGGCTGGAGGTTGTCAAAGGCAATCTGGAAACAGACCAGCTCAAGAAAAATGCAATCCATCTCGCCCATGGAGTGTTGATGGCGCATTATGTCGGCGATCATGACAAGATAAAACGCTTGCTGGCGGAATCTCTGTTGATCGGCGGGCTGACCATCAATGAGCTAAAGCGCAGCGCCGATATTTACGCGCAGATCGGTGAGATTGAAACCGCCAAAACGCTCTATGAGCAGGTATTGCAATTCAACGCGGTTGATCAAGACGCGATTGCCGCGCTCAAGGCGATTGAGAACGAAGAAGAGGTCGCGCAAAGTTTCATCAGTATTGAAAATCCGCAGCAAGGTATTGCGCTGGTTTTATATGATATGGCCAAGTTGTTTTATCAGGAAGGCAGCGACGATAGCGCGCATATCTTTGCACACATGGCGCTGCATCTCGATCCTGATCATATCGAAACCTATATCCTGCTCGCGGGGATCGCCCAGCGCAATGATCGCGGCGAGAATGCGATTGCCTATTTCGCGGCTGTTCCGCCGACCAGCAGTTATTTTAACGAAGCTAATCTTGAGATTGCGAAAATCCTTGAAGATGCCGAGCGTTATGACGAAGCGATTGCCCTGCTCGAAAAACAGGCCAGGGAGTTCGACAACAAAAAGGCGCTGATCCAGATCGGCGATCTTCACAGGCGTCAGGAAAATTTCGCAGAGGCGATCAAGGCCTATAACCGCGCTTACAATGATATCGGTGCGGAGAATATTATCCCCGATTTCTGGCATCTTTATTATGTGCGCGGCATTGCCTATGAGCGCAACGGTGAGTGGGACAAGGCCGAGCCTGACCTGAAAGCCGCGCTCGATCACCAACCTGACCATGCCTATATCCTGAATTATCTCGGCTATTCATGGGCGGATCAGGGCAAGCATCTGGAGCTGGCTGAAGAAATGATCGTCCGTGCGTTGGAGCTTCAGCCCGATGACGGGCATATCACCGACTCGCTCGGCTGGGTGCTTTACCGCAACGGTAATTTTATCGACGCGGTGAAATATCTTGAACGCGCGGTCGAGCTTTTGCCGTATGACGCCGTGATTAACGATCATCTGGGCGATGCCTATTGGCAGGTCGGGCGCAAGCGCGAAGCGCGGTTCCAGTGGCAACGCGCCAAAAACCACATCAAGAATGAAGAAGAGCTGCTCGCGCAAATTCTCGATAAGCTCGAAAACGGGCTGGAGAGATTGCCGCACGCCCTCAAGCACGATCAGGAAAACAGCTCTGATACGCATGAGCCGGCCTCCGTTCATGTCAATAACGAGTCTCAAAGCCCCGATTACAATCCAAGCCCGTCGGAGACAGACCTGCCGCAGCCGGGGGCGCTGCCCAACACGCTCTCGCCTTAATAACCGATGCCGTATCATACCCCAAACCCGCCAAGCCCTATCGCGCCAATACTAGCGCCAGCCCTCACCGCAACCGCGCCCGCAAAAATCAATCTGACTTTGCAGGTCACAGGCAAACGCGCAGACGGCTATCATTTGCTCCACTCCTTGACCGCCTTCACCGATTTCGGCGATGATCTATCGCTTGCGCCGCTCGATGGCGGCAGCGGTTTAGAGCTTAGAGTAGCAGGCGCATTTGCAGGCGCGCTCACGGACAATAGCAGCGGCGAGAATATCGTCGAGCGCGCCATTCGCCGCCTTGCCGCATATTGCAACAAAGCGCCCGATTTTGATGTCAGGCTGGAAAAAAACCTGCCCGTTTCAGCGGGGATCGGCGGCGGATCTTCCGATGCGGCGGCGGCGATGCGGCTCTTAACTGCGCTATGGGATAACGATTGCGTTGGCGGTAGCAATTGCGATACGAACAGCGCGGAGTTTCAAGACCTTCTGCTCCAGCTTGGTGCGGATGTGCCCGTTTGTTTTCCCGCCACGCCCGCCGTGTTTTCAGGAATCGGGGAGCGCGTTTCACCGCTCAAAGCTTTTCCCGCCACGCCGATTGTGATTGTCAATCCGTTGAAGCCCTGCCCGACCGCAAAGGTGTTTCAACATTTCGCGCAGATGAAAACGGCATTCACAAAACCAAAAAACATCCCGACAGAGTTTCAGACAACGCAAAACCTGTTCGCTTTTTTGCGCGAAACATTTCCGCAGCGCCAAGGCAACGACCTGACCGCCGCCGCGATTGCCTGCGTTCCCGAAATTGAAGATATTCTGGCGGCGTTTCAAACCCTGCCCGATTGCGCCTATCACGGCCTATCAGGATCGGGGGCGAGCTGCTTCGGGCTTTTTGAAACACCGCGCCAAGCCGAAAACGCCGCCGCGCAGCTTACGGAAAAATTCGGCACATATTGGATAAAATCAGGGCTGCTGAACGCCGCGCCGTGACGTTGTAAAATTTGAAAACACCCTAAGGGCGGGAGCCTTGTTCGCCGAATTGCCCCTCTTCAGACGTGGCGCGGCCATTCATATGCGCCACCAAATCGGGGGTAATCTCACCCGTCACAGGCAGGTTGAACCGCGATTGATAGCTTCTGACCGCATCGCGGGTCATTGCGCCGCCCACCCCATCGGCGGGGCCTGGGTAGAGCCCGATTCCCATCAACGTTTCTTGCACGCGCATCACGAGATTGCCCGCGCCCGCATCATTATAATATGCCGTATTCGTTGATTGCGCCGCCGCGCTTGGAGAAGTCGGCGCGGTAACGGACGGCGTAGCGCCCGCTAATTCTTCAGTTTTTTTTTGAGCCGTAATTTGCGTTTGTGCAGTGCCGCCCTGCTTTTCCAAAGCCTCGATCATCGCGTTGACCTCACTGATCGACATATTCACCGTTTTGGCCAATTGCTCAAGCGCGGCGCGGGCTTCGGGACTGCCCTGATCGGCGGCTTTCTTGTACCACATCAACGCAATATCAGGTTGCGGCCTACCATAAAGCCCGTTCTCATAAATCAAACCGAGATTATAGGCCGCCTCGGTCACGCCAGCATGAGCGGCATTTTCAAAGAACGCCCCCGCCTTGATCGGGTCATAGGGAACGCCCAAACCCTCGATATAGGCGATGCCGAGATTATATTGCGCCTCAGGATGGCCGAGGGCGGCGGCGGTTTTATACCACTCAAACGCCGTTTCAATATTTTTGGTCACACCGATACCCTGATGATGCAAAACGCCGAGATTATAGCGCGCATTGGCAACGCCCTGATGCGCGGCCTCTTCGAACCATTGCGCGGCGCGGCGGTAATCCTGACGTACACCCGCATGACCGGCGGTATAAATCGCGGCCAGATCATGTTGGGCATTGCCATTGCCTTCAAAGGCGCTGTTTTCGACTTCCTTGATCGCGGCGGGCAAGTTGCCATCCGGCCTGATACGCTGATCGAGCGTTCCGCTCAAACGTGAGGGCAAGGCGACAGATGCCAGTGAAGCGGTGAGATTTTCGCGCGCGGCGGTGCTGGGCTGTATGGTGGTTGTGGTCGCGCTGGTCGTCGTTGCGGGCGCAGGCGCAACAGCGGCGGGCTGTTCAATGTTCGGCTCAGGCGCGGGGGTTGAAGGCTCCAGCGCGTTAAGCTGCGCCGCCAGCGCATCGGGATTATTTTCCAGCAAAGCCAGAATTTGCTGCTCGTCATTCAGATCAATCGCGCCGATATCATTACTGGCCGGATCTGTTGCGGGCAACCCGAACTCAGCGGGCGCAGCGATGGCAGCGCTATCATCAATCTCTTGTTGTTGCGGCACGGCGTTATATTCATCAATCAGAGAATCAAACGCCCGCGCGGACTCCTCATCAAGCGCGTTGGCGCGGCCAAGATCGCCGATATTTTCAAATGGCGCTTGCCATGATGCGGTTTGTTGTGCGGCGCTCTGCTGTGATGAGGAGGGCGCATCTCTCTGCACAGAGGTGAAAACAGCCGAAGGACTTAATAGCGAAGCAGGGCGCTGGATTTCCGAGATACCCCAGCCCGCAAGCGCGGCGATAACCACAACCGCACTGACCGAAGCGGCCTGCATGGCTTTGCTTTTGCGCCAGAACGGTAGCGCGTTGCGATTCATCTCGCCATTGGCATCATCATAGCCAATCGCCGCATTAGCTTTAGAAGCAGAGGCCGCGCCAGACCCCGTCATACCGCCAGCCGCCTGATCGGTCAACAGCACCATTGCGCGGGCGTTCAAGGCTTCATTGGTTTGCAAAACGCTCTCTTCGATACGCTCCAGCTTGCGGATAAGGCGGGCGCGTTCCTGCACCGCCTTTTCAATCTTGCGCTCAATTTTTTGCGTCGCGTTCAAGGCTTCGTCAACGCGGCTGTCGAGCAGCTTTTGACGGCTTTCCTGATCAGTCAATTTCACCAACACATCATGTGCGTGTTTCTTTTGTTTTTGCTCCAGCGTTTCATATTTGACGCGAATTTGCTCTTCGGATTGCTTGATCTGCGTTTGCTGGCGCTTGATTTGGGTTTCAGCGCGTTCGGCGCGTTCCTCGATTTGCAAGATCAGCTTTCGCGCCTCGGAAAATTCGGCATAGGCCTCTTGCGTGAGTTTTTGGGTATCGAGGACTTTTTTCACCGCGCCATTCGATGATTCGGAAATCTGCTTTTTGATAAGCTGCGATTCGCGCTCCTGACGGTCGGCTTTTTCCTGCAGCTCCTGCACCGCTTTTTTGTAGGATTTCAGCTCCTTATGTAGGGCGGCGCGGTCGGCTTGAGTGTCTTGGAGCTTGTGATTGAGCGCCTTGAGCAGCGCGACAATCTGGGCTTGGGTTGTATCCTGACGGCCAAGCAGTGCCTTGGCGCTCGCAGCGGCGCGATCATCGGGCAAAGAGCTGCGCTCATCATAGCTCTGGCGCTCATTGCGCGAAGCCGCAGCGCTCTCATCAATATTGCTGAAAAACACGCGGCCTTCGGTCGTTTTCTTGAACCCCATAGCGGATACTCTACTCAACTCAGTTAAAATTTTATGCTTATGCAGAGTAGTATAGAATATTCAGGAAAATTCAGCCAAGAAAAATCCTCAAAACGCTCCACAGTATTTATGAATAACCTAAAAATGCCCAGAAAATACACTGTTGCGGCGCGGTTCGCGGGCGCTTAGATTTTCCCGAAAGCCATATTGTCCGCGGTTAAAACCCCGATAGACGCCCAAAGCGAGAACCGCGTGAACAAGGCCTCATAGCGCGAAGCCAGCACGGCAATTTCCGCTTCGATCACATCGCGGTCGGCATCGAGCACATCAAGCATAGTGCGCTGCCCCGATAAGGCCTCTTCCCGCACGCCTTCCAATGCGCTTTGCGCGGCCTGCAATTCCATCTCCCGCGCTGCGATCAAATCCAGCGACAGCACATAAGAGTTGAAATTATTGCTGACATCGCGCCGCACTTCGCGGCTGACATCTTCGATGCGAAAGGATTGCGCCTTGACCTGCCCCTGTGCTTCACGGATACGCGAGAGCGTTGCCCCGCCCTGATACAGCGCGACATCTGCGCGCATTCCGATCACTTCGCTACGGGTTTGCGAGAAAACTCCCGGCTGCGGATCATATTGCTGGGTGACAGATGCAAAGGCGCTAACCCGCGGCCTGCGCTCGCTCTGGATAATATCAATATCACGCGCAAGCAAATATTTGCGGTTTTGCGCCAGCACAATATCAGGGTTGCGCTGCGCCGCCAGCGCGATCATCGCCTCCAGCTGCTGCGGAAGATCAACCTCCAGATCCGAGGGAAAGCGCATAACGGCAGGCGGCGGCATCATCGTGATTTGCACGAAATTTTCCTCGGCAATCGAGAGCGCATCAACGGCCTGAACACGCGCCGCCTGCGCCCGCGAAAGCCTTGAGCGCGCCTGATGCACATCGGTAAGCGTAATTGCGCCAAGCTCGTGCCGCTCGGTTGCGCCTTGATATTCGGTGCGTAAAATTTCCTCGTTTTTTTGCCGTGAGGCCAGCACTTCCCGCGCTTGCATCAGGTTCAAATAAACGCGCATCATCGATAAGAATAAATCCCGTTCAGCGCGTTCCAGAACAGATTGCGCAACCACAATCCGCGCTTCAGCCTCACTCCGCTCGGCATCATAACGCCCGCCCGTCCAAATCGGCTGGCTGGCATCCAGCCCCAATTCTTTGGTCAAATCGTTGCTGCTCCCGGTTGAGGGCTTGCTCCTGAGCTGCTCGGAATAAATACGCGATTGCGCCGATAGATTTGGACGAATCAGCGCCCGCGCCTGATTGATTGATTCCTGCGCAGTTATCACTTCTTGCCGCGCCGCCAAGATTACGGGGCTGTATTCATAGGCCGTTTGCATGACCTGCTGCAACGAAACGCTCTCAGATGAAACGCTTTTGGGCGAAACGCTCTGGGGCGCAGCGCTTTCGAAGGAGGCGCTTTGAGCTTGTGCGATTGACACAAAAAACGTCCCCGCACACATCACCACAAAAAACAGCAACGCATAACGCAAAGAACAGGGAATAAATCTCTCAAGACGATCTTGTGATGATTTGATTTTCATGTGGCGGTTTCCTTTTTAAACATTAACAAATACAACTATAAGTTAGATTAAAATTAAAAATTTTTTGTGAGAGGTTGCGGGGAGATTCACGCGCGAGGCGTTAGTCACACGGCACGATACACCCCCCATCAAGCATATAGCCGACACCGTAAATCGTTTGTATCAACTGCTCGGGATTATCCGCCGCATTGTCACCGATCTTTTTGCGGATACGGGCAATTTTGATATCAACGGCGCGGTCACTGACAGGACGGCCATTTTCAAACAAAACATCGGATAACTCACTGCGTTTTATGACCCTGCTCGCATTCTCGACCATGAAATATAACAAACGAAATTCGGCAGCGCTCAACCCCGCCGAGCCGCCTTGCGCATCAAAAATCTGGAATTTTTGCGGATCAAGCGTCCAGAAAATATCCACCCCCAAACGCAATTTTTTACAAGCCTCCAGCGATTTGGGAAGCTGCGCCGCCAATTCTTCAAAACGACGGATATGCGCTCTCACTCTGGCCGCAAGCACATCGGGGTGGAACGGTTTTGTCACATAATCATCCGCGCCCATTTCAAAGCTGGTGATCTTGCACGCCTCATCGTGATCGCCGCTGACAACCAAAAGCGGCACATTCGTCACCGCCTTGATACGTCCGATCATGGCGGGGCCGCTGGCATCGGGCAAATGCAGATCAAGCAAAATCAGATGCACGTCATGCTGCTCCAGTACATCAAGCGAGCGTTTGGCATTGGCCGCTTCGAGAATTACAAAATCATGGCCTTCGAGTGAATCGCGCAACATGGCGCGGGTCATTTTATCATCCTCAACCAGCAAAATCGTCGGTAAACTCACGGATTTTCTTCCTCTCTCCACGGCTCTCTATGGCGCGTTTCTGCGGCACGTGGCTGATGAAACAATTTTGAAACAAACAAACATCATGACTGAAACATATCCTTTACGATCACTCAACCTGTAATTGATATTCTGAATACATGAGTAAACGCGTTTTTAAAAATTATTTCTGGGAGTAGAAAAACCATGGCCATAACCGATAGGATGCAAGAGCGTCTGGAAAAAATTCAATCCGTTGAGACTCAGAATATTGATGCCGTTCTGGATACGGCCAATATGGTCATCCCCTCCAAGCTCGACGCCGATCAATATATGGCCGAGGATCTGGACGGCGTAACCGAAAGCCTGTTCGGGTCGGGCAATATGGCCTATGCCAGCTTACAAGCAACGCAAACCGATGAGGCCATCCGCAATGCCGAATCCGGAGCGGCGCAGGGCGATAATTTTTTCGGCGGAAGCGATACCACAATCGGCGCGCTGAGCGGTGTCGGAAATCAAAGTGATTTCGGCGGCGCTTCGAGCTTTGATAACGCCATCGATAGCCTTTACAGCATGGGCGGTGATAATATCGCGGGCGGAAATGTATCCTCCGGCGGTGATGGTTTGGGCGCATTTGACACGCAAGACAATAATAGCAGCGTCACATCAACGCTCGGAACATTCAGCGCCGCAGAGCAATCGGGCAATAGCGGTTCGGCTCTGTCATTCGGGGGATTGGGCGGGGAAACCGTTATCAATAATTTCGAAAGCAGTTCGTCAACGCAAACAACAACCATCCAGCAAGGCCAGAACGGGGCGGACGGCAATGACGGTGCGCATGGGCAAAACGGTTTAAACGGCGCTGACGGCAGTGGCGGCGGCGGACATTATTACGGCGGCCACACGACGATTATCAACAATTATAATTACAACTATAACACCAACAATACGCTGATCCAGATTGATGCGGGCGATATCAATACGATCATCAATAACAGCTTCACCCAGATCAACAATACGATTATCACGCTGAACAATTCGGTTACCGATATTTATCAGCCGCTCATCGAAATTGTGCAAAATCTGGAGATCAATAATCTGGTTGATTTGACCGTTATCAATGACATCACGCAAAATCTGACCGAGACCCTCACCCATATTTTCGATCAAAGCCTGACCAAAATCCATATCGTTAGCGACACGCTGGTAAGTGTGCTCAATCAGGTTTTGGGCGGCGGCGGTGGCGGCGGTAAGCTCGAAGGGTTGCATTTGACGCTTAACCTTGATGTGCTTGAAACGCTCTCGGCGGGGCTGGATGTGCCGCTCTATGATATTCTCGCCGCTGATATAAGCCTTGATATCTCGCTCGATCAAACCCTTGATCTATTGGGCGCAATCGGCGAGTTCAGCGGGATTGAGCTTATCAATGACACACTGGAAAATTTAGCCGATACCACGGCGGCGCTGCAATCGACACTGGATAGCACAACCGATATCCTGAGCAATCTCGACCTCAAAGATTTGGGCGCGAGCGTCGATGATGTGCTGGCGGTTCTGGATAGCGCCGATGATTTGGTAACGGCGGCGCTCGGCGATATTCACGATGTGCTGCACAGTGTTATTGATGATCTGGGACTGGAGGACCTACCGCTGCTCTCCAACCCGCTTGATACGCTCGGCGGGGTGCTGTCGGATATCGGCGATTTGCTCGGCGCAGATGGCGGATTATTGGATGGCGGATTGTTGGATGGAGGATTGTTGGGTGATCTGGAATCTGACGGGCTACTCAGCCAGACAATCGACCCGCTGGCCGCTGATGTTCTCTCCATCGTTGATGATCTCACCCATGATGCGCTCGCGCCGTTAACCGCAGGGCTGGAAGACGGTATCGACCAGATTACCGATATCGCCGACACCCTCACAGGCGGATTGCTCGGCGGCATTCTCGGCACGAATAACAACAATCAGGACGGTGCTGACAGCGATATTACGATTGATCTGGATATTGCGGCGGGCGCAGGGACGCTGATCAATGAAACGCTCTCTATCACGCTTGATCCGATTGAGGCGCTGGTCGGCGATATTGATCTCAATCTTGATCTCTCCTTGAACATATTGGGCGATATTGCAAACCCGATCATCAATGGCGGGGCAGGCGGCACAGGCGAAGACACGCTTTTGAGCTTTGTCGGCGATCTGCTTAGTGACACGGTGGAGGGAATTCTCTCCGGCGAAAATCCGCTGGACGGCGCGCTCGAAGAAACGCTGAGCGATGCTATCGCCCTGCTCGATCTTGAACCGCTCGTGAATAACATTCTCGATATCGGCGCGGGCGGCGCGGGCAAGGCTCTTGATGATGTAACGGACACGGTTGATACCCTGCTCGGTGAGACGCTCGATAACGTCACAAGCACGCTGGACGATCTGCTCGGCGGCGGATTATTGGGCGGCGGTCTATTGGGCGATGGCGGCGGCGCAGATGAGCCAAGCTGGACGGAAAGCATTTTACAAGATGATATCCTGCCCGACCCGATTGGCACAATCGCCGAAGGGCTGGGCGCTGTCGAGGCGATCATCCCCATCAAAATCGGTAAATTGGGGGGAGGCTTGTTCGGATAAATGACACATCATCCCGGGTTGAAAAACGGCGCATACGCCGAACGCTTTGCACATGACGACAAGCATAAACATGAGCATAAGCATAAGCATACGAAAATAAATTTCATTCCGAAGTTCGAAACCTCTTTCGGGCTTTGGCCAAATCTTTTGATTGCGACCATCGGAATCAATGTTCTTTCATTGTCTCTCCCGGTCATGACCTTACAGGTTTATGACCGCATTCTTCCCAACCCGGGAACAGGCACACTTCCCGTTTTAATAGCGGGGGTGTGTCTGGCTATTTTTCTGGAGATTGTTCTGCGCCTTGCGCGTGCCTATATGATCGGTCGCACAGGTGCATCGTATGAGCATCATTTATCGTGCAAGGCGATGGAAAATACATTGAATGCCGATCTGTCAAAAATGCAGCATCACGGCATCGGCGAGCATCTCAACCGTATCGGCTGCATCGGCAAAACCAAAGATTTTCACAATGGCTATTTCTTTACGGTTTGGGTTGAAATGGCCTTTGTTCCGGTGTTTTTCGCGCTCATTATTTATATATCGGGCGTTCTGGCTTTTATCCCCGCCACCATTCTGGCGCTGTTTATTGCCGTTTCGATTATCAACGGCTCGCGGCTGAAAAGAGCGCTCGAAGAGCGCGAGCACGCCGATGATACGCGCTTTAACTTTCTGATTGAATCCCTGAAAGGTATTCACACGCTCAAGTCCTTTGCGCTGGAGAAATTTTTCGAGCGCCGCTATGAAGCGCTGGAGCAAAATTCGACCTATACCAATTATACGGTGACGCAGGAAATCGCGCATACATCAAATTCCGCCGCGATATTTTCGAATTTGATGGTCGCCGCCGTGATTACATGCGGCGCGTTGCTGGTGTTAAGCGGCGGACTTAGCACAGGGGGATTGATTGCGGTTTTGCTGCTCTCTGGCCGTATCATGCAGCCCGTGCAAAAAGCACTATCGCTCTGGACGAAATATCAGGATTACACGCTGGCGCAAAATCATTTGCAAGATTTGTTCAAAACTCCGCAAATCATAAAACTGCCATTTGAAAATCCGAATGGATTGGTGGCGAGCGGCAAGCTTGAGGTCGAGGCGGTCAGCTTCAAACATCAAGACAGCGATCAATTCTTGCTGCGCGATATTTCCTTTTCGATGAGCCGCGGCGAGAGTATTTACATCTCCGGCCAGCACGGCAGCGGCAAGACAACATTGCTGAATATTATCGCCGGAATTTATCCGCCTTGCTCTGGCCGCGTGATGATTGACGAGGAGGATATTCGCGCCTTTGACCCGCAAAGCCTGACCCGTCATATCGGATTCATTCGTTCGCAGCCCGTCATTTTCCGCGGCACGATCCGTGACAATATGACCTGCTTTCGGCAAACGCCTGAAAATCTGGCGCGGGAGATTGCCGCTCTGGTCGGGGTTAATGAGGAGATTGCAAAACTGCCCGCAGGGTTTGACACATTCCTGAACGGCAACAGCACCGATAACATCACCGCCGGATTAAAACAGCGTATCGCGATTGTCCGCGTTCTGGCCAATAAGCCGAAAATTATCCTGTTTGACAATGCCGATAGCGCGCTTGATCTGGACGGTTATACGTTGATCTACTCACTGTTGGCGCAGCTCAAATCCAAGGCGACGCTGGTGCTTGTGACCGATGATTACAACATCAAATCGCTGGCGGACAGGCATTTTGTGCTTGAGAACGGTGCATTAACTCCGCTGGCCAAGCCGCTTGGCCGCAACAACATCACCCCGTATAAGGAACTGCGATTATGATGGCTTTGAATTTCCTCAAGCGCCCTGAGCGCGCATCTTCTGTTAACGCTGCGGCTGATTCGACTGAGTTTGAGATGGAACTTGATGCCGTATCTGATGCCGTATCTGATGACGGAGCGGCGCAGGCAATACAGGCAATAGAAGCGCCCACAAGCCCGCCAAACAATCCCAATCTTTTCGAACGCTATGTCGATTCGCCGCCGATCTTGAATATGCTCGATCTTCTGACCAAAACCGGACGCGAGAATTTTCACAAGGACGGCGCGTGGGAGATTTGTTTATGCGCGTTGATTCTCTCGCTGGAGCCGAGTTGCAAAATTCACCGTATCCTTGAAGCCCTGCCCTATGAGCAAACGGAAATGGATGAGGCGAGTTTCCTCAACACGATGGCGCATCTGGGGTATTTTTGCCGCAAGGCCGAAAGTGATTTGAATGATATTGATGTGCGCTTGCTGCCCGCGATTTTTATTCCCGCCTCCGGCAAGCCGAGTGTTTTGATCGGCCGCGACAAAGAATCCAACTTGCTGTTCTTTGATCCTATCGCAAAAATCGTGAGCGTCACCCCGCCCTCTTTGGCCGAGGACGGCACGATCTGGTTTTTCCAGCGCTATGACGAGAACCGCCGCTCGATATCGAAATTCATGCGGCAAGGCTCAGGCCATAGCTGGTTCCGCGCGCTCCTTAATCGCTTTCGCGGTACGTTCACGCAGATTATGGCGGCGGGGTTTGTGCTGAATGTGATCGCGCTGACGACCCCGCTTTATATTATGATGGTTTATGACCGCGTGATTGCCGCCGCTGCGCCTGATGTTTTGTTCATGCTGGCCATCGGGGTATTTGCCGCCATC